>JAKSQM010000009.1 GCA_024404115.1 Clostridia bacterium | reverse complement strand
TCTTTTTGCCTCCTTTTGTCATTTTTTATCTGTCCAATTTTATTATACCACTTTCGTTCGCTCGCAATGACAAAACTTTAGCTCGGTGCAAATAAATTCGGGAGGAGCAAGCCCCTCCCCTACGGTGTTATCGTGCTTTTTAGCTACAAATCGAGAGAATTTGTGCATAATTTAAGAATAGATTATCGACAATTTTTTCGTTCAAATTTACATTTGTGCTGACATTAAGAGCGGGATGTCGAGGACGCCATCTCCTACAATTATGAATCAAAGCATATTACCAATTCTGGAAAAGCAAGTTTGAGATTGAGCATTAAATTGTTGCAATGCAAAGCTGGCGAACACAGTTCGCCCCTACGATGTGCTGTGCTGTTTATACTACAAAATAAGTGAATTTGTGCAAAATTTAAGAATGGACTGCCACGGCTTCTATGAAGCCTCGCAATGACGATACCGACAATTTCTTGCTCAAATTTATATTTGTACTAACATTCAGAGCGGGATGTCGAGGACGCCATCCCCTACAATTATAAATCAAAGCATATTGCAAATTTGAAAAGAAAATCCCTCCTTTTGCAAGGAGGGGGCGTTTTATTTTTTCCACTGGACGGTGAAGAGGTTACCTATTCTTTTTATGCCGTTTAGGGCTTTCCTTATATCTTTCTTTTCAGCCTGCGGTGCGGGGGTTGCGTTTTTCAATTCTTCTGTCTGTGTTGAAGTTGTTTCGATTTCTGCGGGGAGCTGTTCGGGGTCTGCTGGCTGATTTTCTGCATCCTTTGCAAGAATATCGGGGTCGTCAATTGCTCTCAATGCCGCTTCAACGGCAAGCTGTGCATTGACCATTGGAATTTCGCCAACAGGCAGGTGCGTTTCATCATCACTGTCGGCAACCATAATTTTGGTGTTCTCTATATCGCAGACAAAATGCTTAACCTGTGCGCCTGTAAGATCGGGGTTGATGCTCCACACAAGAGCCGTAACACCTGTTACAACAGGTGCTGCCATTGATGTTCCGCTCTTATATGAATAATCTGAATATTCAGTTTCTTCGTCATATGTAAGGCTGTAAATTCGTGAGCCAGGGGCGCAGATTGACACCTGCTCACCGCCATTTGAGAAATATGACTGCTTATATTTGCCATAGCCATCAAATGCCGCAGATGCAACAACAATAATTCTGTCAAGAATATCCTGCGGTTTAACACCGATTACAAATTTAACTGCGTTCTCTTTTGTGATTGTGCAGAAATTGCCGTTGTTGCTTGCGTCAACTGCAAATGACGAGCCGTCTTTCATATCAACGCCGTTGCCTGCGCTCTGACAGCAGATAAAATCATAGCCTGCCTGCAAAAGCTTTGCCATAATATATGATGTGTATTTTGCCTCAATATCTTTGATGATTTTGTATCTGTCGGTTGTGCCATTGGGGATGTCTGACGAACTGCCAAGTGAGAAATTCACAACCTTTGCCCCTGCACGGACAACGCTTATAAAACCAGACATAATTCTGAGGTCAGAAATCCAGTGCTGACCCTGCTCTTTCTGTGCGTGCCAGTCAACGCAGACAAGCTCGCAATCATCAACAATGCCTGTTATGCCTATGCCGTTATTCTGATTGGCGGCAATTATGCCAGCAACATGGGTGCCGTGGTCATCGGGCATATTATGCTTTGCAAAGAATTTTGTGGGGAATGTGATTTTGCCCTGCAAATCCTCATGCTCAATATCAAAACCGCTGTCAACAATACCGATTTTGATGTGGGACATTTTATCCTGATAATCCCACGCTTTGTCGGCATCAATGGCTTTAATCCACCAGTTTGAGGAGCTGTAAGAGCGGTTGAGGGATTTGTCGCTCCAATCGGGGGTGCCGTTCCACGGGTCATCGGGGATTGACTGAGGCTCAACATCTGTCATGGTAGTACAGGTTGCAAATTCAACGCTTTCGTTTTCCATAAGATTATCGCAAAGTGCGGTGATTTCTTCAAGCTCCGAGTGCTGAATTTTGATTTCGTACTGATTCATAAACTCTGCTTCGCCAACGATTTCACCGCCTACAGAGCCGATAACCGCCTGCTTCTCTTCGTCAGTTGCGCCGTCATTGAAAAATACAGTAACAGCATCGTTGATATACGCCAGTTTTTGGCTGACGGGAGTAATGCTCTCTGCCTTTGGCTCATAGAATGGTTCTGTTTTATCGCAAAGGGTCTGTGCGTTGGAGCTATTGACAGTTACAACACTCTGCGTCTTGGTTTCGGGTTCAGTTTTTGTTTCAGAAATTGTTGCGGTGGCTTTTGGTGCAACGGTCGCCGATTTCACCAAAGCTCCGTTTGGGGTAATAATCACTGACAGCATAACCATAAATGAAAGTGTTAGCTTCAGATATTTTTTCATTTTAATCACCTCGTTTGACTTATTATTATAATAAAGCAAAATCGGTCTTTAGTCAATCAGCATATCGCAAGAAATTTTTCGTCAAAATAGATAAATTAAAGCGTTTATTTTCTAATTTAGGCAATGGCTTAGATTGTTGTTTTTTCGGCTGTTTTGTGTTACTCTGTTATCATAAATTCAAGGAGGTTTCTTATGAAAAGAAAGCCATTTATTAAAAAAATCGTTGCGCTTGTGCTTGCAATGGTGATGATATTCAGCGTGTCATTCCCTGCAAATGCTGCAAGCGAAAAGGCAAAGGACTATTCGCTGACCTTTGCACACATATTTGATAAAATATGGGATGTTGTGGCAGATGTTATTATCAAAACAGTTGAGGGCTCACTTCTTAAAGCGGATTCATTTAAAAAAGATGCTTTCCCCACTGTTGAGGAATACAAAAACACCACTCACGAATATTTTTATGAGGGCACAGACGGCGAAAGACAGGGCAGCGGCTGGAAATTAGGCTACGCAACTGAGAGCATTATCCCCACAAAATGGCGACTTAATGCTGACGGCAAGGCAGACGAAAACGGCATGAACCTTAAAGGTCTGCACTTCTTCGGCGGATATTTCGGCTCAACTGTAAACAAGATTTATGATGACGAGCGTATTTATCTTGCTATACTTTCCGCTGGTGATGACGCAAACAAAAACGGCGTTGAGGATGTTATAATCATCGGCAGTGTTGACAATATCGGCATTGCAAACGCTAATGTCAGAGAAGTGAGAAAAGCGGTCAGCCTTGCACTTCAGAAAAAAGGCATTGCACCAGATGATATTGTTGCATTTGAGCTTAACTCAACCCACGCACAC
This sequence comes from Clostridia bacterium, assembly GCA_024404115.1. Classification (GTDB taxonomy): domain Bacteria; phylum Bacillota; class Clostridia; order Oscillospirales; family Acutalibacteraceae; genus CAG-488. The sequence goes on along the minus strand of JAKSQM010000009.1, from coordinate 54,900 downwards.
ACTGTTGTTGAGGGCTTGGGCATGAGCCTTGACACTGTATTTTTCACCGCAATGTTTAATCATTTCTTCGCTCAGCAGGTTAGAAGCATTGAACCTGAGCTGCTTAAAACAATCTGCAACAAGGCGGCAAAAGCGGCAACAGATGCTTATGACGGACTTGAGGACGGCACGCTTTATTATTACGAAACAGAAAACATAGACAATTATATGAAAGACAAATCATATAATGAGGACCCGAAAGATGATGTTATCAGAGATAAATTAGGCAGTGGTGCGGCTTGCCAGAAATTCATTGCCTGCTGGTATTTTGAATCTGTAAGCGGTAAAAAGACGATCCTCTCAAACGCAGGCTTCCACCCCACATTTGCAGGCAGGTCATCGGGCAAGGTTTGCGCAGATATTCCCCATTATATGTGGGAATCCATGGCAGAGGCTGGCTATCAGTTTATGTTCATTCAAGGCTCACAGGCGGCAATCGGCATAAGGGGCAACTACACAAAAGCTGGCTACGACTGGGCAAAGGAAAAAGCTCTTTCATATGAGGATTGGGTTGAACGCTACGGCGAAAAATACGCTTCTGAACGCTTCCCACGAAACGATAAGGACTGGGGCGAGGAAGAATATTTTGATATGAGAGCTGTCGGCTACACACTCACTCATTTCATCATTGACTCAATTGATAAATCAAATGTGGTTAAACCTGTTTATAATGTGAAGATGGCAGAAACAGTTATTCCGCTTGATTACGGCATTATGTATATCGCCGCCGCTGGCGCAGTTTTTGGCTACAACACAGTGAAGCTCCCCGAAGCTGAAACAGGCTATGGCATTGTTACAGAAATCGGCTATGTTCAGATTGGCGAAGATGTTGTAATGCTTATGCTTCCCGGTGAGGTTTCACCTGCAATTACATTCGGTGCGGCAGATGGCGACGTTCTGTGGCAGGGCGAAAACTCATGGACAGGCGAAAAGTGGGAATACGATACACTTGAAAATTACGCAAAATCAGCCGTTGGCAGTGATAAACGCATCCTTGCAATGGGCATTGCCAATGATGAAATCGGCTATGTAATGCCCGATACAGATTGTGCGCAGAATTTCCTCACAAAATCGCTCCTTGCATCAAAGGGCGGTGTCTATGAGCGAGCAAACAACGAAGAGCTTATGGAAACCAGCAGAAACGCAGGCTCAGCATTGGTAAAGGGATATAGAGCATTCTTTGGAGAATAAAAAAGAGTAAAAATAAAATGGGTTCTGATTTTTCAGAGCCCATTTTTTGTTGGTGTGATGCGGTGCAGGGTTGTAATGACGACAAAGCTTCGCACAGATTTATCTTTGTGATGACATTCAGAACGGGATGTCGAGGACGGCAGCCCCTACGGTGCTAATTTTTCACTATTATCTATTATGTATTATCTTTTATCTATTTTCTACAATTCTGCACCTCTGTCATCTGCGATGACATCTCCCCTGTCAAGGGGCGACGGGAAGATTGGTGCTGACTTTTAGCGTAGATTGCCACGCTCGCAATGACGATACCGATATTTTTCGTTCATATTTTGCTTACTGCAAATAGTTAGAGGACAATCCCTCAGTCTTTTTGCACAGCAAAAATCCAGCTCCCTTTACACAAGGGAGCCGTTTTATTGTGCGTTTCAGATGGATTTGTACGATATTTTCTTAATTTTTTCGGGAAGAGCAAGCCTCCCCTACGGTGTTACCGTGCCTTTTTGCCACAAATAGAGTGGATTTGTGCAGAATTTGAGAATTGATTGCCGACAATTTTTCGTTCAAATTTGACTTTGTGCGGTATTCAGAACGGGATGTAAATCAAAGTATATTGCAAGTTTGGGAGCTTTCTGAAAAAAGGTAGATAACCCCCTCAGTCAGCTTCGCTGACAGCTCCCCAATGGGGCGCCAGAATAACGGGATAGCAAGCCACTCCCCTACGGTGTGTAATGACAATGCTTTAGTTCAGTGCAAAAAAATGGCTATAAGATTGCTCTCATAGCCATATTTTTTAGAATTTGATTTTGAAGTTTCTGATTTCAAAGGGTTTTGCGGTGAAGTGAATCTTATTGCCGTCAAAGTCGATTGGCTCGTCATTACGCTCAATAAGGTCGCACTCTGCTGCATAGGTGATGTCTTTGAAGAGAGTGAGGGTTGCTTTTGTTGTTCTGCCAGTCTTTTCAACCATACGAACGATATATGCTTCTTCTTCCTCGCACTTCTTAACTGCTTCAAGGGTGATATTATCGCAATCAAGGCTGATGAATGAGCCTGTTGCTTCACCGTTTGACTCGCCCTCAAGAGCTGTGCATACAAGAGGATGATTGATTTCAAGACCTCTTGTGAGTGTGTCTGCTCTCTTCCAGCTATCCTTATGAGGATAGATTGAATATGTGAAGTAGTGGTCGCCTCTGTCTGATGTGGGGTCGGGCTTAATGGGAGCTTTAAGAAGTGTAAGAATCATCTTATGCTCGTTCACCTCATGACCGTACTTGCAATCGTTGAGAAGTGATACACCGTAATCTTCATCTGACATATCAATCCAGTTATGAGCATTAACCTCAAACTTTGCCTTGTCATAGGGATTATATCTGTATGAGCAGCACTCCATTGTTGCGTATGCAATATCTCTTGTGTAATTCTTTGTCTGAAGGTCAACATCAAAGAATACTTTAAGGAGCTTCTGATCCTCATGCCAGCTGATATGAGTATCGAAATCGATTCTGTCAAGGTCATTATAGATGATGATATTCTGATGAATAACTGACTTGAGAACTTCTTTCTCGATTGAAATCATTGTATAAACATCGCCTGTTACGATGTCTTTAACAACGCCGTCTTTAAGTTCATACTCACGGTCAACATAAGTTGCAACGATGTCCCATGCGTCATATCCGCCTGGCATATCCTCAAAGAGTCTGAAATCGTTGCCCTTGCCGCCAGCCGAGAGAACTTCACGCTCATTTTTCTTATCATAAATTGAAACAAGAGTTGCGTTATCGTTAAGAACAAGGCGGAAGTGGTCGTTTTCAATCATCTTGCCGTTGCTTTCGTCAAACTTTGCTTCGCTTTCAGCAGGTACAGTGTAATATACCTTATAACCAACAGCGGGAACATCCTTTGCGATGAACATAAGCTTCTTTTCGCCGTTGAGCTTTGTATATGCCTGAACGGGAACTTTGTTGCCCTTTTCGTCATAAACATCGACATTCTGGAAATCAAGCTCAACCTTTGATGTTGAAGGAACGCTCAATGAATTGAAGAGAGCGAAAGGCTTGCCGATTTTTGCATCAAAGCCGATATTCTTTGCGATAACTTTAAGAGCTTCATCTCTTACCTTTTCGCCTGTTGCGATAACTTCGTCATAGATGCTCATGAGCTTGCCGAAAACTTCTGTAATATGTGTTCCTGGAAGTGAATCGTGGAACTGATTTGTGAGAATCTTTCTCCATGCAAGAGCAAGCTCCTCTGTGGGATATGTGTAGCCATAGCTTTCTGCGATTGTTGCATACATTTCAGCTTCTCTGAAAAGGTTTTCGCAATAGCGGTTTGCCTTTTTAAGAGCTGCCTTTGTGGTGTGAACGCCACGATGCTCTTCAAGATAAAGCTCATCTTTCCATGTTGTAACTTTATCGCCAGCTTTGATAGCTTTCTGCTTCATGCTCTCAAGAGAATCCTCAATCTTGCAAGCCTGTGTTTCGGGAAGACCTGGGAAGTTCTTATAACGCTTAACATATTCAAGCATTTCGTTGTCAACTCCGCCGCCACCGTCGCCCCAGCCGTAGCAGTACATTGACTCGCCGATTGTTTCTTTCTCTGAATATTTAATCCAGTTAGTTTTAAGTGAATCGGGTTCCATTGAACCGATGAAATGTGTGGGAGGAACGGCTGCGAATACTTTTGTTCCGTCGGGGCCTTCCCACCAGAATGAGTTATAGAGCCATGGATTTGTATCGTTCCAGATACCCATTTTATGAGTTACGAAATATTCCATGCCTGCTTTTTTCATAATCTGTGGCATACAATAGCTGTTGCCGAAAACGTCGGGAAGCCAGCAGGTCTTGGGTGTTACGCCAAACCATTTTTCAGCATATCTTACACCGTGGAGGAACTGACGAACGAAGGATTCACCTGAAATGATGTTACAATCGGGCTCAACCCACATACCGCCGATGTATTCCCATCTGCCCTCTTTAACTCTCTGCTGAACCTGCTCGAAGAGGTTGGGATAATGAACACGCATTTCTTCATACATACCAGCCTGACTCTGTGAGAAAATGAAGTCGGGGTACTGCTCCATAAGACGAAGCATTGTTGCGTGAGTTCTGCCTACCTTGCGGACAAACTCTTTATATGCCCACATATAAACCATATCAAGGTGAGAGTTACCGATAAGGTCAAGCTTGCCCATGCACTTATAGTTGGGGTTGTTATAAACTCTATCGTAAAGTACCTTTTTGCAGATGCGGAGCTTTGACTTGAAGCTTTCAAAATCGGGGTCATCAAAGTCAACATAGCAGAATGCTTCTTTGAGGGACTCACGGATAAGTGAAGCGTAGTCGTTGCCCATACCAGGCATAAAGAGTGCGTTATAAACAGCCTTAATATCCCAGTAAATCTCGTTGATTTCATCATCTGTTGTGGCAATAAATGAACATTCAAGCTTTTTAAGCTCTGATTCATTTGAATGCCATACGAAATATGACTCGATGTCGATATCGAAAACTTCGCCAGCCTTTGCGCAATTTGTAAGAACAACTGCGTTACGGAATGGGTCAAGACCCTGGAAAGGAACACCGTTGACAGAAACAAGTGAGTCGCCGCCGAAATAAACATAAAGTGTTACCTTTTTGCCTGCAAATTTTTCGGGAATTACAATCTGATTTTTGAAGAAAGAGCTGATGCCGTTGCCGCCCCAGTAGCCGCCAACCTCAAGGTCTTTCCAGCCTTCATATAAATATTCATAATCACCGATGTCCTTATAAATGCACTCACGCATTTTCCAAGGTGCGGTGTTTTCAAAATCTGTGTAGATTCTCTTTTTTAATGTCTTTAATTTAATTTCTGCAAGCTCGTCAAAGGCGAAAATACCTCTCTGCTTGTTTTTGATAAGTCCACGCCAAGTGTCAATATGTGCTTCCATACCTTCGGTTGACGGTACTACTTTTTTCTCGTTTTCAGACATTTTTTCAACTCCTTTTTTGTTTATGTTTATAAAGAAATGATAAATCATTCCAAAGCCGATGAAACATCGGTTATTTCAAAAATTCATCTGCCACTTTCACGGTGGCTTTGCCGTCAGGCTCTCCGAAATTAAAGGCACGAAAAGCGTTCATTTTCTCTTTGAAAGAATCAGCTTCATTTCTCTCTATCATAGTGATGAGAGTGTTAAAATCCTTTGCAACGGGACCCGGGACATATGTTTCGTAATCAAAATAAAAGCTACGGTCGGTATTATATTTCTCTAAATCAAAGGCATAGAAATAAAGCGGTTTGCCGATTAAGGCAGCGTCCATACAAACAGAGGAATAGTCTGTTACCATGGCATCACAGCCCATGGTAAGCTCACCAACATCCTCATAATCTGTAACATCAATTGCACCTGTGAGCTTTTCTTCACAGCGGTGAATCTGCGGATGAAGCCTTATGAGAAGAGCGTAATCGTCCCCTAAGCGGCAGTTAAACGCTTCGGTATCAACGGAAGAAAGAAGCTTCTTGTCTTCCCTTTCGTCATCTCTGAAAGTTGGAGCATAAAGCACTAACTTTTTGCCTTTGCACTGAGGGTAGCGGTCATAGATTTTCTCTTTGTATTCGCTATAATCCTTGCAGTTTAAAAAGCGGTCTGCACGAGGTGCGCCAAGGGGCAGCACCTTTTCTTTATCCACACCGAAAGCCTCGGCATAGAAAGGTACAACGCTTTCAGATGAGCAGACAACGAAGCTCAATTTCTGTGCGCCTGCAATTTCTCTTTTGCGGACATCCTCAGGCTGAGGAATGTGAAGCCCGAATTTTTTGAACACACCCTCTGCGTGCCAAAGCTGAACAACAACTGCTTCTTTACTGAATTTCAGACTGCTCATAGGCATAAAATTATCGTTAAGAAAAACATATTTTGATGTTGCCAGCAGATAGGCTTTGACAGTGAAAAACCTTATAACTTTTATTATTGATGAAATGCCGTTAAGGCTTAAATCAGAAGAGGATATTTCAACAATATCATATCCTCCCCTGCTTTTTGTTTCTTTCAGCACAGCACCTAAGCTGTCTGTGAAATTCTCTCTATGCGGGGAGAGAAATGTTACCCTGTTTTTTTTCACAGGGAATATGCGGCAGATATTGAAAAATGCCGCATATAACAGATAGAAAACTCTTTTCACCGAGAATCCTCCGCTTACTTTTTCCATTCCATAACGGTTTTGCCGAAGTTACGGCTATAATCTCGTCTGAATGCTTCGTGAATATCTTCGATTGTGTGAACGGGGATTTCATCGCCAACGATATTTTCAAAATAGCGTGAAAGCTCGGGATACTGATGAAGAAGCTCAACGGTGCGGACAAAATCTTCTCTGCCGCTTCGGCTTGAGCCATAAACTCTAAGACCTTTTTCGAGAATCATTCTTGTGTTGATGTCAACAAAATTCTCTGAAACGCCCATAAGAGAGATTGTTCCCTCGGGGTTGATATAGTCGATAATCTGATTAACTGCGCTTCTTGAGCCTGCACCGCCAACGCACTCAAATGCGTGGTCGATAACAAAATCCTTGGGCAAATCGTCAACATGATATGTGCCCTCTGCAAATGTGAAATATGAGAGCTTTTCGTGAACAGTACCCATTACATAGATTTTTGATTCGGGATAGATATAATGGAGAAGAAGTGCAATAATGAAGCCAACATTGCCATCGCCCCATACGCCGATTTTATCTCTTCTTGCGTGAGAGAATTTTTCAAATCTTGAAATTGCGTGAACACCAACGCTGATAATCTCTGTGAAAGCGGCAACTGTGAGGTTTACACCGTCGGGAATTTCAACAAGTCTTTCGGGGTCGCAGGCAATATAATCCTGCATAAATCCGTCATATCCGCTTCCTCTGAAAAAGCTGGAATAACGGTAGTTTTCGGCAATAATATCATCATCCTTTGTGGGGATGTTGGGGATTGGAACAACCTTGTCCCCTGCCTTGAATGTGCCTGTTGGGTCAAAAACAACCTCTGCAACACATTCGTGGATAAGAGCCATAGGAAGCTTTTTAGAAAGAACCTCACGGCTTCTTGTGCCCTGATAATAACGCTGGTCTGCCTTGCAGATTGAGAGCTTCAAGGGTCTGATAATTACCTTGCCGTCATTGATAGCTATATCCTGATAACATACATCAAGAAGTCGGGGAGCTGTTAAACGATATACTGCGTTAATCATTTTTCTTACCACCTTCTAATAAAGCGTTTGCTATTTTAAGGTCATAGGGATAAGTTATTTTAATATTGAAAACCTCGCCCTGAACAAGGCTTACAGGCTCGCCTTTAAGTGTATAAATCTTGCAGGCATCTGTGAGGATTTCTTTCTCTTCATCTGTGAGAGATTTGCAGATTTCATAAAGCTTTTTGATTTTGAAGCTCTGTGGAGTCTGACCCTGATACATAAGCTTTCTTTCGGGGATTGCACTGATTGTTTTGCCGTCAAGGCTCTCAACGATTGTATCTGTTGCGCAGATAACAGTGTCGCAAGCACCTGTTTCAAGTGTGCATGAGATATTTTCGTCAATGATTCTGTGAGTTACAAAAGGACGGACAGCATCATGTGTGAGGATAATATCGTCTTCGTTAAGACCGTAATTTTCTTTAACATATTCAAGTGCGCACATAAGAGTATCGTTTCTTGTGCCGCCGCCGCAGATAACAGATACCTTTTCTGTATCGCCGATGTATTTCTTTACAAGGTCTTTGGTCTGCTCAACCCAGATTGCGGGGCTGAGAACGATTACCTTATCAATTTTTGAGTTAATATAGAACTTTTCAATTGTGTGAACAATAATAGGCTTCTTGCCAAGCATCATATACTGCTTGGGTGTTTCGGTGTTGCCCATTCTGCTTCCTTTGCCACCTGCAAAAACTGCTGCTATTACCATAAATATTACCTCATTTCTTTCCGTTTCCGACTAATTTGTCGTAAATATCGCAGACCTCGTTAACCTCGCCATTGGCAATGATTGTGCCTTTATCAAGAATAATGGCTTTGTCGCAAAGTCGTCTGACCTGATCAGTGTTGTGTGAAACAAAGAGAACTGTTACGCCCTTTGCAATCATTGATTTTACCTTTGCTTCACTCTTGTTTCTGAATTTTGCATCGCCAACAGAAAGAACCTCGTCAAGAATAAGAACCTCTGGTTCAACGGCTGTTGCAATTGCAAAACCAAGGCGGGCACGCATACCCGATGAATAGTTTTTGATGGGAACATCAATGAAATCTTTAAGCTCAGAAAATTCAACAATTTCGTCATACTTGCTTTCGATATATTTTCTTGAATATCCCATTGTTGCGCCATAAAGGAAAATATTTTCTTTGCCCGAATAGTTGCTGTCAAAGCCTGCGCCTAACTCAAGCAGAGGAGCGATAATGCCCTGCACCTTAACAGTGCCCTTTGTAGGCTTCAGAACACCTGCAACTGTTTTTAAAAGTGTACTTTTACCAGCTCCGTTAAAGCCGAGGATGCCAAGTCTTTCACCTTTTTCAACGGTGAAAGAAATATCCTTGAGAGCCCAAAACTCTGTGAACATAAGCTTTCTTGTAACAAGCTTTACAAAATACTCTTTAATATTGTCAACTTTTTCTTTATTAAGATTGAAAAGTATGCTGACATTTTTAACTTCTACTGCTGGACCTGCCATACTCTCCCCTCCTTAAATATGAAGAATGAATTTATCCTGATTCTTATAGAATGCCCAGATGCCGATAAGAAGCACAACAACTGATGCTCCGATTGCATAATAGAAATGATTCCAGTCCCACATTCTGCAATAAAGAACACAGCAGCGGAACATTTCGATTATACTGTAAAGCGGGTTGAGCTTCAGAATTGTGCCAACTGCGCCTGCACCGATTTTAAGTGTTTCAAGTCTATACATAATAGGTGTTGCATAGAAAAGCATTGTGCAGACAACATCATAGATATATTCAATATCCTTAAAGAAAACATTGAGAACTGAAAGGATAAGACCAACACCGAGGCAGAAAACGCAGAGAATAAGAATTGGAACTACGCTGAAAATAATATACCATGAAAGGTGAAGATCGGGGTAAATTGTGCCGCCAGCCATAGCGTTTTTAATAAGGAAATATCCCATAACAACAATAAGAACTGTTAATGAAATTGCAAATGTAACGAAATTTGAAAGTACATTTGAAAGAGGATAGATATATTTTGGAACATATACCTTTTTAAGAACAGATGCACTGTTGCGGATTGACCTCATAGCTCGCTTTGTTGACTGAGTGTAAAACTCAAAGAGCAGACGGCCTGTAAGAAGATATACAGGGTAGCAGACAACGCCTGTGTTTGACTTACCGAAAATGTTGCCGAAGATGAATACAAGAACAATCATTGTGAAAAGGGGCTGGAGGAAAGTCCACAGCATACCCAAAAATGAATCTCTGTATTGAAGCTTAACATTTTTTCTTATTATCTCCTGCATAAGGTAGCGGTATTTATAAGCATTTTTAAAATACTGCTTGAGAGATATTTTTTCTTTTTTTTCTATAACTTTCTCGCTCATATTTTCACCTCATATGGTTTTCCATTTAAAGAAATATCTGAACATTGATTTTATATGAACAAGCATCAGCTTGAAGTTGCGCTTGCTCTCCCTTTCCCATACGTGATAAATTGTAGCATGGGGATAATAAACAACTCTTGTAATTTTGCGTGCTCTGCGTGCAATATCGGCATCCTCAAAATACATAAAATATTTTGAATCAAAGCCTTTGAGAGCTTTGAAAATTTCTGTTCTGAAAACGATAAAGCAGCCAGTTGTGTTTTCAATATCTGTAACCTCAGAAAGGTCGCAGTCAAGCATCGCATATTCTTTAAGAAGCTTTGACACTTCGCCGTCTTTTTCTTTTCTCAATCGGCTGGCAACAAGATATTTAAGGTGCGGATTACGCTTGCCTAAAATCTGCTCTCTGCCATCGGGGAAACAGATTTTTGGAGAAACAACGCCAATTTCTGGGTTGTTATCCATAAATTCAACTATGTTGTTTATGGCTTCATCTTTAATCACAATATCGGGGTTAATAACAATATGATACTGTGATGTGAGCATCGGCAAAACTATGTTATGACCTGAGCCGAAGCCGTTGTTTGTGTTTGTTTCAATAAGGCAAACCTCGGGATAATTCTCTCTTATAAATTCGGGAGTTCCGTCAGATGAGCCGTTATCAACAACATAAAGTCTGAAATCGTCGGGGTTTGTGAATTCAAGCACGGTGTCGATTGTTTTTTTAATGGACTTCATATTGTTGTAGGTTACGATACATCCTGTTACTTTAGGATTCATTTCAAATCAACCTGCTTTCCCATAATGGCTTTTATAATTGATATTCGCCATTTAACTTTTTGTGAAAAAGACGTTTTGCCGCCTGTTACCGCTCCCTCATGGCGGCGGTAATAATTATACTGTTTATTTATAAAGCTGACTCTGCCTGTTTTTTCGCCTACAAGACCTATCCATTGGTCGTGCATAGGAAGATTTTCGGGGAAAGGCAGAATGTAAGGCTTGAGCTTTGCGCTGAACGCCATACAAGAGCCGATATACGAATTTTTGATAATGTTTTTCAAAATTCCACGCTGACATCCATTGGAAGCAAAGAAAGAATTTTCGGTTACATTAAGCTCGTCATCTGTAACAAAAGCATCGTGCATAACCACAAGTGCGCCGTTGTTGAATTCTTCCATCACGGCAGACACTTTGCCGTCAAGCCACACATCATCCTGATCGCACAAAAAGATGTAATCGCCTTTTGAATGTTTTATTGCATTTTCAAAGTTTTTGATAACGCCTTTTCGTGGACCCTCAACATAAACAAGACGCTTGTCCGCTTTTAAAAGCTCCTCAATTTCGGGGTAAGTGTTGCCCTCGGGGAAATCGTCTGAAATGATAACCTCATCATCTGCACCCAGCTGGCAGAGAACCGACTGGAGCTGTTGGGTTATATATTGTTTGCCGTTATAGGCGGCAATAACTACAGAAATCATTTTTATTCCTCTGTTCTGATATGTATTATTGCTCTTTTGGAACAAATTGGCGATAAATCCTGCCATTTTTTCAAAAAACAGAAAGGTTGCCTTATTATTCCATTATGATACTGATACATTGTAGCACAAGCACATAAAAAAATCAATAAAATTATTTCACAGAAAAAGAAAGACTCCAATGACTTACGGTATAGAAGTAAATCATTGGAGTTTTGGTTTTAAAAAAAGCAACCGCCCTTTGGGAGCGGTCAAGTCCTCATATAGGTAAGGTAGAAAAAAAGGGAGCGATTTATATGGATTTAGCAATAACGTGTTTCAATTCCTCATACAGGTAAGGTAGAATATATATTTTTTTATAAGAGGAGGTGAAAGTATGTTTCAATTCCTCATATAGGTAAGGTAGCAAGAAGTGGATGGATTGATGAAGAGGGGCACTTTCGTTTCAATTCCTCATATAGGTAAGGTAGAGGTTAAAGTTATCATGTGGGCAGATGGCTCAACAGAGTTTCAATTCCTCATATAGGTAAGGTAGAACAACATTTAGTTGACATTTTTATTATACACACGAAATATGGACTTGTCAAGCATCATTTTTCTGATTATTTAAACACCATTTATAATAATTTAGTCAATGCAATGAATTTTGACAAAGAACAGCTGATTATAAGGGCAAAAATATTCAAAAATCTTGTGGTTGACTAATTTTTACAGAGATTCTTTCTGATTTTCCACGGTTCATTTTTTCGGTGGGTGGGTGCGTTAGAGTAGATTGCCACGGCTTCTACGAAGCCTCGCAATGACAATGCCGACAGTTTTTCGTTCAAATTTTGCTTCCTGCAAATAGTTAGAGGACAATCCCTCAGTCTTTTTGCACAGCAAAAATCCAGCTCCCTTTACACAAGGGAGCCGTTTTATTGTGCGATTTAGTTGGATTTGTGCGATATTTTCTTAATTTTTTCGGGAGGAGCAAGCCCCTCCCCTACGGTGTTATCGTGCCTTTTTGCTACAAATAGAGTGGATTTGTGCAGAATTTAAGAGTGAATTACCGATAATTTTCCGTTCAAATTTGACTTTGTGCTGACATTCAGAACGGGATGTCGAGGACGCCATCCCCTACATTATACAGCCCGTTTCAACTTTCATCTATTATCTGTTATGTATTATCTTTTATCTACTTTCTATCGTTCTACCCCCTCAGTCAGCTTCGCTGACAGCTCCCCAGCGGGGCGCCAGATTAACGGGAGGAGCAAGCTACTCCTCTACGGTGGGTGGTATTCCGCCGTAAATCATTGCTGTAATAAAAAGCGGGCGAACACAGTTCGCCCCTACGATGTTTACGATACAAATCAAGTGAATTTGTACATAATTTAAGAATGGACTGCCACGGCTTGACATTTTTTCACTTTGAATTTTTTCTCTGGTGTGATACAATTAGGCTAACGAATATATGGAGGGATTATTTTGAGTTTTTATGATAAATTTATTTCTTTTATGCTTGTTGTGCTGACGGTGCTTCTCCCCTGCCGTTTCGGCTACATTGAAAAGGATGCCAACCCCATTGAGAAAAAGGGGTACACCATAGTTTTTGACGAGGAATTTGACGGCAATGAGCTTGACAGCGAAAAGTGGCTGCCCCAATATTTCCCTCACGCTACAGACACTCCCGAGGGCTGCGTGGCAAAATACAAAATTGATGACGGAATTCTGAACCTTTATATTGACGAAAGCAGTCCGCAATACGGGTGGCACACCATTATGCGTGCAAGCTGTATTCAGACATTTGAAAAGAACCTGCTTCACCCAGGTGCAGGCGAATTCAACAGAACTGAGGTTGAGCCTTTTGAGGGATTCGCCACGAAATACGGCTATTTTGAAATGCGTGCAAAGCTCCCCGACATCAAAGAAGGCGGACACATTGCGTGGTGGCTTATCGGCACGCAGGACGATGCGCTACCCGACGGCAGCGGCTCTGTTCAGACAGGTGAAATTGACATTCTTGAAAATCTTTTTGAGAGCATCAACACTTTTTCGCCAAAGGTTCACCCGTGGACAGACAGCAAAATCAAGAGCTTCCGCAAGGATATTGAAATGCACGGAAACTACAGCGAGGCTTTTCATATTTATGGCATGGATTGGACACCGAAAGGGATAAAATTTTATATTGACGGGCATAAAATTGCCGAAACGAAGGATTCACCCGACTACAGAATGTGTATGTTTTTGGGGATTTACACCAACTGCGACTTTTCGGGGATGGACAACGGCGTTTATCCAAAGGAATTTCTCATTGATTATGTGAGGGTTTATAAGAGTAATAAGGGGTATTGAGATGGGTTGTTGCCGTTATTTTAGCGTGGATTGCCACACCTCCTGCGGAGGTTCGCAATGACAATACCTGTACTTTTCGTTCAAATTTATATTTGTGCTGGTATTCAGAACGGGATGTCGAGGACGCCATCCTCTACAGACGTAAATCGAAGCATACTGCAAATTCGGGAAGAGCAAATTTGAAATTGAGCATTAAATTGTTGTAATAAAAAACTGGCGAACACAGTTCGCCCCTACGATGTATGGTGAAATCTCTTCACTATTCACTACAACTTATTACTTCAAGTTCTACCCCCTCAGTCAGCTTCGCTGACAGCTCCCCGATGGGGCGCCTGATTAACGGGAGCAGCAAGCTACTCACCTACGATATTTATGATACAAATCAAGCAAATCTGTGCAAAATTTAAACAAGTTGATTTTATACAAAGAAAAGGATTTCAGGGTGAGCTGAAATCCTTTTTTATATTATTCAAAATAAACTGTGAAGCTTTTGCCGTCTCTATTTGCCATTTCGGTGAAGTTCATACCTACATTCATAAGGAACTCACCTGAATAGCTCTCGCCATCAAGACTGCATTTATACATTTTATTGGGGTCAAGACCCTTAAACTTAATAAAGCAGGTTCTGTGCGAGCAGCGGCGCATACAAACGAATGTAAAGAGGAAGCTCTGCTTATCCTCGGCAACAATCTGCCATGCGGCATAATAGCTGTCATCAAAGGGACTTATAATTCTGTAAAGGTCGCCCTTTCTTATAAGCCAGTAATATTTATGATAATCGGCTATCTGCTGTTTGATGATTTCTTTATCCTCTTCTTTGAGCTTTATTGGGTCAAGCTCGTAGCCGAATGTGCCCCACATTGCAACATTGCCCTTTGTTTCGTAGCCTGTTCTTTCGCAGGCGGAAACGTGTGCGCCCTGTGTTGATGCTGGGTAGCACATTGATGTGCCGAACTGGATATAAAGACGCTGAATTGGGTCGGTGTTATCACTTGTCCAAATCTGCGGTGAGAAGCTGAGCATTGCAGGGTCAAAGCGTCCGCCGCCGCCTGAACATCCCTCAAAGAGAATGTCGGGGAATGTGGTAACAAGGCGATTCATAAGGTCATATGTGCCAAGAATGAAACGGTGGAAAAACTCTTTTTTACGCTCGGGTGGAAGCAGTGCAGAGCCTGCATCTGAAATATTGCGGTTGAAATCCCACTTAACATAGTCGATTTTGTTTTCGCTGAGCACTTTATACATCTGATTCCAGATATTTTCTCTCACATCCTCTCTTGAAACATCGAGAACATACTGATGTCTGCCAAGCATGGGTGTGCGGTTATCAACATGAACATGCCAGTCGGGGTGCGCTCTGAAAAGCTCTGAATCGGGTGAAATCATTTCGGGTTCATACCATATGCCGAATTTAAGACCCTCGGCATTTACACCGTCAATGAGAGGTTTAAGTCCGCCAATAAGTTTCTCTTCATTAACGAACCAGTCGCCAAGGCTGTTGGTGTCGTCATTTCTCTTGCCGAACCAGCCGTCATCCATAACAAGCATTTCAACACCGAGCTTCTTTGCTTCGTGAGCAAATGCAACAAGCTTTTCTTTATCAAAATCAAAATATGCGGCTTCCCAGCTGTTAATAAGAAGCGGGCGTTTTTCTGTTTTATATTTGCCACGCACAAGGTTGTTGTTATAGAAGCGGTGGAAAATTCGGCTCATTTCGCCGATACCGTCGGGAGTATAAACAGACACAACCTCGGGGGTGTAAAACTCTTCGTTAGGTGCAAGAGTCCACTCAAAATCACTTGGATTGATACCCATAATAAATCTTGTGGAGCAGTTATGGTCGCACTCTGCAAGAGCGGAGAAGTTGCCCGAATAAACAAGGTTAAAGGCATAAACCTCACCATAATCCTCTGTTGCACCTGCCTTTGCAAAAGCAACAAATGGGTTTTGTGAATGACCCGAAACGCCACGCTTGCTTTCAATGCCCTGCACTCCGTGAGCAAGGGGGCGGCGGCAGAGATTACGCTCTTTATCATGTCTGCCCCAAAGGGTGAGCATATCAAAATCCATTGAGTTGAAATCGTAGCATCCGCTGAATGCTCGCTCAACAAACATTGTTTTATCTGATGTATTTTTGATTTTAACGCTCTTTGTCATAACAGGGTGATTTTCAAAAACGGTGTAGCTCAAAGTTACAAGTGCGCCTGTTACGCTGTCGATTGCGTCAATTTCGAGGGTTTCAGCTTCATCATCTGAATTTGCGTATGTTGTGGGCATCTGCGGAATTGACTTTTTGCCCTTAAAAATTCTATGTGAAAGGTATCTTATATCGGTAACATTATCGCCGTTATAATTTCTGACAGCAAGTGCGCTGATTCTGAAATCCGCCGCACCGTTACAGCCGTACTCTATGGGAGCGGTGTCGGGAGTGAAGCCGTTCTCGCCAATAACAGGGTTTGCAAGTGAGAATGATGCAGAGGGGTTACGCTTGCAGAAATTCTCGAAGTGCATATCAGAGATTTTTTTGCCGTAGTAGAAATTCAGAAGGTAATTTTCCTGATAAATTCCGATAACATATGAAGTTTTGCTGGTGTCAAGCCTGAAAAGGCGATTTTTTTCATCATAAAAAATGCTCATAATATTATCCTTTCATTACTTTTTAAGTTTTTTAACAAGGCTTTTGATGCCGAAGCCAACGGCGGCTGCACCAAGGACAGTAGAGCCAATCCAGATAGAGTTGCGGATTTTTTCTGTTTCGTCTGCGCTCATAACATACATAGCGTCTGTGAGGGGGTTATCGCCTAAAATATCGTAAAGATTGAGAACATAGGTGTTGAAGTTTTCAGGGTCTTTTTCGTCAATTTCAAAAACACGAATGGCTCTTGATGTTTTGAATCCCTCACATCTGAATGATGCACCGGGGGACTGAATGAGCCTTACACCGTCAACAACAGTGTCAAAGCAGTTTTGGTGGTCATGACCGAAAACCATTGCAAGCACATCGCCCTGCTCTTTCACTGCTTCAAGCTCGCCTGTTTCCATTTCGCAGGTGCATGAAAATTCTTTTGCGTAGCCTGTTGCTTTTTCGGGGTCAAGCTTATAATATTCGCCGTGATGCTCAACTGCATCGGGGTCATTTTTATCGCAGGGAATAAAGAGCGATTCACATTCTTTAACAGGAATATGCTGGAACATAAGCGATTTTACTGCCTCGCCGCCATTCTGCTCTTTAAGCTCGTTGCTTTTTGCTTTATACCACTGAATTGTTTCTTTTGAAACGCCTGAATAGGCAGACTTTCCAAATTTATCTGAGCCTGCGGAGTCAATCATCCAAAGGTTGAATGCGATTTTTTCGCCCTTGCTGTCATAAATCGGCACATTGTATGTATCGCAATCAAGTCCGTTATCCTCTGAATTAAGACCGAAGAAATATGGGTGCTTGAGATAATACTCTGCCTGCTCCTGCTTTGTAAAGCCGTTCATATCGTCATGGTTGCCATAGTGCATACAATATGGGATTTTTCTTTTATCAAGGGGGTCAAGGATGTGGCTCAATGCCTTATCCATTCTTTTGGCGGTAACACGCATATCGGTGTTTTGCATAAAGCCAAGCATGGGGTCATCAAGATGGTTGCCGAGGATGTTATCGCCTGTGAAAACAACCATATCGGGCTTCACCGTGTCGTATGCCTTATTGAGCATACGGCACATTACATGGCGGACATTGTGTAAATCCTGCGGGTCGCTGACCTGCATAATTGTGATTTTTCCGCTTTCGGGGAACTGTATTTTCATTTCTTTCTGCATAATTTTCACCTTTACTGAGGAATTATATCAAATGAGAAGCTGAACTCTTTCTCATTAAAAAGTCGCCACGGCTCTGTTTCTTCATAATATGGGCAATCTGCGTGCATTTTGTAATCAAGTGAAACGATTGTTTTATCCTGCTCTTTCAGCTCGTCATCGTGAGCGGTTTCAAGAAGCTGTTTATCGTCATAATGCTTTGCGTTAAAGAGGAAGCCGTCTTTGGAAGTATCTGCAAAGAGGAAGCCTCTGCCCTGTGAATCTGTAACAGATGCGGTTTTTGTTTTATAGTGGGCGGAACATTCTGTAGGCACAACATAATGCTCAAAATTATCGGTTACGGTTGTTTCGTATTCTGAAATCATCTGACTTCTGAAGCGGTCGCTGTAGGTTTCAACAGGTCCGTAGCCTAAATATTTCATATTTTCAAAGGATTTCGGCATTACGATATTAAGACCGAAGCGAGGAAGTGCAGGGGCACGCTCTGTTACATTTGCCTTAACAGAAACATTCATTTTGCCGTCTGAGGTGAATGTATAAATTACATCTGCCCACAAAGCAGGTGGCATTGCGGCGGCGGCAAAAGAGATTTTTGTGTGAATAATTGCCTTTGCTTCTGAAAATTCAACAAGCTCGGTGCTGTATGTTTTCTGATATGCGTGCTCATATCTTGCCCTTTTCCAATCAGACTGGCATCCGTTGGAGGGGTGATATGCTCTGTCGATATTAAATGTTATTGGTTCACTGAGAAGTTCTGTGCCATTATTGATTGATACAACTCTGCCTGTGATTTTATCAAAAACATATTTGGTTTTGCCACAGGTGATGTTGATTTTGGTGCGTGTTTCATCAAGTGAAAGTGAGGATTTTTCACCGCTTTCAACAGAAACGGCACTGTCTGAAAGAATGAACTGAACATGACCTGCTTCGTAATCTTTCTCTGCCCAAAGGGTGTTTTCTTTTTGCTTAAACGAAAGGATGAGAGTGGTAAGGTCTTTTGCTTCAAGAGAAGTAAAAATGGTGTATTCTTTCTCTGCACGGGGGGCAATGTCAGTATCGGTGATTATACCACCCGTGGTCTTTTTGCCGTTTATTTCAACTGCCCAATCAATGTAGAAATCTGAAAGAGAAGTGAAATAACGCTTATTTTTAACGGTGATTTTGCCGTTTTCGTATTTTACACTGAACGGCTGATATGTGATTTTCATATCGTGGTAGCCTGGGCGGGGTGTTCTGTCGGGATAAACAAGTCCGTCAACGCAATAAACCTTATCGTTGGGGTAATCGCCAAAGTCGCCGCCGTAGCGATATTTGGGATTTTCTTTTGTGCCGATATTCACTGCGTGGTCGGTAAGCTCCCACACACAGCCGCCGCAATAATTATCGTAATCCTCAAACTTATCCCAGTGATTTGGAATATCGCCTGTGCTCCATGCGGCAACATATTCGCAATAGAAGAAAGGCTTCTCGTTTTCGGGGTCATTGAGGTATTTTTCAAGATAATCAAGGGAAGCGTACATACGGCTTTCAACATCTGAAATATCGGTGAAATCCTTGTTAAGGCGAGCCTGATATTCAAGATGAGCGTTTTCATAGTGAATAATAGCCTTTGGCAGGCGATTTCTTATGTAGTTTGCCATATGGCGGTGGTTTCTGCCACAGCCAGATTCATTGCCTAAAGACCACATGATAACACAGCCGTGGTTTTTATCACGCTCAAAAAGGCGGGCGGCTCTATCCACACAGGCATCCTTCCAATCCTCGTTATCGCAGAGGAATGCCCAGTAATCCCAGTACCAATCGCCATAGTTATAACCCATACCGTGGCATTCAAGGTCGGCTTCGTCAATAATCATAAAGCCAAGCTCGTCGCACATTGTAAGGAAGCGTGGGTCATTGGGGTAATGTGATGTTCTGATAGTGTTTACATTTGCCCGCTTTAAAAGAAGCAGGTCATTTTTCATATGCTCCACAGGGATAACATAGCCTGTTTCGGGGTGGCTGTCGTGGCGGTTAATGCCACGGAGCTTGATTTTTTGACCGTTTAAAAGGAGCGTTTTATTTTTTATTTCGATTCTTTTCACTGCAAGCGGCAAGGAAATATATTCACCGCCAAATGAAACAAGAAGCGTATAAAGCTGTGGATTTTCGCTATTCCACAAAACTGGATTATTAACAGTGATAGTAAAATCTTTCTCTGCACTGCCCTCTTCAACAAGGCATCCGCAGGGGGCAAAGAGCTTATACTGCAACTCACCTGCGCCGACAATTTCGTTTTTAACTGAAAGAGCGGCAGAGGTGAAATCATCTGAAACATTGTAGTCAACAAAAATATCTTTGATATAATTTTCGCTTCGCTCAAGGATATAGACATCTCTGAAAATGCCCGAAAGGCGGAAGAAATCCTGATCCTCCATATATGAGCCGTGGCAGAATTTCACAACGAGAATTTCAAAGGTATTTTCGCCATCTTTAAGTGCGGATGTTATATCCATTTCGCTGGTGCAGTGGCTGACCTGACTGTAGCCAACAAACTGACCGTTCACCCACAAATAGAAGCAGGGAGCGACACCCTCAAAATTGATGAAATATTTCTTGCCATTCTTTTTATTGAAATCAATCTTTTTTCTGTAAAATCCGCAGGGAATTACATCGGGAAGATTGGGCGGGTCAACGGGATAGGGATAATCCTGATTGATGTAGTTTGGAACATCGTAGCCTCTATTAAGATACAACTGCCAGCATGACGGCACATCAATTTTATCTTTACAGATAACTGTTGAGGTGAAGTTTTCGTCCTCGATTTCAAGCTCTTCAACATTTTCAAAAAAGCTGAAATCCCACTGACCGTTAAGGAGAGTTAAAAGAGATGAATTTTCTCTGTCTGTTGAGGCACTTTTTTCGTCCGCAAAGGGAACAAAATATGCCCTCGGTGCTTCACAGCCAATATGCAGGCTTGAAAGCATTCTATAATATCTGTCTGCCATATTGTCCTCCTTATGCAAGGTTCATGAAAGATGAAAGGATTCTCTTAACGCAGGCTTCAAGGTCGGCACGGTTGATTCTGCCATCCTCAATGCCCTTTTTCAAATCCTCGGGGTAGCCAATGTGCATTTTCATATCGTTGCCAGCCTTAACCTCTTTAACAGGGTCATTTTTTACGCCCCAATCGGTTGTTACCATGCCTTTGAAGCCCCATTCGTTGCGAAGAATACCTGTGAGAAGCTCCCAGCTTTCAGAAGTGTGCTGACCGTTAATAAGATTGTATGAGGACATAACTGTCCACGGATTTGCCTCTTTAACGCAGATTTCAAAGCCTTTGAGGTAAATCTCTCTCAATGCTCTTTCAGAAAGTCTTGAGTCGCAGGCGAAGCGGTTTGCCTCTTTATTGTTACAGGCGAAATGCTTCATTGAAACGGCAACCTTCTGTGACTGAATACCTCTGATTTCTGCGGCGGTGATTTTGCCTGCAATAATGGGGTCTTCTGAAAGGTACTCGAAGTTTCTGCCGCAAAGTGGATCTCTGTGGATATTAAGTGCAGGTGCAAGCCAGATGCCGATATTGTTTTCTCTGATTTCTGCCGCAGCGGCTGCGCCAACCTTATATGCGATGTCGGGATTCCAGCTGCAGGCAAGGAGAGTTGAGCAGGGCCAACCTGTGGTGGGGATGCCTGTTTCAACATTCAGACGCAAGCCAGCGGGGCCGTCCGCAGTGGGAACAGCAGGAACACCAAGGCGTTTAAGTCCGCCAAAGCAACCTGTGTTTGCAACGCCCGTTGGTGGCTGACCGCCTACAAAATTCATAAGCTCATCATCTGTGAACTGACGAACAAACTCGTCCATTGTGATTGTTTCGCCAACCTCTGTGAATTTAACCTCTTCTTTTGGTGCGGTAACATCTGCAAGGGTGTTTTCGCCATAGTAATAACTGCTCTCACCTGTGGGAAGAGCCTCATATTCGCCTGATGAAGTAAGTCGTTTTGCGAGATTAAATGGACGGCAATACTGTGTGAGCTGTTCGGTAACTGTGTCCTCTTTTATTTCTAATTCAAATGGGAGCTTTTTATTATCTCTTACAGAAGTGCCGAGGTAGAATTTATATGCGCCCTTTTCAAGCACATAGGCTGACTTCTGAATTTTGCCTAAATCGTCGAAGCTTGCCATATCGTTTACATTGAAGCTGAGAGCTACAAGCTCTGTTTCGTTGGGAGCGAGGAGCTTTGTCTTTTTAAACGCACCAAGCTCAATTGCTGGCTTGCCTAATTTGCCGTCGGGTGCGCTGTAATAAAGCTCAACAACCTCTTTACCTGCAACATCACCGATATTTTTAACATTAACTGCAACGGTGATTTTGCCGTCTGCTTCACCGCAAACAGCACCGCTAAGCTCAAATTTTGTATATGAAAGACCGAAGCCGAAAGGATAGCGGACAGCGTCTTTTTTGAGGGTTTCAAAATAGCGGTAGCCAACATAAATATCTTCGCTGTAGTCAACATACTCGAAGCATTTATTAAAATCATCCTTGCCGGGGTAAAAATCGTAGCTTTTTGTGATAGTATCTGCCATTTTGCCAGAGGGGTTCACATCACCGCAAAGGATGTCGGCAATAGCCATACCGCCCTCCATACCGCCCTGCCAGCCAAAGAGGATAGCCTGAACGCCGTCATTTTCGGCAATAGGCTCACAATCGAGCACTGCACCTGAATTGAGCACAACAACAACCTTTTTGAAAAGTTTTGTTGCGTTATCGATAATGCCTTTTTCAAGGTCAGAGATATAATAATCGCCGCCGTGTGTGCGTCTGTCAACACCCTCAGCAGAGAAACGGCTGAGGGTAATAATGGCTGTGTCTGCAAACTCAGAAGCGGATTTAATCATATCGTAAGAAACCTCTGCTTCGGGAACGTGCATTGCGGCAAATGTGTCATAGGTCATGTCATCACGCTTCTGACAGAAATCCATTGCGTTTACAACGCTCCAGATGTCGTCAATCTGCTTTTGAGTGAGAACATTTTTCTGACCCTCTTTAACATATTCCTTGTAAAAATCAACAAGTGGGCGATAAATTTCAACCTTGCCCTCCTGCTCCTTTTCAAGGAAACCATCAAAAATATTGCGGACATAGGGGCAATGAACATCACCGCTTCCGCCGCCGCCTTTGATGTATTCAATAGTGGCTTTGCCGAAAAGGGCAATTTTTTCGCCTTTTGCAAGGGGCAGAGCGTTATTTATGTTTTTAAGAAGTACCATGCCCTCCCCAGCGGCTTCACGGGCAAGAGCCATATGCTCTTTTGAAGCTGTAACTCGTCTGCCGTCTTTACCTAAAGGCAGGCAGGGCTGATAATTAAATCTTGCATATTTTTCCATATAGAAACCTCCGTTTCAATCTTTACCTATAATAATAAAGCAAAGTGGAATATAAATCAAGGGGAATAAAAAAATCCCTGCCGATTTGGCAAGGATTTTGGATTTACATTCAGTTTTTTATTTTCAGATGCTATGAATTATTCATAAAGCTTGGAGGGGTTGTTGTATATGCGCTTAATGTAAAAGTGGATTGCCACGCTACGCTCGCAATGACGATTCCGACAGTTTTCCGTTCAAATTTATATTTGTTCTGACATTCAGAACGGGATGTCGAGGACGCCATCACCTACAAATATTATTCAAAGTGCATAGCAATTTTGGAAGCAGTAAGCCCAAAAATAACCGTTAAATTATTGCAATACAAAGCTGGCGAACGAAGTTCGCCCCTACGATGTACCTCCACTTCTTCACTATTCACTACAACTTATTACTTAAAGATAACCCCCTCAGTCAGCTTCGCTGACAGCTCCCCAGTTGGGGCACCTGATTAACGGAAGCAGCTACTCCCCTACGGTGTGATTATGCTGTTCAAAGCACTTCATTGACCGATTGTTTTATTTTTGTAATATCCTCTGCGGAAACAGGTTCGGCTGTGTCGGTGAAAGTGTTTTCGCTTATATCGTTGGCGGTCAGTGCCTTTATCCATGTGAGGGCAAGTGCGTATCTGCCTGCGCCGTATGTGGCATGGAATGTATCTCGGTGGCACTTCATGCCCTTTTCAGCCATACGCTCAAACACTTCGCCTGAGGGGATAACTCCGTCAACAGCGCACTCCCCTGCCAGCCTGCAATAGCTTTCTTTCAGCTTCGCAAACATTTCTTTGCGTGTGGCAAAGCCGTTCTCTGCAAGCCGCTGTGAGCCATCCTCGTATGCCCATGTCTGATGAACATACACCTTTGCTTCGGGCAATTTCTGACGGATAAACTTCACTATTTCTGTGGCAAACGGCTGATATGTATCATAATATGCTGAAAAATGGCTCGCCTGCTGGATGGTTACAACATCCCACTTTTCTTTTTCGAGGGATTCTGCGATTGCAACCTTTTGATTGGTGCCCTTGCCGTCAAGCTCCAGCTCATATGCCTTTGCGTCAGACAAAAGATTGTTGTAGTGCTGTTCAAGGGAGCAGCCGCCGATATAGAGGTTTTCGGCATAGATTTCTATGCCCTGCTCCGCCGCCACACGGCGTAAATATGTTGTTGCATCCTGCGAAAAGCTGTTGCCGATACATAATATTTTCATAAAAGAACTCCTTTTATAATCTCACAGTTTTGCCTGCTTCGATTTTGACGGTTTCGCCGAATGTTTTCACCCACACATCAACGGCGGAGGGGTTATGTATTATTCTTCCGTCATACGAAGTGATGAGGTTATCGTAAGCCTTGACATAATCATATATTTCGATATTTGTTGCGTACCAGATGTCATCTCTGCCCGAAAGATATTCGGCAAGCTTTTCAATTCTTTCCCAGTTATCGTCCTTGTCAAACTCAAAAGTATGACCCCAAACATAGAACATATTGCAGATATCCCAGCGTGGCTCTTTTTCGGCAAAGTCCTCCGCAAGTTCAAAGAGCTTTTCGTCATTATGGTGGCAGGTGGGGTCAAGGCGAAGCCAATCTGACGGGAAAACAAATTTGTGCGTTGATTTTGGCGTTCTCGAATAAACTATTCCGCAGCTTCTGAGGATTGTTGTCTGCTCATCTGTGAAGCAGCCAAAGGGGTATGCCATTCCTCTGACGGGCGTGCCTGTTAATTCTTCAAGATTTATTCTGTCCTGCACGGTTTCATAAATAACTTCCTGCGGTTTAAGGGATTCAAGCCACGGATGCGTCAGGGTATGAACTGCCGCCTCATGGGGTGAATTTTTAAAGTATTCGCTGACCTCTCCCCTTGTAAGTTTTCCAACGGGATTTTCTCTTACTTCATCGCTGTCTTCAAGAAGACCCGAGCATATATTAAATGTGCCTTTAAGTCCGTATTTATTAAAGATTTTTATAAGGCGAATGTCGGGCGCATTACCGTCATCATAGCTGAATGTGAGCACCTTTCTTTTTCCGTCTTTTAATCTCATCTGCATAAAATCAACTCCAATAAAATGATATGATTTAATAATATCATAAATTTTGGGATGTGCAAAGATTATTTTTGATTGAGTTGCAGATTTTTGTTGTCCTATATGGCTTCGAGTCCATGTTTGAAGGTCGGAGTGAAGGGACATCTTTGCTTCGCAAAGCACACTTTCTGCGACCGTTGCTACACAACAGTACCCGCAGAAAGCTTCGCAGCTAAAAACAGTTCACTGGACTGTTTTCTTCACGCTGCTCACCCTCATAGGGTTCAAGTCCCTATTCGTATAAAAAAATAACGAATACCAAAAGGTATCCGTTATTTTTTGGTCGGAGTGAAGGGACTTGAACCCCCGGCATCCTGCTCCCAAAGCAGGCGCGCTACCAGCTGCGCTACACCCCGTTAAATTGTGAGTTGTTTTATCAACCAGTTAATTATAAATCACCTTTCTCCATTTGTCAAGGTTTTTAGAAAAATCTTTTTCTAATTTTTTCAATTGTTTCATCACTGACGCCGATTGACTTCACATAACCCATCAATGAGCCATACTTTTTATTGACAAAATTCAAAAATGCCGCCATTGTTTCTGCATTACTTTTGAAATTTTCGTCGTTAGTTTCCCACATAGATTCATCGTGTGTGGCTCTGGCACGCTCAACAAAGGGCATTATATATGTGTGGGACACCTGATAATCTGCCACAATATCCTCAAGGGCTGCGCCTGCGATACTCATAAGAATTGCCGCTGTTATGCCTGTTCTATCCTTGCCAAAATAGCAATTGAAAAGCACACAGCCTGCCTTTGCGTCGGCAATAATCTTCAGCATTCGTGCGTACTCTGACTTATGATTTTCAATACTGTAAATATATGCACTGCCGATTTTGCCCGAATACTCTTCACTAACAGCGGCATTGACCTCGAAAATGCGCACATGGTGGTAATCTACGCTATCAAGGTATTTAAAAACAGAGGGCATATTTTCGCACTCGTAGTCCCCTCTTAAATCAATGACGGTGGAAACACCATACCGCATAAGCTTCACAATATCATCCTGTGTGGGAGTTTTGGGCATTCCGCAACGGAGAAATCTGCCAAACTGGGTTACTGCTCCCCCTGCACAGGGATAGCCGCCCAAATCACGGCAATTTATTATATTTTCAAGAGAAAGTCTTTTTGCAACGCTCATAAAGCACCTCACTGAAAATCAAATATCAAAAGAACTGCGCCGAGGAGGATTCTGTAAACACCGAATGATGTGAATGTTTTGCTTTTCACAAAATTCATCAGCCTGCTGACGGTGAAAACCGACACAACAAAGCTTGTGGCAAAGCCGACGAAGAGGATTACGCACTCTTCAAAAGTGAAATTGAAGCCGAAATCCACCGCTTTCACCAAAGATGCGCCTGCCATTATGGGAATTGCCATAAAAAACGAATACTCGGCGGCGGCGAAACGGCTCATACCCGAAATCATTCCGCCCATCACTGTTGAGCCTGAGCGTGATGTGCCAGGGATAAGGGATAAAATCTGAAAAATTCCCACTTTTAAGGCGGTGAGGAAGTCAATTTCCTCTGCGGTGGTGATTTTTGAATTGGAATCCTTTTTGAACCTCTCAACTATTATAAATAAAACTCCGTAAATTATCAAGCCCATTGCCACAGTTTTACAGGAATAAAACCGCTTTTCGATGATTTCATCAAGAAACAGACCTGCAACAGCCGCAGGAATGCAACCAAGGGCGATTTTTAAATCGAATGTAATTATGCTCTTTTGCAGTGAAATGCCCTCTGTGCCCTTTGTGAGAGGGAAAATCCGCTTAAAGAACATCACGGCGACAGAAAGCACTGCGCCAAGCTGGATTATGACGGAATACGCTGGGTAAAACTGCGGTGAAGTGCCGTCAAAGTGCAGAAAGCTCTCTGCGATTATAAGATGCCCTGTGCTGCTGACGGGCAGCCATTCGGTTATGCCCTCGATTATGCCGAAAATTACGGATTTAAAAATGTTGTTCATATCATCACCGCTAAAGCATATGCGGAAATGACGGAAAATAGACAAAAAAATAAAGGATGAGATGAACTCATCCTTTATGCTTCGTGGTGACCCGGACGAGAATCGAACTCGTGTTACCGCCGTGAAAGGGCGGTGTCTTGACCGCTTGACCACCGGGCCGCCTGTTGGTAGCGGCAGTGGGACTTGAACCTACGACACCCCGGGTATGAACCGAGTGCTCTAGCCAACTGAGCTATGCCGCCGTGCTGTATCAACGAAGCTTGTTCATTATAACACATTCTACGGATTTGTCAATACTTTTTTTAAAAAAATTTGAAATTTTTTCAAATTTTTTTATTTTTAGTATTTTTTAGGTACAAATCGCTGTTTTGCGCCACTAAAACACATTATTTTTGCATATTCACAATCAATATGCCTGCGATAAATGCAACCACACCCATAATCAGGCTAAGGTTGCCGATTGGCTTGCTCGCCTTGCGCTTGCTTATTCCGTCAAAAATAAGTGAGCCTGCAATGAGCCACATCCAGATGCAGAAGAACCACGCAGTGTGGAAATTAAAATACATGGCAACAAGGAACACCATAAACATTATCATTGAGGAAATTCCTATAATCAGCCAAGGCAAAGTAATTTTGGGCATTTCGTCTTTTGGAAAGTGAAATCTATCTTTCATACTAACACCCCATCTTCGACAAATACGGACTTTAGGATATTATAACAGTAAAAAATGGAATAGTCAAGTGGTTGAGGATAATTTTTGTTTTGGGTGCGGGTGTCCCGCCCACAATTATTCATTATTCATTTGAACCGAAAACTCGGTTCACGGGATGTCGAGGACGCCATCACCTACAATTTTGATTCAAAGCATAGTGTAAATTTGGAGCAGTAAGCCCCAAAAAGAGCATAAATTGTTGTAATAAAAAGCTGGCGAACACAGTTCGCCCCTACGATGTGCCATCTCTTCACTATTCACTACAACTTATTACTTCAAGCTCTACCCCTCTGTCATCTGCGATGACATCTCCCCTGTCAAGAGGCGACGGAAATGCTCGGTGCGTTCAGTAAAAGTGGATTGCCACGCTTCGCTCGCAATGACGATACCCGATAATTGATTAGCGGCGACAGGCTATTGCCCACCGCCGCATTTAAACAGTTCCGATTAAGGAGATAAAAAAGCAATGCAATTGAAGGAAATGGCTCAGAACTGTTTCTTTAGTTATATTCTACCATAAAGTTGTGAACAAAATATGTCTAAACAGAGAACTTTTGGCAAAGGTTTATGAACACGGAACAACAATTGGTTCATTAACGGTTACATTGTCGCCTGTTATGCCGTTCTCTTTTTTGATCGCCTGCTCCGTTGTGCCGTATTTGCGTGCAATATCCCACAGGCTCTCGTTATCATCGGGGAAGTAAATCACAACGCCTGTTGTGTTCTTTTTGCCGCCGCTTTCCTCATCAATGCGGGCAGATGCCATAACCTTTTTCTGCTCTTTTGAGAATGTATTGGCGTAGATGACAAACTCCGCTTTCACATCTGCGGTGCCGTTATTGATGGCGGTGGGGGTGTATCCGCTAAGGGAAATGCTGGGCTCAGAGAGCATATAGCCGTCTCCTCTTAATCGGTATTCAAAATCGAACTCCCTTTCGCAGAAAATCTGCTTGCCGTCAGCATCGGTGAGAATGAAATTCACTGGGACTTTGCCGCAGAGCTTTTCCTGATTGCCCTCCCCCACTTTGATTTCGGGCGAGCCGAACCACATTGCCTGCATTTTTTGAGCGGAAACTGACGAAAAATCGAATTTATTTGTGCAGGTGAATGTATCGTTGACGCTCTGTGCATGACGGTAAAATTCGATATTTTCATAATCTGCCACAAGCTCGCCAGTTGTGCTATAGGCATCAGAAATAAACTCGCTGTCCTTTTTTATGTAGGCTTTGATTTTGGCGCAGGCAACAAGGTTGATGTCAAACAATCGCTGTTCGCCGTCGGCATCCTCCCTTGGAGAAATATCGCAGCTGGTGATTGCAAGGCTCACATCTGCAAAGCCGTCATCACTGACACCTGCAACATCCACCACCTGATTGACGGGGATTGAATAGTCAAATTTCACGCACTCGCCCTTATTTTTATCGGTGCAATAGATGATTTCTGCGTTGATTTCGCCTTTTAAAAGAAGCTTGCCCTTGATGATTTTTGCTTCGTTGAGAATTGCCACAGCGGAGCAATTGATGAATTTTTGCGCAGGCAGGTAATCCCTTGGAAGCTCGGCGGTTTCGCTTATGGGAAATTGCTTGCAATCGCAGGCAGAAACGCTTGCGTAATCAACTGTGCCGCCTTTTGTCTGTATGCCGTCAGATTCAACTGAGCAGATGAAATCTTTTCGCATAACCTTGTTTATTCTGAAAGCAAAGCGCACTGTGCCGTGAACCTCCGCCTTTCTGCGGCTGACAGCACGGCAATTCACATACTCGGGCTTGGCGGTTACATAAAGCGCACCTTCAATATCGGAGCCTGTTTCAACAAATTTTGAGAATGGCATACTTTGCTCCACGGAGCAGATGTTATCTTCCTCGTCGCAATAGACGATTCTTATAATTGCGTTGCCGTCTGCACAGGCTCGGTCGCCGGAAATTTTTGAAGAAACCACGCAGGGTGTTACTGTGCATTTGAGGATTCTGAGAATATCGGCGCAATAATCGGGCAGGTTGACCTCCCAATCTATCGCCTGCTCGCATGAGCCTTCAAAGACTTTTTCTGCTTTTGAAATGCTGTTACTATTATATTCCAAAGCCATAATATCACCTTTTTCACTTATTATCTTTACACAAATATATGTGGTTTCGTCGGGGAATATTACAATATATAGAAAAAATTCATTGACACAGGCAAAAATAAAAGTTAAAATATTGTTAAAAAAATATCTAATGGGGTGAAATATGACAAATAAAAAATTCACAGTAAGCGGTATGACCTGCGCCGCCTGCCAGGCGAATGTTACAAAGACAGTGGCAAGGCTTGAGGGCACAGAAAGTGTTGATGTAAACCTGCTGACGGGCAGAATGGTGGTTGTTTTTGATGAAACGAAGCTGACAGCGGAGCAAATCAAAGAGAGTGTAAACGCAATCGGCTACCACGCAGAGGATGAAGCGGTGAAGGATTCAAAATCCAAAATGCAGTGGGACAGCCACCGACAAACAGAAGAAAAAAACAGCGAAAATATGAAATGGCGATTGATTTTTTCAATCACGCTTCTTATTCCGCTGATGTATATTGCTATGGGCGGGATGTTGGGACTTCCCCTCCCCTCTTTTTTCAAAGGCGAAGAAAATGCGCTGATTTCAGCATTCACGCAGTTTTTAATTACAATTCCCGTGCTGATTTTAAATAAAAAATTCTTTATTTCGGGATTCAAGGCGTTGACAAAGCGTGTGCCGAATATGGATTCGCTTGTGGCACTTGGCTCTTCGGCATCGGTGCTTTACGGGATTTTTGCCATATACAGAATGATGCAGGCGGTGAAAACGGGCGATATGCACCTGCTTCACAGATACGCACATTCGCTGTATTTTGAATCGGGCGCAATGATTCTGACACTTGTTTCGGTGGGCAAATTCCTTGAAACACGCTCAAAGGCAAAGACCTCTGAAACGCTGGAAAAGCTTGTGGCACTTGCGCCAAAAAGGGCAAACATTCTAAGAAACGGCAAGGAAATTTCTGTTGCAACAGAAGAAATTGCAGTTGGTGATGTGGTGATTATCCGCCCCGGTGAGAGCGTGCCTGTTGACGGCGAAGTGATTTCGGGCAGCGGATATGTTGACCAGAGCGCAATTACTGGCGAGAGCATCCCTGTGAGCAAGAAGCAGGGCGACACGGTGATTTCTGCCACAATCAACAAAAGCGGAAGCTTTACATTCAAGGCAAGCAAGGTGGGCGACGACACCACCCTTTCGCAGATAATCAGAATGGTTGACGAGGCTGGCAGCTCAAAGGCTCCAATTGCACGGCTTGCGGACAAAATCAGCGGTGTTTTTGTGCCTGTGGTTATGGGCATAGCGGTGATTACGCTGATTGCTTGGCTCGTTGCAGGGAAGGGCTTTGAATTTGCACTCAACTGCGCTGTTTCGGTGCTTGTGATTTCCTGCCCCTGCGCACTGGGACTTGCAACGCCTGTTGCCATTATGGCAGGCACTGGCAAGGCGGCGGAGTTAGGGATTCTTGTGAAATCTGCCACCAGCCTTGAAACGCTTCATTCAATCAACACTGTTGTGCTTGACAAAACAGGTACGGTAACAAACGGTGAGCCGTCCGTTACGGATATTATTCCATTTAAGGTAAGCGAAAATAAGCTGCTCACCCTTGCAGGCTCACTTGAAAGCAAAAGCGAGCATCCGCTTGGGAAAGCTGTTATCAGCAAGGCGAAAGAGCGTAATTTAAAGCTTTTGGCGGTGGATGATTTTGAATCGGTCAGCGGTCGAGGTGTAAAAGGCACGGTTGACGGCTGTGTTATTCTTGGCGGCAACGAAAAATATATTGAAGAAAACGGCATTTATTTTGACAAAGCTGATGTGGTGAAAAACCTTGCATCAAGCGGTAAAACTCCGCTGATTTTTGCAAAGGGCAACGAGCTTCTTGGCATAATTGCCGTTGCGGACACCATTAAGGAAACGAGCATTAAGGCGGTTTCTGATTTTAGTAAAATGGGCATTGACACGGTGCTTCTCACAGGCGACAACTCTCTTTCTGCACAGGCGATTGGCAAAGAAGCGGGCATACAGAATGTTATTTCTGATGTGATGCCAGCGGACAAGGAGCGGGAAATCCGCAAATTGCAGGAACAGGGCAAAAAGACGGCTATGATTGGCGACGGCATAAACGATGCACCTGCCCTAACAAGAGCGGATGTGGGCATTGCAATCGGCAAAGGCACGGACATTGCCATTGAATCGGCTGATGTGGTGCTTATGAAAAGCTCCCTCGGCGATGCGGTTACGGCAATCAAGCTCAGCCGCTCGGTTATGAAAAATATTAAGATGAATCTTTTCTGGGCATTCTTTTATAATGCGCTTGGGATTCCGCTGGCGGCAGGTGTGTTTTACCCTGTTTTTGGAATTCTTTTAAGCCCCATGATTGGGTCATTGGCGATGAGTTTAAGCTCGCTTTGTGTGGTGCTGAACGCATTAAGGCTCAGAAAATTCAAGGCAGACAATATTGAAACAAACGAAAAAACAGAGATTGTTGAAAAAGGAGAGATTGATATGGTAAAAGTTTTAAAGGTTGAGGGCATGATGTGCCAGCACTGCAAGGCTCACGTGCAGAAAGCACTTGAGGGCGTTGACGGAGTAAAGGCGGTTGAGGTTGACCTTGAAGCAAAAACAGCAACAGTTGAGCTTCTTAATGATGTTGACTATGATGTGCTTAAAAAGGCTGTTACAGACGCAGGATATGAAGTAGTTGAATAATGAATAAAGCAAAAAAGGGGCTGTCGCCTTTAGCGCAGACCGAAAAGCAGATTTTATTTATTGATTTATAATAAAACAAGGGATTTAAGATTTGAACCTGAGTTTCGGTTAACCTTAAATCCCTTTTATTTTTATTCTGTTTTTCGGTCTGCACTTACAGCACAGCCTATTTTTTAATCTTTATTCTGTTCTGCGGTAATTTCATATTCCTCGCCGAAGGAATCGTCATACATCTCTCTGAGAAGCTGTTCCTCTTCAGGTGTTGGCTTTGGTGGCGGGAACTTCTTTTTCATCATCTTACAATAGAGGAAGGTAAAAAGAAGTGCAATAAGGTTGATAACCGCCCAGCGGATATAATCTGCAAATCTACTAAATTTCTCGCCACCAATACCGTTAAGGATGAAATTGAAAGTGAAGAAATTATATGCAAATGTTGAAATCACGCAGGGCCAGATTGTGTTGCAAACAAGCCTTACATATCCCTGCCTGTAAGCAAACAGGAACTGCGCAACAAAGAAAATTGCCATCAAGCCGATAACTTTCGGTTTATATTCCGCTGAAGAAAAGATGAACGCTCTCACAGGAACAATCATAAACCACAGCGCATAAAACAATGAAGTTAATATGTTGCAGGCATAGAAGTTTGTTTTCTTTCTTAATACGCCGAAGCACAGACCTCTGAAATAGAACTCAAGGAACAAAGCACGCAAAAGGCACACTATTGCGCCAATAAGCGTCCACGAAATAAGTATGGTTGCATCCGCTTTTGAAAGGATGTAATTAACCTGCTGATTAAAGCACACAAAATCAAAATACGGTTTTTCTGCGCCTGTTGCACGGCAATAAATGAATTCTGGAACGATAATTAACGCCGCAGAGCCAATCCATATAAGCGCAGGAGTAATTACTTCGTAAAAGGTGCTGTTCATTGAGCCACGGATGCCGTAATCGCTCAGCGACCAACAATGCTTGCGGTTAAATAAAAAAATAAACAGAAGACCTACGCCATAAGAAATGAAAGACAGCGTAGGAATCATATGATTTTTGTAAAAGAAGTATTCATAAACACGCACAAGCATAAGACCAATAAAAATATCGACCATATTTCTTGTTTCGGTGCGTAACTGTTCTTCCAAATTAAATACCTTCCTTTTTGTTACTGAACGACGGCAGCCTGAAAACAGACTGCCGTCTTCATTATTAATTAGCCGTTAAACCAGCCGCCGACACCGTCGGGACCTAATGAGATTGTACCGTTGAAGCCATAAGCTGTTGGCTCGAACTCCCAATCGTCATTATCATCGTCGCCGCCAAAAATGTCGCCGCCCATATCAGTAGGAGTACTACTTAATACATTCTGATCGAGGAAGGGATCTGTATGAAATTTTTGAAATCTGATTGCTGGTTTTTCATATATCATTTATTATATGCTCCTTCCTTTAGTTGGGTGTTATATCCTCATTGTTTACATATGTCTTGATTTCACCGTATTTAGTTGTCTTAACACCGTTTTCATCTGCAACTGTAACGAATGAACGGATATAGAAAGTTTTGCCTGTGCCGAATGAGTATGGGTTCGGGATTGAAACTGCCCAGTTACCAGCAAGATTCTTTGTCTTAGCAACTGCTTTATAAACCTTGCTGCCGCCAATAACAAGTCCGCTATCTGTGCCAGATGATGCCTCTGTTGTGAAGAGTGCACCGTGCTGAACAAGTGTCAACTCTGTAGCAATACTTCTTTCGGTATTGATTGTGATCCAGTCATAGTTAGGATCATAATTCTCAATCTTTGTAACTCTTGTTGTAGCTCTTACATCGCCTGAGCTTGCGCCGTAAACAGCCATAAGAACAATATCTGCATGTGCATAGAATGTGTAATTTCTGTAATAGCTTACGATTGCGCCGGGCTGCATGCTGCCATCTGGACCAACCTTAGCCTCTACCCAGTAGCTGAACAAGCTGTTACCCTGTGAATAGTCAGTTGTAACTGTTACCTTTTCATACTGAGAGCAGGTCTTTGTTAAAGGTTCTGTTCCGTTAGCAACAACAGTGTATGTTTCATCACCATAGCTGCATTTTGCGTGAACAATAACATCCTCATAACTATTTACATACTGAGGATCCTTAAGGTCGATATCCCAGCCAGTAATCTTATAACCAACTGTTGTGTCGATGCTTGCAGGATCAAGAATTACAGGTGTTCCAACAGGAACCTCAATGTAATCATAATGAGTCTTAACGCCATTTTCAACTTTTTCGGTTACATAAAGCTTAGCATTATCATAGCCCTTGAAGTAGAACTTATGCATATCGCCTGCTGAGCCTTCAACCCAGTTTGCTTTGAAGTACTTATCACCAACAGAACCAGTCTTGATAGTTACATCCTTTTCAGGTGTTGTGCTATTTGATCCAGTCCATCCTGTGAATGTGTAGCCTTCTTTTACGGGGATTCCAAGGTCAATATCTGCACTGTCAACAGTGTATGTTACAGGAACAGTTGTTGTTGCGGTACCGCCGTTATAGTCAACTGTGATTGTGTAATCGTCCATTGTCCATGTTGCTTTATAAATTCTGTTGCCTGATGAACCAGCAGGAATTACAAGATCCTTTGTAGCTTCTTTAAGTCCTGTACCAGTCCAGCCAGCAAATGTATAACCAGGCATTACAGGATTCTTAATTGTAACGCTTGCATCTGCTGTATAAGCTGTGGGAAGCTTGAGAGATCCAACTATATCTGCAGGGATTCCCTGATAGCTGATCTTATAAGGTGC
Organism: Clostridia bacterium; assembly: GCA_024404115.1. Lineage (GTDB taxonomy): Bacteria > Bacillota > Clostridia > Oscillospirales > Acutalibacteraceae > CAG-488. The sequence goes on along the minus strand of JAKSQM010000009.1, from coordinate 19,824 downwards.
GATGTCCCACTTTGCAGTGAATGTCTTGTTGCCAGTTGAGCCCTTGGGGATTTCAACGAGAAGCTGATTTGTCTTGCCGTCTGAAGTATCCCAGCCTAAGAATTCATAACCAGACTTTGTAGGATTAAGAAGAGTAATCTTTGATGACTCAATTGTGTATGTTTCGGGGTTAACGCCTGAAACTTCACCGCCATTAAGTACATAAGTGATTGTGTACTCTGCTTCTTTCCAGATTGCTGTGAATTCCTTATCGCCTGTTGAGCCATGGCGAACAACTATATCCTTTTCAGGATCGATTGCATCCTTATGCTCCCATCCCATAAATTCGTAACCAGCCTTTGTGGGATTTGCAATAGTGATGTCTGCACTTTCAACAGTGTAGGTCTGAGGATCTTTGTCAACACCGAAGTAAGTAATTGTGTAAGTTTCAATTGCAAAGTTAGCGGTGTAGCTCTTAGCTCCTGATGAACCTGCTATTACTGTAACAGTCTTCTGAGGTGTTGTGCCGTTTGAACCAGTCCAGCCTGTGAATGTGTAACCTGCCTTAACAGGATTGTTAAGTGTGAATGAAGGTGTAAGAACATTGAAGCTTGTTGGGTTAGGCTCTGCTGTTGAACCACCGTTATAGTTGTAAGTGATTGTGTACTCAGCCTCGCCCCAATGTGCTGTGTATGTTCTGTTACCAGTCTTGTTAGCAACAGAAACGTTAGTTGTGGGTTTAGATTCATCAAGGTCTGTACCAGTCCATCCCTTGAAAGTATAACCTGTTCTTGTGGGATTACTCAGTGTGAATGCACTTTCAATATTATATGTCTTGGGGTTAGTGCTTGAGTTTGTACCACCGTTAAGGTTATATGTGATTCTGTAAGATGTGGGAGTCCAGCTTGCTGAGATATAAGCTGAGCCGCCGAATGATGTGTTGATTGTAGCTGACTTGCCGCTGTTGAGAAGCTCAACAATACCTGTTGTGCTTTCCTGTTCAACAACCCACTTGCTGAATTTGTAACCTTCCTTTGTGGGGTTGGTCAAAATGATTGAACCAGAGTTTGTTACATATGATTCTGGGTTCTTGCTGCCTTCAACAACACCACCGTTAAGGTTGTATGTAATGTTGTTCTGGCTGCTTGAAATCCATACTGCCTTGTATGCTCTGTCGCCTGTTGAACCCTTGCTGATTATAAGTGTTTCAGTCTTGGTTGTAAGACCTGTACCAGTCCAACCTGCGAAATCATAACCAGCCTTTGTGGGATTCTTGATTGTGAATGTTGCTGTATCGTAGTTATAGTTAATTGTTGATGCCTGACCTGAGGGTAATGTACCGCCGTCAGTATCAAGTGTGATTGTGTAGTTACCTGTTGACCATACAGCTACGAAGTTCTTATCGCCTACTGTTTCGTTGGGGTCGATTGTAACAGTTGCAAGTGTGCCATCGTAATAATCACTTTCCCAACCTACGAAATTGTAGCCTGTCTTAACAGGTGCATAAAGTGAGAAGGGAGCTGAGTTTACATTATAGCTTCTGGGGTTCTTGATACCGCCCTCTGAGCCGCCTGCGAAGTCATATGTGATTGTATATTCATCAAGGCTCCAGTTTGCTTTGTATGAACGGTTGCCTGTTGAACCCTTGAGAACTGTAACTGTCTTTGAAATACCTGAGCCAGAGATACCAGTACCTGACCAGCCTTCAAATGTATAGCCTCTCTTTTCGGGGTTATTAAGAGTGAAATCGTTAGTTGCTACAGTGTAGAATGTCTTGTTTTCACTGCTTAATGTTGCGCCTTCAAGACCAGTGTATGTGATTGTGTAACCATCCTCAACCCATGTTGCTGTGTAAGCTCTGTTATCTTTTGAGCCGTGAGGAATTGTAACTTCCATTGTGGGCTCTTTGAAACCAGTACCAGTCCAGCCTGCGAACTTAAAGCCTGCCTTAACAGGATTTACAAGGGTGATTGTTGCTGACTCAATATTGTAGGAAGTGGGGTTAGCATTCTGTGCAACCTGACCGCCTGCAAGGTCATAAGAGATTGTGTAGTTAATTGCCTGCCAGTTAGCAGTGTAATTTCTGTTACCGGTTGAACCTGACTTAATAACAACACTTGTTGTCTTAGCGTCAAGACCAGTACCAGTCCAGCCTGTGAAGGTATAACCTGCTTTTGTAGGAGCATTAAGTGAAATATCTGCACTTGTTACCTTATAAGCTGTGGGGTTAGTTGCTTCTGTACCGCCTGCAAGGTCATATGTGATTGTGTAGTCTGTGTAAGACCAAACAGCTGTGTATGACTTGTTGCCTGTTGTGCCCTTATTGATTGTAACATTTGCAAGAGTTGCGCCTGTTTCATCTTCCCAGCCTGTGAACACTGCACCAGCCTTTGTGGGATTATTAAGGGTGAATGTATCTGTTTCGATTGTATAGCTGTTGGGGTTAGAAACTGTTGCGCCTTCAATTCCGTTATAAGAAATTGCGTAAGCAACGGGAGTCCATGTTGCGATGAGGGTTCTATCGCCTGTTGAACCCTTTGCAATCTTAACACTCTTTGATGCTGTGCTGACACCTGTGCCTACCCAGCCTTCAAATACATAACCTGTCTTTGTGGGGTTATTGAGTGTAATATCGCTGCTGTCAACATTATATGTTGCGGGGTTGCCAGAAACTGTTGCACCGTCAATACCAGTATAAGTGATATTGTACTCTGTTCTTGCGATTACAGCGGTGTAAGTTCTGTTGCCTGTTGAACCTGACTTAATTACTGTTGCAGGAGAAACAACTCCGTTGTATTCCCAACCTGTGAATGTGTAACCAGTCTTTGAGGGGTTCTTGAGGAGAATATCACTGCTTGAATACTTATAAGTTGTGGGGTTGGGGTCAGCAAGAGGTTTGCCTTCGCTGTCAACGCCCCAGCTTAATGTTGAATCGTAAACATAAGTGATTGTGTAGGTATCATCTGACCAGTTAGCGGTCATTTCCATGTTACCTGCGTTACCGAAGCTATCGGCTGTTTCAGCTGTAAGTGCAAAGCTTGCGGGAGTTGCGCCTGCAAGTTCAAGCTTAGTTGTTCTAAGTGAATCTGCTGAGCTCTGATTATCAGCTACGATGTAAACAACGCAATCCTTAGAGGGAGTGATGCTTGTTGTGTATGTGCCGAGGAGAGCGCCGCTCTTATCGAAAGCATACATCTTAACGCCTGAAACTGAACCTGTGAGATTATAAGTGTTGCCGCTTCTGAGAACGATACCGTCTGAATAGAAGGAATTGCTCTTTGATGCGAATTTGCCGTCAGATGAAATTGTGCCGCTGTTCCATGTGAAGTTTGTGAATGCTACTGACCAGCCTGTGAATGTGTAACCAGCTCTTACAGGAGCGCCGATTGTTGCAGTTGTTGCTGATGTGTAGCTCTTTCTGAAGCCTGCGTCTGCACCACCGTTAAGGTTATAGGTGATTGTGTATTCGTTTGCTTTCCATGAAGCAGCATAGCTTCTGTTGCCTGTTGAGCCTGTTTCGATTGTTACAACCTTTGTTGCTGATGAAAGGCCTGTGCCAGTCCAGCCGTTGAATGTGTAACCTGCTTTTACAGGAGCAACAAGTGTGATTGCTGCTGACTCTGCGTTGTAGCTTGTGGGATTTGTCTGAGCAGATGCGATTCTGCCGCCGTTAAGATTATAGCTGATTGTGTAATCAACTTTAGTCCATGTTGCGGTGAATGTGATGTCTTCTGCATCAGTTGCAAGAATCTTTGCAGATTTTGTTGCAGCTTCGCTTGCTGAGCCAATTGTCTTAACCCAACCTGCGAATGTGTAACCATTTCTTGTGGGGTTAACAATTGAGAATGTCTGACCATCCTTATAGGATGCGGGGTTAGAGCCTTCAACGCTACCGCCGTTAAGAACGTAAGTAACGGTGTGAGCACCATTCTCTGCCCAGATTGCTTTGAATGTAAGGTTGCCTGTTACAGCGCCCTTTGTGATTGTAACATTCTTGCCGCTGAGAGCATCATTGTTACAAGTCCATCCACTGAATGTATAACCGAATTTTGTGGGGTTATTAAGAGTGAATGTTGCTGTGTTTACAGTATATGATGAGGGATTTGTGGGAGTTGTTGTTGCACCGTCATAATCGTAAGTGATTGTGTAGGTTTCAATTTCCCAGTTTGCTTTGTAGCTCTTCTCACCTGTTGAGCCAGCAGCGATTGTTACTGTTGCCTCAGGAACTGTGCCGTTGTCGCCAGTCCAACCAAGGAAGCGATAGCCTTTCTTTGTGGGAGCTGAAAGTGTAACAGTATCAGAAACTTTATAAGATGAAGGGTTGTTTGCGTTGTTCTGACCACCGTCAAGGTCATAGTTAATTGTATAACCGCTGAGTTCCCAGTTAGCTGTGAAAGTCTTTGCGCCAGTTGAGCCTGCGGGGATTGTGTAGCTGGTCTTCATGCCTGCGAAGTCAGGGCTGGTCCAGCCGATGAATTTATAACCTGCTCTTGTAGGAGCTTTAAGTGCGATTGCGCCTGATTCGATGTTGTATGTTGTGGGGTTATTACCTGCAACAGCACCACCGTTAAGGTTATAAGTGATTGTGTAATCAATGGGAGTCCACTTTGCATAAAGAGTATGGTTAGCATTGATTGCAACATTTGTGCTTGCTGTTACTTTTGTGCCTGTTGCATAGCTTGGGTCTGCATACCACTCAACTGTGTAACCGTTTCTTGTTGCCTCAGGAAGTGTTCCGTAAGGTACATCAAACATAACGGTCTTTTCGTCGAATGAAAGTGATGCGTCTGCTGCAACTTTATCAAATGTTACTTTGAATTCTGCAACTTCCCACTGAGCAACGAATGTTGAATTAGCGGCTATATCCCAGAATACATTTGAACCTGAAGTATAAACATTACCGCCGTTAAGCTGCCAGCCTGCGAATGCATAACCAGCCTTTGTGGGAACAGCTGAAATTACTGAATATGTTTCGCCGAATGATACTGTTTTGTAATCATCGGGGATTGAAACACTGCTGCCGCCATTGAAATCATAAGAAACGGTATATTTATTTGATGTCCACTGTGCCTTGAATTCGCCATCGCCAGCATAGTTCCAATTGAATGTTGCACCTGCTGAGTATGTCTTCTGAGTATTATCAAGGTACCAGCCATCGAATGTATAACCAGTCTTCTGAGGAGTTTCACTTGAAACAGTGTAGCTCTGACCGTAAGATGCTTTTGCAGCATAGCTGCTGATTGCACCTGCGCCCATTGTATCGTAAGTTACATTATACTCGTTGGGAGTATAATAGAATCTCCACTCATAGTTGGGTCTTTCTGCAAATGCAAGGTCGAAGTCTGTTGTGCCTTCTTCAATCATTTGACCTTCTGAATAGCACTCAAATTTATTTGCATATGTGTAGCCTGAGATTGCGGCTGCGTTAGCTGAAAGGTCATTACTGTATTCATAAACAACAGGTGCTTCTGAATAGATAAGACCGGTATTACCGCCCTTAGCCCAGTAATGCTTAACAACCATTGTACCTGTTTTAAGAACAAAGTTATCTACGATGTCCTGAAGATCCTGTACGGCTGTTTCAAGCTCTTCAGCCTCTGCAACGGGGTTACCAAGGAGCTTAGCTGCCTTAACAACTGTTGCCTGATATGTGTCCCAGTCAGCGTCTGATGCGAACCAGTTTCTCTGGAAGCTTTCTTTAACTGTATCGTTAAACTGCTTTCTCAGTGAGTCCTTGTTAATGTTAACAACTGTTACATTAACCTCAAGAGCTGTATGGTCTGAACGACCTTCCTTATAACCGATAACATATGCTGAAATCGGGATTACTGATTCCTGAGCAGATGCTGCGGGAAGAGGATAAACAAGCTTCTTGTATGAAACATCATTATCTGAAAGATAAAGGCGTTTTGTACCAATACCTGCAAGGCTGTTTGACTGTGTGCCTGATCTTCTTGTGTTATAATTAGCACCGTCAGAAATATTATAGTCAACTATTTCTGCAAAGTTGGTCTGGCTTGAGAACTCAAGAGCGTAAAGAAGGTTGCTTCTCTTTGCAGCCACATTATTCTTTACATCATTGATAGATGAGTCAAAGCCAAGTCTTACAGCAGCGTCAGAAGCGTTGTTCTTATCGTTAACTTCAACAGCAGCGTTAAGGTCAAGGCCAACTGCGAAATAAGGAATTTCTGACCAGTTATTGATACGGCTTCTATCGGCATAGATATAAGCGTTATCGGTGTTATTTACCTCAGCCTCTGCTGAACCACCGCTTGAATCGTTTGATTTGAAACGCATACCAGTACCACTGATTATAGGATTGGTATCTTCTCCACCAAATGTATAGCCTGTATTTGGAGCATATTTGTAACTAACATTACTGTCTGAACCAACCGTTACAAGCTTCTGAATACCTGTTACATACAGTGATGCAGCAACATACATTGTTGAATGTGCCCACGTTGTAATGTTTTTCTTTGTTTTTGCAAAACCACCTGCAGCAAGGATTGAGTTGTTATCTGATGGAACTGAATATACATAAGAATATGTATATGCCTCGTAAGGTATATCATTATATGTATATTTCATTGTCCATTTAATAAGAACATGCTCGTTGCTTGCAACGCGTGATGTAACCTTACCAGCAGTAACCTGTGTGGCAAGTGTTGTTGCGCTTGCTTTTGTTGATGTAACCTTAACGCTATTGCTTTCAAGAAGCTTACCCTCGATAACATCATACTGAAGCTCAAGGTCTGTTGCACCTTCACGATAGAAGAAAATGTTACCAGCTGTCTGAGCTTCATTATGAAGAGCACCGTTTACTGCATTTTCTCTGTCGATATACTTAGCGAAAGTCTGATTATCGCTTGGGTCAAGATAAATTGTTTCGGGAGCATAGAAGTAAGCGTATGAAACGTCATGCTTTTCTTCAAGCTCTACAGGAATCTTCTGAGAATCACCTTCAGTAACAGTGAATGGAACATTCTCTTTTGTTTCGAAGCCTCGTCTTGAAGCTGTGTATGTGTAATTGCCAGCGGGAAGAACATAATAGAAGTTCTCATACTTGTAGCTGTCGCTTACAATTGCACCAGTTGAATCCTTAACAACAACTTCTGTATCTGTTGTGGGAGTAAGGAACTGAACTGTTGTTTTAGTTGATTCTACCTTTTTAACAAGGAATGGCTGAAGGAATGTAATTCCTCCTGCGCCTGTTAAATAGATACGAACATAGCTGTTGATTTTTGCTTCGTTTCTGTTAAGGTCGAAAATAACTGTCTGACTTGATGTGGAAGTTCTTACAGTTTCAATAACTTCGCCGTCTGCAACCATACGAATTTTGGTAGCATCCTTAAAAGTAACTGCGATCTGGTTCTTTTCATCAATAATCTGAATGTTTGAAACAGTGGGATATGGACCGCTTGCTGAGAAGCCGTTACCAAGCTCGTAGCTGTTTTTAGCATTCTTTGATGAAGTGATGAACTCACCATAGAACATTGCATCTCTGTAATAATTCTGAACCTTATCTATTGGGTCATTATTATCATTTTTGTATGCACTGTTTTCACCAGAAGTTTTGTTTGAAGCATTGTATTTTGCTTCGTTAATTGATACATCCTTATCTTTGTTAATAAGGAAGAACTGTGCGTTTCTGTCGCAGTCTGAATACTCATGAGCGTCATCTTCGCAGAAACCGAAAACGTTGATGCCCTTAGGAGCAAGACGCATAAGGATTTCATCGTAAACGAAACGACGGTCGTTGTGAGTACGGCTATCTGCTGTGTTAACAAGCTCCATACCGATACAACCTGCTTCGCCCTTATGAGAACTCATCCATGCTGTCTGAGCAGCTGAACCTCTACCACCACGGTTGGGGCAGTAATTCTCATAAATTGAGGCGAATTTTGTGAGCCATGATGCTGAGTAAACTGAAGCGTCATCGTTACCCTCTGACCATTCACCGACGTGGTTGATGTGTGTGAAGCCGCCTGCATTGTAGTTTTTAACAACTGCGTTAAGAGGCCAGTCTTCAGCCATACCAATTCCGCCGTGGTCAGCGTCAGCATAAAATCCGTTAATATGGCACTTAATGGTTGACATACCGTTAAGCTCGATACCGAGAGGAATCTCCATCATACCCTTGCCAGAGTTGATACTTCTTTCTCTTGTACCAGTGATAACAGATTTGTACTGAGCTTCACTAAGCTCGTCTGTTGGTCCATGTACAAAGTACTGGTACTCAAAAATTGCGATACGGGACTGATCGTTAGTCCAGCCGTAGTTGATGGTACCATGGTCAGTAAGAGCTAATGCATCGAAACCTAAACGATAGTATTCAAGAATCATATCGTCAATTTCGGTATCGGCATCGCTTCGTACTGTATGTACATGAGTTTCGCCCTTATAGACGCCTACGTTTGACCAGTCAATGTCTTTATAAACATTGGTGATTTCAAAATCGTAATCGCCTATAACGTCATCGGAAACAGCATATGCTGACATTCCGACAGATATTGTTCCTATCAACAACACAATTGTGAAGATAAGGGACAATACCTTTAATGATCTTTTCATTAGTCATTCCTCCATCCTTAGAAATTTTGCCTAATTATAGTCGTACTCAATTATATAATATCCACGCAAAAAATGCAATAGTTGGGGGCTTATTTTTATTGTTTTTTTGAACAAAAATCCAATGTTTTTTTAGAAATTTTCTGCATTTTAATGGCTTTTATTTCAAATTAACAAATTTATGCTAAATACTGTAAATTCTGTAAAAAAATATCACGGAATAAAAAACAAAAAGCACTCTGAATTACAGCGAAAAAAGCCATAAATCAGAGTGCAGTTTTTTAATTAAAATCAGCCGTTGAGAGCCTTGAAGCTCTCTTTATTATTCTTATAAAGAGTTTTGAAAACTTCAAAGTTTTTATCGTAAACAGCCTTATTTGCAGGGTTGGGCTTATATGATTTAACAGCGGGAACATAGTCCTTAACCTTGCTGATATTCTCAATAACGCCAAGACCGATACCCATAATAGCCGCCGCACCAACAGAGCCAACATCCTGCGGACGGTTGACTGTTTCGATTGTTCTGCCTGTAACATCGGCAAGAATCTGACATGTTACCTTTGAAAGTGCGCCACCGCCAACAAAGCGGATAACATCAGAAGTCTTAACTTTCTTTGCCTCAGCTTCAAGCATCCATCTCTGGTGGAAGCATACGCCCTCAATAACAGAGCGAAGCATTTCTGACTTGCCAGTGTCGATATTGATGTTGAAGAACATACCTGCGGCATTGGGGTCTTCAAAGGGGCAACGGTTGCCGTGAAGCCACGGTGTAAAGATAACTCCGTTTGAGCCTGCGGGAACTTTATCAATAACCTCTGACATATAGTCATAAAGGCTTGTGTATTCTGCCTCTGTGCCCTCGGTGATATTTTTCTTTTCGATGAACATACCGATTTCATCAAGGCAAAGGTGATCTCTTACCCACTCAAGGCATTTGCCTGCTGTTTCCATCTCTGCAAAGTAATTGAAGCTGTCGGGGTCTGCGCCAACGATTGCGGCAATCATTGCGGAAGTGTCAACAAGCTGTTTGCCAACAACAGTGCCAACCCAACCTGATGTACCAGAATAGATGTGTGTATCGCCAATTGCGCCGCTGCCTGCGCCAACACCGATAAGTGAAGCGTCTCCGCCGCCGCCGAAAACAGGTGTGCCCTCTTTAAGTCCAAGCTCTGCGGCAGCCTTTGCTGTAACATTACCTGCAATATCGGTTGACTCGATGATTTCGGGCAGGTGATCCATATTAACCTTGAAAATATTTGCGATCGATTTGCTCCAGCCCTCTTTGCCCTTTCTTGTATCATAAAGAAGAGTTGCGAAAGCGGAGTCTCTTGTCATTTTGAATTCGTCTGTGCAGCGGCAGATAAGATAATCCTTAACATCAAGCCATTTATATGCACGGGCAAAAACTTCGGGTTCGTGATTTTCAACCCATTTGTATTTATAAACGGGGTCTTTAACGCTGCATGAAACTGCGCCTGTAACTGCAATTGATTTAAGAAGCGGAATAATATTTGCGCCTGCAATCTGAATTCCGTATGCCATATATTTTTTAAGCTCTTCTTTAGCACGCTGATCCATATAGCTCATAGGTCTGCGGACTGCGTTGCCGTCTTTATCAACAAGAACGAGAGCCTGCATCTGTGAGCAGAAAGAGATACCTGCAATCTGGTCAGGTGTTACATCTGTTTTTGTAAAAATCTCTTTGGTGCTGGAGCACATTGCCTCCCACCATTCGTCGCCGTCCTGCTCTGCGCCGCCGTTTTCAACCATGTAAAGGTTGTAGGAAGCATAGGCATTTGTAACAGGTCTGATAGTTTTGTCAATTTCAAAAAGACAGGTTTTAAGTCCTGTTGTGCCAACATCGTATGCTATAACATATGTACCCATAAAAATAACCCCCGAAAAATTTTATAAAATCCTGCTGAGCAGGTTTGTGTCAAAAATATTATATCATACAAAAATCTTAAAGTAAAGAAGCTATGTTCCAATCTTTGGGACTTTTTTTATTTTAAATATTTACTTTTTTTAAGATTATGATATAATTAAACTGATATAAATTTTCAATAAATTGATTGGAGAGATGAATCAATGGCATACACAGAAAAAGAAGCCCGTGAGCTGGTTGTTGAAGCCGGTAAACGACTTTTAGAAAACGGACTTATTGCCCGCACATGGGGCAACGTAAGCGCAAGAATTTCTGACACACAGTTTGTCATCACCCCCAGCGGCAAGCCTTATGACACACTGAAGCCCGAAGAGCTTGTTGTTGTAAACATTGCAGATTGCAGCTATGACGGCGACATTAAACCGTCAAGCGAAAAAGGCATTCATGCAGACGCTTACAAGCACCGTGCAAATGTAAACTTTATCATCCACACACATCAGGTTCGTGCATCTGTTGTTGGCGCAACAGGCAAGCCCATTTCAAATGTTCCCGAAAAATACCGTGAGATTCTCGGCGATTATGTTCCCGTTGCAGATTACGGTATGCCCTCAACAGGCAAGCTCAGAAAAGCTCTTGAGCAGGTTTATATTGACTTTGAAAATTCAAAGGCTTTTCTTATGGAGCATCACGGTGCAGTATGCCTTGGCGATTCAATTGAGGACGCATTTATTATTGCAGAAACTCTTGAAACACTTTGCAAAGAAATCATCCACAAATCATACAGAATTTTCAGCGGTGCATCTGAATTTTCACGCAAAGAAATGATTAACTCGTTCATTCGTGCAAACGGCGTTGGTCAGTTTCCCAAATATGTTACAGATTTTGGTGAGAGCGAAAGAAACGGCGACAAATTCACTGTTACATACAAAAACGGCAAGAGCTTCACTGTTGACATCAAGAGCTATGAAACAGACGCAGAGAGCGACCTCCCCAGAACAGCTATGGTTCACGCAGAGCTTTACCGCAACACAGACGTTACCTGCATTAAGCACTGCACAGAAATAAATGTTGTTGGCTACAGCGTGCTTGGCGCACCTATCAAGCCAAGACTTGATGACTTTGCTCAGATTGCAGGCGTTAAAATTAAGAATGTTCCGTGGAACGGTTCAAGAAACTGCGCAAGACAGATTGCCATTGCATCAAGGGGCAAAAATGTTATTCTTATTAAGGGTCTCGGTGCAATTTGCACAGGCAAAAAGAAGAGCGATCTTGAAGCAGTTGAGCTTGTTCTTTCAAAGGAATGTCAGACTCAGTTTGGCGCAACTTTCTTTAACGCCGGCAAGACTCTCAGCGCACTTGACTGCAACCTGATGCGCACAATTTATGTTACAAAATATTCAAAAAAAGCTGAGTAAAAATTAAAAATTTTTTGGCGCAAAAAAGTATGGATTCATAACAGAAATTTTTGTAATCCATACTTTTTTATTTAGGAGGATTTATGAAAATTAAAGTTGCATCTTACAACATTTATCATTGCGAAGATTACAGAAAAGAAAAGATTGATTTTGACGCATTTGCAGAGGCAATTAAGAGCCTTGACGCTGATGTTATCGGTCTTAATGAGGTTCACGGTGAGGGTGAGTTAGAGGAATACACAGAGCAGGCAAAAATCCTTGGGGAAAAGATTGGCTACAACTATTTCTTTGCAAAGGCAACAGAGCTTGACGACGGCAAAAATCCCTTTGGCAACGCAGTGCTGACCCGCCTGCCTGTTAAGGGATTTTCGGTTATTCCTATTCCCGACCCCGAAAATCCCACAGGAAGCTACTGGTATGAAACAAGATGTATATTAAAAATGGTTACAGACACCGAGCCGCAGGCAACTTTTCTTATAACTCACTTTGGTCTTAACGATGATGAGCAGGTAAATGCAATTGAAACTTTCTGCGACACTGTTCTTGATGAAAAGTGCATTTTTATGGGCGACCTTAATGCAAGACCAGACAACCCCATTCTTGACGAAATCAAGAAGAGAATGAACGACACTGCGGAGCCTTTCGGCAAGCCGTTCTTCACATTTGTTGCTCATAATCCCAACAGAAAAATTGATTATATTTTTACAAGCAGAGATATTAAAATTCATTCATTTGATGTGCCACAAATTATTCTTTCTGACCACTTCCCTGTTGTGGCAGAGATTGAAATTTAAAATAATTTTTTTATAAAAAAATCTGAAAAATTTTTTAAAAAAATAATTTATTTTTCAAGAAATAATTGACGGAAAAATTTTTGTTTATTATAATAAAACTGACACCAATTGTGTTAAAAAATTTAATAAAAAATCGGGAGTGAAAATCATATGGAAAAATTTAGATCAAGTCAGTATTTTAAAAAAATTATTGCGGTTATTCTTTTGCTTTTGATTGCACTTTTCTCTGTGAGCGTGCTGACAAAAACATCCACCAACCCTGAAAGATATGAGCAGATTGTAAAATCCATTGACGAGAAAAAAGCAACGGTTACAACAATCACCATTGCGGCAGACACGGCGGCTATCGCCCTTGCAGCTATCCCCGGGGACTCCACCACTCCCCTTGCAGACAAGATAATGGATATTTCATCTTATCTGATTATCGTTATTGGCGCACTTGTGCTTGAAAAGGTGCTTCTCACAAGTTTCGGCTATGTTTCGTTCAGCATACTGATTCCCCTCGCCTGCGCTATACTGATTCTTTTCCTCGTTTCCAACAAAGCATCACTTAAAGTGCTGGGAATAAAAGTTGCTGTGCTTGCTTTGATTTTAGTGAATGTTGTGCCTTTGAGCATGAAGGTAAGCGACTATATTTATGACGCAAACAAAGACACTGTTAATCAGGTAAGCGATGTTGAAGAATACGATGAATTCAGCACAGCTCCCGCAACACAGAACGATAACCAGTCATGGCTTTCACAGAAGCTTAACGGCGTTAAAGAAAAGGTGCAGACAAGCACAAAAAGTGCTGTTGACACTGCAAAAGAAGTTTCAAGTAAATTCGTTGATGCAGTTGCAATTCTTCTGCTGACAACCTGCGTTATTCCGCTTCTTGTTGTGATGATTATTCTCTGGGCGGTTAAGTTCCTCTTCGGCAATGTTATTCCTATTCAGCTGCCGCCAACAAAGCCATTCCACAAGCCTTTTGAGCATTTCTTCAGCGGTCATGACCACAAGCCTGAGCTTCCTCACGGCGACCATAATAATAAACACGATCACGATCACAAGCACGAGCAGGAGTTTGAGCCTGTAAGTCATGTTCTTGACGATTGCTGATTGATTAAAACATAATAATAAAACAGCTATGAGAAACAGAAATCTTATAGCTGTTTTTTGTTGTGAAATTATCACCATTTTTTTAAATTTTCTTAAAGATATTTATTGAAAATATTTTCACGCTTTATATTGATAATACGCTAAAATTATTGTATAATTGTGAAAACAAAAAAAGAGGCGATAAAATGAAAGATAACAAAGAAATTATCGAACAGGAAGAAAAAAAGTCTGACAGTTCGGGCATTCAGCTTAACAAAAAAACGCTGTTTGGCATTACTGCTCTGCTTCTTGCAATTATGATTTTTGCAGGGGTGCTCACAAGGGTTGTGCCCCACGGCGCATACGATAAGGATGCCAACGGTGCTATCATTGCAGGCTCTTATCACGAGGTTTCTGATGACGAAGTGAACTATCCTTTCTGGCGAGTTTTCATTGCTCCGCTTGAAGTTTTCACCACATCAGATTCTGCAATCGGCATTGGCATTATTGCATTTATCATTCTTGTTGGCGGAACATTTTTTATTCTTGAAAAAAGCGGTGTTTTAAAATATATTCTTCAACAGACGGTCAACAAATTCTCTGACAAAAAATATCTGCTGATGGCACTGATTATTTTAATTTGTATGTGCCTCAGCTCCGTTATGGGTATGCTTGAGGAATGTGTAACCCTTGTGCCGTTGGCGTGCGCCATATCGCTGGCTCTTGGGTGGGACTCGCTGGTCGGTCTTGGATTCAGCTCAATGGCGATTGTTTTCGGCTACGCCGCCGCAACATTCAACCCGTTCAACGTTGTGCTTATTCAGTCGATGGCAGGGCTTCCCCTTTTCTCAGGTCTTGGATTCAGAGTGCTTGTTTTTATTGCAACATATCTGATACTTTTCACTTTCTTATTCTTATACGCAAAGAAAATTGAGAAAAATCCGCAGAAATCTCTCTGCTATGAAACAGACAAAGCGTTGAGAGAAAAATATCTTTCAGAGGAAAGCGAAAAAGTTCTCGATAATCCTATGCTCCCCAAGGCAACAAAAACATTTGTTATGAGCATTTCGGGCGTTGTTGTGCTGACAATTATCAGCTTCATTGCCCAGAGATTTATCCCCAACCCCGACATTGCAAGCATTGTAAGCTACACTCCCCTTATTGCAATGGCTGTGCTTTTCACTTTTGGCGGACTTCGTGCAGGCAGCATTGCAGGCATTAAAGGCAAAAAGCTCCTTAACGGATTTATGGAGGGTGTTAAGACAATTCTCCCCTGCGTACCGCTGATTCTTTTCATTCTCGGCATCACATACATTCTTAATAAGGGAATGATTATTGACACTATCCTTTATTATATTTACGAGGCAATCAAAGGCTTCTCCCCCACTCAATCGCTTCTGATGATAACCGCTGTTGTTATTATTATTGAGTTTTTTGTTGGCAGTGGCACAGCAAAAGCATTCCTGCTTATGCCGTTGATTCTTCCTCTTGTTGACCTTTTAGGCATCACAAGGCAGTCGCTGACACTAGCATTCACTATGGGCGACGGTTACTGCAACATCCTCTACCCCACAAGTGCAATGCTCATCCTCAGCATTGGTCTTATCAATGTTTCTTATACAAAATTTATCCGCTGGTCATGGAAAGTTTTCATTCCGATTTTTGCCACAATGGCAGGGTTCATCTGGCTGGCTGTTAAGATTGGGTATTAAAAAGTGTAAAAGTAAAGCACGGTTCGTTGAGCCGTGCTTTTTGTTTTTTATGGTTTGCGGTGGTTGTGGATTGCCTTGTTTATACGGGAGCAGCAAGCTACTACACTATGGTGTGATTCCATAAAACTCTTCGTTTAATTGTGTAATGCAAAGCTGGCGAACGCAGTTCGCCCCTACGGTGTGCCATCCATCTCTTCACTATTCACTACAACTTATTACTTCAATTCGGGTGCGGGTGTCCCGCCATCAATTATTCATTATTCAATATTCATTTAAAAAGTGGATTGCCATTCAAACAATCATCAGACTAAAAAAAAGCACGGCTCGGTGAGTCGTGCTTTATCTTTTATATCTTATTTAATAAGGCTTTCGCCTGTCATTTCTGCTGGCTGGGGAAGTCCCATAATTGTGAGCATTGTGGGTGCAATATCTGCAAGTCTGCCTGTATCTTTAAGAGCGCAATCATAGCCAACTACGCAGAAAGGAACGGGGTTTGTTGAATGAGGTGTGAAAGGCTTGCCGTCATCACCAATCATTCTGTCTGCATTGCCGTGGTCAGCTGTGATGCAAACTGCGCCGCCCATTGAAAGTGCTGCGTCAACAACCTTGCCAACGCACTCGTCAACAGCTTCAACAGCCTTAACTGCTGCCTCAAACACGCCTGTATGACCAACCATATCGCAGTTAGCGAAGTTGAGGATAACCATATCATACTTGCCTGATTTAATCTGCTCGCAAACAGCATCACAAACAGGATATGCGCTCATTTCGGGCTGTAAATCGAATGTGGGAACATCGGGAGACTGAATAAGGATTCTGTCCTCGCCCTCGAATGTTTTCTCTTCGCCGCCGTTGAAGAAGAATGTTACATGAGCATACTTCTGTGTTTCAGCGATACGAAGCTGTGTCATGCCCTTGCTTGCAACATACTCGCCCATTGTCATTTTAAGCTCTTCGGGAGGGAATGCAACTGATACGTTGGGCATTGTTTCGTCATACTGTGTCATGCAAACATAGTTGAGGGGGAAGAAGCCGTTCTTTCTCTCAAAGCCGTCAAAGCTCTCGTCAACAAATGTTCTTGTAATCTGACGTGCTCTATCGGGGCGGAAGTTGAAGAATACAACACTGTCATTAGCCTTAACTGTGCCGTTCTTATCAACAACTGTGGGGATGATGAACTCATCTGTTACACCGTTTTCATAAGAAAGAGCCATTGACTCAACTGCGTTTTCGTTCTGAAGTCCTTCGCCATAAACCATTGCTGAATATGCTTTTTCAACTCTGTCCCAAGCGAAGTCTCTATCCATTGCGTAATATCTGCCAGAAATTGATGCGATTTTACCAACACCAAGCTCTGCCATTTTATCTTCAAGGTCTTTAACGAAGCCTTTACCTGATGTTACAGAAACATCTCTGCCGTCCATAATGCAGTGAACATAAACCTTTTTAAGGTCTGCTTTCTTTGCCATTTCAAGAAGTCCGAAAAGATGCTCAATATGGCTGTGAACACCACCGTCTGAAAGAAGTCCGATAAGATGAAGAGCGGTGTCATTCTTTTTGCAATTTTCAACAGCTGATTTAAGAGCTTCAATCTCAAAGAAGTCGCCGTCTTTAATTGACTTTGAAATCTTAACGAGCATCTGATATACAACTCTGCCTGCGCCGATATTTGTATGACCAACCTCACTGTTGCCCATCTGACCGTCGGGGAGACCTACATCAAGACCTGATGCACCGATTGCAGTGCAGGGATTCTCTTTAAAAAGCTTTGAAAGATTCGGAGTTTTTGCAGCTTCAATTGCGTTACCCTCTGCGCCAGGGTTGATGCCGAAGCCGTCCATAATACATAAAACTACAGGTTTTTTCATTTTTATCACCTAATTTTACAGACTCGTCATATGACGAGCCTGCGGAATTTTATTTAATTATTTGCTTGCTGCTTTAACGATTGCTGCGAAATCGGGAGCTTTAAGTGAAGCACCACCGATAAGACCGCCGTCAACATTAACTTTTGCTACAAGCTCATCAGCATTTTTAGCGTTCATTGAGCCGCCGTACTGAACTGTTACGCCCTCAGCTGCATCTGCGCCATATGCCTCTGCGATAGCTGCACGGACAAAGCCGTTGCCCTCGTCTGCCTGATCTGCTGTTGCTGTAACGCCTGTGCCGATTGCCCATACAGGCTCATAAGCGATTGTTACATTCTTGAGCTGGTCAGCTGTTACATTTGTAAGAGCCATCTTTGTCTGGAATTTAAGGAGAGTTTCTGTGTAGCCAAGCTCTCTCTGCTCAAGTGTTTCACCAACGCAAACGATTGGTTTAAGTCCTTTTTCAAGAGCTTTAAGTGTGCGGAGGTTAACTGTCTGGTCTGTTTCGCCGAAGTAAGTTCTTCTTTCAGAATGACCGATTACAACATATTCAACGCCAAGCTCAAGGAGCATATCAGCTGAAATTTCGCCTGTGAATGCGCCACTGTCTTTAAAATGAACATTCTCTGCACCGATTTTGATATTTGAGCCTTTTGCTGCCTCAACTGCTGCGGGGATGTCAACAAAAGGAACGCAAAGAACTACTTCACAATCTGCATCTGCAACGAGGGGCTTCATATCGTTAATGAGAGCTGTTGTTTCAGCAGGAGTTTTGTTCATCTTCCAGTTGCCTGCGATAATTGCTTTACGAAGCTGTTTGTTCATATTTACAAGTCCTTTCAGAAATATAATTATCTGTCGTTAAGAGCTGCGATACCGGGAAGCTCTTTGCCCTCGAGGAATTCAAGAGAAGCGCCGCCGCCTGTTGAGATGTGAGACATCTTATCAGCGAAGCCAAGCTTCTGAACTGCTGCTGCTGAATCGCCGCCGCCGATGATTGAGATTGCGCCTGACTCTGCAACTGCTGTTGCAACTGCGATTGTGCCAGCTGCGAAGTTTTCCCACTCAGAAACGCCCATAGGTCCGTTCCAGATTACTGTGCCGCTGCCTTTGATAGCATCTGCAAAAAGCTCCTGTGTCTTAGGACCGATGTCAAGACCCATCCAGCCTTCGGGGATTTCATCACTGTTGATAACCATAGCTTCTGTGTCAGGAGCGTACTCTTTACCAACTTTGTTGTCAACAGGGATAAGGAACTTAACGCCCTTTGCCTTTGCTGTTTCCATCATAGCTTTTGCGTCTTCAACTCTGTCTGCTTCAAGAAGAGATGTGCCGATTTCGTAACCGAGAGCCTTCATGAATGTATAAGCCATACCGCCGCCGATGATGATTGTATCACATTTCTCAAGGAGGTTTGTGATAACACCGATTTTATCTGATACCTTTGCGCCGCCGAGGATAGCAACGAGAGGTCTCTTGGGATTAGCAAGAGCTGTGCCCATGAACTCGATTTCTTTCTGAATAAGATAACCGCAAGCAGCAGGGAGATAATCTGCAACGCCTGTTGTTGAGCTGTGAGCTCTGTGAGCTGAACCGAATGCATCATTTACATAAAGCTCTGCAAGAGAAGCGAGCTTCTTTGAGAATTCGGGATCGTTCTTTGTTTCTTCTTTATGGAAACGAACGTTTTCGATAAGCATAACTTCGCCATCTTTAAGGTCAGCAGCAAGTGCCTGTGCGCTTTCGCCAACAACATCCTTAGCCATTTTAACTTCCTGACCGAGGAGCTCTGAAAGGCGTACTGCAACAGGAGCAAGAGAAAATTCGGGTTTGAACTCGCCCTTGGGTCTGCCGAGATGTGAGCAAAGAATAACTTTTGCGCCGTTCTTTACAAGGTACTGGATTGTGGGAAGAGAAGCAACGATTCTCTTATCGCTTGTGATTTTGCCGTCTGCAAGAGGTACATTGAAATCGCAGCGAACGAGAACTTTTTTGCCTGCTACGCTAAGATCTTCAACTGTCTTTTTATTAAGTGCGTTCATTTGACTTCGTCCTTTCATAAAACCTTATTTTATTGTTTACAAATTATAGCAATTTATTTTATAACAAAACAAAAAATTTTGCAATAGTTATTTGGATTTTTTCGATAAATTATAAGTATTTACAATAAAAATGTGCGAAAAAAAGCGGATTTTATGGAATAAGACATCTCGCCCCCCTGCAATCAGAGGAGCGAGATGGAATTATTTTATTGTGCTGAATCAATAGCAAAGGAAACCAAAGAGAAGATAATGGATAAGCTGCTGCCACCATGTGTATTTTACTGTAACATAGATTGGGTATGACAACCAGCAGTCAACGATAATACAAAATATGGTATAAATTATATTGTGAATTTATTTCACCTTATTTGCACGGGTATGAACCCCGTGGAGGGTGTGTGTGGGCGGTGCGTGGGCGGTGAGCTGGGCGCGGTGCGTGGGCGGTGAGCTGGGCGCGGTGCGTGGGCGGTGAGCTGGGCGCGGT
>JAKSQM010000008.1 GCA_024404115.1 Clostridia bacterium | reverse complement strand
TTGGTAGTGCGCTTGGTTCGGGACCAAGAGGTCGCAAGTTCGAATCTTGTCACTCCGACCATATCGAGTATTCATAAGGAATTTACCTGTGAATACTCGATTTTCTTTTTTTATATTTACAAATCCTCAAAAAAAGTGTAAAATACATTTGTTCATTCTATTTTCGTGAAAGGGGAAAATTATGAAAAAAATAAGCACAAAAATTCTTTCTGTTATTCTTGCTCTTGTGATGATTCTTGCTGTTGTACCGTTGAACTCGACCGCAGCAGAAAAATTTCTCGGAGCATTTCCAAAGGATGAATTGAAGTTCGGCGTAATGTCCGACCTGCATTTCTATCCAAAAGAGCTTACAGGCGATTATTGCGACACATTTATGTTCAATTCAAATGCGGCTCTCGGCAGAGAAATGTATCAGTCGCAGGCGATACTTGACTCTGCTCTTGCAGCATATGAAAAGCACGCAAAAGAAAACGGACTTAAATATCTTATTATTGCAGGCGACCTCACCTCAAACGGTGAATATCAGGCGCATGTTGAGCTTTCAAAGCGTCTTGTAAAATTTGAAAAAGACACAGGCATTCAGGTTATTGCAATCAACGGCAATCACGATATTGTAAAGCCCGATGCCACAACATACGAATCAGGCGAAAAGAAAGAGTCAAGAAAGCTCTACGCTAACGAGTTCCTTGAGCTGTATAAAGACCTTGGCTATGACATTGCTTATCATAAATACACTCCGCCTGAGGGAAAAGAAGCAAATATGCTTTCATATTCAGTTGTTGACGGCAAAACAAGATTTATCGTTATGGACACAGGCATTTACAGCCCCGATGTTACCAAAAGCGGTGAATACGGCGGCGAAACAGCTGGCGGTATGTCTGACGAATTCCTCAGCTGGGTTCTTGATGAAATCAGCGAAGCAAAAGCTAACGGTGAAACTGTTATCGGTGTCAGCCATCACAACTTTATGTATCATTTCCGTGGTGAATACAGAGTTCTCCGTGGCTTTGTAATCAACAATTTTGAGGAGCTTGGTGAAACACTTGCAGACGCAGGTATGCACTACAACTTCTCAGGTCATATTCATCAGAATGACATTGCACAGGTTGTAAGCGACAGCGGCGAAACTCTGACAGAAATCTGCTGCCCCTCACTTTCTTCATATCCCAACTATTTCCGTGAAGCTTCGGTTAAAACTGCCGCAAACGGCGATATAACCGTTGATGTAAAGAGCTTTGATGTTGACTGCGAAAAGCCAGTTGAGGTCAATGGCGATAAATACAGCTCACCTTTTATTTATGATTCTTTTGGCCTTACTTTTGTTGGTAAAGACGGCTTTGCAAACAAGGCAAGCGAGCTTATTCTTTCACTTCTCAAAGACTACGGTCCAAAAATCGAAAAAGACGGCATTGTTGGACTTCTTAAAGGAATGGGCGTTGACCTTGAAGAAATTCTCACAGGTTTCCTTGGTGATGGCATAAAACTCGGCAAGGCAGATATTTTCACAGCTAAAAATATTCTTAACTTTGCAGACGATCTTTCAAATCAGATTTATGAGGCTTATCTTGCAGACCCCGAAGCTACAGCAGATTTCCTCGAAGCTGAAATCAACGAGATTTTAAAGGTTAAGGTTTCTGACCTCCCCTGCGACAGATTTGTTGATACATACGGCTTTGGCAGTAAGACAAAGGCAGGCGACCTTGAAGACCTCCTTTGCTGTGTACTTGTTTATATGTATCAGGGTGATGTATATGTAGAGGACGATCCGTTTGTTATGGATGCTGTTGAACAGCTGAAAAACGGCGACACTGCATTTGAGCTTTTTGATGTTCTTGTTAAGGTTTTGGTTGACGATATTGTTCAGAGCAAGGTGCTCAGCGATATTGAGCTTCGCCTTGAATCACTTTATCCTAACGGAACACTTGGACATATGCTTCTTTCACTTCTTGCCGCATTTGCAAAGATTATTTTCCACAACGATACAAGCCTTTTAAATCTTGCAAACACTGTTCTCAACACTGCATACAATCTGAGCATTGTTGATTTTGGCTCTGTATGGGGAATTCTTGAATACTTTATGGATTTGTACCTTACTGACTCACAACTTCAGGGTATAGGTCAGACACTTGCAGGTCTTGTGCTTGACTTTGCAGAGGATGACAGCATAAAAGAGGACAGCGACGCAACCTTAACTTACACTGGCCCTGTTGAGGTTGAGGCAACAAGAGAAAACTACCGTCTGCCCACAGCAGTTACAGTAACATTCGGTGAAAATCAATCATCAAGAAACATCAGCTGGTACACCAAGCCCTCTGTAACAGGCACAGATATTGAAATTCTCGAAGAAACCAACGGAACATTTACAGGCAAAAATCTTGTGCCGGCAGGTGTAACCGTCAGCGCACAGACAGTTAAAACCACAAGACAGTACCCAGGTGTTGATTTAGGCATAATCGGCGTTATGAATTATGAGTTTACCATGAGCAGACATATTATAAATGTTTCTAATCTTGAAGCAGGTAAGAAATATATCTACCGTGTAGGCGATGCCGCCAAAAACTGGTGGAGTCAGACAGGCTCATTCACAATTGCAGACGGCGGAGACGAAACATCATTCGTTCATATTGGCGACCCGCAGTCCCAGTCAGCCCAGCAGTATGATACATTTGCTGAACTTATTAGAAAGGCATACGAAATATACGATTCTGATTTTATTATTGACACAGGCGACAATGTTGACCACGGCGATAATTTCAGACAGTGGCAGTGGCTTCTTGACGAAGCATCAGATACACTTATGAATACTGTTCTTATGTCAGCATCCGGCAACCACGAGGATATGGGCACAAATGCAATAGATAAGAATTTTGTTTATTCAAATATTCCCGAACAGGATGTATCAACAGGCATTTATTGCTCATTTGATTATAATAATATTCATTTTGCAATTCTCAACACAAATGACCTTGATGATGACGATAGCCTCAGCGATACACAGATTAACTGGCTTAAAGAGGATATGAACAACAGCACCGCAGACTGGAAATTTGTTGCACTTCACAAAGCAATTTATTCTAACGGCTCTCATTATAAAGACGGTGATGTTCGCAAAATCAGAAACGAGCTTTGCAAGCTTATGCCACAGCTTGGCATTGATATGGTGTTCCAGGGACATGACCATGTTTACCTCAGAACAGACTCAATGGTAAACAACTGGGTTGAAAAGGTTGACACAACCAAGACAACCTTCAACGGCAAAGAATATGAAGTTAAGCAGAGCCCTATCGGCACAGTTTATGTTATCAGCGGCTGCTCAGGCGTGAAGGTATATAATCAGAAAGACGCAAGCCTTACAGATAAATATTTCCCAAGAGCAGAAGCAATTTATGATGTTGACGATTCAGTATTCTCTGGTGTTCACATTGTGGGCGACACACTTTATTTTGACGCTTACACAGTTGATGTTAAAACAGGCGAAACAGAAAATATTGATTCATTTGCAATTCAGAAAAATCTCGGTGCAGAGAAGCAGGGCAAGGCTGTTCCAGCACTTGGCTCAATGCTTATGAATATCGTCAGATTTATGGCATCAGTTATTCAGAGCATGCTTCAGTTTATTACAAGACTTACAAACTTCTGCCCCGCAGGCTTAATAAAATAATTAAATATTTTTTGAACTGACTTCGATTTTTTATCGGGGTCAGTTTTATTTTTATTGCTCTTGCCAAAAAAATAATCTCATGATAAAATCAATAAAAATAATTTTTTGGAGCTTAATATGGAACATCTGTTTAAAAGAATTATCAGCGTTTTTCTTGTGGCAATTTCTGCCGTTTTAACATTTTTTGACATTGGCACAAAGCAGGCAATCTGCCCCGACACTAAAGGCATTTCTTTTGAAGAAATTCAATCAATAAAGGATGCAGGCTATTCGCTGAATGAATATAAAAAGCTGATTGATAATGACGGCACACAGGGAGATTTTGTTTGCAAAGACGGCACTTTCACTGTTACCGCAGGCGGTGCAGACATACCAACATACACCGTTCCGTTATATAGTGGAAAAGTGGATAAAGGCACTTTACATTCGTTTTGCTATATTGAAAAGGATAGTTCTGCTGAATTTGAAGTGAAGATAAAAACATCCGTTCTTTTAAATCCGCAGATATACCCCGAAAAAGATTTTTACCGTGGATTGAATTTTGTTTCATTTAAAATTCAAAGCGGCGAAACAGGAACATACACATTTTTTTCTAATAAAAATTCTGATAAAAAAGTTTTAACAATTCGCATTTTTGACAGCCGTAATGATGAAAAAAATATTGAAAATTATCAGCAAAATTTCGGCAAAGAAAATGTGATTGTTTTTGAAAAAGGTACTCACGAAATCGAGCAGATTTTTTTGAAATCTGACACAGTTCTTTATCTTAAATCGGGCGCATTTTTAAAGGTGAAGCAAAGTGAAAAAATCGGCGGCGCAATTAAAGCAGAAAATTTTGAAAATATAATAATTGACGGCAGAGGTGTGCTTAATTTATCGGCGCTTCGCTGGCACGAAAGAAACGGAATGGAGTTCCTTTTCGGAGAGAATCTCACTGTAAAAGATATTACGATTCTCAACAGTGCAAACTGGTCTTGCTATCTTTACAATGTAAAAAATGCAGTGATAGAAAATGTGAGCATTTTCGGCTCAAGGCAAAATGGCGACGGAATTGGCATCTGCAACAGCAGTGATGTAACTGTTAAAAATTGCTTTGTAAGGGCAGGCGATGACTGCTATAATGTAAAAACTCTCGGCAGCGAAACGGATTCCATTAGCGAAAACATCGTCTTTCAAAATAATGTTGCGTGGGCAACCAAAGCCCGTGGAGCAGGCATAACAGGCGAAACAAACTGCGACATCAGAAATGTTGTGTTTAAGGATATGTGCATTTTAAGATGTGATGCCACATGGAATGACGCACGCATTGGTGCGCTGGCGGTTGTAACAGAAGAGGGCAGCGGAAACATTGACGGTGTTTATTTTGAAAATATTGATATAATCAGCTCCGCCTGCCCGCCGATTCTCGTTTCTGTTTTAAGCGACAGGGACGATGTGAAGATGGATAATATCCATTTTGAGAATATCAGCTATAATAGCAAAAAGGAGCCATCAATTTTTAAAGGTGCAGATTCAAACGGAATAAATTGTGAATTTAAAAATATTTTAAGAAACACATAATTCTAAAAAGATTATTTATTAAAATTAATTTTATTATATTGAAAATTAAACCACATTTAAAGTTGAGCTTTTAGAATAATTGCATAAACACTTTAAATGGAGGGATGGATATGAGGTTACTTGTTGCTGAGAATGAAAAGGATTTAAATGGTATTATTGCTCAGAAACTGAAAGCCTGCGGATATTCGGTAGATTGCTGCTTTGACGGCAATGAAACACTGGAACTTTTAAGCTACGCAGAATATGACGGCATAATTATCGACATCGTTCTGCCATTTGTTGACGGGTTAAAAGTTGTAGAATCAATTCGCTCTGAGGGCAGAGAAACGCCCGTAATTTTTATTGCGGCTGGGGATTCTATTGATGAAAATATGAAAGAAATTATGAGTGAGGGTGCTGATTATCTTGTTAAGCCCTTCTCTTCTGAACAGCTTATAACAAAAGTAAGAAGCGTTGTAAACAACCTGTCTGCTCAGTCCCCGAATGTGCTTAAAGCTGCCGACCTTGAGGTAAACACCGATACACGCACCGTTACAAGAGGCGGCGAAACAATCTGCCTCACTGCAAAAGAATATATGCTTCTTGAATATCTTATTCAGAATAAGGGCATCGTTTTAAGCCGTGAAAAAATCGAAAACCATATCTGGAATTTCAGCTATGAGGGCGGCACAAATGTAATTGATGTTTATGTCAGCTATCTGAGAAGAAAGGTTGACCCCAAAAACGCTTTAAGGCTCATTCACACTATCCGTGGCAAAGGCTATGTGCTGAGAGACTGATTCGCAATTTTTCATAACAAAAAACTGTCTTGTATGTTAACTTTGATTGGTTGACCGCAAGGCAGTTTTTTTATATTATTTTGTTAAGAATTATTGCAAAGGTGGGAATTTTATGAGAAAATATTATTTAGACAACATCCGCTGGGGAACGGTTTTGCTGGTTGTGATTTATCATGTGATTTATATGTTTAACGGCATTGCCAGTGAGGGCGTGGCTGGGTCTTTTAAGCCTCACCAGTGGCAGGACGCTATACAATATGCACTCTACCCGTGGTTTATGGTTTTGCTTTTTATTGTTTCAGGAATGTGCGCAAAGTATTACCTTGACAGCCACAGCGAAAAAGAATTTCTCCGCTCAAAAACGGTGAAGCTTCTTGTGCCGTCAACAATCGGCCTTTTTGTTTTTCAGTGGATTCAGGGAATTGTCAGCATGAAGCTTGGACACGCATTTGAAACAATGGGCAATGTGCCGAAGCCGATTTTGTATCTTATAACCTCCGTTTCTGGCACAGGAGTTTTGTGGTATATTCAGCTGCTTTGGCTTTTCTCTGTTTTACTTTTACTTATAAGAAAAATCGAAAAAGGCAGACTTTATAATCTTTGCGAAAAAGTGGCAGGCTCACCGATTTTTATGCTCATTCTCGGTGTTTTAATGTGGGGATTTTCGCAGATTCTCAACACCCCTGTTGTGGTGGTTTACCGCTTTGGAATTTACGGATTTTCTTTTCTTATTGGCTACTATATTTTCACTCACGAAAAGGCAACGGATTGCCTTGTAAAATTCAGATTTTTCACCTTACCTGTTGCGGTGATTTTGGGTGCAGTTTATACAAAAGTTTATTACGGCAAAAACTTTGCCGCTGAGCCTGTTGTTAATTCTCCACTGGCAGTTGCTTTTCTTTGGTTTGCGTGCCTTGCAATTTTGGGACTTATGAAAAAATACGGCAATAAAGAAACAACATTCACACGCTTTATGAATAAAAAAAGCTGGGGCATTTATGTGTTTCATTATCTGCCCGTTTCGCTGTGCGGATTATTTTTAAAGCAGACTGCATTACCGCCGTTTCTTATTTATTTTATCACTCTTGTTTCAGCGTTTGCGGTGTCGATTTTGCTTTATGAAATTATTTCACGCATACCGTTTTTCAGGTGGTGCGTTCTTGGAATTTCACGAAAAAAGAAGGTTTGATTATGTTTAATGAAAATCTTGCAGCTCTCAGAAAATTAAACGGATTATCGCAGGAAGAGCTGGCAGAAAAAGTGGGCATTTCCCGTCAGGCACTTTCAAAGTGGGAGGCTGGCGAAACCCTGCCCGATATTGAAAAATGCAAATCCCTTGCAGAAATTTTTGGCGTAACCCTTGACGACCTTGTGAATTATGAAGCAAAAGAAAATTACGGGCTTTCTGCTCCGCCAAAGGGCAAGCATCTTTTTGGTGTTGTAACTGTCGGGGATAAAGGGCAGATTGTTATTCCTGCCGAAGCGAGGAAGCTTTTCACCCTCACAACAGGCACAAAGCTTGTGGTGCTTGGTGATGAAGAGCAGGGACTTGCCATAATCAAAGCAGACCAATTCCTTGAAATGGCAGAAACAATGCGAAAAGCGGTTAATGGCGATTCATAAGGTTGACAATCTGCCCCAATGGTTGTAAAATTCCTTTATCATCTTTTAAGGAGCAGACTATGGCAGATTTTAAAACAAATGTTATGCGTTTTCTTGACCAGAAAAAAATAAAATATATTTCTCATCAGTACCCTGTTGGTGATGACATACCAACAGACGGAATCACCGTTGCAAACTTTATAAAAAAAGACCCGTCAACTGTTTACAAAACACTTGTAACTGTTGGCGCGTCTAAAAGAAATTATGTTTTTGTTATTCCTGTTGCGGCTCAGCTTGATTTAAAAAAATGTGCAAAGGCGGCAGGTGAAAAAAATATTGAAATGATTAAACAAAAAGAACTGCTTCCGCTGACAGGATATATCCATGGCGGATGCAGTCCACTGGGTATGAAAAAGCCGTTTAAAACTTTCTTTCAGCAGGATGTTTCTTCACTTGAAACTGTAACTGTCAGTGCAGGCAAAATCGGTCATCAGATTGAGATTGCACCTGCCCTCATTTTAAAGCTTGCAAATGCAAGAACGGCTGACGTTATTTTTTCTGATAATTAACAATGCCGATGCCTGTTGCTACAAGCAAAACTGAAATTAAATGAGCTGGGGTGAAGATATTTTCACTCAGCGCAATGGCAGAAAATACATTGCCGAAAATTGGTGTCATCAGCTTAAAAACGCTGGTCTTGCTTACATTATTATATTTAAGAAGCCCCGACCAGATAAGGAATGCCAATGCAGACACCATTGAAAGGTAAACAAGGCAAAGGTCAGCCTTGATATTTGAAAATGAAATATGCCCTTTTAAGGGAATGGCAATAGCCGTCAGAATAACACCGCCTATGAGAAGATAATAGCCTGTGAGCATAACAGGGTTAATCTCAAGGGCGGCTTTTTTGTTGATGATAACACCGAATGTTGAAAAAAGAGCGGAGATAAGAATAAAGCCCTCGCCTGTTAGCTTAAATGAAATATCAGAACCGCCACGGATATTTATAAGCACAATGCCTGTAAGTCCAATAATACAGCCAATAACTTTCTGCACAGTGAGCTTGTCATTTTTAAAGAATAACGATACCACAATAACGGCGCAGAATGTGTCAAATGAATTAACAACAGCCGCAACTCCGCCCGATGTAACCGAAAGACCAAGATAATAAAAGAAATAATCGCCTGCCACCTGAATAAGAGCCAGCAAAAGCACAGGCTTGATTTCGTTATTCTGAAGCACAGGGAGCTTTTTGTATCTGATAACATACACCGTAAGCACCATAAGACCTGCAATAATAAAGCGGATGCCTGCAAATAAAAGCTTTGAGCCGGTGTTGTCAATACCAAACCATTCATAGCCTAACTTAATCCCGGGGAATGCGGTGCCCCACAAAGCTGTTGCGGCAATGGCGAGGAGTGTGAACGATAAGTTTTTGTTAAAAATGTTTTTCTCTTCCATAACAATTTCCTTTTAAAATAAACTATTATGATTATAACACCTAAAATTTAACTTTCAAGAAATTCGTGATAGTTATAGACAAAAAATTTTTATTGTGCTACAATTAGTTAAGTGTATAAAATGTAAAAAGGAGGCGGCTCATGTCTATTAAAAAGGTAATTGCTGCGGCTGTTGTGGCGATTGTTTTTCTTTCTTTGGTTGTTAATATAACAGCTGCTGAGCCAAGTGCTGCCAAGTTAAAGGTTATAGATGTTTCAAAGTGGAACACAACAATTGACTGGAGCACTACATCAAAATCGGTTGACGGTGTTATTGCAAGAATAGGCTACCGTGGTTCAACTGTTAGAAACCTTGTTGAAGATAATATGTTCTGCTCCCATTTAAGCGGTGCAAAGCAGTATTCATTGCCTTTTGGCGTTTACTTTTACAGCTTAGCAATGAATGAAAACGAGGCTGTTGAAGAGGCTCAGTGGGTTATAGACAAGCTTGAAGCTTATAATTGCAAGCCCGATATGCCCATTTATATTGATATGGAGGATACTGTTTTGCAGACCTCCCTTAACACAAGGCAGAGAACTGACATTGCCCTTGCTTTCTGCAAAGCTATGAAAGACAGAGGCTATTACGCGGGCATTTATTCAAACACATACTGGCTTACATCAATGCTTTATGATTATGAACTGACAAGCTATCCCCTGTGGGTTGCTCAGTATGCTGAGAAATGCACATACAGCGGCAAATACGGCATGTGGCAATACACAGAAACAGGCAAGGTTGACGGCGTATCCGGCAATGTTGACATAAGTGAATGTTATTTTAACTACCCCGAATTTATTAAAAAATACAGCTACAACGGCTATTCGGGGTCGTTTAACCCCTCTCAGAATGACAATGACTATTCCAAAAGCGGAATGTATAAAACCATGACCCTTACCGATGTAAGGTCATGGGCATCAGATTCCAGTCCCCTTTCAGGCAGACTCCCTGCTGGCAGTGAGATTTATGTGAATTATGCCTATAACGGCTGGGGTGCTATTCCCTATGACAACGGAATGGGATGGATAAAGCTCAGCTCAGGCACAAGCAAAACATCTGAATATATTTCACAAAAAAGCGGTATCGGCTATTACATTGTAAATGTTGATTCATTGAATGTAAGAGAAGGCCCTGCCACATCATACGGTGCGGTTACACAGCTCCATTATGCAGACACAATTTTTATTTACGGTATTCAGGATAACTGGGGTTGGTTTAACGGCAACGGCACAAAATGCTGGATTTCACTTGACTATGCTGATTTTTACGGCACAATCTGCTTTGTAACAGGTGTAAACGGCAGAAGCATTGAGCCGATTAAAGCCAAGAAAGGTAGCACTGTAAAGCTTCCAAAATGGAATATCCCGCAAACTGAAATGAAATTTGAGGGCTGGGCAACATCAAATGGCGGTGCGCCTGTTTACGGTGATGAGGCTGAATTCACCATGGGCGGCACAAACATTGTACTTTTCGCCGCAGGCAGCGGCAAGTCTGCTTACTCATTTATTAAAACACCAAGAAAAGTTGAAACGGGCATTGTGATTATTGGCGAC
The DNA here is from genome assembly GCA_024404115.1 of Clostridia bacterium. GTDB lineage: Bacteria > Bacillota > Clostridia > Oscillospirales > Acutalibacteraceae > CAG-488. The sequence goes on along the minus strand of JAKSQM010000008.1, from coordinate 89,374 downwards.
GAGCGTATGACCGAAGCTGATTTCATGAAAAAATATGTTTCACTTTCAAGCGGCACAACCTACACAATGAAGCTTGACGAAGGCTCTTTTGTTGGCACAGGCAGTCTGCTCACTATCACATCGGGCGGCAAGGTTGCAGACAGACTTACAATTATCGTTTCGGGTGATTGCAACGGAGACGGACTTTGCGACGGCATCGACCTTTCTGATGCGCTTAACATTTCAAAGGGTGCAGACAGCAAGGTGTCATATTCAGAAATTCAGAAAAAAGCGGCGGACATCAACTTTGACGGAAAGGTTGACTCCACCGATGTTAAAACAATTAAAGATGTGGCATTTGGTAAAGCCGAAATGCCTATATAAAGGAGTATTCATATGTTAAAAAAGGTTTTTGCAGTTCTTATCTGCGCTATTATGGTTCTATCACTTATTCCGATAACAGTTAATGCGGCAGACGGCGCAAACTTCAAGCTTTGCGTTGTTTCACAGGATGAAAAAAGCGTTACAGTAACACTTGATTTTGCAGGCGGAACAGGATTCTGCGCACTTGATGCAAGCATTAAGTATAACAGCCTCAAGCTTACACTTGAAAATTGCCAGTTTGCCTCAGGCTTTGCGGCATTTAAAAATTATCTTGAGGGTCAGGGCGGAATGACTATTTTCAACGCCAACAGCGACAGCAACCCTATTAAAATTTCAATTGCAACAACACTTCCGTTTAAAATTGTTAACAAAGACGGTGCAATTATCAAATTGAAATTCTCAAAGATTGCAGGCGTTAACCTTTCAGATTCAGATATTTCTCTTTCTTTTGAGAATTGTCAGAACGAGGGCTTTCAGGATATAAAAACATCTGTTGATTATGATCTTGAATCAGGTTCATCATCTTCATCATCAGATGCAACAGTTGAGGGCGGTCAGCTCCCCGAAGCCAGCGCAGGTCAGAGCACATCGGCTGTGTCCGGTGCAGAGGGTCAGAGTGAAGTGGCATCAGAAACAGAAAGCACCACAGCAGACAATTCACCTGTTGCAAAAGGCAGCACCAAAAAAGCAGACGCTTCTGAAGCTGAAACAGAGGTTACAGTTGCTAACGAGGGCATTTCAAGCAAAGGCAAAACAGTTGCAGTTGTTGTTATTGCAATTATCTTTGTTGCCTGCCTCGTTTTCCTCATCTCATCACTTATGAAAAATAAAAAATCAACAGAAGATTGATTGAATAATAAACAGAAAAGATGGTTGCGAATTGCAGCCATCTTTTTTATTGAAGTTAAAATTTGAATTCAGGCATTTCACCATAAAGGTGCGGCACAATGTTGTGATAAACAAGGTGTGTATCTGCAAAGCTGCCTGTGCCTTTTTCAAAAAAGATTATTTTTGTAATTCCTGTGTTAAAGAATGACGGGTCAAAGCTCTGCTCATGTGAAAGACCGAGAGCCGCATACAAAAGAAATGTGTTTATTGCTCCGTGGGCGGCAATCATAATTTTTTCGCCGCTATGGTAGCGGTCAAAGATATACTTCATGCCCTCTTTTGCTCTTTCAAGGAGCTGGCTGTCGGTGTCATCTTTTCCGTGAAAAATCACCTTTTCTTTTTCGTCAGTTCCAAGTGCAGAAACCGCAAGAGGAAAATCTTTTTTTATTTCATCAATCGTTCTGCCAACTGTTTCTTCGCCTGTGTTACATTCAGTGAAAAGCTTGTGAACCTCAACCCGCTTTACTCCATTCTCTGGCTGACGGGCGGCAACCTCGCTGGCGGTGTGAACGGAACGGCGAAGTCCGCTTGAAAAAATCCCGTCAAGGGGAAGTGATGAAAAATACTCTGCAAGAAGCTGAGCCTGTCTTTCGCCTTTTTCTGAAAGAGGTGCGTCAAATTTTCTGTCGTCATCAAACATTTCTGCTTTGCCGATATTCCCTAAAGATTCGCCGTGGCGAACAAGATATAATTCAAGTATTTTAACTGGGGATGCCATTATAATTCCTCCGAAAAATTTTTAATAATCATATCACATACTGTCTTTTTATGCAAATAAAAAAATAATGTTGACAGCAAAAATTCTGAATGATACTATAAATTCATAACAATTTGTAAGGAGATTTTTTATGATAAAATTTGGTGTTATAGGAACAGGCTGGATTGCCGAAGAATTTGTTAAAGGCACACAGCTTATTGATGGTCTTGAATTTTCAGCCGTTTATTCAAGAAGCAAAGAAAAAGGTGAAAAATTTGCGTCCCCATTTGGCGGAGCAGAAATTTTTGACAACATAGATGATTTTGCACACAGCAACATTGACGCTGTGTATATTGCAAGCCCTAACTCGCTTCATTACTCTCAAAGCAAGCTGATGCTTGAAAACGGCAAGCACGTTCTTTGTGAAAAGCCCATAACAGTTACACCCAATGAATTTACTGAGCTTCTGACCCTTGCAAAGAGCAAAAAACTTGTTTATATGGAAGCGATTATGTATCTTCATCTGCCTGCAAGAAAGGTGCTTCTTGACGCTCTTAAAAAGGCAGGGAAAATCACCACTGCGCACTTTGATTTTTCTCAGCTTTCTTCAAAATATGCCGCACTTAAAAGAGGGGAACTGCCAAATATTTTTAATCCCGAGTTTGCAACAGGCTGCCTTATGGATTTAGGAATTTATTGCATTTACCCTGCACTTGAAATTTTTGGAGAGCCCCAAAATATAATTGCATCATCAGGCTTTCTTTCAACAGGTGCAGACGGATTCGGCACTGCGATTTTTGACTACAGCGATAAGCAGGTTACACTCACATATTCAAAGGTTGGGCAGGACAGATGCGGCTCCATGATCTGCGGTGATGAGGGTACAATTATTCTGCCATCTGTTTCAAAGCTCACCGAAATGAAATTCATAAATAAAGACGGCACAGAGGAGGCTCTTTCGCCCGACCTTGAAAAGCCTGTTCTTATGTCTTATGAAGCGGCAAACTTTCTTAAATATATTGAATGCGGCGCTGAAAGCGAAGAATATGAATACTTTAACCGCATAACTCAAAATGTAAACATCGTTATGGAAAAAATACGCAAAATGTGCAAAATAGAATTTAAGTGCTAAAAATAAAAGCTGTGCATCACCCGAAAACAAGTGATGCACAGTTTTTTTAATTATAAGAAATATTCTTTTATTGCCTGATTAAACTTTTTAAAATAAAGATGAATTGCTGTTCTTTTTAAATTCACAAAGCCCCCTATGCTCATTGGATAATATTTGCGATATTTAAAAGCTGCAAAGCCAAATGCAAATGAAAAAATCTTTCTTTTAAAATATTTTTTTGTGCTTGCATTTTTAAAATCTGCTTCCACAATTTCTGTATTTCCTTTTGAGCGGGCGCAGGCAATTCTCACCCAGTCCCAATACATACACGCAGTTTCTGTTCCTGTTTTAATTTTCAGATTATTTTTCTTAATAAATTCTTCCAGTTCAATCATAAGATTTGTATGACGAACAATATAATCACCGGGAATTGAGCTTGTCATAAGTGAATTTTCATGGCGGAAGATATGATACATTGGTTCATTTATATAGGCACGTTTTTGGGTAACACAAAAATACATCAGATTAAACAAAGCATCCTCTGAAAAGACCTTACTATAATCAGCAAACAAAATATTATATTTTTTAATTATATCAAGCCTATACATTGAATTGCACGGTGAATATGGAACAAGATTTTCATTCATCAGTTCGGGTATAGCCGCACCTAAATTAATAACATTGAACTCCTTTGTCTCTTCTTTATAAGAACCTAATGTTTCGCCATTCAGAGAAGAAAGACAAGTGCAGATATCGGCGCCTGTTTCGTTTAATTTTTTCCATAAAGATTCAAGCATATTATCAGATATTGTATCGTCGCTATCAAAAAAGCAAACATATTTACCGGATGCCACTGCAATTCCTGCATTTCTTGCAGAAGCGGCACCTCCGTTCTTCTTATGAATAACTTTTATTCTTGAATCTTTTTCAGTCCATTTATCACAGATTTTCGGAGTATCGTCGGTGGAACCGTCATCGACCAAAATTATTTCAATATCACGAAGAGTCTGTTCAACAACAGAGCTTACGCATTTATCAATATATTTCTCATAATTATATGTTGGTATTATTACTGACACTTTGCAATCCATAGTATCACTCCTTAAATGTAATACTATCATAACGGATAATAAATGTCAATTATTCTATTTATCAGCAAACAATTCCGCTCAAGCAAGTGAAAAGCACATTAAAGTAATAATACACATAAAAATTCAAAATTATTTATGCAGTTTTAGGTTTGACATTTTTATGTTATTTTGGTAAAATGTAATGGCAAATATGTTTATTCTAAGGAGGAATACGTTTTGACAGATGCAAATTTGAAAGATTCAAAAACGCTGGCTTACATTAATATGTATGCCATACTCGGAACACTCGAAAACCTTTGTGAATTAAGCGCAGAGGCAAGAGCTCTTGTTGACACCAAGAAGCCCATTTCAATCGGTTTCGACGTAAAGGATGGCCCCAAGGCTACTCTTACATTCAAGAACGGCAGATGCCGTATGGAGCAGGGTTGCGACAAATGTGATGTTAAGCTTCCTTTCAGCTCATGTGAAAAATTCAACGGACTTATTGACGGAACAGTAACACCTATCCCCTCAAAGGGTTTCTCAAAGATCAGCTTCCTTCTCAAGCAGTTCACTCCTCTCACAGACCTTCTCACTAAGTACATGCGTCCTACTGAAGAAGATCTTAAAGATGAGGAATTCTTCAATCTCAGCACACAGCTTCTTTTCTACACAATCGCTGTTGCTATTGCTCAGATTGGTAACAACGACGAAATCGGCTCATTCAGCGCACACTACATCCCCGATGGCACAATCAAGATGTCTATCGCTGGCGGTCCTTCAGCTGGTATCGAGGTTAAGGATCACCGTATGGTTACAATCAAGAAAGAGCCTGAAAAGTTCCGTGCAATTATGGAATTCGGCAACATGAAGCTCGCTCACGACCTCTTTGACGGCAAAGTAAACGCTGTTGCAAAGATCGGTGAAGGCGAAATCATCATGAAGGGCATGATCAATATGCTCGATAATATGAACCGTATTCTTGACAGAGTCGGACTTTATCTTGCATAAGGAGGACATACATAATGAGTTTCAAAATTAACGATTATACTAAGAGCCACGAGCTTTTTGCCCGTGCAACAAAAGTTATTCCCTCAGGTATCTATGGTCATCTCGGCCCCGCAGAAGGTAACTGGATCCCCGTAAGTGCTTGGCCTTTCTATTCAGAAAAGGCTCAGGGTTCTTACTTCTGGGATGTTGACGGCAACAAATTCATCGACTATATGTGCGCATACGGTCCTAACATCCTTGGTTACAATGACCCCGATGTTGACGCTGCTGCTATGGCACAGGCAAAAATCGGCAACTGCACAACTTCTCCCTCTTACAAGATGGTTGAGCTTGCAGAGCTTATGGTTGACACAGTTAACACAGCTGACTGGGCATTCTTTGCAAAGAACGGTAACGACGTAACATCATGTGCTATCCTTACAGCTCGTAACGCAACAAAGCGTAAGAAGATTATCTTCATCAACGGTTTCTATCACGGTGTTTCAGCTTGGACTCAGAAGAAAGACTATCCCGGAATTCTTCCTGAGGACGTTGCAAACAGCATTTACATTGACTGGAACGATATCGATGCTCTTGAAAAGGCTATTGCTGAGAACAAGGACGAAATCGCTGCATTCATTTCAACTCCTTACCTCCACGGTAACTATTTTGATAACATTCTTCCCGCAGAAGGTTATTGGAAGAAGGTTCGTGAGATCTGCACAAGAGAAGGCATCGTTCTTATCATCGACGACGTTCGTGCAGGCTTCCGTCTTGACCTCGCTGGTTCTGACCATTACTACGGTATCGAAGCTGACCTTATCTGCTTCTGCAAAGCTATTGCTAACGGCTGGAACATTTCAGCTCTTTGCGGTAAAGATTGGCTCAAGGACGCAGTAAGCGGACTTTCATACACAGGTTCTTACTGGATGAGCGCAGTTCCTTTCGCAGCTGCTATTGCTAACATCAACAAGATGAAAGCTATCGACTGCCCCGCTCTTCTTAAAGAAAAAGGCGTTAAGCTTCTTGACGGCCTTAAGAGCGCTGCAACAAACAACGGTGTTGACCTTGTTTGCTCTGGTGAGCCCTCACTCTTCTACCTCAGAATCGCTAACGATGATTCAATGATTATCCATCAGGACTGGATTGCTGAAATGGTTAAGCGTGGCATCTTCCTTGCAAGCCATCATAACCACTTCATCAACGCTTCTCTTTCTGACGATGACATCAAGCTTACATGCGAAGTTGCTGACGAGGCATTCAAAGTTGTTAAGAAGATGCATCCCGAAGCATTCTGATTAAAACAGATATTTTAAAAATGCACGGCAGTGTGAAAGCATTGCCTGCATTTTGGAATATAAAAGATTAACCTCAAAAAATTTTTAGGGAGGAATTTCACATGGCATTATCAAAAGCTGAATGGGTAGCTCTTGAAAAGAAAGCACATGAACTCCGTAACCTTTGCCTTGACACCACATTCTGGGCAGGTTCAGGTCATATCGGCGGCGGCATGAGCGTTATGGATATGCTTACCATTCTTTATCACAAATACCTTAACATAAAGAAAGACGACCCCAACTGGGAAGACAGAGACCGTTTCATCCTCAGTAAAGGTCATTCAGGAATTGCTTATGCTCCTGTTCTTTGCGACTTCGGTTACAATGACCCCGAGCAGCTCAAAACTTTCAACCTTACAAACTCAAAGATGGGCATCCATCTTGACTCAAACAAGGTTGTAGGTGTTGACGCTTCAACTGGTTCTCTTGGTCATGGACTTTCAATCGCTCTTGGCACAGGTCTTGCAGCAAAAGTTCTTGGTAAAGATTACAAAACATATTGTATCCTTGGCGACGGTGAGTGCGACGAGGGTTCAAACTGGGAAGCAGCTATGTCAATCGCAGCTTTCAAAGCAACAAACGTTATTTCTTTCGTTGACCGTAACAAGTGCATGATCGACGGCCGTACAGAGGATGTTATGCCTCTTGAGCCTTTCGCAGATAAATGGCGTGCATTCGGCTTCCACGTAATTGAGGTTGACGGTCATGACCTCAACGCTCTTTCAGAAGCTATCGACTACGCTCTTGGCGAGCCTGATGCTCCTGTTATGATCATTGCTAACACCATCAAGGGTGCTGGTATTGACTTCATGGAAGACGATTATCACTGGCATTACGGTGCTATCGACGAAGCAAAATACAATCAGGCTAAAGAAAGCCTTCAGAAATATTATGAGAAGCGCGTTGCTCGTGCAGAAAAGGAGGGCAAATAATTATGGCAGGCGGACTTGTTTATACAGCTCTTGAGTCAACTGAACTCTCTACTGCTGAAATCTACGGTCAGACCCTCGTTGACCTTGGCCGTGAACATAAGGAAATTGTCGGACTTTCTGCTGACCTTGCAGGTTCAACAAAAATCGGCGTATTCGGTAAAGAATTCCCCGATCGTTTCTTCAACGTAGGTATCGCTGAGCAGAATATGTTCGGTATCGCAGCAGGTATGGCAAAGGCAGGCCTTGTTCCCTTTGTTTCAACCTTCTCAACATTCGCATCTCTTCGTTCTGCAGACCAGATTCATACTGACATCTGCTATCAGAACATCAATGTTAAAACAATTGCTACACATTCAGGCACATCTTTCGGTCAGGCTGGTTCAACTCACCACGCTATCTGCGATATGGCTACAATGCGTGCAATGCCCAACATGACTCTCATCTGCCCCGCTGACGGTGTTGAAACAGCTGAAGCAGTTAAGGCAGCTTATGAGAATTTTGGTCCTTACTACATCAGAATTAATCGTGGTTTTGACCGTGTTCTTTACAATAAGGACTTTCCTCTTGAGTATAAGTTTGAAGTAGGCAAAGCATTTGAAGTTAACCCCGGTACAGACATCACTGTTATCGCTTGCGGTTCATGCGTATTCCAGGCTTATCAGGCAGCTAAATTCCTTGAGAATGCTGACGGACTTAAAGTTCGTGTTCTTGATATGCACACAATTAAGCCTATCGATAAAGAAGCTATCCTTAAGGCTGTTATGGAAACTCGCCGTATCATCACTGTTGAGGATCACACTGTTCTCGGCGGTCTTGGTTCAGCTGTTGCAGAAGTTATGGCTGAGGCTGGTAAGGGCTGTGCATTCACACGCCTTGGTCTTCAGGATAAGTTTGCTCCTATCGGTCTTCATGAGGATATCATGTCAATGCTCGGCATCGACTGCAACGGTATCATCGCTGCTGTTCGTGAAGCAATGAACAAAGACTTCGAAGAGGACGACAACTGGGACGACGAAGTTTAATTTAATTTCAGAATCCACAGAAAGGAATGATTTAATATGGCAAACGAAGCAATATTGACCAATAAAATATTTCTTTGTGCTGCTTTGCCTCTTATAAAGGTTATTGCAAACGATGTGCCCTCACTTTCTAAAAAGTTTGAGCATATGCACGCTGTTTTCCAGCTCAGCGCTATCGACCCCGACAGCCCCGGCGGAAAGGTTGGCACTCACTTCACAGTTAACAACGGTGAATGGGTTGTTTGTGCAGATAAAGTTGCAACAAATGCTTTTGTTGACCTTGAGTTCAAGAGCATTGACGCAATGAACTCTTTCCTTAAAGGCAAAATAGCTCCTTCAACTCTTCCCAAAATGAAAGGCGCTCTTAAATATCCTAAGGTATTTGCTGCTCTTATGGCAACACTCCTCAAGATGTCAAGCGTTTTAACAGCTAAAGAAGCTCCCGCAGCTGAGGAAGACAAGAAACTTATGGTTAAGTGCTATTTCTATCTTCTTTCATCTGGTATCAGCCAGCTTAACAAGCAGGGTCATCCCGCTGTTCACGATTGGACTCTCAAGAGCCCCGACCGTGTTTATGCATGGGCTGTTGACGGATACGAAGATATTTCAGCTTATCTGAGAATTAAAGCAGGTAAATCACGCGCAGGCAGAGGCGTTTATAAGAGAGCAATGCCTTTCTTCACCATGCGTTTTGATTCACTTGACAGCGCACTCGGCATCCTTATGTCAACAGATGATATGCTTGAATCCACAAGACAGGGCAAGCTTATCATGGACGGTGCTCCTGAATTTGGTGCACAGATCGGTGAATATATGATGCTCGTTGGCGAATATGCTCAGGGCTAATAAGTTTTAACTTTGACCTCAGAGGAGAAATCCTTTGAGGTCTTTTTTCTAAACAGATTTTATGAAAGGATGTATGACAATGCACAAATTGATTACAGTTAAAGGCACAGGCAAAATCAGCCTCAGCCCCGACACAACAGAGGTTACAATGACGCTGAAAACGCTGGACAAAATTTATGAAAAATCCATGAGCCAGTCAGCAGAGATTCTTGAAAGCCTTAAATCAGCTCTTGTTGCCATTGGCTTTGACGAAAAAGCACTGAAAACCACCAACTTCAATGTTTTCAGTGAATATGACAGCGTTCAGGATGAAAACGGGATGTATCAGCGTGTTTTCAAAGGCTACAGCTGTGTGCATATGCTTAAATTAGAATTCGGCTTTGATACAGACAAGCTTTCGCAGACGCTCACTGCTATTTCAAACTGCATTGCCGAGCCCGAATTAAACATCCAGTTCACAGTTAAAGATAAAGACTCTGCAACTGACGAAATTCTTAAAAATGCCGCCGCCAACGCAAGGCACAAGGCAGAGATTCTTGCCGCCGCATCAAAGGTGAAGCTTGGCAAGCTGGTTTCTGTTAATTATAACTGGGGCGATGTGAATTTCTACTCCAAAACAACATACGGTATGGAAAGAAAGTGCATGATGGCAAATGACAACGCAGGCATGAGCATCAACCCCGACAGCATTGAAATAAGCGATGATGTTACATTTGTATGGGAAATTGACTAATTTCAATATATAATTATGGTAAAAATTTAATTTTTTTGTCGCAAAAGCTCAAAAACATCTTGCTAAACTTTTGATTTTGGATTATATTATATGTATAAAACAAAAAGGAGCTATGCTATGAAAAACCTCAATCCGGTTCAGAAATCATATTTCAACCGCAACAAATGGGTATATTCACTTGGCGGTGTAGGCAGAGACCTTGCCTATTCACTTTATACCTATTTCCTGCTCACATTCATCCTTTACACAAAGGGCGTAACCTCGGCGCAGTTTGCAACCATAAGCATTATTATGGTTATCTGCCGTATCTGGGACGGTATCAATGACCCGATTATGGGCGGTATCATTGAAAACACCCGCACAAAATTCGGCAAATTCAAGCCGTGGATTTTTATTGGCGCAGTTACAAACGCTGTTGTGCTTGTTCTTATTTACACACTTCCCCTTAAAGGAACAGCTTTTGTTATCGCTTTCACTTTCCTTTATCTTATCTGGGATATTACATACACCATGAACGATATTGGTTACTGGGGTATGCTCCCCTCACTTACAAGCGAGCCCAGAGAGCGTGATGTTATCACATCAATGTCAAACCTTTTCGCAGGTCTTGGCACTATCCTTGCAAACGGACTTATCCCCATTCTTACAGTTGGCTCACACGCAATCGGCAACTCCGCTGTAACAGGCTACAAGGTTGTTGCAATTGTTATCGGTCTTGTTTTCATCGGCTGTCAGTCATCTGTTTGCATCGGCGTTAAAGAAAAGAATGTTGAAGCCGCAATGGCAGAAGAAAAAATTGGCTTCAAAAAGATGGTTCAGATTGTTTTTAACAACAAGCAGGTTTTATGGACCTCTCTTATTCTTCTCTTTGTTAACCTCAGCGGTGCGCTTCTTACAGCATTCGGCACAAACTATATTTACCTTTCATACGGCTATGAAGGCTCGTTCACAACAATATTTGTTGTTTTCTACGGTGCCGCATCTGGCTTGAGCTTCGTTATTTACCCAATGCTCACAAAGAAGCTTACAAGAAATCAAATTATCAAGATGTCTTTTGCCGCAACAATTATCGGCTACATCTGCTTCCTGCTTTCAGGAACATTTATTAAGAATGTTAACCTTTCATTCTATCTTCTTTGCGCTGAGTCTTTGTTTATCGGTCTTGGATATTCACTGTTCTATCTTATCGCCGCTATCTTCCTCTCAAACACAATTGAGTATAACGAATATATGACAGGCGAAAGAAATGAAGCTCTTATTTTCTCTGTTCGTCCCTTTATGGCAAAGCTTTCAAGCTCGCTTCAGCAGGTTATCATTATGGTGGTTTACCTTGCAATCGGTCTTACAGAGATTACAAACAAAATCTCTAATGCAGAAAATCTTGCGCTTCAGAACCCCGATTTATGGACTGTTAAATACAAGGCAAATTATATTGCCGAGGTTCTTTCAGGGGCTTCAAGCGGCATGACACTGGCTCTGAGAATTGTCATGGCAGTTCTTCCCGTTATATTTATGGGCATCGGCTATTTCATCACCATGAGAAAATACATCATTGACGAAAAGAAATATGATGAAATTCTCACAGAGCTTAAAGCTCGCCACGGCGAAGAAGAATAATTAAAATGTTAAAGGACGGAGACTACACAGCTTCCGTCCTTATTTTATATAAAGTTTTTCATTGCCTGCGCTTCTGTTATAAGTGATTTTGGTGAATCGTCGGGCATAAATTCAAGGGAGCAAAAATGCTCTTTAGTATCAGAATGAAGAATTTTAAAATATTCTTTCCATTCCTTTTCGCCATCTTTAAGCGGCAGGCGCACATTTGGCTTTGGCCAGTTGAAAACGTGAACATTTATAATATACGGCAGCAAAGCTTTGAGAGCGGTGAGGTTATATTCAAAGCTCTTGCCCTCATTTGGCTGCCAGAACATTTTAAGGTTATCCCTGTCAGTTTCTTTCATCAGCTTCAATGATGAATTATAATCATCCGTCAAGGTGTATCTGTGGCATTCAAAGGCAACGGATACGCCCTCTTTTTTTGCCATATCGGCTATTTTCACACATTCGTCGGTAATTTCCGCTCGCTTCTCACTGCTGATTGTGTCGCTGCCCTCGGTGCCTGCCCAAATTCTGATAACTGGCGCACCTAAAAGCACCGCTGTGTGAAGCACTTTTTGAAATTCTTCTTTATAATCCTTGCCGTAAGTTCCCACTTTATAATATGAGCCATAGGCGGATGTTTCGAGATTTGCAGTTTTCATAAGTGATGCCACATGCTTTGCCTTTTCAAAATCGCCGTGAGGCACATGAATATCGCCGCCCCACTCAATTGCATCAAGCTCGCTTTGCTTCGCAAGAGAGATTATTTCTTCACAAGAAAGCGGACGGAAGCTGACAGAAACAAGTCCGTATTTTATCATAAAATCACCTCAAGCCATTGTTTCAAGCATTTTTTCGCTGACCTCGTACTTTACAGGTCTGTTATTTTTAAAAGCTAAAAATTCGCTATACATATATTCGCCCATTCGCTGAACCTCATTGCCGATTGAGCCTGCCATATGTGGCGTGAGATAAACATTCTTGAGAGTATAAAGCTCACTGCCGTTTTCGGGCGGTTCGGGGTAGGTTACATCAAGGACGGCACAACGGCTGGGGCAATCCTTTAAAGCCTGTATCAGATCACTTTCAACCACCTGCTGACCTCTGCCTGTGTTGAGAAAAATGCCGTTTGGCTCCATCAAATCAAAACAGGTTTTATCTATCATATTCACTGTTTGAGGGTTGTTTGCAAGGTGATTTGATACCACGTGGCACTCCTTAAAAAGCTGTGGAAGCGAATTTACCTTTTCAACCCCAAGTTCTTTTGCCCTTTCCTCTGACATAAAAACATCAAACACTTTCACATTCAGCTTATATTGCTTCAATCTTTCAATGACCATTGTGCCAATCATTCCTGCGCCAATAATGCCAACGGATGTGTTGTAATTGCCCACATGCGGAGTGCCAACATAACGCTCCTGCCAAAAAGCTTCTCCGCCACGGTGGAGGGTCTGAAAAAAGCCTTTATTTGCAAGGATGATTTCAGATACAACTGTTTCTGCCACTGGAACAGCATTTGCTCCCCACGCAGAGAAAATCTTTACCCCTCTTTTCATAAAAGGTCTTGCAAAAGGCTGAACTGTGCCTGCCGCATAAAACACCGCCTTTAATCTTGGCAGGTATCTTTCTATCTCTGATTCTGAAAGGGCAGGCATTCCCCATGTTGAAAATATGTATTCCACATTATTAAGGGGCAAAAATCTGCTGTTGCCTGACTTAAAAAAATGATCGGAATAATAATCATCCAGCATATTAAGCTCTGTTGAAAGCAATTTTTGAATTTCTGGCGAAAAAGCATTGTCGATAGCCTTTTTATTGCTAAAAAATGCACCTGTTGGTTTATACATAATATTCCCCTCCTGTTCTTACTCTATTTTAAATTAAACGGTCAACAAATTCAATAACCCTGTTGATTTTTTACCAGCAAAATTGTATTATTAAATCACAACAAACCAATTGGAGTGATAATATGGAAAGAAAACTCAGAATAGGTGTTATGGGTGCAAGACGAGGCGAAACCATGATGAGAGTTTTGGCAACGCATCCCGATGCTGAGCTGACGGCAATTTGCGATAACTTTGAGCCTGCGCTGGAGCGGGCACATAAATTCTGCAAGGAATTTGGCAAAGACATTGCAATATACACCGATTTTGATGAATTTATAAAGACAGATATTGACGCTGTTGTTTTGGCAAATTTTGCAAATGAGCACGCACCCTTTGCTGTTAAGGCTATGAAAGCGGGCAAGCATGTTATGAGCGAGGTTTTGCCCTGCCAGAACCCTGCGGAGGCTGTTGCACTGATTGAAGCCGTTGAAGAAACCGGCATGGTTTACACCTATGCAGAAAATTATTGCTATATGAGCGACACTTTTGAAATGTGGCGCAGATTTCAGAAAGGCGATATTGGCGAGCTTCACTTTGCTCAGTGCGATTATATTCACGATTGCTCTGCTGACTGGCTTGACCTGACATATGGCGACACTGAACATTGGCGAAACCAAATGCCGCCAACATTTTATTGCACCCATTCCCTCGGTCCTGTGCTGATGATGGCAAACTCCCGCCCTGTTGAGGTTACAGGATACGAAACGCTACCCATGGAGCCATTCAGACAGGTTGGCAGTGCCACAGGTCATACCAACGGAATTGAAATGATTCGCCTTGAAAACGGTGCAATTGTTGAAAGCATTCACGGCGGACTTAAACGCCCGAAAAACAATTATTACAGCCTTTACGGAAGCCTTGGATACCTTGGCAACCTTGAAAATGACGATGTTTTGTGCTATTTTGAGGATGGCACACTTGAAACCGCAGGGGACAGAGGAACAAAAGAGATTTACACCCCAGAACCGTTTGTTTCTGTTGAGCTTCGCAGAAGTTCTGGTATGGAATCCCACGGCGGAAGCGATTTTTATGCAACGCACTTCTTTATTCAAAAAATACTTGGCAAAGAGGACGGCAAGTGGGCGATTGATGTTTATCAGGCTGTCGATATGGGAATGTGCGGTCTTTTGGCGCACAGAAGTATTCTCAACGGCAGTGTACCTATGAAAATGCCCGATTTCAGAAAAAAAGAGGACAGAGATCTTTATAGAAATGACATTGCCTGCACAGATAAAAAAGTTGCAGGTGATAAGACGCTACCCGTGTCATCATACCCTGCTCACATTTACACAGAAGAAGAAAAAGCGGAGCTTAAAAGAAAATGGGAACAATCCCTTAACAATTAAACTTAAATGGCAGAAAGAGCGAATCTTCCTGCCATTTTTTATTTAGCTATTCCGTAATAAACTTTTTCTGAAAGAATTCTTTCAAGGCTCTCATTAAGCCTTTCCTGCGTGATTTTGCCGTTTTTAACAGCTTCAAGCACCGCATTATATGCTTTTACAAAATTCTGCGGCATAAGGATAATATCGCACCCTGCGTTTATTGCCATCACAGCCGCTTCGCCTGTTTCATAATAATTTGTAACACCCTGCATTTTAAGCGAATCGGTGATTACAAGTCCGTCAAAACCTAATTTTTCTCTAAGGTAGCCGGTAACAACATCCTTGTCAAGGGCGGCACTTTTTCGGCTGCCTGTAACATTTGGAAGGGCAATATGCCCCACCATAACAGCACTGTGGCTAAGGTCATTATTGATATACGGCTGCCAATCATCTTTCATAAGCCTGTCAAGGTTGTGATAATTCACCGCAAGGCTCACATGGCTATCCTCCGCAGTGTCGCCATGCCCTGGGAAATGCTTGAATGTTGGCATAATTCCCTTTGAGGCAAGACCCTTTGCCGCCGCACCAGAGAGCTTTGAAGCCATCAAAGGGTTAGCAGAGAATGAGCGTCTGCCAATTATGGGATTGTCGGGGTTTGAATTTACATCTGCAACAGGTGCAAAGTCGATGTTAAATCCGTATTGTTTAAGGTAAGCGCCGATGCTCTCGCCCATTTTAAATGCGTCAGCCTCTTTGCCTGATGAGCCAACCGCCGCCGCACTTGAATATTTTGGCAGATTGAAATTTTTATTGCCTGCAAGTCGGGCAACAAATCCGCCCTCTTCGTCAACAGCAATAAACATGGGGATTTTTGACGCACTTTGAAGCTCTCTGTTAAAAACTGTTATCTGCTGAGGGGACACGATATTCTGCGCAAACATTATTACACCGCCAAGGTGATATTTCTGAATGGCGGCTTTAATATCGCCCGAAGCGGAAACAACAGCGTTTTTGCCGATGCCGTCATTAAGTCCAACATAAGTGTCAATGCCCGAAAGCGTTTCGGGGAAAACCATAAACAGCTGGCCCACCTTTTCTTCAAGGGTCATTGAGCTTATCAGCTGCTGCGTTCTGCTTTTTACAGGGTCAACGGTTGTGGTAGTCGTTGTTGTGGTGGTTGTGGTCGTTGTAGTAGTTGTTGTGGTGGTTGTATTTTCAGTTGTTGGAGTAGTTATTGTAGTTGTTACGGTTGTTGTTTTGCCGTTTACTGGTTTTTTTTCTTTTTTTGGTGCCTTGCATGAGCACAGGAGCGACAAAATCAACATCAAAAGGAATATTCGCTTAATAATTTTCATTTTTGCAGTTCTGACCCCTCAGTTGATTTTCTTAAAGGCAGCCACCATGTGAAACCAAATAAAAGGCAGTTTACAAGAGCCTTCCACTGCGGAAGCTCTTTTTCTTTGCCTGTCTTTTTGCCGATTATAAAATATTCGCTAAGGTGCATAACAAAAAGGGCAATCAGCGGAATTGGTGTTTTCACCACAGCGCAATAAATTGCCACTATATAAAGTAAAATACAAAATGGCTGACCTGCGTATTTTATTATTTTCATCATATTACCACCTCAAATTTATATAATTATATCACGGACTACATAATTATACAACACGCAACAGAGAAAAGTATGCTAAATCTTGCCGAATAAAAATTATCCCTCATGCAGGATGCTTCAATTTTCGACCCGTCGGTTGTGTTACACTTAATTAACTATTATGAAAGGCAGAAAATAAATGAAAATATCGGCTTTGATAATTTTTATCACCACTTACATAGGCTTGCTCACATTTCAAAAAAAGCGAAAATATGTGGCACTCGCCGCCGCAGCCGCAACAGTGATAGCAGGCATTATTCCGCTTAAAGAAATGCTCAGCACAATTGATTTTAATGTGCTGATGATGATAACAGGCACAATGGGCATTGTTTCGCTTTTTATTAAATCGGGTATGCCTGCACTGCTTGCAGATATTCTTATAAGAAAAACAAAAAGCGTTAAATGGGCGATAATCACACTTTCACTTTTTGCAGGGGTTATATCTGCTTTTGTGGATAATGTGGCAACGGTGCTGATGGTTGCGCCAATTGCCATAAATATTGCAAAGAAGCTTAAAATTTCGCCTGTTAAAAGCATAATCGCCATTGCGGTTGCTTCAAATCTGCAAGGTGTTGCAACGCTTGTGGGCGACACAACATCAATTATGCTTGGCGGATATGCCAACATGGATTTTCTTGATTTCTTTATTTTCAAGGGCAAAATGGGACTTTTCTGGATAGTTCAGTTAGGTGCGTTGGCGGCAACTGTTGTTTTAATTTTTGCTTTCAGAAAAGACACGCAAAAAATCAGCCACATGGGGCTGACAATTGTTGACGATTACATTCCCACCTGCATTCTCTCATTTACAATTCTTCTTTTAATTTTTGCGTCATTCATCCCTGCCAGCAAAAAGCCGTCTGTAACAAGCGGCGCTATCTGCGTGGTGATGATGATTGTGGGGATTATTTATGATTCGGTGAAAAATAAAAGCATACGGGGTGCTGTGAAAATAATCAAAGATATTGACTATGACACGCTCCTGTTGCTCTCTGGGCTTTTTATTGTGATTGGCGGACTTACCCACGCAGGCGTGGTGCAGGATATTGGCAATCTGTTTGTTAAATTCAGCGGAAACAATGTGTTTTTGATTTACACGATTCTTGTGTGGGCATCTGTTCTTTTCTCTGCATTTATTGATAACATACCTTATGTTGCCACAATGCTGCCAGTAACGCAGGCAATCGGCACCGCAATGGGAATTAACCCTACGATTCTTTATTTTGGGTTGCTGACAGGTGCAA
This sequence comes from Clostridia bacterium, assembly GCA_024404115.1. GTDB lineage: Bacteria > Bacillota > Clostridia > Oscillospirales > Acutalibacteraceae > CAG-488. Next base: position 71,686 of record JAKSQM010000008.1, on the reverse strand, counting down.
CCCTCGGCGGTAATCTGACCCCCATTGGTGCAAGCGCAAACATAACCGCAACAGGAATTTTAAAAAGAGCAGGATATGAGGTGAAATCCTCTGAATTTATGAAAATCAGCGTGCCATTCACTCTCACGGCGGTTTTCACAGGGTATGTGCTTGTGTGGCTGACATATAAAAGTCTTATATAAAAATCAAGGAGCCAGCAAAGCCAGCTCCTTTTGAATTAGTGTTCTTTAATGTATTTTGTCCATTTAATATAGCCGTAGGTTGTGTTGGTGAAGTAACCTGCTTTAAGAACCAGCAGAACCCACTGACCTGAAATGATATTGATTGCAGTTTCAAGGATTGCGCTGAGATACCATGCGAACCACTGCTCACGGTAACGGAACAGAATGAACAAGCCGTTTGCAATGCCGACAGCACTACAGCAAGCGTCAAGATAGCAAACAACATTTTCCATAACTGGGTTATCTGCAAGAATGCCGTATTCGGGGCTGAACTTTGTAAGAAGGTAGCCGATACCAACAGTCCAGACGCCAATTGCAAGAAGAATCATAATTTCCTGCCATCCACGGAGCGTTCTTACCTGTGTCAGCTCTTTTTCGGTCTTATCGGGATGTCTGTGCCAGTTGATAAAGCTTGCAATGTCGCAGGGAATCCAGAAAAAGATAGTTGACGCCATTGTGGCAAATCTGTATGCGCACACAATGCAAATTGCAATTTCTGTGGCTTCAACCGCAAGCGAAACAAGGAAATTCCACTTGCTCTGCTTTGAAATAAGAAGCTCGCAAAGGATGTTTGTGAAAATATTAAGAAGGTAAAGTCCCATAATCACTTTGCCGTTTACGCCGCCTATATCCTCCTCAGGGAAGAGGAATGCAAATACAAACGCAAGAATGATTATACTGCAAAACCAAATTTTTTCGTATGTTGTGAAATAATTGAGTATTTTTTTTATTTTAGATTTCATATTGTGCCTTTCGTTCAGATAGCTTTAAAGGTTTCGCCATTGGAAGAGATTTTTAAATTAAATGTTTTATCGCCAAAACGATAGGTCATTTCACCTTTTTTGCCAAGAAATTCTTTAAGTCGGGTTTTAAGAGCACGGGATTTCAAATTATCTGTAACAATCCATTTGCCCTTGCCGTTGCTTATTTCTGTAAAGCCAAAGAGCTTTTTATTTTTGCATCCGTCGGGAGCATATTTATTTGTTGTAACAACTGTCAGACCGTTCTCTTTAACAAGCTCTTTAACCGCTTCAAGGGTACTGTCGCTAATATATCTTCCGCAAAGGAAGCAAAGTTTCAGACTCTGGAGCTTCTCTTTTTTGACCTGATCATCAAAAACAGCCGCACCGTTCATTGATGCAAAGGAGCGGTGAGGAGTAAGAGAGCGAAGCTCAATTCTGCTTTTGCAGATTCCGCCGTTGCCTGTTTCGCCGTGGGTGATGATGTTAAATACCTTTATCCACTCTTTTGAAAGCTTGTCTGCCTTGATTTTTGGGTTACCCATAAGCATATTACGCCACAAAAAGCGAATTCTGCCCTGACCCCAGAATGAATCGTCATATCGAATTATGCCGATTTCGGGCTTATAATCCTGAATGTCATAATCACGCTCTTTGCCACGGTATTCTTTTGTGAATTCATCAAAGGCTTTGCCGTATTCATTCTGATTATCGTCTTTATCATAGAAAGCACTTGCCGCCTCAACATACACTCTGTTGATACCGCAGAGATAAGCAAATTCAAGATTTGACTTCATTTCTTCAACGCTATGACCTGGGAAAGTGAGCCTGTACCACAAATCAACACAGTTGAAAAGCGGAGTTTCATATTGAAGAGCCGCACCTGCCGCAACAGCAAACTGAACATTTGAGCAGGATTCTTTTTGCGATTTAAAGTTGGGTATGATGCCATTTCTTGCAAATACATGAAAAAGAACAGGGAAAACATGCTCTCCGCAAAGCATTTTTACACCGTTGGATTTAATTTTTTCTGCATATTCTTTAAGCTGAGCTGAAAGAGTGTCAAACTGCTTAATCGCATCCTTTTCTTTAATCACTGGGAATGCAGGCTTATCTGTTTTGAATTTTGAAGCAAGAGCCAGCGAAACATTGCGGTTAATAATAACGTGCTCAAATTCGTCATACATAAAGCCAATAAAATTATCCTCAGAAGCCATTGCCTTTTGATATTCTTCGGGCAAAGCAACAAGGTGAGTTCCGTCCGCCTTATTTGCCCAGTCAAAACCATCTGCCGAAACAGTAACATCAACAAAATTCTGCTTTTCGTGGTTGATAATGCAATCTGCACCAAGGTCTTTTATGGCAGAGATAACCTCTTTTACGCTTTCGCTGTCTTGCGTTACAGTGTGATTCTCATCGGGGTCATGATGACAAAGAATGAAGTCAACGCCCCCTCCGCCTTTGGCTGGGCCATAAAACTCCTGCTTCTTTTTATAATAAGCGTTGGCGTTTGTGTGGTATCCAATAAGTAGTGGTTTGTTGCTCATAATTCGTCCCCCCATAAAAAAGTATGGCTTATTATATCACAATTAAAATTCAATAACAATAAAAAATTCCCCACAAATTTGAGATTTGTGAGGATTTTTAATCTTTTAAAGAAGGTTTATGTTGTTTTCAGCGCACTGTGCACGCATATCATCGGGCCAGATTGAAACCTGAACCTCACCAATATGAGCCTTGCCAAGAAGAAGCATACAAATTCTTGACTGACCGATACCGCCGCCGATTGTAAGGGGAAGCTTGCCCTCAAGGATGCCTTTATGATAGGGGAACTGCTCTCTTTCAAGGAGGTCAAGACCCTCAAGCTGAGAATGGAGTGATTCAGCGTTAACTCTGATACCCATTGAAGAGATTTCAAATGCGCACTTCAAAACATCGTTCCAGATAAGAATGTCGCCGTTAAGGGACCAATCGTCATAGTCGGGTGCTCTGCCGTCGTGAGGCTTGCCGCTCTTGAGAGGTGCGCCAATCTGCATAAGGAAAACTGACTTTTTCTCTTCAACAATCTTGTTTTCTCTCTCTTTAGCAGTGAGGTCGGGGTACATATCCTCAAGCTCCTGAGTTGTGATAAAGAAAACGTCCTCGCTGATTTCTGTTTTAAGTGCAGGGTACTGTGCTTTAAGTGCTTCATTTGTGCGTTTAAGAGCGCCAACAATACCCTTTACTGTTTCCTTTAAATATTCAACATTTCTTGTTTCTTTGGTGATTACTTTCTCCCAATCCCACTGATCAACAAAGATTGAGTGGAGGTTATCGCAGTTATCATCACGGCGGATAGCAAGCATATCTGTGTAAAGTCCTTCGCCAGCCTCAAAGCCGTAGTTATAAAGAGCCATTCTCTTCCACTTTGCAAGGGACTGAACAACCTCTGCTGTGCCCTCGATTTCGCTCATTGTGAAGTGAACCTTTCTTTCAACGCCGTTAAGGTCATCGTTGATACCAGATGCCTTTGTAACAATAAGGGGAGCTGTAACTCTTTCAAGGTTAACTGCCTTGCTTAACTCTGCCTGAAATGTATCTTTTGTAAGCTTGATAGCTTTCTGTGTATCTCTTAATGAGAGAGGGGACTCATACCCTGCGGGGAATACTAAACTTCTCATATTTTTTCTCCTTTTATCTGATGTTGCCAACTGTACGGGGATAGAAAATTACGTCTCTGATGTTGCTCATGCCTGTGCAGTACATAATAATTCTTTCAAAGCCAAGACCAAATCCGCTGTGAGGAACTGAACCGTATTTTCTAAGATCAAGATAATCGCTGTAATCGTCTTTCTTCATGCCCTTTTCGTCCATTGCCTTAATGAGCTTGTCATAATCTGCTTCTCTTTCGCTGCCGCCGATGATTTCGCCAACACCGGGAACAAGAAGGTCTGTTGCGGCAACTGTCTTTCCGTCGGGATTCTGCTTCATATAGAATGACTTGATGCCCTTGGGATAGTTAATAAGGAATACGGGCTTTTTATAAATTTTCTCTGTGATATATCTTTCATGCTCGCTCTGGAGATCGCAGCCCCACTCAACGGGATACTGGAACTCAACATCAGCCTTTTTAAGAAGCTCAATAGCATCTGTGTAATCAACAACAGCAAACTCGTTGTTTACAACGTTAAGAAGCTTCTCTGTAAGTCCCTTTTCAAAACGATCCTCAAAGAATTTAAGCTCTGCGGGGCATTTTTCCATAAAGTCCTTGATGATATATTTAATCATATCCTCTGCAAGCTCAATAAGGTCGGGAAGCTCGCAGAATGCGATTTCGGGTTCAATGTGCCAGAACTCTGCAACGTGGCGAACAGTGTTGCTGTTCTCTGCTCTGAAGCTGGGGCCGAATGTATAAATCTTGCCAAGTGCCATTGCGGCAACCTCGCCCTCAAGCTGACCTGAAACGCTGAGACCTGCCTTTTTGCCAAAGAAATCGTCTGCATAATATTCCTCTGCGCTCTTGTAATCCTCTGAATAGCCGATTGTTGTTACCTTGAACATTTCGCCTGCGCCCTCACAGTCGCTGCCTGTGATAAGGGGAGTGTTTACATAAACGAAGCCTCTATCCTGAAAATAGCGGTGAATAGCAGCTGCCATAACTGAACGAACTCTGAAAACAGCGTTGAATGTGTTTGTTCTGACTCTGATGTGAGGAATTTCACGGAGAGTTTCAAGCTTCTGGAATTTTTTCTGAAGAGGATAATCAGCAGGGCATTCGCCTAAAACTGTAATCTCTTTTGCGTTGATTTCAACACCGCCGTTGTTTTCGTTAGCAACAACTGTGCCGATAACCTTAATAGCTGCGCCAAGCTTGCCAGCCTGCTCGGGAAGCTCAAAGCCAGCAGCTTTATCAATAACTATCTGAAGATGATTTAATGTTGTACCGTCATTAAGTGCAAGGAATGCAACATTCTTTGAATTTCGTGCTGTGCGAACCCAGCCGCAAACTGTAACTTCGCCGCCGATAAGCTCTTTGTTTGAAAAGATTTCGATGATGTCAGTGTGTTTCATATCTTTTTCCTCCATATAAATTAAAATACAGTTGCCTGTCCTACTGAACTTCCGTTTCATAGGACGAGCAACTGTAACCCGCGGTACCACCTATATTGCCCTTTTCGGGCCTCTCTTTTGGCTTCATAGAAAGCCTGTTGATATAACGGTCAACCCCCGGCTTGCTTAATTGCTTTCGCTTTCAGCTTGCGGCTCCAAAGTGTTCTTCATGTAAATGCTGCTGCAGGGCTCGCACCATTCCCCACTCTCTGTAAGTGCGTGTTTACACTACTTTTCTTTATCTTCGCCTGATGGTTTATTATATCGTTATATCGTAAAAATGTCAACTAAAAATCCACCAAAATTATATGTTTTATGAAATAATTTTAGCAACAAATTATATAATCATCCAATATTTATAAACCAAAAGTCATTTTTTAATCTCATTGCAGGGAAATTCCAGCCGTCAAATCCCATAACCTTTGCAATCTGAACGCTGATTTCGCAGTTTTTATATGCTTCACCTGAAACAAAGCCTGCATCCTCTGCTGATACATAGCAGGGAACATTCACGCCTGTATGACCTGTTTTGGTGTAGTAATATTCGTCTGTTTCTGCGTTATATGTAATTCCGCCTGTTTCGTGGTCAGCGGTAACAACAACAAGTGTGTCGCCATCCTCTTTTGCAAAATCAAGAGCCGCCTGAACAGCCTTGCTGAATTCAACAAGCTGGTTTGCCGCACCCTCCATATTGTTGGAATGTGAGAATTTATCAACCTGTGCGCCCTCAACCATAAGGAAGAAGCCGTCTTCGTCTGTGCTGAGAAGCTCGATTGCTTTCTCTGTCATATCCGCAATATAAGGTGTGCCCTTTGAATTATCCACATTTGCAAAATCGCTGAAGCTGAACTGACCGAATGAGCGTGTGCCTGCTTCAAGTGTTTCCATTTCATCCTGTGTAGTGATATATTTAAAGCCCTGCTTTTCGCAATACTCAGCTGTTACAGATTCACTTTCTGCACCCCAGATAAGGTCTAACTTTGAGCGCATCTGATCTTTTGAGATGTCTTTTTCATATCCTCTTTCAACTGAATGGGCAGAGAATGTGGCAGGTGTAGCTCCGCTTGTTTTATCTGTTGTAACAACGCCTGCGGATTTGCCGTTTTCAATTGCAAGCTCGCAAAGATTTTTGGGAACATTATAGAAATTGCCAAGAGGAGCAAAAAGATAAACACCAATTGCGCCGTTGTATGTTCTGATACCCGTTGCAAGTGCTGTGCCGCCTGCCGCACTGTCTGTTACCTCATTTGTAAGGCTTCTTGTTTCAGATTCGCACTTAACTGGCATATTATCCATTGCAAGGGTGGTGTTTTTGAGCTTTTTGGTGGCGGCAATTGTGTTTGCACCATCGCCGTCCGCAATCATAAGGATAACATTTTTGTAGTTTCTGTAATCATCATGGCTTGTACCCTTATAGCCTGTAAGACCAAAAAGGTTGCCAAAAAGCATAATTACTGTTGTGAAAAGTGAAATAATTATTTTCAGCATAAATTTACCTCCAAAGCTGTTTTGTTTATAATACAACATTTTGGGCTTTCATTCAATTGACAAAAGCAACAAAAAGCGAAGCTGATAAATTACAGCTCCGCTTCTGCTATTTAGCCAAATATCTGATGACCCATATCGGGGTCTGGTTGTGCAGAGTCAACAGGAAATTCTTTGATTTTGCCAATGCTGAAATTGAGAATCAGCAACGCATCTGTTGAATTCACCTTGCCGTTGCCGTCAACATCTGCGGCACGCTTTCCGTCTGAATCAAGATTCTGAAGACCAACACTTGCCATAAGCACGCACAGCGCATCAGAAGAATTCACTTTTTTATCGCAGGTAACATCGCCGTAACAAGTGAATTTTGCAAAGGCACTTAATGAAAATGTAAGGGCAAGCACAACGCACATGGCAAAACTGATAATTTTCTTCATGATAACACCTCCATGTTTTTTGCCGTCTGTTTACTATTTAATTATAGCAAAATTATAAAGAAAAATCAACAAAAATAAAGGCGAATCCCGTAGGACCGCCTGTTATTTCTCTTATTTAAAGAAGAAAACTGACATTGCTATCATAAACTGACCGACATAATAAAGTGCGTGGTTAGACACTATGTAAGGTCTTGTGTCTTTGTTTGTGCCAAAATATGTGTTGCTAAGAACAAGGTCTGATAAAAAGAACAGTGTTGCGCCTGTTGACATCATCACCTGCGACCTTGCACCGCCTGTTTTAATAGCTGTCAAAATCGACATACTCAATGTGAGAGTAAGGAAGAATGTGTAAAGTGCGGTTATGAATTTATAGCCTGTGAAATCAAGCTTCAATGGCTTTGCGGCAAACTGCATACCACCGCAGACAATTGCAGGCGCAATGAAGCAAATAAGAAGCTCCTTTAAGTTTATGCCGTTTGAAAGCCCCATTGCCGAGGTGTAGCACACATGACCCAGCATAAAGAAAACGAATCCGCCATAAAGATAGTATTTTATATCTCTTGGATAAATCCATTTAAGGTCAAGCCATATGTCGCCCAGCATACTGAAAACAAGACCCAGTGCAATGAGAAGTCCATAGCGCATATCACCTTTGTTATAATAAACAGCAACAATCGCTGTCATAATAAACATCATACTTGATGAAGTTTTGAGCAGGAGAGCAAAATGACTTGAATTCGCCTCTCTCTTGTAAATGAACACAACCGTGCAGATAATACCGAGAACAAGACAGATCCAACAAATCATACAATCACCCCCTCGTTATCATTCTATCATAGACTTTTTTGCTTTTCAATATAATTTTATAAAAATTATACAGTTTTATGTCATTTTTTTATTTATTTTGCGGCATATTATACTATTTTTCTTGACAAGAAAAAAGAGCCAGACTTTATAAGTCCAGCTCTGTTACTATTATGTTTCTGATTAGTGAAGATTTTTAGGGGTAGATTTTTTGGTAACCTTTTTCTTGTTGCCCTTATCGTCAACAATATAAGTGCTTTCAAGTGCAGAAACAAGGCTTGCTTTGTATGCTGCAATGTACTCTGCTCGAAGCTTTGCCTGCTCCTCTTTTTCTTCCTCTGTAAGTCCCTCAGCCTTTGATTTTCTTGCAAGCTGATTGATTCTGTCGATTTTTGACTGTTCCATAATTACACCTTACCTTTACACACAGGGCAAACGCTCATGCAAACGCCGCAAACTGCGCCCCTGCCAATATGTTTAAACTCTTTTTTCATATATTCACTGCATTTCTGCGGGTTGAAAACTTCTTCTCTTTCCATTCCAGGCTGCCACAATTTGCCAGTGATTGCACCCGACGGGCAGGCTTTGACGCAGGCATCACACTCAACACAAGGTGAGCTATACTCTTTTTCATCAATTTCAAAAGGGCAATCTGTTATAACCGTGCCAAGGCGGACATTTGCACCGAATTTTTTATGGAGAAACAGGGAGTTTTTACCGATTCCGCCTAAGCCAGCCAATGTTGCGGCTTTTTTATGCGAATATCTGCCCTTATAATTCCATCCGTCTTTATTTATGCTTTGCGAAGCACCAACGGGGATGTATCTGTATCCGTTAGCCTGAAGCATCAGCCCTGCACGCAGGCAGATATTGTCGATATAGGCATTCACCGTTCTGTAATGGTGAAAATAGGTGTGAGTGGGCTCGCCGTCAATTTCATCAACAACGGCATTTGAAAGATTCACAACCACTGTTAAAGCATATGAATTTTCGCCAAAAGGACCATCGGGGAGCTTTGAAAAGCCAACATCCGAAACGCCGTTTTCATAAAGCATTTTTGAAATTTTATCCTGTATATCCAAAATTACACCTCATATGCCAAAAATACCTGAAATAAATCAAATCAATTTGCTCACCATAAAAGTGGTGATATAAATGAATGAAATGGAATATATTGAATCACGAATCAAAGACCTTGAAAAATCTGTTAAAAACAATAATCTGCCAATGAACATTAAAGAAATTCAACAGACGGCACTTCTTAATTACCGAAGCGACCTTGAAAGACTAAAAAATGGCTTAGTTTAAAACAGTTAAGGCCAATTCGCCACTGCGTTCCCCAGCGTATTCGCCATTTTTATATGCCCTTGCAATATAAAGGCAGTTGTAATAACCAGTGGGAACTTTTTTGCTGAGCTTATCGTTAACAACAAACTGCCCAGGCTCTATCACAGGCGAAGTATATAAAACATTCTCCTCGCCGTCATCGCCAACAATTTCATAAACGGTGAACTGAAGGGAATATTCGCAGGCGGCAGGATTTTCAAACATAAAATCGCCCTTTAAATTTTTGCCCTTTGCCGTTACGCTGTTGTTCACAAGGTATCTGATTTCGCCTTTCGGGACATCGGTTATATGTTCAATATCCTTAACGGATTCTATCACGCCATCCTGCGCCTTGGCTTTTGGAGTGAAAAGCCACATAAATCCCGGTGTCAACAGCTGAACCAACACCACCGCCACAATCAAAAGCGACGCTATGGCAGAAACAAAAGCGATTTTCTTTTTTTGACCTGTATTTTTCAAATCAATCAACACCGATTTCAAGCTTAATCTGCGCAGTCTGCATACCAACCATTTTGAAAGTTTTGGCATCATAGCCTAAAACAGCCAGAGTAACATTCTGCGTACCGTAAGGAATTTCGTCAAAGAATGAAATTGAGCGAACCTGCCTGCCAGGCTCAATGCCAAGTGAACGATAAAGCTCCTGCCCGTTTTCATCAATAATATAAAAAACAAGCACGCAATCGTTAGTATCTGCACTGCCAAATTCAATAAGTGCAGGGTCGTCATATTCATTCATGACAATTGTATCGTTTACAAAAAAGTCAAACTTTCTCTTGTCGCCCTTAGATTTTGTTGCCTTTGAAAGAGCTTTCTGCTGATTTTCTGAAATATCCATATCAAAAGCAATGGCTTCAGATTCAACTCTGCCCTTATAATCGGCATTCTTAACATAATCGGGCACTGAATAATTATTGTTTGCAATCAAAACAATCACAATTGCTGTAACTGCAATAACTGCGGCGATAAAGCCTAACGCAATAAACACCTTTTTCATGTCATAGTTTTTCTTGCATTTATCTGCAAAAGCTTTAACTTTTTTTGAAAGTGCAGAAAGCTTCTGGCTCAGCTTATCAAAATCAAAAGCAGGCTTTTTAGGAGCTTGTTTTTTGGTGGAAGCTTGCTTTTTATTTTTCTCTTTCATTTCGGGTGCAGACCTTGCCTTTTCACTATTCTTTGCAACAGGCTTTGTCTGATTCTTCGCAGGCTTCTGCTGAGGCTTTTTTGATTTATTTTGAGGCTTTTTGCCCTTTGGCGGAGCTTTTTTTGCTCCTTTATTATTACTGCCTGCGGCAGGTTTTCCCACCGCAGGCTTTTTGGCTTTTTTATTCTTTTTGTTTGCCATATGTATCATCCTTTTGATGAATTATTCCCAAGGAAGCTTATCTATACCCCAGAACTGCTGATAACGGTTGACCTGAACAGATTCAACTGAAACAGAGATTCTCGGTGTAGCATTCTGAACAAGGCTGTTTTTGATAAAACTCTCTTCATCAAAACCTGTGATGATAGATTTATCATAATCGTTGCTAAGTCCGCTATTTTCAGTATAATAAACGCAATAATCTTCACTGCGGTTATCAAACCATTTGCTGGCAAATTTGTAGGGGAGAGTAATATTCTGCGCCACTGTTCCGTCGGGCATAACCCATTCAACATTCAGCTTTACTCTTGTGTAATTTTTTGAATAGCCTTTCTGAACAACATTTATTCTAAGGTTACCCACATAATTCTTTGCATTTGAATTAAGGCTGAGCTTATATAAACCGTCTTCATCAGGTGTGGCGGTTAAATCGCTTCCATCGCTCTGCTTAAAATAAACACGGGCACTGCTCTTAAATCCATAAAGCTTACCACTCTGCTGCAATGAATTGGTGCTTGTGTACCAAGCTAAAGAGCCCGAAACGATTGCTATGACCGCAACGACACTCACGATAATTGCAGCTATTCTTTTTCTGCTGTTTTTCATATCAATCAACCCTGCCCTTAAATTATCTTGTCATTGCACCGTCAACATCCTGTGTTGCAGTCATTGTAACATTTATATTGTAGTTAATGGATTCCCATGGTGAATCTGCAAATGCAAGCTCTGATTCGCACTCGTCATACTCAACCCAAAGTGCAACCTTAACAGTCTTTTTCTCACCAGGGTTAATTTTTACAAAGTGTCCGCCGTTGCCATCCTCACCAACATTATAGTTGTTAAGTGCCTTATCGTTAACATTGTTTTTAAGTGCAGAATAAATTGTTTCTTTAACACTACCGTTAACGAGCATATCGTCGGTATAATAAAAATACTTCAGACCCTTTGCACTTGATTCATTCTTAACAGTTGCATAAATTCTTGCGGGAAGTCCGCCGTCATTTTCAACATCAACATCAATAACCTTGACAACTGAATCAAACATAGTTTCATTTTTGTCTTCATATGCTGTAGCACCGTCAAAAACAAGAACCTTTTCAATTGAGTAATCACCGTCAATATCAAAATCGGCGAATACGAATTTGTTGTTTGTTCCATTTATCGACTGTGCCTGATAAAACCATGCTGTAGTCGGTGCCATCATTGAAAAATATCCTGTGCACATAACAAGAGCAAATATCATTATTATTGCAGATATTTTTTTAAATCTGCTCATTGCTGCCACCTCTCGATCCAGATTTTTTAGATTTTTGTATAAGTGTTGTCAGCGTAATAAGAATAATCACAACTATTGCAAGAATCACGCTGATTTTTATCAGATTTAATGATGAAATAAATATGGAAATATAACCTAAAAGGGGAACGCTATACCAAACCTTGCCCATAATCTGCTCTACCATTGAGGACTGCGGGTCTTCACTGTCGCTTGCGTCGCCTTTTGTTCTAAATATTCCTGCTTCGTAGTCAATTGAAACAATTCGGTGGGTGAAATAACCGCTTCCATCCTGAAAGCTGACAGTTACAATATCTCCCTCGCTGAGCGTTTCAAAATCTGTTTCTTTAACAAAAACTGCGTCGCCCCTGCTGAAAACAGGCACCATACTGTCTGTTACAACGGCGTAGCCTTTCGCTCCGCTGAAAAAGTTAAATGAAACAAATCCAACAGCCACAACTGTTATGATTGCAAGAATATTAAACAATACATTTATAGGTTTTATTTTCATACTTAATTAACGCCTGAGTTGACCTGATACTCTGCAAGCGAGCTCCAGCCAACATAATCTGCCTGCTTGGCTTCAAAAATAATATTAACTGTAACTTCGTTGCCTGAATATTCCTCTGTGTTTACATCTTTATTATAGCAAACGCTCTTGATTATATCAATATTGGGGATTGCAGGTGAAATTGAATAAACATCATCAACATTTTTAAGAGTAGATGAACCGTAGTTGGGACCTACATAATAGTAGCAGGTGCCATCTGTTCCATTATCATAAGGAAGCCACTGTGATGGATTCACAAACTCAACCTGAAGGTCGTCGCTTTCACTGCCTGAATAATTCACAGTTTTTGCTGAACCGTTTGCGTAGCTGGTGTATTCGATTCTTACTCTTACCTGTGTATCAATTGATGAATTATTATTCATAGTGAGAGTTGCATCCTTACCGTTAAGGATAACAAGATTCTGACCAGGATAAATGCAGGGTTTACCGTAGTAATCTGCTTCCATTGTTCCAAGAATTTCTGCTTCGCTATCATAATTGATAACTGCAATGTTGATATTCTGCGCCCTTTTAACCGCTGTAACAAACCATGCGCCAGAGCCTTGACTTGTTATAAGACCTGCGACAACGGCAAGAGAAGCTATTAAAGCTGCAATTCGTTTTTTCATACTAATCCTCCTGAGGCGCCTTTCGCTTCATCACGAAAATTTCTATTTCAATCGCTATCCAAGCGATATATACACAAGCTAAAACAATTTTGCCCACCGACGATGAAAGGAATTTTAAAATGTATCCTACAAAAGGCACTGCAAAATCAACCCTGCCAACAAAAAAATAATAGCTTGTAAGAGAAGGGTCATTCTCTTCGTTGGCATCACCTTTTGTTGTAAACATCTGATTTGCTGTGTCAATCCCTACAACACGATGAGTAAAATATTCTGTTCCTTCGGTATTTTTGAAAGTGAGAACATCACCTTCAGTAATATCTTCAAAATCAACCATTTTTTCAAGCACCATGCTGCCCTGCGGAATTGTGGGGCTCATGCTGCCTGTTTCAATATAAAATGATTTATATCCCATAATTTTGGGTATGTAAATCACCATCAGTAAAAAGACAAGTGCGCATATGGCAACTGAACTAATCAGCATCTTTATCTTTGACATTTTCTGTTTCATCAGCCAGTTGCTCCTCCGATTCATCTCTGTTAACAATAAGGTTAACAAGATTTACTGCCTCTGAAAAAGTTATAAAAATCAGCGGTAAAATAATCAGGAAAAATATAACTTTCGGGTTCTGCAAAATCTGCAAAACTGAACCCGAAGCCACACCGAGATTAAATATAACCCTGCCGATTATATTCATCTGCAAAACTGGTGCAGCATCATCTGCAGTGTTGGCATCACCCTTTGTGATAAACTCTTTTTCACCTGTAATCAGTGAATGTTTCTCAACTATTCGATGGGTTTCAACCTGTCCGTTAATCTGCGGGTCAGGATCGGTGGAATAAAAGCTGATGATGTCGCCAACTTTAAGCTGCTCTGGAGCAGTCTTTTTTGCAATTATAATACAGCCAGTGCCAAGAGTCGGCTCCATACTTCCTGTTCTTACACGCATAACACTATAGCCGAGAACAGACGGAACCTCGCCCTTATTGGCTCTTAAAACTGAAACAAATATAGCAAAACCTAAAAGAAATGACAAAGCAGTTATAACAGACATTACTCTTTTAAAGACTGTCTTTGCTTTTTCTAATTTTGGGTTTACCTTTTTTTCCTTTTTCTTTCTCATATTAGTTCACTTGCTGACCTAAAAGTTTAACTTCGCCAAGACTTGCAGTGCCAGACGGAACTGTTGCTCCGTTTGAAACAACATAAACATTATAATATACTTCAAATGTGTAATGTTTATTTTTCTGATACTGTGATACATCAACTGAGAAAACGTTGTCTGATATATAATCAGACATTTTCAAGCCTGTGCTGCTGTTAAGTACTTCACCAGTATCTTTGCAGACAACCTTGTAATCAAAATAAACAAAGTTTGCCGCAGTGTTGCTACTGGAAAGTCCATCAAAGCTCATAATGATTTTAATCATTTTGTCATTGAATGTTTTAACATCCATTCTATAGTAAGCGGTTTTGCCCTCTACCATATTGGACATTGACATATCGTCATCAAGCATTTTATAAGTATTACCGTTATCAGCAGATTCATAATAACTAACTGCCAGCGTTGAGCCTGAAACGTTTGAATTGATAACGAAGTTACCAACCTTTTTGCTCAATGAATACCATGCAAAAGTAACAGCCACCAAAGTAAGGGCCGAAGCTATGAGCAGTATTATGTTTTTGATTGTTCTGAAATCTTTTTTCATTTTTCAACCCTCATATCCTTTGGTTAATTATCTTTTAAGACTCTCCCACAGGGAGGTAAGTCCCCATGGGATGTCAACTTTAACAATTGAGATAGTAAGACTAATTTCACTTGCGTTGCCACACTGAACATATGCGCCGAGGCTGCCTGCATCTGAAACATCAATTGCTTTGCCGTTTGAATCCTTAGCAGTAACAACGAACTTGTAACCTGCGGGAAGGCTTGAATCAATGTAGAAGCCGCCAGTTGTAACAAGAAGCTTGTTAAGTGATTTTGCCTTATCGCCGCTCTTTGTGAAGAAGTCTGAAGTGATTGTTGTGCCATTAGCCTTTGACTTAATGAGAACACCAACAAGCGCGGAATCCATAGCCTTATCGCCTGAATTATTCACAAGCTTGTAGTTGACTTTAAGATTGCCGATTGTTTCTTCGATTGCTTCCTCTGTAGAAGCTGTTGCAGCTTCAAGAGCTTTGGCATTTGAATAAGCATCTGCCATTACAGGAACGGGATATTTACCCTGACTCTGTGCCCAGCCTTCAAGTCCTTCAGGCTTTGAAGCGGTGAGCTCAGATGTTGTAAGTCCTGTCATGTTGCTGTCTGCAATTCCGATAGCAGTTTTATCTGCATAAGCATACTCAGCTTCGTCAGCGTTAAAAACAGCTGTCTTATTATCGTCATTTGAGCCTGCAACAAGAACTTTTTCAGCCTTGATTGTGCCGTTGTTAACTGCAACTGCAAGAGCATCTGTGCCGTGTGAGCTGCCGTTTGCCATTACATCTGTAAGTGTAAGTGCGCCGTTGTTTGTGCCAACAATTACACCGCCAGCTGCGTTAACATCGCAGGTTGTGAAGCAATTCTTAATAAGAGCTTTGCCGCTTGTAACGCCTGCAAGACCGCCAGCCTTATTCTGAGCGTTAACCTTGCACATTGCAAAGGAATTAATAAGCTGTGATGATGCAAGTCCGCCGACTACACCGCCCACTGCATGGTCGCCGCTTACAGAAGCACCAACAACTGAGCAGTTTTCAATGCCGTTAGTTGAATCACAGTAGCCTGCGATACCGCCAACATAATCAGCACCCTTGATGCCTGAGAAATCTTTTCCGTCAAGAAGCTCAACATGGAGATTTCTTACAGCGCCATTGCCTGTTACATTTGCAAACAAGCCAACATAATCAGAAACAGAGTCAATGTAAAGACCTTTGATTACATGACCGTTACCGTTGAACACGCCTGCGAAATTCTTGATAGGTTTATAACCCTCGCTGAATACGCCATAAACAGTTTCGCCGTTCTTATCAATTGAGATGCCGTAATCTTTTTCTGTGATTGTTATATCTGATAACAATGAGTAGTAAGCTGTTGATGAATCGGGAATCTTAGCAAGGTCTGCCGCAGAAGCGATAATGTAAGGATCTTCTTTTGTGCCGCTGCCCTCAAGAGTGTCTTTCTCTTCTTCTTTCTGAGCAGGGTCAAAGTTCTGATATTTCATTATTGCGGGCTCGAATTCATCATACTCGCCATCAATTGTGTTATTTGAGAAATCTTTTGCGAAGTTTTCATCATCAGCAGGACGATTTACAAACTTTGCAACGAGTGCGGCAACATTCTTGGCTTCGCCAGAAAGCTTTGCGAATGCCTTACTGCCTGTTATCTTAACGATACCGTCTGCAAGACCGATTATTCCGCCCTCTGTTGTTTTGCCGTTAACTGTGCCATTTGCAACGCAGGAAGCTACGTTCACTGCCTTATCTGTTACACCAACAATTGCGCCTGCATTATCTGCACTTACATCTGCTGTTACATCACAGCCATTGATATTAAGAGCATCTGCTGAAGCAACTGCAACGACTCCGCCAGCTGCGTCTGTACCCTTAATTTCTGTAGCGTCAACTGTTGAAGATGTTATATCTGCCTTGCCTGAAACAAGAGCCGCAATACCTGCTGCATCTTTAGCAGAGATTGTTGAACCTGTAACGCTGCTTGAAGAAATCTTTGCGCCGCTTGCCTGAACTGTGCCTGCAATTGCTGCTGCATATTCATCAGCCTTAACATCAGATGAAACAATGCTTACACCGCTGATTCGAGCTTTATCTGTCATTGATGCTGTAACAACACCAGCAGATGTTTTGCCCTCAACCTCAGCATTGCTGAACACAACATTTCTTACTGTTGCACTGCCACTCATTGCGGCAAACAAGCCTGCGTTATCTGCCTTAACTTTAAGACCTGAGATTTCAAATCCGTTACCGTCAAGAACGCCTGTGAAGTTTTCAACAGGAGTCCATTCCTCTGAAAGAGAAACATCACTCTTCATGCTGAACACAGCGTTTGGATAAAGGTTAAGAAGTTTAAGTGTATCTTCGCTGTTTATAATATAAGGTGAAGCTGTTGTGCCTTTGCCTTCAGCATCTTTAATAGCGATGAGTGCAACTGCTGCTTCAAGTCCGTTATCGAACTTCATTACAAGCTTAGCATCTTCTATTGCTGTGCCAATTGCTGTTACAGTGCCGTTTTCGCTGTTATATTTAACAAGATTTTCGGGTTCACTGTAAACATCAACAAGATTAAGTGAGCTGATGTCATAATCTGACTTAACCTGATCTGCAACCTTAACTTCGTCCTTGCCAACGAACACAAACTGACCGTCCTTGGCAGTTAAGCTGTTTACATCAACGAGCTTATCAAGGTAAAGTGCATTCTGATATGCGTTAATTTTTGCGCTTGCAAAGGGTTTAGCATCATTCTGATAGCTTGAATATGTGATGTTGCTGAAATCAACTTCGCAATCCTCTGAATCTGTGAATACATCTTCATCAGCGTATGCCACAAGAGTTGCAATCTTATCTTCACCATTGATTTCTGCTGAAATAACTGCATTTGCAACCTTAACAACGTCGTAAGCCTTTGCCGTAATACCAGCAGTAAACTCTTTACCGCTTACTTTGCCGCCTGCAACAATGCCGTCTGCTTTAAGCACACCCTTAACATTTGCAACAACTGCAGAAGCAAAGCAACCTGTTACATCTGCAAATGTCTTGGAACTGTTAATCACAGCGTTATCACCGTAACCAACAAGTCCTGCTGCAGAACCGTCTGATGTTACTTTTACGCTTTCATCAACATCTGCGTTAGAGATTGTTGTGTCAATTGCTCTTGCACTAACTGCACCGGCACAAGCTACATTGTAGCCGTTTTCTTTTGTGCATGATGTGATTTCTGTGCTCTTAACTGTTACATCGCTGATGTTTGAACCATTCGCGTAAGCCACAACAGCGGCTGCGTTGCCCTGCTCTGACTCTGCAACAGCAGATGAGTCTGAAACATTTACATTTTTAATTTCTGTATTAACTGCGTTTGCAACAACAACTGCTGCAACCTTTTCAGCTGATACAGCCATATCTTTTACATTTATATCTGTGATTGTTGCACCGTCTGTGTAACCAAAGAGTGCACCGTTTTCAACATCACTGATTTTGATTCCGCTGATGGTATGACCGTTACCCATGAACACGCCGTTGAACGGAACTTCGCTTGTGCCGATTGGAGTGAAGCCCTTGCCTTCGTTATAGAACTCACCGCCAAAGTCGAACTCTTCAGCCTTAACTGCAATATCCTGAGTCAATGTGAAGTAAGCATTCTTATCAGCGTATGCTGAGATTCCCTCAAGCTCAGAAGCGTTTGAGATGATATAGGGAGATTCCTTAGTGCCCTCGCCCTTGAGAACAACATCAATCTTTGACTCAGCTGTGAAACCAACCTCAAGGTCGATACTGTCATCACCATCAAGGGTATATGTGCCAACGATACCAACGATACCAGTTTTTTCTGCTTTCAGTGTAACCTGATTTTCTGTAGAATCAACAACGTCGATTCGCTTTTCAGATTCTGACTGCCAGCCCTCTGCTGAATCGAACACGAAGCCGAGCTTTTCTGCTTCACTGTTGGCAACCTTAACTTTTACTTCGTCTTTATCTGTAATAACATCTTTAAGTGATGCTTTAACAGCCTTATCGAGGTCGCTGTATGTTCCATCTGCCTTAACATCGCCATAAGCAGGAACATCTGAAGCGTATGAGGAATAAACAACTCCGCTGACAGCTTTCTTGATGTCTTTACCGTTAAGTTCTGGTGTTGCACCGATAACATGACCTGATGTCGTATTTTCATCTGATGCACCGCTTACAACCTTTGCGGCACTTACGCAATCTTTGATTGATTTTTCTGTTGCTTTCTGTGAAAGAACAGAGCCGATAAGTCCGCCTGCATAATCAGCGGCTTTAACTGTGCCTGCTGAATTTGTCTTTTCTATTGTTATATCACCGAAATCGTCAGCTGTTACTCTGCCGATGATTCCGCCTGTGCCCTCGATTACTTTTGATGCTGAATCTGAGCCAGTAACCGCTGCACATGATTTTGAATTTTTGATTGTTGTTTCGCCGTTAGCTTCACCAATGATACCACCTGCAACAGAAGCGTTAACCTTTACGCCCTCATTTGCAGCAGAGGAAACAACCTCTGATTTTTCGCCAGCTGCAACGATACCGCCTGCTACAGCTGCGTTACCGTCTGCTGTAATTTTTGATGACTTAACAACAGCGTTACTGATTTTACCGCTGAAATCGCCGCAGATACCACCAGCTACGGGAGCTGCACCTAATGCATCTGCTGCTGCTTTGATTTCTGAATCGCTGACATCAGCCTTTGAAATCTTAGCTTTTTCTGCGCTGCCTGCTACACCGCCGACATTTCTCTTTGCGGTGAGCTTTGCATCGTCAACAGAAACTGACTTAACTGCTGAGTTTTCAACAAGACCTACAAGACCGATATTATTATCGCCAGCAGCTGTTGATTTTTCTGCCTTTACATCTTTAATCTCTGCTGATTTTGCATAACCTGCAAGGATACCTGCATCATTAAGAGCTGAAACCTTGCTGTCGATTATTTCGATATCAGAAACCTTGCTGTCTTTAACTTCGCCTGCAAGGATACCTGCGTAATTTTCTTTGCCCTCAACCTTACAATTTTTAAATGTAATGCCGCTGACTGTTGATTTATTTGTAATCTGTGAAGCAAGAACACCTGCATAGCTTGTGCCAGATTTAACAACCGCATTCTTGAATGTAATGTCCTTAACAGTTGCACCGTCAAGAGCACCGAAGAGGCCTGCCTTAGCCTTTGAGCTGACTTTAAGACCGCTGATTGTGTGATTCTTGCCGTTGAATGTGCCGCTGAATGCTTTTGTTGCACCGCCAACAACATCAAAATCAACATCGCTCATATCAATGTCTTTCTTGAGGATGAAGTTCTTATCCTTAAACTTGTTAAAGTTGCTGTTGATAAATCCGAAATCTGCACCGCTGTTAATAAGGTAATTGCCATTTCCGTCTTTTTCAAGTCCGTTTGAAATGCCAATCTCAGCACGGAGACCTGTAGTCTTATGAACAATTACAAGTGCGCTGTTTTTGATAGTTGATTTATTATTCACTGCCTCAACAGGAACATAAACTGCACCATTCTTAACAGTGATTGCTTTTGCGTTTACTTTAAGAACTGATGCATCATACATAACGCTGAAATCTTTTGCAGATACTTTTGAAGCATCAACTATATTTGAGGGAAGAGTGATTGCAACAGAACTGCCTGAGCCTGTTACAAATCCCTGTTCGCCTGATTTGAACATCCACTTATTTGCATTTACGTTTGTAAAACTCTTGGGAGCTGCAACAGCTTTTTTATTTGAAGAACCAAAATATGAATTCTCAATATTAACCTGCTTATCTCCGCTAACAACAAATACATAATCAGTAACATCTGAATAAAGAGTAGCATAGCAGTCTTTAATCTTGCCATTTGAATTATCGCTTGTATTTGCAATGAATGCGGCACATGATGAAAGCTTTTCGCCATTTGCACTTGTCATTGATGTAACAGCACCGCAAGAGGTGATGACCGCTTTGCTGCTGTCAAGCATACCGATAAACCCTGCAACACCTTTTACGCTGCCACTTGCAACGCTGACAGGAACATTTGTGAAGCACTCATTAAGTTTTGATGAGCCAATCACTTTATTTAAGAATGCACCTGTGCAGTTTTTGTTAGCAGAAAGACCGATGAAGCTATTGCCATCCTTAGCAGTGCCTTTAAGAAGTTTGACTTTATTGAACTCTGCATTAACTGCTTTACCAAACATTGCTGTGTTGATTTTGCCGCAAAGAACAACATTCAGGTTAGATACCTTGCCATAAACTGAGCTGAACAGGGGTTTTGAGGCTTTGAGTTTATAGCCGTTACCGTTAAGTGAACCTGTGAAGCTAAGTGAAGAATCCCAGCTTTCGGGTAATGTAACATTCTTTGTGAGAATGAAGTTAGCATATGGAGCTGCGGCAATCATTTTAAGGCCTGCACCACTGCCGATTTCGATAGGAGTTGCCTCTGTTAAACCGTCGCCCTTTGAATTTTCTGGAACAGTGAGAACCGCTACAGTGAAATTCTTTGAAACAACTGAGGAGTTATTGTAACCTGCGTCAACAGCAATTCTTGCTGCGAATGTGATTTTGCCAACTTTATCTGCTGACTGTGCGGTGATTGCAACAGCGTTTTCTGTTTCGCTGAATGAAATTCCGCTGCCATCGCAAGAAACAGCCTTTGTTGAATCAAGAACATAAGCTGCATTGCCGAACTTGCCGCCAAATTCTGCCTTGTTAATAACCTTTGTTGAGCCTGCTTTAACAACAACATATCTTAAATCACGAACCATATCGCCAGCAGTTTCGCCGTTTGCATAAGCGCAAGCTCTGCCGCTATTTTCTGATGACCAGATGTTATCCGAATATCTTGTTTCGCCCTTGGCAACAACTGCGCCTATCTCTAACGCTGCGTCAACTCTTACAAATGAAGCGCAATTTTTAACATTTGATGTTTTAGCATTATTATCTGAAACAGCTTTACCAACAATACCGCCAGTGCAGTTTGAACCGTAAGCACTGCCTGATGCTACGCAGGAAACGATTGAACCAGAGTTTACACCTGCGATGCCACCAAATGCTGCCTTGCCGTTTACATTAGCTTTTAAGCTTTCAACTGTTGCGTTTTCAATCTTGCCAGTATTCCTACCTGCAACAGCACCGATTGCATCACTGCCCGTTGCAGCTTTTATTGTTGCACCGCTGAGCTTAACATTTGAAACGGAGCCATTGTTAATGCCGATAAGACCAATATTATTCTTAGCTGACTGAACATTTACAGAAGCATCTTTTACAGCTAAATCAATTACCTTACCGTTATTAACTGCGATGACACCTGTTGATTCGTTGATTGAAAGTGCTTTTGCAATTCGTTTAGACGAAATATTTCCGTTTGCACTGCTTGAAACATTAACAGAAACGTTGTTTACTGTGCAGCTTCTGAATTCACCGTTGTTGCAAAGAACAAGGGCGCCTGTTGCAACAGCATTCTTTGATGAAACATTAACCTTAATGTTTTCAAATACAATATTTTTAACAACAGACTTTGCGCTGATGTAGCCAAACAATGCAACTGCATCTGAGCCGCTGTTGCTGATATTAAGACCGGAAATCTTATGGTTACGACCGTTAAAGTAGAATTTAACTGCGTTTGGAACTGCATCGCTCTTAGCTTTATCAACTGAAATGATTGTTCCGGGGAGAACAGTGTTTGCTCTGAGCTGAGCATAGCTTACAGAAGAAAGGTCAATATCATCAGTGAGAATAAAGAACTTATCTTTTAAGCGGGTGTTATTGATGATGGACTGCATTTTGAAAAGGTCATCTACACTTGAAATCTTATAAGGATCAGCAGAAGTACCTGTTCCCTCAATAACATCCTTTGTAACCGAGCCACCCTCGGCAACGATGTTGGGTTCTGTTGTTTTTTCAATAGCAGGGTTCGTGGGAGTCTGCTTGTTTTCGTCAGAAGATGCAGCAGTAGAAGTTGATGAAGGTATAGTTGTAGAAACGGATGAGTCAATTTCTCTGTAAGACTGTGCAAATACAGAGTAAACCCCCGTTGATGATAATAATACTGCCATTGATACTATCAATACCAGTACCCTTTCAATAATTCTTCTCTTCATCATAACAACCTCCACGATGGTCAATTTATATTGATTCAGCCTTGCTGCTGCACAAAGCTGAATCAGTGAGTATCAAACTCAATTCAGAAGCTTTGTTATTGCTCCTTTGCCTTGGTTTTAGCTGCCTTTGCAGCCTTTTCCTTAGCTATTTTTTCTTTTTCACGCTGTTTAGCTTTTTCGATACGCTCTTTTTCACGCTGCTTAGCTTTTTCTTTTTCTTCTTTTTCTTTAAGCTTTGCTTTTTCTTTTGCTAAACGCTCTTTTTCTTTTGCCTTTTCTTTAGCAATGCGCTCTCTTTCGAGCATCTTTGCTTTTTCAGCGGCAATTCTTTCTTTCTCTTTTGCCTTAGCCTTTGCTACACGCTCTTTTTCAAGAAGTGCGGCTTTTTCTTTGGCAGCCTTTTCTCTTTCTTTAGCTTTTTCAGCTCTTTCTTTTTCAAGTTGAGCAGCCTTTTCTTTAGCGAGGCGTTCTTTTTCTTTTGCCTTTTCTTTTGCTACACGCTCTTTTTCAAGCTGTGTTGCTTTTTCTTTAGCAAGGCGTTCTTTTTCTTTTGCCTTGGCCTTTTCAACACGCTCTTTTTCGAGCTGAGCTGCTTTTTCTTTAGCAAGGCGTTCTTTCTCTCTTGCCTTTTCTTTTGCTACACGCTCTTTTTCAAGCTGTGCTGCCTTTTCTTTGGCAAGACGTTCTTTCTCTTTAGCCTTTTCCTTAGCTACACGTTCTTTTTCAAGAAGTGCTGCTTTCTCTTTGGCAAGGCGTTCTTTCTCTTTAGCTTTTTCTTTAGCTATGCGATCTTTTTCAAGCTGAATTGCCTTTTCTCTTGCAACACGCTCTTTCTCTTTAGCCTTGGCTTTATCAAGTCTTTCTTTCTCAAGCTGAGCCGCTTTCTCTTTTGCAAGACGCTCTTTTTCTTTTGCCTTTTCTTTGGCAATGCGTTCTTTTTCAAGCTGAGCAGCCTTTTCTCTTGCGATTCTTTCTTTCTCTTTTGCCTTAGCCTTAGCAATACGCTCTTTTTCAAGCTGAATTGCTTTTTCTTTTGCCAGACGAGCCTTTTCTTTGGCGATACGCTCTTTTTCGAGTCTTTCAGCCTCTTCTCTTTCTTTGCGGGCTTTTTCTTTGGCGATTCTTGCCTCTTCCTTCTGCTTTGCAATAAGAGCGAGTCTTTCTTCTCTCTCTTTTGCAAGGCGTGCTCTTTCTTTCTCTTTGCGAGCCTTTTCTTTGGCAAGCGCAAGCTCTTTCTCTTTCTTTGCCTTGAGTCTTGCACGCTCTTTTGCTTTGCGTTCTTTTTCAAGAGCTTTCTCTTTTGCGATTCTTGCTCTTTCACGCTCTATGCGGCGACGCTCCATCTCTTTCTCATGAGCAATTTTAGCCTTGATTTTATCTTCAATAGCTTTCTTTCTTGCATTTTCTGAAGCAAGCGCTCTGTCGATAGCTTCTTTGATTTTTGTTTCGCCCTCAAGCTTACGCTTTGCAACACGCTTAACTTCGTCAACAAAAACTCTCTTAATCTCAACCTCTTCCATATCGTAGTCGAGAACAAGCTCTTCTGCAAGACGCTTGAGCATTTTGGGCTTAATCTTTCTCATCTTAGCTTTCTTGCCAAGTGAGTCCTCAGAAATTGTGTTATTTTTGAGGAGCATATAGTTTGTAGCAATCAAACGGTTAAGCTCTGTTCTGTATTCATCGCTAACCATTTCATTTGATTCTTTAGAAATAATTTCATAACCTACATCACGGTATGACTGAATAAACTGCCACAATTTAAGACAGGCTCTGAAGTTGGGGTTTTTCTGGATTGCGTTAGTTCTCATAATAGGAGGACGAACAGGTGCGCAACCCTGAAGCTCTTTCATAAAGCCTGAATGAGCATATTCGTTAATAATCTTCTTGATTCTTTCAATTCTCTGGAATGCGGTTGCATTTTCAGTGTCCATATCTGCGGCACCGTCAAGCTCATTACCGCCAGACTGAGTTGAAATTTCAAGCTTATAGGTAATCTTTTCATTACCACGGAATGTTTCATTTTCCATCTTCAGTGAAGCCATATTTTCATCATCTGAAAGATTGAAAAGAACATTGTATCTTACATCAATAAATCTGATAAGGTTCTGCATAAGGGTATATACAAAACGATTTTCATAAACCTCGTAGCTTTCTTCTCTGAAAACATTAAGGATTTCGTTGGGAGTAACAGTATCGCCCTCAACCTTGGCAATCATATTTGTATGCTGAGCAAGATGACGAACTGATTCCGCCGTAATTTTCTTTGCTCTTTCGATAGGAACGATTTCCTCTTCCTGAACAATGAATTTACGGGGAACTCGAATAATATTATCAAGAGGAATTATACAAGCTTCAATTTCTTCAACCCATGTTAAGTCGATTTTCTTTTCAAAGTAACGGTTGAATAATGAATAGTTTGACTTACCTCTCTCAACGATATCAGCCATATTCTCATAGAACATACTGTCTGTTGTGAGAGCATTCATGCTGTCTTTATATTCCAAAAATAATTCAAGATATGATTTATCCATCTGCGCCTTATGCCCCTTTGCATAGATTTATCGGGATTAGTTTTATGATTACATAAGTTTCTGAAGTCTTAAGAGATATTCTTTAGATTCCATCATATTTGACTTACCGAAATGCTTATTAAGGTAAGTAATAAGTCCGTCGATTTCATCACGGATGAATGAAAGGTTCAAGCTTTCAAATTTACGGAGAATCTTGTGGCAAAGAACGAAGTCGATACCGTCAATTTCTGTTCCGCCGCAACCAACATAAGCAGGAACGAACTCTTTAAGCTGCTTAACAATACGGTTACCGAAAGCAAGACGGAAGTGTTCGATAACATAGTCATCAAGCTCTTCAAGCTTGCGGAGGTTTTCATCTGAAACCTTATATTTTTCCTGACACTCTTTGAACATAGCTTCAAGATGCTTATAGCTGAGAGGAAGCCATTCTGTTTTGGGAGCGTCAAATGCTTTACCTTTTGAGTTAATGTCAATGGGGATAGCACGGTCATAAACCTTATCTGATACGGCGAATGTAGAGTCGTCGTTGTTGATTGTGCCGATGTACCACATATTCTCAGGAAGTCTGAGCTTACCATCAAAGAGATGTTTGGGGTCTGTGGGCCATACGCTGGGAACAAGGGATACAACCCACTCTTCTCTTGTAGGCATCTCGAGGATTGAAAGAAGCTCTGCGAAGTAATACTCAACACGAGCGATGTTCATTTCGTCGAGAACGGTAATATAAATTTCTTCTTTATATGTTGCTTCATACATCTTTTTAAGAACTTCTGTTTCGTTGAAGCGCTTTGTGAACTCGTTGAAGTAGCCGAAGATTTCTGTACGGTCTCTCCATGAGGGCTGAACTGAAGCAATGATTGCAGGGTTGCGAAGGAATTTACCCCAAGCATAAGCAAGTGAAGTTTTACCAGTACCTGAAATACCCTGAAGGATGATAAGTCTTGTTGTTGCAAATGCTGAAAGGAAAAGTCTGATAAGCTTTGGCTCATAGAAAAGGCCAAGCTGTGAGCAAGCGAAGTTACGGAATCTGTCAACGATTTCGGGAAGTGTGATTTCGTTATCAAATTCGGGGGGAACATAATCAGCAATTTCAAGGTCAACCTGTGTGCACTTATAGAAACGGCTGTAGTCATCAGCAGTCATATCAACATCGTCTGACTTTTCCTCTTCGTCCTCATCCTTTTCTTCCTGCTCAACGAATGGGCTTTCGCCGGGCTTAAGACCAAGCTGTGAAACCTTCATAGCAAGGATTCTTTCTTTTTCTGAAGAAAGCTTGATGATTTCTCTGTTAAGGTTGCCAACTTCATTAAGAAGCTCTTCCTGGTCAACAAGAGTTTTGCGAACTCTTAAATATTTCTTAACAAGGATTGCAACAAGAACAACGATAACTGCAAGAATTGCGATTGTTGCAATAACTGTAAGGATTGCAATAATCCAGTCTGTTGCTGTGAAGTTGCCTGAGTTTGCCTTAAAGATTTCAATGTATCTTGGAACATTGAACATATTTACGATACCCATTCCGATACCCTTGAAGATACCGAATAAGCCCTGAACAAAGAACTGATTTAGAAACTCTGAAATGAATGCTGTAACTGTCATTTAGTTCACCCTCCTGGTTTTGATTATATCTTTTTGGTGAATATTATTTATTTTCTTCTGCGTCAGCAGCTGCTTTCTTTGCAGCTTCCTGCTGAGCAAGGTATTCTTCGATAGCCTTACGCTTGATGTCATCAGAAATATTCTCTGATTTTGCTGACATAAACATTGCGATAAGCTTATAAACCTGCCAGATGAAGAACAGTGCGAGAGGTATGATTACGCAAACCATAAAGCCAAGCTGTGTCTGGAGGAAATCAAGAGCTTTACCTAAGCCCATAATTGTAACGCCTTTTTTGATGTTAACAGGCTGACCGTTTACAATATCCGCACTTGCACCGATCTGCTTTGCAATAATCTCATAAGGTGTAACAGGTGTGCTATCTTCTGTACCTATTGCATCACCCTTTGTAGCATATGAGAAAACTGTGCCGTCATCATTAAGAGTTACATCAACAATTCTATGGGTGTTGTAACCTCTGATTGTGTTGCCTGCGTTATCTGACATAACAGTTGAGAATGTGATAACATCGCCAACCTTAAGACTCTTGCCATCAACTGCCTCTTCCTGCTTAACTTCTTTTGAAATGATAAGGTCGCCCTGGTCAATTGTGGGCTCCATTGATGAAGTCTGAACTGAAAACGGTGTAAAACCGAGAATGTTTCCGACTCCTGTTTCAGAACTCTTTGATGTAAATGTCATAACGGTAATGGCGATTGCAACGATAATAAGAATTATCAGCAATACATCCGATATAACACCGAGTATGCTTTTTCCATTTTGCTGTTCCATAGTAATATCCACCTTTTGCTTTGTAAAACTTTGACTGTATAAGTCATTTAAAAGTACATTTATACTTTTAAATCGCTCATGCAATTTGAAAATTCCGGCAGAGCAGGGATTCTACCCTGCCGGATTGATATGTTTTTTATAATGCTTTATCCTGCATTATGCACCTGCAACTGCAAATTTGAATGCTACAGACAGCTCTGAACTTGCGATACTGTCACGGCAGTCAATGTCGTTGCCTTCTGCCCAGATGTAAACTCTGATCTTTGTGATGCCTGCATCAAGATCAAATGTCTTTGTTGCATCATCACTCCAGTATACCTTGCCCTGAGGAGCAGCAGTATCTGTGCTGAGAATTACATTCTTCATATCAGCTGTTGTAGCTGATGCGCCGTTAAGAGGAGCAGTTGTCTGATGACCTGTTGCGTTACCAGCTGCTGCTGAATCCTTAGAACGTGCAAGTGAATCTGCTTCAGCGATTGTTACCTTTGAAGCACTTGCGTTCTGAAGCTGCTGGCATGTAGCTGCTGCTGTGCCGATAGCTGTGTTGCCCATAGGAACGAAAGCATATCTGATAGCAGTAAGAGGATCAAGTGATTCGCCGCTTTCGCCAACAATTTCTTTGATTTCTGTTGTGCTGAAATCAATTGTCTGAGCTACGCTGGTCTTGATGAAAATATCAAAAGCAACGATGCCTGCTTCGTCAGCTGCGTCATAAGCTTCAACAACCTTTGCAACTGATGTTGAACCGTCACCTTCTACGCTTGCTCTGTAGAAGTTGGGGTAACCATAATCGCCAAATGAATTGAAGCTGCTTGATGCGGGAATGATGTACTCGGGGAGCATGTTTCTGTTGCCTGCATAAGCGTCAAGAACCGGATCGTCTGCTTCTTCTGTATCGAAGAGGTTATCCAGTGTAAGCATCTGTCTCCAGCTTGGATCGGTCGCATTTGCAGAAATCTGGATGCCCTCTGATGAATAGAGTTTAATATCCATTTCGTTGATTGCGGCCTTATCGCCCATTACAAACCAAGCAAATGTTGAGCTTGTAAGAACGATTGCAGAGATAAGAAGCATAATAATAGACGTTATAAAGGCACGTTTCTTATTCTTTTTGTTCATGTCTTCATCTCCATTGATAAAATTTGCTTGTTTACTGCGGTTTAGCGCAATTTATACTTATGTTTAAGATTTGCATCTCAAACTCAAGCGAAAGTTCAGGTTTTTTTAACCTATGAACCCTTTCGGGCTGACCTTTGCGTTTAACTGTAAAGGTCAATTAAAAGCACTCGCCGAATGCTCTTAAATCACCCTTACAGTCAATCAGGGGAAAAACTGGGGCAACGAATCCGATTTCGTCGCCCCTTAAGCGACGAGGTCTTTATGTGTGCAGAGCAACTACACACATAAAATTAAGCTTTAAAAATAGATTTTGTTTTAAAAAGTAATTTATAATCCAAAAGGATTAGTCAATTGTGAACTTAAGAGCAACTGAAAGAGCTGCGCCTGCAACTGAGTTACGGCAGTCAATATCATTACCTTCAACCCAGATGTAAACTCTCATCTTTGTTACACCTGCTTTAATTTCAAATGACTTATCAGTTGCTGAAGCCTGGCTTGTAATTGCATTACATGTAAGAGCTTCGTTGTTAGCATTTGTAAGAACAAAGTTGCTGTTAACAGTACCAGCAGCACCAGTACTATTAATATACTTTGTTGTTACAACACCAGTGCTGTTACCTGATGCAATAGCATCTGCTGAACGGTTAACTGCATCTGGCTCATAAACAGTTGTGTTTGTTGCAGATGTTGACTTAAGAGCAATAGCTGTTGCAGCCTCAGTTGATGTAGTCTGACCTAAAGGCTGGAAAGCAACTCTAAGTGCTGTAAGGATATCTGACTGGCTCTCATCTTTGAATTCAGATGTGCCGAAATAAACTTTTGTATTCTGTGCAACCTTGAAGAAGATGTCAAATGCTACAAGACCTGCGTTATCATCATTGCCTGCAGTCTGGCTTACAGCTGTAACTGTTGCATTACCCTTATCGTTAAGAACAGCCTTATAGAAGTTAGCTGCACCTGTTGTTGAGTTAAACATTTTAAAAGCACTTGAAACAGGGATAAGGTTAAGGGGCATAAGGTTTACGTTGCCGTCATATGCCTTGTAACGGCTTGTTGAGCTCTCATTGAAGAAGTCGTCGTTTGTAAGACTTGCAGTCCAAGCTGAAGCATTGGCAGAAATCTGAATACCTTCGGGTGAAGAAACGGTAAGATCCATCTGCTCAACTTTAGCTTCTTTGCTCATTGAGAACCATGCAAACGTTGAACTTGTAAGAACGATAGCTGAAACGATAAGCATAGCGATCGCTGATACAAAAGCGCGTTTTTTGATTGTCTTTTTCATATCTTTACCTCCATAAAGATTTCGTATGCCTTGGCGACCGTTAACGCGTCGCCAAACGCATCGTTTAATTTATATCCTGTGCGTTAAAATATTGGATTCGGACTTAAAGAAAAGTACTTATATCAGGGTTTGATAAAGGTTGCTCCTTTTACCGCTCCCGGATTCCTCATCGCTTATTTATCAAGTGGCTCAATGACATTTAAATCCATTGAGAGCTTGACCTCCCCTTTAAGAATATCGTTAACACACTCGGGATCTTCGCCTTCAAACCAGATGACAACAGTGATTTTCTGCATTTCACCTGCTTTGAAATCATCGTCTGTAACTGTTGCAACAAGACGATTGCTTACAAAATTCTTATCTGCGTAAATTTCAAGCACATTGTTTGTACCAAGTCTCGGCTTACCGTAGGTCATTCTTTCGCCGTCCTTGATAACCATAACGCGGAGTGCTTCGTCTGCACCCTCTGTTACGCTGTCAATATTAAGCTTTGCAGCGTAGCCTGCGTCGTCTGAGCCTGTGTTCTTTACATAGAAAGAATAAGTAAAGTAGTACATGCCGTTTTCGTTGAAGTTTTTGGAGCCTTCATACTGGTCGACATCTTCGGGAATGAGAGGATATGTGCCTTCTCTCATCTCCTCATATTTACTGCCTTCAAGGATTCGCTGAGGATTTTTGAAATCTTTTGTTTCACTCAGTGAGATGCCTGCGTTAAACGCCTCAGAGCTTGCTGTAACTGTGAAGTTACCGCTCTTGATGTATGTTGAACAGGCAAATAATCCGAAAAGGAAAAGTAACAATATAATAAGTATAATGGTGAGGATTCTGATAAGTGCCTCACGCTTGTTGACCTTTTTGGAGTTAGTCTTTACAGCATATTTCTCCATCTGGTCGGCTGCTTCGTTGGGGTCAAGCTCCTCTGCCTGATCAACTGCGCCTTTAGTGTTTTTATCTTTCTTTGCCAATGGGACACGCCCCCTTCATTAAACTATAGCTTTTTCTGAAATCGGCTTGCCGTAGAACGGACCTTTAAGCTGGTCAACACCAAGCTTTTTAAGAAGCTCAGCCTTTTCGGCAGTGTCAATTCCGTCAACTCTTGTTTCAACCTCAATCTTTTTGCAGAAATCTATAAGACCCTGAACCATATTCTGGGTTCTTTCGCTTTCCATTATATCTTCTATAAGGGAAGCGTGGATTCCGATGTAATCAACATCATACTGGCTCAAGTTGCTTAATGATGTATATTCAAGACCAAGGTCGTCAATAGATACTTTAAAACCAAGCTCACGAAGCTCTTTGATGTTTGCAAGGATCTGATCTTTGCTTGCCTCAAGAATGCTCTGGTTAATATTGAAACAGAATCTGTCAGGCTTTACGGAATATTTGTTAAGAATTTTCATAACAGACGGTACAAAATTCTTTTTGGCAATGTGTTTAACTGAAACCCAGACGATAAATGAGTTTATGTCAGCCTCTCTTGCTTCGCAGCGTTTAAGAGCTTCGCAGCACTCTTCAATTGCCCACAGCCCAAGCTGGCAGATCTGATTTGACTTCTCTGCAACGGGGATGAAATACTGGGGAAGCATAACGCCCATTACCTTATCGTTTATCTTCATTGATATTTCGTAGTCGATTGCCATGTTGAGGTGAATATCAAAAATCGGCTGATATTCAAGCTCGATTGGTCTGAGCCTGCCCGCTCCTGTCTGTCTTTTCTTTTCCATAAGCAACCCTCTCTGTTAGTGGATTTACTGAATTATAGCCGTTTGTGTATATTGCCGCACTCTGTGCAAAATATTTGTATAACATAATGTATATACGCATACACCTACTGATACTATTAGACTTATAACCTACTTTACCATAATTCAAGCTTAATTGTCAATAGAATTGCAAAATTTTATACAAAAAAATATATAAAAAATTTATCCATTGACAGCAAAAAACATTGCCCGTTTATGCTTGATTATTGACATAAAAAAACAAAAAAGTTATAATGATTTCGGTGAAGAAAATGAAACAGATTTTAAAGCATTTAAAGCATTATAAAATTGAAAGTTTGCTGGCTCCTTTTTTTAAAATGACGGAGGCTTGTCTTGAGCTGATTGTGCCGCTGATTGTTACAAAAATTATTGATTACGGCATTGGTTTTTCTGACAAAGCATATGTTTATAAAATGGGAGCGGTTCTTTTTGCGCTTGGCGCAACTGGACTTATAAGCTCGGTAACTGCCCAGTATTTTGCCGCAAAAGCCGCCATTGGCTGCGGAACAAGTATGAGAAATGCACTTTTTGCCCATATAAACAGGTTTTCTTTCAGCGATATTGACGAAATCGGCACATCTGCACTTATAACAAGGCTGACTAACGATATCAATCAGGTGCAGACAGGAGTTAACATGGTGCTCCGACTTTTTCTCCGTTCGCCCTTTATTGTTTTCGGTTCAATGATAATGGCATTCACAATTGATGTGAAATCTGCCATGGTTTTTACAGTGGTAATTCCGCTTCTTTTTGCAGTGGTTTTCGGCATAATGTTTATGAGTATTCCTGTGTTCAAAAAGATACAGAATTCTCTTGATAAAATCACTCTTTTGACACGAGAAAATCTCTCTGGTGTGAGAGTAATCAGAGCCTTCAACCGACAGAAAAAGGAGGCAGAAGATTTTGAAAAATCAACCGCTTCTCTTGTGAAGCTTCAGATGTTTGTGGGAAGAATTTCTGCACTGCTGAATCCTGTAACTTATGTCATTTTAAACCTTGCAATTATCGCCGTTTTATATAAAGGCGCAGGGGAGGTTTATGCAGGCAGACTCACTCAGGGCGCTGTTGTGGCACTGGTAAATTATATGTCGCAGATACTGGTTGAGCTTGTAAAATTATCAAATCTTATTGTAACAATGAATAAAGCCGCCGCCTGCTCAAAGAGGATTGAGGCTGTTTTTGATAAGGCACCGACTATGGAATACCCCGAAAAAGAGGCTGTTTTAAATGACAGTGAAAACGCTGTTGAGTTTAAAAATGTCAGCTTTTTCTATAACGGTTCAAAAGAATCGGCAATTGAAAATGTTTCTTTCAGCGCAAAAAAAGGCTCCACAATCGGCATTATCGGCGCAACAGGTTCGGGCAAATCCACCCTTATAAATCTTATTCCAAGATTTTATGATTGCAGTGAGGGCGAGGTTTCTCTTTTTGGCAGCAACATTAAAATGTATAGCAAAAATCAGCTTCAGAATTTAATCGCTGTTGTTCCGCAAAAGAGCGTTCTTTTTAACGGAAGCATAAAAGAAAATCTGCTTATCGGCAACAGAAATGCAAGCGATGAAGAAATCTGCACTGCAATTTCAACAGCGCAGGCAGAAGAATTTGTTAATTCTAAAGACGGTGGAATTGATTATATAATTGAACAGGACGGCAAAAATCTTTCGGGCGGTCAGAAGCAAAGGCTGACAATTGCAAGAGCATTGGTTAAAAATTCGCCCATTCTCATTTTTGATGACAGTATGTCTGCTCTCGACTTTGCAACAGATGCCCGCCTTCGCTCTGCACTTAAAGAAACGCTTCACGGCACAACCGTTTTTATTGTTTCTCAAAGAGTTTCAACCGTAAAAAATGCCGATCTGATTCTTGTTATGGATGACGGCAGGCTTGCAGGGGCGGGAACTCACGATGACCTTTTTGAAAATTGCGGGGAATACAGAGAAATCTGCCTTTCTCAGCTTTCTGAAAAGGAGGCGGCAAAATGAAAAATTCATCTGCATTAAAACGAGTTTTATTATATATAAAAAGGTATAGGCTGCCTGTTGCGCTTTCGCTGATTTTTGCGGCGGCAAGCGTTGGCTTTATGCTCTATGCGCCAAAAATTATGGGCAAAGCCGTTGATGCCATAATCGGCAAGGGCAATGTTGATTTTGACGCTATGACAAAGCACCTTATATTTTTCGGCGTTATGATTGGTGCGTATGCCCTCACCCAGTGGCTTATGAATGTGTGCAACAACTTTGTAACATACCGTGTTGTTAAGGATGTGCGCACAACTGCATTCAACAAACTGCAAAGGCTTGATGTGGCATACGCTGACTCTCACGCTCACGGCGATATAGTCAGCCGAATTGTAAACGACACAGACCAGTTTTCTGACGGACTTTTAATCGGCTTCACTCAGTTTTTTACAAGTATCCTTACAATTCTCGGCACAATCGGCTTTATGCTCACCATAAATGTAAAGGTAACAATTGCCGTTGTCTGCGTTACTCCACTTAGCCTTTTTGTGGCATCTTTCATTGCCAAAAAGACATATGACATGTTCAAGCGTCAATCGCAAACAAGGGGCGAAATGACTTCACTTGTAAATGAGATGGCTGGCAATCAGAAAACTGTTAAAGCTTTCGGCTATGAAGAAACGGCGGTCAACCGATTCAAAGAGATAAATTCATCCTTTGGCAAATACAGCCTTAAAGCAACATTTTTCTCTTCGCTTGTTAATCCATCCACAAGATTTGTAAACAGCATGGTTTATGCCTGTGTTGCTATTTTTGGCGGAATTGCGGTTATTAACGGGTCAGCTGTCGGTGCAGGCATCACAGTTGGTCAGCTTGTGTGTATGCTCACCTATGCCACTCAATACACCAAGCCGTTTAATGAGATTTCGGGTGTTATCACCGAGCTTCAAAGTGCGCTTGCCTGTGCATCAAGAGTTTTTGAATTGATTGACACTGAGGAGCAGGTTTCTGATTCATCACTGCCAGACCTTGAAAATGCAGACGGCAGAGTTCAGATTCAGAATGTTGACTTTTCTTATGATAAAAACAAAGAGCTTATTAAAAATCTTAACCTCAATGTTGAAAAAAGCAAAAGAGTTGCAATTGTCGGCCCCACAGGCTGCGGCAAAAGTACCATTATAAATCTGCTTATGCGCTTTTATGATGTTGACAGCGGATGCATAAAAGTAAGCGGTAACGACATAAAAGATATTACAAGAAAATCCTTGCGTCAGAATTACGGCATGGTATTACAGGAAACATGGTTAAAAACAGGCACTGTTAAAGAAAACATCGCCTATGGCAAGCCTGACGCAACAGATGAAGAAATTATCGCCGCCGCAAAGCTTACCCATGCGCACAGCTTTATTAAAAGGCTTCCCAATGGGTATGACACTGTTATCGGTGAAGAAAAAGGCAACCTTTCACAGGGTCAGAAACAGCTTCTTTGCATAACGAGGGTTATGCTTTCACTGCCGCCAATGCTGATTCTTGATGAAGCCACATCTTCAATCGACACAAAGACAGAGCAGAGGATTCAGAAAACATTTTCTAAAATGATGGAGGGCAGAACAAGCTTTATTGTTGCCCACCGACTTTCGACCATAAAAGAGGCTGACATCATCCTTGTTATGAAAGACGGCAAAATCATTGAAACAGGCACACATTCGCAGCTTCTTGCCAAAAACGGATTTTACACTGAGCTTTATAACAGCCAGTTTTCAAAATAAAAAAGTTGTTGCAAAAAAGTACATTTTGCATTATAATGTAGTCTATCAGTAACTTGGAGGTTTTTTTATGGCAAATGATAAAAGCTCAAAGGTCAATGAACCTGTAAACATTGAAACACAAACAATTGAAGAGGCACCTAAGGCAAAGGCAAGCGAAACAAAGCCTTTGGTTATCAAAGGTATTGCGTTGGCACTTGGTGCGGCACTTTTCATTGGCTCTTTTGCAATGTGCTCAAATAAGATTGAAGAAACCAACAAAAAAATCATTGATGACCTGACTAAACCGCAGTCAGAATTTGTCAGTGGCGATGTTACACCAAAAGATGACATCGGCATAGAAACTCCTGTTGATTCAGGTATATCATCAAGCGAACCAGATGACGGTGATGTTATTGATGACATCGTTACAGATGGCAAAAATAATGGCACATCAACAGAAACACCTGCTGCAAAAGAGGATCATCCTCAGAAGTCTGCTGACAACAAATCATCTGATAAAAAAGCTGAGAGCAAGGTACCCTCAACAAAAGAAGAGATTGTTAAGTATTTCAACGCTTCTGTAAACAACATCAAGCCACACGCAAAGGCAATCACAATTGTTAATGATGAAAGCTATCAGTCAGGAAGCATTAACCTTGCAAGCCTTGGCGGACTTGAATCAATGGTAAACAAGCTCATCAACTCATTTATGGGTCCCAACAAAGAAAAGACAGGTCTTACAATCACATCACAGGCAGATAAGGTTAAGTATTACCCTGTTGAAAAAGAAGCCTGGGCAAGTAAGCTGACAGCCGCAGACCTTAAAGATGCAAGCTGCACTGAAAAAGACGGCATTTACACAATCACTCTTCATCTTCTTGATGATGAACTTTCAGATAACCCTGCAAACGGCACAGGTCATCATCCAAAGGCATTCTCTGTTGTTAAAGCAGGGGACATCAACGAAAATGCAGGTGCGGCAAAGTCGTTCCTAACAGGACTTAAAACAGGCTACAAAAAAGGTGAAATAATCTGCACAATTGACGCTAAAACAGGCAATATGCTCACAGCCAACTATGATTACACATGGATTCTTCATGTTGATTCATTCGGCGGCATTGACGCTCCCTTTGGCGGCAAGCAGTCTTATAAATTTAAATGGTAATTTAAACTAAGTGAGGTTTTTAAAATGAAAAAAGAAGTATTAGTTGAGACATCAGCAAGACACGTTCACGTTTCACAGGCAGATCTTGAAACACTTTTCGGTGCAGGCTATGAGCTTACACATAAAAAGGATTTATCACAGCCTGGTCAGTTCGCTTGCGAAGAGAGAGTTCAGGTTATCGGCGCTAAGGGATCTTTCCCCAAAGTTTCTATTCTTGGACCTGTTCGCCCCGAAACCCAGGTAGAGCTTTCTGCAAGTGATGCACGTTCAATCGGCGTTGTTGCTCCCTGCCGTGAATCTGGCGACCTTGAGGGCAGCGGCTCATGCAAAATCGTTGGACCTGCCGGCGAAATCGACATTGAAAAAGGCGTTATCGTTGCAAAGAGACACATCCATGCAACTCCCGAAGATGCAGAGAATTTCGGCATTGCTGACAAGCAGATTGTAAGCGTTAAGGTTGAATCAGATGGCAGAAGCCTTGTTTTCGGTGATGTTATCGTAAGAGTAAGCCCCAAATATGCTCTTGCAATGCACATTGATACAGATGAATCAAACGCAGCTTTTGCAACGCCCGGTCTTATGGGCGAAATCATCGCTGACTAATAGACTTAACATAAAAATTTAACGGAACATACTTTTTGCGGTATGTTCCGTTTTTTGTTTTCTTATTTAATTTTTATCGGTATAGGAATCAATTATTTTTTCAACAAGGCTTCGCTGTTGTGATGTAAGCAAAAGCCATTTATCAAAAATTTCTTTCTGCTCATTTGTCAGATAAACGGCTGTTTCGTTTTCGCTATCGCAAAAGAACTGTGCAAGAGAAATATCAAGTCCGTTGCAAATTGCTTCAAGCGTGGGCAAAGTCGGCTCGGTGTTTCTGTTGAATATATTAGAAATGGTGCTTTGTGAAAGTCCGCTCAACTTTGACAATCTGTATTCAGTTATATTCTTTTGCTTCATCAGCTCTTTAATTCTCGTTTTGGCATCCATAGCAAAACCTCCATTGAGTTAAATCTGCAATTAAAAAACAAATGTATATTCGCCTGCGTCAAGCTCTGCTTCATATTTTTCGCCAGTAACAGAGAACTCGTTGCCGTTTACAGTTACCTTGTCAGAAACAGCGGGAAGAGTGAGGAATGCCTTTGTTCCCTCTGGAACGGTGCATTTATATGTAAGTCCGTTTTCGGTGTTCCACTCACTCTTAATAAGTCCCTTTACAGAGTTGAACTCTGCCTTAACCCACTTGATGTTTTCCTGTCCCTCGGGCATTTCATCAGCGGTTCTCATATCAATTCTCGGGCAAAGTGTGAATGTGCCAAATCCTGCCTCAACAGGCTCAATGCCTGCCATGTAGCGATACATCCACTCAACAATTGCGCCATAAGCATAGTGGTTGAATGAATTCATGCCAACATCGCCGAAGCCGTTTTCT
Organism: Clostridia bacterium; assembly: GCA_024404115.1. Classification (GTDB taxonomy): domain Bacteria; phylum Bacillota; class Clostridia; order Oscillospirales; family Acutalibacteraceae; genus CAG-488. The sequence goes on along the minus strand of JAKSQM010000008.1, from coordinate 33,563 downwards.
TTAGTATAAGAATTCCAACGCTCCCAGATTGTTGTTGCACCCTGGTCAATGCTGTAGAACCATGACGGCTCATTTCTCTGAAGAAGAAGATTGTATGCTGTCTTATCCTTGCCGAATTTTGAAAGTGTGGGGCAAAGATTATATGTGCCAAGGAATCCGCATGAAAGCCTATCGCCGTTATCCTTAATCTGCTGTGCAAGTGCCTCAGCAAGCTCGGGCTCTTTATCTTTTTCAATCAGACCGAATGCAAGAGCAATTATCTTGTTGCACTGTGTTTTTTCAACAGGCACGCCGTCTTTCATAAAGTTATCGCAGAAAAACTCGTATGCTTTAACTCTTAAATCCTTGTAATAATCCTTTCTGTCCTCTCTGCCTGCAACGGCGCACATCTCAATCATCATATCAATATCACGAACAAAATATGCTGACGAAATGAATTTATTGTCGCACCAGTCATATGCAAGCCAATCACCATAACGGGGAATAGGACCTGAATAGCCGTATTTATCAACAAGACCTGTAACATATTTATCCATTGAGTCAAAATGCTCTTTGATCATTGCGCCGTCGCCATAAATCTTATAAAGATTGTAGGGGATGATAACACCTGCATCACCCCATGCGCAAGCATCCTCACTGGAGCAGCAGCCAACTCTTGGGTTAACATCGGCATATGCGCCTGTTTCGCCCTGATTATCTCTCATATCCTGCATCCATTTGCGGAAGAAGCCATAAACATTTGCGTTATATGCGGCAGTTGTGCTGAATGCCTGAGCGTCGCCTGTCCAGCCAAGTCGCTCATCTCTCTGCGGGCAATCGGTGGGAACACTGAGGTAGTTGCTTCTCTGACCCCAAAGTGCGTTGGAGAAAAGCTTGTTTACCATCGGGTGTGATGTTTCAATTTTACCTGTTTCAATGTTGTCATTGCCAACAACCTCTGCGGTGAGGTCAAAAATTTCAACCTCGTTATCTGCGCAGATTTCAACAAATCTGTAGCCGAAGAATGTGAAAACAGGCTTGTATTCCTCAACATCACCGCCCGCTACATAAAATGCCTTGCCAAGAGCGGAGCGGAGATTGATTGTATAAACAGAACCCTCGGGGCCGTCATTGCCACGGTTCATATCACCGCTGTCATTAAGGAACTCTGCATAACGCATTTTGATTTCTGTTCCCTCAGGAGCTTTAACTTTAATTTTAAGCCAGCCGACAGTTTCCTGTCCCATATCAAGTGTAACTTTCTGACCGATTTTAAGTGTGAAAGGCATTGCACTATTTTCTTCACAAACATGGATTTTGCCGTAATGTGTGCCGTTATAAACAATGCCGTCAGAAATTGTAATCTTCTGAGGCTTCAGTGAAAGTCCATCACGAACCTTAACCTCTGAACCGATAAAGGGAGTTACCTCGCCTTTATAATCATAAATTTCTGCATTCTCCCAATCCTTCAGCTCATAATCTGTCTTTGAAATATCGGTGTAGTTGTCCTCTCTGCCATCTCTGTATTCGCCGTCCCAGATGTCGGCTGTTTTTATCTGACCGCCAACGGTGCAAAGCCAGCTTTCATCTGTTGCAGCAACTGTTTTGCCGCCGCACACCAGTGAAAGCATTGCGGCAGGTGAGTCTTCACCATAAATTCCGCCTGCGATTCTGCCTGTGTACCAGCCTGTTGAAACAACTGCAAGAATTCTGTTTTTGCCAACAGTGAGCATTGAAGAAACATCCTTGCACATATAAAGTGCTCTTTTGTTGTATGTTGACCAGCCGGGTTTCATCTCTGCACCCTCAAGCCTTTTGCCGTTGATGTAAATATCAATGCAGCCAAGTGAGGTGAAATAAAGCTTTGCATCTTCCACTGAATCAATCTCAAAATCTTTGAGGAACATTGGAAGTCCTTTCCACGGAACAAGGTCTGTGTGCTGATAAAGCTTAGGTTTTTTCTGACCCCATGGTAAATTTTTTGATGAAAAATAATTATCAAATTCGGTTGTAATAAATTTTGCCTGTGAGAAAAAGTCTGACATTATATATTCTCCTTATCCTTTAAAGATGTTTGCTATAAAGCTGAAAAATGTTGTGAACAGTGAGCAGAAAAACTCCCACGGATTATCTGCACGCTGAACGCAGGGTTCAAAGAATCCTGCCTTACCCTTTGAGGCATCCCCGCCGAAGCGGAAATCATCAATGCTTATATCGGAGCTCTGACCCTTGCCGTCTTTAAAGCAAAGCTCAAAGGATTTTACATCTGCAAGCTTTTTTCTTGAATAAATCGCACCGCACTCGTTGCCGTGAAGATAAAGCCTGTCAAGGTCAAATGTCAGTTTATGCCACTGACCGTCTGCGGGGATAACTGCACCCGATTCGCAATTGCCGTTGACATCGGGTGAGAACCATGTAACACCGTTCACATAGAATTTAAGCTTATCAAGCTGAACATCGTTTTCGCCGTTATTTTTAACCATTACTGAAAGAGTGTTGTATTTGCTCCAGTCAGTAATCATATGGTCATAATACACTGTCTTTTTGTCTTTATTGTATGTATAAACAGGGCTGATTGAGAAAGCTTTTTTATCACTTTCTGACTTAACATTGATACAGCCCTCGCCCTCAAACTGATTTTCGTTATCAACTGAAACATCTGCATTTTCGCTGTTCCAGACATCAAATGAGCCTGCGTCTGAATTGCCTGCAAGGAACCATGCCTTTTCGCTGTCGCATCTTGCCCACGAGGGATCTTCCCAATAAAGAGCGTCATCCTCTGTGTATGTTGCAAAGGGAGCAACAGGCATAAATTTTTCGCCATTCATTGATGAATAAAGATTTGACTCTGTATTGTTTTCAGAGAATGCGTATGCGGCAGCAACAGGATTTTCAACCTCGTCGCAGAAAATGCGGACAGTGTTTTCGCTTACAATTTCTGCATTTGCCTGAACATAAACTCCACCCTCTCCACAAAGAGCAAAGCCTCTTAAATAATCGCCGCCTGCAACAAGACCGTCGCCAGTATTTTTAAATGTTACATAAAAATCGCTGCCGTCAATTTTTGTGCTTTCAACTGTTGCGGCTGTGTGGCAGTTATTCATGCCATAAACAAGCCCCTGTGCGCAAGCAGACATTCTTTCGCCAACAGGCTGTTTTGTTTCGGGGTGAATTCCGCCGGAAGCTGGGATGTAGCTGAGGCTTATATCATAAATTGTTGTAATTGCACGGGATACTTCATCTTCCATCTGGAACTGAATAAACTCGTCATTGTGAAGATTGAGCTTTTTATCGGTATATTCAAAAGGTGCAACCTGCGTTGCGATAAACGGCATTTTTCCGCTGAATCTGAAAAGCTCGCTGTATGATGACTGAAGAAGCTCAAGACCTCTTTTGTAATAGCCGATTTCCCAATCCAAAAGAATTTCAGACTCACCCTGATACCAGATCATACCTGCAATGTTGAAATTACGCAGGGGCGCAACCTTTTTATTATAGTTTGATGTCATTGTTCTGAACCAGTCAACCTTACTGCTTTCCCATTCATTTTCTGCAAGGTAAAGACCCTGTTCTTTAATGTAATCAGCGAATTTCTGATCGCTGTCTACAGTTTCTCTTGCAAGCCATGTAACAAGCAGACTTCCGCCAAGGTTTGGTGTAAGCACGCCAACTGGCATATCAAGCTTTCTTTGCAAATCCTGCGCAAAATAAACTGAAACAGCTGAAACAGAGTTAATGTTATCGTTGCCTTTCAGCCAGCAACAGCTGCCGCTTTCAATATCCTGCTGAGCTTCGTATGGAAATTCATTTTCGCTTCCGTTATAAGTTGCAAACGGATCAACATATAAAAATCTCATCCATTCGCTGCGCTTGGAATTTTCTTTATATGTACTGCTCTGAGCGAAGCCATACTGCATATTTGACTGACCGCTTGCAAGCCACAATTCACCAAAAGCAACATCTTTAAGTGTCTGGAACAAAGCTCCGTTTTCATAAAGATTAATGGTGTAATTTTCGTAGCCGCCTGCAGGTGCTTTGAATGTAACTGTGAATGTGCCGCTTTTGCTGGCATAACTTTTCTCTTTGCAGATGCCGTTGCCGCTGCTGTCTAAAAGCTCACAGCCAATCTCTGCTCCGCTCTTGCCCTTACCAACAAGGCGAACCTCTTTTTTCTGCTGAAAGAGCATATTGTTTCCGTAAACATTATTAAGCTTTGCTGTCGGCTCTTCGCCCTTTGCAAAGCTCAGCGGTGCAGTGCCAATTACAAAACAAATGCAGAGAACCGCTGAAATTATTATTTTAAAAAATTTTTTCATAATCTGACCTCCCGTTTATTTAATTATATATGTGTAAAAATATTTTGTCAATTTAATAAATAAAACTGATTGAAAATTGACAAAATTTTTCACTTGTATTTTTAAAAATCCCGCAAAGAATATTACTGCAAACGCAATCAGATTGCGAAGGAGTGAAACGAAATGGCATCAAGCAACAAGAATGTTGTACCCGAAGCAAAAGAGGCTCTTAACAGATTCAAGATGGAAGCAGCTTCAGAAGTAGGCGTTAACCTTAAGCAGGGTTACAATGGCGACCTTACCTCTAAGCAGGCAGGTTCAGTAGGCGGTCAGATGGTTAAGAAGATGATCGAATCTTACGAGAAGAATATGAAATAAATTTGCTTTAATCAGCCGTTCTTTATCTGAATGACGGCAAAGCAAAAGGCTGTATCAGAGGGCATTGCGCACTTTGATACAGCCTGATTTTATTTTGAGTTAATTATCGCCCACAAAGACGGTTTCTTTGATTTTGCAATTTCACCTGCAATGCAGTTTTGCCACTGATTATTTTCGAATGTGATGTTGTCGCAGTATTCGCCGAAATACGCCCTTGCGCTCGTCTGGCTTTTTGGCAGGGAGCTTCCTGCATCAACTGTGTTGCCAGTGAAAGTGAGTCCGTTCACATTATCAGCATTCAGCACTCTTTCGGGGAATTCTTTAAATGTATTATCGGTTATTCTGATATTTGTAAACGGCTCTGATGTGGCAGTTTTGCCGCTGATATTTGAGCCGATTGTGATAACCTCGCCTGTGGCAATATAATCGCACATCAAAAATTCGTTGCCCTTGATTTCAAGATTATCAACGCCTGTGCCCTCATACCAAAGCCCCGGACTTATATCCATAACAATTTTAATTGCCTGCATTTCTGTTTTATAAAATCTGTTATTTTCGCAAAGTCCGTTGGGGGATTGAAGAAGAAATCCTCTTGCACGGTTTTCGTGGATATAATTATCACGCACTACATAATTTTCACTGGAACAGCTCAGGTCATATGCAATGTAATTTAAGCCGATTTTATCGCTGACATTCTCTGTAAAAGTGATGTCATAATACGCTCCGCTATAGGTAATATCTTTTATTGTTGCGGTTGCGTCTGTTTCATTAAAGAGGGCATCTCTGAATTTCAGCACATCGCCCGCTCTCATATAAACCGCAGTTGCTTCAAGTGTGATTTTATTTCTGTCAATGCTCTTGACCCAGCCGAGCCCATCGTGAACATTAAGTGCGTCATCGCCCTGACCGCTTATATCGCAGTTGGCAATGTTAAAGCAACCGTCAGAATTTGCAATATGAATTGCGTCCGCACCAAGGGATGTGTGTCGCTCCGCTTTTTTATCTGGCTCAACACCGATATATGAATTGATTATCTGAAAATGTGAAGCCTTACTGTTTGCAAGGAAGCCTGAGCCTGGGTAGCCATAAACTGAAACATTATCGAATGTGATGTTTTTGCTTTCATTATCAAGAACAGCAAAGGTTGTGTCATAAACATAATGCCTTAAAATAAATTTATCGCCGTTTTTAAAGTTTCCAAAGCTGCCGTCATGCTCAACCTGCAAAACATTTTTATCAATCTTTTTAACAGATTTTATCATATCGGGTCTTTGATAAACATAGACCTCTTTATTGGAATATTTTGCGCCATAGGTGAGGGTATCTGGGTCGCACTGAGAAATAGCCGCAAAAATTGTGTCCTCGCTCACTTCTTTTTCGCCATCAAAAACAAACTCAAGAGTGTTATTTTTTGCCGAAGCATTTCTGACAGTTACAATATCAGAAAGCGGGTGCTTTTCCCAATCCCAATCAAACTTAATGTTGTTAAATTCAACGCAATCGCTGCCGTTTATTTCAAGACCTATAACAACATTTGAAAAAACAAGCCTTGCACCGTTGCCGTCAATAAGAATATTTCTCATTCCCTTAAACAGCAGTTGAGATTTATTATCAAGATAATATGTGCCCTCGCTGAATGTGAGCTTTGTATTTGGATTATTTGCACAATATTCAAGTGCTTTTTTTATTTCGTTAAAATTATCTGCTTTATTGGCATCAACACCAAACTGTGAGGCCTTAACCTCTTTTAACTCTGTTGACGGTCTTTCGATATAAAACTCACTGCCGCTGACGCCCTCAATTTTATCAAATGTACGCAAAGGATTGCTTTGAGGCTGTGGCTCTTTCAGCACATCGGGGCTTTGCTTAACAGCTGGCACAGCAGTGAACATAAACTGAAAAAGCATAACGAAAGATGCAATAAATGAAAGAATTTTACTAAGCATAATTTCACCTCATTTAATTCACTGCTTTATTCCAAGGATAACTCTTGCAGGCTTTATTTTTGAAAGAACAAATGTAATTCCAACAGAAATTGCAAGCGAGCCTACAATGGAAATTGCAAAAGCGGGGCATGAATAAACCGCCCAGTATCTGTCAAGAAGAAAAATAATCACATAGATAATCTGCTGATGAAAAAGGTAAATCTGAAAATTATATTTATTGATTATTTCAAAAATTTTGCTCTTTGGATTCAGATGCTTTGCAACAAACATAAACACCGAAACGCAGTTAAAAAGGCTGACAAAATTCATAAAAATGAACTCTAATTTTCCGTGAACAAAAGAAATAAAATGCAATGTTATCACAGCGGATAATGCAAGAAAAATTTCTGCAAATTTATACAGTTTACTGAAGTCAAATTTTCTGAAAACAAAGCCGGCATAAAAATAAAATATATATCTGAATGCGGCAAGAATCTGAAAAACATTCGGCACACCCAGTCTATCAAGCAACGGGCTGCAAAAATCAACAAGATAAAAAAATATGCCAACAATAACAGCTGTTTTAAGCGTCATCTTCTGAAAGAAATTATAGCGGTCAAGGATTTTTGAAATGAAATAAAATTCAACAAAAACCCAGAAAAGCATAAAGAGAAACCACAGCTGTGATGGGCCTTCACCCAAGACAAATTTTTTAAAAACTCTATCTGATGACGGATGATAGAAAAACAAAAAAGCAGGCAAAACCCAAAGGCATGCAACGGGATAAGGTGCAAGAAGCCTCAACGCTTTTTTCTTAATAAATTCAAGTGGTTTTTTATATTTGCCAAGCTCGTATTTTAAAAAATAAAATAAATATCCCGACACAAAAACGAATGTCTGAATATGATACATCCCAAGAAATGATGACAGGTAGCCGAGGGCAATGGTGTTTTTAACAGGCGACACCACAAACCATCCCTGCCGTGCGCATGCCGCCGCACAGTGGCAGATAACAACAGCAAGCATTGCAATAGTTTTGACAGTGTCGCAACTTTGCAATTCCCGTTCCTTGCTTATTGAATTCATGCTATCACTCCTTATTCTCTGCCAGCTTTGCAATTTTTGCAGGCAGCGGAATTTTCATCATAAGCAAAACAGAGATTATATCACGCCTTGTTGACGGAATAAGCATTGTTGTTATGCAATAAACTATTACACAGATAAAAATCTGAACGAGCTGAATTATCACAGATGTTCCGAAGAAATTTTTCATCAGAAGCCCTGCGCCTATCATGGGCAAAGAGCAGGCAACTGACGGGGCAAGGAATTTAATAACCTTTGATATGCCGATTTTGAAAACAATCCTTACTGCAATAAGCTCAACAATAATATAAATCACACGGCTTAAACATCTGAGCTTATAAAGCAAATCGTAGCCTTTTGATGCACCGTAAAGAAGAAGCGGAACAAGCACCGCAAGATAAATTGCCTGCGTAAGAACAGAATATTTCGGCTTGCCGATAGCGTTGAAAAGTCCGTCCCAATAAGATGAAAGCACAAGGCCAAGGGCACTGCAAAATCCCCACATGCCGATGAATGCCGCCGCCTCTTTCCACTGGCTGCCAAGAAGCACGTCGGTTATACATCCGCTGTAAAGAACCATACCGATGCCAAGCGGAACAACAACAAGCGAAATCATTCGCATAAAATCAAGAAAAACTCTGCACATTTCATCACGGTCATTCTGAAGCCTTGATATTGTCGGGAAAAGAACAGACGATGTTGAAAGTGAAATAATTACAATAATGTGATTCACCGTTGTCATTGATGTTTTGTATATGCCGAGGTAATAGGTTGAAAGGAACTTGCCCACAATAAATGTGCCGATATATGATGTGAGCCACACAAGAACGGATTCTAGAAGAATCCAGTAGCAGAAAGAAATCATTTCAAAAAACTTTTTGCTGTTAAATGAAAATTTCGGCTTCCACGGTGAGCAGATGCTTAAAATCAGCGCATTTGAAAGCTCGCCTGCAAGTGAGCCGATAACAAGTGCCCAGAAGCTTCTTGTGAAATAAGCAATGGGGATTGTTACAAAAAGAGGAATCATTGACCCCACAAGACGCACATAAAAAAGAGTTTTGAAATCCATCATGCGCTTATACACAGCCATCTGAATACTTGAAAAGGCTGTGATTGGAAGCGTTAATGTGGCAACGGCTATGCCCCAGCCAAACTCCGCAGTGCCTGTAAAGGCGGAGCTTAATGAATCTGGGTCTGATGAGCTGACAAGGGTAACTATCTGATTTTTAAAAATAATAACTACCGCAAAAAGTATCATTGATAATGTAAGATTTGACCAGAAAGCAACGTTTATGCTCTCGTCCTTATCTTTATCGTCTTTAAACTCGTGCTGAATAATATATTTCTGAAAGCCTGCATCTGTAAAAACATTGGTGAAGCTGATAACCATATTTATTGTTGCAACAAGACCGAAAACTTCGGGAATCAGAATTCTTGCAAGGATAGCGTTTGTAACAGGAGTTATCACCTTTGCCGCAATTTCGGCAATTGCCGACCACTTCATTGCAACGGCAATTTTTTTGTTATTCATTGGATGCTCCTTTTTTATTGAAAAGATTTTTCAATATGCCAAGAGATTTTCTTTTTAATCTGAAAAAGAAATGCTTTATTTCATAAACGGCTGTTTCCCACGCTTCATAAAGCTTGCCTGGGTAGGGATTATATTTTTCAATATCTGCAATAGTTGTTTCAGCACTTTCTTTTTTCACAAGTCCGCCGGGGCAGATATAAAAGGCATCCGCTGAAAGAACATCAAATGCTTCTCTTGGAAAATGACGCTTTTTAAAGTGGATATAAAGAAACTCCTCTTCTTTAAGCTGACCATTTTCAATATAAGTTCTAAATACTCCGCCATTCTGCCAGTAAAAAACCTGATGGTCATAGTTCACACAATCCTGAGAAAGTCTGAATCTTTTATAGTTTGCAGAAATATCGGCAAAAATCTTCTTTCTGAACATCGGAATTTTATTTTTTCTGTAAATACCGTAAACGCCGCTCCATTCATCAAAAAGGCAGCTTTTATCTGTAGAAATAACCTCTTCCCAGCTTTCGTGTGCCGCACCGTCAAGCATAAAAGCGTGGTTGTTAATTTCGTTGTTTTTATAAAAAGAAAGATGGCCCATGTGCATAAAGCGTTCATACTCTTCAATATTATAAAGCTCAAGGAACTTTCTGATGTTGCCGAAAACAACATCCATATCAGCGTATGCCCACCAGTCATAGTTTTTCAGTAAATCCTCAAAAATTACGCCATACATCGGTCTGTAATCGCAGATTTTGTAGGGACGCTGAAGATTGACTTTTCTGCCAAGCTTGTTTTCAATAAGTGTGCGGAATTCGTCAAGTGAAAGGGGAATTGTTTTAACATTTTCGGGCAGACGATCCACACGAAGGTCTGTTACTATATAAAAATCTATATCAGGGTTACACTGGGCAGACCTGAGCCATGCCCTGTAGTAACTGGGGAATTTACCATAATAAGCTGTTATTATTGCGATTCTAAGCATTACGCAATCCTCCTGCACAACAGTTTTTCATTCTGATTATAACATAAGGCGGTTTTATTTGCAACATTATATTGTCAGTTGACTTTACCGCTGTTTTTTGATATATTAAATAGAAGAAACGGGGGATTTATATGAACGAAACATTACAGAATATTTTTAAGCGTCAGACAATCAGAAGCTATGTTCAGAAGCAGATTACAGATGACGAGCTTGACACACTTGCAAAGGCGGCAACAGCTGCACCAAGCGGAAGAAACTGCCAGCCCTGCCACGTAAGATTTATTCAGAAAAAAGAATATCTTGACGGTATGAACACTGATTTCAAAGAGCTTGTAGGCTATGACACACCTGCATATACACGCTGGGATGTGAACCCTGTGTATCAGACAGCGCCAACGCTTGCGCTGATTTTTGCAGAGAATGAAAGCTATATGGATGCAGGCATTATGTGCGAAAACATTGTTATTGCCGCTGAATCCATGGGGCTTGGCACCTGCATTATCGGCAGTATCGGCGCACTTTTTGATGATGAGCGAAGCCTTAAATGGAAAGAGATTTTTGAAATCCCTGCTGAGTATAAATTCCAGATTGCAATTGCAATCGGTTACCCCGATGAAAAGCCTGAGCGCAAGCCCAGATTTGACGATAGAATAAAGGTTATCAGGTGATTATTATGAAAAAAGTTGTACTTATTCCCGATTCATTCAAGGGAACAATTTCTTCAAAAAGAATTTGTGAAATTATCGAAAATAAAATTTACAATTACTTCCCCGATTGTGAGGTTATTTCAATCCCCGTTGCAGACGGCGGAGAGGGCAGTGTTGACTGCTTCCTTGAAGCGACAGACGGCGACAAGGTAACCGCAAAGGTTCAGGACCCGTTCGGCGATGAAATAACAGCATACTACGCTATCCTCGCAGATAAAACCGCTGTTATTGAAATGGCAGTGTGCGCTGGTCTGCCCCTTGCAGAGGGCAGAGAGAACCCTGCAATCACCTCAACATACGGCGTTGGTCAGCTGATTCTTGATGCGGCAAAGCGTGGATGCAAAAAAATCATCATGTGCCTTGGCGGCTCCGGAACAAATGACCTTGGCTGCGGTGCGGCAGCGGCAACAGGCATTAAATTCTTTAACGAAAAAGGTGAAGAGTTTATCCCCGCAGGCGGCACACTTAAAGATATTAAATCTGTTGATTTAAGCGGAAAAGATAAGTTGCTTGACGGCGTTCAGTTTGTTACTATGTGCGATATTGATAATCCTCTTTATGGCGAAAGCGGTGCAGCATATGTTTTTGCTCCCCAGAAAGGCGCAGATAAGGAATGTGTTGAGATGCTTGACGCAGGACTTCGCAGTGCGGCAAAGGTAATCAACAAAGCAACTGGCAAAGAGATTGACTTTATCCCAGGTGGCGGTGCCGCTGGCGGAATGGGCGCAGGCATGGCGGCATTCTTTAACTCAGCTCTTCAGATGGGCATTGAAACTATCCTTGACACAGTGAATTTCACTGATGTGATTGAGGGCGCAGACGCTGTTTTCACAGGCGAGGGCAGATTTGATTCACAGTCCCTCCGTGGCAAAGTTGTTATCGGTGTTTCAAAAAGAGCAAAAGAAAAGAATGTTCCCGTTATTGTTATTGCAGGCGATTATGACAAGAAGCTTGACGGTGCTTATGAAAACGGTGTAAGCGCAGTTTTCAGCACAAACAGAGTTGCAAAGGATTTCTCAGTTATCAAAGGTGAATCCGTTAAAAATCTTGAGCTTGCAGTTGAAAACATTTTAAGACTTATCAGCATATTTGATAAATAATAAGGTGAAAAATTAAGCGTATGGATTGTGTGTCCATACGCTTTTACTATTTTATATTTTTTGATAAAAACAAAGTGATTTAAGTGGCTGTTGCTTTTTATTCTATATCTGATAATTCTTCTTTATAGTATTCTATTCGTCTTATAAAATTTCTGCCGATGCTGTTAAGAAGCTTCAATGCCTGCAATGCACTTCTTGGGTCATTGGCAAAGGGAGCGATAAATTCATCCGCTTCAAATGTAACATCGCCGTCATAATTTATCTCTGCCAGAGCCTTTGCAATTTCGTCCCATTCCATTTTGCCATAACCGGGGGCGGTGTGCAAATCCCTTATATTATCATTATCGTGAACATGAAGCGCCGAGATATATCCCTCGCCCACTTCTCTTATGAAATCCTGCGCCTTAATACCTGTAAGTCCGCAATGGCCAAGGTCAAGGCAACCTGTGAAATGCTCGTTGTCAACTGCATCTATCAGATGCTTAAATCTTTCAGGGGTTGCGCAGGCACCGCCTATAATGTGTTTTTTATGCTTTTTGCCCCTCGTTTTCCAGATGTTTTCACAGGCAATTTTAATGCCTGCTTCTTCACACATTGGCATATAATCTGAATAATATTTTACATTAAGCTCTCTGAAAAATTTTTGATTTTTCTTTTTGTGATACGGTCTGAACTGCATGGGATGAACAACCATTACTGGAATGTCAAGCATCCCTGCAATTTCAATTGACCTTGTTACCCTCTCTTTTACAATATCCATAAAATAGCGTTCGCCGTGCTTTATGGGGAAGCTGAACGGTGCGTGAGCCTGCGAAAATTTGATGTCGTTTCTTCTGGCAATCGCTTTTAATCTTCTTACATAATCTATATATCCGTCAGTGTTAAGAATGCAGTTTTCATCTGACATACAAAACATTGAAAAATCTATTGAATCAAAGCCAGCCTCTTTTATCATTTCAACGGATTCTCTCATACCAAAAAAAGCCGCTGAATAGCTGGTCTGCGTTGCAAGCTGCATATTCTCATTCCTCCCTTAAAGAAAATCTGCATCCGCAATAATCCTGACGGTAAAGGTCATACTCCTTTGAAAGAATTATGGAACGCTTGTAGCCCTCTTTTTTCTTGAAATCACCATAAAGATATTTTATGCCGTGTTTCTCTTGAAGTTCACCGCCAATTTTATTGAGAAGCTGTGCATTTTTATGAGGACTTACTGACAAAGTTGTTGTGAAATAATCAAAGCCTTTTTCTTTTGCAATAAGTGCAGTTTTTTCCATTCTTAAACGGAAGCATTTTTCGCATCTTGAACCGCCCTCACGCTCGCCCTCAAAGCCCTTGGCAGCTGTGAGAAATTCATTCTCATCATAATCGCATGGCATAAGGCTGACGGGATTTTTAAAAGGCATATTGTTTATTATTTTTATCTGCTCCTGCAGCCGTTTTATGTATTCGCTTTCAGGGTAAATATTGGGGTTATAATAAAGCACCTCAACATTAAAGTAAGACGCCAGCACCTCAAGCACATAAGAGCTGCACGGGCCGCAACAGCTGTGAAGCAGAAGCCTTTCGCCGCCTTGAAGCGTGGCAATCTGCTCCTCCATTTTCTTTTGAAAATTGATTTTTTCCATTATAATTCACCGATAAATTTTTTAACCGCTTCTTCACACTTTTTGTTTTCTTTTGCAAAGCAAAGTCCGTGAGGAGCTTTTTCTATTTTAACTATTTCCGCTTTTGCAGGGATTCGACCTACAAGACTTTCTGTATTATTAAAAGGTGCTGTTGAATCATTTTTTGAATGAACAAAAAGCACAGGAATTTTAACAGATTTTGAAACAGTGTAAAGGCTGAAATCACGCATATCAAAGCCTACATGATTTTTATAAAAAAGATTGATAAACGGGATAGCTGGCTTAGTTAAAAACGCAAGATTTTTCTCTGCAAATTTATAAACGAAATCACGGATAAGCGGATACGCACTTTCTGCAATTATGCCCTTAACATTAAGCGGAATTTCTGGATTTGCGGCGGCGGCAACAGATGCAAAAGCTCCCGTTGAAACACCGTGAAGAATTATATCTGTTTCTGTGCCAAAGCAAAGCTCCAGCCACTTGCACCAGCAGATAATATCAAAGCTTTCCATGATTCCCATTGATGTGTATTTGCCCTGACTTTTGCCATATGCACGCTCATCAATCACAAGGATGTTATAATTCATTTCACGGTACATTTTAAAAGCGTTGCCAAAATCAAGTGTGCCGCTTGTTCTGTATCCGTGGCAGAGAATAACAGACTTTTTGCCCTCGCCGTTTTTTGCCATATAAAGTCTGCCGCAAAGATGATAATTATCAATACTTAAAATTGCAACCTCTTTATACTCTGCATCTTCAAAAGCGGAGCTGTTATTTTTAATATTTTTTATAAGAGTTTCGCCCTTATGTTTTTTTAATCTTTTATAAAAATTCTGCTCTGTTTTTGCCCGACTTTTTTCTCTTGAAAAAATCTTTTTGAAAGCAACAAAACAAAGCAAAAAGAAGATGAGAAAAAGTATCAAAGCTGTTACAAGAACTGAAATAAAAATAACCAAAAAATCAGACCTTTCTTAAACTTTCACAATAAGATACAACATCAAATTCATCAAGACAGGAATCTTTTTTAAGATAAAGGGGATGATGCGGATGACCGCCTTTTTTTGATTTTGCCCCTGCGCTGAACCACTTTGCGCCGTAGCCTTTGCCGATTTCTATCATATCCAGCACGCAGTCTGCAAGATAATCACGCTCGTTTATTATAGTACCCCACGCCGCCCAAATGCAAGGTTTATTTTCAGAAAGGGAAAGAACATAATTAAACGCTTTCATATTTTCACGGTGAAGCAGTGGATTAAGCTCCTTTTCCATATCCTTGGGGCTTGTGGCACGCTGAGCATAAACATTGAACATTATAAAGCTATCGAAGCCGTTGCCGAGAGCTATTCTTTCAACAGATTTCAGTGTGTTATCAAGGTTATCTGGCTCGGCAGTGGAGGGGTTTATGCCAATGCAGATAAGCGGATTTTTGCCCCTTGTGCCAAGTATGTAACGGTATTCTGAATAAAAATCGGGAACATACAGCCATTTTTCAGTGTTATAATTTTTTTCTTCACTGCCCTTTAAAGCATCAGAAAAAGTGAGAACATCAATCTCAAGAGTGGTTGATGAGGGAATGTGCATATAATCAATCCTTTGTAACTTTCATAAATCCTTTTGATTTTTTCTTAATAAAAAATGTCAGCAACGCTCCTGCGGGAATTGAAAGAATTGTTGCAATTTTTCTGGGGGATTCGGCTATAAATTTTTTATTTTTTGAAATCAGACTGCTTGAAACATAATGGATAGTACAGCGGAAAAGTTCTTTTAAATTTTCTGCTTTCTCCATATCCACTTTTCTGATAAAAGCAAAGCCTTTTGGATTTTTTAAATATTGCTTATACATATTTGTACTGGAGCCGTCCTCCATATATTCCACAACGCAAACAGGCTCGTTTAAAATTATCAGCTGATATTCTTCGTCTGCAAGGTAATATTTATAAGCAATTGAAACATATTTTTCGCCCTCAAACTGAGGATAAGGCGGATATTTTTTCATAACATCCGTGCGGTAGATTAGCTTTTTATCGCCCTTTCCTCCTCTTGCATAATAGCCTTTAAGGGTTGTTTCCTCACGGTCATTTTCAAGGGGAAGTCCGATAATTTTGCCGCCCTTTGTGCAATCAAGAGCAATAATTCCTGCGTATTTTTCACCGCCCTTTTTGTGCCACGTGTCAACAATTTTTTCAACTGCATCATCGGTGAGATAATCGTCAGAATCAATGCAAACATTAAGCTCGGTTTCAATGTTTTCATAGGCGGTGTTGTGCGCTGTGTGCATTCCGCCATTCTCTTTATAAATATATTTTATTTCAAAGCCGTTGTTTTTTTTCTGCCAGCTGCTGATAAGCTCTTTTGTGTTATCCGTTGAGCCGTCATCAACAACAAGCCATACAAAATCCTTTGATGTCTGACGCAAAAGACTTTCATAGCAAAGATGAATTGAATATGCCCTGTTATATGCAGGTGTAAAAACAGTGAGAGTTTTCATTTAAAATCCTCCGCATTATTTGCCGATAAGTTTATCTATACACTTTATAAGAATGTAAACGCCTGTGCCAAATCCCATTTTGCAAAAAGTAAAAAACAACTTCCAGTGAATTGGCAGGTATTCCCTTTCAAGGGCACTGTATGCCTTTTTATATTTTGGTGAAGTGATAACGCTTTTGAGCTTTTTTATTTTTTCAAAGGCGGTGGAATCACAGATGATTTCGTTAAGTCCGATGCCGATAATGCTCAGCGCAATTCGGTTATCAAGTGCGCGGTCAAAGGGCAGATTTTTCTCTTTAATTATTCTGCCCATTCTTGTATATAATTCCTGCCACTGATTAAAAAGTGCAGGCTTATAGCTTCTTGTAAGCGAAGTGCCATTATCTTTTCTGTAATGATTAAAATACCTGTTAATAAAAACAGCCTTTTTAATGTAGCAAAACGCTTCAAGGTTAAAAAGTGCATCCTCAGTGCCGACAATTTTTGTGTCGGTAAAAAGGCAGTTGTTTTCTTTTATTGCATCCAGTTTAAAAAGCTTGCCCCATGCAGTAACAGCAGAGTCCGCATTTTCTGGTGAGCGAAGCTCTTCACACGTAAGTCCTGCTATTCTGCGGTGAAGATTTTCCATTGACTGATTTTCAAAAACGATTGTTTCGTTTTCGGGAACATCAAAAATATTTTTCTTGATGGATTTATCGGGAAATTCACGCACATAGCTCCACATAACAAGCTGTGCTTTTTCATTTTCCATCTGCTCAACAGCCGCCTTGCAGGTGTCCGTGTCAATCCAATCATCACTGTCAAGGAACATAATGTATTCGCCTGTGGCGGCATTTATACCTGTATTTCTTGCCCCTGAAAGACCCTGATTTTCCTGATTTATTAAAACAATTCTGCTGTCTGATTCTGCGTATTTTTTTACAATATCCGCACTGCCGTCCGGCGAAGCATCATTAACGCAGATAATTTCAAGATTTTTGTAGCTCTGATTAACAACGCTGTCAAGGCACTGCGGCAAATATTTTTCAACATTATATATTGGCAAAACAATGCTCACCAAGCCATTTTTGTTTTCCATAAAAGCCTCCGTCAATCAGACCGTCTGATTATTAAAAATTGAATCTATTTCGCCAAATTTTGCGTAGTTTTCAGCCTGCTTCAAAAGCTTCTTTGCATCACTGAAAGCCTTTGTGCAAACGGTGTATTTTTCAAGCTCTTTTGTTGCCGCTTTAATGTCTGCCGCATTTTTGACGATTTTTTCAGACACTTCTTTAAGTGCATCTGCAAGATAAGGTGCGTCGTCTGTTTTTGCCTTTTTGGCTTCAGAAAGCTGTTTCATAACAGAGAGTTTCTCCTCTGCAAGAGCGGTTTCTGCCGCATAAAGCTCATTAAGAGCATCAGTGTTAAACTCTTCAATTCCTGCGGGATAATATTTTTTAACAGCCTTTTTGCAGCGGATGATTGACCTTGCATCTGAAAGAGCTTCGTTTCTGAACTGTCTTTCTTCTTTGGTGCCTTTTGGCATAGCCTTTGCAATGTGAAGAACCTCTTCGTCTGCTGTGGCAATTCCGCCAATGCCTGCTGAGAATGTTTTCTGAGCAATAGAAAGTCTTGCCTGTGCTTCGGGTGTTTCAAAGCGTGTAAGCTCTGCCAGAACTGCCTCAGAAATTTCAACCTGCTCATTAAATTCTCTGGCTTCTTTATATGCTTTTTTGTTTGCCTTTTTCTCTTCTTTTGAAAGACCTTTCTGATTTTTGGCGGCAATGAAAGCGGTTATATCTTTTTTGCCCTGTGCCACATAATTTTTAGAGTCAGAAATCAGCTCCATTGTTTTATTCATATCCTCGTCAGTAAGAATGCCGTTGCCGTAATCCTCAAACATTGCCCTTACCTGAAGAATTTTAATAATCGCTTTTTGCTTTGTTTCGGTTAAATCGTAGAAGAAGAACGGAATAACATTCAGCGCCGCACCAACAGTTGAAAGGATAATCAGCATACCAACCAGCTTGTGAAGCACGTTGGGGTCATAAAGAACGTCATACATATTCTTGTATCCGTTACCTGCAAAGATGCCGTATTTTTCATAAACAGCAGGCAAAACAGAGCTTGTTGCCATTGTTACAAAAGAGCCGATAAGTCCAACAGCGGCAAACATTCCGTCAATTCTTTCGCCGGATTTATATTGCTGATAATCTCTGATGTCTGCCTGAATTGTGGGGTTCAGCACAACGAGGAATGAATCTGCAATTGAGTTGAAATAAAGGCAGGCAAGCACCGTCCAGATTGAACCCATAAGGGGATAAACCAGTGCCAAGAAAACAACGTTGCAGATATTTGTATAAATAAGAAGCTTTTTCTTGCCAAGCCTTTTAATAAGGAACGGGGAGAGAATCATACCCCACATATAAGCGTTGCCCTTTATAACGGTTATAATTGAATACTGGGCAGGGGTGCACATATGACCGTAGTTATAAAGCCACTGGAGGATAATGCCTGTTGCACCCTCAAGGAAGCCTATCCAGCCTGCAAGAGAGATAATCCAGAAATATTTATTTTTTGCAACCTCACGCAAAGCGTCGGTGAATCTGACCTTCATTGCGTGATCTTTTGCGATAACAATTTTCTCTTCTGTTCTGGCATAAACCAGCACAACAAATGCAACACCAACAACTGCAATAAAAGGATAGAACCAGCGGTAAACCCTTAAATCATAAATATCGCCATTAGAAACCTTGCCTGCAATAATGGGAGTTATGAAATTTGTGATAGTTGGTGAAAGAGAATAAATTACGCTTTTGATAGCGGTTGTGTCCGCACGCTCCTGTGTGTTGGGTGAAAGAACATGGATAAGATTTTCGTATGCTTCATAAAAGAAATTATAATAAAACTGCAAGCCGAAATTATAAATAAATATCAGCACACAACGCCAAAGATAAGCCATTTTATCATAGGGCGTAAAAACAAACATCATTGAAACAATAATGGTGGGGATACCCATTCTTAAAAGATACGGTCTGTATTTGCCTGTTTCATAGCGAACATTATCCACCATATTCGCCCTCACCATTGTGAGCGGAACATTGGCAATAACAGAAATGAGGTACATCACATACATGTGCATCGGCTGAATACCGATAGTGTTGCCGATAATAACATTTGTGGTTGAAAGGAGTAATGTCTGCGCCATGGTAAAAATTGAATATGCACCAATGCCGCCGATTGAGTAAGCCGCAATTTCACGGAAAGGCATATATCTGCCCTCTGCAGGCTTTTTCCAGTATGTTTTAACATCGCTGAGCAAGGCTTTGCCCTTATTGATTATCTCCATAGTTCTACCTCCGCATATTTATGCTTCTATAATATCATAGAGCTACACAAAAATCTATATACTGTTTGAAATTTAGTTAATCTGTTTTTGTTTTTTATCGGGAATTGAAATGCCAAACACGCTGATAAGAATTATAATGATGCCGAAAATCTGCAAAGCCGAGAAACTATCGTGCATAATAAAAATGCCTGCCAGAACGCTTATAACCGTGCAGAAATTTGAAAAGACAGAAACGGTGGCGATGTTGATATAATTCACCGCAAAATTAAGAAGCAGGAACGCACAAACCGACGAAATAACCGCAAGGTAAAGCACAGAAATTATAAAGCCTTTATCGCTCAAAGGTGAGGTAACTGCGGTGAGATTATTTCTATTTTGAATAAGTGCAACAAATGTGAAGAATACACAGCCGAGGGCAAACATAACATATGTTCTTTCGAGGGGCGAAAATTTATTTGAAATATCTCTGCTGATAACAGTATAAAGTGCAGAAGAAAATGCCGCACCTAAAAGTAGCACTGTGCCGAGAATTGAGAATTTTATTTCTCCGCCGCCAGTAGTCAGTGCTACACCGATTATTGAAAGAAATGCGCAGATTATGTGAAACAGCGAGCTTTTTTCTTTAAGAAAAATTCTGCCAAGAAGAAGTCCGATAACGGGAATAAGTCCGAGGATAATCCCCGAAAAAGATGATGATGTCATGCCAATTCCGTATGTTTCGCAGATGTAATAAATCACGGGCTGAACCGTGCCGAGGAGAAGCAACTTGCCAACTGGTTTGCCTTTAAGCGATATTTTCTTTCGGCTCACAAAAAGCACAATATTCACCGCAATAAATGCCGCCCAGAATCTGTAGGCAAGAAGCACAAACGGTGAAGCCACGCTGAGCGCAGTTTTTGAAAAAAGAAAGCTGAATCCGAATATTGAATATGTCGCAAGGCACGCCAAAGCCGCAAGAGTTTTTTTGTTCATAAATTCACCCAAATTAATATTATTTCTCATTCTAAAATTAACAATATTTTATCAAATCACACCCTTTCAGTCAATACAGATATTATTGCTTCTTTTGCTTGACCGAAAAGAAAAAAACAGTTATAATTAAAAAAGATAATAAATAAAAAGGGGGAACAAAATGAAAATATTTTATGCTGATGTTACACCCCTTGACGACAATGAAATATTCAATACATTTTTTGATTCAGTTTCAGAATACAGGCAAAAAAAGATTAACGCTTTTCGCCAAAGAAAAGATAAAAATTTATCTCTCGGTGCAACGCTTCTTCTTGACACCGCCCTGCGTGAATACTCGCTTTTTGAAAAAGATATGGTCTATGGCGAATACGAAAATTACAAGCCTTATTTTAAAAACAGACCCGATATTCACTTTAACATTTCTCATTCGGGCAATGTTGCGGTGGCTGTGATTTCTGAAAGCGAAGTTGGCATTGACATTGAAAAAATCAAGGAATTTGATTTAAGAATTGCAAAGCGATTTTTTGCACAGGAAGAATATGAATTTGTTGAAAATATACCCTCAAAAGATGAGCAGAACACTGCCTTTTGCCGATTGTGGACGCTCAAAGAAAGCTTTATGAAAATCACTGGCAAGGGTATGCAATTGCCCCTTAACAGCTTTTGTTTTCATTTTGAAAATGACAAGCCGTCAGTTGAATACAACGAAGCAACAGGCGAATTTTATTTTTATGAATACGATTATATAAAAGGCTATCGCCTTGCTGTCTGCTCACAAAACGAAATTAAAAATCCGCAGATTATTTCTATCGGCTTTTTGAAAGGATGATAAAATGTCTTTACCTTATCCAACACCACACATCAACGCTACGCCCGATGATTTTGCAAAAACTGTACTTATGCCGGGCGACCCTTTAAGAAGCAAATTCATTGCAGAAAATTTTCTTGAAGATGCCAAGCTCATAAATAATGTTCGTGGCATTAACGGCTACACAGGATATTATAACGGCACAAAAGTTTCTGTTATGGCAAGCGGAATGGGTATGCCCTCTATGGGAATTTACTCCTATGAGCTTTTTAATTTTTTTGATGTTGAAAATATTCTGAGAATCGGCTCCGCAGGTGCAATCAGCACAAAAATAAATGTGCGTGATATTGTTTTAGGCTTAGGCGCATGCACCAACTCAAATTTTGGCTCACAGTATCATCTGCCCAGCACATTTGCCCCTATTTGCAGTTACGATATTCTTAAAAAATGCACAGAAATTGCAGATGAGATGAATATAAGATACCATGTCGGGAATTTACTTTCATCAGACACATTTTATAATGATGAAGAGAATCTGCCAGACGGGTTGAAATCCGTTAACTCATGGAGTAAAATGGGTGTTATGGCGATTGAAATGGAAGCGGCGGCACTTTATATGAATGCGGCACGAAGCGGCAAAAACGCCCTTGCAATCTGCACCGTTTCAGACCACATTATAACAGGTGAAGCTCTTGACGCAGAAGCAAGGCAAAATACATTCACAGAAATGATGGAGCTTGCTTTGAAAACAGCCGTTAAATTAGGCTGAGGTGATAAAATGAAAAGAGTTTTTCTTATTGTTCTTGACTCTTGTGGAATTGGCGAAATGCCAGACGCACATAAATTTGGCGACAAGAACTGCAATACTTTTAAAAGAATATCTGCTTCACCATTTTTCTCTGCCGAAAACACCACCAAGCTCGGTATTGGCAACATTGACGGTGTGGATTACATCCCTGCTGTGCAAAATCCCCTTGCCTCAGTTGGCAGGATGACAGAAAAATCCGCAGGCAAAGACACAACCATCGGTCATTGGGAAATTGCTGGTGTTGTTTCAGACAAGCCTTTACCAGTTTATCCAGACGGATTCCCGAAAGAAATTTTAGACGAATTTTCAAAGGCAACAGGCAGAGGTATTCTTTGCAACAAGCCATATTCAGGCACGCAGGTTATTGCCGATTACGGTCAGGAACACATAAAAACAGGCGACCTTATTGTATATACATCTGCCGACAGCGTTTTTCAGATAGCCGCTCATGAGCAGATTGTTCCCCTTGAAACGCTTTATGAATATTGCAAAATTGCACGAAAAATTCTTTGCGGAGCTAACGCAGTGGGCAGGGTAATTGCAAGACCTTTTATTGGCGAATACCCGAACTTCACAAGAACGGCAAACAGACACGATTTTTCTCTTGAGCCACCGAAAGAAACAGTGCTTGATGCACTTTCGAAAAACGGCAAAGAGGTCTATGCAATAGGTAAAATTTCTGATATTTTTGCTTCTCGTGGTGTTACAAAAACAGTTTTTACCCACTCCAACAACGAGGGAATGGATGAAACACTCAAGGCTCTTGACAGCGATTTTGAGGGGCTTTGCTTTATAAACCTTGTGGATTTTGATATGCTTTACGGACATAGGCAGGATATTGACGGCTACGCAAAAGCATTCAGCGAATTTGACAAGCGTCTGCCCTCCATTATTGAAAAATTAAGAGACGATGATATTCTTATGATAACGGCTGACCACGGCTGCGACCCTGGGGACAGCCACACAGACCATTCAAGGGAATACACTCCGCTTATTATTTTTGGCAAAAATGTGAAGCCTGTGAATTTAGGCACCCGCCCGACCTTTGCAGACATTGGCGCAACTGTGGCGGATTATTTTGGAATTAGCTTTGACTGTAACGGAAAAAGCTTTTTAAATAAAATTATATGACAGGAGGACTTTTATGTCATTACAGATTCAAAAAATTGTCATTTGGATTGTTACCGCCTTTTTATTTATTTCTGGTAACTTTATAGGCGTCAACCATTTTGACACAACCAAGGATTATATTGCGGCGGTTGACTCCCTCGACTTCCTTGAAAACACAAGAGAAACAGCAATCGGTCAGGTTCAGATTTATGATATTATTACAAATCATCTTAACTCTGAGCTTCCCGCAGGCAAAACAGAAAAGAAAGTTCTTGTTATCGGTTATGACGGATGCCGACTTGACACACTTTCACTGATGAAAAATCAGGAGGGCGGTGCAATTCAGACCCTTATGAATGACGGCGGCAAGGTTGTTGCATCTTATTGCGGCGGTGTAAACTATCCTTACATAAACACACAGGATACTTCAACAGCTCCCGGCTGGTGCTCAATGCTCACAGGTCAGTGGGCAGACGTTCACGGCATCACCAAAAATTATGTTCCAAAAAGCAACGACCATTTAACACTTCTCACAACACTTGTTGAGGATGGCACTGTTGACAGCTCTGCATTTTATGTTTCATGGAGCGGTCATTTTAACTCCCCCGATTGCACATACTGGAACGAAAAAACTTATACCGAAGAAAAGGGCATCAACACCACCTTCCTTTGCGCAGGCGATGATGATGGAACATACAACAATGTTAAAAATGACCTTCAGAAGGACGATTGCACAGACTTCATCTTCTCTATTTTAGAATATTGCGACCACGAAGGTCATACAACAGGCTTTGGTCCTAAAAATAAGCGTTACTGCACTGCTTTTGACAGCGCACAGGCAAAGGCTGACGAGCTTATCAGCACAGTTAAGGCTCGCCCAACATATGACAGCGAGGATTGGCTCATTCTCATCACCGCAGACCACGGCGGATTTGACCTTTCTCACGGCAATATGACAATGCAGGAAAGATACACTTTCATTGCATCAAACAAAGATTTTGATTATACCCCCGAAAATCAGAGCTATACAGACCCAACCTGCTAAATAAAAAGGAGAAAATCAAATGAAAGCTAAAATAATCAAAAGAGTTTTTGCTGTTTTGCTTGCACTTATTGTTGTACTTGTTCCAATGGTTACAGCATTTGCAGAGGGCGAAAACGCAAGACTTTACCCCACAATTTACATTCACGGCTTTATGGCAAGGACAGTTTATGTTGACCCCTCTGACCCGGATTCAGAAACAGCATGGCCGCCCTCACAGGAAAGCATTAAAAATACAGTTAAGGGCGCACTTCCTGTTCTTGCAAAGTTTGCCCTCACAAAAAACTGGGATGCATTTGCAAACGGACTTGTTCCCGTTATGAATGAAATGTTTGCACCCATTCGCTGTGATGATAATGGCAATGTTACAAACGGCTCTGGTATCAGATTCAGCTACCCTGCCGCCAGCAGTGTTAACGAAAACGGTACATATTCTTTCTGCTATGACTGGCGACTTGACCCACTTGTTATTGCTGAACAGCTTAACGCATTTATCGACTACATCCTTAAATGCTCAGGCTCTGATAAAGTAAACATCATCTGCCACAGCTTCGGCGGTGTTGTTACGATGTCTTACCTTGCACTTTACGGCAACGAAAAGATCGCAGGTGTCTGCTTCTTCACAACTGCTCCTTACGGCGAAAGATACAACGGCGAAATGATGAGCGGCAACATCGGCGTTGAGGGCGAGGGTCTTACAGAATATCTTAAAGGCTTCCTTTCAGATAACGAATACAATTATCTTATCTCATTTGCTCTTGATATTCTTAATCAGTCTGGCATTCTTGAGCCTATCTGCAAATGCGCTAACTATGCAGTAGATAAAGTTCTTCCCATTGCGGCAGCAGCTTCTGTTCTTCCAATTTTTGCAAACTGGCTTCCTATCTGGTCAATGGTTCCCGATGAATATCTTGACAGCGCATACAACTATGTTTTTGATACAATTTATAAAGATGTTGACCGCAGCGGCATCCGCTCAAGAATTGATGAATTTAACGAAAAGGTTCGCTCAAAGCGTGAGGATATTCTTAAAGACCTTAACGATAACGCACACCTTATTATCATCAGCGGTTACGGACTTTCAACCGTTCCGCTTATCAGAAACTGGCAGTGCGTAAGTGATGACACTATTGACACTAAGAATTCTTCATTCGGCGCAACTGTTGCACCTTATGGCGAAACACTCAGTGAGGAATACCTTGCAAAAGCAAAGGCAGAATACATCAGCCCCGAAAAGAATATTGATGCTTCAACCTGCCTTTTCCCAGAGCAGACATGGTTTATCAATAACATGAAGCACACAGCAGGTGGCGACAGCCTTGATGAAATGATGATGACACTTCTCCGCTCACCTGAGCAGCCAACTGTCAACACTTATTCACAGTATCCAAGATTTGTAATTTATAACGATCAGGCAGATACTGTTATGCCTCACACACAGGCAAATTCTCTTAACTTCATTCAGAAGCTTGTTCTTGCAGTTAAGGATTTAATCAGACTTATTTCTTCATGGTTTAATAAATAAACCGAATAAAAATAATAGCAGGATGCTGTCAGTGATAGCATCCTGCTTTTGTTATGCTTTTTTATCAATAACTTTTATTAATAATATGAAAGCATAGAGTTGTTATAATCAATTGCTGTGATTTCGTAGTTATTATCAATAGCAATTGTTGCGAATGTTGCATCATCAAATTCCTGTGTAGCAAATATTTCAAATGTGCCGTTGCCGTTGAGCTTAAAGTTCTTTGAAACAGGAAGCGTAACATCGGTATATTTAACATACCATGTTGTGTCATCTTGCACGCAATCATTGCTGACTTTATCTTTTGAAATGCCGTTTTTCTCTGCGTATTTCTCTGCATCCTGCTGACTTTCAAAAAGAACATAAAGGTCAGTTGTCATATACCATTTATCATCTTTAAAAGAAAGATTCTGTGAGCGGATAAGAGTTTGAAGATTATATATTTCAAGTGCCTTTATCTGCTTAACAGGCTCATAGTTCACACTGCCAGTGAAAGCCTTATACTCAACTTCTTCGCTTTCTTCAAGCTTATCTTCATTATTAAGCCAGCTGTAATATTTGCAATATCCGCCGTCGCCATAATAATTTGCCTCTGAAAGAGTAACATTGCCGTCGCTGATTTCATACATCAGCCTTTCATTAAGCTTAGGTGAATTATTCTTTTCGGCAATCATCTCTGCATTGTTGAATTTATCACCCGATTTATTACTGAATGCCGCTCTGTATTTATCCGTCTTTACCACAACAGAGTCGATGTTTCCATCTGTTAAGTAATATGAAACCTTTGCGTCTGCGCCGCTTTTGGTTTTGGTGAAATGTGAAAATCCATTTTCGCCAACGCCTACAAATTTTTCATAAACAAGGGTGTTGCCTTTAAAATACTGATTGCACTCAATGCCGTCTTCATCCTTTGTGGTTTTGACGGTGTATTTATTTTTGTCATAATCAGCTTTAAGCGCAAAGTCAATATTTGAAATATCCTCAAGGATAGCACCGTATGACATCTCTGCGCCAACTAAAGCAATTATTCTTTTGCCCTTTTGAGTAAAAAGCTCTTTCATGCCTGTAGGAAGAGCTTTATTTTTGATTTTGAGATTTGTTTTCTTTGTCTTTTCGGTGGTCGCACTGGTTGTTTTATCGTCAGATGTTACCGTCTGCGAAGTGGCAGAGGTGGTTTTGTCTGCATCCTTTTGGTTGGTTGGCTTTTTAGGCTTACCGCATCCCGAAAAAAGAATTAAAACCGCACTGATTAAAGCAATAATTTTTATGCTCTTTTTCATACAAACACTCCCTTTCTGTGTTTAATTTTATTGTAATACAAAACTTTTTATTCGTCAATAAAAATTTAAGGGAACAGCCTATGCCATTCCCTCAATTTTTAATCGAGCAGATTTTCCATTAAATCTGTTTCTTCAATTTTTTCTTTTGTTAATCTGAATGTTTTAATTTCAAACGGTGAAAAGGCAACATCAACACTATTTTTATAAAATTCAAGTGTTGCGCTCTGCTCTTTTTCAACAGGGTTAAAGAGCCTTGCAATGTAACCCTCGCCATTATCTGCCTTTTTAAGTGCAGTGATGGTTACAATCTCATTTCCGCTTAATTTAACAGGGGATTTTGGCAAAGTGCCTGTGCCTGTGGGGTAAAATGAAAGTGCCATAGGCGGAGCGTTAAAATGCTGTGCAAGCCTTGGTGCACAATCAAGAATATCATTCTTTTTGCCAGCATCAATTAAAAAGCTGAAATCTCTTTCGCCCTGCTCCATATAGGGCATAAATCTATCCTGCGGCATAACCGTTCTGTCGCCAATGGGGTGTGCACAATAGGCAGGTGAGCGGAGAAGTGTAACTTTAAGCTCGCCGTTTTCATCATCAAAAGATGAGCCGTAAACGCCGTCATTAGCGCAGAGAATTGCCTTTTCGCTGTTGCAGGCAACAAGATATTTCTGTGAAACATTCTCTTTCAGTGCGCCAAAAAGCTTCTCTCTGCCATAGGGATGCTCGCCAATGCAGGTATCTGCCAAAAATGCAGTGGGAATATTAAATTTCACCATCTTCTGCTTTTCGCTCCACACGATTCTCACATCAATTTTAAGCGGATCTTTCTTTGACATTGTGTATTTCACAACGGCCTTTGAGTTGCAATAGCCAAAAAGAGCCTCCACAACTGTGCGTGCTGCACCGCTTTCAATAACTCTGACAGGGTCGATTTTTTCATTTACACAGCAGAAATCATTTGCTTCGTCTGCTGAAAGGAGCGTAAACTGACCGATTTTCTGAAGCCAATCTGATTTTTCCATATACCACGGGTCGTGATTATCCTGCCATACTTCAAGGGCAAATGCACCTGCCTTGGTGAAGTTTTCGTTTTCGCAGATAAATTCATCAACAAGACCTGTGGATTTACTGATTTTTATTTTTTGTTTGTCAGATTCAAAAATGAAATAAGTATCATCACTTTCAAGGAAAGGAACAGGCTTCTCTATTTCTTCAAATCCGCACTCAAAGCGGTTCATTTTCATCGGTTCAAGCTCTGCGTTGAAAACGACCTTTTTGCGCCATTCAATTGGCAGATTGCTTCGCTCTTTTTCACACTGAGAGGGGCAAATTTCACCTTTTTCGTTATAAATAGTCGGCTTCAAAAATTTATCTTCCCAAATCTGATCCCACAGCATAAATTCGCAGGTGAAATCTCCGCTGACCTTATATGGATAAGGATTGTAAATGAAAACGGGGATTTTATCTGACGGTGCTTTCTGCTGACCTGCCGCAAGGGCAAAAAATGCCTTCGCCTTGATTCTTGAAAGAATTTCAAGTGCGTGGTCGAGGGTGCGCATAGACATCTCTTCCGCAGGCTGAATTGATGAACCGGGGAGAGTATCGTGGAACTCTATGAGGGTTAAATCATAAATTGCCTCGGCAAATTCTTTTTCGGGGTATTCAATCAAGCCCTCGTTTGCGGCATGGGAAGCCATTGCTTCTGCAAGGAAAAGCTCGTTTTCAGTTTTTCTGTGCTTTTGCTTAACACGCACCATGCTTGTGTAGCAGCCGGGTGCCCATGAGTTAAGGCTTTTATCAAATTTGGGGAGAGTTCTGTTTTCATTGACCTCTTTAAAATACTTCTCAGGTGTGGAGTGAATAAGCTCAACACCCTCTGCCTGCTTTTCAATTGCAAGTGCGGTGAGGTTGTCTAAATCCTCTTTTGAGGGGCCACCGCCGTGGTTGCCGATGCCCCAAAGGCAAATAAAGAAATCGTCCTCATTGCATCTTTCAATATAATCAAGTGCTTTAGCCGCCGCCTTGCCCTTGCCAGAGCCGTAACCGCCAGGAAGTCTGACCGCTGTTATTTCACTGCCGTCATAGCCAACCCATTTAAATTCATCCTGCGGGAGGGTAAGGAATCCAGAATCGGGGCGCATGAAAAGGTAGCCGTCATAACCGCTTTTTTTCATTATCTGCACAAGTCCTCGGCTATGACCAAAGGGGTCAAAGTTAATTGCAACTGTTGGTGCTTTGCCGAATTTTTCGAGGAAATATTTTCTGCCAGACATAATCTGACGGACAAACGATTCGCCCGACGGCATATTGCAATCTGGTTGAAGCTGCCAGCCGCCCATAATGTGCCACTTGTCTTTTGCCACAAGCTCCTGAATTTTTTTGAAAAGTGGTGGGTCATATTCTTCTATCCACTGATAAAGCAACGCTTCATTGTGGCAAAAAACAAAATTATCATATTCCTCGCAAAAGTTTGCGGCGATTCTGAATGTTGAAAGTGCCTCTGCTGCGCCCTCTTCCCATTCCCACTGCCAGACAGGGTCAAGGTGAGCGTTGCAGATTAAATGTAATTTTTTTGACATATAAATTCTCCGTTATTTTATAATAAAAGTATGGATTCAATGAACCCATACTTTTAAGTTATTTTTCAAAATATACTACCTTGTTCTCATTTGCAGATTCAAAAATCGCCTCAATAAGCTTAATGAGTCTTAACTGCTGAGCGTGAGTAACTGTCTGTGTTGCTTCACCACGAAGTGTTGCAATGAAGTTTTTGTAAAACTCGCTTCTGTCGTTGAATCCAAGATTCTCAACATATGGGAGAGGGAATTTTTCAATGGAATCATCAGTTCTGGGAGCCATAGTCTTTGTAAGACCAACGCCTGCCTGAACAGGAACAGCGTCCTTGTTTTCCCAGTCAGAAACCATAACGATTTCACCGTTAAGATCCCAATCTCTAACAATAGCTGAGCCGTTCTCACCAAGAACATACCAGCGGGGAAGCTCTATAAAGTTGCTTGTGCCAACCTCAAGGTGATATTCAATACCGTTTGAGAATTTAAGCTCAAGCTTGAAGCCGTCATCGCAATCGTCTGTTGTTATAAGGTCTGTGATTGCATAAACTGACTCGATTTTAGCGTCGCCCATAAGCATAAGAGCCTGATCGATAATGTGAATACCCCAGTCAAAAACCATGCCGCCGCCGAACTCTTTGTGGTTACGCCAGTCGCCAGGTACACCACGGGAGCCGTGAACTCTTGACTCGATTCTGAAAATTCTGCCCAGCATATTGCCGTCATAAATCTTTTTAACTGTAAGATAATCGGGGTCCCAGCGTCTGTTCTGATGAACGGTGAAAATCTTGCCGTATTTCTCGCTTGCCTCAATCATCTTTTTAAGCTCGCTGACACAAGTTGTAACGGGCTTTTCGCTGATTACATTTTTGCCGTGAGCCATTGCGTCAACTGCAATCTCTCTGTGGAAATTGTTTGGTGTTGCCACAACAACAAAATCTATTCTCTCATCATTGAGAAGCTCTTCTCTTGAAGAGAAAGCGTGAATTCCGTTCTCCTCTGCAACCTTTGCCCTTTCGGGGTTAATGTCATAAATGCCGATAAATTCAACATCATCTGTCATCTGCTCACGCATTTTGCGTGTGTGCCAGCTACCCATTCCGCCGTAACCAATGACAGCTGCACCGAATTTTTTGCCTACCATAGTGTAATTTGCCTCGCTTTCGTTATACCCACCACATATCGCCGGTTGACTCTGTGATGAGAACCTCTTTTAACATTTCAACTGCCTTTGTAAGACCTTCGTTCTGGCTCATAAGGCTGTCTTCATGCTCAATGCTGATTGCATAATCATAACCAACCATTTTAAGATTGCTGATAATATCTTTCCAGTAAGATGCGTCATTGCCGTAGCCTACGCTGCGGAAAATCCATGAGCGGTTGATTTCATCGCCATAAGGCTTTGTGTCAAGAACACCGTTAACTGCGGTGTTGTATTTATCAATTTTTGTGTCTTTTGCGTGGAAGTGGAAAATTGCATCACCAAGTGCTCTGATAACTGCAACAGGTTCCATTCCCTGCCAGATAAGGTGGCTGGGGTCAAGGTTTGCACCGATTTCGGGGCCTACAGCTTTGCGCAATTTAAGAAGGCTCTCTGTGTTATATACGCAGAAGCCAGGGTGAAGCTCAAGAGCAATTTTATTTACGCCGTGAGCCTTTGCAAACTCAACAAGGTCTTTCCAGTAAGGGATAAGAACCTCGTTCCACTGATAATCAAGAATCTCGCCAAAATCGTTTGGCCAAGGGCAAGTAACCCAGTTGGGGTATTTTGCGCCCTCATGGTCGCCAGGGCAGCCAGAGAATGTGTTGATCTGATGAAGTCCAAGCTTTTCAGCAAGGAGGATTGTGTTGCGGATTGTTTTGTCAAACTCTGCCGCAATTTCTTTATTGGGATGAACAGGGTTGCCGTGGCAACTGAGTGCGCTGATTTCAAGACCGTATTTTTTAATAAGAGCCTTGAATTCCTCAAGCTTAGCTTCGTCATTAAGAAGCACTTCTGGGTCAGCGTGGCTGTTTCCAGGGAAGCCGCCGCAGCCGATTTCAACCATTTCTATTCCCTTTGATTTAAAGTATTCAAGTGCCTGCTCAAGTGGAAGATTTCCAAGAAGGCAGGTGAAAACACCAAGTTTCATAATAAATCTCCTTTGCGTTTGTTTAACAATATGCTACACCATATAGTTTTATATTTCAAGTAAAAAACCAAAAGTTTTTTAATATTCGTCAATTTTTGCGGTAAAATAATTGTGATAAAATTCAGATTTTACAAAAAGTTTTAAAAATCTGCAATGTTTATTCATATATTATTCATATATGCCTGTTATAATAAAGGCGTGATAAGGGAGATCCGCAACTCCTTTAATCACTACCCCTCCTCAATAAACCCCTCAATTTATTGGAAGAAGCAGTCGGTTACCCGCCGACTGCTTTTTCTTTGTATAAATTTATTTTTCATAATCTAAAAGTCCCTGTGTATACGCTATGACTTTATCTTGATTATCACTATTTAAAGCCTTAAACATTCTAATAATTTGATTCTCCTTTGCAGTCAAATCATTATTGCCAATGGAATCTGAAAGTCCCATTATATAGTCTATTGGAACATTAAACAGTTTCGACATTTTAACCAAGGATTGAAAACTCGGATAATGCTTGCCATTTTCATATGCACTTATAGTTTCCTGTGCCACCTCTAACTCAATACTAAGATATATTTGCGACATATGATTTGCTTTTCTTAACTCTCTGATACGATTTTTCACAATACCACCCCATATTTTTAAATAATATTACAGGATATACTTGTATTCTTCAGAGGTTTTAGCTATAATAGTATAGGTTAAACCTGTATTTCGCACTTTATGGGGAGAAAAGTATAAGTTTAACCAAAACATATGAAAAGGAGAAATAGTATGTCAAAATCAATTAAAAGAGTTTTAGCTTTTATTCTTACCTTAACAATGCTTCTCAGTATTAGCGTAATGGGAGCAACCGCAGCAAGTACATCATATAATCCCGATAAAGCTCTTTCATACGCAAAATCCCATTGGAATGATGGAAAAGGTTTATGTGCAGAATTTGTTTCTGACTGTTTAAAAGCTGGCGGATTCACCGCTGTTTATAATGTTAATGCAAGACAGTTGGGTCAAAAGTTGCAGTCATACGGCAAAAAAATCAATTGCTCTGGCTGGTCATCATCTTCATGCTTTACATCAAAAATGTTTGGTTATTCTCTTTCAAAAGGTGATGTTATAGTATGGGAAAACAGCTCAGGTAGTTCAAGTGGTCATGTCGCTCTTTATTCTGGAGAAACTAATAGCAAAGGGCAGATCCTTGTTTATGCACATAATAGAGCCAAAAACAAAGATGTCCTTATGCCTACTTCAAATGCATCTAAGTGCTATGCAATTCATTTGAACGGTTATACAACAAGTACTTCATCTTCTTCATCAGCCTCTTCTGTTTCAACATCTTTAAAGCAGAACACTTGGTATTGTATGACAAACACTAAATCGAACAAACTTTTAAATGTTTACGGAAGCAGGAGTGCAAGCAACACAAATGTTACTGTGTATCAGAAAGACAACACCTCTGGTCAGGCATTCAAGCTTGTTGCACACGGTTCAAAAACATTTAATGGCAAAACTTACACAAAGTATGTTGTTGTTCCAAAATGTGCAAGTTCCTGCGCTCTCAATGTTTATGGTACAACATCTAAAAACGGTTCCAATGTTAATATTTGGACTAAGTCGGGAAATAGCACGCAAGATTGGATTTTTGAAGCTGTCAGCGGAGGTTATGTTATTCGCTCTGCCAATAACACCAGTTATGTATTAACAGCAACTGGCACATCAAACTCATCAAATGTAAGTCTTTCCACATATTCATCTGGCAACAAAGCACAGATATGGAAAATCGCATAAATAAATCTTACTATCTTGTAGCATCAAATTGATTCACTAATTTTTCTCCCCACATATTCAAGAAGCAGTCGGTTACCCGCCGACTGCTTTTTCTTTGTATAAAATTATTCTGTA
>JAKSQM010000007.1 GCA_024404115.1 Clostridia bacterium | reverse complement strand
TCAAATCATTATTGACTGTTTCCGTTGCCGTTTCCCGTACTGCGTTCATCCGCTGTACCCAAAGCATTTGATCTTTCTCTTTGAGTTTTTCCGAAATGCCTTCCTTTTCGGCAAGTTCTTTTACCAACCGAAAGAACATATTCTCCGCCTGCCCATTTAGATCGGCAAGGTAGCCGTTCAGCTTTCCGCTTGTCAGCAGCTCGGCGTAAACTGTTCTGCGGTGCTTTTTCAGATGCCGCAAGTGCCGTTGGTCTCGCCTGCCGGCTCGGTCGGTGCTTCTGCCTTTGGCAGAGGTGTCCACCGGACACCCGCACCCCCATATCCCGATGGGACGTTCTTCCGGCTCGTCATCACCTGCAATGAAATAATAATCTCCGACAAGTTCGTATTTCAGCCCGGTTCGTTCATCCGTTATGTACTTATCCATTATGCGTCCTCCTTTACGATAACCCGCAATTTCTTTGTCGGGGCGTCAAGGATTTTCAGGATTAGCTCATTGACGTCCTCTATCGGCTTATCCTCGTAGATGTACTCATTCCGTGCCGTCATAAGGCACCCGACTAACAACCTGTGCTCAAAATCGTCCAAGTAAAAGTATTTCCGTTTAGTTTTCATAGCTATCGCCTCCCTGTGCCTATATTGTAGGTGCAAGAGGGTTATTAATCGAATGTGTGGATTTACGCATATAAAAACAGACACCGTGAAAAGCATTTCTGCAATTCACGGTGTCTGTTTCCCTTTGCTACACTCAATTCAGATATTTTTGAAAAACATCCTTATCGGACATCAGCAAATTCTGTGTGGTTTTATTTTTTATATTTATTTTGAATTACAAATATTCGTATATCATTTCAAGATTTTCAGCAGAGTATTCCGCTTCTTTTGAATAAATTCGCACCGCCGTTTCAAGCGGAATGCCCGCATTTTGCAGACGGCTTATTATTTCGCAGGAGAGAGCGCAGAATCTCACAGGTGTGATAGCGTCATAATCATAGACAGCTTTCAAAAAATATCTGTAAATATAATAAGCACTTATGTTGCGAAAATCGTCTGAATAACTGACTTCACTTTTGAAATCAACTTTGCTGAGCGTTGGCTTCCAGTTATCTGAAAGTACCTCAAGCTTATTAAGAATTTCTGAACATTCCTCATAAAAAAGTTCCGTTTTCGTCAGCTTGTTGACAACAAAATTTTCGCACAAATCCACGCTTTTTTCATATTCTTCGTCATCAATGAACTGCTGACATTCATCTGTAAATTCAACAGCATTTGCAAGGCAAACATCAAAAGAAAAATCTTTATTAAAAATCAGCTCAAAAAGCTTTTTTCTCATAGCTGTAAGTGCAAAATAAAGGTCGGCATCAATGTCATTTGGTTCTGGCAGTTCGTCTGTATTTTCAGAAACAAACTTCCATTTTTCTTTTTGCGAAAGGATAATTCTCACAGCTTCGGGGCAGCCGAAACCAAGACCGATTTCACGCAAAGAGCCAAATTCTTCAACAAACCTCGGGAACATAGTGCAGGTGTGGCAAAGATGATTTTCACCGCAATTTATGTATATTTCGCAGAGATTTTTATTGTTGAGGAATGGGCATCTGCCGTTTACTGGGGCAAAAATGGTATCGCCATCTGCATCAACTGTCATTGCGCTTCTCAGTTTTTCACCAAATGCACCATCAACATTTTTATATTTTTGAGCGGAGGCAGAGTCAACAACAACCTCCCACCCAGCACAACAGGTGTCAATACACTCCCCTGCCACGCATTTAAAGCTTTTATAATAATCGGGA
Organism: Clostridia bacterium; assembly: GCA_024404115.1. GTDB lineage: Bacteria > Bacillota > Clostridia > Oscillospirales > Acutalibacteraceae > CAG-488. The sequence continues at coordinate 100,055 of JAKSQM010000007.1, read as the reverse complement.
TAAATAATTTTCATAATAACGCCAAAATCAGCGTCAGTTGCCTGACGCTGATTGAATGATTTAGTTTTTTATATTAGTCTTCTTCGTCAACCTTTGCATCAGCAATAACTTTTTCAGCTACATTTGCAGGTGCATCTTCATATCTTGCAAATTCGAGGAAGTAATAACCTCTGCCCTGTGTTACAGAACGGAGAACTGTTGCGAAATCGCCCATTTCTGCCATTGGAACTTCAGCAACGAGCTCCTGCATCTTCTTTTCGCCAGAGGGTCCCATACCAAGAACACGGCCACGACGCTTTGTAACATCGCCCATGATGTCGCCAAGGTTATCGTCGGGCATATAAGCCTTTAATGTTCCAACGGGTTCAAGGATAACGGGGCTTGCCTGAGGAATACCGTTCTTGAATGCAAGTGAAGCAGCTGTCTTGAATGCCATTTCAGATGAGTCAACAGGATGATATGAACCATCATAAAGAACTGCTTTAAGACCAACCATAGGATAGCCAGCCATAACGCCCTTGAGCATGCAGTCTTTAAGACCTTTTTCAACTGCGGGGAAGAAGTTCTTGGGAACTGCGCCACCAACAACCTCTGATTCAAATACAAGGTCATTGCCATCATAGGGCTCAAAGCGAATCCAAACATCACCGAACTGACCATGACCGCCAGACTGTTTCTTATGTCTGCCCTGTACCTGAACTGTCTTACGGATAGCTTCTCTGTATGCTACCTTCGGAACTTTGAGGTCAACCTCAACGCCGAACTTACCTTTAAGCTTTGATACGATAATATCAAGGTGCTGCTCACCAAGACCGTAAATAACCTGCTCACGGGTTTCTTTATTTATTTCAAACTTGATTGTGGGATCTTCTTCAACAAGACGGTTGATACCAGCAACAACTTTTTCTTCTTCGCCTTTTTTGCGAACCTTAACAGCCATTGAAAGGCAGGGAACGGGGAAATCTACGCCGTCAAGCTCAACAACATTTTTGGGATCGCACATTGTGTCGCCTGTTTTGAAGCCAGAAAGCTTTGTAACAACACCGATATCACCAGCGGGGATGCAAGCAGCATCTTCCTGCTTACCACCCTTAACAGTGATAATCTTGCCCATTCTTTCGCTTTCGCCTGTTCTTGCGTTATAAGCAGGTGTATCAGCAGAGATCTTACCTCTTACAACCTTCATGAATGACATCTTACCAACAAACGGGTCAGCAACTGTTTTGAAGCAGATAGCAGCAAGAGGTCCGTTTTCGTCACACTCAACATCGCCTTCACCAGCGTGGTCAGCAGCAATAGGAGCTGAATATGCGATTTCGTCAAGGAGCATATCTACGCCGTCGCCTGTGTAACCTGAGCAAGCATATACGGGGTAAACTGTACCTTCGCTAACGCCCTTATTAAGTGCGCCTGCGATTTCGCCGCGTGTGAACTCTTCGCCCTCAAAGAATTTTTCCATAAGCTCATCATCACTTGTAGCAACTGTTTCTGTGAGGATGTCGAGCATTTCAGTGATTCTGCTGTCATCAGGCATTGGAACTTCTTTGGCTTTGCCGTTTACATATTCATATGCTTTTCTTGAAGCAAGGTTAACATATGATTTAACTTTGCCATCTTCCATATGAGGAACGATAACGGGGCAAACAGAGCTCTTATGCTCTTCTTTTATTGCATCAAATGTTTTGTAGAAGTCAGCGTTATCAGCATCACATCTTGTAACAGCAAACATTCTTGCGATCTGTCTCTTTTTAGCTGCTTTGTATGCTTTCTCTGCGCCAACATCATAGCCTGAGCCAGCGGCTGTAACGATAAGAGCACATTCTGCTGCTCTGATACCTTCGCTCATACCGCCTGCGAAGTCAAAAAGACCGGGAGTGTCGATTATATTTAATTTGAAATTCTTCCATTCGATAGGAGCTACTGCTGTAGAAATAGAAACTTTACGGCGCTTTTCCTCTGCGTCAAAGTCAAGAATTGTGTTGCCGTCTGCAACTCTGCCCATACGGTCTGAACCGCCTGCGAGGAATATCATAGCCTCTGCAAGAGTTGTTTTACCTCTTGAGCCGTGGCCTGCAATTACGATGTTACGAATATCTTTTGCGTTATAGGTTTTCAATTTATTTTCCTCCTTGTGCCGCCCGCTGCGGCTAACATATGCCAATAGAACTGACATCTTCGTAATTATAACATCTGTCGAAGCCTTTTTCAAGCATTTTTAATAAAATTTATCCAATTTTTGTGAAATTTATATGAACTTTTCGCAAAATATACAAAGGAGCATACAGTTATTAGTGCAATATATAAATATATTTATTTTATTTGTATAATAACTATTGCAAAATTCTATCGCTTTTGCTATAATTTACTATATATAATAATGCAGTTAGTTGGTGATTCTTTGAAAAAGAAAAAACGCTCTTTAATAAAAATAGTTCCAGGCTCTAAGCTTCCCATTATTTTATATGCTTCAACTGCTGTGCTTCTTTCAAGCATTTTCCTTGTAATTTCAATTCTTGCAAGCGGAACATCAATTACGCTGAACACATCAAGCGGCAAAAAAGGTGATATTAACCACGACGGCAAGGTTGATGCGGCAGATGCTTTTGAAATAATCAGCATAAGCAAAGGCGGCAAGGCTGACGATTCACAAAAAAGTGCCGCTGACTTAAACGGCGACGGTGTTGTAAATGAGCAGGACGCAATGCTGATTGTTCAGTATTCAAGTAAAACAACTGATGTTCTCGGCACACCTGCAAAGGGCAACACAAACCTTGAATCCCCTGCTATGGCTACTGCCACCACAGTTGATGAAAATTCAGAAACATCTGAAAGCGGAGAAGAAGCAAGTGAGAATACTCCCACGGTCAGCAACGGTGAGCTTGTGAAATCGGGCAATTCAAAGAGTACAGCATTTTTAACATCTGACAATGATGTTTACACAACTGCAAGAGTTGTGAACAAGTGGAAGTCGGGCGGCAAAAATATGTATCAGATTGAATTGACACAGAAAAACAACGGTGCAAGCTTAGCTGGCGATTCATCAGTTATCGTTAAGTTGAGCGGTGATGCTTCTGTTGAAAAAACATGGAGCTGTTCAGCAGACAGCACATCTGACGGGTTAAAAATTACATCACAGTGCAATTCATATGTACCGAATGGCGGCAGTATCAGCTGTGGATTTATAGTTTCATCCAGTTCAGATATAACTGTTCAAGCAATTTCAAAATAAAATAATACAAAAAGAACGGGAACATCCTTGTGGGTGCTCCCGTTAATTTTTATACTGTTTCCTGATTAGGCTCAATTATTGAAATATTCTTTTTGGTTTCAACATGGTCGTAATACTTTTTATATCTGACACAGACTCTGACATTTGTTTTGCACACAGGGCAACGGTAAATTGCTCTGAAAAACTGATTGGAATACCGCCAGTTCTTCACAATTCTTCCCTTTGAGCCGCACTTTTCGCAGGTATAGCTTAAAAGAGATTTATCAACAGCGGGATTATTCAAAGAGCTGATTGCGTAAGGCTTGAATGCCAGCTTGCCATAAAAATTGCTGTTGCAGGGAATGATTATGGGGTCAAAAGTATCTTTATTAAAAGTCTTTTTAAAGCACTCTGCGGTCAGCTTGCTGTCATCAAGTGCTCTGTGGTGAGAAAAGCAATCTTCATTGATTTCAAGCATCTCTGCCGCACGGGAAAGACCTAACTGCTGTGCCATTGGAACGCCTAAAATTCGCTGAACATATGATTGCACATTCACATAGTTTGTAAGAAACGGTATTGTTTCGATTCCGTTAAGGTATCTGAAATTTTCAATAAGTACCCTTACATCACTGTCGCCCCATGTGAGGACAACATTCTCTTCGCTGCCTATCCAATCTCTGAATTTGCTCATAGCTTTTGTGAAAACAATGCCGCTTTTTATATCGTCATTTGTAATATTGGTGAGCCTTTTAATGTTGCTTTTGAGCTTTTTGCCCACCTGCGCATTGACGAAGCAGGAAAATTCATCAATCTCTTTAAGATTTTCATCAAGCATAACTGCACCGATTTCAATAATCTCATTGAGAAATCCTTTTATTCGCCGTGCATATGTATTATTCCATTCAAGGTCGAGTATTATATAATGCAAAATCAATCACCTGAGTTATAAATGAAATTATAAATATTTGTTTTATTCGCTTCCATATTTGGAACAAGAGCAGATTGACCTGAAATCATCTGCGAAGAATATGTGCCGTCAGCAGGAACCTGCAGCTGGTCAATATCATATCTGATATATTTCAAAGCAGAGAATGCAAGACCTGTCAACTCTGAGCGGTTAATATCTGTTGTAATAAGAGGCATAATGTCTGAAACCATATTAACAAGCGTTATGGGATTGCTCCTCTTAGCTTTGTTGATAATGGATGTCATAACTTTTCTTTGCCTTTGTGTGCGGTAAAAGTCTGAATCCAGCTTTCTGATTCTTGAATAAATAAGTGCGTATTCACCGTTAAGAGTGTTTTCGCCAGCAGGAACCTTAACTCTTGTATGAGTTCTGAGGAACTCCGCTTCTCTTTCGGTTATATCAACTGTAACACCGCCGAGGGAGTCGATAATCTGCTCAAACATATCAAAATCAACAAGCACAAAATGGTCAATATCAATGTTGAAATTTGACTCGATAGTGTCAACTGTCAGCTGTGCTCCGCCATAGGCATATGCAGCGTTGAGCTTTGCATTATAATAGCCTGGGATTTTAACCCACATATCACGGAGGAACGAAGTGAGTTTAAGCGTTCTTGTGGATTTATCAATTGAAAGAAGCATCATAGAGTCAGAGCGTGAAACTCCGCCGTCTGCTTTATCAAGACCGATAAGAAGAATGTTTAAAACATCATCGCTTCTCTTTAAGTCAACACTGTAATCTGCCTGAAGCTCCGCAGACTGAACCTTGCCAGCCATTGCGAAAACATAGCCGTAAAGACCTGCAAAGCCAATTGCCAGAACAAGCAAAAGGCAAACAAACATTGTGCCACATCCGCAACCGCTTTTTTTCTTTTTCATTGCCTTGCCGAATTGCTTAGTGGCACTGCTGTAAGAGCCCTGCGGTTTAAGCTGTGTATGCTGTGTCTGCTGTTTGTGCTGAGCCTGCTGATTTTTTTGCTGCTGAGCTCTGAGATATGCGTTGTGGTCATATCGTTCCTCTTTATGAGGGTTATAATAGCCTTTGCCAATTGGTATATCTCTGGGGTCGCTTTTTTTATTTTCGTAATACGAATTTTTGTTGTAGGAATCCATAACCTCTTTAACAGGGATATTCACACGGAAATTGTCGCTTTTTGAATTATTTTCGTTATAAGTGTTGATATCCGAGAAAAAGCCTTCGCCGTTTTTGTTATCTGAATTGCCTGAGTTACTCATATACAATCACCTTTGTTTTAATATCCCTAATATTTTACAACATAATGTATTTTCATACAAGAGCGAAATGTAAAATAATTGTAATATTTTTGTCTTGAAACTGTAAAGATTATGTGTTACCATAATTAAAAGGAAGTGATTTAATGGCAAAGTTAGTTTTAAAGGCGTATAAAATTTCACATCTGAAATTTAAAAACACACTTGTAAACGGAACAAAACTTGAGCTTGGCAACAATTATTCATATAATGTTAAATATGGGCAGAACAATATCTGCGAGGGATTTTTGAAAATTGAAGTTAAAGATAAAAACGGCAATGAGAATTTTCTTATTGAGCTGACCGTGCAGGGCATTTTTCAATCTGACGGCTCAATGAAAAGAGAAGAACTTCACGTGGCAACATTTAAGGAGCTTTTCCCCTACGCACGAGTTTTTATTTCAAACCTCACAGTTACCGCTGGTATGCCGCCTATCAACATTCCTCCCATCGATATGGAAAAGCAGGAAATTTACAGAATTGATATGCGACCCGACGCAGAAGATTAAACTTTACAGGATGCTTTGTGGCATCCTGTTTTTGTTTTCATATAATAAAGCAGGTGATTATATGAAACGAAACATACGAACTGTGTTTTTGATTATTCTTGTTATTCTGATTTTTGCAATTGCCGCTGTGATATTTTTTGAATTCAGAATGAAGCTTGTGAGAACGGAGCTTTCAGAATTTACCGCAAAAAATGCCGCCGCAAGTGCGATACTTAACGGCGTTGAGGAGTCGGTGCAAAAGGCTAATTTATATTATTCAGATATTGTTGAAATACATAATGATGAAAACGGAAATGTGAAATCAATTCAGACGGACACCGCAAAGCTGAACACTGTTTCAAATGCGGTGAACAGGAATGTTGACAAAAGAATAAGTGAAATGAAATGCGTCCCCGTAAAGATTCCTCTGACATCTTTTTTCGGGGACGAAATTATTTCTGGATTAGGACCGAAAATGACATTTTATGTTACAATGACGGGCACTGCATCAACAAAATTTCAGAATGTTTTTGACAGCACAGGCGTTAATCAGACAAGGCATCAGATTATGCTGAATGTTTCTGTTGAGGTGTATGTGATATTCGGTAAAAAAATTGAAAAATATAAAGTAAAAAGTAATGTTTGCATTGCAGAAAGTATTATTGTTGGCACAACACCAGATGCACTGGCGCAGGTTACAAAATGAAACGCCCTCTCACAAAAGTGAGAGAGCGAGAGCATTTTATCATTTACATAATTCGCTGAAGCCTTTGCCCTTAAAGAGCATAAACATAACATCACTTGCAAGCTTCATTATCTTTGTGAGAAGTGCCTCAAAATCGAAGCTCTGCTTTTCGGGTACAGGGTCACCGTTGATGATTCTGCTTGTTGTTTCATAGAAGTTTGTTTTTGCAAGTTCAAATTCTTCTGCTGAAAGAGCTGTGTTTTCAATAGCTGACTCTGCCTTTTCGATTGCTGAATTAAACTCTTTTTTCTGCTCCGCTGTGAAAGCTGATGTATTATAAGCTTTCATCTTTGCAACATCACGCATAAGATGCTTTGACTCTCTTGCAACATTGAACTGAGGGAATCTGTCGGGATATGAATGAACATCCTTAAATTCGGGATTTGTGAGAAGCTCCGCAACAAGATACATAATAACATTGTTGTTGCCCGTTTTTTCATGATCCTGACCGTAGAAGAAGAATGTTGTTTCGGGCAAAAGTCCACAATATGCGTCAACTATTCCGTTGGGGTCTGAATGGTCATGATTTTTTGGGTCTTTGCAGTTATTTGCAGGTGAAACATAATCCGCAGGGAGCTTAACATCAACGCCTGCTGAGTAGCAGCCCATTGACTCTGAGCTTAACTGAATAATGCCGTCTGCATTAACATCATCCCATGAATCGACAAGTTCATAAAGAGTATAGTTGTAATCAACTATGTCAAAAACTTCAACGCCGTCATCAATTGCTTTGAGAATATTATTGAAGCGGTTTTTCTGTGCGTTATAGAACCAATCTGTCTGCTTTGCAATCTCTGCACGCTCTGGAGTTGAAAGATATTTTTCTCTTGCGGCAGGATAATTGCCAGAGGGAACAAGTCCCCAAATAAGTGTTGAATTTACAAGGTACTCCCCTGCCAAGGTGTCTGCAACTTTATCAAGAATATTGTTAAGCTCTGCATTTGGGAGAATACGAAGAAGAATATTCACAAGGTAAGCTGTCCAGTCATCCTCGCCCATAAGTGATGGAATCATATCACGATAAAGCTCGTTATCATCGTCAATAAGTCCGTTTTCATAGATTTCGCCAACGAGAATTGAGCCGTCAAGAGCAGGAACAACATAAACAACACGGTTAATATCCTCTGCAAGTGAGATGCCTTTGTCTGCATAAACCTGAAGAAGTGCGTTTGCAATTGAGCCGCCCTGACTTATGGGAACGATATTAACTTTATCTGAGCCTGAATCTTTTTTAACAAACTGAATGAACTCATAAAGCTCATTTGCAGTGTCAATCATATTGCCAAGTGAAGCGTATGAGAAAACATAAAGTGTGTCTGCTCCGCCTTTTTCGATATATCTTTCAAGAGGAAGATTATCAAGGATATACTGCTGATCATGCTTTGATAAATCAGCAAAGCTGTCATTATATTTTGTGGCACGAACATCGTTGATGAATTTGCCGTTGTTATCGCTGAGCTGTTTTGTCATAAGCACACTGCAAAGTGCATCTGCAAGAGCGGTGGCTGCCATTTCATTTTTATCTTTCTGAGTTATGAGAAGTCTGAGAAGAGGGAAAATGAGCTTCGGCACAACCTGCTTTACGATTTTATCGGTTGAATCCATAAAGAAAGGCGGGCTGAGAGGGTCGCCGTCTTCATCACATACTTTTTCGCCGTTTTCATAATAGAAAACTTCGCTCTGGAAAATGCCGGGGACAATAATTGATGGAATCTGCTTTTCATTATCTTTTGCATATGATGCAACAGAACATGAAAAAGCAAGCATAATCACTGCCATAAGCAATGCAATAATCTTTTTAATTGATCTCATAAGAATCAATGCCTCCAATAATTTGATTTACTAAATATTAACACATTTAGCACTCGATGTAAAGAAAATTTATTTATTTTATATATATAAATGCTTTTATTGTTGAAATAAAGGAATTGATATGGTATTATCTTCTTAAAATAGGAGGTTTTAATATGAATAAAATTAAAAGAACATTTTGCATTTTACTTTCATTTATTTTACTTACACCTGCAATGGCTCTTGTGGCATCTGCCAGCAGCGGTGAAAATTATGTAATAACCAACCCGTATAAAAATATTGACTGGGACAAGTGGCAGTCTTATAAAACACAGCTTCACTGCCACACAATTGCCTCTGACGGATTTCAGACAATCGAAGAGGCTATTACAGATTATTATGCACTTGACTATGACGCTGTTGCCATAACCGACCACGGCACAATCAACAGAGGATGGGACACTGCACCTGACACAATTCCGCTTGTCCGTGCCATAAAAAAAGAGCGCACAGGCGGCGCAAGAAATCCTATAATTCCCCTCTCTGCTGAGGATTACAAAGCATTCACAGGCGGAACAGCGGAAAGCGTTGATTTTTCATACATGAGCGGTGATGAAAAAATCACAACAGGCAGAGTGAGAACACATTCAAACGGTATTCTTGATGTTGAAAAAGGTATCGAATTAAATATGGCAACGCCTTTTGCAGATTGCCACCTTACAGGCTACTGGAGCGAATACGGTCAGGGTCTTGCAGGCGTTTTTGGCGATTATGAAACACCGAGCGAAGGTGTCAGAATTGCAGACGGAATTTCTATGCTTGCACACATTGGCGAGTATGTTTATATTGACAAGGATTCTGAGGATCATGTGGGGCAGAAAGTTGACGAATATTATGTAAACAAATTTGCCCGTCTTTTCCTTGACAACGCAGGCTCAAGCGTGGGCATGGGAATCAATAGTGCAACAGATGAACACACCCGTTGCGACAGAATTCTTTATGATCAGATTCTTGCAAAAACAATTCCAAACGGTGTTGTTCCTTGGGGATTCACATTCTCTGATTCACACAGTGAAACATCAATAAATGACGCATACACAATGATGTATATGCCCGAACTTTCTAACGATGCATTAAGGGATTGCATGGTAAACGGCGAGTTTTTCTCTGTTTCGCATTACTCAAACGGATATGAGCTTAACGGCATGAAAGAAATGGAAAGCTTTGACGGCAACTGCGACAATGCACAGTGGTGGAGCGATAACACACCGCTTGTTACAAAGGTTGAGGTTGACGAAGAAAACGATGTAATTAAAGTATGGGGCGAAAACTTTGACTATATCACATGGGTATCAAACGGCAATGTTGTGCTTCGTGATTACGATTGCAAGGATGGCTATGCTGAGCTTGACCTTCACAGTGATAATCTTCTTGATGATATAAATATGTTTGTTCGTTTTTATCTTTCGGGCGAAAACGGAATATGCTATTCTCAGCCGATGGTTATTCAGCGTGAGGGCGAAGATTTTGAGCCTGTGAATGTTCCAAAGACACACGATGTTTCAACATTTTTAAGAGGTCTTGTAACTGTTCTTGACTGGCTTAACTTTAAATGGTCGCCTGTTATATGGATTTTTAAAGTTTTTGCTCTCGGATACAATCCGTTCAGAGATATATTTAATTTTAACAATGTTTTGAGCGTTCCATTCTGGAAGCAATAAACAAGGAGGAAAACAATGTCAATCACTATTAAAGAAAAGCAGAAAGAGTTTCTTGATTGGGAATTCGGTGTGTTTTTTCATTTTGGAATACGCACATTTTATGAGGGTCATATTGACTGGGATTTAAAAGAAATGCCCGTTGAGGGGTTCAATCCCACTGAGCTTGACTGCGAAAACTGGATAAAAACAATTAAAGAGGCTGGGGCAAAATATGCAGTGCTTGTATGCAAGCACCATGACGGATTTGCAAACTGGCCGTCAAAATACACTGATTACTCTGTTAAAAACACACCTTGGAAAGACGGCAAGGGCGATGTTGTTGATGAATATGTTAAAGCCTGCCGCAAGTATGGCATCAAGGTTGGATTTTACTACTCCCCTGCTCAGTTTGGCTCTGTTAAAATGAGCCCGAAAGAATATGACGATTATTTTATAAATCAGATAAGCGAATTGCTGACAAACTACGGCAAAATTGATTATCTTTGGTTTGACGGCTGCGGAAGCGAGGGTCATAGCTATGATGAAGAGCGAATTATCAAAGAAATCCGCAGTTTACAGCCTGATATTCTTATTTTTAATATGTGGGACCCCGACACTGCGTGGTGCAAAAACGAAGCCGGCTATTGCGATATGCCCAACTACAACATAAGGGAATACGAGGGCGAAATGCGTTATATGCCATATGAATGCGATTGCAGAATCCGCAAAAGCTGGTTCTATGGCGATGCGGACAAGCCCACGCTGAAATCTGTTGACAAGCTGATGGGAATTTATCTTTATTCTGTTGGCAGAGGTGCAAATCTTCTTTTAAATATCGGTCCTGACAGACGAGGACTTCTCCCTGAAGAAGATGTTGAAAGAGTTATTGAATTTGGCAACGAAATCAAAAGAAGATTTGGCTCACCAATCAAAACAATTGAAAACCCTGTAGTTGAGAACAATGAACTTAATGTTGTTTTTGATAAAGATGCACTGATGAACGCTATAATCCTCAAAGAAGAATTAAGCACAGAAAACATCATTGAAAATGTTGATTTTTCTGTTTCAGTTTATAACAACAAGGATGAAATTTATCTTGGAAGAGCTATCGGTGTTGGACACAAGCTGATTTTCACATTCCCCGATATTATTGCAAGAAGAGCCACTGTCAGATTCACAAGCAAAGGTGAAATAAATATTAAAGAAGTTTCAGTTTGCGGAGAAATACAATTGATTCAAAGCTAAACAAAACATAATAAAAAAGAGATGATTATGAAAGCTGTTGCTCATCATAATCATCTTTCTTTTTATAAACTATTTATTTCCATTGGAAACTGCCCGACAGCAATGTTGTCTGCTCTGCGGAAACTGTGAGTATTCCGCCGTCGGTTGTGCCCAACTTTTCGCTTCCGTCTGCAAGTGTAATTTTACATTCGCAGGGCTGAAGAGTTGTTACAAAAGGTATATGACCTGCAAGAATTGCAAGGTCGCCCTCTATTCCTCTGACGGCAACGCTCTGAACATCATCTGAAAACACTCTGCCCTCGGGCGAGGTTATATTAAGCACAAAGGTATTCATAATTACGCCTTTCTTGCCTTTTCAACAGCCTCGTCAATTGTGCCGACAAAGAGGAATGCTGATTCGGGCAAATCGTCATGCTTACCTTCAATGATTTCTTTAAAGCCTCTGATTGTTTCTGAAAGAGGAACATATATACCGGGAAGACCTGTGAACTTCTCTGAAACATGGAAAGGCTGTGAAAGGAATCTCTGAATTTTTCTTGCACGGGAAACGAGCATTTTATCCTCATCTGAAAGCTCATCCATACCCATGATTGCAATAATATCCATAAGCTCATTGTAACGCTGGAGGATTCTCTGAACCTCTTTTGCTACATAATAATGCTCTTCGCCGAGAATTTCTGCTGAAAGGATTCGGCTGGTTGACTCAAGGGGGTCAACTGCGGGGTAAATACCCTGTGAAGCAATATTTCTTGAAAGAACTGTTGTAGCATCAAGATGAGCAAATGTTGTTGCAGGTGCGGGGTCAGTAAGGTCATCAGCAGGAACATAAACAGCCTGAACTGATGTGATTGAACCACGCTTTGTTGATGTAATTCTTTCCTGCAAGGTACCCATTTCTGTTGCAAGTGTTGGCTGATAACCAACAGCAGAGGGCATACGACCAAGAAGTGCAGAAACCTCACTACCTGCCTGTGTAAATCTGAAGATATTATCAATGAAGAGAAGAACATCCTGACCTTCCTGATCACGGAAGTATTCAGCCATTGTAAGACCTGAAAGACCAACTCTCATTCTGGCTCCCGGAGGTTCGTTCATCTGACCGTACATAAGTGCGGTGTTTTTGATAACCCCTGACTCTTTCATTTCGTTATAAAGGTCATTTCCCTCACGGGTACGCTCGCCAACACCTGTGAAAACAGAAATGCCGCCGTGCTCTTTTGCAATATTGTTGATAAGCTCCATAATAAGAACTGTTTTACCAACACCTGCACCGCCGAAAAGACCGATTTTACCACCCTTTGAATAGGGGCAGATAAGGTCAATAACCTTGATGCCTGTTTCAAGAATTTCTGTTGAAGTGGCAAGCTCTGAATAATCGGGTGCGGGGCGGTGAATGTTCCAGCGTTCACAATTTTCGGGTTCTGCACCCTCGTCAACAACCTCACCGAGAACATTGAAAATTCTGCCGAGAGTTTCTCTACCAACGGGAACAGAAATTGTGTGAAGTGTGTCTGTAACCTCAGTGCCACGTTTAAGTCCGTCAGTTGATGCCATAGCAATACAACGGGCGGTGTTGTCACCGATATGCTGAGCAACCTCAACAGTCAGCTTTTTATCGCCGACAGGCATTGTCAGCGCATTATATATGGGAGGAAGCTGTCCCTCCTCAAAACGAACGTCAACAACAGGTCCCATAACCTGTGAAACGACGCCTTTATGATCTGCCAAATTATCTCACTCCTATGCATATAAAATGCGAAGCTTTATACGTTGCTTCCTGCGATAATCTCAGTAATCTCCTGAGTAATTGCGCCCTGACGGGCTCTGTTATATTTAAGCTGTAAATCGTCAATCATAGTCTGGGCATTCTTTCCTGCGGAATCCATTGCCATTCTTCTGGCAACAACCTCGCAGGTGTAGCTCTCTCTGACTGCGCCCATAATCATACCTGTAACATATTCGGGCACTGCTGTGTCAAGAATATATCTTTCCTCAGGCTCAAAAAGAATTCCTGCTCCGCCTTTCGGCTCAGTTTTTGTAAGAGGAAGAACCCACTTTGTTACAGCCTCCTGCTTCATCATTGAAACATACTTTGTGCAGATTATGCCAAGGCGGTCAAACTCGCCGTCGCAGAACTCTTTACAAAGCTTCTTTGCAAGCTCATAGCTTTCTGCTCCGCTGAATTTTTCTGATGAAACAAAATCTTTGCCGAATCTTTCACAGGCTCTTTTGCCGATTGGCACAAACTCAGCATCACTATACTGTGCAGCTTCACGGAAAACATTGGCGTTATAGCCGCCTGCAAGTCCCCTGTCGCCTGCGATGATGATGATTTTTGTTTTGCCTGTGTTATTCTGAGCCATATATGGGCTTTTGGCACATTCATTGCTTGATGAAAGCTGTGTGATTATTTCGTTAACAGCGTCAAGGTACTGACGGCTGTTTTCCATAGCTATTGTTGCGCCTCTGATTTTTGAAGAAGCTACAAGACCCATCGCTTTTGTAAGATGCAGAGTTGAATCGACGCTCTTAATTCTTGTTCTGAGTGCTTTTATATCTGCTCCCACAGCGCTCACCTCTGCATTTCTTTAAGTGCGGTTTCAAGCGTTTCAACATCTTCCGCCTCAAAGAAATTAGATTCAAACCTTACAAGCAGGTCCTCATATTTATTTTCAAGAAGAGCATAAAGCTCCTGCTCATACTTCTTAACCTGATTAACGGGAACATCCTCAAGGAAGCCCTTTGTTACAGCATAAATAATTGCAACCTGACAGCCTGCACGAACAGGAGCATTTCTATCCTGTTTAAGAACCTCAACAATTCTTTCACCCATTGCAAGACGCTTTTTAGTGTCTGCATCAAGGTCGCTGCCGAACTGTGCAAATGCTTTAAGCTCACGGTACTGTGAATATAGAAGCTTCAATTCACCAGATACCTTTTTCATAGCTTTAAGCTGAGCTGAACCACCAACACGGCTAACAGAAATACCAGGGTTGATAGCAGGCATAATACCTGAATGGAAAAGCTCTGTTTCGAGGAATATCTGACCGTCTGTAATAGAAATAACATTGGTGGGGATATATGCTGAAACGTCGCCAGCCTGTGTTTCAATTACAGGAAGAGCAGTGATTGTTCCTCCGCCGTATTCGGGAGCAACGCAAGCGGAACGCTCAAGAAGACGGGAATGAAGATAGAAAACATCACCAGGGTATGCTTCTCGTCCCGGTGGGCGTCTGATAAGAAGAGAAAGTGCACGGTATGCAACAGCGTGCTTACTCAAATCATCATAAATAATAAGAACATCCTTACCCTGCTCTCTGAAATACTCTGCCATAGCGCAGCCTGAATAAGGTGCGATATACTGAAGAGGTGCGCTTTCAGATGCAGAAGCGGAAACGATTATAGAATATTCCATTGCGCCTGCCTGCTCAAGCATTGAAGCAAGCTGAACAACAGATGTATTTTTCTGACCGATTGCAACATAGATGCAGATAACATCTTTGCCACGCTGATTAATGATTGTATCAATTACAATTTCAGTTTTACCAGTCTGACGGTCGCCGATAATAAGCTCACGCTGACCCTTACCAATAGGAATCATACTGTCGATAGCCTTGATGCCTGTCTGTAAAGGCTGGTTAACACTGAGTCTTTTAATGATACCAGGTGCTTCAGATTCGATTGGGTGAGTTTCACTGCAGCTTGCAGGGCCTTTGCCGTCAATAGGCTCACCAAGAGCATTGACAACTCTGCCAAGGAGAGCTTCACCAACAGGAACAGAAAGAACCTTGCCTGTTCTGCGTACAGTTGAGCCCTCTTTGATGCCCTGTTTATTTGAAAGTATTGCTACTGAAACAGTTTCTGTTTCAAGGTTCTGTGCAAGACCGAAGCTGCCGTCATCAAACTCAAGCAACTCACTTGACATACAGTTTCTAAGACCATATACCTTTGCAATACCGTCACCTACAAGAATTACAGTACCCGTCTCAGCCATTTCAATCTGAGATTTGTAATTTTTTATCTGATTTTTAATTATATTACTGATTTCCTCAGGTCTGGAATTCACTTATACATCACTTCTTT
This sequence comes from Clostridia bacterium, assembly GCA_024404115.1. Classification (GTDB taxonomy): domain Bacteria; phylum Bacillota; class Clostridia; order Oscillospirales; family Acutalibacteraceae; genus CAG-488. Next base: position 84,557 of record JAKSQM010000007.1, on the reverse strand, counting down.
CAATTCGTGCAGCCGATGTTTAATACTGCCATCGATTATTTTACCGTCGATTTTAACAACAACACCGCCCAAAAGGGATTTATCGGTGATGCAGTCAAGCACAACTTTGTTGCCGCAAAGTTTCTCCAACTTGCGGATAAGAGCCGACTTCTGCTCTTCACTTAAATCTACCGCACTCTCTACCTGAGCCACGGATATTTTATTAGCTGAATCGCACAGCTTTTTAAATTCTGAAATACATTCTCTGATTTCGTGTATTCTGCCTTTTTCGCAAAGAAGAGAAAGGAAAGACACAATATACTCGTACATTCCGCTGAATGCCTGCTCCACTGCCTCAACACGCTCAGTTTTTGAAATGTTAGGCGATGAAAGAAAATCAAGATATTCCGGATTTTCTTCTACAAGGGCAAGAACAGTATCAAGAGATGCCGATATATCTTTTACACAATCTGCTTCCTGTGAAAGCTCAAACAGAGCCTTTGCGTATTCGTTAATCACTTGTTCCATCGTCTTCACCTATCCCCTCAATAAAGGAGTCAATAAAATCACGATGATCTTTTTCGTTGATTTCACGCTCAAGCATTTTCTCTGTAAGAAGTGTTGAAACATCAGCGATTTCGTGCTTGATGTCTTCAGCAGCTTTCTTTCTTTCAAGCTCAATTTCGCCATGAGCCTGACGGATAATACCGTCTGCTTTATTTTTGGCATCGTCAATGATTTTTGCGCTGCGTTTATCTGCGGCAGATGCTGCTGATTTAATCATTTCATCAGCCTCGTCCTGCGCACCTTTAAGCTTTTGCTCATATATCTCTTTATCTTTAAGTGCGGACTGCTTTGCGTCTTCAGCTTCACTATACTGTGTATCAATAGCAACCTTTCTTTTATCAAGAACTTTACGCACGGGTTTATAAAGAAAACGCTTGAAAAGAAGGAAGATTATCAGCAGATTTAAAAGAGAAATCAGAATATCCCATATATTTACAGATATGACTTCTAATGACTGCATTTTTAATCACTCCCGAAATCAGCCGATATAGTTCATAAGGATACCAACAAGTCTTGTAGGTGCAACGAAAATAAGAAGGATTGCAATAACAAGAGCATAAAGACCAGTTGTTTCTGCGATTGCACAACCCATGATCATTGTTGTTGTAACATTACCCTGACTTTCAGGCTGACGGCCGATAGCTTCGCAAGCCTTTGCAACTGCGTTACCTTCACCAATACCAGGGCCGATACCTGCGATCATTGCCATACCTGCGCCAAGAGCACAACATCCTAAAATAATACCGATTGCTAATTCTACCATTTGAAAAACCTCCATTCAGCTTATGCTGATTTAATATTTTTTTGTTTTTTATCTTTTTTACGCTTCATGCGTTTCTGCCATTCCTCAACAGGGAAACCGCCGGAAACATAAAGCATTGTAAGCATTGCAAAAATAAATGCCTGCAAACAGCCGCTGAAAATATCAAAATAAAGTGAAAGAACAGCGGGAATACCAACCCTGAACAGCGGGAAGTTACCAATTACACCCGGAAGCCAGCCAAGAACAACACTCGAAACAGATGTAAGTCCTGCGGCAACAAGAGCCGAAATAACTGAGCCCGAAAGCACGTTGCCGTAATGACGGAACGACATTGAAACAGGTGTGGCAAACTCTGAAATAATGTTAAAGGGAGTGAACACAGGTATCGGTTCAGTGAATCCCTTAAGGTAGCAAAGCAAACCGCCTTTAAGCTTATAGTGAGTTATAAGCACAAAAACAAGAATTGCCCAGCCTGCAATAACATTTAAATCAGATGTTGGCGGATAAAGACCAAAAAGAGTTAAAAGACTTGAGCAAACTGAAAGAGCAATTATGCCGCCCACAAACGGTGAAAAAGCCTTAAAGTACTGACCCATATTCTTTTGAACAAGGCTATCCGTCTGTTCAACAATCCACTCGGCTATCATCTGCCTGCGCAAACCGCCTTTTTCACTGATTCCGTGTGTCATATAAAGACAGAAGAAAAACAGCGCAATAACAACAAGCCATGAATTGACCTGTGATTCGGTTATAGGCATATCCTGCAAAGGCATCTTAACCGTGAAGAAAATGTGTGCACCCGCAATCTGAATCCCCTCCGCAGCAGGGTTTGTAAGGATTCTCAAAGCAATTGCGGCGGCAATGGGTATAACGGAAAGAATAATAAGTGCGGCATCCGCAATGCGAAAACCGATACTTTTATCTTTCATAGTTCAAATCACCCCCTTAATTATTACTGTTTTTTATTTTATCAAAACGCGGTCTGAAAAATATCGCAACTCTTGGGAAAAGAAGCGTTATTACAAACGGTATAAGATTAAAACAATCAAAAACGCAGGTGATAACTGCGAAAATGACAAGCATAAGCATACGAAGCATCTGTGAGAGCTTCACTTTTGTTTTTGCAGCATCCTCATCAAGCAAAACAGCTTTTTGAATTGTTATTCCCATAAGGAAAAAGTTAAGAATGGCTGCAACAGCTCCTAAAAGATTGCCAAGAAGAACTGTGTAATCCCACTCATGAAATATATAGAAAACTAATTCCAAAAATACACTTAAAACAATCACAAAGCCGGAAATATAGATAGTTTCTTTTTTTACTGTTTTATCTATTTTTGCCATTTTCAATCACCTTAGCCGATTTTTTTAAATTAGGCTATATTATACTATACTTTTTTGAATAATGCTATAGTTTTTCTAAAAAAAATGCCAATAAATATTATGCTTATTATATAAGTGAAAATTGACTTATTATGCCGATTGTGATAATATAGTATGGAATTTGATTTTATTTACTCAGGAGGCACCAACATATGGGTTCAGCTATTTACAACATTGTTGTAACCCCACTGGAATATTTTATTGAAACCGTGTTTACTTTTTCAAATGCGCTCTTTAAAAATCCAGGTATTGCAATTATTTTTGTCAGCATCGCTGTTCAGATTCTTGTTTTTCCGCTTTATAAAAAGGCTGATGACATTCAGGAAGAAGAACGCCTTAAACAAAAATCTATGGAGCATTGGGTTAACCACATCAAAAAAACGTTTAAGGGCGACGAGCGTTTTATGATGCAGCAGGCATATTACAGAGAAATGGATTACAAGCCTTTTTATGCAATTAAAGGCTCTGTTTCACTGCTTTTGCAGATTCCTTTCTTTATGGCTGCATATCATTTTCTTTCTCACCTTGATGTTTTAAACGGCGTTTCATTTTTAGGAATTGCAGATTTAAGCAAGCCAGACGGACTTATTCAATTTGGCTCTGTTGCAATAAATCTTCTGCCCGTTCTGATGACATTTTTTAATATCATCTCTGGCATAATTTACACAAGAGGTCTGCCTTGGAAAGATAAAGTTCAGACTTACGGTCTTGCAATTCTTTTCCTTGTGATTCTTTATAAGAGCCCTGCAGGACTTGTATTTTACTGGACACTCAACAACTTATTCTCACTGCTCAAGAATGTGCTTCTCAAGCTAATTAAAAATCCGAGAAGAGCAGTTGACATCACACTTATTCTTATTGGAATTGGTGCTGTGATTTACACAGTGTTTCTTTCAAAGCACCAGCTTTATACCCGTGTCGGTTCTGTTGTTTTTGCTGTTTTATGCTGGATTCCTGCTATTCTTTCAATCAGAAGCAAAAAATCAAACAGCATCAAAGAGAAAAAAGAAATCAATCTTAAAGCTGTTAATTCTCTCTTTTATTTCAGTATCAGTGCTTTCTTTTTGCTTACGGCACTTACTATTCCAACAGATGCGATTAAGTCCTCCCCTATGGAATTTGTCAGTGTAAACTACGGTCCTTTTGGTCTGATATTCAACACTGTCTGCATTTTCATTGGTTTCATTTTTGTATGGCTTAATATTTTTTATATTTTCAGCCCTCCAAAAATCAGAAGAGTTTTTGCAGTTCTTGCAAGTATTCTGACAGCAACAGGTTTGATTGATTATTTTTTCTTTGGTAAAAATCTTGGCGTTATGTCTGCAAACTTTGCATATGATGTTTACCCCGAATTTTCAACAAAAGAGCTTTTATTAAACTTAGCGGTTGTCGCTTTTGCGGCTTTAGTTGTTTTTGTAGTTTACCTTAAAAAGCCAGAAGTATTGAAGCGAGTATATCAGATTGCCTGCGTTACCCTTTCTGTTGTAATTGTAATCAGTTCTCTTTCAATTGGCAAAACAATCCGCAATGAAAGCCAGTCAGATAATATGTCAATATCCGCAGCTAAAGAAAAAAGCGATAAGATTATCCCCATAAGCAAAAACGGAAAAAATGTTATCGTCTTTATGCTTGACAGAGCAATCAGCGGATATCTTCCGTATATTCTTGAAGAAAATCCAGAAATTCAAGAAGCACTTCAAGGCTTCACATATTATCCAAACACAATTTCTTTCGGCAATTCAACAAACTTCGGCTCCCCTGCTCTTTTTGGCGGATATGAATACACTCCCACAGAAATGAACAAGCGTGATAGCGAAACTCTTGCAAGCAAGCACAACGAAGCTCTTACTGTTTTGCCTAAATTATTTTCTGACAACGGCTACAAGGTTACCGTTGTTGACCCACCATATGCAGGTTACAAATGGGTGCCCGACCTTTCAATTTATAACGATTATGACGGAATAAATGCCTATTCTTTAAAAAATAGAGTTTCAAGTGAAGAATTTGGCGAATACACCAGCTCATTTGAAACACTTCAAAGAAGAAGTGCGGCATTTTATCCACTTGCAAAAGTTGCGCCTCTCGCTGTGCATAACACCATATATCAGCACGGCTACTATTGGTCATCAGCATTCTATTCAGGCTCTATAAAATCCTTCCTTGCATCATATATTGTTTTGCAGAACCTTTCTAAAATGACTGAAATTAAAAATGACGGAAGTAACACATTCCTTATGATACAGAACTCAACAACCCATGAGCCTGTAACACTTGACGCTAAGACATTCGCTCCTGCTCAGAAAGATAAACCCGACCCAATGGAAAACAAAACGGATTCACAGGGCAGAACAATGCTTATGGATTCAAAGGACAGAATAAATCATTATCAGGCAAACGTTGCCGCCCTTATCAAAGTTTGCACATGGATAAATTATCTTAAAGAAAACGATGCCTTTGACAACACAAGGATAGTTATTGTCAGCGACCACGGCAAAGATCTCGGTCAGTTTGATTACATGAACATTGATAATGAATTGGATGTTGAAGCTTTTAACCCGCTGCTTATGGTAAAAGATTTTAATGCAAAAGAATTCACTGTTTCTGATGAATTTATGACAAACGCAGACGCTCCTGCACTTGCTGTTAAAGATGCTGTTAAAAATCCTGTGAACCCATTCACAGGCAAAGAAATTAACAGTAACGAAAAACTGGCACATTCTCAGCAGATTACCACATCATGTGAGCATGATATACTGACAAACTGCGGCAACACATTTAACACAAGTGATGGCGAATGGTGGACAGTTAAAGACAATATCTTTGACAAAAACAACTGGAAGAAAGTGGAGGCTGGCAAATGATGTTTATGATTCCGAAACTTTTTTATATTGACCCCGGCACAGGCAGTATGCTTGCTACAATTGTAATCGGTGTTATTTCAACCTTGATTTTCGCTTTCAGAAATCAGTTTATTAAGCTGAAATTCTGGCTCTCTGGTGGAAACGGTGAAAAGGCTGAAAAAGTTAACGAAAAAATCCCTTATGTAATTTTTTCTGACAGCAAGAGATACTGGAATGTATTTAAACCAATCTGTGATGAATTTGAAAAAAGAGAAACAGAAATAAGATACTGGACAGCATCACCCGATGACCCTGCACTTAACGAGCCATATAAATTTGTAAAATGCGAATTTATCGGCGAGGGCAACAAAGCTTTTGCAAAGCTTAATATGATGAATGCCCGTATCTGCCTTTCCACCACCCCAGGTCTTGATGTTTATCAGTGGAAACGCTCCAAAAAAACAGATTATTATGCCCATATATATCACGCTGTTGGTGATAACACAGGCTACCGTATGTTCGGCTGTGATTTCTTTGATGCAATGCTCCTTTCGGGCGATTTTCAGGAAAGATATATTCGTATTCTTGAAGAGAAGCGCAACCTGCCTGCAAAAGAAACAACCGTTGTTGGCTGCACATATCTTGACGAAATGATGAAAAGAGCTAAGCTTGAAGCAGAGAAACATAACAACGAAGAAAAGCCATTCACTGTTCTTCTTGCTCCGTCATGGGGTGATGGCAGTATCCTTAACAGATTCGGTGAAAAAATTCTTGATTCACTTGTAAAAACAGGATACAAAATTGTTGTCAGACCTCATCCGCAATCAGAGATTTCTGACCCAGAACTGCTCAGCTCGCTTAAAAAGAAATTCCCAGAATCTGATATGTTCAGCTGGAATGCCGATAATGACAATTTCAAGGTTCTCTCTGAATCTGACATAATGATAACTGACTTTTCGGGCATTATGTTTGACTATTCATTTATATTTGACAAGCCTCTTATTTATGCGCAGACTTCATGGGACACAGCGCCTTATGATGCGGCATGGATTGACGAAGTGAACTGGCGTGTTCAAATTCTTCCTGAACTTGGCAAAGAGCTTGAAGAGAAAGACTTCGACAACATCAAAGCTGTTATTGATGAAGTAAGCAACAGTGATGTTTACAAAGAAGGCAGAAGGAAATACAGCGACATTGCATGGATGTGTAAAGGAGAAGCCGCTGAAAAAACCGCAGATTTTCTTATTGCAAAATACGCAGAGCTTACAGAAAAAAACGCTGAATAAAAAAATACGCTCCGTTACCTCAAGGGGTTGCGGAGCGTTCAGTTATTTAATTATATTTGCTTTGTTCATAAGCACTATAAAATCATTTTCTGATATTTCTTTGCCGTCTTTATCATAGAAATGGTTTTGATTATCGCTTGCGGCAACAAGCTTTTTCTTGGAATCGTAATACTTGATTCTGTCAACACTTCCGTCATTGCTGTAAACAGGTTCTTCATAATATTCCACCTTGCCATCGCTGTTATAATGTTCAAGGAGCAAGTCATTGCCTGCACCGTCTTTATGAAATACCTGCGTTTCGTTCTTATACTCTACCGCAGACGTGGCAACCTCTTTGCCGGACGTAAAAGCAGTGGTTGAAGCTGTTGTTAATGTTGTGGATAAATTATTTTTCTCTGACTTTGTTGATTTACCGCACGCACAAAATGCCGAAAGAATTACTATTATCGCTGAAACAATGCAAAATGTTTTTTTCATTAAAATCACCTCTGAATGATTATATAATAAAGATTGTGTTTTGTAAAGAAACAAATTTTCTATTGACAATACAGAATATTATGATATAATATCAGTAATAATTATCGTTATTGATTGGAGGATTTATGGCAGGTCAGAAGAAGAGCAAACAAAGAGATGCACTGCTTCACGAATTGCAGTCAAGGTGCGACCACCCGACTGCTGAAGAGCTTTATCTCAGCGTTAAAAAAGACTTTCCAAATTTGAGCCTCGGCACAGTTTACAGAAACCTTGCGTTGCTTGACAGCGAAAACGAAGCTGTTAAAATCTCTGCTGACGGCGCAGACAGATACGACGGAAATGTTATGCCTCATTGTCATTTTTCTTGCAGAGTGTGCAAAAGAATGTTTGACATTCCCCTCCCCCATGAATCTCTGCCAATAACTGATGATGTAATCAAAAGCGTTGACGGAACAATTGAAAAGTACGCAGTTACTTTATATGGTGTTTGCCGTGAATGCAAAAAAATATAGGAGGAATTTACAATGGCAAAATTTGTATGCAGCGTATGCGGTTATGTTTTTGAAGGAGATGCTGCTCCCGAAAAGTGCCCACAGTGTGGCGTTCCCGCTTCAAAGTTCAACAAGCAGGAGGAAGGTCTTTCATGGGCAGCTGAGCACGTTGTAGGCGTTGCACAGGGCGTTTCTGAGGACATTATGGAGGATCTCCGTGCTAACTTCAACGGCGAATGCTCAGAGGTTGGTATGTACCTTGCAATGGCAAGAGTAGCTTTCAGAGAGGGTTATCCCGAAATCGGTCTTTACTGGGAAAAGGCAGCTTATGAAGAGGCTGAGCACGCAGCTAAATTTGCTGAGCTTCTTGGCGAAGTTATCTCTGACAGCACAAAGAAAAACCTTGAAATGCGTGTAGCAGCTGAAAACGGCGCAACAGCAGGCAAATATGACCTTGCTAAGAGAGCTAAAGAGGCTAACCTTGACGCTATCCATGACACAGTTCATGAAATGGCAAAGGACGAAGCAAGACACGGCAAAGCATTTAAAGGTCTTCTTGACAGATATTTTGGCTAATAAAAACAAGGAGTGTCAATATGGATATTAAAGAAAAGATTGAAGAAATCGTTGCAAAAGTAAAGGCAGACAAAAACCTTAAAGAGAAGTTTGAAAAGAACCCTGTTAAGGTTGTTGAAGATATTCTCGGCATCGACCTTCCCGATGAGCTTATCGAAAAAGTTATCGAAGGTGCAAAAGCAAAGCTTTCTGCTGATGTAGTTGGCGATATCGCTTCAAAAATTGGCGGACTTTTCGGCAAGAAATAATCAATACACCCAACAAAAAGCCCTGTGTTCAACGAACACAGGGTTAATTTTTTTATTTTATTTAATTGAATCTGAGTCAATATAATCGCACGCCGCAAGAGCCGCAACCGCACCGTCTGCCGCCGCTGTTGTAACCTGCCTGATACGCTTGCTTCTGCAATCCCCTGCTACAAAAATGCCTTTGCTTTCTGTAGTGCAGGATTCGTCCGCTGCCACATATCCACGCTCATCAAGGTTGATTACATCTGCAAATGCTTCATTCTGCGGAACAAGACCAACCGCAAGGAAAAGTCCGTCAAGAGCGATTTCTTTAGTTTCACCGCTTGCAGTGTTTTTAACAACTACGCCTTTAAGCTCACTGTCGCCAACATAAGACTCCACAACAGTGCCGAGAATAACCTCGGTATTTTCTTTTGCATAAAGCTGGTCGCAAAGCTTCTTTTCGCCTGTGAGGAAGTCAAGATTCTGAATAACATAAACCTTTTTTGCAAGGTCAGAAAGAAGAATTGCTTCCTGCAAAGCGGAGTTACCGCCACCAACAACGGCAACAGTTTTATCTTTATAAAAAGCACCGTCGCAAACTGCGCAGAATGAAATGCCCTCGCCTATGAGGTTTTCTTCATTATCTAAGCCAAGAAGTCTGTGCTTTGCGCCTGTGGCAATAATAACAGCCTTTGCCTGATATTCGTCATCCTCTGTTACAACAGTTTTAACTTCACCGTCTTTAACAGAAAGCACCTCAGCAGAATCAACATCTGCGCCCTGCTCAAGCACCTGCTCAACAAGCTTTTCAGCAAATTCATTGCCTGTAAGTGAAACAAATCCAGGGATATTTTCAACCTTTGGTGAAAATGTTATCTGACCGCCAAATGTTTCTTTTTCTAAAAGGAGAACGCTTTTATTTGCCCTGCAAGCATACAGGGCGGCGGTAAGCCCCGCAGGACCACCGCCGATTACAATTATATCATACATATAAATTCACCTGTAAAAACGGATTATTTAAGGAATTTCTTGATTTCTGAAACGCCTGCGTATTTTGCTACATTGCCGTCTTTAATTACAACAAGTGTGGGAGCCTGCTTGATTGCAAATTTGTTTGCAAGGTCGGGATCCTCATTTGCAAGAACCTTAACATAAGGGAATCCTGCTTTATCAAGAGCTGCACAGGCTATTTTGCAGTTGGGGCAGGTTGCTGTTGCAAAAAGGATATTTGCGTCATCTGCTACCTCTACAGGAGCCTCTGCGGGTGCTGCTTTCTCTTCTTCGCAAGCGCAAGCAGCTTTCTTGAGAACTGAATTTGCAATATTATAAACTTTACGGTCTTTATATTCCTGACTCTTGCCGTCATTCCAGTTCTGAATAGGACGATAATAACCTGTGATACGGCTGTAAACCTCTGTTTTTGCTCCGCACTCAGGGCATCTGAACTGCTCACCAACAAGATAACCGTGATTCTTGCAGATTGAGTATGTGGGAGACATTGTGTAATAAGGAAGCTTGTAGTTCTCTGCAATCTTTCTTACGAGGTCTGCAGCAGCTTTCCAATCGGGGAGCTTTTCGCCAAGGAATGCATGGAAAACAGTACCTGAAGTGTAAAGAGTCTGAAGCTCGTCCTGAATATCAAGAGCTGAGAAAATATCCTCTGTGTAACCAACAGGAAGATGTGAAGAGTTGGTGTAATAAGGTGAGCCGTTCTCATTAGCTGTGATAATTTCGGGGAAACGCTTCTTATCATGCTTTGCAAGGCGGAATGCTGTTGACTCAGCAGGTGTTGCCTCAAGGTTATAGAGGTCGCCGTAAAGCTCCTGATAATCTGAAAGACGCTCACGCATATGGTTAAGAACCTCAACTGAGAAATCCTGAGTTTCTTTGCTTGTCATATCTTTCTTTATCCAGCTTGCGTTAAGGCCAGCTTCGTTCATACCAACAAGACCGATTGTTGAGAAGTGATTATTGAATGTGCCAAGATATCTCTTTGTGTATGGATACAGACCGTTATCAAGAAGTCTTGTGATAACTGAACGCTTAATTTTAAGTGAGCGTGCAGCAATATCCATCATCTTATCAAGACGCTTATAGAAATCCTCTTTATCGCTTGCAAGAAGAGCGATTCTTGGCATATTGATTGTAACAACGCCAACTGAACCTGTGCTTTCACCGCTGCCGAAGAAACCACCAGATTTCTTTCTAAGCTCACGGAGGTCAAGACGGAGACGGCAGCACATTGAGCGAACATCGCTGGGCTCCATATCGCTGTTGATATAGTTTGAGAAATAAGGTGTGCCGTATTTTGCTGTCATTTCAAAGAGAAGACGGTTGTTTTCAGTATCTGACCAATCGAAATCTCTTGTGATTGAATATGTGGGGATAGGATACTGGAAGCCTCTGCCGTTAGCATCGCCCTCAATCATAAGCTCAATAAAAGCTTTGTTGACCATATCCATTTCTTTTTTACAATCTTTATATTTGAAGTCAACCTCTTTGCCGCCAACAATACAGTTAAGCTCTGCAAGGTCAGCAGGAACTGTCCAATCCAGAGTGATGTTGGTGAAAGGAGACTGTGTGCCCCAGCGTGAAGGAGTATTTACGCCATAGATAAATGACTGGATGCACTGCTTAACCTCTTTATATGTGAGGTTATCTGCCTTAACAAATGGAGCAAGGTAAGTATCAAATGATGAGAAAGCCTGTGCGCCTGCCCATTCATTCTGCATAATACCGAGGAAGTTTACCATCTGATTGCAGAGAGTTGAAAGATGTGTTGCAGGTGAAGATGTAATCTTACCGGGAACACCGCCAAGACCCTCCTGAATAAGCTGTTTCAAAGACCAGCCTGCGCAATAGCCTGTGAGCATTGAAAGGTCATGAATGTGAATATCTGCATTACGGTGAGCGTTGGCAATTTCTTCATCATAAACCTCTGAAAGCCAGTAGTTAGCTGTAACAGCACCAGAGTTTGAAAGAATAAGACCGCCAACAGAATATGTAACTGTTGAGTTCTCTTTAACTCGCCAGTCGCTGATATTAAGATAGTTATCAACAATCTCTTTATAATCAAGGAAAGTTGTGTTGATGTTGCGGATTTTTTCACGCTGTTTGCGATAAAGGATATAAGCCTTTGCTATATCATCATAGCCAGCCTTAATAAGAACTGATTCAACGCTATCCTGAATCTTTTCAACTGAAATCTGATTATCTACGATTTTGGGTTCAAAATCAGCGGTAACTTTAAGTGCAAGGAAATCTACTGTGTCGGGGTTATACTGCTTGCTGCACGCATTGAATGCTTTTGTAATAGCATCTCTGATTTTAGCGAGGTTAAAATCAACAATTTTGCCGTCTCGCTTAACAACATTATACATTACTAATCTCTCCTTTTCGTAATACGGTTAACATTATACCACATATATAGTATATGTCAATAAACAATTCACTATATATTGTGGAATAACTGTTATACGCCCCTTAGTTCAGCTGCATGAACATATTTGCGGGCGGCAGACCTCATAAGAAGCATTTCGTCTTTTGATACACCAGTCATTCCCTCACCGATAAGACATCCTGAATCTATGAAGTTCTGTAAAAAGTAACGCTTTGCGCCGCTTATCCATTTTGCGGCATTTTCTATGCTCTCTACAGTGTGAAATCCGTTAACAACAGTTGTGCGGAATTCGTAATCGACCTTTCCACTGAGAAGAAAGTCAACTGACTCTTCGATATTTGAAATTTCAAAAAAGCTAAGCCCCGCTGTTTTGGCATAAAGCTCCTTTGAATTTTTAATATCCATAGCAACATAGTCCACAATCCCCTCGCCTACGGCTTTTTTAAGCCTTTGAGGGTAGCTTCCGTTTGTGTCAAGCTTCACCGCAAAGCCGAGATTTTTAACTTTCTCAGCAAAATACAAAATGTCATCGCTAATAAGCGGTTCGCCGCCTGTGATTGCTACGCCGTCAAGCAGTCCCTTTCTCTTTTTCAGAAAATCAAGAATCTCTTCCTCTTTAAAAGATTCTGATTTTGAAAGCTCGGTAACAAGAAGTGCGTTATGGCAAAAAGGACATCTGAAATTGCATCCGCCTGTAAAAACAGTGCAGGCAACCTTTCCCGGGAAATCGAGAAGGGTCATTTTTTGGAATCCGTGCAATACCATAAAACCGCCTCCCTAAAATCACACTTTTGGTATTTTACCACAACATAGTGTGTTTTACAATAACATTCCAAACTTTTGGTAACAAAATATATTAAAAAATTATCAATAATTTTTAGTAAAATCACTGAATGAATTATATTTCTTAAACCTATCTTGAAAGTCTTAAAGTTATGTGATATACTGTTGGTGGAAGAGGTGGCGCCTTTGAATAAGATATTTGAATTTACCGATAAAATCATTGATAAATTTTTTAAATCAGAAAAATTAAATAGCTTTTTGAAGAAAATAGTAAACAGAGAAATGTTTGACTATCTTTTTTTTGGGGTATTAACAACAGTTGTCAGCCTTGCATCTTTTTGGGCATTCGATAAAATATTAGGCTCCAAATTTGCACTTATAAGCAATGTTATTTCGTGGATAATAGCTGTAGCATTTGCATTTTTCACAAACAAGTTTTTTGTTTTTCATTCAAATAAAACTGACGGCAGCACCCTTTTTAAAGAGATTGTTTCTTTCACTGGAGCAAGACTTTTTTCACTGGGAGTTGAAGAAGCAGGACTCTTTATTGCACAGTTTGTTTTTCATGCCGACAAAAAAATGTATTTCGGTGCTGTCAGCGGAATGATGATTGCAAAAATCTTTTTACAGGTAATTGTAGTTATAATGAACTATGTTTTCAGCAAACTTTTCATTTTTAAAGATAAAAAAGAAAAAGAATAATCTTTACCGTAAATAAATAGCTCAGAATAGGAAAAGTTAAGTGCGGAGGTGTTCGCATGAAAAAGACTTTTCGCATTCTGAGCTTTATTTTTTGCTTTTGCTGTTTTGGCATAATGGCTCTTATTGTTTTTGGTTATTCCCATATTCCTAATGAAATCACTTTGCAGGAGTTTGATAATATGTCATCGGGGAATACATTCGTTTGCCGTGAGCTTGAGGATGTATCGGCAAATGCCACTGTTACTGACGGGGAAAAATATGAAACATCGGTTATGCTTTTTAATTTGTTTCCCATAAAAAACACTAAGGTTGCTGTTACAGAGAGAAAATATGTTGTGCCCGGCGGCAGCATTTTTGGCATAAGACTTTACACAAAAGGTGTTATGGTGGTTAAGATTGAAAGTGTGCAAACACCTCACGGAACGGCTAACCCAGGGGCAAAAGCAGGACTTAAACAGGGCGATATGATTCTTTCTGTTGACGGAAACGATATAACAGATAACGCTTCTCTTTCAAAGTACATTTCTTCATCAGATGGCAAAACGCTAAAATTAAAAGTAGAAAGAGACGGCAAAATTTCGCAGATAAACTTTACGCCTGTTAAGGGGTCAGATTCCAACTACAAAGGCGGTCTATGGATAAGGGACAGCACGGCAGGCATTGGCACAATGACATATTATGACAGAACCAGCGGTGTTTTTGCAGGTCTTGGGCACGCCATATGTGATGTTGACACAGGCGAAACAATGCCACTTTCTGGCGGAGATGCCGTAAATGCTGTGATTAAAGGCTGTTACAAAGGCAGTGAGGGCTCCCCTGGTGAGCTTTGCGGAGTTTTCAGCGGTGATTCCCTTGGTGAACTTTATATAAACGGCGAAACTGGTGTTTTTGGCGTGTTGAATCACTATGGCAAAACAGACAATTCCATTCCCGTTGCGATGCCGTCTGAAATAATGGAGGGTAAGGCACAGATTATCAGCACCATTGACGAGCACGGACCGCATTACTACGATATTGAAATAACAAAGATTTATAAAAATGAATCTGACCAGCGGAATATGATAATCAGAATAATCGACAATGATTTGATTTCGAAAACGGGCGGTATTGTTCAGGGAATGAGCGGTAGCCCAATAATTCAGAACGGAATGCTTGTTGGTGCAGTTACCCATGTTTTTGTTGACAACGCAAAAGAGGGCTACGGTATCTTTGCAGAAAATATGATAAAAACGCAAACTCAGTTGGAAGAGTTAATCGGTTTTCAGAATGTGGGATAAAAAAGCACGGATTAGTTTTTTGCTAATCCGTGTTATCTATTATAATACTTTATACATTGACGGTGCGTCGTCTTTATTTGCAAATTCGCTGACTTTTTCGACCTGTATTCTTGTTGTGTTTGCACCGATTGAAATTTCTATAACGTCGCCAACCTTAACATCATAAGAGGCTCTTGCAACCTTGCCGTTGACAAGCACTCTTTTAGCATCGCAAACTTCATTTGCTACAGTGCGACGCTTGATGATTCTGGAAACTTTTAAGTATTTATCAAGTCTCATATTACCCTCCAAATATTGCAAAAAGGAGCCGTTAAACAGCTCCTTTGATTGCGAAAATTATTTAACTGCGTCTTTAAGAGCTTTGCCTGCCTTAAAAGCGGGAACTTTTGAAGCAGGAACAGTCATTGTTTCGCCAGTTCTGGGGTTACGAGCTGTTTTTTCAGCACGCTCTCTAACCTCGAATGTACCAAATCCAACGAGCTGGATTTTTTCGCCTTTAGCGATTTCCTCTGTAAGAGTTGCAAATACTGCGTTAACTGCCTTCTCTGCACATTTCTTTTCTATGCCTTCTTTTGCGGCAACTGCGTTAATAAACTCTGTCTTGTTCATTTAACAAATTCCTTTCTGGTTGATAGATATATTATGAAATACAAATATGTATATCATTTCTCTGATTTTTTAGCTTCATCCCAAAGCTTGTCCAGCTCCTCAAGTGGAGAGGATTTCATATCAATTCCTCTTTCTTTTGCGAGGGCTTCAACTTTTTTAAATCTTGAAGCAAATTTATCTGTTGCGGCGGTAAGTGCTTCCTCTGAATCAACATCAATAAATCTTGAAATATTGACAGCTGAGAAAAGCAAATCGCCAAGCTCTTCAAAAGCGTTTTCATTATCCTGCTTTTCAATTGCGGCTTTCAGCTCTTCAAGCTCCTCAATATGCTTATCAATTGCTCCGCTAACCTCTGACCAGTCAAAGCCAACCTTTGAAGCTTTATGCTGAACTTTCTGTGCTCTCATAAGAGCGGGGAGTTCACGGGGAATAGAATCAATTGATTCTGATACAGATTTCTGCTTTTTAGTCTGACGCTTGATTTCGTCCCAGTTAGTGAGAACATCATCAACACCGTCAACATTAACACTGCCAAAAACATGAGGATGACGGATTATCATCTTCTTTGCATTTTCATCTGCAACATCGTCAATGTTGAAATTGCCGTTTTCTGTTTCTATCTGTGCGTGGAAAATAACCTGCATAAGCACATCGCCAAGCTCCTCACGAAGCATTGGGATGCTTTTTTTATTGATTGCCTCGATTGTTTCGTATGTTTCTTCAATAAGGCAGGTTTTAATGCTTTCGTGGGTCTGTTCAATATCCCACGGGCAACCACCCTCTGCACGAAGCAGGCGGATTATTTCCACTAAATCATAGACATTATATTTATCTTTAAACTGAAAATTATCTATCATATTCAAGCCTCGACGAATTATATTATCCTAAAATGCCCTTTTTTTCAAGAGCTTTTGCAATTTTTTCTCCTTTAGGAAGCATTTCAACATCATCTTTTGAAATTCCCTTTACAAGAAGAAGAGCTGTAACATATGCAAAAACAGCGGCTACAACAGCGATAAGTGTTGCGATTGTAACACCGTTAAGTCTTGATGCAGGGTCGCCAACATTTTTAAGGATTGTTCCAAATACCTTATAACAGGCAAGAGCACTTGCTCCGCATATAGCACTGCAAATCAAAGGTTTGATGAAAATTGACTTGAAATCAAGCTTGACATCTGTAATTCTTATAAGTGCAACTACATTTATAAGAACGATAATTACATAGCAAACGATTGAGCCAATAGGTGCGCCGTTGATGTTGATTTTAGGATTACCAACGAGGATATAGTTGAGAATAATCTTAACAATTGCACCGACAACGATTGATTTAAGCGGAATATCCATTCTGCCGACAGCCTGAAGCATATTTGTAACAGGTGAAGAAACTGCAAAAAGGAAGATTGCAAAGCCGTATGTTCTGAGGATTGGTGCAGCAATTGTAACAATATCGCCTGCATCTGTTCCGTTATAAACAAGGCCTAAAATGGGCTCTGCAAGAACAGCCATACCAAAACCAGCTGGAAGTGCAACAAGCATTGTGATTCTGATAACAGACTCAATTGTTACTTTTATATTTTTTCTATCTCTGATTGCCCATGCAGCTGAAAGTGCAGGAATTGCACTGATGCCGAGGGTCATCGTGATTGTGGGAATAAGATTTTTAAAGTCAAGTGCAGATGTGTATGCACCATAAAGGTAAGTGGCAATATCACCGTCTGCAACATTTGAGGTGGCTATCTGTGTTGCATAAATGGTTTTAAACGTTTCAATATCAAGATTCAACGCATGTGCAAGTCTGTTACTAATAGTTACTGAGTCAATAAGATTAGTAACATTAAGGATAAGTGAACCAGCCGCAACAGGAAGAGCTGTTATAACTATCAGCTTGCCCCAACTTTTTGCCGCCTGAGGAGCAGGTGCGCCTGAAAGCATATCTGCAGAAATGCCATCACCCACAACTTTATGTCTTATTATAAGGAAAATAAGACCGAGCACTGTGCCGAGGGTAACACCGCTGATAGCACCTGCCGCTGTGTAAGGATAAATCGCACTGAGAGCATCCATTTCTGTTAAAGCTTTCTGACCGAAAACAGGCAGACCTGCGGCATATCTTTTAAGTCCGTAAGTCATAATAACATATGCTGTAGCAAGACCGAGAACAAGCTTGCCGAGAGCCTCAATAACCTGAGAAATTGCGGTTGGCACCATATTGCTCAAGCCCTCGTAATAGCCTCTGTACGATGACATACAGCAGCAGAAGAAAACAGACGGAGCAATGAACATAATGCTCGACCAGTTATCGGGTGCGTGAATAAGAAATTTTGAATAGGGATATGCAATACCCATAAGAATTATAGTTGCAATAGAGCCTGTAAGAAGGAAAATCTTGCGGGCTGTTTTCATAATAACTCTTATATCACGGTAATGACCAAGTGCCTTTTCCTGTGATACAAGCTTTGAAACAGCAACAGGCAAGCCTGCCATTGCAATAGCATACACGGGAGTATAGATATCGTATGCACGGGAGAAGTATCCTCTGCCTACACCACCGATAAGTGCAGTAAGGGGCATTTTGTAAAGTGCACCTATTACCTTAACAAGAACAGTTGCAACAACAAGTATAAATGCACCATTGAGCATTGACTGACCCTGCTTTTTATTTTCTGCCATAATGAAACCTCCGTTCAAGGTTACCTCAACTGATAACGATTTATTGTATCATAAAAATTGCCAATTGACAAGACCCAAGTTAAAAATATCGTTTTATCCGATAAATTCTCTTAAAAGTGAATCCTCAGGCAACAGAGAAATATCCATTTCATCAAATCTGCTGATTGATTCTCTGAGCCTTGTGGCTTCATCTGAATAGGGACTGTCATCACTGATTGCTGAAAGGAGCTTAACTGCTTCATTCTTAAAAAGGCACGGCTCGTATGGGTGGAAAGAATTTATAAAGAAATTAGCATTGCTCTTATACGGGAAAATAAACTGGTCCTCCCCTTTTCTTACACCCGACCAGAGGAAATATGTATTCTCAACAGATGAGCCTCTGTGATAGAAATCTCTTATCATTCGCCTTGTGAAGCGGATATTTCTTTTGGTAAGAAGAACTCTGCGTGTATTCTGAGTTATAACACGGGATGACGCATTGAGATATACTTTATAAATATGACTGGCATCTATGCCCTCTGTTATAATAGGATTCAGTGCGTGTATGCCCTCAACGATAATAACATCGTTCTTTTTAAGCTCAATGTATGTGCCGTCTTTTTCTCTCTCACCTGTGTTAAAATTAAAAACAGGTAAAACAGCTTCTCTTTTATTGATAAGAGAATTGAATGTTTCTTTTATAAGCGGCAGGTCAAGAGCTGTTATATTTTCAAAATCGGGCAGACCGTCGCTGTTAATCGGAATATCGTCCCTGTTAAAATAGAAATCGTCAAGTGAAATTCTGTAAGCATTTTTGCCGCTCTTGGCAATACCCTCTGCAATTTTAAGGGCAGTTGTTGTTTTGCCTGCGGAGCTGGGGCCAGCAAGCATAACAATATCAACAATGTTATTTTCAAGGATTTTGCCTACGCCCTCATTGATTTTGTTATGATATTCATCTTCGCAGGAGCGCACAAAGCCCTCTGCATCATTTTTTAATGCTTCGTTTATTTCAACAAATGAGTAATATGGTTTCATATTTTATCCTCCGTAAAGCTCATAAAAGCGAAGTATATTTTCTTTTCTTGCAAGAATTTCATCAAACCTTGTATTGTATTCATACGGAAATTTGAAGTTAAATATTCTTTCAATATTGTTAACGCCATATTGCTTGAGTTTTGTAACAGCACCTGCGCCTGCGGCGAGAACTGTATGACATTCCTCCATCATAAAGATGTTATAAAGGCACTCATAGCCCTCTTTGCACCAGCCAACATTTTCAAGATTGCCAAGTGAACGGCTCTGGCGGTACATATAATACGGTTCGTATCCGTTCTGTGTGAACTGACGCTCAGCTCTGCGGAGCATTTTATTTGCAAGCTCACCGCTTTCAACATCAATTTTGCCTGTTACGATTCTTGAAGAACGCTTTAAAGCAAGGGTATGTAATGTGATGTTTTCGGGATTAAGTGAAACGGCTGTATCAAGAGTTTTGCAGAATGACGGGAATGTGTCTGTTGTAAGTCCTGCAATTAAATCCATATTTATGTTATCAAAGCCTGCATCACGGGCGGCGGCAAATGCTTCAAGAGTCTGTGCGCTTGTGTGCTTTCTGCCGATAACATGAAGCACAGAGTCATTGAAGGTCTGCGGATTTATGCTGATTCTGCTGACACCTGCCATTTTAAGTGCAATAAGCTTTTCTTTTGTAACGGTATCAGGTCTGCCAGCTTCAACTGTGTATTCACGAAGATATGACAAATCAAAATTCTGCGAAATTACAGAGCAAACTCTTGCAAGCTGTTCCGCACTGAGAGTTGTGGGCGTTCCCCCGCCCCAGTAAACTGATTCAAGTCTGAGATTAAGCTTTCTGGCATATTCTGCTGTGTATTCAAGCTCTTTGCAAAGGTTATCCACATATTCGGGAATAAGCTTCTTTGCCTGCTCAACTGAATGTGAAACAAACGAGCAATAGTTGCACCTTGTGGGGCAGAACGGAATTGAAATATAAAGGCTGAATGACTGCTTCTGAGAAAGAGAAATAATCTTCTCCTCTGCCTTTGAAACAGAATATGCAAGCTGAGTTTTATCTTTTTTTACAAGAAGCTCATCGGTAAAATATCTCTTTGCCTTTTCATCGCCCATTTCTGCAACAAGGCTTGTCATAAGCTTTGAGGGGCGAACACCTGTAAGGATGCCCCACTGAGGAACATAGCCTGTGGCTGATGAAAGAATGCCGAAAAGCATTGTCATCATTTTCTTTTCGCAGGTGTCATAAAAGGCTTTATCTGCAACCGAAGAATTTACAGTTGCTTCATCGTGAAATTCTTCACCATCTGAGTTAAAAGACACTGTGATTTCTGCTGATGTGCCGTTCACTTTCAGAGCAGTAACAACGGTCAGCTTATCTTCGCCCTCAAAATCTTTTACAACTGCAATTTTTTCGTGCGGATAAAACACACGGCAAAGATTTTCTGCTTCATAATGGAATTTATGGTCGATAATTCTGAGAATCATATCATTACCTCAAAAAATAATTGTTTAATCTTTCTTCGTCTAAATCTGTTGAATCTCCGTGGCCAGTGAAAACCTCAAAGTTTCCGTCAAGTGATGCCAGCTTTTTAAGAGATGCGTTCATTTTCTCAGGTACACTTGTGGAAAAATCTGTTCTTCCGATTGAATGATAAAAAAGTGTATCTCCGCTGAAGATAACTTTTTCTTCTGGCAGAATATAGCAAACGCTTCCCTCTGTATGACCTGGAGTTTCAATAACATTTATTTTAATATTGCCAACAGAAAGCTCATCGCCCTCTTTCACAATAACATCCGCCTCGGTTGGCTCAACCTTAAACGGCAGCCTCATACCTGCACTGTTTCTCTCTGCGTTATAGAGATTTTCTGCATCAAGTTCGCCAATAACAATCTGTGCACCTGTTTGCTTTTTAAGCTCTGCAACGCCAAAGATGTGGTCAAAATGACCATGGGTAAGAAGTATATATTTTATATTTTTATCTTTAACAAGGCTTCCAATTTCTGAATAATCACTACCAGGGTCAACAGCGGCACTGACACCTGTTTTTTCATCTGTTATAACATAAAAATTTGTGCCTAACAGACCAACCTGTGCGGACTCAATTTTCATCAGTTTTTCCTCCAGATAGTTGTATCCATAACTATTGTAACAGGTCCGTCATTGTTGATTTCAACAGCCATATCTGCACCAAACTGACCGTGCTCAATTTTTCTCACACCGTTTTCTTTAAGCAAGGACATAAAATATTCATAAAGAGGAACAGCTTTTTCGGGTCTTGCGGCAAAAACAAATGACGGTCTGTTGCCCTTTTTTAAATCAGCGCAGAGAGTGAACTGCGAAATTACAAGAATTTCGCCGTCTATATCAAGAATAGACAGATTCATTTTGCCTTCATCATCTTCAAAAATGCGAAGCTTTGCAATTTTGGCAGCAAGGATTTCTGCATCAAACTTTGTGTCATCATCCTGCACACCCAAAAGCACATTGAAGCCCTTTGAAACCTCGCCGATAACTTTACCGTCAACACTCACTTTTGAAGATGTAACTCTTTGAACAACTGCTCTCATTTTTATTCCTCTTTTCGTCAGATATTTGATCTTGAAACATCAAACACACCGTTAATTTTTCTAAGCTTTTCTATAACCTTATTAAGATGTGCAATGCCCTCAACTGAAACAACCATATGGAAAATGGCATTGCCGTCTTTTGTATTGTTTGCATTAAGTGAAATTAAATCAACCCTCATCATATCAAGCTGAGTTGTGATGTCAAGAAGCATTGCTCTTCTGTTAATGCACATAACAGTAAGATTTGACTTGAATGTTGAGCTGACTTTTTCGCTGTCCCAGCTCGCTTTAATCCAACGCTCCGGCTCAGGTGAATTTTCAATAACAGCAGGAACATTGGGGCAATTTCTGTTATGAATTGAAACACCGTATCCCCTTGTAATATAGCCGATAATTTCATCACCAGGCAAGGGATTACAGCATCGTGAATACTTAACAAGACAGTTTTCGATACCCTCAATAATAACACCGTCGCTCTTGATTTTTTTAGTTGGAACAGATGCTACTGTTACGCTTTCGGGATTTTCCTGCTGCTCAATTGCTTTTATAAGCTTATTGTATTCATCTTTAATATTTGGCAGCAGCTTTGAAAGTGAAATTCCGCCATAGCCAAGTGCTGCATAAAAATCATCAAGTGAAGAGAGCCTTTGCTTTGCGGCAATTGAAAGAATAAATTTATCTTTCTGCTCATCAGTAAGGCGAATTTTTGCTTTGCGAAATTCTCTTTCAACAATCAGCTTGCCCTCGATGATATTTTCATCTCGTTTTTCTTTCTTATACCATGCACGGATTTTTGCTCTTGCGGAGCTTGTGCGTGCAATATTGAGCCAATCTCTGCTGGGACCTTTGCCAGGCTGACTTGATGTGATAATTTCAATAATCTCGCCAGTTTTAACCTGATGGTCAAGCGGAACAATTCTGCCGTCAACCTTTGCCGCCATCATTTTATGACCGACAGCGGAATGGATACCGTAAGCAAAATCAACAATTGTTGAGCCTACAGGCAGATTGACAACATCACCCTTGGGAGTGAAAACAAACACCTCTTCGGGGATAAAATCATCTTTGATTGTGCGGACAATATCCTCTGGGTTGCCTGTTTCGTTCTGCTCTTCAAGGAGCTGTCTTATCCACGCAAGTTTATCATCTAAAGACTGCTGTTTGCCTTTTGTAATGCCTGCTTTGTATTTCCAGTGAGCGGCAATACCGTATTCAGCTGTCTGATGCATTTCTTTTGTTCTTATCTGCACCTCAAAAGGTATGCCGTCTTTGCCGATAACTGTTGTGTGCAATGACTGATAGTTGTTTGGTTTTTTCATTGCAATGTAGTCTTTAATTCTGTTGGGAATTGGAGAATACATTTCGTGAATCATACCGAAGCACTGATAACATTCTGTAACAGTATTTACAATTATTCTGACAGCGTAAATATCATAAATTTCATCAAAGCTCTTATTCTGAATATACATTTTGCGGTATATTCCGTGAACAGATTTTATTCTGCCTGAGATTGTGTATTCGGGCACAATATCTTTGATTTTTTCGTCAATTTCTTGCTTGATTCTTTCAAGATATGCTGTTCTTTCTTTTTGCTGTTTTGCAAGCTTAACCTGAATATCATTGTAGCCAATTGGGTCAAGGTAACTGATTGAAAGATCTTCAAGTTCCTCTTTCATTGTTCTGATACCAAGGCGGTGTGCAATCGGTGCAAAAATTTCAAGAGTTTCAAGTGCTTTTTCTCTGCGTTTTGGCGGGCGCATAAAGCTTAAAGTGCGCATATTGTGAATTCTGTCTGCAAGCTTGATAATAATAACTCGAATATCCTGAGACATAGCAAGAAGCATTTTTCTAACATTTTCTGCCTGCTGAACCTCTTTTGCATTAAAGAAATCTATAGGCTTGATTTCAGCTAAAAGTGATGGCTCTTCTTTTTCCTGTGGTATTTCTTCATTTTGAGTCTGTTGTGCCTGCTGTTTTGATTCTGCTTTTTCTTTTACAGGATTTTTTGCCGCCTTTGTGAGCTTTGTAAGTCCGTCAACAATAGATGCTATTTCCTGACCGTATTTCTTTTTAACATCGTCAAGTGTTGCGTCAGTATCTTCAACAATATCGTGAAGAAGTGCCGCAATAATTGAGCCTTTATCCATGCCGTAATCAGCAAGAATCTGCGCAACGGCTATGGGATGAATTATATATGGCTGACCTGAGTAACGAAGCTGACCGCTATGGGCTGCTCTTGCCCATTCATAGGCACTGTCGATTTCTTCAAGTTCTTCTTTATTCATACTCTTTTCAAGAGTTTCACGAAGTTTTACATATGCTTTGTCAGCCTTGGAAGTTTCATCAAGAGAAATTCCCACTAAAATCACCTCTGGTAATTGATTAAATTCTTTATAACAGGTGCATCGTCAAAGCTGACCTTTGATGATGCAGGTGGAAGTATAAGTCTTTCGCCATCTGCCTTTAAAAGGGAGAGCTGTTTCATTGCCTCAATGCTGCAAAAAACTGCGCCGTATCGCTCCACATTAAGTCGGCTGCACAGAATTTCAACTCCGTGTTTCCAGCCTCCTCTTGAGCGGATGAACCTGTAAACAGCGGCATTAAGTTCTCTGTCGGGAAGCATATCCGCTGCCTGCTCGTTTGTAATTTCATCGCCACGCATAAGACGCTCGAAAAGTCTTATATCGTGAAGCAATTTATCTTCATTGACCCCGTGAGGTCTGATATTTTTCACAATTATACTTACGCTGACACGGTTAAGATATTCATTTCGCTTAATACCCACAGCAAGGTCAACGCAATCGCCTTTTTCATATGGAAAATCAACTGCTGTGCATGAGAATTTAACCGCTTGAATTTTATTGCCGCCCTTTGAAAGGTCAAGGCGAATATGCTTGCCCGAACCGATAGGCGTTATGTTTTCTATTTTCATTTTGAAAAGACCAAAAACAGGCTGTGGATTTCCTGCTCCGCAAGGCTCCATAGTTTCGGCAATTTCAAGTAAAGTTTCGTTTATTGAATGAAGCTTTAATTTATAATCGATACGCTGAGTCATAAAAGGCATTTCAAACTGTGATGCGTATTCGTTTATGGCTTTTCTGAAATCCTCAATTTTTTCGCTTTCAATGCCAAGACCTGCCGCTAACTTATGACCGCCAAAATGTGTAAGATTTTCTTTAACTGCGTTGAGAGCGTCATAAAGTGAAAATCCGTCAATGCTTCTGCCAGAGCCTTTTGCAGTGCTTCCGTTTTTAGAAATAACAATTGCAGGCTTGCCGTAAAGCTCAACAAGTCGGGAGGCAACGATGCCGATAACGCCGTCGTTCCAGTCATCACCGTCAACAATCAAAACTGAATCGTAAGCCATAGATGGTGTTTCGCTTATCTGCTGAAGTGCAAGGGCGGTTATCTCCTGCTCCGTTTTCTGCCTTAAAGTGTTTTCTTCGCTTATTTCTTCTGCAATAAGTGCTGCTTCTTCTCTGTCTCTGCTGACAAGAAGTTTAAGTCCACGCTCTGCGCTTCCCATTCTGCCAGCCGCATTTATTCTTGGTGAAAGAGCAAAGGCAAGCTCTGATGATGAAGGCTCTTTGTCGGTTGTTCCTGCAACCTCACGCAAAGCAGAAATACCAACAGACGGAGCAGTGGCAATTCTGTAAAGTCCTCTTTTAACAATACTTCTGTTTTCGCCAACCAAAGGCATAACATCTGCAACAGTGCCGAGGGCAACAAGGTCAATATATTTCTCTGTGGATTCGTTTGATTCGCCCTCAATTGCACAGATAAGCTTATACGCAACACCTGCGCCAACAAAATCTTTAAATTCAAGGCCGCAATCTTCTCTGTGAGGGTCAACAACGGCAACAGCATCGGGCAAAGTTTCACTGGGAAGATGATGGTCGGTAATAACAAGCTCCATACCGAGCTCTTTTATGTACTCCGCTTCTTTAATAGCAGAGATGCCGTTATCAACAGTTACAATCAGTTTAACTCCCCTTTCGTGGAGCTTATCAATTGCACTCATGCTCAAGCCGTAGCCCTCTGTATGTCTGTCAGGGATATAATATGACACATTTGCGTTAATGGATTCAAGATAAAGATACAAAACAGCCGTTGCAGTTACACCGTCAACATCATAGTCGCCATAAATTGCAATGCTTTCAAAATCGTCAACAGCTTTTCTGATTCTGTCCGCCGCTTTTTCCATATCGGGGAAATCAAGATAAAAGGATTCGTCAAAAGGTTCAAGTCCAAAAAATTCAGCCGCAGCGCAAACATCCTCTATTCCTCGTGTGTATGCAAGCAAAACAGCGTGAGGGTCAATATTGAGGTCCTCGGCAGTCTGAATAATAGCTTCCTGATCAATAGGCATAACCTGCCATTTTTTTCTGTTCATTGCCGCAATCCCCTTTCATCTGTAAATACATAAAAATATCAATCACAATATTGTATCATTATTTTATAAAATAATCAATAATATTTCCTTTAAATTTGCCCTCACCAGCTAATATATGCGCTAATTTTTGCCAAATTTCAAAGATTTTTTTGTTATTATAAACGCAGAAAGGCACCGTGCGAAGCGGTGCCTTATTTTATAACTTAATATTCAATTGTATTTTTAGCTCAGGCGGCTGAAAGAATTATACCTACAAGCATATTGCCGTTGCCCAAAACTCTGTTATTTTTATCTCTTGTCAAGTTTGTTTTCGGGTCAAAACAGCCAATTTTTTCTTTCTTCAGATTATATGCCGTCTGCTTGCCTCTGCTATCGGTTTTTATATATCCGATTTCTTTCGATTTTCGGTTTCTTATTACCATTTCTGACATTTTAACCACAACTCCTCAATATTAAAATTTTGATTGATTTGCCGTCGTGGTAACTGTCTTTGCGGCTGAGCCGCTTAATAAATTGTTCTATCGTTCACCAGACGGCCTTTAAATTTTGTTGCTATTCTCATTTTAAAAGCCTCCTTTGCTTTTTTATTTTTCTCTATTTCCTTTCCCTTTGTTCACTTACATTATAGCACATATTTTCAAAAATGCTATTCGTAAAATAAACAAAGTTGTAGAAAATATTTGTGCATTATATATAAATAAATCTGCCAACATATATAACATACATTGGCAGACGCTGTTATTTATTTTTCGAGTGATTCAAAATGCGGACATTCAATTTTTTCAACGATTTCAACAGGAGCAACATATCTTACACCGTTTGTGATAATACGCTGAACATACTCATTATGGAAACTTCCATTTGTTTCATGACCGGGCTGGAAATAGAAAACCTTGCCAAGTCCCCTGTTCCACACATTGCCAGAGCGGAAAACTTCGCCGCCTGCAAACCAACCGAGGAAAATTTGCTCATCAGGAGCAGGAATATCAAATCTTTCACCATACATTTCTTCTGATTCAAGTTCAAAATGTTCAGGGATTCCTTTCGCAATGGGATGGTACGGAAGTATTGTCCAGATTCGCTCACGATCGCCCTCTCTCCATTTAAGTGAGCAGGTTGTGCCCATAAGACTTATAAAAGGCTTTGAAAAATGAGCAGAATGAAGAAAAATCATACCCATACCGCAAAGAACTCTGTTATGAATTTTTTTAACAAGTTCATCGGGCACTCTCTGATGCTTGCCGTGTCCCCACCAAATGAGAACATCCGTTGAATTTAGGATTTCATCAGGCAAACCGCATTCATCCTCTTCAAGATTGGCAGTTCTCACATTCATGTCATCATTAACTTTAAGGAAATCTCTGATAGCTCCGTTAAGTCCCTCAGGGTAAACCGCAAGCACAGACTCCGCTGATGTTTCTATTGAATCTTCGTTCCAGATTGTTACATTTATCATAAACGAACCTCCTATTATTTTTGATTTATCTTATCACTTTCGGCAAATTAAATCAATATGCAGTTGACAAAAAACTTTCTGTTTGGTAAATTTATATTAAGAGGTGATTTTATGAAAAGTATTTTTATTGTATTCGTTATCAGCCTTGCAGTCAGCTATGGCTGGGGTATGAGAGGTGCCCTTATCGGCGGTGAAAAAGGAGCCGCACTCCCTGGTGCATTACTCGGTATGTTCCTTGCACTTTTCTCTGGCAGTGCATACATAGCTGAAAGATTTTATTTCTTTGCAGCTGCAGGCGCAATTGGTATGGCATACGGCGGATTTGAGCCATATGCTCAGACAATGGGATTTATTCTTCACAGAGATGGCAAAGATTTCAACAGAAAAAAAGGCTATCTCGGTCTTATACTGAAAGGTATGTTATGGTTTGGCATTGCCGGCGAAATTGTCGGTATGGCATTCAGCGCACTGAGCGGAAAATACTACCCTGCTTTGCAGATAGTTGTGCTGTTCCTTGCCGTGCCTTTTATACAGGCAATCGGTGTTCGCATTTTCAACAAGCCATATAATCCAAAAGAAAAAGTTTTTCCAAAGCTTTACCTTTCACTTACAAGCCGTGAGGAATGGGGTGGAAATCTGCTTATGCTTATAGTGTTCATTGCTATCAGCATTATCAACAAAGATTTCTATGCTGTAGGATTTTCACTTGTAGGTATGGTTTCGGGTGCTATCGGCTGGGTTATTGGAATTTTCTTCTATGATGTTCAGGTGCATCCAATGAAAAACGGTAAGTATATTTTGGGAAAATTCCATAAATATATTGACGGATGGAAGATTATGGAATATACCCTCGGTGCGGCAGGCGGTCTTGGATTTGGTATATTCTTTGAGGCAACAAAAGGCACAATGCTTAAAGAAAGGCTTGATGTTATTAACGCACACGGATTCTGGAATCCTTATCCTCAGCATCAGGCACTTATTGCATGGGTGCTTTTTGCAGTTTCACTTCTGGCAGTTTTCCAGTATGTAAAAAGAATGGAAAAATACGGCAGAGCATTTGAAATTTTTGAAAGAGTTATTTTCTTCGCATTGCCTGCAATTCCAATCTTTTTAGGCAACGGAATTTCTGCACAGCTGCTTGCATTTTCTTCAATCGTTTTCCTCGCAGGTCAGCAGGTTGTTTTTGACAGAGGTGAGCATCATCCAAAGAAAAAAATGCTTGCAGTAATCTACGCAATCGTGCTTATCATTTCAGTTATTCTTCAGATTGCTTTCGAGCTTCCCCCTGTTGCATACATGCTGATGTATTGGATTTATTACATCATTGCAGACAACTGCCTTAGAAAGAATTGGTTTGAAGGCAGTCTTAGAACTGTTGTTCCCTGCTTTATCGTTCAGGGAATTATCCTTACACTTGTAACTTTGTTTGCAGTATAATCTACAAATAAAAAAATCAACCCGCCGACGAGGAAAACATTTACTCTTTCGGCGGGTTTCGTAATTATTAAATTTATTTTTTTATTTCAATAATTTTGTCTGCAAAATTCTTTTCTTTTTCACCGTGTGTTACATAAATTACAAGCCGATTTTCTGACTCTTTTTTTGCAAGCTCCATCACTTTTTTTGCGAGCAAATCATCAAGTCCTGTGGTGGGTTCATCCAGCAAAAGAACAGTGCTTTTTTTAGCAAACGCTCTTGCAAGTGAAACTCTTTGCTGCTGACCTCCCGATAGTTCATGAGGTCTTTTATTTTTATGTTCTGAAAGCTCAAGAATATCAAGCCACTTTTCAGCTTCTTTCATTCGTTCTTTTCGTTTACCAAAAAGAACTACCGCAACATTCTCTTTTGCAGAGAACCAATCAAGAAGTCTTGGCGATTGAAAAGCGTATGAAAAAGTATCTTTTTCAAAGCCTGAAATTTCACCTTGATAATTATTTTCAAGTCCTGCAATTAATCGCAAAAGTGTTGACTTCCCGACACCAGAAACACCCGAAATTGCGTACAAGCCTTTATCCTCAAACTGTGTTGAAAAATCAGAAAAAATTTCATCATTGCCATAAGAAAAATTGAGAGAATTTATTGTTTTCATTTAACAGATTCCCCCTTTTTACTTTTTTCTATTACTGTTTTCAACAACTTTTCAAGAACAAGGCTCAAAATAATCACAACAAGAGTCCAGCAAAAAACATCTGTTGTTTCAAGATAAATTTTTGATTCATAAAGCATTATTCCAATTGTGTTTTGCGGAGTGCAAAGCACTTCTGCGGCGATGCCTGCTTTCCATGCAAGACCCAGCGCATTTGAGCAGCCTTCACCTAAAAAAGGCAGGATAGACGGAATGTGAAATATCCACATTTTTCTTAGCGGATTCACAGAAAAAACATTGAGCATTTCAAGGTTATCTTTGTTCCTCAGATTTATGCCATTTGAAACAGCAGAAAAAACTACGGGGCAAACCATCATAAAACAAATTAGCGTAGGCACATATTTTTTGCCCATAAAAACAAGAGCAAGAATAATAAAAGACGCCACGGGTGTGCTTCTTATAACTGTCATAACGGGGCGCAAAATTGTATCTGCAACTTTTGAAACATGGCAAAGAATTGCTATCAGAATTGCAACAAAAACTCCAACAAAAAATCCAGCAGAAATGTTGAGCAAAGATTGACCGACAGTGAGGTAAAATTCATTTTCCTGCAACAGTTCAAAGAGCCTTTTCAGCACTTGAAACGGCGATGGAATCAAGACAGTTTTATTTACTTTCCACGAGACAAACGCCCATATTCCCATCCAGAAAATAAGGGCGCATGCTGATCTTAAAAATCCTTTTAATTTTGTGCTCATTTTGCGTTGTAATAGAAAGCATCATCAGGAAGCTTTCCGCCAACAGAAGCGGGGTTTGCATCAAACAGAACCTTAAAGAATGCGTTAAGACCTGTTTTAAGCTCCTCGCCTGTTACAAAAGTGATGTTGCAGTTTGGAATAGCTTTCTGTGCAATCATAGCCTTTGGAACAATGCCAGCCTCTTCGCAAAGCTGGGCAGCTTCGGGGATATTTGTATTAACAAAATCAACTGATTTTTTGTATTCTTCCATAAACTCTTTAACTGCTTCGGGATGCTCTTTGAGGAATGAGTTATTTACAACAATACAACCCTGCATAACGGTTGTGCCAGGAGCGGCTTTTTCCCATTCTTTTGTAAGATCAAGAGCAACACGAAGCTCTTTTGTCTGCGAGCCTACAATTGAAGCTGTTACATTTGGCTCAGGCAAAACGCCAATCTGAACTGAGCCAGCTGTCATCTGTGTTGCAAGCTCTGAATGTTCTGTGAGATACTCAACCTCAACATCTTTTTCAACATCAATGCCATTCTTTTCAAGGATATAATTAAAGATATATTCGGGAGTTGAGCCCTGACCAGTTGCATAAACTTTTTTGCCAACGAGGTCTGAAAGAGCGTTGATGGTATTGCCGTTTTCAAGCACATAGAGAACACCGAGAGTGTTAACTGCAAGCACTGAAATATCTGCACCAGCTTTGTTATAAAGAACTGCGGCAAGGTTTGTGGGAATTGCGGCAATGTCAAAATTTCCGCTGAGTATGCCAGCTTTTACATCCTCAGGAGCGGCTGAAAGTGTAAATTCATACTTGTGTGTTTCTGCTGCTTTATCATCTGCCATAAGCTTTGCCATGCCCATACCTGTGGGGCCTTTGAGGGTGGCAACTCTTGTTGTTACAGGTGTTGAATCAACCTGTGTTTCGTTGTTTGTCTGTTTTTTTCCGCAAGCCGCAAAAGAAAGAACAATTGCGATTAAAAGGAAAATTGATAATACTTTTTTCATAAAATATCCTCCTTATGTTTTATCCTGACCAAAAGAAATCAATCTTTCTTCATCAAGAATAATTATAACTTTACCATCCGTTTCAATAATACCCTGCTGAGTTAATGTATCAAGGGCACGATAAAGCGAAGCACGCCCTATATCAAGCTCAGTGGCAAGTCTTGCACGGCTGATTTCACATTTTCCGTCAATCTGACGGTTTGCAAG
This sequence comes from Clostridia bacterium, assembly GCA_024404115.1. GTDB lineage: Bacteria > Bacillota > Clostridia > Oscillospirales > Acutalibacteraceae > CAG-488. Next base: position 53,050 of record JAKSQM010000007.1, on the reverse strand, counting down.
ATACATAGAAAGCCTTGAAACGGCACTGCCAGAAGTGAATGAAGCAATTCTTTTATTAAGAAAACGGATTCTGTCTGACAAAAAGCGGATGTAATTCATGGCAAATTCACCGTCAGATTTTATCAGCTCATTCATCTGACTTTGCTGTAAAAGCAAAACCTGACAGCGTTTTTTTGCCTTGACAGTTGTCTGATAAAAGCTGCTTTCACCAAAAAGCGACGCCGCACCAACGATACCAGGTGCTTTGATTTCATTGAGCAGAACACGGTTGCCGTTATGCTCTCTGAACACCGTAAGCACTCCGTCAGCGAGAATGCACAGCTTTTGCTCTGCACCGCTGTTTTCGATAAAAATGCACTGCCCTGTTTCGATTGTCTGCCACACAGTTCTATCGTCATCAAGTATCTGCTTTTTTAACTTTTCAGATGTGTTTTTAAAAAGACTGCACTTATTTAATGCTTCTGATTGTGTCATATTAGCCTCTCAAAGTGTATCAAATGATACACTAATTATAGCAACAAAATTATTTTTGTCAATAGCTTTGCAAAAATAAAAATAAATGTTATAATCTTTTAAAGCAAAAATCTTATTAAAGGAATTGTGATTTAAATGGATTTTTATAAAAATTTCACATCAAACTGTGCAGGCTCGGCAGCGAATCAGCTTTGCTTTTACCCCGAAAGCAAAGACGAGATTCTCACGTCCCGTTGCTTTTTTAAGGTAACAGAGGGCGGCGAATACAACTATTCTTTCCTTTTCACCAACACTGTTGACAGCACATTTGGTGATGGCTCACTTTGCAGATGCAATGTTGTGCCTGATGAATGGCAGATAAAAAGTCTTGCTGTTTCAAAATGCAGTGAATGTTCAAACGAAAAAATGCCTGTTGATGATGAACTTGAAAGCAGTTTTATTCAGCTTACATTTGATTCAAAAATAGAAAAGACAGTTGCACCTGCGGAAATTTTTGCAACCGACCCCATAAAGATGAACCTTAAAAAAGGTGAATTTCTCTGTTTTGAGATGGAATTTTGCGGCAGGATGATCCCTTATCATGAAGAAACGCTGCTCCCTGTTTTCAGAAAAGAAAATGACAAATGGATTCCAAATGTTAAAATGCCGCTGCCTGCAATGATTGGCTGCGACAGAGAAGTGCAGAAAAGAATAACTTTTATTGGCGATTCAATCACTCAAGGGTGCGGAACACCTAAGAATAAATATCTCCACTACTCCGCATTTGTTGCAGAAAATCTTGGCAAAGATTACGCTTTCTGGAACATCGGCATTGGATATGCAAGAGGAAACGATGCGGCAACTGACGGAGCGTGGCTTGATAAGGCGAAAAATACAGATATAATCACAGTCTGCTTTGGCGTTAACGATATTCTTCAAGGCTTCACAGTGGAGCAGATAAAGCAAAGCCTTAGCACTATTGTTAAAAAGCTTAAAGAAAAAGGAATTACTGTTATTTTGCAGACCGTTCCTCCGTTTGACTATGACGAGAAGAACACTGCCACATGGCTTCAGGTAAACGAATACATTAGCACTGTTCTTTACAAAGAGGTTGACGGACTTTTTGACACAGTTCAGTTTTTATCTGTTGGTGGAGATACTCCACAGATGTCCCTTTACGGACCTCACCCAAATGAAACAGGTCATAAAATCTGGGGCGAAAAGCTCTCTGATTATTTAAAGAAATTTTTATAATAAAGGTGATAATATGCTTTGGAATGGATTTGAAATTATTGAATTTGACTTTGAGGGTCAGCCTGCAAAAGTCATTTTGCCAAACATAAAAAATGAAAACGCTCTGTTTATTTTAAAGACAGAATATTTTAACGCTTTCCCAGAAACAGAAATAAAGCTTCTTGAAGAGGGCAATTATTTAGGATTTATTAAAAACAAAAATCGCTGGGGAATTGACGAGGATGTTGACAGAAAAGCAAGGTTTATTGACTATGTTACAGAAAAATATTCTATTAAGAAAAAGTGTGTGCCTGTTGGCATGAGCTGCGGTGGAATTTTTGCCGTTAAGCTTGCCGCAAGATACCCAGAAAAAATTGCCTGCATTTATCTTGATGCTCCTGTTGTGAATTACATGAGCTGCCCATGCGGATTTTATAAATCTGTTCGCTTTAACGAAAACCATGAAGAGATTATAGAAGCTCTTGGTTTGGCTGGTATTCCGCAGCTTTTGGCTTACAGAGATATGCCGCTTGACAATCTGCCAAAGCTTGCAGAAAACAGGATTCCTGCAATTATTGTTGCAGGCGACAGCGACACGATTGTTCCCTTTGATGAAAACGGAATTTTCATTAAAGAGATTTATGAAAAAAATAACATTCCCCTTGAGGTTTATATTAAAGAGGGTTGCGACCATCATCCGCACGGACTTGATGACCCGACACCTGTTATAAACTTCATCAAAAAATATTCATAATTGGGCATAAAAAAATTCGCAGACTTCAAAATCTGCGAATTTCTTTTTTATATGTTTTAGTTAAGATAATCTGACTTATCAATGAAATGATGCTGAACTGTTGCACTGCCGTCATCACTGATTGTGATTGTTGTGCCGCCGCTCATTTCAGGCTCCCAGTAGCAGCCTGCGCCAGTCTTAACACCGTATGAAAGGCAGATTCCCTCATAAAGAATTGATGAACAGTTTACATGGTCATGACCGCAAATCATATTCTTTGTGCTGCCAAGCTCTTTGCAAAGGTCAAAGAAGCCGTTGCTCTTTTCGGGTGAGCAGATGCCCTCGTGGTTTACGCCAAAGTCATCCTCTGCATATTCGGGCTTATAGCTGTTTGTTGCTGTGTCATAATGAGAAGCCCATGCAAGGCGATACTCATATACAGGGATGTGCATAAACACTGTGCTTTCAACAACACCGCCGTTGATTTCGCTGATACCGTTTACTGCCCACTTATACCATGCAAGCTGAGGCTCCCAGAAATGGTCATAGCCTACATTATCGGGATCTGCGTTTATACCGCCAGCAGATGCACCAGAGTGAGTATCCATCATAAACAGAGTGTGGATAATTTTATCATCCTCTGTAATATTGATGATGTAATTGCCGTATCCCATACTCTTGGGACCCATTTTGAAAAGTCCGTTTTTAGAGCAGGCAACTGCACGGGAACACCATGTTTCGTTTGGAGCACCAGCTCCGTCATGGTTGCCCATAACAAGTGCCCATGGAATATCGTAGCTGTCAAGCCAATTGCTGAGGGAAATATATGAATAGCAACCGCCGCCGTTATCACCTGTTACTGTAATAAGGTCAGGCTGAGTTTCTTCAACAAGCTCATCAATAACAGCCTTTGCCATTTCGCCATATTTGCCATATGCTTCATTGTCGCTCAGCTGAACATCTGTAAGATTAAGGATAACAAAATCCTTGCCTTTTTCTTTTTTAAGTTCAGCTGCATAACTGCGCTCAAATTTCTGATTCTCATTCCATTTCTCAAATTTTGCGCTCTTATTTGGTATAAGCCAACCTGAGAAGAAAGGAATAATAATCTGAGGTATAATCAGAACATAAGCCAGTATCTTTCTTAAAGTTTCCATAATACTCTCCTTTTCACACCAAAAGGTGCATTTATCTTTATCCCTTTCGGGTATAAAGCGATTTAATTATCAATATTCGTCATAGCCCAACTCTTGCCTTGTTTTATAGAAGCAGGCGTTTCTTTCAAGGAGCTTCTTTGCCTTTGAAAGCTTTGCAAGACCTCTGATAACGCAGGTTTCGGGTTCATCTGCAATTCTTGCAGGCACGCCCGTTCTGTATTCAAGGAATTTATCTATGCCTTTCAGCTTTGCGCTGCCGCCTGTGATAATCAAGCCGTTTTCAAAAATATCAGCAGAAAGCTCAGGTGGCGTTTTTTCAAGCAGAAGTCTTATTTCTTCGGCGATACTTTCAAGATGCTCACGGATACTCATAAACACATCTACTGAAGTGATTTCGGTTTCTTTTGGAAGTCCTGTAAGAATATCCTTGCCAACTGTACGCATTGCAATTTCCGCTTCAAGGAAGCTGGTACAGCCAAGCTCTTTTTTAAGGTTTTCGGCGGTAATTTTGCCGATAATCAGCTCTTTTTCTTTTTTAGCAAAGCTGATAATTGCATCATCAAAAGTGTTGCCAGCGATTTTAATTGAACTTGAAACACAGACAAGACCTTTTGCGATAACTGAAATATCTGTTATTCCACCGCCAATATCAACAATAAGAGTGCCTTTATAGCTGTTGACATCAACGCCTGCACCAACAGCCGCCGCAAGTGTTTCATCAACGGCGCAGGCTCTTGCCGCACCTGATGATGTTGCAAGGTCGATAACCGTTCTTTTATCAACAGTGTTTGCACTGCAAGGGATGCTTACAAGTATGTTTGGTTTAAGAACCTTATTGCCACAAAGCTTTTGAATATAAAAGCTGAGAACGCTCTGCACTGTCTGCAAGTCAAAAAAGCTTCCGTCTTTAATTGGTCTTACAATATCTATCCAATCGGAATTTCTTCCTGTCATTTCATAGGCTTTTTTACCGATAGCGCTGATTTTGCCCGTCTGCGCATCATACGCAATTACAGACGGCTCTGATGTAACAATACCTTTGCCGTCAACCCAAAGTGTCATATTACTTGTGCCCGGGTCAAAGCAAATACTTGTGCCTATCATAAAATCACCCCTTGTCTTTGTGTTTTACAACTGCCGAACAAAGGCAGCATACATTCTCTGCACCCATAAGATAGAGCATTTTGCCACACTCGCTTAATGTTGAGCCAGAGGTCTTTATATCGTCTATAAGCAACACGGATGCACCGCTGACATCCTCTTTAACATCAAATGCACCCATTACATTTCCGCTTCTTCTGACTGAGGACTGGCGGGATTGCTTATCTGTTCTGTAAATTTTCTTAATCAAGCCTGCTTTAATGGGAATACCTGTTTTTTCTGAAATAACATCCGCCATTATTCGGCTTTGGTTATATCCTCTTATTTTATAATCAGATTCATAAAGAGGAACATATGCGATAAAATCAAACTTTTCGTTTGTCAGACGCTCGTTCATAACATCATACATATACTCTGCAAGGCTCGAAGCATATTTCTCTCTGCTGCCAAACTTCATTTTGTGAATACAATCTCTCACGCTGTTTTCATAATAAAGCGGAGCTACCACCTTATCATAATAGCAGATTGTTGATGTGCAGGAGCAATCGTGCTTTTCGCATCCGCATTTATAGCAGATTTTGCCTTTGACATACGGAAGCGTTTCTGTGCATTTCTGACAAGTGTTTTTATCTGATTCAAATATCAGCTCACCGCAGAAAATACACTTCTTTGGGAAAAGCAAGGCTCTGACAGCTTTAAAAGAGTTTTGATTGATTTTCATCTTCACATTCCTCTGTTAAAAAATGCTTTAATGCGGAATATCTTAACATTCTGGTGTTATTATCCACCATATCTTTAATCTGCTTTTCACTGCCCACCATAACCATAAGCTTTTTGGCTCTTGTAACGGCGGTGTAAAGAAGATTTCTATAGCAAAGCTGAGGAACAACACCCATAACAGGAATAACAACAGCGTCAAACTCATTGCCCTGACTTTTGTGAACTGTCATGGCATAAGCGTGCTCCAGTTCCTGCAAATTATCAAAGCTGTAAACAGCCTCTTTATCATCAAACCAGATGGCAAGGCTTGATTCCAGCTTATCAATCTTTTTGATTATGCCGATATCGCCGTTAAATACGCCTGTACCCTCTTCGTCATCTTTTGTCCATGCGATATTGTAGTTATTCTTAACCTGCATAACCTTATCGCCAACACGGAAAATTCGTGAGCCGTAAACGACTTCTTCTTTTCCCTCCGCTGGAGGATTTATAATGCTTTGAAGCACCTTGTTAAGATTAACTGTGCCCGACTCCCCTTTTCTTGACGGGCAAAGCACCTGAATATCGTTAACAGGCGAATAGCCGTAAGCATTTGGAAGTCGCTGAGTGCAAAGCTCCGCAACTGTTCTTGCGGTGTCATATGCTGTGTTTCTTTTCATAAAAAAGAAATCGTTCTTTTTATCGTTAAGCTCAGGCATTTCACCCGAAACAATCTTGTGAGCATTTGTAACAATTCTGCTTTCCATCGCCTGACGGAAAACCTCTTTAAGCTCAACAACAGGCATTACGCCCGAATCAATCAAATCGTGAAGCACATTGCCTGCGCCAACGGCAGGGAGCTGGTCAGAGTCGCCAACCATTACAAGTCGGCAGCCAAGGGGCATTGCATCAAGCAGACTTGAGAAAAGCGAAGCATCAACCATAGAAAGCTCGTCAACAATAACTGCACCTGCAGATATTGGATTTCTTGCATTTCTTGAAAAAACGGGTCTGTCGTGCTTGTCCCACTCAACCTCAAGAAGTCGGTGAATAGTTTTGGCTTCTTTGCCAGTGATTTCACTCATTCTTTTGGCAGCTCTGCCTGTGGGCGCAGTGAGCGCAACATCAATATCATCTTCTTCAAAAAGCTTGAGTATTCCGTTTAATGTTGTGGTTTTACCTGTGCCGGGTCCGCCTGTAAGAATAAGCATACCCTCATTCATTGCGGTGAGAATTGCGGCTTTCTGCTTCTCTTCATACTTTATGTTATCGTTTTTCTCTAATTTTTCTATATCTTCAACGGTGGTTATTCTGCCTGCGGGCGGGAATTTTTTCATCACTAAAATTCGCTCTGCCACCCTCTTTTCTGCATCATAAATGCTGGGAATAAACAGAAACTCTTTGCCGTTTATTATTTCGCTTTTAAGCTGATTTGTTTCAATCAGTTTATCAACAGCGGATTCAATTGTATCTTCATTCGTGTTGAGAAGTCCTTTGCCTGGGGTGAGAAGCTTTTTTCTCGGAATACAGGTATGTCCGTTATGAAGATTATGTTTTATAACATGAATTATGCCTGCATTTATTCTGAAAATAGAATCGGGCGGCTCAGGCAGAGCGGCGGCAATTGCATCAGCTCTTTCAAAGCCAACACCGATAACATCAGAGCAAAGGATATAAGGATTTGTTGTAATAAAATCAACGGCATTTGAGCCGTAAATTCTGTATGCCTCAAGGCATTCGTTTGGTGTCATACCAAATCTTTCAAGGCTTATCATAATCTGCCTTACGGCAAACTGTTCTTTAAAAATTTTGGAAATATCCTCTGCTTTACGCAAAGAAATTCCTTTTATTTCGGCAAGTCTTTCAGGCTCATCCTCAAGAATTTCAAATGACCTTTCGCCAAATTTTTCTATAATTTTTTTAGCTGTTGCAGGGCCTATGCCTTTGATTGCGCCAGAGCTTAAATATTTTAATAAATCAGCAGAGGATGAGGGCATACTTCTTTCGCAAAGCTGAGCCTTAAACTGCCTGCCAAATGTTGAGTGATAACCCCACTCACCTCTTACTCTGATAGACTCTCCCTCGGATAATTCGGGCAAAACTCCGACGACGGTGAAATAATCATCGTCGTCAGATAAACTTATTACTGAAAATCCATTTTCGGCATTGCGAAAAGTTATTTCTTCAACTATACCGCAAACTTCCTCAAGCTGAGAATCCATTACTGTTCCTTTCCTGTGAGCAGCTGTGCAATATCAGAGGATTTGCATAGCTCCATACTGCCACATTCGCTCATTATTCTTTTGCACAAATCAAGCTGTTTTTCGTCAAGACCGTTATCAACAACAATAATTCTTCCGTTACAGCAATCACCCCATATTGAAAGCCTTAAATGCGCCGCATAAAGCAGTGCACCAATATCACAACTTTCTTTATCGGGTGAAAGAACAACAATTAATTTACCGCAGCAATCTGTTTTGAAAATTCTTGTCATAATTATGTAAACAACGCAAACAAGACCTAAAAAAACAAGTGCTGCCGCTATTCCGTAAAATATGCTTTCAAGCACAATGACCACCTCGTTATTATAATACGCAAAGCGGTCAGAAATGTTATATATAAAGGAGGGTCGGTCTGTAAGCCGGGTTCTGTCTTTTAAGGCAATCATCTGTCTTGACTATGCGTTGCCGCATAGCTCACGCCACCTTTCGAAACACGCCGAGCAAGCGATAGTTTCATTTGGTGTTGCTTCGGATAGGGTTTACAGCGTCTGCGGCGTTCCCGCCCGACGGGTGAGCTCTTACCTCGCCTTTCCACCCTTACCGCATAAAGCGGCGGTATATCTCTGTTGCACTTTCCCTAAGGTTACCCTCGGCGGCCGTTAGCCGTTATCCTGCTCTCTGAAGCCCGGACTTTCCTCACATCATAGATGCGCGACTGCCCAACCGACCCTCAATTATTAACTTTTAATTATATTCTTCATATTTATATTTGCAGAAAGGACACTTTGGATAGTCAAAATCGTGCCATTCTCCACAATTCGGGCATTTCTTTTGGGGCAATTCTTCCCCGTCATAGCCACTCCATTCGCCATAAGTCTGGTACTGATCCTGCGGAAATTCTTCTTCATCAGATTCAGATTCATCCTCTTCATCAAACTCAAGATCAAATTCATCTTCATTTGCTGAAAAGAATTCAAGCTTTTTGCACTTCAGGCAGATATAAATATCCACCAACATTGCACCTGCTTTAAAATTTGAATAAGCACCGCCCAAAAGACCTGAGCCATATTCTCCAAGCTGAATATGCTCTCTTTTTGCAAATCTCATTTTTGTGTTGCAACGAAGACATGAAATATCTCTTTCCATATTACCTCTCCTCAAAAACAAGTTTTCATTTTGCGTAGCTAACGATATTAAAACACAAACTGCACAAGAAGCATATAGCAGATTGTGCCGCCTGCGATTGAAAGAAGCATCTGCTTTTTCCAGAAATGGAGTGCCGCCGTAACTGCAATGGCAATGATTTCTGGCAATCCGTGATTTCCGCTGACGAACGAAACATTTTTAAGGCAAAAAACCACAAGCAATGCAAAAACTGCTGATGGCAAAACCTTTCCCAGATACTGGATATATTTCGGTGTGGGTTTATCCTCTCTGAAAGCGATAAACGGCAGAAATCTTGTAAGCATTGTGCCGAGAACAATTGCGGCAATTGTAATAATATGCTGTGGTACTGTCATGCCGCCACCTCCTTTTCAAGAGGCTTTCTCAAAAGAGTGAGCATAACCACAATACCAATCATTGACGGAATTATGAATTTATCTGCTTTGAAAACAAGCAGACAAACTACGGAAACGCCGATACCAATCAATGCGCTGATGTGATTTTTTTCTTTAATCCACTGGTCAAGAAAAATCACAACAAACATTGCGGTCATGGCAAATTCAATTCCGCCTGTGTTAAACTTAATGTACGAGCCTAAAATTCCGCCAAGAGTTGAGCCTGACACCCAGTAAAACTGGTTGAGAATTGTTACAAAAAACATAAACCAGCCACGGTCAACACCTTCGGGAATCTGTGCTGTATAATTTATTGAAAAAGTTTCATCGCACAAACCAAAAATAAGATAAAACTTTTTAATGCCTGTTCCCCTGTATTTATCAAGCATTGATATGCCATAGAACAAGTGCCTTGCGTTAATCATAAGAGCCATCAGAAATGCCTGCAAAGGCTGAAACGTGGCAAGAAGCAGGGACACGGCAATAAACTCCATAGAACCTGCAAAGATTGACATACTCATAAACAACGGATAGAGGAAACTGAAGCCTGATACATTCATCAGTATTCCGTATGTCATACCTAAAAACCAAAAGCCTGCAAATATAGGGATTGTTTTTGGAAAGGCCGCTTTGAATGCGGCTTTAAGGTTTGTTTTTTTCTGCGTCATAGATTATCCTTTGGTGTAGGTGCAAAAGCTGATTTCTATACCGTTATCATCAAAGGGCTCGCCTTTTTCTGAAAGCTTCCATTCGCTTAAAGCTGAAAGGTCGGGGAATTTTTTATCTGCACCCTCGGCAACTGCATTTATATGGGTAACATATGCAGTGTCGCAATAAGGCAAAAACAGCTTATAGACAGCCTCACCGCCGATAATAAAAACATCATTGGTGTTATATTTTTTTATTTCTTCAAGCACAGCCTCAACACTGTTGCAAACTGTTACATTATCACGCTGAAAATCTTTATTATTTGTGAGAACGATATTCTCTCTTTTAGGCAGAGCCTTGCCGTTGGGGAAGCTATCAAGCGTTTTTCTTCCCATAACAACAACCCTGCCTGTAGTTGTTTCTCTGAAAAACTTCATATCAGCAGGAAGTCTGAAAAGAAGTCCGCCATCCTTGCCGATATTCCATTCATTATCTACTGCAACAATAAGTTTCATTTTTTCTCCTTAAATAGCAACGGGGATTTTGCCGTCAAACCCGTGAGCCTTGTAATCAATCAGCTTAAAGCTGTCAACAGTGAAGTCATAGAAATTCTTAACCTCAGGGTCAATCCAGAATTTTGGTGCAGGAAGAGGCTCTTTTTTGATAACTTCTTTAATCATGGGAATATGGCGGTCATATATATGAGCATCAGCGATAATATGAACAAACTCGCCGACTTTTAATCCGCTGACCTGTGCCATCATATGAGTAAGCACGGCGTACTGGCATACATTCCAGTTATTTGCTGTGAGCATATCCTGTGAACGCTGGTTAAGCACTGCGTTAAGTGTATCGCCTGCAACATTGAAAGTCATACTGTATGCACAGGGAGCAAGTCCCATTTCGTGAAGGTCGTGATGATTATAGATATTTGACATAATTCTGCGGCTGGCAGGGTTGTTTTTTAAATCAAAAAGAATTCTGTCAACCTGGTCAAATTCGCCCTCGGGATAAATATGCTTAACGCCCAGCTGATAGCCGTATGCCTTGCCGATTGAGCCGTTTTCATCTGCCCATGAATCCCAGATTTTGCTGTTAAGGTCTTTAACATTGTTTGACTTTTTCTGCCAGATCCACAAAAGCTCATCAATACAGCTTTTGAAATAAGTCTTTCTTAAAGTGATAACAGGGAACTCTTTTGAAAGGTCATATCTGTTGACAACGCAGAATTTTTTGATTGTGTGAGCAGGAGTACCATCCTCCCACACAGGGCGAACCTTTTCGTTCACATCTGAATATCCGTTTGTGAGAATATCATTTACATTTTCTACAAAAACCTTGTCTGCGTAGCTCATTTTAATTCCCCTTAAATTCATATTCGGTTAATTATATCACAACAAAACGATTTATGCAACATTTTTGCTGAATTTATTGCATTTGACTTATGTGATATAATATTTTTAAAAAGAAATACGGTGGTTTTTATGGAAATTGGTATCTCTTCATCATGCTTTTACCCTATGCTTGCAGAGGAATCCTTTGAAAAAGTATGCTCTTTCGGGGTCAGAACAGCAGAAATATTTTTTAACAGCACAGAGGAGCTGAAGCCGCCACTGCTTCAGAAATTTATTGACACAAAAGAGCGTTACGGGGTTTCGGTGAATACAATACACCCTTTCACAGCATTTGCAGAGCCATTTATGCTTTTTGGCGGATATGAAAGAAAAGTTCACGAAGCTATTGAATATTACAAGCAATATTTTGAGGCGGCAGAAAAATTAGGCGCAAAAGCGGTTATTATCCACGGTGGTAATCCTCCAGAGATGAAAGAAAAAGAGGATTATTATATTGATGTTTTTTCGAAGCTTTGCGATGCCGCAGAGGATTTTGGCGTTTTGCCTGCAACAGAAATTGTTGTGAAAAGAATGGGGCAGAATCTTGATTTTCTCTCCCGTATGAAAGACGCTTTGGGCGAACGGTTTAAAACAGTTCTTGACATCAAGCAATGCAGGCGGTCGGGCGTCAGCGAAGTTGATTTTATCAACAGATTTGCGTCAGATATTATTCAGGTTCATCTGAGCGATTACAACAATGAGCTTGACTGTATTCCCCCCGGAGAGGGCAAATATAACTTTAAAAAGCTATTCAAAAGACTTCAAAATGGCGGTTATGATTCAAGTGCGGTAATAGAGTTGTATAACTGGAGTTATTCCGACGAAAATCAGATAAAAAATTCAAGAATTTTCTTAGAAAATCTTTGAAAATCATTGCAATACTGCACAAATTATGATACAATAAATCAGTATAGTTATACAAAATATAAGGATGTGATTCAATGAAATGTCCATTTTGCGGATTTGAGGAAAGTAAAGTTATTGACTCAAGACCGACAGACGAAGGCGAGCGAATCCGCCGCCGCAGAGAATGTACCCAGTGCAGCAAGCGTTTCACAACATATGAGATCATTGAGAATGTTCCTATTATCGTTGTGAAGAAAGACAAATCCCGTGAAGAATTTGACCGAGATAAGCTTTTCAGAGGTATTCTCCGTTCATGTGAAAAGCGTCCCGTTTCAATCGATACTATCGACAGCCTTGTTGACAGTATTGAAGCATCTCTTCAGAATTCTCTTGACAGGGAAGTTACTTCGGTTCACATTGGTGAAATGGTTATGGATAAGCTCAAGGCAGTTGACGAGGTTGCATATGTTCGCTTTGCCTCTGTTTATCGTCAGTTTAAAGACATTAACACATTTATGGATGAGCTTGCAAAGCTCTTGAGAGAAAAATAATAAATATTTAGAGGAGTGTGCATTATGCTTACAACAGTTAAAATTTTACTTATTGTACTTGCTGCAGTGCTTGCAATACTCAGCGGTGCCGCAGTTTATGCCTGCGGATATGCAATCAACAGACCAAAAAAGCAATCCCCTCCCACAGAAGAAATTTATATTAAAAGAGCTGAGATAAGAAGAGCAAACAATCAGCGTCTTTATGACCTCAACCCCGAAGATTTAACAATCAAAAGTGTTCACGGTCTTGATATGCGTGCATGGTTTTTACCCGCAGAGAAAGAAACTAACAAGTTTGTTATCTGCGTTCACGGTCATAAGTGCAACGGCCCCGATGAATTCAGTCATATGATGCCCCTTTATCATTACGACCTTGGATTTAATTATCTTCTCCCCGACCTTACTGCACACGGCAGAAGTGATGGAAAATACATAGGCTTCGGCTCATACGATTCAGACAACATCCTGCTTTGGGTTAATTATCTTATTGACCGCTTTGGCAAGGATATTGAAATTGTGCTTCACGGCATTTCAATGGGTGCGGCAACCGTTATGCTTTGCAACGAAAAGAATCCACCAGAACAGGTTAAGCTTGTTATTGAGGATTGCGGTTACACCTCAGCCTTTGAAGAAATGAACGATACACTTAAAGGCATGATTGGCTTTAAATTTAAGCCACTTGTTAAAATGGCAAGCTTAGTTTGCAAAATCAAGGCTGGTTATTTCTTTGAAGATGCAGACCCCCTTGGCAATATGGATAAAGCAAAGAACCCCATGCTTTTCATTCACGGCGAATCAGACACATATGTTCCTTTTGAATTTGGCAAGAAGCTTTATGAAGCATGCCCTGTTGATAAAGACTATATGTGGGTTCCAGATACAATTCATGCGTTCAGCTACTATAACGCAAAAGAGCAGTATGACGCAAAGGTTAAGAGCTTCATAGCACAGCATATGGGCAGTGAAGCTGTAAAGACCGTTTAACATAGCAATTTTATTTTATAAAGCAACAGTTCGGCAAAATCTGATTATTTTCATTCGGGTTTTGCCGATGTTTCTGCCTGCTTTTGGAGGATTATATGTCAGACTACAGTAAACTAAAAAAAGAGGAACTGCTTAAATTAAAAGAACAGTTCTCTGAGGACTTTGAAAAAGTCAAAGCAAAAGGACTTAAACTTGATATGTCCCGTGGTAAGCCAAACAAAATACAGCTTGATTTAAGCAATGAGCTTAATGATATTCTTAAATCAGACAGTGATTATAAATGCGAAAGCGGAATTGATGTTCGCAACTACGGCGTACTTGACGGAATACCCGAATGTAAAAGACTTTTTGGTGAAATTCTCGGCGTTGATGATTCAAATATTATTATTTTCGGTGCTTCAAGCCTCACAATTATGTATGACTACATTGCGCAGTGCATGATTTTTGGCGCAGGCGGCAAGCCTTGGAGCGCACAGGAAAATGTAACATTCCTCTGCCCTGCCCCCGGTTATGACAGACATTTTGGCATTCTCCAGCATTTTGGTATCAAGATGATAAACATCCCCATGAACAATGACGGCCCTGATATGGATAAAATTGAGGAGCTTGTTAAGAATAGTAATGTTAAGGGTGTTATTTGCGTACCTAAATACACAAACCCCGAAGGAATTACTTTCTCTGACGAAGTTGTTCGCCGTTTTGCTGCTCTTAAACCTGCGGCTGAAGATTTCAGAGTTATCTGGGACAACGCATATGTTGTTCATGATTTTAACGATACCCCCGATTCACTTCTTAACATTTTTGATGTTGCAAAAGAATATGGCAACGAGGATTTATTTATTGAAGTTACTTCAACATCAAAAATCACTTTCCCCGGTGCTGGTGTTTCTGCCCTTGCGGCAAGTGATAAGAATATTGCAGCAATCAAAAAGCGTATGACCATTCAGATAATCGGTCATGATAAAATAAATCAGCTTCGCCACGCACGCTACCTTAAAAACCTCAGCAATGTAAAAGAACATATGAAAAAGCACGCTGAAATTATCAGACCGAAGTTTGAAACAGTGCTCAATGCTTTTTCAAATGAGCTTGACGGTCTTGGAATTGCAAGGTGGACAACTCCTAACGGCGGTTATTTCATCAGCCTTTATGTTATGGCTGGCACCGCCCAGAAAGTTGGCGCACTCTGCAAAGAGGCTGGCGTAACGCTCACCAAGGTTGGCGCAACATATCCTTATGGCATTGACCCTGACGACAGCAACATAAGAATTGCTCCCACATTCCCCGATGTTGACGAGCTGGAGGCTGCTGTTGAAATTCTTTGCCTTTGCATAAAACTTGCCGCTGTTGAAAAGCTTCTTGAAACTGCGGAATAAAAACTGGAGGTAATATGATATATCCTGCTAAAAAGTTTGAAAACTTTACTCACATTCTTAATTCCTGCGTAGAGGATTTCGGAGATTCACCTGCATTTCTGCAAAAAAGAGGAAAAATCACAACAGAAATCAGTTATAAAACTTTTGCAAAAAAAGTTAAATCTCTTGGCGTTTCTTTGCAAAAAATGGGGCTTGAAAACGCAAACATTGCTGTTTGCGGTGCTAACTGCGTTGAATGGTGCACAGGCTACCTTGCAACTTCAATTTATTGCAAAAACATTGTTCCCATTGATAAAGAATTGCCCTGCAATGATATAATTGATATTCTCAACCGTTCACACACTTCTGCAATTATTATTGACAGCAAATGCTATAACAAGATCAAAGAAGCTCTTGACCCTAAAGTAATTGTTATCGGTCTGAATTTCAGCGATGAAAGCATTAAATCTGTTGATATGCTGACAGAAGAAGAGATTGACGCTCCCTTGCCTGAAAAAGACAGCGACGAGCCGAGTGTTATCCTTTTCACATCTGGAACAACTGGCAGGTCAAAGGCTGTTGCGCTTACACAGGGCAATATTTGCAGTGATATAAGCTCTATTACCAAATCAGTTAAACTTATTTACGGAGACCGTGTATTTTCACTGCTTCCGCTTCACCACACTTACGAATGTAATATGACATTCCTTTGCTGTTTCTCGCAGGGCGTTACCATCTGCTACGGTGAGAAATTTATGGCAATGTATAAAGATATTATGGAATTTAAGCCTCAGATGCTTATTATTGTTCCGCTTATGCTTGAAGCATTCTACAAAAGAATCAAGCCTTTCATTGAAACTGATAAAGAAAAGGCAAAAGAGCTTCTTGGCGGAAATCTTAGAATGATTGTCTGCGGTGCGGCTATGGTTGACGGTGAAACTCTTGCAGGCTTTGCTTCACTTGGTCTTATTCCCATTCAGGGATACGGTATGACAGAATGTTCCCCAATTATTATCTGCAATGATGATGAAAAGCCAAACCCTGCATCTGTGGGCAAGCCAATTCACTGGGCAGATATTAAAATCATCAACAAAGATGAAAACGGCATTGGCGAAATCTGCGTTAAAGGCCCTATGGTTACACCCGGATATTATGATGATAACGATAACATCATTGACCCGAGAGATGAGGATGGCTGGTTCCATACAGGTGATTTAGGCTGTTTTGATGATGAGGGTTATTATTACATCACAGGCAGACTTAAAAATGTTATTGTTACACCAAACGGCAAAAACATTTACCCTGAAGAGATTGAAGCAAAGCTCACAGATTACCCCGAAATCAAAGAGGCTTTGGTTTATGAGGGAAGCACAGATAAAGAGGAATCTGCCGTTTGTGCAAAAATAGCAACAGAAGAATCATACGACAGAATAAAAGAAATTATCAAAGAAGTAAACGACAACAACGCACCTTATAAAGCGATAAAAGGTTTTACTCTTTGTAATGAGCTTCCAAAAAATTCTTCACATAAAATCATTCGTAATAAATAAAAGCTCCCCCTAATATACTTTGGTATATAAGGGGGTATTTTTATGGCAAAAAAGAAGAAAAAGAAAGCTGTGCAAAACGGCAGCGGAATAAATTTCATTTTGAAAAAGATTGGTATCGGTGCGGCGGTGGGACTTGCGGTGTTTTTTATACTCACGGCAATTGCAACGCTTGTGGTTTATAAAAAAGACACTGACCCGTCATCTTTTAAGATAATTATGCTTGTAATAAGCGGTATCAGCGGACTTATCTGCGGTATTGTTACAATTGCACCCATAAAGCGAAACGGACTTGTTATAGGCATGGCAAGCACACTTCCGCTTTACTTTGTAATTTTTGCGATTGTTACATTTCTTAATCAGACACCATTAAGTCCAATTGGCTGGGCGGCGTTGGGAATAATGGCTGTCTGCGGTGGAATTGGTGGCATTTTAGCAAATAAAAAATAACTTGCTTTAATTAAACAAAAATGGTAAAATAGGTGTATAAAACATTCAGAGGTAGAAATATGAAAGATTCAGAAATTATCAAACGAGCCAATTCCATTGCTCCGTCAAAAGCGCAGATGGATTTCTGCGACCTTGAGTTTATTGCCCTTGTTCCTTTTGGAATGAACACCTACACAAACAGTGAAACAGGCACTGGCAGAGAGCCTGAGAAATATTTCAATCCACCTGAGCTTGATGCGGCACAGTGGGTCAGAACAATCAAAAATGCAGGCATGAAAGCACTTGTGCTCACCTGCAAATATTCTGACGGATTTTGCATCTGGCCAAGTGAATACACAGATTACAGCGTTAAAAATTCACCGTGGCTTGAGGGCAACGGCGATGTTGTGCGCCTTGTAAGTGATGAATGCCAGAAAGCAGGCATTAAATTCGGCATATATATTTCACCTTATGATATGCACGAAAAGACTTTTGGCACAGATGAATACAACACATATTTTGTAAATCAGCTGAAAGAGCTTCTGACAAATTACGGCGATATCTGCTGTGTTTGGCTTCCGAGAGATAACAAGACCAATTTCCACTACAACTGGGCGGCTTATTATGAAACGATCCGTGAGCTTCAGCCAAACGCCGTTATTATTGAGTGCGGTCCTGACATTCGCTGGGTCGGCAACAGCGGCGGCTTTGCAAGAAAGCAGGAATGGAATGTTGTGCCATACAATCTTCTTAACAATGCGCCTGTTAAAAGGCTTGTTGAGCAGGATTTAGGCAGCCGCAGAGTTATCAAAAAGGCAAAAGAGCTTGTTTGGTTCCCGCCCATTACATATAGCTCAATCAGAAAAGGCTGGTTCTATCATCAGGAAGAGGGCACCGACCTTAAAATGCTTTCAAATATTCTTGAAATATATTTCCGCTCCGTTGGCAACAACGGTATGTTCGCTTTGAGCATTCCCCCATCTCATCTTGGCAAAATCGACTCTGCTGATGTGGATTCACTCACAACGCTTGGTATTCAACTGACACTTGAATTTAAAGAGAATTTTGCAAAAGACGGTCAGTTCACCGCAAGCAGTGAAAGGGACGAGCTTCACAGCGCAAAAATGGCTGACGAAGGAAAGAGCTACTGGTCAAGTAAAGAGGATGACGACAATATCACCCTTACGCTTGATATGGGCAAGGTTAATTTCATAAACAAAATTGTCCTTGGTGAAAACACCGCCACAGGTCAGCAAATTGAGAAATTCAATCTTTATTATTACTTTGATAAGAAGTGGAACAAGATTTATTCGGGCAAAACAATCGGCAGAAAGAAAATTTGCAACCTGCCGCCAATGAATGCACGCAGAATAAAGCTTGAGGTTAAAAAGACAAGAGGCTTTGCAACAATCAAAACCTTTGAGGTATATTAAAAAAGCGTGGGGCGAACCCACGCTTTTACTTTTTACTTTGAAATGAGCCACACAGCCATATCTGTTTCGCCACGGTTGGCAAATGCAAAATACGGAATGATCTTTAGTTCTGTTTCTTCATAGGTGCGATTGAATGAATACAAATCGTCAGATGCTGTCATTTTTTCAGCTTTTATAATCAAAGCCTTTGTGCCCGTTTCTGCATTATCACTGAATTTATAATCGAGCGTTTCGGGAACACGGAACATACGCAGATGGCTGCCGTTATCCTTGCCCTCGGCGCAATAAACAAGTGGGCCTGCAAGGATAGCGCACTTGCCTGCGTCCCTGTCAACAAGAGGATTTGCAAACACCTTTTTAGGTGAAATATCAAATGTGATTGATATTTCAGTTTCGCTGTTGAGTTTGACAAAAGCATAGCCATTCTTTATAGTAAGCTCTGCATTTTTGCCATTTACAAGAGCGGTAAAGCTATTTTTTGAATAGCTTGGGATTCTGAAAGCCAGCATTTTGCCGTTGCCACCCTGTGCCTTGATTGAAATTTTGCCGTTATAGGGATAGCCTGACTTCATAGAAATGTCAATGCCGTTAATCTTTGCGTCTGACGAAATAAACTGATGAACATAAACAGTTTCATCATCTGCACCGTAGATATAGTCGCCGATTGAGGGAATAAATCTTGTAATATTAGGCGGGCAACAGGAGCAACCAAAAACTTCAAGACGCTGTGTTATTGGTCGGCGTTCCTTGTCATTTTTAAGGAAAATATTTCTTTTATGCTCTGAAAGCATTATTTCAAGAGGATTTTCATAGAAAAATGACTTGCCGTCAAGCGATACACCCGAAAGAATGCCGTTATAAATTGCTCTTTCAATAACATCGCCATATTTTGAGTTCAGCTCCAACTGCTGCATACGGGAGGCAAAATAAACAAGTGCAATTGATGCGCAGGTTTCTGTGTAGGCAACATCATTCTGCAAATCATAAGGAACAGTAAATCCTTCGCCATGGTAGGACTGACCCAAGCCTGCGGTTACATACATTTTTTTATAATAAATGCTGTCAAAGATTGTTTTGCAGGCATTTTTCAGCTCTTCATCTTCAAATTCACGGGCAATATCTGCCATCCCTGCATATAAATAGCAGGCACGGACAGAATGACCGTTTGCCTCTGTCATTTCACGGCACGGCTTTTCGCTCTGATAATAAATATCATTTGCCCAATGAGATTCGGGAACTTCACGCTCACAGCCACGCTTATCAACAAAATGCTTTGAAAGATCAAGGTAACGCTTCTCCCCTGTGCAGTGATAGAGCTTCACCAAAGCAAGCTCTATTTCTTCATGACCCGGGGTGTGAAAAGCGGCGCTGTCTTCAACTTTAAAGATTTTTTCAATTAAATCCGCATATTTGCACATACATTTTAAGAATTTATCTTTGCCTGTTGCGTTGTAATATGCAACCGCCGCTTCCATAAGATGACCTGCACAATAAAGCTCATGCCAATCTCTGTTAGAGAAGCGTTTGTCGGGCTCACAAACAGTGAAATAAATGTTGAAATAGCCGTTTTCTTCCTGATATTTTTCAATAAGGTCAACAACCTCGTCAACCTGCGATTCAAGAAGCGGGTCGGGCTCTTTTTCGATAATATATGCAACACTTTCGAGCCATTTCGCAACATCAGAATCCCAGAAAAAGTGAGGCTTGTTTGTCTTCCCCTCTTCCCAGTTAAACTTAAACGCTTCAAATCTGCCTGTGTCTTTAAATCTATCTCTTACTGAATGTATAGTTACATCGTGATTGAGCTTCTGCCTGTCTTTCCAGAAGCCGTCAAGAATGTTAACATCTCTGAATGATACTTGTTTTATGCTCATAAAATCAACTCCCTTTTATGATAATTTTACCATAATAAAGTTTATATGTAAACAAAAAATGCAGCCCGACGGACTGCATTTTTTAATGAAATCAGATAAATTTATAAAGGATATTCATAAGATAGTTGAGCATCAACTTTGCATAAAGCACAATCTTTGCGGTAATGTCTGTTACATTATTGCCGATATTTTTGATATTGCCCATAGTGGTTGATGTGCCGTAACCCTCGATTGTGCCGTTGTTATCGGGTACTCCGTCATCATCAAAAGCAAAATTATATGCGATTGGTGAAGCAATAGCGGCAAGGAGATACTCAAGAGCTGTGTATGAGCCAAACTG
The DNA here is from genome assembly GCA_024404115.1 of Clostridia bacterium. Lineage (GTDB taxonomy): Bacteria > Bacillota > Clostridia > Oscillospirales > Acutalibacteraceae > CAG-488. The sequence goes on along the minus strand of JAKSQM010000007.1, from coordinate 32,492 downwards.
CTCAATAAAGAAAAGTGTAATTTTATTGCCGATTGTGTCCATTCCGTTTTTATCAAGGAGCTTGTTAGCGGCTTTGAAGATTGATACATCGCTGACATCTGCAAGGTCTTTGCGGATAATGCAGACAGCGGCTCTGAGAAGAATGGAAACTTCGGGGGTTGATGTCATATCAAAAGGCTCTTCGCCCTCATAATGCCATGCCATCAGCTCGCCAACCAGATCCCAACCTGATTTAATCTTTGAATCGGGAATATCAATGCTGTAGCCGTCAGCAATTTTCTGAACGCTGTTTTCGCCATACATAGGCATATCAAGAAGCTCATTGAGGTCATTCACTGCTGTTGCAACAATGTCATAATAGAAATCGTCTTCTGAAACATCCATTGCTTCAAGCTTCATATCTCTGCCAAGACGATATTTGATACCTGCTTTGAGGAATGCTTTTGAATACTCATAAAGATCCTCTTTCATGCCGTTAATCATTTCGTCTGTGTAGCCTTTTGTGTTGGCAACAAGAGCATCATAATCAATTGTGTCGATAGTTTTGTTTTCATAGGTGATTTCATCATCTGTGAATGTGAAGAATCTGTATGAAAGGGGGAACATTGTGAGAGATGTTGTAGCAAAATCGTAGATTTTGTTGCCAAGGAGGCTTGTGTAACCTGCGGCATCGTTGCAATGCTCATGACCTGTTAAAACAACCTTAACGCCCCAATCTGCAAAGCGTTCAGCTGTTGAAAAATGATTTCTTACAATGAAGTTTCTGCTGATAATTCGCTGAATCGGCAGGTGGTCAAGGAGGTTATGGTGCATCATAAGGATAGGATATTTACCATCTGCCTTGCACTGCTCAACCTGCTCGTGAACCCAGTTGATTTTATCTCTTGTCATACCATCCTCTGTTGATTTTGAGGGGTCATTTGAGTCAAGAGCAATAAGTCTGTATTTTTCTGAAAGGTCAGCTGTGTATGAGCAATCGCTATCACGCTTTGCAAGTGCCTCGTCATAGCCAAATTTATGATAAATCTCTTTGAATAAAGCAAAGGGTGTTTTAGAATCTTCTGCAGCATCATGGTTGCCGTTGATAACATAAACAGGTTTGCCTGTTTCGTTTTCAAATTTTTCTAATTTTGCGGCAACTGCTCTGTGGTCTTCGGGGCGTGTTCTGCCATCGTCTGCAAGGTCGCCTGAAATGAGAACGAACTGGCAGTCTTTATTCTCAGCACACTGTTTTAAAAATTCATCAATTATGTAGCCGCTTTCATCCTCCATAGCACAACGGCGGTTGGCATACCAAAACATAGGCTCATATGTAATTGTGTTTTCAAGCTCTTCTCTTGGTGGATTATAGTGAAGGTCAGATGCAACTGCAAACGAAAGGTCAGCCTCTTTTTCAGCAGCTGAAATTCCAACAGAAACAACTGAAAGAATCATAATTACACTAAGTAAAACTGAAATAAACTTTTTCATTTGTAATACTCCTTTTTATTTTGTGGGCACAAGTGTATCAACCTTATTGCCGTCTTCGTCAATAAAATCAATATCGTGGTATCCGAACTCTGAAAGCCAGTTTTCCCAGCGTTCTTTCATGCCAACATCATACTGAACAGGCAGATATCCTGCTTTAAGATAGCTCTTGATTGCAGGAACTCTGAATTCGTCTGTTGTAAGATATGCTGCCTTTGCACCTCTTGAATAAAACTCTGCGTTGGCAATTTCATTCATATAATTGCCGATGCCAAGTCCGCAAAACTCTTTTCTTGCGGCTACCATATGAAGATAACCCATTTTGTCATCGTCATAAACAATAGCTGTAACTGTGCCAACGGGGTAGCCATCTTTAAGCACAAAGAAAGTGTCTGTAGGCTTGTAGCCTTTTCTGCCGAGCATACAAGCGTCATATTTTTCGGGACCGTCCTCTGCTGAACCAAGGCCGTTTCTGCAAATATCAACCCAAGTGTCAATATCCTCTGCGCTGCCGTTGAATCTGCGATATGAAATATCGTCATAAAATTCGGGGAATTTACATTCTTTAATTTTTGCCTGCATCATTAACTGTGCCATTATATCACCTCAAAAAATTTTAACCATTCTTTTGCTATGAGCATATGTCCTGTAACTGTAGGATGTGTGCCGTCCCAGGTGAAATACTCACGCTTTGTGTTTTTAAAACATTCCTCAAATTTATCATAAAGAGGAACGAATGTACAACCATATTTTTCTGCCACTTTCTTTGCGGCTTTTCTTGTTCCCTGCATTGCTTCAATGCGGTAACTCTGCGACTCTTCTGTATCGTCAGAGTCGGGTCTTTTAAATTCAGGCTCGCAATCGGGATGCGGCGTGAATTTATATGAAAGATCGCTTCTGTCAAGAGGGAAATAGAACGGTTCGCAAACCATTATTTTAACCTCGGGAACCTTTTCTTTAGTAAGGCAGATTGCCTGTGAAAGTGCATCCTCATATTGCTTGTTGACTTCATCAACAGTAAGCTTATTGAAATAGCCAAATATTCCGTCATTGACACCTGCAAGGATGCTGAGAACTGTTGGGTTATTATCAAGAACATCCTCTTTCCAAGTTTCAAGAAGTCTTGACATTGTGTAGCCGCTATAGCCTTTGTTGATAAATTTAGGTCTTTCAGCTGCATATTTCAGTGCCAGCTCCCCTGCCGCAATGAACTGATAGCCATGACCTAAAATGTGATTGCAGTCCATTTTTTGCCCTCTGCCGCCATGTGTGATGGAATCACCCGAAAAGAGGACAACATCTTTTTCTGTAAGAACCATAGAAACTCCTTATAATAAATCACGGTTATATCGTCTGTCGAAACTGAACTCACCGTTATTTTTGATATTCATAATGGTTACGCCCTGCATCCATTCAGACTCAGGTACACCGAATTTATCAAGATGATACTGTTCGTATCCGCCAAACTGAACATAAACCAAGTGAACGCCCTTATAAATAGCATCAAAATTATTTATGTGGTCATGCCCTGCAAAGAAAGCTTCTGCACCAGCTTCTCTTGCAGCATCAAACAGACCACTGTTGACCGCTGAACAGCCTACACCTTCGTGCATTTCGCCAAAGATAAACTCTACCTTGTCTGTTGGAACACCTGTGGGAATTGGTTTTGCGTTTGCATCAAAATCCATAACCTCTTTGTATTCGGGAATCGGAATATGCATAAAGAGCATTGATTTTGCTTCGCCATACTCTTTTTTTAGCTGTGCAATGTGGTTGAGATACCAATCAATCTGACCCTTTTTGATGAAATCGTAGCCTTTAATATCAAGAGGAAGATTGTGCTCTTTAAGGTGCTCTTCGCTTACATCTCTGCCAGAATCAAAGAATGCAAAGCTCTTGAGAACGGTCTTTTCATCTTTCATAATATTTACTAAGAAGTTGCCGTAGCCGAAAAGATCTGAGGGACCAAACTGTGAAAGGCAATGCTCATATCTTGTAAGATTTTTAAGCATAAAGAATTTGTGGAATTCTTTTTCTGCTCTTGCCTCGTGATTGCCGAAAACAAATGCCCAGTAAATTCCAAGCTCTTCCATAAGGCGGGCAAACTGAACGCAGTCAATCTGCTGAAAATCTGTAACAATAATATCACCTGTGAGAATAAGCAAATCGGGCTTAACATCTTCAAGGTGCTTCACAAGCATACTGAAGCATTTATTGATAAGGTTGTTATCTCTGTCAACATGAAGGTCTGTTGCAAGCACAACTGTAAAATCTTCATCACTGAATGTGCCGTCATCATTCATTTTTGCAATAAATGCAGAGTCATCGGTCTTTTTAAGCACCTTAACCTTTGTGCCGATTTTACTATGCTCAACATTTCTTAAAAAGAGATGCTTCGGGTATTTGCCGCCGCTGATTTTGTGAACGGCACAGCCCATATCTATAAGAGCTTTTATGCCTGCACCTCTTACAGCTTCTTCGATTGGTTTCATTTTGAATTCTCCTTATTTATCAAGTTCAATGTTATATGTTGCGTATGAAAGCATCTGACCTCTGAGGAAATCCACTGCATTCAATACGATTCTGTTTTCATAAACAGTAACAAGCATACCCTCGCTGCGTTTCATATTCATCTCAGTTCTCTTTTCTGAATTATCAGATTTGATGATACGAGGCGATGAAACAGAGGAAACGTGAACCATTGTTGCATATTCGCCGTTATAATCTGCAATGTTGAGATTGGGATTATATTTCTGCATTTCATATGACCAATGGCTGTGTCCGTTAAAGAAAACAACATTTTTATATTCTTTGAGGTAATCTCTGAATCGAATTTCATCGGGAGTGCCTGCTGTGTAAACAAGGTCATAGCGAACCCCCTTTGAGTTAATAAGGTTGCCCTCACCCATATTGAAATCTTCGCCCTCAAAGCAATTCTGAACAAAAGTATGGAAGAAAAGATAAACTGTAGAATCTTTATATGTTTCAAGCTGCTCACCGAGCCAGTCAAGCTGTTCATCTGTGAGAAGTCGGCTTGTATCGTGGTTATAATCCCAGTTGGTCTGTGAAAGGAAGATGAAAACATCACCGTTTAATTTCTGCGGTGCGTATACAAAGTCAACCTGATTACTGCCAATGCTTGCAACGCCTTCCATTTTTGTTTCGCTATAAACACCTGTGTTGACATTTTCGTGCCAGCTTTCAACATCAAGTCCGCCGTTATTTACATCGTGATTGCCTGTGCAGGTAAGAACAGGATATTGAACATCAGAAGCGCATTTATGGAATTTTTTGAAAGCGTCTTTTTCACCGCCAGATGAAAGGTCGCCGCTCATTGCCACAAGGTCAACGCCGCATTTATCAAGGAAAAGAAGTGCATTTGGGAATGTTGTCAGTGAATCGTCAAAAAGTGATCTGTAATAACGGTTGAAATGAACATCACTTAATGCGCCGAAGCTATAAAGCTTTTCGCCGTTATCTGTGATTTTTTCATCGGGTAAATCCTCTTTTGCTTTGAGTGTTTTGTTTTTATAAACAAGCACTGTTTCTGCTCCGTCAGGAATAGCGGTGAAAGGCTGAATGTCAACACTGCCTGTGCCGTCATCAACATCAACTGTTGCAAATTCGCTGAAAGGTACCTCGTATTCGCCAACAGAATATGTAAGCCTTACGCTGTCTTCATCGCCCCAATAAAGCTCATATTCGCCGTCTCTTTTAGCATCAAGAGTTACTGTGCCAGCGGCACTTCCTCTTGTATCGTTTGAAAAGTCATAGTCGATTTTAACGCTATCCCCTGCTGTGCCAAATGACATAGTGTTAAAGAAAAGAACAATGCTCATAAAAATAGACAAAAATTTGCCTGTAACTGAAATAAACATAAATCTACCCCTTACAAAATATTGTATTTCAATTATAATCCAATACCGACATATAGTCAAGAAAAAAAGCACCAGGAATTAACCTGATGCTTTCAATAATTAAGTGAGTTTTATGCGTTGTTCTTTTCCTGAAGTTCGAATTCTTCGTCTGTTTTAACAACAATCTTATTCTTAGCATATCTGTAGAAAAGGTATGCGGCAAGAAGGAAGATGAAGCAGATGATAACATAAACAATGAATGACATCTTAACAACTGAACCTGAGAAGATGATGAGTGAACCGATAATTGCAAGAACGGGAGCAACATATCCAAGGAACTTATTCTTGATTTTGCCCTGCTTGCAAAGGCGGATAACTGCAACATAAAGAACGATGTAAAGAAGGTAAAGAACGCAGATTGAAATCTCAGAAATGTCAAGATTTGCAACAAATTCATTTTTACTTGTAAGAACTGCGTTATTGATAAGAAGATAGATAACAGTAAGTAAATATGAAAGAAGTGCTGAATTTACAGGCATACCTTTAAGTGCCTTGCTCTCTTTTTTGAATACGTTTGATGCTGGCATCATATTTCTTAAAGCAAGTGAGTAAGGAAGACGAACAAGACCGAGGCAAACACCGTTTACTGTGCCGAGGATTGAAATAACAACGGCAACGAGAACGAACTTTGCACCGAATGAACCGAAAAGACCTGTAGCTGCTTCAAATACGCTGTTATCGCCAAGAGCAAGAACTTTATCTGCGCCAAGGTATGATGTGATACCAAGGAAGTATGCAAGATAAACAACAAGAACGCCGATAGGAGCAACTGAAAGAGCGATAGGAAGATTCTTCTTACTGTTCTTTATTTCGTGGCAAATTGATGTTGAAACAATCCAGCCGTCATAAGAGAATGCGATAGGACCGAAAGCACCGAGCCAGCCGAGAGTTTTGATGCTTGATTTGAATGCTTCGCCGCTTGCTGCACTGAAGCCTGCGCCTGTCTTACCGAAAACAAGACCTAAAATTGCAATAAGAACAAGAGGAATAAGCTTGATAATCATTGAAGCGTTCTGGAATAAACCGCCAAGCTTTGCAGAAAGAGCATTCATAAGATAGAAGAATGTAACTGCAATGAAGCCGATGAGAGTATTTCTCTGAACAGAGAAATCAGTATATCCGAGAAGCTGGCTTACATAGATACCTGATGCCCATGCAACAACTGCGCAAAGTGTGGGCAGATAAAGGAAGCTTTCAAACCAACCGAAAACTGTTGCTGTGCCAACGCCAACAAAATCTTCTGCATAAGAAACAAGTCCGCCCGGTTTATCTGTTCTGATAGCAAGCTGTGAAACTGTTAATGCACCGAAAACAACTGCGATAGCTGCAACTGTGAAGATAATAACGCCGAGAAAAATATTGCCGTTTGCATATTCAAGGATATTATCTGCTTTAAAGAAAATACCTGAACCGATAACAATACCTGTTATCATGGTTATGGCTGTGAATAAGCCGTAATTACGTTTTTGCATAATATTCCATCCTTTACAAAAATAGGTGCTTTCATTTGACGAAAGCACCTATTGACTTTAATCAATAATTGTCTTCTTTTTCTTCTTTTCTCTGTTTTCTGCTTTTTCTTCCGCTTGCTTCAAGGCGAGCTTCTTTTTCTTTCTGCTGAGCAGCTTTTGCAGCTTCTCTTTCAGCAGCAAGTTTTTCATTAGCAGTGTTGTTTGTTGCGATAGAAGTGCGGGTGAATTTGATTTTGTTTCTGTCTGCGCCAGTTTCAATTGTGATTGAATCTTCTTTAACAGTAACAACTCTGCCCATGATACCGCCGATTGTTGTGATTTCATCACCAACCTGAACGTTATCACGCATTGCCTGCTCTTCTTTCTGTCTCTTCTTCTGAGGTCTTATCATGAGGAAATACATCACAACAATGATAACACCAAAATAAATCCAAATGGTTGCGTTATTCATTTTATTACCCCTTTGTGTAAAAATATCCTCGTCATTATAACCTATAAAAAAATTTTTTGCAAGTGCTTTTTTATAAATAATTGAACTCATTCAACTAAATATAGCTATTTTTACAAATATAACGGCAAAACTTCTGCTGAGCATCCAAAATCAGAAATCACAGCAGAAGCTTTGTTTAAATATAAGCGGGTCCAAAAGCCTCTGGAAGAAGCTCTTTAAGTGTGTATTCTTTAAAGGATTCCTCCCCTGTTGCAACGAGAATCACAAAATCTTCTTTGCAAAACTCTGCCATAACCTGCCTGCACACTCCGCAGGGAGGAAATGCACCTTGAATTTCACCGTCTTTTCCACCTGCAACTGCAATTACCGCAAAATCTTTTTCTCCCTCGCTGACAGCTTTAAAAATCGCTGTTCTTTCAGCGCATACAGACGGAGAATAAGCGGCATTTTCAATATTACATCCTGTGAAAATTTTGCCGTTTTTGCAAAGAAGTGCCGCACCAACTTTATAGCCTGAATATGGCGAATATGACTTTTTCATAGCATCAATTGCCATTTCACATAATTTTTTGTAATCCATAATTTTCTCCGTTATAATAAGTTTTCACTCTTTACAATTTTAACGATTCTGCTTGTGCCAAGCCTTGACGCACCGAGAGAAATAAATTTCTCTGCATCTGCAATTGAAGAAATTCCGCCAGCAGCTTTTATAAGCGTTCCCTCTGAAACATTCGCTTTAAAAAGCTCAACATCGTGGAATGTTGCGCCACCCGTTGAAAAGCCAGTTGATGTCTTTATGAAATCTGCGTTTGATTCTGAAACGATTTTGCACATTTCTATTTTTTCTTCATCTGTTAAAAGGCAGGTTTCAATAATCACTTTTAGAAGCTTGCCCTTACAAGCAGATTTTACACTGTTTATTTCATTAAGGAGCAAATCATATTTTTTATCTTTAAGCCAACCGATATTTATGACCATATCAATTTCGTCTGCACCATTATCAACTGCATCTGTTGCCTCGAAGCACTTTGCCGCAGTTGTGGAGTATCCGTTTGGAAAGCCGATAACAGTGCATATTGGAAGAAGCTCGCCAACATATTCCTTTGCCATTTTAACATAGCTTGCAGGGATACACACAGACGCTGTGCCATATTTTATGCCGTCATCGCAAATCTGCTTTATTTCATCCCATGTGGCACTCTGACTTAAAAGAGTATGGTCAACCTTTGAAAGAATTTCTTTAATATCCATTTTAACATCTCCTTCACTTTTAAAATATACCATAAAGCAAAGGAATATTAAATAGGTTTAAACAAATTTAACCTTATATTTTTTGAGCCAGTAATTGAACTGAATGAAATAGGCAATTGTCTGCGGTGTTGTCATCAGCTGACCGTACCACGGCTGTGCATTGTCTGTATTCATCAATTCTATCAGCTTATCTTTTTTGATAAAATTATGCAGTGGCTCAGCGGGATTATCTGCAATTTCCTGCAACAATATTTTTACGCTTTGTAGGTATTCGGGATGGTGAGTTTTAGGGTACGGACTTTTCTTTCGCCACAAAACCTCCTGCGGCAAAAGTCCCTCAACAGATTTTCTCAAAAGTCCCTTTTCAAAGCTATTGTAATCTTTATAGCTCCACGGCAGAGAATAGAGATATTCAACAATTCTATGGTCGCAGAACGGCACACGAACCTCAAGAGATGAATACATACTCATTCTGTCTTTTCTGTCAAGAAGCGTCTGCATAAACCAGTCAACATTTAGCTTCATCATCTCTAACATTCTTGAATCTGTTGGATTTATCAGCGGCGGTTTATCTGTGTGAGCAACTGTATATTGATATTTTGAATATACATATTGGTCTGCGTTTATCTGCTCTTTAAATTCATCCTTTAAAAAGCTGAAGCGGTATTTTGTGGATTGCGCCCACGGGAAACCGTCGGTCATTCTTATATCTTTATCACGATACCACGGATATCCGCCAAAAATTTCGTCTGCACATTCACCAGAAAGGGCAACTGTACCGTATTTTTTTATTTCAGCGCAAAGCAGAAGCATTGAGGCATCAACATCTGCCATACCAGGTAAATCCCTTGCGTCAACACTTTTAAAAAGAGCGGACACAAGCTCAGGGATGTCTATCACAAGCCAGTGATGCTCACAATCAAGATAATCTGACATTACATTTATAAAATATGGGTCGCTGTTTGGCTGAAATTTGCTCTTTTTGAAGTATTTATCGTTATCTTTATAATCAACAGAAAAAGTTTTAAGAATTTTGCCGTTTTCTTTAAAATGATTATTTGCAACAGATGAAATAATGCTTGAATCAAGTCCGCCAGAAAGGAAAGTGCAGACAGGAACATCTGACACAAGCTGTCTTTTAATTGAATCTGTTACAAGAAAACGGACTTTTTCAATTGCATCATCAATGGTGTCATTGTTTTCTTTATATGTCAGCTGCCAGTACGGTCGGATTTTTAAGCCGTTTTTGCTGAATGTTCCGCAATAACCAGCTTTCAGCTCTGAAATTCCTTTAAAAATGCCGTAGCCTGCTGTTCTGCCAGGGCCTACAAGCATAATCTCTGCAAGGGATGTTATATCCATTAAAGGCTCAACATTTTCGTGTGCCAGCAGTGCCTTTATTTCTGATGCAAAAATAAATCCGCCATTATTTTCTGTATAAAAATATGGTTTTACTCCCATTCTGTCCCTTGCAAAAAACAGCTCCTGTTTATTCACCTGCCACAAAGAAAATGCGTAAATTCCATTAAAAAGATTCACTGCATATTCGCCAAAATGAACAAAGGCTTTCAATACAACCTCTGTATCAGAATGACCGACAAAATGCTCACCTTTTTCAATAAGTTTATTTCTTATTTCTTCGGTGTTATAAAGCTCACCGTTATAAACAAGGATATACTTTTCGCCGTTTTTTTCATAAATCATGGGCTGTGTGCCTTTTTCAATATCAACAACAGCAAGTCGCCTGTGAATCAAAGATGCAACAGCTGAAAAATATTCTCCATTCTGGTCAGGACCTCTGTCTTTCAGCGTTTCTGACATTCTGTAATAAGAATCTTTATATTTCAGCAGGTTTTCTGTAAAAGACACCTGCCCTGCTATTCCGCACATGGTTAAACATTCTCCTTTCCCATATTGAGATTTTTATATTTCTCTTTTGTTGCCATACCTCCTCTGATATGCCTTTGAGCTTTATTAACATCAAGAATTTCACGAACCTTTAAATAAAGCGATGAATCAATATTTCTTAATCTTTTTGTAACATCAATATGTACTGTGGATTTTGACACAGAAAACACATCAGCTGTCATTCTTACTGTTGCCCTGTTTTTAACTATATATTCACCCAGCTCTACAGCTCTTGCCTCAACGGAATCAATCAAAAAAATCTCCCCTCCGATATTCATATAGTTAATGAATATGAAATCGAAAGGGATAATATGATTTTATATTTTATTTTGTAAGCGTATATGAAAGCTCATATTTGCCATAAATCCAGCAGCTATCAGCATTTTTAATGCGAATCGGACCTTCATATCTTCCGTTGTTTTCGGTTACGGTGTTTTCTTCAAGGTCAATTGAAGCTGTGAGTGAAGCCGAATCAAGCTTTTCAAGCTCTGACTTTTTGCCGTAAAGAGTAACATTCACAGATGAATTATAAAATTTTATATTGTTTTCATCGGGAACATTAAGGACAGACAAGTTATCCATAGTAAGGTCAACTTTTTTGGTTGCAATCTTTTCCATATCCAAGCTGACATCTACCGTTTTGACCTTTGTGCTGTCTGCCTTGATATTTTTCACATCAACAAGGTTGAATTTGAATTTATTCTCCCCTGCTTTAACCTGTGAAAAATCTATCTCGCCAATATTTATTTTGTCTGCCGCAGTTCCGTTTTGCAAAACTGCAATATTAAGGCTGGACGGTGAGAATGAACATTCCAGATAAGAATCAGCATTTTTTGAATACATTGGCGGAGTATTTGTGAATTTCACATCAAGTCCGTGGCTGCCCATTCTGTAAACAGGAACATTTACGCTGATTTCGGCATTATCCTGCCCGTTTATCTGAACATATTTAAGGGGTGTGCCTGCCTTATTATAGGCTGTGAGCGGCGCACTGTAAGTTGTGGTTGTAGAAAGTTCGTCATCAGCAATCTGAACATCTGCAATTACAGAATCAAGCTGTGCAATTTCTGTTGCCGCACCGCTAACAGTTACCTTTTCATCATCAAGTATAAAATTTTCGTCTGTTATATATCCTGTTTTAACAAAATCCTGTTTATTGAGTTTAACAGTAACGGGAATTTCTGATTTTGCTAAAGCATCAAAATAAACACTGATTGAGCTTTCAGAAATGTTGTCAATTGTGAAATTGGCATCTTCATTCACTTTGGAAACCTTAACCTGAAGCGGATGTAAGCCAGGACTGTTGACATTTGATGTTACGGCTATTACTTTAAAATCTTTTGCAGATAAAAGATTTTCACCGATAACATAACGGCTGCCACTTACGGTAATATCAACTGTGAAATTATCGTCGCCAAATATCTGCAATCCGCAGGAATCGGGAACAGAATTTTCCATATCAATAACAATAGGAACATCTTTAATAACGCTTATTGTTTGAGGAGAGAATGAAACGCACACACCAGCCCAGAAAATAACCGCTAAAATGAGAGAAAGAATCATAACGAAGCGGTCATTTCTTAAAAGGCTAAGAATTTTTGAGGATTCTTTTCTTTTTTCTTTACTCATTGTCTTTTTCTCTCCTTCCTGCCATTATTTTTTTGTTTTTAATCAAATCAACAGGAGCAAAATATTCTGACAACTTATCATAAAGCTCACCCTCAGAAATATCTCTGTTAAGAAAACCTTTGTGTGCAATTGAAATCTGACCTCGTTCCTCTGAAACAACAACCACAACTGCATCGCACTGCTCGCTAAGACCTAACGAAGCACGGTGCCTTGTGCCTAATTCAGAACTAAGGTCTGTGTTTTCTGTAAGTGGAAGTATTCCGCCAGCGGAAACAATTCGGCTGTCTCTTATAACAACTGCGCCGTCGTGAAGCGGTGAATTTGGGAAGAACAGACTTCCAATAAGCTCTTTTGTTACCTCAGCATCTATCGGTGTGGAAGCATTGATGTGGTCTGCCACTGGAGTATCTCTCTCTAAAACGATAATTGCACCGATTTTTTTGCTTGCCATATCAACGCATGCTTTACATATTTCGCTCATCGCTTTTTTATTGCGCTGGTCTTTTGATTTGCTCTGGTTTAATCCAAATATTCTGAAAAATGATACTCGGCTTCTGCCGACACTTTCAAGGGCATGGCGAATATCGGGAGAAAAGAGAATAAGAAGAATAAGAAGAGCGTTATCCATAACATTCTTAAAGAGGAATGAGCTTGCCTGCATACCAAGGAGCTTCACAAAGAAGTATGTTACAAGAATCAAAATCATTCCCTTGATTACATAAAGCGCACGGCTCTCCCTCAAAAATCTGATAAGGAGAAAAATAACAAACGCTACAATCAGAATATCGATTGTATCAAGCACAAAATTGTATGATTTAAACAGTGCGCCAAGGCGACCGATTATATCAGTAATATTAGTTAAAAAATCATTCATATTTTTATCCCATAACCTTTTATAAATGAGTTGTTATTCTATCATAACAGTTGCGTCTTTTCAATTATAATAAATAAAAATTTACATTATGTTAAAGTATGATACACACTGCATGAGCTGAAATTCCCTCTCCGCTTCCTGTGAATCCCAGCCACTCTTCTGTTGTGGCTTTAACCGAAACACAAGAAACATCAACTTCGCAGGCATTCGCAATATTAAGACGCATTTTTTCAATATGCGGTTTCATTTTAGGATTCTGCGCAATAACAGTTGCGTCAATATTGCCCACTTTATAGCCGTTTTCGCTGAGCCTTTCGGCAACCTTTTTTAAAAGAATGAGGCTGTCTGCTCCTTTATATTGCGGGTCATTATCGGGGAACATTCCACCAATATCCCCAAGAGCCGCTGCACCCAGAAGTGCATCTGATATGGCGTGGAGCAAAACATCGGCATCTGAATGACCTAAAAGACCTTTTTCATAAGGGATTTCAACACCGCCCATAATAAGCTTTCTGCCCTCAACTAATTTATGAACATCATAACCATGACCTATACGCATTTTTATTACCTCTTTTCTATCTCTTCAACTGCTTTTTTATAATCATCATAACTCATAAAAGTATTTATAATTTCTATCATTGAGTTGGTTGTCATTTTCTGCGGCAAATCAAGGTGTTTTAAAAGCCTTAATCGTTTTTCTTTGCTGTCCGCTCCACCTGTTAATCCGTCAGAATAAAAATCCTGCTTAGTAACAAGCTTCTTGTTTTCATTTTCTTCTGAAATAAGAACGCCTGCCTTTTGAAGTGCATCTTTTATTATTTCGGCAGGCACACCCTCAACGCCTAACTTGCCCTCTTTTGAAGCTTCGATCTTTCTTTTTTCTTTGCCGAAAATATCGGGAATATACGCATTTATTATTTTGCTTTTGGGTAAAATTCCGCTGAGAAAATTTCTGATAACAAAGCCAGCAGAGTCGCTGTCTGTAAGGATTACAATTTCTTTCTTTTCAGAAAGTTTTCTTAAAAATTTTTGCTTTTCCTTATCTTTAAAAATTGAGAATCCGTCTGTGGCAATTATAACAGCATCAATTATTGAGCTTAATTTTATTTTGTCATACTTGCCCTCAACAACTATTATTTTATCTGTTTTCAGCATACTTTTTCACCGTTTGCGATAAGAAAAAGTTTTATCATTGTTTCTTCAAGAATAAGGCGCTGGTCAATAGAAGTTGACTTTAAATTTTCGTCTGCTTTTGCAAGAACTTCAATGCTTTCTCTCAACATTCCCAAGGACATTTTTGAAGCATTTTTTGCACCGTTTCTTAATCTGAAATCGCTCTTTCCGTAGTTAAAAACTTTTAATAATTCTTCGGGTCTGCGACCGCCTGTTGAGGCGACCTTTGCCCTGTACATATCCACATAACACATTATTATTGTGCCCATAATTGAGATAGGTTCTTCACGCTGTTTGAGAAGTGAATCAAGAATTGAAAAAGCTTTATCGCAATTACCTGTTACAAGATTTTTTGAAAGCTCAAATATTTTAACTTCAACATTCTTAACTGTTACAGCGTCAACATTTGCTCTTGTGATTGCTCCGCCGCCAGCATTGGCGCAAAGCTTTTCAAGCTCATTAAGAATTGCAGTTAAATCATCACCAACAAGCGAAACGAAATATTCTGCAACACGGTTATCAATTGTGCATCCTCTTGAAGAAGCACCTTTCACAACATATTTTATCAAATCCGCCCTGCTCATTTTGTCAAGGCGAATCGAATTTCCGTATTTTTCACAGGCAGAAAGAAGCTCTTTCCAGCCTTTTCCCTCTGCCTCAGTTGTAAGAAATCCTATAATTACAACGCAGGTTTCGGGAATATCAGAAATAAAATCGACCAAATCTTTTCTGCCGTTTTCGCCTAAATCTGAAAGTTTTAAGTCTTTAATGGCAACGCAGGTACGCTCGCTCATCATGGGCATTGCCTCTGCCGCAAGAGTTATATCCTCAACATTTGACGGGGATTGAAAAATATGCAGATTGAAGTCTTTAAAAGCTTCATCAACAGCTCTCTTTATCAGCAGATTAAAGTAATGATTTTTCAGATAGCTTTCATTGCCATAGATTAAATACACATTGCTGAAACTGCGTGATTTAATCTGCTTTTTTAAATCGCTTTCGTTAATTGACGGCACAGGGCTCACCTCTCATCATAATAATATTTTACTTCTTCGTTTTTATTTAAAGAAATTTCAACATCTGCAAAATCGCAGACAGTTAAAATATTCTGATTATTTATATTGTTAATTGTTTTTGCAGTTCCTTTTTTCGTGGAGCTTACAATTACACTGTCAAACATTGAAAAATCAAAATCTTCTGAAACAGAATCTGACACAATAAGTATGTCTGAATTCAAAAATTCTTCTGGTAATTTTTGAGCATTTTCCAAACTGAAAATTATCAGAATTTCTGTATCGTTTTCTTTGAATTTTGCAAAGGAATTTGTGCCGATTTTCACAAACTCAATTGATGAATTTTCCCACGGAATAAATTTAAAATTCGGTGCAATTTTATAGTCATTTCTCATCAGACCAACTGATTGATTTTCTTCACCGCTTACAACAATTTCGGGGTTGCAGTTTTCAAGGAAATACATATACATTGAGCTGTTGTTTTCATTTCTATCTGGCAATAAAAGCAAATCAGCTTTTTCGATATTCTGAAAGTCAAGGCCATCCTGCGGATACCTTTCGCTGCCGCCGCAACCAAGAATCACATTATGTGAGCCGTTGCTTATCTGAATTGTCATACCGTCAGTGTTAAAGATTTTAACAGATGTTGTATCATTTTTTAAAAGTAAAAATGACACACTGCTGAGAATCGCAACAGAAAGGACTATGCAAGCTGACGAGATAAGTCGTTTTTTAGAATCTTTAACAAGCATCACCGTGCAGATAATTCCTGTTAAAATTATTATCAAAGCAACCCTAAAATAAACTGAATCTGTCTTTACTGAACAATAGGGAATATCTGATAAAAATTTTGCCACAAAAATTACATATTTTGCAAGTATTCCGCACAGAAAAGCGCACGGTCTTGCAAGAAACTTAATGGGCAAAAGAAGTGATGTTACACCGCCCAAAATCATCTGAGATGTTGCGGCAAGGGACACCAGCATATTTGTAACAGGTGCGATTATAGAAACTCTGCCAATGAAAAACGATGTAACAGGCAATGTAAAAAGTGAAGCGCAAAAGCTGATTGCCATAAGGCAGACAAAATATTTTATTATTTCTTTAACACGCTTATTTTTTACTGTGAAAAGTATTTGAGAAATTTTACGTTCAACGGGTGGGAACGCAGTGATAATTCCAAGGGTTGCGCAAAAAGAAAGGAGCAAGGAAACGCTGACCGCTGTCATAGGATTTGCTATTAGAATCACAAACACAGCTATGCCCAGTGAATTTAATGAATCGTTATCTTCATCAATAATTTTTGAAATAAGCACCAGCACAAGCATAAGCCCTGCTCTGCAAACAGAGGCGGTGAAGCCTGTAAGTGCGGCAAAAAACAATGTGAAAATTATTGAAATTATCTCAGGTAATCTGCGCCGTTTTGTAAATTTTTTAAGCAGTGTATAAAGGCTCATAATCCACACAGAAAGGTGCAGACCCGAAACTGCAAAAAGGTGTGAAATGCCTGAATTGCTAAAAGAATTTTTAAGCTCTGAGCTGATACCGCTTTTATCGCCAATCAGCATGGCAACTGTTACGGCACCCTCTTCGCCCGACAGAAAAGAATAAATCCCCTGCTTTACTCTGCTTCTTATAAGGTGAAGAAAATGCTGTATTGTGCCGTCCCCTTTTTCAACAAGGTTAACTTTGACGGAGCTTGAAAGAAAGGCATAAATATACTCTTTATTTGCAATAGCTGAAAGCTTGCTCGAAAAATCGTTTTTATTTGTGTTATCAAGCAGTTTTGCTTTAAATGAAACAGTATCGCCCACTTCAAAATCAAAAGAAGTTTTGGAATAAACAAGTATGTTTTCTTTTAATTTCTGACCGTCAACGGTCTTGGTTTTGAGCACATATGAATTTGAGTTGTTATGCTCATATGAATCATCAGTAACAACGGCGGTAACGCTGTGCTCACTGCCATAAAGCTCTTTTGCAGTGTCTATACCGAAAAGAGATTCACTCATCAAAAGCACGCCTGCAAAAATCATTGCCGCACAGATATAAGCAATAACAGGCTGCTTTTTGAAAGAGCCGGAAATAATCAAAATAAGAGCAGATACCGCACCTATGACAAGGAAAACCAGACCGCCGCTGAAAATGAAATCTGAAACAATGCAGATAAACATTATTATCAGCGCAGTGAATCCCACAACTGCCATAGGTCGATACTTTAAACTGCTCATTTTAATTATTTAAAGAATAAAGGAAGTTTCTCAAGGAAAACGATGTCGTCTCTGTCTGCTGCGTCGCCCTCTGCAAGAACAGCGGCTTTTGCAACGATATTAACATCAAATTTTTCAAGAAGCTTTTCAACAGCGGCAAGAGATTCGCCAGTTGAAATAACATCATCAATAACGAGAACCTTTTTGCCTCTCATCTGCTCACCGTCAGCACTGTCAAGAATAAGAGTCTGAACAGAAGCTGTTGTGATTGACTTAACCTCAACAGTAACAGGGTTTGTCATATAAACCTTTGGCTTTTTGCGGATAACAAAATATTTCTTGCCTGACTGTCTTGAAATCTCGTAAGCAAGAGGAATGCTCTTTGCTTCGGGAGTAACGATGTAATCAAAATCGGGGCATTTTTCAATAAGCTCTTTGGCTGCTGCAACTGTCAGCTCAACATCGCCAAAAATAATGAAAGCGCCAATATCAAGTGTATCACTTACAGGGCAAAGAGTAAGATCTCTTTCAAGTCCTGCAATTTTCATTTTATAAACTGCCATTTTTAATTCCTCCGTTTTAATTATCAGCCTGCTGGCCAAGTGAAGTTTCTGCCGCCCATAAGGTGGAAGTGAAGATGTTTAACTGTCTGACCTGCGCTATCACCGCAGTTATTAACGATTCTGTAACCATCTGTAAGTCCCTCATCTTTTGCAATTTTTGCAGCAACCTCAAAAATGTGAGCAACAACAGCACTGTTGCTTTCGTTGATTTCGTTAGCTGATGCGATATGCTCTTTGGGAACGATCAGAACGTGAACAGGTGCCTGAGGCTCGATATCTCTGAAAGCAAAAACAGTATCGTCCTCATAAACCTTTGCTGATGGAATTTCACCAGCGATTATTTTGCAGAATAAGCAATCCATACATATCCTCCTTATTTTATAAGCGAAGCAACAATACCCTCTGCGGCATCAAGTGCCTCGCCGATTTTTTCAATATTCTTTGCGCCAGCCATTGCAAAGTCGGGCTTTCCACCGCCGTTACCGCCTGCAAGCTGAGCAACCTTTTTAACTACATCGCCAGCTTTTACGCCCTTGGCAATAGCCTCTTTACCACAGCTTACTGCAAAGTTTGCAGTGCCCTTTGCAGAGTTGATACCTGCAAAAACAGCAACAACATTTTCGCCTGCTTCTTTTGCCTTATCGCCAAGCTGACGAAGCTCGTCAACTGAAACTTCACCTGCGGAAGCGGCAATAACTTTAAGTCCGTTTACTTCCTTTGCATTGTCAAACATACTGCCTGAACGAAGCTCTGTAAGCTCTGCTGTAAGAGATTTGATTTCGTCATCCTTTGCTTTGATTTCAGCCATAACAGATGTTGCTTTATTTTTAAGCTCTGAGGGATTACCGATTTTAAGTACCTGTGCAGTTGAAGCAATAAGTGCATTCTGATTGTTGATATAATCAAGAACACCCTTGCCTGTTACGCCCTCAATTCTGCGTACACCAGCTGCAACGCTTGATTCAGAAACAATCTTGAAAAGACCAAGCTTACCGCTGTTTGAAACATGAGTACCGCCGCAAAGCTCAACTGAAAAATCGCCAGCCTTAACAACTCTTACAACGTCGCCATATTTCTCTCCGAAAAGAGCCATAGCACCCATTTTCTTTGCTTCGTCAATGGGCATTTCTGTCATTGTAACATCGTTTGCACCGAGGATAAACTCATTTACATCATCCTCAACCTTTTTAATTTCTTCAGCTGTGAGAGCTGTGAAATGTGAGAAGTCAAATCTTACGGCATTCTCATTAACAAGCTGACCTGCCTGCTCAACATGAGAGCCTAAATTCTTTCTTAATGCTGCCTGAAGAAGATGAGCGGCTGTGTGGTTTCTTGCAATAGCGGCTCTGCGCTCTGCATCAACACTTGCCTTAACCTCATCGCCAACAGAAAGGCTTTCACCTGAAATAATTCTGCCATAATGGAGGAAAACACCGTCGTTAGTTTTAGCTGTCTGTGCGACCTCAAATGTGAAGCTATCATTTGAAATAACACCGCTGTCGCCTACCTGACCGCCGCCTTCGCCATAGAATGAAGTTTTGTCAAGAACAAGTGCGGCATCTGTATCAGGTTCAAGGAATTCTTTTCTTTCGCCATCAACGATAATTGAAACGATTTTGCCCTCTGCTTCTGTAGCTGTGTAGCCCTCAAATACAGTTGCAGGAAGACCCTTTGTAACAACACCTGCGTTGTCCCAGCCCTCTTTGCCTGCGCCCTTGTGAGCATCACGGGAACGCTTTCTCTGCTGAATAACAAGCTCCTTGAATTTCTCCTCGTCAACGGTCATACCTTTTTCGCTGAGGATTTCTTTTGTGAGGTCAATTGGGAAGCCGAATGTGTCTGAAAGCTTGAAAGCATCTTCACCGCTGAGAACAGATGAATCTGCCTGCTCAATCATCTGTGAAAGCTGATTAAGACCTGCGTCAATTGTTTTGCCGAAGTTTTCTTCTTCGGTCTGAATAACTTTTATAATGAAATCGTGCTTATCTTTAAGGTTGGGGTAAGCATCGCCACTGTCTTTAATAACAGTTTCGCAAACCTCTGCAAGGAAAGGTCTGTCAATACCAAGTAATCTGCCATGGCGTGCGGCTCTACGAAGAAGTCGGCGAAGAACATAGCCTCTGCCCTCGTTTGACGGCATAACGCCATCACTAATCATAAATGTTGTGCTTCTGATATGGTCGGTGATAACACGAAGTGAAATATCCTTTTCGGGGTCATCATGATAATTAACACCTGAAATTTCAATGATGTGCTTCATTGTGTTCTGAATTGTGTCAACCTCAAAGATGTTGTCAACACCCTGCATTACGCAAGCAAGTCTTTCAAGGCCCATACCTGTGTCGATATTCGGTCTTGCAAGGCGTGAATAGTTGCCCTTGCCGTCATTTTCAAACTGTGTGAAAACAAGGTTCCATACTTCAACATATCTGTCGCATTCACAGCCAACCTTGCATTCGGGGCTGCCGCAGCCTTTTTCGGGTCCACGGTCAAAATAAATCTCTGAGCAAGGACCGCAGGGACCTGCGCCATGCTCCCAGAAGTTATCTTCTTTGCCGAAGCGAACCATATGTGATGGGTCAACGCCAACCTTCTGAGTCCAGATGTCATAAGCTTCGTCATCATCTGTATAAACGCTTATATAAAGCTTGTCTGCGGGAATTTCAAGCTTCTTTGTGAAAAATTCCCATGCCCATGAAGTAGCTTCATTTTTGAAATAATCGCCAAACGAGAAGTTACCGAGCATTTCAAAAAATGTGCCGTGGCGAGCAGTTTTGCCAACATTCTCAATATCGGGTGTACGGATACATTTCTGGCAGGTTGTAACTCTCTCTTTAGGAGGAGTAATTTCGCCTGTGAAATATTTTTTCATAGGTGTCATACCTGCATTGATGAGGAGGATACTCTTATCCCCCTGAGGAACAAGAGGAAAGCTGGGGAGGCGCATATGACCTTTGCTTTCAAAGAAAGAGAGATACATTTCTCTCAGCTGATTAAGACCTGTCCACTGCATAATAAAAATCTCCTTAAAAATAAATAAAGATACCCCTTGAACATTTCGGGACGGGAAAACCGCGGTACCACCCGAATTGTGCAAAGTGCACCTCTCAAAGCCTTTAACGCAGGCATACGTGAAGTTCATCACTTCAGGCTCAGGGATGGCGGGCATATCTCACATAACGAATAAAGCTTTCAGCCAAGGCTTTATTTCTCTGTGCGGTGAAACAGGCTTAATCCCGTCAAAGCCGTTTAAATATAACAACAAAATTATAAAACAATTCCTCTGCTTTGTCAAGAAAACAGAGGAATTTTGTTGCAAATATTATTAAAATTTTTCTCTTATCCTGCGGTTAAATTTCCGTCTCCGCTGACGGGGATTTTTTTGCCTAAAAATGTGGGTTCGGGTTTAACAATCACTTTAAAAAAATCTTTGTTTCTTGCAAGGATTTCACGGCATTCATTTATCCATGCACCACGGTAAATATGATAATCTGAATCAACACCGTATGCCTCTATGCCTAATTTCTCTGCAATATAAAGTGCACGGTAAAGATGATAATTCTGGCTGACTACAATAATCTTTTTTGCACAGAAAATATCTCTTGAACGGTAGATGCTTTCATAGGTGGAAAAGCCTGCGTGATCCATAAAAATATTTTCTGACGGGATGCCGTATTCCATAGCATAGTTTTTCATTACATTAACTTCGTCATAATTTTCTCTGCCGTGGTCGCCGCTCATAATAATTTTTAGTGCCGCACTCGCCCCGTAAAGCTCTATTCCCCTTGTTAATCTATCCCTAAGCATATCACTGGGAGTGCCGTCATCATTCACCTTACAACCGAGTACGATAATGCAATCAACATCCTGTAGCTCTGCCGCTTTTTCTGTTGTGATTATTCTGCTTTTCTGCGTAGTTTTTACATAAAAATTTATACCGAGAGCAACTGCTACGCACGCAAAATAAATGACTAAAACTGTGCAGATGAATGCCTTTAATTTTTTATTTTTAAATATAGCTTTCATAACATCCTCCGAAACTTTTTATTTATAATAGCATCGGATTATCAATTTTTTATTTTGAAAAAGTAAAGAAAATATAAAGATTATCGCATGGTGATTGTGTCCTCATCACAATCAAAAACTATATTGCCGCAAATATCTGTTCGCAGGATTTTTATTTTGCGTTTTTCAAGTTTTTCAATTGTTTCTTCGTGGGGTAAATCATAGCTGTTATATTTGCCTGCGGTGATAACGCAAATATCAGGCTTCACTGCATCGAGCCATTCTTCGCTTGATGATGTTTTACTGCCGTGATGCCCTGCCTTTAAAACATTCACATTAAATTCATCAGCAGAGTATTTTCCTATAAGCTCTTTTTCTTCATTTTCAGAGCAATCGCCCGTTATGAGAAACGAGCCGTCTTTATACGACGCTTTCACCACAAGGGACATCTCATTCAGTTCATCATCCTGTGAAACGGGTGGGTACAACTCAAGCTCGGCTTCACTTAAATTTATCTTTTGATAAGATGAAATAAAGTAAAGACCCTTACAATTATTTTTAACATATGAAATGAAGTTTTCATAGTAGCTGTCTGCGGGAGTGCTTTCACCGCCTAACTTTGGCATAATCACTCTCTTTGCAGGCACTTCGCTGATAATCTTTAACATTCCGCCGTAATGGTCGGAATGAGGATGGGTAACAATGCAGTAATCAAGCTCGTTGACAGATAAATTTTTAAGGTAATTTATCACATTCTGTGCCTTGATTTCTTCGCCAGAATCTATAAGAATTGTTTCGCATTTATCGGTAGTGATAAGCGTGCAATCCCCCTGCCCCACATCAACAAAATGAACTGTCATTGGTGCGCTGACATAAGGCTTTGGTGCAAGACCCGTTTTAACAAATATAGAGTTCCACGCACTTTCGGGGATTAAAGCAGAAATTGCAACGATAGCCACCAAGACTACCGCTGCAATTAACATCTTTTTATTTTTTGTATTTACTGTTCTTTTTGACATAGGGCTTTTTCCCCTGCCTTTTATAAGAATTGTTTCCGTTTGAGTTACGGTTTGGGTCAGGCTTAACAAGGCATTTATCAGAGAAACCGATTAAATCCTCCCTGCCTGTCATATGAAGTGCCTGTATAACAAGAGCTTTGTTATCGGGATTATAATATTGCAACAACGCTCTCTGCAAAGCCTTTTCCTTTGGAGTTTTAGCAACAAAGACCTCTTCCATTGTGTACGGGTCAAGACCTGTGTAAAACATACAGGTTGAGATTGTGCCTGGTGTGGGGTAGAAATCCTGTACCTGTTCGGGTCTTATATGCCTTTTATTAAGGAACACAGCAAGCTCGACAGCATCCTTTAATGTACTGCCAGGATGAGATGACATAAGGTAAGGCACAAGGTATTGCTCCTTGCCTGCATCATTGCTTAACTCAAAATATTTCTTTGAGAAATCAACATACGCTTCTATATGAGGCTTGCCCATTTTATCAAGTACGGCGGCTGAACAATGCTCTGGGGCAACCTTCAGCTGACCGCTTACATGATACTTAACAAGCTCTCTGAAAAATGTATCGTCTTTATCCTTGAGCATATAGTCATATCTGATACCCGAACGGATAAACACTTTTTTGATTTTTGGAAGCTCTCTGACAGTGCGAAGAATATCGAGATATTCGGTATGGTCTGCTTCAAGAGCTTTACAAGGCTTGGGAGCAAGGCATTTTTTACCTTTACACAAGCCATTCTCAATCTGTTTAAGGCATGATGTTCTTCTGAAATTCGCTGTAGGTCCGCCAATATCGTGGATATATCCCTTGAAATCGGGCATCTGAGTGAGAAGCTTAGCCTCATTCACAATTGAAGCCTTGCTTCTTGTAGTAATATATCTGCCCTGATGGAATGCGATTGAACAGAAATTGCACGCACCGAAGCAGCCTCTGTTATGAGTTATGGAAAATTTAACCTCTTCAATAGCAGGCACGCCACCCTGACTTTCATAAACAGGGTGATAATTTCTCTCATAGGGAAGCGAATAAACCCAATCAAGCTCCTCTTGGGTCAGCGGTGCCATAGGCGGATTTTGCACAAGCATCTTATTGCCGTGCCTTTGCTTAACAAGCTTTCCTCTTATATGGTCCTGCTCGTCCTGCTCAATTCGACAGGAAATGGCATATTCTTTCTTGCTTTTAAGGCAGTTTTCGTATGACGGACATTCTTTGCCGCCATAGGGAGTTTCGGCAGTATCACACACATAGCAAGTGCCACGGACATCCCTTATAGATGAAACAGGCTCGCCGTTTGAAAGTCTGCGGCAAATTTCGATTGTCTGATTCTCGCCCATACCGTATGTAAGAATATCTGCCTGTGAATCAAAAATAATTGAACGGCGGATTTTATCGTCCCAATAATCGTAATGAGCAAAACGGCGAAGTGACGCTTCAAGACCGCCTATGATAATTGGAATATCGCCATATGCTTCTCTTATTTTATTACAATAAACAATAACGGCTCTGTCGGGGCGCAAACCCATAATTTTTCCCGGGGAATATGCGTCATGGCTGCGCTTCTTTTTTGCCGCAGTGTAATGGGCAACCATTGAATCTATATTGCCAGAGCTGACAAGAAAGCCTAATTCGGGTTTGCCGAATTTTTTGAAATCATCAAGAGTTCGCCAATTTGGCTGTGCAAGCACTGCAACACGGTAACCCTCGGCTTCGAGCACTCTTGTGATTATAGACGCACCGAAGCTGGGGTGGTCAACATAAGCATCACCCGTTACATATACAAAATCAACTTTTTCCCATCCCCGCTCTTTAACTTCAGCGGGCGTTATCGGCAAAAACATAGTCCCTCCGCAGATTATAAAACTTCAATATCAATCTTTTCAATAACTACATCGTCAAAAGGCTTATCAAGCATATCAACTCTTGAATCAGCGATAGCGTCTACAACATCCATGCCTTCATAAACCTGACCGAATACGCTGTGTTTAAAATCAAGCCAAGGTGTTCCGCCAACTTTTTTGTAATCCTCGATTGTCTGTGCAGGGAACATTCTTTCGCCGATTTCTTCCATCTGCTCAAGAAGTGCAGGGTCAACAGTCTTTGTCTGAACAATGAAGAACTGGCTGCCATTTGTGTTGGGGCCTGCATTTGCCATTGAAAGAGCACCGTTAAGGTTGTGAAGTGAAATATCAAATTCATCGGGGAAAGGTCTGCCCCATTTGCTTTCGCCGCCACGGCCTGTGCCTGTGGGGTCGCCACCCTGAATCATAAAGTCCTTAATAACACGGTGGAAGATGATGCCCTCATAATATCCCTGCTTTGCAAGGGTTGTGAAGTTATCAACTGTGTTGGGCACTTTATCTGCAAAAAGCTTTATTTTGATTGTGCCTTTGTTTGTTTTCATAATTGCAACGGTATCGCCCTTTACGGGCATATCAAGCTGTGAATTCATAAGTAATACCCTCCGAATAATAAAAATCGTTACAGATTATTTTATCATTTTATGATGAAAAAGGCAATATGTTTGATATTTTTTGTTTCATAAAAAATTTTTTAAAAATAATAATTGAGCATTATATATGAAAAAACGAGAAAAACGAAGAAAAATCGAGCATTGAAGTTTTAAATTAAAAAATCCAAAAAAAGTTGTTGACATAGAAATAGGTTTGTGGTAACATATTCGAGCAGTAAAAAATAAACGGAGGTAAGTTTATGTCAACTTATATGCCAAAAGCAGGCGAAATAGTTCGCAAGTGGTATGTGCTCGACGCAGCAGGCAAGCCAATGGGCCGTGTAGCAGCTCAGGCAGCTGTTCTTCTTCGTGGTAAGCACAAGCCCGAGTTTGCTCCCCATGTTGACTGCGGCGATCATGTTATCATCATCAACGCTGACAAAGCAGTTCTTACAGGCAACAAGCTCAATCAGAAAATGTATTATCATCACACAGGTTACATCGGCAATATGAAAAAGGTTAAGTACAGCACTCTTATGCGTTCAAAGCCCACATTTGCTATGGAACTTGCAGTAAAAGGTATGATTCCCGACACAGTTATCGGCAGAGATGCTCTTACACGTCTTCGTGTATATGCTGGTGCAGAGCACAAGCATGAAGCTCAGAAGCCCGAGACTTGGGAACTTTAATGAAGGGAGGCTAATATAATGTACGATTCAAATCCTTATTTTTACGGTACTGGCCGCAGAAAGAAATCTATCGCAAGAGTTCGTGTATATGCAGGCACAGGTAAAGTAATTATCAACGACAGAGAAATTGACGATTATTTCGGACTTGATACACTTAAGCTTATCGTTCGTCAGCCTCTCGAGCTCACAGGCACAACAGAGAAGTTCGACATCGTTTGCCGTGTAGCAGGTGGCGGCGTTACAGGTCAGGCTGGCGCAATCCGTCATGGTATTTCAAGAGCTCTTCTTCAGTATGATGAGGCACTTCGTCCCACACTCAAGAAGGCTGGCCTTCTCACAAGAGACCCCAGAATGAAAGAGAGAAAGAAATACGGTCTCAAAGGCGCACGTCGTGCTCCCCAGTTCTCAAAGAGATAACTTTCCGTTCTCAATACATCCCGAAAACCTCGTGTTTTCGGGATTTTTTCTTTGTGTGATGCTTTTATAAAACAAAAGCACCTTGCATTTCTGCAAAGTGCTCGATCTTTAATTTCAGCAGTTTTAGTTATTTGTTGTTTTTATGTCTTTCCAATTAGATACATCGCATTGATCATAATCATTATCACCAATAGCAACAGCTGTTCCGTCTTTTTTCAAGCCGACTGTATGATAGTCTCCTGCCGAAATAGCAACCATATCCTTCAAGTTAGATACATAGCATTGACCATCAGAATTATTACCAACAGCTACAACTGTTCCGTCTTTTTTCAAGCCGACTGTATGCAATCTTCCTGCAGAGACAGCAACTATGTCTTTCCATTCTGATACATTGCATCGACCATCAGAATTATAACCAACAGTTACAACTGTTCCGTCTTTTTTCAAGCCGACTGTATGATGGTCTCCTGCTGAAACTGCAACTATGTCTTTCCAGTCAGATACATTGCATTTACCATCAGAATTATCACCAACAGCTATAACTGTTCCGTCTGATTTTAAGCCGACTATATGCCATCCTCCTGCAGAAACAGCAACTATGTCTTTCAATTCTGACACATTGCATCGACCATCAGAATCCCCACCAACAGCTACAACTGTTCCGTCTTTTTTCAAGCCGACTGTATGCAATTTTCCTGCGGAAACAGCAACTATGTCTTTCCATTCTGATACATTGCATCGACCATCAGAAATATCACCAACAGCTACAACTGTTCCGTCTTTTTTCAAGCCGACTGTATGATAGTCTCCTGCAGAAACAGCAACTATGTCTTTCCATTCTGATACATTGCATCGACCACAAGAAATATCACCAACAGCTACAGCTGTTCCGTCTTTTTTCAAGCCGACTGTATGATAGTCTCCTGCAGAAACAGCAACTATGTCTTTCCATTCTGATACATTGCATCGACCATCAGAATTCGAACCAACAGCTACAACTGTTCCGTCTTTTTTCAAGCCGACTGTATGCCATGCTCCTGCAGAAATGGTATTTACATGTAATTCATTTTTTATTAATTTAAAACCTACTTCATCCATATACTGTTTTAAGTTTTTATATCCACTTAACTGTATCAACAAAGCAACAGCTTCGGAATTTTCAGTTGATTGTAAATAAGAAACTGTTGGGAACATAGTTCCGAGAATCTTTTTACTTTTTTCTTTTACTTCCTTTACATCTTCTGCAAGGGTAAAGCTTTTTTCTGAAAGAATAGCGGAGTCCTTATACCCAGAAACAGAGCTAAATTGCTCACCTGCTTTTTGATATTCCGCTTCTGTTTTTGCGGACTTAAAATCTTGCAGAGTATCGGCATACTTTTTCTCTTTTAAAATACTGCCTTTTTCCTCACACTCTTTGATTTTTTCAGAAGCATCCTTATAAGATAAAATGCTTTCAAAAATTTTAACGGCTTCTGAACATTCTTTTTCTGTTTCAGCGGAATTAAGCTTGTTCAAAGCGGTATTGTATGTAATTTCGTTTGCCTTTTCTTCACATTCTCTTACCTTGTCAGCTGAATCACTATAAGATAATATGCCCTTAAAGATTTCAGCAGCATCTAAACATTCTTTTTCCGTTTTAGCGTCGTTCAGCTTATTCAAGGCGGTGGTGTAAGTTATTCCGTTTGCCTTTTCTTCACATTCTCTGACCTTGTCAGCTGAATCACTATAAGATAATATACCCTTAAAGATTTCAGCAGCATCTAAACATTCTTTTTCCGTTTTAGCAGAATTGAGCATAATTTCAGCATCAGCATATATTTTGCTGTTCTTCGCTTCTTCAATTCTGCTGTTTATTATAGAATTATACTCATCAAGCTCTTTTTTGACTTTTTTGCCAAATCTGCAAGCTTTTTTATAATTGAGATTTTCTTCATCAAACGGTAAATCGCATTTCTTCAAATCCTCACGCTTATGGACTTTCAAGTCTATCATAAACTTACCGAGATAACATTCGGCATCCGTTGGATTATATTCATTAAGCACTTTTTCAAAAAATTTATCAGCTTCATCCCATTCCTCATCTTCAAGTGCCATAAATCCACGCAATCTTATGTTATCCGCAGGGTTGGAGGATGATAGCTTTTCAGACTGTAAACTATCTCTTACAATATTAACAGCATCAAGTATGCCTGTTGGGTCTGATATATTCTGTGCCTGAAATTGTTCTAATGCTTTTGGCAAATCTCTATCTGTCATACCTGAAAAACAGGAAATAATTTTTTTAGAGTTGTCATTTTTGGTAAGTGCCATAAATCTTGACCATTCGCTTTTTACCCATTCAGCTGTAAAGTATTCAGGCTTTGAGCCAATAACAAGCATAAGCTTTGCACTATTGACAGCAGCAAAAATATTTGTCAGATATTTTTGACCTTTCTTATCAAATCCATTGAGAGTTACAGGGGCATAGAAAACCTTAAATTCGTCTTTGACGAACTGATTGTGCAGCGATTCAGCGGTTTTGCTGTCTTTAGTTGGTTTGCCATCCGCACCCGTTTGTTTATAGCTGATGAAAATGTCAAAAGGTTCTTCTGAACGCATTACATTAAAAATTTCTTTTTGCGTTATAATAATCTTGCCAGCTTCTGAATCATATACGCTTTTTTGCTCATCGTTGCCGTTTTCAAGTGCAAGCAAAAAATCTTCGTCAGACTTTATTGACTCTGGAGACGAACCAAGACAGGCTGAAACACGAGAAAACATATATCTGTCATTAACACAGCCAACACAGTATTTGCACAGCACAACACCCCAGTATGCGTCTGCCTGTGTTTGGTCAATGGAAATAATATTCCGATAAATGTTCTCTGCTCTTTCAAATTCGCAATCACGGCGTAGATTATCAGCCTGTTCGTATAAATCTGCAATTTCTTCATTCACGGGAACAAGAGCATACAGTGCTCCGCATTTTTTACAACTCTTTTTAACTTTGTCTGAATTGATTTCAGTTCCACACATTTTGCATTTAAAAATTGCCATAAAATCCCTCGTTCTACAATATTCTACATATATTATACCAGCATTCACCTTAATGTCAATTGTTTAAATAAGAAAGATAGACTATATTTTCAAAAACAACTCTTTATGCAATTTGGTTAAAATTCTTGCATAATTGTCAAAAATAGTCTATAATATTTCGGGGTGATATTATGGAAAGTAAAAGTTACGGAATGCAATCGCTGAAACAGCTTTACAGAATAGGAAGAGGGCCGTCAAGCTCTCACACTATGGGGCCTGAATTTGCCTGCAAAACATTTATGCAGATGAATCCTGACGCTGACAGCTTCAAGGCTGTGCTGTTTGGCTCACTTGCCAAAACAGGGGTCGGGCACGGTACAGACAGAATTGTGGTTGAAACCTTTCTGCCACTCCCCTGTGAGCTTCTTTTTAACTATTCAGAAAGCGAGCTTCCGCACCCTAACACCATGGATTTATATGCCTACAAAAACGGCGAGCAGATAGATTTTAAACGGTTTTTAAGCGTTGGCGGCGGTGAAATCCGCTGTGAAACAATCGAATATCACGATGCGCCGAGGATTTATCCTGTGGCATCATTTGAAAAAATTGTTGATGAATGTTATGATGACGATATTCATTTGTGGCAATATGTTGAGCGCATTGAGGGCAAGGAAATCTGGGATTATCTTGCCGAGGTATGGGCGCAGATGAAAATGAGCATCAAAGAGGGTTTGCACTCGGAGGGCATACTGCCAGGCGGATTGAATGTGCAGAAAAAGGCACGGCATCTTTATCGCCAGCAACACATTGACGAAAGCGCAGAAACCCGTGAAAACCGCACTGTATGCGCCTACGCTTTTGCGGTAAGTGAGCAGAATGCAGACGGCAAAACCATTGTAACCGCCCCCACCTGTGGCTCTGCAGGGGTTATGCCTGCGGTGCTTTATTATCAGCAGAAAAAGCGTGGATTCAGCGACACAGAAATCCTGCACGCTCTTGCAGTTGGCGGACTTGTGGGAAATCTTATAAAGACAAACGCTTCTATTTCGGGCAGTGAATGTGGATGTCAGGCAGAGGTTGGCTCGGCTTGTGCAATGGCTGCGGCGGCTCTTGGTGAGTTGTTTAAGCTGGATAAAAGCAAGATTGAATATGCTGCAGAGATTTCTATTGAGCATCATTTAGGGCTTACCTGCGACCCCATATGCGGTCTTGTGCAGATTCCGTGCATTGAGCGAAACGCTGTTGCCGCAATGCGTGCCATAAATGCGGTAAACCTTGCCAGCTTTTTAAGTGATTCAAGAAAGATTTCACTTGACGAGGCTATCAGAGTTATGAAGCAGACGGGTCTTGACATTTCAAAAAGATACAAAGAAACATCAGAGGCAGGACTTGCCACGCTGAATGTTAAATAAAAAAGGAGTTGTTTTTATGCAGTTAGCCACTTTACCAAAGTTTACAAGGGTATTTTTATCAATTTTTCTTGCAATCGCTTCGCTTTTCTGTGAGCTTTTCGGGTTACCTACCCTCCCCCACGGCAAGTTAGTGGATATGAACAAATTCCAGCTTGTATGGGCAGATGAATTTGACGGAGATTCACTGGACACAACCAAATGGGGCCCTCACTGCGGTTGGGACAGGGACTCAAGCGGTACATATATAAGAAAAGGAAGCTACTGGAATCAGGGAATGTGCAGTGTTTCTGACGGCGCACTTCACATCAGCACAGCCTACTACCCCGACGGATTTAATGGCAACGGCAAGGCTGGCTGGTACACAGCTGGAATTGACACAGCAGGCAAGTTTTCGCAGTGTGGCGGATACTATGAATGTCGCTGTATTCTTCCAAAAGGCGTTGGTCTTTGGTCGGCTTTCTGGATTTATTCGGGTGATGTTGGCAACATTGGCAATGGCGGTGTTGACGGAGCTGAAATTGATATTTTTGAATCTGCAAAATATCACCTTGGCAAAAATCAGAGAAATTCTGTTTCATCGGCTGTTCATTATGACGGCTACGGCGAATATCACAAATCAAAGACTGTTCAGTGGTCAAAGATACTTGACAACAACCCCTATGAGGAATACAACACCTATGCCCTTGAATGGAACGAGAAAGAGTATATTTTCTATATAAATGGCATTAAAGTTGGCAAATCGGATTTTGGCGGCACAAGTCAGATGGAAGAGGATATTATTCTTTCTGTTGAGGTTGGCGGCAACAACGGTGTACCCACTGAAAGCTGGGCAGGAGATTCAATTGACACCAACACAGAAGCTCCCACAGATTTCATTGTGGATTATGTAAGAGTTTATCAGTATAAATAAAATGGAATTTAAAACTTATAACCAAAAAGAAATTTATAAAAGTGAAGCTCTTACTTCATTTATCCTCAACACAACAGCGGATAATCTTTCGTATATTTATGGTGAAGAAATGCGTTCAGCAGAAAGCCGTCAGACATGGATAAAATATAATCTTGAACAAGCAGATAAAACATGGCATACAGTTGTTGGCTTTAAAAATGACATACCGCTTGGCTTTATCATTTATAAAATCAACAACAAATGCCTGTATATTTGTGATATTGAGATAATAGAAAGTGCAAGGCGAAGTCCTGCCCTGCTTGGCGGAATGCTCAAACAAATGTTGACAAGTGAAAAAATCGCCTCAATGGCAGGTTATATAAATAGAGAAAATCTTGTTTCGCAAAAGAATTTTTTGAAATATGCAACAGATATTACAGAAACAGAAAAAGGATTCTCTTTTAAAATAGACAGAAAAGAAACCAAAAAAATTATAGAAAGATTTAAAAATCATTATATAGGTCATTAAGCAAAAAGACTACCCTCTGAAAATGAGGATAGTCTTTAACTTTATTTGACAAAAAAATAAGGTCGCTTTAAGCGACCTTGGAGCGGATGACGGGGCTCGAACCCGCTACCTCCACCTTGGCAAGGTGGCGCTCTACCAGATGAG
>JAKSQM010000006.1 GCA_024404115.1 Clostridia bacterium | reverse complement strand
ATGAGGGTCCACCCGTTCCCATCCCGAACACGGTAGTTAAGCTCATTAGTGCCGAAGATACTTGGCGGGCGGCCGCCTGGGAAAATAGGAAGGCGCCAACATATCGAATTCAGTTGTCCAAAAGGGCGGCTGTTTTCTTTTTTACGGAGTTTTTCTTCGTAACTGAAAAGCACGGATTGAATTATCGATCCGTGCTTTTTGTTTTTTAATAAATCTTTAATAAATCATCACCATACAAAAAGATGGCTGTGAAACCACAACCATCTCTATTTTTTTATTCTGCGTCAGGCATTTCGCTCTCAACTGTTTCGCCATCTTTAAGGCTTTCCATTGTTGAACGCATTGAACGCATACGGGCAAGATCATTATACATTCTCTTACGTGTGTTAGCGTCAATATCATAGAACAGCATGGGAATGAAGCAGAAAGCATCGAATATAAGACTTGGACCGAAAGCAGTTACAAACAGACGGTATTTTGTTTCAAGAGTCTGAACCTGACCTTCGCCAACCTTAAAGCCTGCCCATGTTTCAAGAAGCCATGCGTTGATAACTCGAAGAACAATATCCTTAATCTTTACGAAATAGCCTTTCATCATGTTAACTGTTGCTTCAACACGATAACCGTTTTTCCATTCGCAATAGTCAAGAACCTCATAGTTGATTTCATCGCCGATAACTCTCTTTGTTGCATAGAAGCACATGGAGATACAGTTACCAACTGCAAATGCACAAGCCATAGGAACTTTTTTGAGATAAAGTCCTTTTTTCTTGCCGCCTATAAGACCTACGCCAAGGAACAGCACATCTGCAACGAACGATGAACCTCTGCAAAGGAACCATAAGCCTTTTGTTGAGAATTTCTCTCTGAACTTTGAAACGAAGCCGTAGCTTGCATATGAAATGGGTGAGCCGGGGATACCTGCAATTGTTGTAAGGGTATTGAAGTGAAGAACGTCGTTATAATAAAGGTCGCCGCCCTTACCAATATTGATGCCGTCAATAACATCGCTGAGGGTATAAATAAGAAGTGGCTTATTTTTGAAAACAGACAGGAAACCTTTGATAGGATTCGGTGGCTTCTCTGACTGTGCAACACGCTCTTTACTGTTGATATACCACATAATTGTGGGAACCATAGAAAGAATCCATACAATCCATTTACCTGTAACAAAAGTCTTTGTCATCAGCTTTGCATAAGCTTTTTCACTGAGGGTGTTACCTGCAATGTCAAGGATAACTGAAACTACCTGCTCAGGGAATTTTCTTAAAAGGTCGCCAACAAATCTTGAGCTAACAAGCAGTGAAGTTCTTTCCTGCGGATTCGGGGTGAAAACATTGTTGATGTATCCGCCGCCGCCAAAGAACGCACCGATTGTTTCATTTGCATAAAGATAAATCATATAGAAAAGCAATCTTCTGCTTGCATCAAAGCCCATACCGTTTGCAAGAGTGGGAAGCAAGCAAATGAATATACCCAAAAGCACACTGGGAATAAGTGATAAATACTGGAAAGGCTTGAATTTACCCCAACGGGTACGCATATTGTCAATAATTGCCGCTGTCAGCGGGTCATTGATAATATCATAAATACCTCTGCCGATTTCAGCTTTTGCAAGAGCTGTCGGCTTAACACCATACATTTTATAAAGCCACAATTCAGAGCCAACATCGTATTTACCAATAGTTGTCTGACCGAATGCACTGTATAATATGTATGAAACTCTTTCTTTTGTGGAACAGAAAAGACGGTTCATATATGACTGAGTCTGTATCTGTCGGTTAGCTTTATCTTCAGCCATCTATCATCGCCTCCCTCTTCTTCTCTTCGGCTTCTTTTTCAGCTTCCTCTGCCGCTCTGGCAAGTTCCGCCTCTTTTTCGTCCTGCATTGCCTGCATACGTGCATACTGAATGGCACGGATTTCCTCTGTGGGCATTCCCATTCTCTGCATTTCAAAATACTCTTCAATGGGGATACCGCCAACATAGCACTGCTTGTGATTAACAGGAATACCCTGTTTAAGGATAATAACGTCAACCAGAACATTCACTATCTGCAAAAGGATGTAAAGGTATCCACCGATACCAACAGTGCCGCTTACAGCTCCGCCTGCGGGCATTCTGAAAATTGCAACCGCAGAACCAATTGTTGTAGCAAGAAGAATTACATCAAGTGTAAGATTTCTTGCCTTACCCTTTGGTGAGCAAGCAAGTGTAAGCAGAATGAAATGAACAACCAATGTCAGAAGTGATAAAACAAACAGACCCATGGCAATTAGTAAGAATAATGTGGGTGTTTTTCCCATATCCATTGCGCTGTTGATAGTATCGCCATTTATTTTGTCAATATGGCTGTAAATATCAAGAAAGCTTATTCCGCCGTCTATAGGTTCAAAAGGCTCTGTAACCTTGCCCTTAATTAACGGAAGAAAAATAGCCGCTATGGGAAGAATGGACGTGATAATCCTCACAATGGCAAGCTTTGAACCAACGAACGCTGCTTTAACTCTATCAATTTTCTTCTGAAAATGATAATACTGAACTTCAGCAATGTCAGCGTCCTGCATAAGGCGTTCCTGTTCGTTATAAAGAATCATGTTAACGCCGCAATCAGGGCAGTTCTGACGCCAGTCGGTCAATTTTAAATGCCTGCCGCATTTGGGACAGTTAGCCATCTTATACCTCCTTTAAAATACTTTATATAATTATATCATATTTAATCATCACAATACTATATTCTGTTTCGTATAATTTTTTATCTAATATTTGTTTGCTTTCAACAAAGACAAGCTGTTTCAGAGGTATTTTATGGTATAAAAATAAAACAGTGCAGAAACACCGTTGATTTCTGCACCGTACTTTATTTATTTTTTGTTGCTCTTTGCTTTTATTGAGCCGAGAATACACATCAGCGTTCCCAGAGATGCAATTGCAAGCCATGAGAATATTGTTCCGCCCCAGCCGAATTTATCTGAAAGAAGTGCAAAGCCATAGGTTGATGCCGCACTACCCACATAAGTGGTGAAATTCAGTGTACCCGAAAGGGTGGACATATTATCTTCATCTGCATAAATTGCAGGGAGCATACAAACGAGGATAAGGTTTATTCCGTGCATACAGCCTGCACAAAGTGCGCAGAGCACAATTGATATAAGCACCGATTTGTCATTGAACAATGCAAGAAGTCCTGTGCTGATAACGCCTACAATAAACATCATACCAGCGCATTTATACGGCTTTTTGCCCATCTTATTATAAATGATAGATGCAAGCTGAATACTTGCAAGTGAGAACAGGGGAACAATTACACCGCTGAGAATTGACTTTTCACTGCCCAGCTTAAACACCTCTGAAACATAGGTGGGAACCCATGTTGTGATGCCGTCTCTCAAACATCCCTGGAAGAAAATTGCAAGCATTGTAAAAATCAGAAGCGGCAGGCACATTGAAGCGGTGAGCTTTTTTCTGCCAGTGGAGCTTTTTTCAGTGTTGCTCTTAACAGGGTAATACATTCCTGTTTCTTTTTCGATTTTCGTTATGAGAAGCATCCACACCGCAGACATAATAAATGCGATAGATGAATTTACAAAGAATACGCCTTTCCAGTTGGTGAGGGTTATAATCAGAGGGGCAATAAGATAAATGAGAATTGTTGCGCCTGTGCTTCCCCAGCTGACAGCCACACAGCCTCTGTCATAATATTCATTTGTCATGGCACTTTTCATAATCTTAACCATTGGCGGCCACATAAGGGACTGAGCGAAACCGTTGATGCCCCATACAATGCACATAAACACGCCGTTTGGGCAGAATGGAATTGACAGGTTCATTAAAGCGGTGAGAATGAAGCCTGCAAACATCAGCTTTTTGGGGTTGATAATATCGCCCAGCTTGCCGCTGATAAGCTGACCCACACCGTAGGTTATGAATCCGATTGTTGTAACTGCACCTGCTGTGGTTTTGTCAACATCGCCCGCTGCGATAATCGCCGCTATAACTGCGGCAAAATTAACCCTTGTAAGGTAGCTGACGAAATATGCGGCAGAGCAAAGCGCTGTTAATTTGTTTGAGTTTTTGCGATTGAGCTTTTGCATTTTTAAACATACTCCTTATTTTTGCTAAATAAAACCGTGTTATTTTATCACACAAAAATATAAAAGTCTATAATTATTATTGATTATCTTAAAAAATAGTGATATAATGTTTATGAATAAACAAAAGGGGGCTTTTTTATGTCATTTGATGTTAATAAATTTATCTGGGCGGATAGAAAGAGAATTCTCGGTTTACCGATTACCTTCACCCGTTATGCCCTTTCGGATGACAGAATTTTTGTTGAAACAGGACTGTTTAATATCAAGGATGACGAAGCTCTTCTCTACAGAATCAGAGATATAAGCATGAGCCGCACACTTTTCCAGAGAATGCTCGGTCTGGGAACAATTACCCTTGCATCAACAGATTTGTCCCTGCCCGTAATCGTTTTCAAAAATATCAGATATCCTGAGGAAGTTAAAGAAATCGTTCATGAAGGCGTTGAAAAAGCTAAAATTGAGCGCAGAGTTCATATCGGTGAATTCTCAACATTTGGTATGGACCATGAGATGGAAGAGTTTGACGAGGCAAGATATAACCAGCCGTAATTATCAAAAGTTAAAAAATGCAGCGGAACTGATTAAATTCAGCTCCGCTGTTTTTTATTTGATTATTTATTTAATTTGCTTTCAATTCGTCTGATTGAATCTCTGCCAATTGCGCAAAGAAATGTGTATGCGGCTGGCATAAGCTCCTCTGGGAAATGACGGAATAAATTATCTGACTCAAAGGTGAAATCGCCTTTATACTGAATATCTGCAAGAGCCTGTGTAATCTCTTCCCAGTCAAGATCGCAGAAATAAGGCGGAAGATGCTTATCTTCTCTGTAATTATTATCGTGAACGTGAAGGCAGCCAAGTCGGTTATGACCTAATGATCTGATTAAATCAGGTGCGGTTGTGCCAACAAGCCCTGCATGACCTATATCAATGCAGGCGGTGAAGCATTCGGGATCGAGCATATCAACCATTCTGCAAAATTCATCGCCCTCACTGCATATGTTTGAAACAATATATTTTCTTCGCTGATCTCTGCCAAACATATTCTCAACGGCAACCTTTACGCCAAACTCCTTGCATACAGGCTGAAGCTTATTATAAAACTCTGCGTTAAGCTCAAGATTTTCTTCGCTTGGTTTGCCGAAATCGGTGGGATGAACAACGATATTCTCAGCACCTAAAATACCTGCAATTTCAACGGCTCTTTTGATTTTCGGGAATACTTTTTTATTGTAAGCTT
This sequence comes from Clostridia bacterium, assembly GCA_024404115.1. GTDB lineage: Bacteria > Bacillota > Clostridia > Oscillospirales > Acutalibacteraceae > CAG-488. Next base: position 174,715 of record JAKSQM010000006.1, on the reverse strand, counting down.
CATCATTCAGCTTAAAGCTTGGGAACGGAGCGTGTGCCTGATTAAATGTTTTGCCATAGCTTTCGGCAAGTTTCTTTAATTCGAGGACATACTTTTCATAGCCGTCTGTATTAAGTATGTAATCCTCATCATCCCTCATGCGGAACATTGAATAATCTATTGCGTCAAAGCCAGACTCACAAATCCAGCGGATTGTTTTTTCTTCGCCAAATCGTGCGCCTGCAACATCTGTCTGCGTTGATAATATCATTATAAATTTCTCCCTTATTTAAAAAGAATATATTTGCAGATAAGATGCCCTGCAAAGTATAGTCTGTGTTTAACAGCCCAAAGCATACACCAGTCAAGGCTGTTGCTTTTCATAATATTTATGTCAAATTTCGTAAAACAGTTTCTGATAAAATCCATTGAGGCTATGTGTTTAAAGAGCTTGTATTTTTTTTGTGCACCGCTCCTATATAACCGGTTAAGTATAATAATACAAAATAGTTTTTCAAGAACAAATCTGCTTTCATCTTCAATGCATTCTTTTTTATAATCAGAACTGTACTTGTTTATAATTTTTTCTCTGTTTACACAGTTATGCTCCAGAACCTTGACAAAATCCAACGTAAAATTCTTACCGATTGTTTTGCTCGCAGCATCATCCCTTTGAAAATATACATATATGATTTCTTCCGAAAAAATAATTTTATCTGACAAAAAGAGTGCTTCGTAATTAAAAACAGAATCTTCACCATAATTAAGAGCAGTATCAAACTTTAAATTATTATCTTTTATAAGTGAAGCTTTAAATATTTTTTCCCATGAATATGGGAGAAGATTTTTGCCATGTATTTTTGATAGGAAGAGTTCTTTTTCTTTGTCTGAGTTTAAAAGTACATATTTTTTTTGATTTATGCTTCCAATCTCAGATGCGTATTCTACATTTGGGACTTTGCCTGTGCTTAACACGTCAAAATCCATTTTTATAAACTGACAGATCACATCAAAAGCATTGTCTATTATATAATCATCACTGTCAATAAACCACAGGTATCTGCCGCTGGACGCTTCGATTCCTTTATTTCTTGCAGCTGAAACACCACTGTTTTTTTGATGAATAACTTTTATTCTTGAATCTTTTTTTGCATACTCATCGCATATTTCAGGGCAACGGTCAGGTGAGCCGTCATCAACAAGAATAATCTCATAATCAGAATACGATTGATTCAGAATAGAATCAACGCACCTGCAAAGATATTTTTCAACCTTATACACAGGAATTATTATGCTGATTTCGGGCATAGTATCACCTCAGTTGGGTCAATTAATATTTATATTTTTATTCTGCAACAGCAGATTCTTCTAAATCAAGATTTGGCATCATCATATACCCATCACGCTGCTCACTCCATGCAAGCTCAGGTACACCGTTTTGCTCAGAATCTCCATCAAGAATTTCAAATGTAAAAAATTCAGAAACAATATCGTCAATTGTTACCAATCCGTCATTCTTTCGCCAGATTTCAATACCTAAAACATATTTGCCAGGTGCAAGCCTGTCTGCATTATGAAATGTAAAGGTATATTCTTTCTCTTCGCCACATTTTAATTCTCCAAGAAAATCAGACTCCGCACTACCAAGAACTCTGTGTGAAAGATCTTTTACAAGCAGCTTAAAAAACGGATTCAGGCAATCAGAATTCACCTTGACTTTAACCTTAAATTTCAGGTTTTCGTTATAAAACCACGAAAACTTATCTTTATCTACAAGCTCGGCAGTCTGAACAACCACGCTTTGTGTACCTCTCGGCTTGTGATTTTCAAAATTCATAACAGTGTTAACATTAACATCTGCTGATTCTGAATATATCTCAATTCCTTTTTCAACATCACCATCAAAAATAACCTGACCTGCTTTAAGAACAATTACTCTGTCGCAAAGCTGACGGATTGTGTGCATCTGATGGCTTACATAAAGAATTGTTTTTCCGCTTTCAGCAATATTCATCATTCTTGTAATGCATTTGCGCTGAAATTTTGTATCGCCAACAGCAAGAACTTCATCAACAATAAGAATATCCGGGTCAAGATTTGACGCAACCGCAAAAGCAAGGCGTACAAACATACCACTGGAATACCTTTTAACGGGTGTGTCAATAAACTTACCAACCTCAGAGAACGCAACAATATCGTCAAACTTTGCATCAATCTCAGCTCTTGTCATACCAAGGATTGCTCCGTTAAGATAGATATTCTCTCTGCCTGTAAGTTCATCATTAAAGCCTGTGCCAACCTCAAGCATAGCTGATACCTTGCCGAGAATTTCTATTCTGCCGTCTGTTGGCTCAGTTATTCTTGAAAGCACCTTGAGAAGAGTGGATTTACCTGCACCGTTTTTGCCGATAATGCCAACCTTTTCACCCTGTCTTACCTGAAAGGTTATGCCATTGAGTGCCCAGAAATCTTCTTTTTCAACTCGCTGTGAGGGATGAAGTATTCTCTTACCTACAAGCTTTAGTTTGCCTGAAAAAGTTTCTGGCTTTTTTATATTATGCTTAATAACATATTTCTTTTTGACATTTTTAAGATCTACTACAACGGGTCTTTCGTCAACCATATTTTCTCCCCCTTATACAATATCAACAAATGTTCTTTCTGTTTTTCTAAAGAAATGAACTCCAAGGGGCACAACAGCCACCGTCCATGCTATTGAAATAAGAAATGCCATTGTATTAAATTTCATATCGTTAATTACACACCACTTAAATGTTTCAAGCACCCCTACTGCAGGATTGATGCAGTAAATAGGAAGCCACCATTTATCGCCAAAGTTTGCATTAACTGAATATGCAACAGGAGAAGCATACTGACCCAAAGAAATAAGAAAAGGTAATGCATGGTTAAGATCACGCCATTTAACATTGAAAGCTGACAGGAAAAGACCTGCAAATGTTCCAAGGATAAGCGCCCATATAAGCACAAGAGGAATAAGCACAATTCTTATAGACGGAACAAAGCCCTGCAAAAAATGGAATATAACCATAAGAATAACCAAAACTCCACATGAAATAAGAGTATCTATAAGGTTAGTCATTGCTGAACCGATAGGTGATAAAATTCTTGGGAAATAAACCTTTTTCATAATGCCTGCGTTGGATATGAATGTTCCTGCTCCGCCCTGAACCGACCTAGAAAGCATTGTCCAAGGAATAATACCTGCATAAACCATTACTGAATAAGGCACACCAGGCTCGCTTGAAAGACCTGCAACATTACCAAAAATAAATGTCATTATTATCATATTGATAACAGGACTTATTAGTGCCCATCCGAGTCCAATCTTAGTTTGCTTATATCTTACGGTAACATCTCTTTTTGCAAAATTTAAAGCTAACTCTCTGTATCTCCAAATATCTTTCCAATATTGAAAATTATGTCCGTTAGGCTCAATTATTGTTCTTTGCATCTCACGATCAGCCATTTTTTCAACCCTTTCGGCAAATCTGCCACTTAATCAATTTATTATATCACAGCAAAACCATTTTCGTCAACACCATATATAACAAAACAGGATATAACCGAAGCTATATCCTGTATTTCTTCATAAGGTCAGAAAGTTTTACGCTGTCAAAATAATTATTGATAATGCGGTCGAGCTCTTTCCACATCGGGAGCGTCTGGCATTTTTCTTTTCTGCTGCACTCGTTTTCATCACATCCAAGGCAGGCAACAGGCGCAACCTTTCCCTCTGTGGCTCTGAGAATTTCACCAACCGAATAGCTCTGCGCTTCACGGGTCAGCCTGTATCCGCCGCCCTTGCCGTGGACAGCCTCCACCATATTATGTGAAACCAAAGCAGGCATAATTTTTTCCATATATTTCTGTGATATTTCCTGCCTTACTGAAACCTCTTTCATCGGCACAAATTTTCCGCCGCTGTTTTCTGCAATGTCAATCATAACTCGCAGTGCATATCTGCCTTTTGTGGAAACAAGCATAACAACACCTCAAAATTCAATCAGTTGCTTTGATTATTTCACCGCCGCCCAGCACAATATCTCCGTCATAAAGCACAGCCGATTGACCAGCTGTAATTGCACGCTGAGGAGCATCAAAAACAATTTTAACCTTGCCGTCATCAAGCGGGTACGCTGTTGCAGGCTGCTCTTTCTGGCGGTATCTTACTTTTGCACAGCATCTTATTGGCTCTGTGGAAATCTCGCCCGAAATCCAGTTGAAGTTTTCTACCACCGCTTCACAAGAAAATAAATCTTCATTGCTTCCAAGAATAACTTCATTTTTTTCGGTGGTAATTCCGCAAACATAAAGGGTTTTTTCATAAGAAATTCCAAGTCCCTTACGCTGACCGAGAGTGTAATGAATTATCCCTTTATGTGTGCCGAGAAATTTGCCGTCAACACTTTTAAAATTGCCCTGCGAATATGTTTTACCTGTATAATCGCATATAACCTTTGCGTAGTCGCCATTTGGCACAAAGCAAATATCCTGACTATCAGGCTTATGTGCATTTAAAAATCCGTTCTTTTCTGCAATATCACGCACCTGCGTTTTTTCAAGCTCTCCTAAAGGTAAAATCAGTTTTGACAACTGCTCCTGCGTTAAAGAGTAAAGCACATAGCTTTGGTCTTTTGATAAATCCAGTGCTTTTTTAAGAATAAATTTTCCATTTTTCTTTTCAATCCTTGCATAATGACCTGTTACGATTTTTTCGCATTCCAGCAACTCTGCACGGTCAAAAAGCTTTTGAAATTTCATGTATCTGTTGCAATCAATGCAAGGGTTGGGGGTTATACCTTTTTCGTAACAGCCGATAAATTTTCTGATGACTTTATTATAAAAATCATCTTTAAAATTAAAAACATAATAGGGCATACCGAGCCTGTATGCAACACTGCGTGCATCCTCAACATCGCTTAAAGAGCAACAGGTTTTACTGCCTGCATTTTCTGTTTCGCCCTCATAAAGTTTCATTGTGCAACCAAGGCAATCGTATCCCATTTTTTTAGTTAAAAGAGCGGCAACGCTGCTGTCAACGCCGCCGCTCATTGCAATCAATGCTCTCATAAAATCACTTTATTTTTTCAAAGCCATTTTTAAGGTCTTCAATAATATCATCAATATGCTCTGTGCCGATTGAAAGACGAACAGTTGTAGGTCTTATTCCAGCCGAGAGCAGTTCTTCTTCATTTAACTGTGAATGTGTTGTTGAAGCAGGGTGGATAACAAGAGATTTAACATCTGCAACATTTGCAAGAAGTGAGAAAAGCTCAAGACTTTCTGTGAATTTTTTTGCATCCTCTGCTGTGCCTTTAACATCAAATGTAAAAATTGAGCCTGCACCGTTTGGGAAATATCTGTCATAAATTTCCTTCTCTTTGCCCTCTGCCAATGCTGGGTGATTAACACGCTCAACCTGCGGATGATTTTTAAGGAAATCAACAACTTTAAGTGCGTTTTCAACATGACGCTCAACACGAAGAGATAATGTTTCAAGACCCTGAAGAAGCAGAAATGAATTAAAGGGAGAAATTACAGCTCCCTGATCTCTCATAAGTGTTGTGCGAAGCTTCATAATATATGCAATATTTCCGCAGGCTTCTGTGAAAACAACACCGTGATAAGATGGATTTGGCTTTGAAAGTCCGGGGAATTTATCATTCTGCGCCCAGTCGAATTTACCGCCATCAATCACAACGCCGCCCATTACCGTGCCATGACCGCCGATAAACTTTGTTGCAGAGTGAACAACAATATCTGCGCCGTGCTCAATGGGACGAAGAAAATAAGGAGTTGCAAATGTGTTATCAACAACAAGGGGGATTCCGTGAGCGTGAGCAACCTCTGCAATTGCCTCAATATCAATTACATCTGAATTGGGATTGCCGAGAGTTTCTGCATAAATAAGCTTTGTATTTCCCTGTATTGCTTTTTCAAAATTTTGGAGGTCAGAGGGGTCAACGAAAGAGGTTGAAAGTCCCTGCTCTTTAAGTGTGTTGGCAAAGAGATTGTATGTTCCGCCATAAAGATTTGCAGATGAAACAATGTGATCCCCTGCAATTGCAATATTCTGAATTGCGTATGTAATCGCCGCTGAACCTGATGCTGTTGCAAGTGCCGCCGCACCGCTCTCTAAAGCGGCAATGCGTTTTTCAAAAACATCTGATGTGGGGTTCATGAGCCTTGTATATATATTTCCGCCTTCGGTAAGGGCAAATCTGCCAGCCGCCTGCGCTGAATCTTTAAAAACATATGAAGTTGTGGCATAAATTGGCACTGCTCTTGAATCTGTTGTGGGGTCTGCCTGTTCCTGACCTACGTGAAGCTGTAATGTTTCAAATTTATATTCTGACATAATTTTAATTCCTTTCACAAATAAATTTAATAATCATAAAACGAAAGGCATCACATTCGCTCAGAATAAATTAAAATTCGTTGTAAAAAAATTGTTTTCATATGTTTCTCCTTTAACCAACCTTTATGGTAGGTATATAATATCACTAATTACCCACCTTGTCAATAGGTAAATAAAAATTTTCAAAAAAATATCGGAAAAGCATCTCTGCAATTCCGATATAAGTTTTATTGCTGATTATCAGGATACGAAACAATCGAAGTAATTTCACCTGTCTTGATGTTCATTTTCACCATTTTTTCAACATTATATTCCCCGTTTTCACTGCGAACTTTTTGGAAAAACAGAGCATCATCAACATCAGAATAAGATGTTTTGTAAGTGTAGCGGACACCGTCTTCAATCACTTCTTTATATCCGATGTATTCATAATAATTTTCCCATTTAAGCAGCTCCTGCAATCTGTTTGAAACATCAACGGACATTCCAACATCTGTAAACATTTTGTGCTCGATTTCGCTCCAGCTTTTGACCTTTTCATCTCTTCCGATTTCGGCAAGATATTCCTCTGCCTGTGAAACGCACTGATCCCACATATTTTTTTTGCTTTCTTCGGAGGCTTCCATCACCTTTTTATAATATTTTTGCGGGAACATTCTCTTTATTGACGAAGCATAATCTGCACCGTCCTGCGCATATTTTATGGAATACTTTCCGTTAGTTCTGTCAACAGTAATCACCGCAGGAACTATTGCAGCGCCCTCATCTGTGAAATATCCGTTTTCAAAGCCAAAAGAAACAAACATTGTTTCTGCATAAATAATTTCTTTGTTGCCTTTCTTTTCGCTGCCTAAAATATTTGTGCCTGCTGTATAACATTCACCCGACCAGTCCTTATCGCTATTGTCTGCAAGGATAACCTGATTTGCAACATCGTTTACCTCAATCGGTTCTGGAATAAGCTTTGTGCCGTCAGTTATAAGCTCAAGCATACTTTCAGATTTTATTTCTGATTTTTCTTTGTTAAAGGTGTAGCCGTTTTCATTTTTATCAAAGAAAAGAACACAATCATTTTCTTTTGAAACAAACTTTAAAGATGTTTCGGTTTTTTCGTATTCGCCCATGGCAAGATAACTACTCATTACACCGAAAGAAAAAGTCGCAGTTTTATTTTGCGGATTAAGTGCAAGAGTCGGGGCGAGTGGCTCCGTTGATTTGCCCGCAACAATCGTATATACTGTGTTAATTTCACCCTTGTGTTCTGTTTCGGGCAAAAGATTTATTTTATCTTTTAACGGATTAGTCATAAAGCAGACTGCCACAACAATTGAAATAACAACTGCACCGATTATCACCCAGAACGCAGGCTTTTTATAATTAAGAACTGATTTCACTCTTTGCTTCACTCCTGTTTCTCCAAATGCAACAGGGCACACTCTCATTGACCTTTTATCTGTTCCACAATCAAGTAGAGCCTGTGAGTAGCCAGCCCTGTTTTCATCATCCATATTTTTTATAACTTTTTCATCGCAGGCAGATTCAATATCTCTGCAAAGGAGGATATATGCAAGCCACATAACAGGGTTGAACCAGTAAACTGAAAGAATCACAAACCCCAGCGGCTTCCATAAATTATCCATTCTTTTAAGGTGTGCCTGCTCGTGCGAAAGCACATAATTTTTCTGTTCATCATTTAGATTCGAGGGCAGATAAATCTGCGGTTTTATTACACCGAGAATAAATGGCGAGCACACCTCATCACAAATAAAAATTCCTTTTTCAATCTGAATTTTTGCAGAAACTTTTTTCTTTAAATTCACATAAGAAGCCACCACATAAACAAGCATCAAAGTCATACCTGCAAGCCACACTGCGCCAAGAGCTGTCATTGCTTTACTGCCCGTGTTTGCAGGGACGGTTACGCCCTCGTGATAGTGGTCATCCAAAAAAGAATTTACATTGTTATCAATCACGCTGAATCCCGAATCAACATTGAAAGATTCTTCTGAAATAATTGTGTCGGGGATAGTGTCCGCACTGGGAACAAGGCTCAGCACACTTTCAAAAGAGAACGGGCAAACAAGCCGTATAGCGACCAATGCCCACAAAAGGCAGACAATCCATTTGGGTGCTTTTTTAAATAAAAACCTCACTGCCACAACGGCAAGCACAATCCACCCTGCGGTGATGCTTATGTTAAGCAGCTTCAAAAAAAGTGCGTTCATATTAGCCTCCTTTTCTGAAAGAATCTATCATCTGCTGAATTTCAGATATTTCGTCATTAGAAAGAGCCTTTCGTGAAGAAAAAGCCGCCAGAAACGCAGGCAAAGAGCCGTTGAAAGCGTCATCCACAAACTGCTCACTTTTAAGAGAATAAAACTCTTCTTTTGACATCACAGATGAAACAATTCCGTTTTCGTTTTTGAAAATTCCTTTTTGGCAGAGCTTACGTAAAACAGTGTATGTTGTTGACTTTTTCCAATCAAGCTCTTTTTCGCATATTTTAACAAGCTCGCCCGAAGCCACAGGCTCACACTGCCACAATAAATCGGCAAACCTTGCCTGTACTTCGCCTAATTCAAAATCCATATTCATCGCCCCTTTGGTTTATCGCCTGTAAACTAACTTTAGTCTATCATAGATAAACCAACTTGTCAAGGGGATTTTTTATAAAAAACACTCCGAAAGCGAATACTTCCGAAGCGTTTATGTTTAAGTAGTAGATTATTCAGCAGAATTTTCATTCAAAGTTGGAGTGCTGATGTCATTTATGTCTAACGGTTTAGAGAGTAATCTCAAAAGATTCGGCTGGCTCAATCCCATTTATATATGCCTCACCGTCAACAGTGTCAAGCTGTTCGTTATCGTATCCTACGCCGCCGTTTACATTTTCAAGCTCTTCATCATTAAGCATTCTCTTATCTTCCATAATAAATTCTCCTTTTGATTTGTTTTGTCCTTGCATATATTTATACGATACAATCGAAAAAGTGGCTACAATTTTTTAAAAAACATTTTCTTTATCATACTACAAAGCGGTAATAAATTCAACTTGTTTTATTCGGGATGTTTAATAAAAAATAAAAAGCTATATCCGAAGATACAGCTTTTTTCTGGCACCCCCTGCGGGAATCGAACCCACAACTAACCCTTAGGAGGGGTTTATTATATCCATTTAACTAAGGAGGCATGTAATCTATTTGATTTTAATCAAAATGCGAAGCATTTTCAACTAACCTTATGGAGGTCATATATCCATTTAACTAAGGAGGCATACGCATTTTCATTTTTATATCGGTGAGGGAACGATGCCCTCACCGACAAGAAATTTTATCAAATCACAGCTCAATTGTCAATGCCTTGGGGTATAATTTCTTCTGCTTTTTATTCTTTTTCCGTTATCCATATCGTTTATCTTAACGAGCCTTAATTTATTTTTCTTTTTGGTTCGTTTAATATTCATCTTAAACATATAAACCGCATATGCCAACGCTGTTGATACAAGAGCCACCATAAGCACAATAAACACAGGGTTTGTGATTACATTTTTGAGCTTTGCCAGCACAAACATAAGATAGTTTTTGCTTACGCTTTCGGCATAAACAAGATTTATCTGAGCGATTTCACTGTCTGCAAAATAAATCTTTGCCTTGCAGGCGAAATCACCTGCCTTAATTGGTGCGTTAACTTCATCGGGCTTGTCCACAGGCTCAATAAGCACGCTGCCCTCATTTGTGCCAGTGGGGAGAAGTGCTCTGACATCCTTTTCGGGCACAAGACGCATATGGTCGGTCTTTTTGGAATAATTCACCTTAACCTCTGAAACCATACGGGATGTTGATGCAATAAGCTCATAGCTGAGGTTTGTGAATGCCCAGTCATACATTCTGATTGTATCCATAAACGCCTGATTTTCACCGATTGTGTCGCCGTCTGTATCTCGTCTGTCGCCACCCAGCGTTACAGCAAGGTAAGTGTAGCCGTTCTTTGTAGCATATGATGTAAGGCAATAGCCTGCGCCGTCGGTTGTACCAGTTTTGATGCCCTTAACATAGCTTCGGTAATAAGAAAGATATGTGGGATTCATTGTGGAGTTGGTGTTGACGATTGAACGCTTCTGATTTTTATTTGTCTGCTCAACTGTGTAATTTGCAGTTCCAACAATTTTTGTAAACACATCATATTTCAGCGCAGCCTGAGCAATAATTGCAATATCGTGCGCAGTGGAATATCCGTCTTTTGTGTCAAGTCCGTGAGGGTTGTTATAGTGAGTGTCTTTACATCCTAAAGAAGCGGCACATTCATTCATCATTGAAACGAATTGCTCCTGTGTTCCGCCAAAATGCTCTGCAAGGGTAACAGCGGCATCGTTACCGCTGGCGATAAGCAAAAGGTGAAGCAGCTGAAGCACTGTAACCTCTTCGCCAACCTTTAAGCCTGAAAGTGAGCTTCCTGTGCCGTCAAGGGTATGAAGAGCGGTGCTGGTAACTGTTACAACCTCTGAAAGGTCTTTGCATTTCTGCAAAACAACAAGTGCTGTTGTGATTTTGGTAACAGATGCAATAGGCACTTTTTTATTTTCATTCTTTGACATAATAACAGCACCGGTATCAAGGCTGATGAGATAATCCACATCACAATTAAGCTCAACGCTGGATAAATAATTGCGTGCAGACGCCATTGGTGCCGCAGATGTAAAAATTAAAACAAAAACTGTTAAAAAAATTATCATTTTTTTCATAGACAATCACCGTATCATGTTGTATTATATATAATAGGTTTTTTAATCGGTAATTTTGCCGATTTCTGCGCCCGAATGGTATTATAGCAAACATTTCACAGAAAATAAAGAGAATTATTAAATTTTATATCCGGAGTGATAAAAATGATTTATGTAACAGGAGATATGCACGGAGATTACAAAATCTTCAAACAGTCCTTATTTACCAAAAATCTTAAAAAGCACGATACGCTTATTATCTGCGGTGATTTTGGATTTATCTGGAACGGTGATAAAAACGAAAAGACCGTTCTTGACAAGCTGGCAAAAAAGTCTTACACTATATGCTTTGTTGACGGCACTCACGAAAACTTTGACCTGCTGGCAAGATACCCCATTGTTGGCTTTGCAGGGGGCAAGGCTCATAAAATAAGAGATAACATATATCACCTTATGCGTGGTCAGGTTTTTGAAATTGAGGGCGAGCGCATATTTGCCATGGGCGGCGGTGAAAGCCCCGACATTGACATAAGATTTGATAACGACACATGGTCAAAGGCAGAGATTCCTGCCGCTGACGAGCTTAAAGAGGGCGTTAAAAATCTTGAAAATGAAAAATTCGCAGTTGATTTTATTATCACCCATGAGCCGCCGCAGAAAATCAAAGCATTCCTTAACCTTAAAGACAAAGAGAATGTGCGTTTCACAGGTCTTAACGCATATTTTGAAGAGATTAACTCAAGCTGTAAATTCACAAGATGGTATTTTGGAAGTATCCACGAGGACAAGCAGGTTTCACCATCCCATGTTGCAGTTTACAGAAACCTTGTAAAATTACTGACAGGAGAAAAAGTAAAATGAAAAAAACACTGATTGCACCGTCAATTCTTTCTTGCGATTTTAGTAAGGCAGGCAACGAGATTGCTGATATTTCTGCCTGCGGAGCCGATTGGATTCATATTGATGTTATGGACGGCCATTTTGTGCCAAACATCACTTTCGGCGCACCCGTTATGAAATTTTTCCGCTCTTATTCAGAGAAATTCTTTGATGTTCATCTGATGATAAGCGACCCGCTTTTCTATATCAACGATTTTGTAAAAGCAGGGGCGGACGGAATAACTTTCCACGTTGAATGTGATTCTGACATTGACGCAACAATTGATGAAATAAACAAAAACGGCAAGATGGCAGGCTTGAGCGTTAAGCCTAAAACTCCTGCTGAGGCTGTTTTCCCTTATCTTGATAAAATCGGCATGGTGCTGATTATGACAGTTGAGCCTGGCTTTGGCGGTCAGAAATTCATGGGCGACATGATGCCTAAAATTGAAGCTATCAAGGCTGAATGTGAAAAGCGTGGCATTAAAGATATGCTTATACAGGTTGACGGCGGAATAAACGCCGACACAGCCGCCCTTGTTAAAAAGGCAGGTGCCGACGTTCTTGTTGCAGGCAGTGCTGTTTTTGGTGCTGAGGATAGAAAAGAAGCTATCGAAAAATTAAGAAACGCTTAAATTCCTCCTGCTCTTTCCCAATGCTCCGCAGTCTGAGCGTTGAGCAGGTCATCCTGACCGATGAATCTGCCGTATTCTTCAATGGATTTCTTTTCAGGCTGAGCAGGGAGCTTATTCATAACAAGGCGAACTCTGCTTTTTCGTTTAAACACTCTGCATTTTCCGCTGAGATTTTTATAGCCGACCGCTTTAATCATATCAAGAAGCGAATCCATTGTGTCAAATTCATAGACAGCACCTCCTCTGTTCTTTTTAAGAACGGGAGATTTCTGCGAAACAGGTCTGCGTCTTTCTGTAACAGTGAAGCAAAGAACGCATCCGCCCTCTGAATCTGCCACGGCTTCAATAAGCAGATTGCCTGTGGGGTCAATATCACAGCCAGAGGTTTCACGGATTTTATCAATCACTGTCCAGATTACCCGCCTTGTTTCGATGTTTGAATAATCCATTTCCTCATATGTAATATCGAGGTCATTCATATCCTTTTCGCTTAGCTCTGCAATAAATTTATTTTTGTTAATAAGATGAATATTCATAATAAATCCTCCGAATGATTTATAAAATAATTATAGGACTGCACAAGTCCCTTTTCAATGAATAAATAATGGAAGAAGGTGAACCGATTGCCTGAAGCATCACCAATAAAAAATAAAAAAGATACATTTTATAAAGATATGTTGCCTGCGCTGATTTTGCCCCTTATAATGGCACTTCATTTCTATGGCAAAAGAGCCGCTCTTGTTTGCTTGGTGAGCGTTTCGGCAGCGGTCATCAGTGAAATTATAGGAAGCAAGCTCATAAATCAAAAATTAAGGCTTTACGATTGCGGAAGCATTTATATTGGCGTATTGCTTGCTTTAATGTTGCCTGCATCTGTTCGGCTGTGGATTCCCGCCCTCGGCAGTGTTTTTGCAGTGATGCTGGTTAAAATTCCTTTTGGCGGAATTTACTCTTCGCCGTTTTCGTGCACTGCGGCGGCGTTTTCATTTTTATGTATATGTAAAAGCAATGAGCTTTTTGCTTATCCCGTTTTAAAAATCGACTCGGCTGTAGATGCTTTCGGTTCAGAGAATTTTGTGGCAGGAACATCCCTTGCACAAAGCCTTTTGCAGAATAAAACTCACGGCGTAACCGCAGTTGAACTGATAAACGGCTTTATCGGCTCTGTGGCGGGTCCTATGGGTATGACATCGGCAGTTGTTCTTTTAGGATTGTTATTTTACATTCTTATAAGAAGACCTAAAAGTTTCGTCAATGCCATCAGCTTTATTGCCACCTGCTTTATCGGCTGTGTAATAACCGTTGCGGTTGATTATGGCAATATTTTTGAGCTTAACGCACTGAGAATGATTTGCATAAGATTCTTTTCGGGCTTCACACTTTGCATTGGAGTTTTTCTTATAACAGAAGAGCCTCAATCCCCCGAAAAGATAATTCACCGAATTATTTACGGCTGTTTGGGTGCAGTGGGTTATTTGCTTTTAAGGCATTTCAGCATTTTTGAGGATGCAGGAGCGTTTGCCGTTCTCGGTATAAATGCACTGTGGCCTCTTTTAGAGAAATATATTTTTTCTCCACACAAAAAAGAGAATGACTCGGAGGTGATTCCTCTTGAGTGATAAAAAAGTTTCTCTTAAAAAAATGATAAGAGTTGGCGGTTACCTCCGCAACCCTGTTCTTGTTCATGTTATTGGTATCTGCCCCGTTGCGGCGGCGGCAACATCACTTTTTAACTCTCTTGTTCTGGCTGGTGTATTCACTGTTTCGCTGATTATCTGCGAGGTGCTTGCAAGCCTTATTATGAAAAAAATGCCAAGATGGTTGAGAGTGAGCATTTATGTTATAATAAATACAGGTATTGTTTTCCCTGTGATGTATTATCTTGAAAAAAATCAGTCGCCAGTTTTTGCATCTCTCGGCATTTATCTGCCGTTGATGGCGATGAACTCTTTCACCTGTATTCACAGTGAAAAATATGCTGTTAAACATTCTGTCAAAGAATCGTTTTTTGATGCAATCGCTTCTTCTATAGGATATTCCGCTGTGCTGCTGCTTGTGGGAATTATCAGAGAAATCGTGGGAAGCGGAAAAATTGCAGGCTTCGACATTCCGTTTATCAGCGGACTTAACGGTGCGCTGATGCCTTTTGGCGGATTATTTATAATCGGTATTCTTGCGGCACTTCATAAAGCGAGGGTTATTAAAAATTATCCCAAGCAGGCAAGAACTATTGAAAAGAAATTCACTCTTGATGAATCGAGAGAAGAAGAGGGAACATTCACCTATAATCTGAAAAACAGATTTAAAAAGAATGAAGAAAATTTTTAAAAAAGAGGTGAGAAAATGAGCAGTTTTTTTGACATGATGTCGGCGGCACTTTATGCTATAGTTGTGCAGAATTTAATATTCAGCGGCGGATACGGTATAAGCGAAGCTGTCCGCATGGCGGCGAAGCCAAGGCGACTTGCTTCTGCGGCTGGTATGATTGTGTGGTTTTCCACAATAACATCTGTTATATGCCGTCTGCTTGATTTTAACGAAAAAGTTGCATCACAAAACAGCTCCATTCATTTTCTCATTTTTGTAGGTGTGCTTATTTTCGTTTACCTTATCACCTGCATTTTCACAGTTATTTTATTAAGACCAAACAAAAAGCTGATGTCAAACTTCGGCATTGCCGCACTGAACACACTTGTTCTTGCCATTCCTTTAATCAACTACCGCTCAGCCATGACCTTGTGGGAAAGTATCGGCACAGGCTTCGGTTCGGGAATTGCGTTTGTTCTGGCTTCACTTTTAATCGGTGCAGGATTCACAAAGCTTTCTAAAGAAAAAAGAATACCAAAAGCATTCAGAGGTGCGCCCGTTATGTTTATTTATGTGGCAATGCTTTCGCTCACATTTATGGGCATCTCTGGCAGCGGAGTTTTTGCATAAGGAGAATTTCAGATGGATGAAAAATATAACGGCGCAAGACGGCGCAGAGCATTTGCAGATTTTAAAGAAAATCAGTATGACGATACTGTGTCTTTAAGCCCTGCTGAAAAAAATAAAAAGACAGCCAAAAAAATTGTTACAATCGTCCTTATGGTTATTATGACAATTTTCTTTATAATTCTCGGCTTCGGCATCACTGATTCCCTTATGTCAATTTCGCAGGAGCCTTATAACGATAAAAACACATACACTGCCGCTTTTATTAACACCACAACAACTACGACCACAACGGCAGCATCTTCTGAAAGTGATAACTCTCAGAGCAGTACTTCACAGCAATCTGCTGTTCAGAATAATTCGGCAGGTAATTATTGATGTATATTCCTTTTAACTCAGGCAAAGACTATCACAAATATCCCTTTGGCGCAGTGAAAACTGAAACAGAGGTAACATTCCGCATTATTTTGCCACGGGATTTTTGCTGCACTGGCGCAAGGCTTGTTATAAAAAAAGACGGCGAAAACGAAAAGAAAATCCCTATGAACTGGGATTGTATGCAGGGCAATAATGAGGAATGGTGGAAAATTCAGATTCCTTTTAACGAAGCAGGGTTATATTTTTATCATTTTGAATATGATTACAACTTTGGCTCAAGCGGAATTTTTTCAAACGCAGGCGGACAGGAAGGCATTTTAACAGGCAGTGGCGAAAGCTGGCAGCTGACAGTTTATGATAAAAGCTTCACCACACCTAACTGGTTAAAGGGCGGAATAATTTATCAGATTTTCCCCGACCGATTCTGCTTTTCCGGCGAAAAGAAAGAGGGTGTTCCCTCTGACAGAATTTTAAGAATTGACTATGACGGTGAGCCATTCTGGCGACCGGACGAAAATGGCAAGACACTTAACAACGATTATTTTTGCGGCGACCTTAAAGGCATTCAAAATAAGCTCTCTTATCTTGCTTCACTTGGTGTAAGCTGTGTTTATCTTAACCCGATTTTTGAGGCACACAGTAATCACAGATATGACACCGCTGATTATAAAAAAATCGACCCGCTTCTTGGCACAGAGGATGACTTTAAATCTCTTTGCAAAAAAGCGGAGGAATACGGAATAAAGATTATTCTTGACGGTGTTTTCAGCCACACAGGCTCAGACAGCCGATATTTTAATAAAGAGGGCAGATACGATACCCTCGGCGCATACGAAAGTAAAAATTCAGAATATTATAAATGGTACAAATTCAAAAATTGGCCAGATGATTATGAATGTTGGTGGGGTGTAAAAATTCTCCCCGAAATCATAGAGGAAACGCCCGAATTTATAGACTTTATTTCTGGAGAAAACGGCATTGCAAAAAAATGGCTTTCTCTTGGTGCAGGCGGATGGCGACTTGATGTCGCTGACGAACTGCCAGACGAATTTCTTGATTCATTCAGAAAAGGCGTTAAAGAAGAAAATCCCGACGCACTTATTTTAGGCGAAGTTTGGGAGGATGCCTCAAACAAATCAAGCTATGGCAAACGAAGAAGATACTTGCAGGGTCAGCAGCTTGACAGCGTTATGAATTATCCCTTTGCAGATGCGATAATCGACTTTGTACGATATGGCACAGCAGAAAATTTTAACAAAACGATTTTAAAAATCACAGAGAATTATCCGAAGCCTGTTGTTGATGTGCTCATGAATCACATTGGAACGCACGACACTGCACGAGCCATAACCGCCCTTGCGGGTGAAAGCTGTGAATATAAAGACAGGCAGTGGCAGGCCGGCAGAATTCTTTCAGCAGAAAAGCGAAAAGAGGGCCTGATGCTTTTAAAAGAAGCGGCTGTGCTTCAATTCACTCTCCCCGGTGTTCCGTCGGTTTATTATGGCGACGAAGCAGGCATGGAGGGCTACAAAGACCCGTTTAACAGAGGATTTTACCCGTGGGGCAATGAGGACAAGGAGCTTATTGAATATTACAAAGCTCTCGGCAAAATCAGACGGGAAAACGGCGCATTTTTTGACGGCAGATATTCCACTGTTTCGGCTACCCTCGGCTGTGTTGCATTCACAAGGGGCGAAGATATTCTTGTTATTGCAAACAGCAACAATCACTCTATAAAATATTATTTTCCACAGGAATGGAACAACTGCGAAAAAGTATTCGGCGACGGATATGTGGCAGAAAACTATGCAGAAATTGCGGAGCACACCGCCCTTATTTTTAAAAAGAGGTAATGCTAATGTTTGACAAAATAAAATCTATATTTGATAAAGAAAAAGGAAGAAAGCTTTTTGACCCTGTCAGAGTCAGCAGAGTAAGCACATTCAAAAATTATCTTATAGGCTTCATTGCCTTTATTGCAGTTTTTGCGATTGTGGCTGTGTTTTATCTTTCAAAAACAGGCAAGCTCACCACCGTTGATGCAGACACACCCGAAACAGATGTTGTTTCAAGAGAAATCCCTGCTTTTGAAGACAGAGATTCTTATAAAAATGTAAAAGGCAACTTTTTGCTTATGTGCATTTCAGCAGCAAAGACTATGGAAACAGGCGAAAAGGAAGTTTATTTTCTTGCCATTGCTCACGCAGATGCTTACTCTGGTCAGATTAAAATCTGCCCGCTTTCAGTTAAGCAGAGCTATATTGATGAATACACCGAAAACGGACCTTATGCCTTAACCAAAAAGATTGCAAGTGAATACAATATTAAGCTGGATAAATACATCTGCTCAAACGAAAATACATTTGCCCTTGCGGTTAACAACATGGGCGGTTTTGAATACACCATCAAAGAAAGAATTGAATACAGAACCCCCGATATGACGCTTATTCTCACCCCTGGCAAGCAGACGCTTAAAGGTGAATCGTTCATCAAATATCTGAAATATCTGAAAGACACAAACTTATCTCAGAACACTAAGCTTCTTTGTTCATTCATAAACAACTGCCTTACAAAAGAAAATTATGAAAAAGGCATTGAGCTTTATAAGGATGTTCAGTCAGACCTTTTGGGCAACACCAACATCTCTTTCTATGATGCGGCAGACAATATTAAATATTTCAGATTTATTGTTGAAAATAACAAGTCAAAGGTTGTTGCCGTTTCATCTGTTGAGGAGTTTTAATTTATGAAAAAATGTATCTGCCTTTTGATTGTGTGCGCTCTTTTGTTTTCTCTTTGCGCCTGCGGTGAAATCCCTATGGCAAGAAAAATGAACACATACATTATGTCAAATTTCTATATTGACTGGGACAGCTTCTCATCAGAAGAAATCACCGACAAAGGCAGTGCGTATAAATATTATTTCAATCACCTTTCAGAAAAGCAGAAAAAAGCATACAACAACATTTTAAAAGAGGTAACGGAAGCGGAGGATATGTTCCCCGAAAAAATCGAAGTCCCTTTGATGGAAAGTGAAGAGCTGACACAGGTTTATGAGGCGGTTGCCTATGATAACCCCGAAATCATGTGCTTCGGCACAGGTGCCAGCATTATCACCGAGGGCGATTTTTGCTTCTTTAAGCCAGATTACACCATGATTCCCGCTGAAATGAGGGATCGCACCGCCAAGCTTTCACAAATAGCAGATGAAATATGTGCTAAATTTCCCGACGGCACATCTGATATTTCAAAGGAGCTTACCATTCACGATTATCTCGTAAAAATCTGCTATTACAACAATGACGCCGCCGATTCGGGCATGGCATACACCTGCGTTTTTAACGGCTACGCTTCTTGTGAGGGGTATGCAAAGGCTACAAAATATCTGCTTGAAAGGGCAGGCATCAAAAGTATTTGCGTTACAGGTGAAGCAGAAAATTTAAGCGGTCAAAAAGAAAATCATATGTGGAATATTGTCAGTATCAACGGGGAGAATTATCACCTTGACACCACATGGGATGACCCTGTAAAAAGCGGCAGCTCCGTTTCTCACATTTATTTTAATCTTACCGACAGTGAGATTATGGCAGACCACAGCAATTTTGAAACAGACCTTAAATGCACCGCAACAGCGGAGAATTATTTTAACGCTTCTCACAGCGTATTTTCTGACGCTGGTTATTACAGCAGGCTCAATATGCAAAGCGTGATTATCAGAAATCTTGAAAAGGGTGAGCGTTGCGTTCAGCTTCGTTTCAGCTCAAAAGAAGCATTTGACAACGCAGTTTATACGCTCATTACTGAAAGCAAGGCATATGAGATTCAGGAAAATATAAAAAATCTTCGCCCCGACCTTAATATTGCAGAAAATATAAACTACAGTAAATACGATAATTTCAATATAATAGAATTGATGTTTTAAAGACAAAAACGGTTATGAGATTTGTTTTTCTCATAACCGTTTATTATTTGCTAAAGGCGGCAGTCTTTGATTACAACTTATATTTTATCAATGTTTCCATTACGCTTTGTGCCATCTTAACAAAGCCGTAATCGTTGGGGTGGCATCCGTCAACGGTGGCACAGCCTTTAAACTCCTCGTCAAAGAATTTTCTGCCGTCGATGAAATAAACATTTCTGTCATTTTCGTATGCTTTTTTATATGAATCTTTGACCGATTTTTCGCTCGCCACCATTTTTTTTGAAAAGAAGCGTGAATACGGAGCGGTTATAACAACAATCGGCAAATCGGGATTTTTCTCTCTTACCTTTTTATAAAATTTATAATGCCTTTCAGCTAATTTTTCAGGCTCGTGGCTATCGTTATGCTCATAATCAAGCACAAAAACAGACATAGGCAAATTGGCTACATAATCAATCATTATATCTTCGCCGTGTGCGTTACCAGAAAAGCCGAGGCAGAAAAAATCTCTCATATTCTTTTGCGAAATAATTGCAGGGTAGTTGTTGCCCGGGCGTGAAGCGCATCCCCCCTGCGTAATTGAAGAGCCGTAATAAACAATTGGCGCACTGTCTTTATAAGGCGCATACTCATTAACAGCTGCGTTTTCTTCAACACCGATATAAAGCGAATCAACATCACTGTAAAGAGGGAAATGAATAACGATTTTTTTCATTTTGTTATCGTCAAATTCAATAACGCTTTCGTATTTTTTTCTGTTGTTAACAGGTGGAACAAAGGTTTTGTAATAAACAAGCTCGTCGCCCTCAAGGGTGTATAAATCGAAGCCTGCTGAGCCTGTTAAAGGCATATGAGGCATAAGATTGAAATTGCCCTTTGTCATAATTGAAATGGATTTTGAATCTGTTTCAAAGGCAACTCTTCCGCCAGAGGTGTTTGTGTGAAGCGTGGCAACACCAGAGCTTATGGAATTTGCTAAGGATGTATCCATTCTTTTATAGCGTTTGCCGTCAAAGAAAATGCCGTAAATATTAAAAGGCTTTTTGCTTGCATCAAAGAATTTTATTCCGTTTTTATTTATGGTTTTTGCAACCTTTAAGTTTTTATCTGTATTGCCGATATTTGCCATAGAATCACCCTCGTTTTAATCTGTTGTTGATGCCATTATTACAACATATCTGTTAAGTATCCTGTCATATATGCTCCAGCACGCTGCGCCCCACCATTCATGACCGTCATCAAAATAATTTGACCAATCTGTGTTCCATTCATAAACTTCCAGCGTTTCCATCCCATTCGGGAACAGAACATCATTGATTTTCACAAAATCATCTTTTCCGTATCCGTTTCTATGCGGAGTTTTTAAAAATGCGTACCAGTATGGTAACTTTCCGCCAAAGACAGCACTCTTCGACTTATAATCATCTGGGATATGTAAAAATGCGGCTGAGTCTATACATTTAGCCTCCGCTTTTTCAATGTCCGCACTCCACAAAAACGGTTCATCATCTGTATAACGCTCATTGACTTTATCTAAAGCGAACAGTATGGTATCCAAATGCGAACGATACCCCTGATGCGGTGTATCAGATTCTATAAGGCAATAGTCAATGATACATCTGTTATATGATTTGATTTTTTCATAAAAAGGATCATTTATCAATTCACGCATACTGTTCCCTTTCTTTTAAAAATGAATTTTAGTTGTTGTAACATAGCTTTATCATAAAACAAAGCAGGTGCAAAATCAACCGTATTTCATTAAATCGACCACGGATAACATAAAAAATGTGATTAACATACAAAAATGGAATGATTTTACATTGAATTATCGTTACTTAAATTTAATTTTTCTATTGACAAAAAGGGAACATAAAAGTATAATATTCGAGGATTTAACCTTTAAATCGGTACGAGATGCCGACAAGAGTTAAAAAAACACAATCAATTTGTATTTCTATAACCTTGTCGTATTCTGCGATAAGGTTATTTTTTATAATATTTTTTGGAGGAGTAAAAAAATGAAACTTGTTTACAACATCAAAGACAAGCCGAAATTCGGTCAGCTGATCGTTTTCGCATTCCAGCAGCTGCTCGCAATCCTTGCAGCAACAATCGCAGTTCCCTCAATCGTAGGTAACGGCATGAGCCAGTCCGCAGCACTTTTCGGTGCAGGCGTAGGCACAATCGTATATCTTCTTTTCACAAAGTTTAAGAGCCCTGTTTTCCTTGGTTCTTCATTCGCTTTCCTTGGCTCAATGTTCGCAGCATTCGGCGGCGCACTTTCAACAGCTGCAGGCTACGCAGGTATCCTTATCGGTGCTATCTTCGCAGGTCTTGTTTATGTTGTAATCGCAATTATCGTTAAGTTCGCAGGCGTTAACTGGATCAACAAGCTTATGCCTCCCGTTGTTATCGGACCAACAGTTGCTATCATCGGTCTTTCACTTGCTGGCAACGCAGTTGGCGACGCTCTTACATTTGCTAAAACAGATGCAGGCTTCGTTATGGGCACAAAAGGCTGGGTTGGTTTCATCTGCGCTCTTGTAACTCTTTTCACAGTTATGATTTGCTCAGTTTACGGCAAAAAGATGGCTAAGCTCATTCCTTTCGTTATCGGTATCATGGCAGGTTATGCAGTTGGCACAATCTTCACACTTATCGGTATGAAAACTGGCAACGATGCTCTCAAAGTTATTGACTGGTCAGCATTCCAGCATATGCAGTGGATCCCCGACTTCACATTCCTCACAGCTGCAAAAGGCTTCAAAGAGGTTGACGCTGCTTATGTTGCAATGATTGCAGTTGCTTATGTTCCCGTTGCTTTCGTTGTATTTGCAGAGCACATTGCAGACCACAAAAACCTTTCATCAATCATTGAGCAGGATCTTCTTGAAGAGCCCGGTCTTCACAGAACACTCCTTGGTGATGGCGTTGGTTCAATGGTAGGCGCAATCTTCGGCGGATGCCCCAACACAACATACGGTGAATCAGTTGGCTGCGTAGCTATCACAGGTAACGCATCAATCGTTACAATCTTTGCAACAGCTCTTATGGCAATCGCTGCTTCTTTCGTAGCTCCTTTCGTAACATTCCTTTCAACAATCCCCGCTTGCGTAATGGGTGGCGTTTGCATTACTCTTTACGGCTTCATCGCAGTAAGCGGTCTTAAGATGATTCAGAAGGTTGACCTTGATGACAACAGCAACCTCTTCGTTGTTTCAGTTATCCTCATCGCTGGTATCGGCGGCATGGCACTTACAATCGGTAAGGTTACACTTACAGAAGTTGCTTGCGCACTTATCCTTGGTATCATCACAAACATCGTTCTTTCAAAGAAAAACGCAAAGAAAGCATAAGTTAATTCTTAGATAAATTAAATCACGGATTGGTTAAACCTTTCCGTGATTTTTTATTGCCATTTTTATTGTGGTACGGTGCCTTTTTGTAAAGTATGTCCTTGCACAATCTGTAAAGTATCTTATTGCACTAAACAATACTTCGCCTGCACACTTAATGTAAAGGCATATAAGAGCGTGAAAATCAAAGCGTATCGGTATATAGTCAAATTTATCCGCACTTATATCATACGCACAATTGATACAGACAAAGAAAAACAGCTATGAGATTTCGCTCCCATAGCTGTTTATTGTTTTAATGTTTAATTATTTAACAGACTGTGCTGAGATAATCTCGCCCTCTGTATCGTTAACTGTGATTGTTACAGTATCATTTACATTAAGTGTAACTACCTTTTCAAAATCGGCAGCCTTAACCGAATAGAAGCTCTTTGAAGAATCAAGCTTAATATAATATACGCTGTTGCCGTTGATAACTGCTGTTCTGATTTCAACAATCTTACCTGTTACATCAACTGTTGTTGGCTCAACGATTTCGCCCTCGCCACCCTCTGTTGACTCTGTGATGTTATCTGTTGAAACATCAACGGTGATGTTGTTTTTCTTCAGCTCGCTTGCGTAGTTATCAATACAATCTTTAAGTGATGTGCCGTAAGCACCGATTGAATACTGATTAACGTTAATCATTGCATACATCTTAACAAGGTTGCTGGAGTCTTTCAAAGGCATAAAGTATGTGGGAACACCGTCAATATTAAGAAGAAGCGGGAAGCTTGCCTTGTATTCATACTGCTGAACAAGACCCTCAGCAGATGTCTGAGCTGATGCCTCTTTAGCACCTGAGATGGTGTAATAAACAGCATCTTTTGTTCTCATATTGATAAGTGTGAAGCCTGTGAGTGATTCATCGTTTGTAAGTGATGTAACGCCTGTGTAAAGATAAACGTCATCGTTCATTGCAAGGTAGCTGTAGCCGTCTGTTGTGCGGTATGTGTTTTTCTGACCGAGGATTGAGTTCCAGAAGCCGCCACGGTATGAGCCGTAGTAGTCATACTGCTCAACAAGAAGATTTGCAGAATAAACTCTGTCTATCCATTCAAGTGATTCATCTGATTTAATCTGCTCCATTGAATACTCTGTGCATTCGCCTGTAACAGCATCACAAAGAACAACGCCGATTACATCTGTTCCGCCGAAAAGACCGATTGTTTTGTTAAGTCTTGCGGTGATCCAGTATGGTTTATCGTTATCGTCAATTTCAAACTGGGGAGCATCAAAAAGATATGTGGGATAAGCGAAACGAATCTGACGCTTAACATTGTGAGCGAAGTGGTCAGCTGTTGAATACTGAATACCGCCCTTAACTGTTACAAGATTTGTTTTCTGTGTGATTGTGTCAATCTTGATGAAAGCGGGGATTCTTGTGCTTCTGTTTGTGAGCCACTTGATGATGTTTGAATACTGAAGTGTGGCAATTCTTACAGGTCTGTTTTTGTAGTTAATCTGATTGTATGAAGGCTCAACAGTGAACTGTGAAACATAGCCCATTTCAGAAAGATCACTCAACGCTCTTTCTGCAAGAACCTGTGTTGTGTCTGAATCAATTCTGGGAACTGTGTTGAAGTCATCATCTGAGGGGTTTGCAACCTCTGTTGCAAATGAGCCGGGTCTTACATCAATGATTCCGCTGTAATCCTTAGCTCTGAAGAAAACAGATGAAACAACATAACCGCCTGCAACAACAACTGCCAGAACAACCAATATAATAATCGGCACAGTGTTTGCCTTTTTAGCATACGGTGCATAGTCGGGGGTTCTGAGTGCGCCTGTCATAACATAATTCAATAAGCAATAGAAAGCGATTGCAGCGCCGATGAAAATATACATCTCTATGCTTTTGAAATTAAGAGCGGGCAGGTAGAAATAATAGCCAATTGCAGCACCGATAAGGGTTATTACAAGGCTGAGTATTATTCTCAAAACCTTTTTTTCGGGTGGGATGACAAATTTGCTATTGTCTGATTTGTTGTTGTCTGCTGAAAAATCAACCTTAATTGGGTCCATTTAAACAACTCCTTAACTATTCTTGTTCGGATTATTGACCGAATTACAGCTATTATATATCATTTTTGTGTTTATTACAAGTATTTGGGATTTTTTTAGCTTAATTTTTTAAAATTTACATTTTGTTTATACCATATAGTTGAATATGACACAAATCTGATATATTATATATAGTAATATTAACTGATTAGAGGAATTCTGATGGATAACAATAACGGATATTATTATCAAAATGGAAACGCTCCCTATAATAATCAGGGGGCAGACGCAAACACTTACAGCTACAATTACAGCTTCCAGCCGCAAAGACCTATGCCAGCTGACCCATTTATCAGCCGTGAGGCAAAGCATCTGACAAAGCTGGGACTTCTTGCAGGTGCGGCAATCCTTTCATTTTTAGGTATGCAGAATATTATCGGTGTTCTGCTTTCTCATTTTCATCTTACTGACATTTATATGAATAACTACTCATTCCAGATGATTGTTGAAATTCTTGTCAGTATCATTTGTATTTTTGTGCCGTTCTTGGCAGTTTATGCCCTTTACCCAGCGGGCGACAAGGCTATGTGCTTTGAATTCGGCAAGCCTGTTTCAAAAAGAGCGTTCCTTTTAGCTCTCGGCGCAGGTGTTATGATTTGCATTTTAAGCGACTATGTCAGCGCAGGCTTCGTCAGCTTTGCAAAGGGATTCGGTGTTTCATTTATGGATGTTGACACTAAAACGCCGTCCAATGTTTTTGAATTTTTCATTTACACCATTCAATGTGCCGTTGTGCCTGCACTGGTGGAAGAATTTGCAATCCGTGGCGTTATCATGCAGCCGTTAAGACGATATGGCGACAGATTTGCAATTGTTATGTCATCTTTGATTTTTGCACTTATGCACGGCAATATGCTTCAGATTCCTGTTGCGCTCATTGGCGGTGTTGCACTCGGCTACTTTGCAATTGCAACAAAGAGCATCTGGACAAGTGTTGCAATTCATTTTGTCAACAACTTCCTTGCAGTTATTATTTCTGCAGGGCAAAACGATATGATTTTAGGCGTGTTCTACACTGTTTTTTCAGTTGTGATGGTCGCTGTGGGCATCATCTGCCTTATTAAATTTATCAAAACTGAGCATGACGGCATTGGTCTTACCTTTGCACCAAAGGCAGAGAAAACACTTCTTATAATATTCTCTGTTTTGTTTATTGCGTTTTCATATATCTGCACAATGTTTGAAAGAACCATTGGACTTATTTATATAGGTTTTGTTATTGCAACGGCTGTTGTTATTTACGCTTACCTTTCAGCCAACAAAAAAGAGCTTGGCAATCAAAGCAGGGGACTTTCAACAAAGCTTATGGCTTCGCTTTATATTGCAACACCAACAGTTATCCTTGCATTTTTCTCGCTGACTCTTATTACATTCAGGCTGATTTCTTTTAACGGTTTTAGCAGTTACCTTTTCAGCTTTTTGCTATTTGCGGCTTATTTTGCTGTTTCAATTTTCACCATTTCAACTGTAAGAAAATCGAGCCTTATTGAATATAAAAAGCCTTACACCATATCTGTTATTGCAATGGTTATACTGGTGCTTTACACAGCTATTCTGTTTTTCGTTTCGTAAGGTGATAATATGAACAAAGATGAATTTATGCTTGAAGCACTGCGTCTTGCAAAAGAATCCGCAGACGAGGGCGAAGTCCCCGTTGGTGCAGTTGTAACAACGGGCGATAAAATAGTTGGCAGAGGCAGAAACAGAAGAGAAATTGCAAAAAATGCCCTTGCTCACGCAGAGATTGAAGCTATCAACGATGCCTGCAAAAATCTTGGCGGATGGCGGCTGTGGCAATGCGAAATTTATGTTACCCTTGAGCCGTGCCCCATGTGCGCAGGTGCAATTATAAACAGCAGAATAAAGAAAGTTACATTTGGAGCGTCTGACCTTAAAGCAGGCTCTTGCGGAACGCTCACAAATCTTTTTGAAATTCCGTATAATCACAAACCCGAAATTGAAAGCGGTTTTATGAAAGAGGAATGTTCAGAAATTCTCAGCAGCTTTTTTAAAGAGCTGAGGGTAAGAAAATCAAAGCAGAGGGGAAATCAGAATGGGTAAAATTGCTGCAATCGGCGGCGGAAGATACGAAAACGGTGAGATAATTTCTATCGTTAAAGATATAAGGGATTTAAGCGAAGCAGAAAATCCTAAGATGCTTTTTATTCCCACCGCAGGTCATGACAACACAGACGGCGACCACTTCATGACGCAGGCATTTAAAGATAACGGCTGCACAGTTGACTATCTTTTTTTAACAGATAAATCTCTCACTCACGAAGAGATTGAAGAAAAAATTCTTTCTGCTGACATTATTTATGTTGGCGGCGGCGACACAGGATTTATGATGCGCACATGGAAAAAGACAGGTGCAGACAAGCTCCTTTTAAAAGCGTATGAAAAAGGCACTGTTATGTCTGGCTACAGCGCAGGCGCACTTTGCTGGTTTGATAACGGATATGACGATTGCGGCAAGGACCACGCATATATTTTTGTTAAGTGCCTTGGGATTCTGCCCTTTTGCTGCTGCCCTCACGCAGAAAGTGATAGCTGGCGAAGCTTCTGGGAAGCGGTGAAAACCCGTGATGAAAACGGCATTGCCATTGATGACGGTGCGTGCCTTATTTATATTGACGGTGAATTTAAATATGTTTGCGGCAACGAGGACGGCGACATCAACCTTTTCAGAAAAGATAATCAGCATAAACCTGAGCTGATTATGGATAACCCCAACATATTAAAGGAATTTATGTAATATTTAATAAACCGTGCGGGTGGTGATAGTGTGAGCGAGAAAAACATAACAGACAGCAAAGAAAGCTGTTTGCAACAAAAAGGCTCCATAACAAATTCTATCATCTGCGAAGTGGCACTTGGCTTGCTGGCTTCGGTTATCCCTGCGGTATTTGCCGTGTGGTCAATGATTGAAATACTTGATATTTTTGAGCTTAAAGGACTGCTGATTTTCTTAATTAATGTGGCACTTCTTGCTATTATCATTTATGTTGCGGTTGATTACATAAGGCACAATGTAAAAAAATTGAAAGAAATAAATGCTCAATATCAATCGCTTATTTCAGAAGAAGAAAAGATTGAACTTAAGAAGACAAAGCGCAGAAACGGAATAATCGCCATTGTTTCAATTATTGTAATTTTGGCATTGATTATAACGCCCATTGTTTCTTTTAATCTTAATCTTTCAAAAGGCTATAAGGAAGCAGTTGCCATTTTTGAAAATGGCTCATATGAAGAGGCGGAAAATGCTTTTAAAAAACTGCCAAAAGATGATTATAATGACACAAAATCTTATGTAAGCCTTTGCGAAGCTCATATTGCTTATGATAACGGAGAAATCAAAAAAGCGTATTTTGAAACGATTGATTTATGCTTTAAAGATGTTATAGACGAGCAGGCAAAAGCCATAGCGGATTTTAAAGAAAAAGTCAAAGCTGAATATGACTCTTACTCGAAAGCAGAAGAAAAAGAGCAGACGAATGTAAAGAAGTACTACCGCATCCCGACCACCACAAAAAGCTACAGTTATACATTTAAAAACAAAACAAATCAGAAAAAAGATGATGATCCTTATAATGTAAACGATTACTCTAACGAAGAAGATTTTTATGATGATAATTATGACAGCTTCTTTGATTATTATGAAGCAGAGGATTATTACAAGGAGCATCACGAATAAAATCTATGTTTGTATTTTTTTTTGATTCAGAAAATACAAACATATTTTTTTGACAATTTTATTTTGTTTTTTATGTTTTTATTAAAAATGGGTTGTAATTTAGAGTAATAAATGTTAAAATAGCTCAACTCTTTAGCAAAAAATATAATATTAGGAGTGGTTTTTTTGGAAAGCAAACTAGAAAGAAAGTATGGTCTTATTACTGCTATCTGCATGGTTGTAGGTATCGTTATCGGCTCTGGTGTATTCTTTAAAGCTGAAGCGATGCTCAACATCACAAAAGGTAATCTTCCCACAGCACTTCTTTCATGGTTAATCGGCGGCATTGTAATGATAATCAGCGCATACACATTTGCTGTTATGGGCACTCAATTTGAAAAGGTCAACGGCATTGTTGACTATTCAGAGGCTCTTGTGGGCAGTAAATTTGCTTATTATGTTGGCTGGTTTATGGCAACAATCTATTACCCTGCTATGACCTCAGCACTTGCCTGGCTCTCAGCAAGATACACCCTATCAGTTTTCGGTTTTGGCCTTAACTCTGCCGAAGTAATGACGCTGGCTGGATTCTATCTTATCGCAAGCTTCGCTATCAACACATTATCTCCAAAGCTTGCTGGCAAAATTCAGGTTTCCGCAACATTTATCAAGCTCATTCCTCTTATTCTTATGGCAGTTGTCGGCACAATTTACGGCATTAAATCAGGTATTCTCGGTGTGAATTTCACCTCAGCTGTTACCGATTTTGTAAAGGATGCCAACGGCAACTTAGTTTCATGCACAGCTGTTCCAAGCAAAGGCATTTCATGGGGACTTATTCTCCCAGGTGTCTGCACATCCGTTTTTGCTTATGAAGGATGGATTATTGCAACAGCTATCAACTCTGAATTGAAAGATTCAAAGAAAAATCTTCCCCGTGCTCTTGTTTTAGGCACAATTATTGTTATGGCTGTTTATATGCTTTATTATCTTGGTATTTCAGGAAGTATTCAGACATCAGAGCTTCTTCCCAACGCTGCCACACCAAACGGCGCAAGCAAAGCATTTATAAGCATTTTTGGCAACATTGCAGGCAACATTCTTACAGTTTTCATTGCAGTTTCATGCCTTGGCACACTTAACGGTCTTACCCTTGCATGCAACAGAGGTTTCTATTCTCTCGCTGCAAGAAATCAGGGCCCTGCACCAAAGGTACTGGGCGAAGTTGATAAATCAACAAATATGCCCTCAAACGCATCAATCGTTGCACTTTTCTTTAATGTTGCGTGGCTCTTCTATTTCTTCATGGCAAACCTTACACCCTTTGCAAACAAGAATATGTTCCTGTTTGACTCAACAGAGCTTCCCCTTATTTGTGTTTACACATTCTACATACCCGTTTACATTATGCTTATGGTTAAGGGCAAGCATCTTGGCGTATTCAAAAGATTTATTATGCCCATATTCTCCACATTGGGCGCATGCCTTTTCATCTATGCGGCAATTACAAAGCACGGAATTATGAATCTCGGCTTCCTTGTAGTTGCGGCGGTGATTATGCTCATCGGTGCATTAACAAGAAAGAGCGGTTCTAAACAAAAAGCTGAATAAAAATTTTACAAGCCTTGCCCTTTCGGCAGGGCTTTTTTGTTTAATAGATTGACTTTTAAGGTCAATTTGCATATAATAACAGGTGATATTTTTGTTCGCTCGGAGGCGTGTTATATGGATTTCACGGGTAAAAAAGTTTTGGTTGTAGGCCTTGCAAGAAGCGGAATGGCTGCAATCAAGGTTCTTAAAAAGCTTGGTGCTGAAATTACCCTTTCAGAAAGCAAGAAAAAAGAAGATATTAAAGAGATAGATTTTTTAAATGAATATGGCGTTGAAATAACTGACCAGAGCATGGCAGTTTTTGAAAGAGATTTTGACCTTGTTGTTAAAAACCCCGGTGTACCTTTCAGAAGCCCTATGATTCAGCGACTTTATGAAAGAAACATCCCTGTTATTACAGAAATTGAGCTGGCTTATATGGTATCAAAGCCACAGCATTATATTGCCATAACAGGCACAAACGGCAAAACAACAACCACAACTCTGGTTTATGAGATTCTTTCAAGAGCATTCCCCAACATAACTCACCTTTGCGGCAACATCGGCACACCGCTTTGTGATATTGTTATGGAAAACGGACTTATGGAAAACGAGGGTCATTACATAGCTCTTGAGATTTCCAACTTCCAGCTTGTTAATATTGATAAATTCAGACCCGAAGCTGCCACAATCATCAACCTCACACCTGACCATGTTGATTTTATGGGCGGTCTTGACGCTTATTATAAATCAAAAACAGAGGTTTATCGCAACATGCAGGGCAGTGATGTTTTTGTTCTCAACAATGACGATAATCTTGTTAAAGAATACACTGACCGTTACCCTGTTAACTGCGAAATCAACTCTTTCAGCATTGATGATGAAAACGCAGAAAACTTCATTAAAGACGGCTATATGTGGGTTAAGGGCGAAAAGGTTATCTCTGTTGATGATGTTAAGCTTGTTGGCAAGCACAATCTTCAGAATGTTATGATTGCCATCAGCCTTGCAAAAGCAGAGGGCGTTTCAAATGAGATTATCAAAGACGCTGTTTCTTCATTCAGCGGTGTTGAGCACAGAATTGAGTTTGTCCGTGAAATTGACGGCATCAGATATTATAACGATTCAAAGGGCACAAACACAGACGCAACAATTATTGCACTTAAATCTTTCCCAAAGGGAGTTATTCTTCTTGTTGGCGGATTTGAAAAAGGTCTTTCAATGGACGAAATGAAAAAGCACCTTGGCTGTGTTAAAAAGGTTATCGGCTTTGGCGCATGCGGTCCCAGACTTGTAAAAGACCTTGTTGGTGATGACGGCATTGTTGTTTCTGACCTTAACGAAGCTGTTGCAGAAGCCAACAAAATTGCAGAAAGTGGAGACACCGTTCTTCTTTCACCAACCACCAGTTCTTTTGACCAGTACACCTGCTTTGAAGAAAGAGGAGAGCACTTCAAAAAAATTGTAAATTCTCTTTGAGGTCAAATATATGAATAACAATGAACAGTACATCGGAGTTTTTGATTCAGGCATTGGCGGTCTGACCGTGGTTAAAAGCATTGTTGAATCAATGCCCGATGAAAACATAATTTATTTTGGCGACACTGCCCATGTTCCTTATGGCACACGCTCAAGGGAGCAGATCACTCAATATGTTCTGAACGATGTGAAATTTCTTCACAAATTCAGCATAAAGGCGGTTGTGATTGCCTGCAACACGGCAGATGCCATTGCAAGAGAAACTGTTGAGAAAAAATACAGTCAGATTCCCGTTTTTGGCGTGGTTGAACCAACATCAAAAAAAGCCGCCCTTTCAACAAAGAGCGGAAAGATTGGAATTATCGCCACAAATGCCACTGTCAACAGTAAGGCATATGAAAAGACGATACATAAATATAATGAAAAGACAGAGGTTATCTCCCTTGCGTGTCCGCTTCTTGTTCCGCTTGTGGAGGAGGGGCGTTTCCACAAAGGCGACAAGGTTATTGAAAGGGTGCTGAATGAATACCTCACACCCCTTAAAGAGCAGGGAATTGACACACTGATTCTCGGCTGCACACACTATCCTCTGCTTTATGATATTATCAAAGATATAATGGGCGAGGGCGTTGATGTTATCAGCTCATCAGAGGCGGCGGCAGAAACACTTAAAAACGAGCTTTCAAGCCGTCAGCTTCTCAAAGCCACAAAGGGCAGTGAGAGAAAATATTTTGTAAGCGACAATGCAGAATTTTTTGAAAAGCAGGCACTTATTTTTATGGGTGATGCTTTGGGCGGTAAGGTTCAGCACGCAGATGTATAAAATTAAGAGTATGGATAATCGAAAGACGAATCCATACTCTTTTATTATGCTCTGTTTTGTTTTACACTTTTGCGATAAAACAATACAAAATAAATTATCTCTGCGGCGGCGGTAATTGCCCACGAAAACGGGTAGAGCATATACAGTGAAAAGATTGTGCCGAAGTGGGCGAAAACCGTATAGACCCACACTACTCTGAAAACGCAGGAGCCGAGGAAAACTATCACCGTTGGCACAAGGCTTTTGCCAAGTCCCCTTGAAGCGGCAATTGTGCAATCCATAAATGCAGAAACGCAATATGAAAGCCCCATCACCTGCAACCTTGTCATGCCTGCATCAACAACCGCCGACTCTGCGGTGAAAAGCGAAAGAAAAAATCTGCCAAAAATTGCCAGAAGTCCACCAAGAATTGCCGCCGAGCCAAAAGAATACGCAAGGCTTATGCAGTAGCTTTTTATCACTCTTTTTTCTTTGCCTGCACCGTAATTCTGGCTCATAAAGCTGGAGCAGGCAACATAAAACGAACCCATCACATTATAAACAAAAGCGTCTGCATTTGATGCGGCAGAGTTGCCCTCAACAATAATTGTGGGGAATGAATTTACTCCGCCCTGCACAAAAAGATTTGCCAGCTGGAATATTGCATTTTGTATGCCTGCTGGCAGGCTGACAGATAAAATCTGCCTTGTTTTGCCTTTATAAAACCGCAGTTTTCTGAAATTCAGCCTGTAACATTCGCTGGTTTTCACAAGGCATTTTATAATGAGAAACGCTGAAATATACTGCGAAATAACACTCGCCAAGCCAACACCTGCAACGCTCATTTTTAAAACGATAACAAAAAACAGGTTAAGAATTACATTTATCACACCTGCAAAAGTCATATAATAAAGCGGTCTTTTGGTGTCGCCAATTGCATTTAAAACTCCGCTGCCAAAATTAAAAATTGCAAGGGCAGGCATACCGCAAAAATAAATTTTTAAATAAAGCACTGCACCACTCAGCAAATCACTTTTTGTGTGAAGAATTGTAAGGAAAATCCGTGAACATCCAACACCCATAAGGGCAATTGCAAGACCCGAAACAATGCAGATAAGTGCAGAGGAATGAACAGTTTCTTCAACATCTTTTTTATTCCCTGCGCCAAAATATCTGGCAACAAAAACATTGACCCCGTTGCCAACGCCAATAAGAAAATCGGTAAAAAGTGTAACAAGCGTTGTGGTTGAGCCAACTGCACCAAGTGCCACGGCTCCCGAAAAGCGACCCACCACTGCAATATCTGACATATTAAAAAGAACCTGCAAAATGTGAGAAATCATAAGCGGAACAGAAAAGAAAAGTATCTGCCTGCCTAAATTCCCTTTTGTGAGGTTTTGCGATTTAACACTCATTTTAATCTCCCTTAGTACCTTGTAACAGTTAAAAGTTTACATAGGATGCAAATATAATTTTGTCAGGCAAGGCTGACGACGCAGATGGGCTGACGCCCCTCAAGGCGGAGGTATTAAAAGCGGTACACCTTTCGATGCACCGCCCTGTTTTACATATCTGAAAATCCGTTGGGACCAACAACCTTGTAAACAAAATCGCTGAGCCACTTTGCAATATTCAAGCCAATTTCTTCGCCCTTTGATGGAACTTTATCATATTTTTCAAGTCCTAAATCTGCAAGAGTTTTCTTGAAATTCTTTACAATTTTGTTATCATTTTCAGAGTCGATAACCGTTCTGTTCATCATAGCAGATGTTTCAGCTACAGCCTTATCAAGCGCCGCCAGCTGTTCGTCTGTGTAAAGGCTTCTATCCACATTGAGAGCCTTTGACATATAGCTTCTTGTTACCCACTTTGTATCTCTTGTTCCGTTAAACTGCGGATATTTCTCAGGTGCAGAGTTTACATCTTTAATTTCGTTGCCGCAAAGAATTTCTGAAGCGAGCCTTAACGCAACATCGTTGCCGCCGATTTCGTGATGCTGTTTTTCAAAGAACCACACGCTGTCAGGGAATGCACAGGTGGAAGCATCAACAGATTTATCGGGTGAAATATATTTTTTATTTTCAACAGAGTCAAGGTATTCTTTTGAAAGCTCTTTGCCTGCAACGGCAGATGTTGCACCGAGGGATTCTGATGCAATTTCAATTATGCCGTCACTGTTCACTTTATCGTAGCTATTCACAAGCGAAAGGAAAGAATACTGCTGTTCGCCAAACTGCATACCGTAAGCGCAGATAAAGAAAATCTCTCCGCCCGTTGCCTTGTATTTTTTGATGTTGTCAACAAGATTTAACTGTGCTTCATAAAATTCATCTGTGCTTTTGCGAAGCTCTGCATGGGCATCATCTGAAAGGTATCTTTCTCTTAACTCCTGATACCTTGCCACTGGGAGCGTTGCCCAGAACTGTGAAGTGTTAACCATCAGATTTTGGAGCAGAACATCATAAAACGAAGTGAGAATTGCGCCAAGCTCCTGCTTTGGGAGGATACGCAGTGCGATATTTATAATATAACCAAGTGCTTCATTCTCTGCCTCAAGCTTCATAATATACGGCATGGAATCACGGTAAACGCTCTCGTCGCCCAAATTCCATTCACGGGCAAAGAAATCGCCAAAAACGCTTGAGCCGTGGAACACTGCAACAACATTCACGATTTTTGCAATATCGCCCTTTTCGGCATATTTATTCATATAAGCTGTAAAAACTGAGCCGCCAAGGCTTACATTAAGAAGATTGACCTTATCCTTGCCTGTTGTTTCTTTTACAAACTGAATGTATTCGTCAAGTCCGTCTGCTGAATCAATTACATTGCCAAAAAGATTGAATGTGTAAAGAAAAACATTTTCTTCGCCTGCAACCTCAGTGTAACGCTGAATGGGGAGCATACGGTAAAACCACTTTTTATCATAATTGCCGTCAAAAGAATGTTCGTCAAACTCTGAAAGAGGGAAGTGGAAATCCTTTAACTCAAGGTTGTAATCGTGCGAGCCGTCTGCATAAGTTTTCTGATAAGAAAACAGCTCCTCTGTAACCTTTTTTACTCCTCTGCACAAACCGCAGTCTTTTTGTGTAATAAGCGTCAGAAAAAGCGGAAGTGCAAGATATTTAAGAATTACTGATGCAATTTTATCTGTTTTTGTGATAAAAATTGTGCCATTAAGCGGTGCGCCGTCTTTATCGCAGATATATTCGCCGTTATCATCGCAAACATAAACGGGCGAATGGTTGATACCTGGGCAAATAACCAGCGGATATTGATTGTCGCCCTGCATAAGCGCATCTGCTGCAGCTTCAACAGAGTCAGCCTCAATATAGCCGCCATTTTTGCTCTCTGCAAATGCAACAGTGCAGACAGAAAAAACAAGCACCGCTGAAAGAATCAATGCAATTATTTTTTTCATAAAGTCAACCTCCTGAAAATCCCTTTGTGGATATGATAACATAAAATACAAATTTTTCAACAATAAACTTTTGATTGACAAATAAAAAAGAACAAGTTATAATTTAAAGTGATTATTTGTATTGAACCGAAAGGAGCGACTTTTATGAAAAAAGATAAAAAAGCACCTGAAGATACTCTTGCCCCAGAGGATGAGGCACTTGAAAAAGATTATCAAAAAGAAGAGGACGAGGATGTCAAAGAAAAGCATAAAATAACAAAGGTTATTATTGCAATCATCCTTTTCATTGTGATTGTTTTCATTCTTTTGCTTATGCGAAACATTCACGAAAAAACAAAAGAGCAGAATTATGATGTTGACGGTGTTGTTGCCGCAGACGCAGTTGCAAAAGCTGTTGAAGGCACAGGCGAAGAGGTTGACGGCTGCCTGCTTGATTTATCAGGCCCCGTTGTTGTGGTTACAATTCCTCTTAAATATTATGAGGACAAACAGCCTGCCGACACACTTACAGAGGCTGAGCAGGCAAGCGGATATGTTGATGTTGAAAAGGCTGGCGGTAATGTAATCTACACCATCAAAACATCTTACTATCCCTCAATTGTTTCAAATCTTTATGAATATCATTCTGACGAATATCAGAAAGATCAGTTCCTTAAAGATAACAATGTTCTCCGCTTTGCACAGTATTCATACATGCAGAAATTCACTGTTACAATTGACGACAGCAAGCCTTTTATCCCCGATAAATATTACAAGCTTTTAAAGCATACTTATTGCCAGTCTGCAATTTATCAGAGCTATCTTGGCATTGCACCAGCCGATATTAAAGTCAGCTTCCAGTTTAAATATATCGGCGCACAGTTCCCGTTTGTTGAGTATGAATTCCCCACACTTCTTGGCAGAAGTCTTGCATCTGTTCCATACAGCATTGCAGACAATATGAAGCCAAACTCAGCAGTTAAAAAATTCGGATTTGACAGCTAAATAAATCAATAAAAGGTGGCTATGAAAAGCGTGAGCTTGCATAACCACCTTTTTTGCAGTATAACCACAACGAATACAAGGAATAATATATTTTGATTTATGAAAATTAAAGGTGATATTATGGCAGATATAATCATAATCGGTGCAGGCACAGCGGGGATTACCGCCGCAATTTATGCCCTGCGAGCTGGCAAAAGCGTTATTGTTTTTGAAAAAAGTGTTTTTGGCGGTCAGATAATTTATTCAGAAAGCGTTGAGAATTACCCTGCTATTCAAAAAATCAGTGGTGCGGATTTTGCAATGAACCTTTATTCGCAGGCGGTGAGCCTTGGGGCGGAGTTTAAAATAGAATCCGTTAAAGAAATCATAGACGGCGAAACGAAAAAGGTTATCACCAACAAAGGCGAATACGAAGCAAAAGCGGTTATTATTGCCACGGGCGTTAAAAACAGGCGACTTGAAATCGAAAATGAAAATAAATTTATCGGCAAAGGCATTTCTTTTTGTGCTGTTTGCGACGGCTCATTTTTTAAGGGAATGACAGTTGCAGTTGTGGGCGGCGGCAACACAGCGTTGCAGGATGCAATTTATCTTTCAAACAACTGCGAAAAGGTTTATCTTATTCACAGGCGTGATGCTTTCAGAGGCGAAAAGAGCCTTGTGGAAAAGGTGAGGGCGAAAGAAAATATTGAGCTTGTTCTGAACAGCGAAGTTGTGGCAATTAAAGGCGAAGAAAAGCTCAGCGGAATCACCGTTAAAAATAAGCTGAGCGGTGAAGAGAAAGAGCTCTCAGTCAAGGGACTTTTTGAAGCTGTGGGTCAAATCCCCGATAACGGAATTTTTGAAAATGTGTGCGAGCTTGACGGGCAGGGATTTATTGTGGCAGACGAAGCCTGCAAAACAAAAACTGACGGAATTTTTGCCGCAGGTGATTGCAGGGCAAAGGAAATCCGCCAGCTGACCACCGCCGCCGCAGACGGAGCAATCTCCGCAATTAAGGCGAGCGAGTATGTGGATAATTTAGAATAAAAACATCATAAAATATTACGATAAATCGGAAATTATCAATACGAAGCCTCCCTTGGGGGAGGTGGCAAAATTCTTGATTTTGACGGTGGGGGTAACCCCCTCAGTCTGCTCCGCAGACAGCTCCCCAAAGGGGCGCCTTTGTTTCAATAACTCCAAATTTGACAATTAAATAAACGAAAAAGAGCTACCTGACATCAAATCAGATAGCTCTTAAATTATTCAGCTATTATTCCCACTCGATTGTGGAGATGGGTTTTTCAGACATATCGAAGAGGACACGGTTTACACCGGGAACTTCTTTAACGATTCTGTCACGGATTTTGAAAAGGAGAGACATTGAAAGCTCGGGAACAGTTACAACAACTGCATCAACTGTGTTGACAGCACGAATTACAACTGCCCAACCCATATAACGCTTGCCGTCTTTGATACCTGTTGACTTCATATCGGGGATAGCTGTGAAATACTGCCATACAACACCCTGAAGTCCTGCCTTTGCGAACTCCTCACGAAGAATTGCGTCTGACTCTCTTACTGCCTCAAGTCTGTCTCTTGTGATTGCGCCTGTGCAGCGAACGCCAAGTCCTGGACCTGGGAACGGCTGACGATATACCATATTATCGGGAAGACCAAGCTCTTTACCAACTACACGAACCTCATCCTTATAAAGGAGTTTAACAGGCTCAACAAGTCCTTCAAAGTGAATATCCTCGGGAAGTCCGCCAACATTGTGGTGAGCCTTTACGCCGTCGCTTTCAAGAATGTCAGGATAAATTGTTCCCTGTGCAAGGAAATCAACATCATCAAGCTTTCTTGCTTCTTCTTCAAATACACGAATGAACTCTTCGCCGATAATCTTTCTCTTCTTTTCGGGCTCTGCAACGCCTGCAAGTTTATCAAGGAAGCGGTCAACTGCATCAACATAAATAAGGTTTGCATCCATCTGATTACGGAAAACCTCTATAACCTGCTCGGGCTCGCCTTTGCGGAGAAGTCCGTGGTTAACATGAACACATACAAGCTGTTTGCCGATAGCCTTGATGAGAAGAGCTGCAACAACTGAAGAATCTACGCCGCCTGAAAGTGCGAGTAAAACTTTTTTGTCGCCAACCTGTGCTTTAATAGCCTCAACCTGCTCATCAATAAATGCTTTTGCAAGCTCGGGTGTGTTGATTCTTTTCATTGAATCGGGTCTTACATTACTATCCATAGTTTTATCCTCCAATTTATTAAAAGATACAACCATATTATACAATAATCGCCCTTAATTTTCAATCACAAATTAAAATATTGTGCGAATTTCTCAAAAACTGTTTATGGCTACGCAGTTAAGTCAGTGGGGGTTGAAAAAAGAGGCTCGGTAATCCAAGCCTCTTACTTTTTACAGTATTATCATTTTCATTCTCAAATATAAAGCCATTATATTTCTATGCCATGTTGCTTTAAATATTCAATCAACTCATCTTTTCTCTGAAGAAGATAATCAGTTGTTTCCTTCCTTTCAAAGCACTTTCTATTCTCAATATCTATTTCAGTACCTTTAGATATAATAAAAGAAACGATTTCTTTAAAAACTTTTTCACATTTATCATTATCATTTAATATATCTAATAAATTCTGACAATAAGTTTCCATTTTCTTTTGGTTAAACTGTCTAGGTAAATCTTCTTTAGACATTGCAATTCTAAAAAGCATCATAGCATGATATCGACATCGTCGATATTTTTTATCAATCTTATTTGTTCTAAACAAATTTTCTATTTTATACAATGCCAATGCACTTAAATAATACATGCTCAATTTATCTGATGTTTTAAATATTTTGTTGCCGACTCGTTTAGCTACTGTGCCATACTGACCTGATACAGCACTTGGTTCGTTTAAAAACATAGCAGCAACAGTTTTGATTTGCGTAGGAATAGTAACGATTCGATTTTTAGAAATATCGCTATCTCTATACTGTCCAGTACGTCTTTCATAAACCAATGAGTCAGAACTAGTATAGGTTTTGTAATATTCTTCAAGATTTTTTTGGAAAGTCGATAACGCTTCCAATTGTTCTTTCTTTATTGCAGTCTGACTGTTAGTTGCTTTTGTAATGTTATTCTTCAAGTTCTCATTTTTTGTTGCAATTATTCTAATAGGAATAATTAAATCGTCGATATTGCTCGTTGATTCCATATTATTAATGAGTATATTACTTGTTTGACATCCATTGACAATTTGATAATCTTCAATTGTCGCTATATCACCAGGCATAGAAATACTTGAAGCTACAATTGTTATTCCATTATTTAGCATACTAAATGCATTTATATCACCAGACTTTATTGTTTCACATATGCTTTTATTCACGTCAGGATTTGGACCAAGATAATCTCTAATATTATCTTCAAAAACTGGCTTTACTGTTCCGTTATCTTCAATTATAAGTTTTTTGAACTCCTTAAACGGTAAAACGCCACTATAGCCAACTTCATCATCGCTTATTGAGTACATTGTAATTCTTTTTTCGAATTTAAATGTAGCTGACAATTTTGCTTTTGTTTTTCTATATAATGATTGGATTTCAGCTGAACCACATGGAATAAACTCTATTTCTGAGAATAAGTTTGTCGCTCTTAATGTTTCTTTTCCAACCGTAATAGTTGCTTCAAGATTGGCATCATTCATCCAAGTGCCCAATGTAACATAATACAACAACAATTCAGGATTCTTTCTTAATTTACTTCCTTTGCTAAAAATATAGTTTTTTAATTCAATAAACTTCTGCATTTCAGGTGTGCGAAAAATAGAGTTATCATCGCCAAAGAACAATTTAGCATAAGTTAATAAATTAGAGATTTCTGTGTTATCAAAGGATGTTGATGTTTTGGTTTGTATTAGTACAAATTTAACAGAAATTTGTTGATTATATGAAATCAACAAATCAATATCATCCGTTGTGTTAATGAGTTTTTGATTAACGATTATCGCAATTCCATCAATACCTTGTGTGTTTTTTCCTGTTGTAACATCTTCTATTTCAAAATCATTTAAACCATAAACATTATTGACAATACAATAATTTGAAAAATTTTCAAACAATAAGCATTCATCATTTATACTAATGCTAAAATCGTTTTTGAATGCTTCTACCATACTTTGTGTAATTCTATCCATACGAGCACCTCCAATATAGTATGCATTTTGATTATACACCATATTTTGACATTTTTCAATAATATTCATTTAATCATCTCCTATGTGAATATTATTTCCAAATGTTATCATATATCACATTAACAAAAGAGCTACCTGACATCAAATCAGATAGCTCTTTGATTATTCACAGCTCAAACTTCTTTGCGAAGTTGGGGGCGAGGGGGGTGGTGTCGATATACTTTTCGATTATCTTATTGAAAAAGCCGATTATTGTGCCGTTGAGCGCTGTCATTATCAATGTGCCGATGCCAACACCCACAAACTTTCTGAAAAGAACAAGGGTCATTATGCAGGCAACTGCAAGGCACGAAAAATCAAAACAGGTCTTGAACTTTGAAAGCTTTATATCATATCTTTTGCTGACACCTTTAACAAAGAAATCATAAACCTGCGGATAAAGATATGTATGAAAGAAAAGTGCAACCGAAAAAGATGTCATCACCATTCCCACAACAAAAAGTGTGATTCTCACGGGCATTGCCATGCTGCCTGGGGCGGTTACATTTGGATTAAAAAGAGGCACAACGCTTCGCCACATATCAAGAATAAATCCATAAATTAAGCAAGTTACAAATGAGCTGAAATAAACGAGCTTCACTTTTTTCATAACAATGCAGAAAACAATAATCAATATTGCCTGTATGATATATTCGCTCTGACCGAATGTGAGAAATGTCAGCTTCTGACTTAATATATACGCAGGGGCAACAATCATTGAAACGCCAAAATTTGACGCACTTATCATTGAAACTGAAAGGGCAAGCAGAATATTTGCAATCAAAAACACTATCTCGCCAGGAATTTTTATTTTTTTATTTGTCATATAACTCCTCCTTTTGACAGACTAAGATTTTAACATTATATAAAAAGATTGTCAATGTTTGCACTGACGGTCTAACTTTTTTATTGACTAAAGTTTTAAGTAATGATATAATTTTTTTACATTTTATTCGGAGTGATTATATGGGTGAAAAAATCAAAAAAGCCTTGGGTGTCAAGGGCGATTTTAAATCCACCATTCTGCCGATGATGAATTACAGCTACGCCAACATTTTCATGGGCGGTGCAGGCTACATTATCAGCATGTATTTCATGGTGTTTTTAACAGACGTTGTTAACCTTGACCTTGCAAAGGCTGGCATTGTTGTTATGATTGCAACAATATGGGACGCTGTTACCGACCCTGTTATGGGTATCCTTACCGACAGAACAAGGTCAAAATACGGCAAGCACAGACGCTATCTTCTCTGGGGTATTCCGCTGTTGTTTGTTTCTTACACACTGATGTGGAATTCATTCGGTCTTGACGGCAAAAACAACCCCGCAGGCACAATGGCATATTTCATTATTATGTATATGCTTTACAAAACCGCTTACACAATTATCGCTGTTCCTCACACTGCAATGCTCCCCGAGCTTGCGCCTGAATACAACCTGAGAACGCAGTATAATTCAGTTGGTTACATATTCAACTCGGCTGGTATGGTGCCGTCTTTTGGTATTGCGGTTCTGATTCTTTCTCTTTTCAATTCAAATGATACGCTTTCTTCAGAAATTTCAAGAAAGCCTTTCCTTATTATCGGTCTTGCACTTTCGGTATTTTATTGTGCGGCAGTTTTTGCAACATTCAAAACCACAAGAGAGCCCAGCTCACTTAACGCACAGTATGAGCCTTTTGACCTCAAGTATATTTTAAGAGAATATGCTTATGTTTTCAAAAACAAATCCTTCAGGCAATATTTTGTAATGACCTTTGCCTATTATATTTCAACAGGATTTTACAACAACACAAAGGTTTATTACATCAAATACCTTGCAAATCAATATAGCAAATATGCCCTTTTCAATGCGGTTGCAGGCGTGGCAGAGGCTTCGGCATTCCCGCTCAACTATGCGCTCACAATGAAATACGGCAAAAAGAAATGCGGTGGCATTGTTACACCCCTTATGGTGGCAGGTCTTGCAATCGGTTTGTTTATGCAGCCCGATAAAGGCGGCTCAATGTCTATCGTATGGTTTGTGCTTATGATGGCAAGTATGATTCTTTATCCGTTTGGTATGTCGGGTCTTGGATTTGTTTCAAACAACATTTTCCCCGATATTACAGATGTTGATGAAATGATTACAGGCAGAAGAAGAGAGGGCGTTATTTCAACATTCTCAACTCTTATTAAAAAGAGCGTTGCTGGCGTTATGGCGGCAATGGTTGGCTTCACCCTTAACGGATTCGGTCTTGTAACAGGCGACAAGGTTGCAAATTACGAAAAAACAAGCGGTATGCTTTATACACAGACAGCTCACGCAATTACAGGTGTAAGAGTCTGCGTTGCAATTATCCCCATTGTTGCGGCTGTTATTTCACTTTGGCTTTTAAGAAAGTTTGAAATGACAAAAGACGACCACGCACTTATCCGTGCAGCTATTGCAACAAAGAAAAAATATGGCTCTGTTTCACTTACAGAGGAGCAGATAAAACGCTGTGAAGCAATCTCGGGTCAGAAGTTGGAACACACATGGCTTGGCAAAGATAACAGCAGCGAAGAAAACCACACCGTTGAAATGAATGCAGACGGTGAATATGACATTCTTGTTGAACAGGAGATTCTTAAAAAGGCTCTTGAAAATGAACAAATAGAAGAAGAAAGGAAAATGAAAAATGGAACTCATTGACATTAACAAAAAAGAACCCACCCCCGCGCC
Organism: Clostridia bacterium; assembly: GCA_024404115.1. Taxonomy (GTDB): domain Bacteria; phylum Bacillota; class Clostridia; order Oscillospirales; family Acutalibacteraceae; genus CAG-488. The sequence continues at coordinate 130,545 of JAKSQM010000006.1, read as the reverse complement.
TAAAGGATTCAAAACATCCTTAAAGAAATTCCTGTTTTATTTAATTCAGTGGACTTGGGGACTGCCCGTTAACATTGTTGGCGGAATTGCTTTCCTCTTCTGCACAAAAATCAGAGGCAGACGCTGGCAGAGATTCGGCTACAGCTACATTGTTTATCTTCCGTGGAAATCTGGCGGACTTTCAATGGGTCTTTTCATCTTTGTAAAAGATAACCACACAAAACGCTGGACCTATAACACAAGAATTCACGAATACGGTCATACATGGCAGGCACTTATTTTAGGACCTCTCTACTACATTGTTATTGCAATTCCCTCAGCTGTATGGTGCAATTTCTTTGGCAATTACAGAAAGAAAAATGATATTTCATATTACAAGCTCTATTGCGAAGCATGGGCAAACGCATTCGGTCAGAAATTCTCTAAAATGAAGATGGTTCCCGAAAAGAGATAACAGAAAACAAATAAAAAGATGGTTGAGTTTTAAATTCAACCATCTTTTTGTTTAACCTTTTGGGTTTAAAACTTCTTTAGTTTTTCCGTCAAAATAAAGATAATAAATTGTGTCCTCCTGTTCCTCACCGTTAACATAAGCAACTGCACAATCATCCTGCCATTTGATGTCAACATTCTGCGGAAGTGCCCAGCCACCATCATTGCGAATTTCAAAATCAAGCTGGCTTATTTTTTTATCATTATTTTTCAAAACAAATCTGCAATTTGCACTGCCGAAAGAGAACTCAGGCTCGCCGATTTCATAGACGGTAAGCGTGTAATTTTTATCGTCAGAAACGCTGGATTTTATCTCTGTTTTTTTATAATCAGTTTTATACATAAAGCCTGCGCCCATAACGCAGATAATCAGCAAGAAAACGCCGATAAAAGTTAAGATTTTTTTAATCATTTTTTATAACCTCCAACCGCTTAAAATATATCCCGGAATAACAACTATTGCAAAAAACGCAAGGCTCACAAAAGTGAAAACCTTTATAAATTTCATTCCGTTTTTCGGGTATTCCCTCACATAAATTCTGTAATTTATAACAGAGGCAAGGGAGCCGATAAGGGTGCAAAGTCCTGCTGTGTCAACGCCGTAAAGCAGTGCCGAAAGGTTCTTTGTAAAGGGATAAAGAACGATTGCCGCAGGCACATTTGAAATCAGCTGACTTAACAGAATTCCCCACCAGTATTCTCTGCCTGCAACGGCATTTTTGAGAAACGATGAGATGGCACTGTTGGCTGTAACTGATGACGAAAAAATAAAGAAACAAAGGAATGTTACGAGAAGAACATAGTCTGTTTTGAGAAGCGTTTTTCTGTCTGAAATCAAAACAGAAATTAAAACAATCAAAGCGGATATGTACCAGTATTTTGTTCGGCTGACAATTGTCCAGATAATCAGCGTGAAAAGAACAAGATAAATTATTCTCTGCGCCCGTCTGTTTTTTTGCCAATCCTCGCCTGCGGAATCTTTGTTGAAATCAATTTTTTCTTTCAGATTTTTTCTGTAAAGAAAGGTGATAAATCCGCAAAGAAGAACACCCGAAAATGCACACAGCGGAAGCGTGTGAAGAAAAAATCTGCCTGTGCTGACGCCCGACTGACCGAAAATAAAAAGATTTTGCGGACTGCCAAAAGGAGTGAGCATTGACCCTCTGACAGCGGCAATATTTTCCATAGAAATAACGGGGAGAATATATTTTTCTTTATCGCCTGCTCTGAAAAGAAGAATTGTCAGCGGCACAAAAATAATCAGCGAAACATCGTTTGTAACAAACATTGACGAAAAGAAAACAGCAAAAACAAAGAAGAAAGAAAGTCCGACCATTGTGCCGATTTTCTCTGTCAGTTTTATAACTGGTCTGAAAATATTTTCTTTTTTGAAGCCCTCCAAAACTGTGAGCATCATAAAAAGTGTTGCAAGAGTGTGCCAGTCAATGTCATAAAGAAGAGCCTTTGACGGCGGTGTTATAAAAAGTGCTATGATCGCCGCCAGAATCGAAACGCTCAGCATAATATCTTTTTTAAAAAGTGCTATGATTTTTTGCATGGTTTTTCAATTATTCCTTGCCCTCGAGGTAATTTTTTCTGCCAGTTTCATAAAGGTTGTTGCCCTCTGAATCTATAATAACCGTCAGTGGCATATCCTCAACATAAAGCTTTCTGAGAGCTTCTGCGCCTAAATCTTCAAAAGCTATAAGCTCGCACTTTTTAATGCACTTTGCAAGGAGCGCACCTGCGCCGCCGATTGCACCGAAGTAAACTCCGCTGTATTTTTTCATAGCGTCAATAACTTCGGGAAGTCTTGCACCTTTGCCAATCATTCCCCTTGCGCCAACGCTCATCATTGTGGGGGCATAGGCATCCATTCTGCCGCTTGTTGTGGGTCCTGCGGAGCCGATAATCTGCCCTGGTGCGGCAGGTGTGGGGCCAACATAATAAATTGTTGCATCTGTTGGGTCAAAGGGAAGCTCTTCGCCCCTTGCAAGAGCCTCGCACATTCTTTTGTGTCCAGCATCTCTTGAAGTGTAGATTGTACCTGTCAGCAAAACGGAATCGCCTGCGTGGAGAGTTTTTGCCTTTTCCTCTGTGAGGGGAAGTGTGATTTTTTTAGTCATTTATATTTCCTCCGTTTCGTGGCGGGTAACATGGCAGTTGATGTTGATTGCGCAGGGCATTCCTGCAATATGAGTTGCCATTGTTTCAATGTTAAGTCCGATAGCAGTTGTCTTTCCGCCAAATCCCTGCGGACCAATGCCGAGAGCATTCACCTTTTCGAGCATTTCGCTTTCAAGTGAAGCATAAAATTCATCCTTATTATGTGAGCCAAGGGGGCGGAGAAGCGCTTTCTTTGCAAGAAGAGCCGCTTTATCAAATGTTCCGCCAATGCCAACGCCAACAACCATAGGCGGGCATGGGTTAGGTCCTGCATTCTCAACAGTTTCAACAATGAAATCTTTAATGCCCTGCAAGCCTGCTGACGGCTTGAACATACGGATTGCGCTCATATTTTCGCTACCAAATCCTTTTGGCGCAACTGTGATTTTAACCTTTTCGCCGTCAACAATTTCTGTATAAATCATGGCAGGTGTGTTGTCGCCAGTGTTCCCTCTGCGAACTGGGTCTTTCACAACAGATTTGCGAAGATAACCCTCGGTGTAGCCTTTGCGAACACCCTCGTTAATGGCATCCTGTAAATTACCGCCCGTAAAGTGAACATCCTGACCGATTTCAAGAAAAACGCAAGCCATACCAGTATCCTGACAAATGGGCACGCACTCTTTATCTGCAATTTCAAAATTTTCAATTATGTTATCAAGCACACCCTGTGCAATTTTGCCGTCCTCACATTCACGGCAGGTTTTAATGGCACAGCGCACATCCTGCGGCAAGTGGCGGTTTGCATTTATGCAAAGCTTTGCCACAGTTTCGGTTATATTTTTTACATCAATTTCTCTCATATAAGACCTCATAAATCAATTAAGTTTTTTAAATTCCAGCGAGCATTTTCCGTCATAAATCAGCGGAACTTTTTCGTTGGGATTTATTATTTTTTCTTCCGATTTTTCAGAAGAAATTTTTGTGAATTTACAGCAGTGCTTATCAGTGTTTCTGATAAGTGCAAACACACCGCCGTCATCTGCAACATTTTCAAAATTATTTATTCTGAAAGATTCGCAGTTTGTTTCAAGGCTCACAAACGGTGCGTTCTTTTCGTCGGTGTGAGTAACAGACATATTCTCAATAAGCACATTTTTGATTTTGCCGACACCAAGCGGTCTGTCCTCATTTTTAAAAAGTGGAACACGGCAATATCTTGCGGCATCCATACAAACAGCAGTGCCTTTGCACGCACCCGAAATATTTTTTACAGTTACATTTTTTATTTCAGAATCCACACTCAAAAGCCTTATAAAGCAATGGCATTTTTCTGAATGAATATTCTCTGCAAAAATGTTTTCAATAGGTCCGTTGATTACATCAAAACTCTCCTGTCTGAAAAGAGCATCATCTGCATTAAATGCAAGAAAATCATCGTTAGGCGAGCCGTTGTTTCCCCACAGATTTTTAATCACAAAATTCTTGCAAAAGCCTGCAAAATGTATGCCGTCCTGATTAGCAATTATTTTGTCAGAATCGAAGCGGATATTTTCAATTTTTACATCCTCAGCCATGCAGAATCTCATATAGTAACACAGCGGATTTTTAAGCGTCATATCTGAAAGTGAAAGATTGCTGACACCTTTAAAATTCAGAAGAACGCCTGTTGTTGCTTTCTCGTTGAACAGATCATTTCCTCTGTCCTCTTCAAAGCAGTTGCCATTCCACACATCACCGCTTACAGATATATCCGTTGAATTTTCTTCGGCTGTAATAAGAAAATCGTATCTGCCTTTTTGCATATGGTCAAGGAGTTTTATTTCAGCGTTTTTGTCTGCAACAATATGTGTTTTTGACGGCAAAACAAGGGTGCTGCCCATAACATAAACTCCCTCGGGGATGAATATATTTTCATTCTCTCTGAATGCTTTATTGAACACTGCAGAATCATCTGCAACACCGTTGCCCAGTGCGCCAAGTTCTTTTATATCAACAAAGTTATTCATCTTTTTCGCCTTTTCTGAATTCCAGAATATCGCCGGGCTGGCAATCAAGAGCAGCGCACAGCTTTGCAAGTGTTGAGAATTTAATCGCCTTTGCTCTTCCGTTTTTTAATATAGAAATATTTGCCATTGTGATACCAACTCTTTCAGAAAGCTCGGTAACACTCATCTTTCTTTTGGCAAGCATAACATCAATGTTTATAATAATCTGATCTTCCATAATTTCACCTCATATTGTAAGGTCTGACTGCTCCTGAAGAGCAGCTGCATTTTTAATAAGCTGAGAAAGTCCCTCTGCACAAATTGCAATTGAAATGCCGATGCAAACCACAACCATTGACAAAATGAAAACGATTGGATGGCTCATACCAGGTCTGCCAAAAAGCATAATTGCGTTGCCAATAAAAACCCATGCAGCATCTGCGGCGGCGCAAAGAGAAATGCCGTGAAGTCTGCGTGCGTTATCAAAGCAAAATGCCTTGCCCTTTCCAACATCACTGACAGTGAACCATGAATATAAAAGTGCGGGGATAAGCGGAACTGCGGTAGTCCAGATAAATGCAAGCCACGGCACCTGAATTGCATGGATTTCTTCAACCTCTGAAACGAGGAAGATAAGTGAAAGAGCTGAAAGAATTCCAAAAGCTAAAAGCCCCATCACAACCAGCATAACCTTTAACCAACGAGCTATTTTTTTCTGCGACATAATTATTCTCCTTTTTTCTTAATAAATTTATAAATAATCTGACCAGCGGCGCAAATTGCACAGCCGACAAAATAGCAGACTATATCTTCAAATGCAAATGATGTTCCCATTGCAGTTGAAAGAATCGGATTGTCTGAAAATCCAAGCAATTCAACATAGTTGAAATACTGACCCACCTCCACAAGGCAGGCAAAAATAAAAATCCACAATGGCAGAAGCTTCATTTTATCGAGTACCACCGCCTTTGCAAGGCAATAGAGCAAAATTACCACCAGAACATCGCCCACATACGGCCTTATAAAATCATCGTGGCAATAAAGTGCAATAACCACCTCTGTTGCAAGAAGCAGAAGGAAGAACGAAAACCACATAAGCCTTTTCTTCACTCTCTCGCCCCCTTTCGAGAATGTATTATATACTAAGAAATTTGATTTGTCAACATAAATTTATCGTTTTTCGATATTTTTTTATTTAATTTCAAAATTGCATAAAAAATCGGCACTTCATTGCTGAAATGCCGACTGAGTTATTTTAATTTAGCTTATTCGACCTGTTGTGAAGTTTGCGTTTGGGTCTGCCTTACATTCAAAGTTAAAGGAGAATGAAACATTACCCTCATCCTCATAATCCACATCATAGTCAATGGTCATATTGCAGCCGTGAAGAAAGAGCATATTCTCTGCAACGAACCCTTGAAGCTTAGTGCTGTTCGTAAACGAATAAGCGCCAGCTTTGAAATCGTTATCTGAATTATTTTCGAGATATAACCAATTCTCACCGCTGAAAATTTTAATCCCGTTTTTATCGTATATCGGTTTACCATCAAAGTCGTGAAGATTTACGATTTTTTCGTCTGTATCTGTGGTAACATAAATCAGCTTGTTATACTCTTCCTCTGTTTCGCCATAATAAACCTCGCCTGTGTCCTGGTCGCTTATTCTTATATGGCTAACAGCAAGCTCCTTTATAGACAATGATAAACCGGCATCAACATACCTTAACACATCAATTTCTTCGCCGCTATCTACCTTGGCATCAATGGTTGTTTGATTATACATACTGCAATCATTGTTTACAGCTACAATATCAAAGAATACAGACACATCATTTTCACTATCGTTTGAAAAAGTAAATTGAACAAGAGGCTCACCTGTTTCCTCACTGCCAGATGTATCCTGATAGAATTTTGTTATAGAAACTGAAACATCGTCTTCTTCAAAGAGAACATCGGAGCCGTCAAGGGCATAATTCTGCTCTTCATAATAATCAGGAATATTTTCTTCTCCATAGATATAGTCATACACATCGTCTGTATAATCATAAAAATCTTTATCATCAAAGTTTGCGGAAACAATGGCTGTCATAATTGTGCCGATAACCACAAACGCAATCACTGCAATCACTGCAGGTGATGCCTTTTTGCCATTCTTTGAAACTGTATTACCGCTCTGAGGCTGTGTATTATTTAAAGGTGCAACAGTTCTTGTGGGAGTAGTCCTCACATATGTTGTTTTTGGGGGAGTTGCGGAAGTGCTTTGGGGATAATTATAATTTTGCGGAAGCTTTGGTTTTTCATCAACACAGAATCTTCCGCCGCAGCTTGGGCAAAAATCATATTTAAGTGTGTTGATTTTTTCGCCGCAAAGTTTGCAGGTAACAATGTTGCCCGATTTTTTTGCTTTTTTGTTATCTTTCTTTTCAATTTTTTTGATTTCTTCGCCAATGTCATCGGTTTTGGTTTCGATAAAAATTTTATAGCAGGCAAAAGCTAAAATTGCCGCCACAAGAATAGCAATTAAGAACATATCCATACCTCCTTGATTGAATTATATACACAATCCTCCGTGTTTGTCAATAAAAAAACGAGGCACTGCATAAGCAATACCTCGTAAATTTTAAATCAAACGAAAATTAGTCGTTTGTGTAGGGGAGAAGAGCTATCTGACGTGCACGCTTAATAGCTGTTGTAAGAGCACGCTGATGAGCTGCGCAAGTGCCAGTTACACGACGGGGAAGGATCTTCTCTCTGTCTGAAGTGTACTTGCTGAGCTTGTTGATGTCTTTGTAATCAATGTAATCAACTTTATCTACACAGAATGAGCAAACTTTCTTGCGTCCTTTTCTGTTAGGACGGTTGCTTTTATCGTAAGCCATTTAAAAAACCTCCTTAAATTATAGTTGATGGCGATAATCAGAATGGAAGATCGTCATCTTCTGAAATTTCCTCAAAATCACTTTCACTGCCTGAAGTGAATGAGGGAGCAGGAGCAGCGGGTGCTACGGGAGCTGAATAGCCGCCTGTTGTGCCTGACTCTGCCTTTGAACCGCAGAAGCTGGCATTATCAACAACTACTTCAACAGCCTTACGCTTGTTACCGTTTTTATCTTCATAATTGCGGGTCTGAATAGAACCTGTAATGGCTATCATTGAGCCTTTCTGGAAATATCTTGTGATAAATTCCGCAGTGTTTCTCCATGCGATGCAATCCACAAAATCAGCCTGTCTCTGTTCGCCTGCTTTTGCATATGCACGCTCAACAGCAATTGTGAAAGAAGCAACGGAAATCCCTGTTCCTGTGCTGCGCAGTTCCGGTGTTGCCACCAATCTGCCCATGAGAACAACGTTGTTAATCATCGGGTTTATCCTCCTTACTTCTTGATAATGAGAGCACGAAGAACACCGTCAGTAATCTTAACGATACGATCAAGCTCTGCAGGGAACTCGGGGTTGCACTCATAGTTCATAAGAACATAGTAACCCTCTGTCTCGTGGTCGATAACATATGCAAGCTTGCGCTTACCCCATTCATCAACGCTTTCGAGTGTACCGTTAGCAGAAACAAGAGCCTTCATCTTCTCAACAAGAGCTGTTGTTGCCTCTTCACCGTTTTTAACTGAGAAAAGGAACATTGTTTCGTATTTAACCATCTCTGAAGCACCTCCTTCTGGACATAATGGGCACTTGCGTGCCAAGGATGTGGCATAAAATTTACCACGGGCAAGAATTATAGCAAAATATTGACAAGATGTCAAGAGATTTTTTCTTTATCAAGTTTTTTATTTCTATAATAAATCACAATGCCTGCAAAGACCATGCAGAAATTGAGAATATAGAAAAACCACACATACCACGGGGTTGAAATTCCGTTATTGAGCTTGACGAATTTTGCCGCAATACCAACGGCATAGCCTGCCTCAATAAGATAATAAAACAGCACGCTCGTGCCCTTTGCCGTTTTGTTTTTTACAAGCTTACTGATATTCACAGGCCATGAAATACCAAAAAGAATTATCATTATCGCTTCAAAAATATCTGCCATTTTACATTCTCCTTTTAATAATAGACTTTCGTCTGTATGTTATACCACATTATCCCTCTTATTTCTACATTTTTTAAAATAAATCTTTGACATATAAAGCATATTACTATATAATGTTTTAGTGTAAACAAAAGATTTACGGAGGAATTTTCTATGAGTAAATATACTATCGGTGTAGATTTCGGCACAGCTTCGGGCAGAGCCGCAATCGTTGACGTTAAAACAGGCAAAGAGCTTGCAGACAGCACATTTGAATATCCACACGGTGTTATGGATGACACATTGCCAGACGGCACAAAGTTAGGCTTTGACTGGGCACTTCAGTATCCACAGGATTATCTTGATGTTTTCTACAACACTATCCCTGCTGTTATGAAAGAGAGCGGTGTTTCACCTGACGATGTTATCGGTCTTGGTGTTGACTTCACAGCCTGCACCATTCTCCCTGTTAAAAAAGACGGCACACCTCTTTGCATGATGGAGAAATACAAGAGCGAGCCTAACGCATATGTTAAGCTTTGGAAGCATCACGCTGCACAGGACAAAGCCAACCTCATTAACGAAAAGGCAAACGAAATGGGCGAGGAATGGATTAAGCGTTACGGCGGAAAAGTTTCAAGTGAATGGGAGCTTCCAAAGGCATGGCAGATTCTTGACGAAGCACCCGAAATTTATGACGAAGCAGATTACATAGTTGAAGCAGCCGACTGGGTTATCTGGCAGCTTTGCGGAGTTCTTGGCAAGAACACATGCTGTGCAGGCTACAAGGGTTTGTGGCACAACAAAGAAGGCTATCCCTCAAAGGATTTCCTTAAAGCACTTGACCCACGCCTTGAAAACTTTGTTGAAGATAAGCTCAACTATCCTATCGTTCAGCTTTGCGACAGAGTTGGCGGTCTTACCGCAGATATGGCAGAGAAGCTGGGTCTTAACGAGGGCATGACAGTTACAACTGCTATCATTGATGCTCACGCTGCTGTTCCCGCAGTTAAAATCACAAAGCCAAACATTCTTCTTGCTATTATGGGCACATCAACCTGTCACATTCTTGTTTCTGAGGAGGAACATCTTGTTCCTGGTATCAGCGGTGTTGTTGCAGGCGGTGTTTATCCCAACCTTTATGCTTATGAGGCTGGTCAGGCTTGCGTTGGCGACCATTTCTCATGGTTTATTAAAAATTGTGTTCCTGCCAGCTATGTTGAAGAAGCAGAGAAGCAGGGCATAAACATTCACAAATATCTCCGCTCAAAGGCAGAGAAATATAAACCCGGCGAAAGCGGACTTATTGCACTTGACTGGTGGAACGGCAACAGAAGTATTCTTGTTGACGGCGACCTTACAGGTATGATGCTTGGTATGACACTTCAGACAAAGCCCGAAGAAATGTACCGTGCGCTTATTGAAGCTACCGCTTACGGCACAAGAAAAATTGTTGAAACATATCAGAATAACGGGGTTAAGGTTGATGAAATCATCGCTTCTGGCGGAATCAGTCAGAAAGATCCTATGACAATGCAGATTTACGCTGACATCCTCAACAAGCCTATTAAAATTGCAGGCACAACACAGTGCGGCGCTCTTGGCAGTGCAATTTACGCATCTGTTGCAGCAGGCGTTGAAAATGGCGGATACGCTGACATCTTCACAGCCGCAGGTGCAATGGGCAAACTTAAAGATACTGTTTACACTCCCATTAAAGAGAATGCTGAAATGTATGATAAGCTTTATGAGGAATACAACATTCTTCACGATTATTTCGGCACAGGCGTAAATGATGTTATGAAGCGACTCAAGAATATCAAAAAGAGCATATAAAAATAATCCTCAGAATCTGTTACATATTGCGGCGTTTGTTTTGCCTATTTTATGGAGGATAAAACTATGAAAAAAATTATTTCTTTGTTACTCTGCGTTTTAATGATGTTTTCTGTTCTTCCCCTTTCAGCATTTGCAGCAGATGAAACATATGACGCAAAACTTATGCCCATTATCTTTAAGCAGCCGAAAGATGTGAAAATAAGCACCGATTATTCAGGTGCAAAAAGCACTAAAATCAAGGCAGCCATTCCCAGTGGTGATGCTGTAGAATACAGCCTTTTCTACATTGACCCTGAAACAGGTGCAGAAACTGATGTATCCAAAAAAATTTCTGGCATAGCTATTTCAGGTTCTTGTGCCGAGGGTGAGTATTATTTGGTGGCATTTAACAGCAATCATCCCGAATACAAAGTGAAAAGCGAAAACTTCACTTTAAAAAAGCACAAAGCAACCATATTTGACAAGGCTGAAGAAGCTATATCAGGCTCATTATTTTTAAGTGCTTTCACACCCATTGGTCTTATTACAGTTACGCCTACTGTTCTGATAGAACTATTGATAGACAAAATTGAGAATATGATTATCGAAAGAAAGTTAGCAACTATTAAATAAATTTGAGAAACTTCGCTTTAAAACGGATATAAGATAATTGCCGTAATATGTAACACATAAAAGATATTTCTTGACTTTAAGGCTCATTAGTGATATTATTATTGAGGATACATTTTTTCAGACCTACCCCCAAAGGGTAGGTCTTTTTTATTGTAATAAGTAAAAGAAAGGATTGATTTTATGAATTATGACGTAATCATTGTTGGTGCAGGTCCTGGAGGAATTTTCTCTGCATATGAGCTTGTTAAGGCTGAGAAAAACCTCAAAATTGCCGTTTTTGAGTTAGGCAATTCACTTGAAAGAAGACATTGCCCCATTGACGGCAAAAAGGTGAAATCCTGCATTAAATGCCCCACCTGCGCTATTATGAGCGGTTTTGGCGGAGCAGGCGCATTCTCTGACGGTAAATACAATATCACAAACCAGTTTGGCGGCACACTTTATCAGTATGTTGGCAAGCAGGAGGCTCTTGACCTTATGAAATATGTTGACGAAATCAACGTTGCATACGGCGGCGAGGGCACAAAGCTTTATTCAACAGCAAACACAAAAATTAAAAAGCAGTGCCTTGAAAACGGACTTCATCTGCTTGACGCACAGGTTCGCCATCTTGGCACAGATATAAACTATGTTGTTCTTGAAAATCTTTATAACGAACTGAAAAAGAGCGTTGATTTTTATTTCAATGACCCTGTTTCAGCTGTGGAAAAAACTGACAAGGGATACACAATCAACGCAAAGAGCGGCACATACACCTGCACAAACTGTATTATTTCAGTTGGCAGAAGCGGAAGCAAGTGGATGGAAAAAATCTGTGATGAAATGAACATCCCAACAAAGTCTAATCGTGTTGACATCGGTGTAAGAGTTGAGCTCCCTGCCTCTGTTTTCTCTCACCTTACAGACGAGCTTTATGAAAGCAAGATTATGTATAGAACAGAGAAGTTTGAGGACCTTGTGCGTACATTCTGCATGAATCCCAACGGCGTTGTTGTTAACGAAAACACAAACGGAATCGTTACAGTTAACGGACACAGCTATGAGGATAAGAGCAAGCACACAGAAAACACAAACTTTGCTCTTCTTGTAAGCAAGCATTTTTCAGAGCCTTTCAAAGACAGCAACGGCTACGGCGAAAGCATTGCACGCCTTTCAAATATGCTTGGCGGCGGTGTTATTGTTCAGCGTTTCGGCGACCTTGTTAGAGGCAGACGAAGCACACAGAGCAGAATTGATGAAAACTTTATGACACCCACACTTTCTGCAACACCTGGTGATCTGAGCCTTGTTATTCCAAAGAGAATTCTTGACGGCATTATCGAAATGATTTATGCTCTTGATAAAATTGCACCCGGTACTGCCAATGATGACACACTTCTTTACGGTGTTGAGGTTAAATTCTACAATATGGAAGTTGAAATCGGCGAAAAGCTTCACACTGTTTTCCCCGGATTCTATGTAATCGGCGACTGCTCAGGTGTTACACATTCACTTTCTCACGCATCAGCCAGCGGTGTTCAGGTAGCAAGAAATATTATTGAAACTTTATAATAAGCGGGAGTATCCATCATGAAACAATATGACATAGTTGTTGTTGGCGGTGGCTTTGCAGGCTCCGCCGCAGCACTTGCCGCCGCAAGAAACGGAAGCAGTGTTTTGCTCATTGAGCAGTCTGGTGCTTTGGGCGGTGCGGCAAACACCTGCCTTATTAACCCGTTTATGCCAAACTCAACCAAAATCCACAAGGATGACGGCACATTTGAGCGACTTGAATTGAGCCGTGGCATTTTTGCAGAAATCTGCGAAAAGCTTGAATCAATGGGTGCAAAAGAGGGTATTTCTTTCCACGAAGAATATCTTAAAATGATTCTTGACGATATGATGGAAGAGGCGGGCGTTGATGTTCTTTTTCATGCCACACTTTGCGAATGTGAAGCTGAAAACGGCTCAATTAAAAGCGTAACAGTTATTACAAAGGCTGGCAAAATCACATTTAACGCAAAGCAATTTATTGACTGCACAGGTGATGCTGACCTTGCAGTTATGAGCGGATGCCCGTATCACCTTGGCAGAGAAAGCGATAATCTCTGCCAGCCAATGACCCTTTGCTTCCGCATTGCAAATGTTGATGAAAAAGAATTTTTTACTCCCGAATGTAAAGAGCAAAGACAGGCAATTTACAAGCGATGGAAAGCTGAGGGCAAAACCTCCAACCCCAGAGAAAACATTCTTCTTTTCCGCACAATGGTTGACGGCGTTATTCACTTCAACACCACAAGAGTTGTTAAGAGAAACCCTGTTGACCCCTTTGATGTTTCATGGGCAGAGCGTGAGGCAAGACGGCAGATGTATGATATTTACAGAATGCTTAAAGAGGAGCTTCACTCATTCAGAAATGCACAGATTGTTTCATCTGCATCATGGATTGGCGCCCGTGAAAGCCGTATGATTGACGGCGAACACATTCTCACAGGTGATGAGCTTGTAAACTGCACAAAATTTGACGATGCAATTGCCGCAGGCAACTATGACATTGATATTCACAACCCTGAGGGAAGCGGCACAAGCCACTATTATTTTCCAGACGGTGAATACTACACCATTCCTTACAGAAGCCTTATTCCGAAAGGAATTGATAATCTGCTTGTGGCTGGAAGATGTATTTCTTCCACCCACGAAGCGCAGGCATCATACAGGATTATGCCAATTGTCTGCTGCCTTGGCGAAGCCGCAGGAACAGGTGCATCTGTTGCGGTTAAAAGCGGTTGTATGCCTAAAGACGCTGACATTAAAGCTATTCAGAAAATACTTCTCAACAACGGAGCTTTCTTAGGATAAAAACAAAAGATGGTTATGAGGGACAATGCGCCAAATCATAGCCATCTTTTTTATTTTTGTTTTGTATTTAATGTTACTCGCCTTTGGTTGTGGATGTTGTGTTTGATGTGTCGGTGGTTTTATCTCTGTCGGGCATCATTTCGCTGACATCAGATTTGATGTCCTCAATGGTTGTTTTCATATCGTCTGCAAATTCATCTGCCGCCTGTGAAAGATTGGTTGTGCTTCTTGTGGTGCTTTCGGTTGTGCTCTTTTCGTCCATATTGCTCTTTTTGCCGCAGGCTGTCAGTGCAACTGCACCAATCAGCATAAGGGCTGTTATTGCAGGTAAAATTTTCTTCATGTAAAGCTCTCCTTTCAGCCTTTTAGTGGCTGATTTTTTATTTGTCCCTCTTATTATCTGCCTTTTTTATTCTCATATTCAAAAAGCGTTGCTTATACAAAAATTTCTTTAGAAATTTGGCAATTTTCTTGCAAAAAATGATGACAAATCGGCTATAATATGTTATAATATAACAGTATAATGAAATAATATTTAATTTTTGGACTAAGGAGTTTATTACTATGGCAAACACTTCTGAAAATCTCGGCATAATCATAAAACATATGGTGGCTACAGCTGATAATTACGGCTTCAGAGTTATTATCCCTGAGGGAACAGAAAAGGGTCAGCCCCCCGTAGCTGTTCAGAACGGCAAATATATTGCCACATTCGCAGGCGATAAGGGTACATTCAAAATTGAAGTATCTGATAACAAAATTTATCTTAAATGTGCAGCGGCGCAGTATGAAAATGCGGTTGAAGAAGATTTTGCCCAGCAGTCAGCAGGACTTTTTGAAGAAGAGAACATCACAGATAAAGACATCCGTTATTTCGCAAACGAATTTAACGAAACAATCACAAAAATTTATGGCAAGGGCAAAAAATCACAGAGCGTTAAGCTGCCCACACCTGTTTCAAAAGCAGCAGCCAGAAGCGGTGCAGTTTATTTTGACACTGTTACCCTCGCTTCAAGAATGACAGGTATTTACCCTGAATGCAAAGAAGCATACAAGCAGAATGTTGAAAGATACGGCGAATTTCTTCCCGAAGATTTCTTCCTTAACCACTGCAACAAGTATGTTATCGAAACAATAAAAGAGAATAATCCGCAGAAAATGAGAAAGCTCTTCAACTGCCTTAACGAAATTTATAATGACGGCACAAATGAAGTGCAGAGCATCATCGTTGTTACAATCCTTGGCAGTATCAACAATGACGAGCAGCTTCTTGCAAACTGCGTTGACTATATGCAGGATATGACACTTGCAGTTATTGAAGCAAACAAATACCTTGCAAAGAGCAAATCATCAAGGGAGAAGCTTGTTAATCCTCCCAGATACAGACCAAAAAGACAGAAGAAGAAAAGCTCATTTATGAGCCAGATGGGCATGTAACGGAGGAGAGCACATTGGAAAACAAAGAAAACGAAATTGTTGAAGAAGAAATAACAGCGGTTGAAGAAGCCCCCGCAGAGGAACTCCTTGAAGAATTATCTGACGAAGATATTGACACTGCTGTTACAGAAGAATACGGTGCTGACCAGATTCAGGTTCTTGAGGGACTTGAAGCTGTTCGTAAGCGTCCTGGTATGTATATCGGCTCAACAGGTCCTAAGGGACTTCATCACCTTGTTTATGAAATCGTTGACAACTCCATTGACGAAGCTCTCGCAGGATTTTGCACACATATTGAGGTTGAAATTCTCCCCGGTGATGTAATCACTGTTCGTGATAACGGACGAGGCATCCCCGTTGGTCTTAATGAAAAGATGGGACTTCCCACTGTTACAGTTGTTCTTACTGTTCTCCACGCAGGCGGTAAGTTTGGCGGCAGCGGATATAAAGTATCAGGCGGTCTTCACGGTGTTGGTTCATCTGTTGTTAATGCTCTTTCCGAATGGATGGAGGTTGAAGTTTCAAGAGAGGGTCATGTATGGAGCCAGCGTTTTGAAAGAGGTAACGCTGTAAATGACCTTACTATCATTGGCGACACTGACGAAACAGGTACATTTATCAGATTCAAGCCCGACCCCGAAGTATTCACAGAAACAACTGTTTATGATTTTGAAATACTTCAGAGAAGACTTCGTGAGTCCGCATTCCTTAATGCAGGTCTTTCAATCACTCTGACAGATAAAAGAGATGAAGAAAACATCGTTGAGCAGGTTTACTGCTACGAGGGCGGTCTTTCAAGCTTTGTTGAATACATCAACAATTCAAGAGGACTTACACCGCTTCATCAGACACCTATTCATTTCTCTGCATCTAAAAAAGACAGATACGCTGAAATCGCACTTATGTATAATGACGGCTACAATGAAACCATGCTTTCATTTGCCAACAATGTAAACACCATTGACGGCGGTACACATGAAACAGGCTTCAAAAATGCCCTTACAAGAGTTTTTAACGATTACGGCAAAAAATATAATATTCTTAAAGATGGCGACAAGAAGCTTTCTGGCGATGATGTTCGTGAGGGTCTTGTTGCAGTTATCAGCGTTAAGCTGACCGAAGCTGAATTTGAAGGACAGACAAAAGGTAAGCTCGGCAATACAGACATCACAGGTCTTGTTTACTCAACTGTTTATGAAAAGCTGATGACTTATTTTGAAGAGAACCCATCTGTTGCAAAGGCAATTTTCTCAAAAGCTCTTGATGCTTCACGAGCAAGAGAAGCCGCAAGAAAAGCAAGGGATCTCGCCCGCCGCAAGAGTGCACTTGAAAGCAACGCTCTCCCAGGTAAATTGGCAGACTGCATTGAAAAAAGTGCAGAAAGCACAGAGTTATACATTGTCGAGGGTGATAGTGCGGGTGGTTCTGCAAAAGAGGGCAGAGACCGTTACTATCAGGCAATTCTTCCCCTTTGGGGTAAGATGCTCAACGTTGAGAAGTCAAGACTTGACAAGGTTATCGGCAACGATAAGCTGAGCCCTGTTGTTATGGCTCTCGGCACAGGTATCGGTGATGACTTTGACCTTTCAAAGCTCAGATACAACAAAATTGTTATTATGGCGGATGCCGATGTTGACGGTGCTCACATCTGTACTCTGCTTCTCACATTCTTCTTCCGCTATATGCGTCCCCTTATTGACGAGGGTCATGTTTATATTGCACAGCCACCTCTTTTTAAAGTAAGCAAGGGCAAAAAGCACCTTTATGCTTTCTCTGACGAAGAGAGAGATCAGCTTATTGAAGAGCTTGGCGGCAGCTGCGATATTCAGCGATACAAAGGTCTTGGTGAAATGGACCCCCAGCAGCTTTGGGAAACAACTATGGACCCACAGACAAGAATCATGCTCAAGGTTCAGCTTGAGGATGCTATTGCTGCTGACGAAACATTCTCTATCCTTATGGGCGATAAAGTTGAGCCAAGAAGAGAATTTATTGAAAAGAACGCTAAATACGTTCAGAATCTTGATATTTAAGAAAGGAGTGGCTTTGAATCATGGCAAGAAAAGAAGAACGAAGTAATTTTGCAGAACATCTTCTCAATTCAAAGGTTGTTAATGTTGACCTTGATGAAAAGATGAGAAAGTCATTCCTTGACTATTCAATGTCGGTTATTACAGCACGTGCTTTGCCCGATGTAAGGGACGGACTTAAACCCGTTCACCGCCGTATTCTTTATACAATGTATGAAAACGGTCTTACCCCCGAAAAGGCATACAGAAAGTGCGCAGACACAGTTGGTTCTGTGCTTGGTCGTTATCATCCACACGGTGATGCTTCTGTTTATGACGCAATGGTAAGACTTGCACAGACTTTCTCAATGAGATACATTCTTGTTGACGGACACGGTAACTTCGGCTCAGTTGACGGCGACCCGCCCGCTGCTTACCGATACACAGAGTCAAGAATGAGCAAGATGAGCCTTAAAATGCTTGCTGATATTGACAAAGACACTGTTGATTTTGTTCCCAACTATGATGACCGTCTTAAAGAGCCAACAGTTCTCCCCTCAAGATACCCCAACCTTTTGGTAAACGGTTCAACAGGTATTGCTGTTGGTATGGCAACAAACATCCCCCCTCACAACCTTGGTGAGGTTATTGACGGTATGTGCTGCCTTATTGATAACCCCGACGCTTCACTTGAGGAGCTTATGGAGCATATCAAAGGTCCCGACTTCCCCACAAGGGGCATTGTTATGGGCAGAGCTGGCATCAGAGCTGCATACGGCACAGGTAAAGGCAAAATCACCGTCAGAGCAAAAGCAGAAATTATTGAAAAGAAAAACGGCAGATTTGAAATTCAGGTTACTGAAATCCCCTATGGCGTAAACAAGGCAAGACTTATTGAAAGCATTGCCGACCTTGTTAAAGATAAAAAAATTGAAGGCATTTCAGATGTAAACGATTATTCATCAAGGCACGGAATGCACATTTCAATTGATTTAAAGCGTGATGCCAACCCGCAGGTTGTGCTGAATCAGCTTTATTCATTCACCCAGATGCAGATAACCTTTGGTGTTATTATGCTGGCTCTTGTTAACGGCGAGCCAAAGGTACTCACTTTGAAGCAGGTTCTTGAGCATTACATCAACTTCCAGTGCGAGGTTATTACAAGAAGAACAAAATATGACCTTAAAAAAGCACAGGAAAGGGCACATATCCTTGAAGGTTTGCTTATAGCTCTTGATTTTATTGATGAAGTTATTGAAATTCTCAGAAAATCAAAGAGTATCCCAGAGGGTAAAGAAGCCCTTATGGCAAGATTTGGTCTTGACGAAATTCAGGCGCAAGCTATCGTTCAGATGCGCCTTGGTCAGTTGACAGGTCTTGAAAGAATCAAGATTGAAGATGAACTTGCTGAATTGAGAGAAAAAATCAAAAACTTCCTTGAACTTCTTAATGACCACGGCAAAATGCTTGCTCTCATCAAAAAAGAAGTTATGGAAATCAGAGATAAATTTGCTGACGAAAGAAGAACAGAGATTGTTAATGTCAGCGGCGAGGTTGATATTGAGGATCTTATTCCCGAAGAGAACAGCGTATTCACTCTCACAAACTTCGGCTACATCAAGCGTATGCCTGCCGACACTTACCAGATTCAAAACAGAGGCGGTAAGGGTATCAAGGGCATGACAAGGCGTGAAGAGGACTATGCAACAACAATGTTTACAGCCTCCACTCACGATGTTATCGCATTCTTCACCACAAAGGGCAGAACCTACCGTCTTAAGGGCTATGAAATTCCCGAAGCATCAAGGAACAGCCGTGGTGTAAACATTATAAATGTTCTTCCCATTGAGGCAGACGAAAAAGTATCTGCAATGCTTCGAGTACCCAGAGAGGGTCATGACGAAGGCACTTACCTCTGCATGGTTACAAGAAAGGGTATCATCAAGCGTTCAGAATCTGTTCTTTATAAAAATGTAAGAAAATCGGGCGTTATTGCAATCAACCTTGATGATGACGACGAGCTTGCATGGGTAAGAGTAACAAACGGCAACGATAAGCTGGTTGTTGCCACAAAGAAAGGTATGTCTATCTGCTTTGACGAAAATGACGCAAGGCCAATCGGCAGAACCGCCCGTGGTGTTAAAGCCATTGAGCTTAAAGAGGGCGATGAGGTTATTGGCATGAGCGTTGTTGAAGAGGGCAAAACTCTTCTCACCGTCAGCGAAACAGGATATGGCAGACGAAGCGACTTTGAAAATTACCGTGTTCAGTCAAGAGGCGGTAAAGGACTTATTAACTATCATACAGAAACTTACGGTGATGTTGCCGCCATTGCAGAGGTAGGCGAGGATGATGACCTTATCCTTATTGCTTCTGACGGAATTATTATCAGAATTGCGGCAAACGGCATCAGCACATTTGCAAGACCCTCAAAGGGCGTTAAGGTTATGAGAGTTTCAGAGGGCGAAAAGCTCGTTACACTCACCACCGCCAAGAGAGAGCCACAGGCAGAAGAAAACGCTGAAGCAAACGAAAACTCAGAAGCAGCAGAAAGCGCAGAAAGTGCCGAAGCATCTGAATCAGCTGAAGCAAATGAAAGCGCAGAATAAATTTTAAAATAAAAACCCGTTAAAGGAGGCTTTTAAATGAATATAGCAATCACCGCTCACGACGCAAAAAAGGAACTTATGACACAGTTTTGCATAGCTTATTGTGGCATACTCAGCCGTCATAAACTTTTTGCAACAGGCACAACAGGTAAACTTGTAAGCGATGCCACAGGTCTTGAGATTAACTGCTTTTTAAGCGGTGCACAAGGCGGCGACCAGCAGATTGGCGCACTTATCGCCTGCAACGAAATTGATATGCTGCTTATTTTTGGTGATCCACTTAGCGCAAAAGAAAATGAACCCAACCCATACGGCCTTCTTAGGCTCTGCGATGTTCACAACGTTCCAGTTGCAACAAATATTGCAACAGCAGAGGCTCTCATTCATTCACTTGAAAGAGGCGACCTTGACTGGCGTGATATTGTTAATCCAAAATAAACAGAACCCTTTAAGGGAGGATAATCTATGAACACATTGGGTAAAACCGTAGTAGCTGTGGCGGTCTGCCTTGTTATAATTGCTTCGCTGTTTTTTTCAAGAGATTTCGGTGCCCCCGCAGGCAGACGAGGGGACGGATTCAGCACACAGCGTGAAGCAGTTGAGGACGGAATCGGTGCGTCTTATAATGTTGATGAAGAAATCGGCATTGTGGACTTTGACGACGGTATGATTTACCTTTGCAAAACAAAGGACCAGCATATTGTTGTCAGCTACCTTTTCAAAAACCGTCAGCAGGATAAATACTACTTCGACTCATACTATGTTATTGATAACCTTTCATCCACCCATTGGCATGAAAGCAAAAATAAAACCAAAACAAATTTCCTCGTTACCTCTTCAGATAACGAGATAACAAACTGCGACAACAAGCCTGTTAAGTGTGAAAATTACAATATAACACTTCACGATGATAAGGTTGAGCTTAAACTTTATTATAACAGGGTTGAACGCTGATTATCAGGAGAATAAATATGGCACTTATTACAAAAGCGGCGAGGGGAACACAGGACGTTTTGCCCTCACAGAGCCACAATCACCGTTTCATTGAAAACACCTTGCTTGAAATCGCTGACGAATTTGGATTCAAAGAAATAAGAACTCCCGTTTTTGAGCATACAGAGCTTTTCACACGCTCCGTTGGCGACACAACAGATGTTGTTCAGAAAGAAATGTACACTTTCAACGATAAAGGCGGAAGATCAATCACTCTTCGCCCTGAGGGAACAGCTGGTGCTGCAAGAGCTTTCCTTGAGCACGGACTTTTTAACGAGCCTCTTCCCCAGAAGGTGTGCTATCTTACATCATGCTACCGTTACGAAAAGCCACAGGCTGGCAGACTTCGTGAATTTCACCAATTTGGTGTTGAGTGCTTCGGCACAGCTTCACCTGCGGCAGATGCAGAAGTAATCTCTCTTGCTAACGAAGTTTTCGGCTTCCTTGGTGTTGAAGATATTCACCTTGAAATCAACTCAATCGGCTGCCCCGAATGCAGAAAGAATTATCACACAGCTCTTAAAGATTATTTTGAAAGCAAAAAAGGCGACCTTTGCGGCACCTGCCTTGAAAGACTTGAAAAGAATCCTATGAGAATTCTTGACTGCAAGAGCCCCATCTGCTCAAAGATTGCAGAGGATGCACCGATTGTTATTGACTATCTTTGCGATGATTGCGCTGACCACTTCAAAAAGGTTCAGGAATATCTTGACGAAATGATGATTCCCTACAGCATCAATCCTCAGATAGTAAGAGGTCTTGACTATTACACAAGAACTGTTTTTGAGTTTGTTTCTGATTCTATCGGCGCACAGGGAACTGTTTGCGGCGGCGGACGATATGACGGACTTATGGAAGAATTAGGCGGCTCCCATGTTCCATCACTTGGATTTGGTATGGGCATTGAAAGACTTATGCTCCTTCTTGAAAGTCAGGGCATTAAGCTGCCGGAGCCAAAGAGATGCGACCTTTATGTTGCACCTATCGGTGATAAGGCAAGCCTCAAAGCAGCTTCTCTTGTTCAGGCTCTTCGTCAGAGCGGTGTTGCAGCTCAGTTTGATGTTGCCGGCCGTTCAGTTAAGGCTCAGATGAAATATGCAAACAAGCTGGGCGCAAGATTCACTGTTGTTATTGGTGATGATGACATTGAAAAGGGCGTTGTTACAGTTAAAAATATGGATGACGGCGAAACTGTTGAAATTGCAATTGATGAATTTGATGAAGAATTCCTTGAGCTTACACTTCAGCAGTCTGCACAGGATTTGCAGGACGCTGTTGCCAACGGCGACAATATTGATTTAAAATCTTTCCTTGGTGGATTGATGTAATATGAGCGAAGCATTGTCAAAGCCCAAGCGACTTGAATATATTTCGTTTCTGCGTGTTTTCAGCATGGTGTGTATTCTTCTTTGCCACTATGTTCAAGAAATTCCAATAGGCTTCGTTCAATCAACTGCGCAGATTTTTAATATTGGTGTTCCGCTGTTTTTCATTCTGTCGGGATTTTGCTTTGGATTGCAGGGAGAGATTAAATCCCCCTCAAAATGGTATGTGAAAAGATTGAGGCGAATTTTTATTCCGTATGAAATCTTTTTAGGGCTATACTTATTAGTATTTGTGATTCTCGGCAAAAAAATCAACTGGCTCACATGGGGAGCATTTGCCCTTGGTATTCAGGGAAATTATTTTAAAATTCCTGGTATAGAGCAGACTTGGTTTATAACACCGCTTCTTTTGTGTTATTTAATCACTCCGCTGGTTTCATTTGCCGCCAAAAAGCTCAAAAGCAAAGGAACTTTTATAAAAATTATACTTATATTTTGCGCCGTTGCATTTTATCTTATAATATGCTTTAATCCCAGCGATAATCTTTTTGTTATTGCATCACCGCTTGTGTTTTTTATTGCAGCGTATTTGTGGGGAATGAATTATAAAGCATCTGCACCGCCAAAAAGAAACATTTTTATTTTCCTCTGTGTTGTTGCGGTTGCATTCTCTTTTAGGTTTATCTCACGAATATATTTTGATGATACAATCATTTACAAAAGGCTTATCAGCGGATTAACGCACTATATAGCTGCTTTTGGCATTTTTAAAATTTTTGAAGCATTATTTTTCAATTGCCACAGCATCAGATTTATAAAAGAACTGGATTCAATCAGTTTTGAGGTTTATCTTTGCCATTATCTCTTTTTAAGAGGAGCTATAATGCTTGTAAAAGCAACACCTTTTATTTTATTGAATCTTGTTTTTGTAACAATTGCCACATTCATTGTTGCAGTTGCCATACACAGAATCAGCACAATTTTTCAAAAGAAACTTATTAAATAATTTTTTCCGAAAGGATATGAAATAATACAATGGATTTTATGACAGGTTTAAAACGCACCGACTATTGCGGCGGCTTCCGTATGGAAGATGTTGGCAGAGAAGTAGTTGTTGCAGGATGGGTTCAGAGGCAGCGTGATTTAGGCTCACTTATCTTTATTGATTTGAGAGACAGAACAGGTATCGTTCAGCTTGCTTTTGACGAAAGCACAGAAAAAGAAGTTTTTGATAAGGCTTTCACTGCAAGAAGTGAATATGTTCTTATGGCAAAGGGTACTGTAAGAGAGCGTTCATCAAAGAACAAAGACATCCCCACTGGCGATATCGAAATCTTTGTTGAAGAGCTTCGTGTTCTTGGCAAGAGTGAAACACCTCCCTTTGAGATTGTTGAGAATTGCCAGACTTCTGAGCTTACAAGACTTAAATACCGTTATCTTGATTTAAGAAGACCTGACCTTCAGAAGAACATTCTTCTTCGCCACAAGATCACAAAGGTTATCAGAGATTACTTTGATGAAAACGGATTTATCGAAATTGAAACTCCCATGCTCATCAAGTCAACTCCCGAAGGCGCAAGAGACTTCCTTGTTCCCTCAAGAATTCATCAGGGCACATTTTATGCTCTTCCCCAGTCTCCTCAGCTTTACAAACAGCTTTCAATGGTTGCTGGTTTTGACAGATATATGCAGATCGCCCGCTGCTTCCGTGATGAAGATTTAAGAGCTGACCGTCAGCCCGAATTCACACAGATTGACGTTGAAATGTCTTTTGTTGATATGGAAGATGTTCTTGCAATCGGTGAAGGCTTCATCAAGAGAGTTTTCAAAGAGATTCTCAACGTTGAGGTTGAAACTCCTCTTCAGAGACTTACATATACAGACGCTATGAACCGCTACGGTTCTGATAAGCCTGACACTCGCTTTGCAATGGAGCTTTATGATTTGAGCGAAATTGTTAAGGATTGCGGATTTGGTGTATTCACAAGCGCAGTTGAGGGTGGCGGCTCCGTAAGAGGTATCACTGCAAAGGGTGCAGTTAAAACTCTTACAAGAAAAGAAATTGACAAGCTCACCGAAATGGTTAAGGGCATTGGCGCAAAGGGTCTTGCATGGGTTCGTCTTAATGAGGATGGCACAATGGCATCATCATTTGCAAAGTTCCTTGACGAAGCAACAATGGCAGCTATCCTTGAAAAGGCAGACGCTAAAGCAGGCGACGTTGTTCTTATTATTGGCGACACAAAGAATTCTATCGTTCTTTCGGTTCTCGGTGCATTGAGAAACGAAGTTGCAAAGAAACTGGACATCATCCCCAAGAACAAGTACAACTTCCTTTGGATCACAGAATTCCCGTTCTTCGATTGGGACGAGGACGCACAGCAGTTTGTTGCTATGCACCATCCTTTCACCTCACCTATGGACGAGTATCTTGATACACTTGAAACAGACAAGGCAAATGTTAAGGCAAAGGCTTATGACCTCGTTCTTAACGGAATTGAGCTTTGCAGTGGTTCTATCCGTATCACTAACCCCGACCTTCAGAAGAGAATGTTTGCTCTCCTCGGTCTTTCAGACGAAGAGG
Organism: Clostridia bacterium; assembly: GCA_024404115.1. Classification (GTDB taxonomy): domain Bacteria; phylum Bacillota; class Clostridia; order Oscillospirales; family Acutalibacteraceae; genus CAG-488. The sequence continues at coordinate 105,690 of JAKSQM010000006.1, read as the reverse complement.
CTTATGCAAAGTTCGGCTTCCTTACAGATGCTTTCAAGTATGGCGCACCACCTCACGGCGGAATGGGCATTGGTCTTGACAGACTTATTATGCAGATGCTCGGTTGTGAGAGCCTTCGTGATGTTATTGCATTCCCCAAGGATAAGAATGCAAGCGAGCCTATGACAGAGTGTCCCTCTGTTGTTGACACACTTCAGCTTAACGAGCTGGGAATCGCTCTTACAGAAAACGATAAATAAAATGATAAAAAGCGGCTGTTTCGGCAGTCGCTTTGATTTTTTTAAAAGATTATCAAAAAGTTTTCAAAAAGGTATTGACATTTTTAAAAACATATGGTAAGATGTTAAGGCACTTGGAGAGATACCGAAGTGGTTATAACGGAACGGTCTTGAAAACCGTCGTACGGCAACGTACCGTGGGTTCGAATCCCACTCTCTCCGCCAAAGGGCTCTGTCGAAAGGCAGAGCCTTTATAAAAAAGAATACGTATGAGAAGACGTAACCAATGGAGAAGTACTCAAGTTGGTGACGAGGCGCCCCTGCTAAGGGCGTAGGTCGGGTAACCGGCGCGAGAGTTCGAGTCTCTCCTTCTCCGCCAAAGCAAGCATCTTTCGAGGTGCTTGTTTTTTTATGCAAATTTATATTTGAACTCGAACTTGAGCGACGGAGGCGCGGGGCGAAGCGGAACGCCGTGTCCGGTGGACAATGCAGGCGTTGCGCTGAGGTGAAGAAACAAGGAGAATTGCGATGCGCTCCAAGCGAGCAAGGCGACTATGTTTCTGAGGGGCAACGAGTCTCTCCTTCTCCGCCAATAAAACAGATGCCTTTGCGGTGTCTGTTTTATTTTTTACAAAAATTAAGCACCCATATGGGTGCCTGCATTATAACAGCTCTTTAATTCTATCCTCTATCTTTTCGGGGGTTACGGTGGGGGCATACCGTTCCACCACTTCGCCGTTTCTATCCACAAGGAATTTGGTGAAATTCCATTTGATTTTATTGCACATCATGCCGCCCTTGACACTTTTCAGATATTTATAAAGCGGATGTTCATCTGCTCCGTTAACATCGATTTTTGCAAACTGCTTAAATGACACATTATAATTGAGCTTGCAAAAGCTGACAATTTCATCCTCTGTGCCAGGTGCCTGATTGCCAAACTGATTACAGGGGAAATCGAGAATTTCCAATCCCTTTTCATTATATTTATCATAAAGCTTCTGCAAACCCTCATATTGCGGGGTGAATCCGCAGCCTGTGGCGGTGTTCACTATCAAAAGCACCTTGCCTTTATAATCTGAAAGTGAAATCTCTTTTCCTTTGGCATCCCTTGCCTTAAAATCATATACTGACATAAAATCCCTCCAAATTAAAATATCCTGCCTGTTTCTGCTGTGCGTATACGCCTTACAAGCTCATCAAGCTCGCCAACAGATTTTATTTCGTTTGCGTTTGCCTGCACTTTCTTTTTAACACTTTCGGGCAGTTCATTCAGCGTATCTTTCACCTGTTTATTTTCATCAAAAAAAGACATACTATCCCTCCGCAGAATAGTATGTCTTTATTCTTTTTATTTATTCATTTTTTCTGATTGTTGATGTTTTTATCAAGCTCTTTTGCTCTTTTTGGAACATCAACTGCACCAAACTCTTTCTCTGCCATTGCGCAATAATAAATTTTATCGTTTGCGTGAGATTTAACGGTGTTGATTCTGTTAATAATTGCTTTTCGCTTTTTGCCGCTGAGCATTGCTCTGACTTCTTTTTCTGAAATATAAATTTTTTCATCACGGTCTGAACAATTGGGGTGGCACGCACCACATTCAAGGCAGATGTAAATTCCGCAAACAGGGCAGCGGGGACTATCTGTTGAATTAACCTCTTTCTGGCAGTTCCAGCAATAATTTTTATAAGGTGTGTATCTTGGATAATGATAATTAAGATACACATTGCAAATTGAATTTTCTCTCTCTGTGAAGTTACCGTATTTAAGGCTTGCCATAAAGTCTTTAAAAGAATCCTTTAAGTTAAGGAGAATTTCGATAAGCTGACGGTGAAAGAACACAACAAAAATTCCGCATATGGCCATTATAGCAAGTATTATAACATTTCTTACAGGCATTTGCCTTTCCTCCTACTAAACAACATTAATCTTTGTTATTATACACTACTTTGCTTTTTTCTGCAAGTGCGTTTACTGTTTTTTCAAATTCACTTTTTTTCATTCTTATAATACAATCTTTTGAATAAAGTGAATAAAAGCTCTGATTTTCCTCGGCAGGCAGGCGGTAAACAAGATAAATTGACCTGTTATATTTATAAACCTGCGTACTGCCATTATCAAGTTCAGAAATATTTTTAAATAAACCAACGGGATATGAGCTATCAAAAGAAGTTATAACTGACGCTTCGCCTGAATAATCTGCCAATTCGGGGTATCGCTGTGCAACAGATTCAAAGCTTTCGCCTGTTCTTACAAAATCACGCATTTCTTTAAAAGCATCTGTGATTTCGTTCATTCTTGCGTCATCGGCAGGGTTGCCGTTTTCGTCTGTGAAGTCGGCAGAAATAAGCTCAATTGCAATATAGTTTTTGTTATAGAATTTTTTAATATCTTTTTCAGAAACAGCCTTTTCGCCGTCTGAATAAATCGTGATAATCGCCTCGTCAACAAGCTGGCTGTGCTCGATAATTTCGTTGAGCGTCTGCTTGCTGACGCCGTTTTTTTCATAGAATCCGCCAAAAAGCTGCCACTGAGCTTTTGTATCAGCTGCAACAGAAACTTTTTCCTCTGCGGAAAGGGTGATCTTATTATCCTTAATAATTTTGCTCTCTGCAACATATTTTTTGCAAAGGTCAACTGCGATTTTGTCTTTATCTTTTTCGGTTTTATAGGCTTCGTCATTCTCTGCCTTTGAAAGGAAATAATTATATATTTCATGGGGGACAGGCTGATTATCAATAATCAGCGAAAATTTATCTGAATTACAGCCATACATTGCAAAAACCAGCAAAAAAGCGACAACGGCTGACATTAACTTTTTAATAATAATCGCTCCTTTCAAAATAACTTTCTTATTATATCATTCTTCAAATGGATTTTCAACATTCCTACGCCAATGGAATAAATATTGCTGTGCAATGCCCTCAACACCCTTTGTGCATTGGGGCAAGCCGTCGGGGTATAACTCACCCATAATCCTGCGAACCCACACATCAACAGGAAAAGCTTCTTTTTTGCCGAAGCCATAAAGCAAGGTGCATTCCGCAACCTTGGGGCCGACTCCGCTGATTTTCTGAAGCTCAAGCCTTGCATCTTCAATGGGCATTGAATTGATTTTTTCAAGGTCAACTGTGCCGTCTGCAACCTTTTTGGCAGCATCAATAATGTATTTTGCACGGAAGCCTGCCCTCAGCGGTGCAAGGCTCTCGACACTCTCTTTTGAAAGCACCTGTGCAGAGGGGAAAGAGTAATCACCACTGCTGAGCTTTTCGCCGAATGTGGCGCAAAGTCGCTCAATGATGCCTTTGATTCTGGGGATATTATTATTCTGCGAAATTATAAAAGAGCAAAGCGCCTCCCACGGCTCCTGCTTTAAAATTCTTATGCCTGCGTATGCGGAAATAGCCTTGTTGAGCCATTTATCTTCGCAAAGGTTTTGGCAGATTGTGCCGTAATCTGTGTTGAGGTCAAAATAATCTCGCCAAAGCTGTTCATCGTTTTCGTTCACATCGCCTGTGATTATCAGCTCATCGCCATCAACAAAGACATCAACACTCCTGCCAAATGCAACACCGTGCCATGTTCCGTTTTTATTTTCACTCCAGCGGAAGCTCTGACCGCAATCAAGGGTCAGACCTGCGTCAAGAGGGGTAACTCCCTTTAAAACAAGTTTTTTCAAATTTTCTGACATAATTATCATTCCTTTTGTCAAGCTTTTTCAACAAAAATAATTACCAAAGTTTTCGCCCGAATTTGGATGTTTTATATACTTTTTTGTCGGATTTTTTTGCTGAAAAAAAATCTTAAATTTTTGACCAAAAATATGCACAACTGGGTTTTTGACAGCAAAAATAAGCTATATCAAGGGGTTTTTGAAAAGTTATACACATTTTGCACAGAGTTTTGCACAGGCTTTGCCCTGCTTGTGCAACATTAAGGGTAAAAATAACCAAAAATTTAAAAATCGCAATTGCACGCAAAAAGTCGAATTAAATTCACCATAAGTCTTGTATAAAAACCGCACTTTAAACCAAAAATATAACAGACAAAAACAACGAAAAAGGTGATTAAATGATACAGGGTGTAAACCATCAGGTTGTGGAAGTAACACGACCGGGGTGCGAATATTTTGAAAGAGTTATATTTTTTATAAAGCCTGAATTTTCATCTGTCAGCCAAGGCACACTCCGTGAAAGAGCAAGCTCAATTGCAGGCAAAACAGGCTCACCGCCGCCATCAAAAATCAGAGCGGACAGGCTGGCACTTATTGGCAAGCTGGCTGCGGCGGCTATTACAGGGGCGGCAATTGCAATTATTGTTACTCACTTTGCATTTTAAATGAGCAAAATTCTTTCATAGAGCAAACATCACATTTAGGTCTGCGGGCAACGCAAACTGCTCTTCCGTGAAGGACACAACGATGACAAAAATCGTTGCTTTCATGAGGGGGCAGTATTTTTTTTAGCTCACGCTCAACCTTTTCGGGATTTTTGCTGTTCACCAGCCCCAAAAGATTTGTTATTCTGATAAGGTGAGTATCTGCCACAACCGCAGGCTTTTTATAAATATCACCGCAGATGAGGTTTGCTGTTTTTCTGCCAACACCTGGGAGCGAGGTCAAATCCTCAATATTATCTGGTACTTTTCCGCCAAAGCGTTCAATAATCTGCTGTGCCATACCAATAATATCCTTTGCCTTGGTGCGGAAGAATCCGCAGGAACGGATATAATTTTCAATATCCTCCACATTTGCGTTGGCATAGTCTTCAAGTGTTCTGTATCTTGCAAAAAGAGCAGGGGTAACAAGATTCACCCTTGCATCTGTGCATTGAGCAGAAAGGCGGGTTGCAATAAGCAATTCAAAATCGCTCTCTGCATTTAAGGAGCAAATAGCTTCTGGGTAATCTTTTTTTAACGCTTCAACGGCAAGAATTGCTTTTTCTTCTAATGTCATTTTACATCCTCTTTTCAAAAATACAGAGCTTTAATATATTCTCAGCCTATTTTATCACAAATTAACAAGAAATTTAAGTCTTTTTCATTGAAAAAACATCGTCAATATGTTATATTTTATTTATGAATATATAAAAAGAGGTGTTTTTATGGAAAACAGCAAAAAAGGCAAGAACATAAAACTTATTGTAATCATTGCCGCTGTTGTTGCTGTGATTATCGCAGCATTTTTCGGTATCAAGGCTTTGATTCCCGAAAAGACCCCATCAAACAATAAATCAACTGGTTCATCTCCAGAAGTCATCACCCTCCCCGGTGAAGACAGAGTTGATGTTACCGCCATAACAGGCACTGCCAAAGATAAAAAAGGCATTACCGACAAAGAGGGACACAAGGGTTATGACACTGGCTATAAAGACAAAAACGGCAGAGTTATTTACACCACTGGTAAAAAGGACGCTAACGGCAACGTTCTTTACACCCTTAACAGAACAAACGATGTTGGCAAGCTTATTTATTACACAGGTAAGGTTGTTGGCGACAAGCTTGAGATAACAAAAACAAACGCTATCCCCGACTACACAACAGATAAGAATTCAACTCTCACAGACGGTCTCAGATACACAAAGAGCCAGACCATTAAATATGAGGGTCCCAAAGATGAATCTGTTGCAAAAGCTATCTCACGCAAGTGGATTTCTTATTCAAACGGCTCAAACGAAGACCTTTTCAAAAAGGTTATTGCTGTTGACGGCGGTTTTGTTACAATTGGTAACTCAAACTCAAAAGACGGCATTTATTCAAAAGCAAAGTCATCATGGAAAACATACTATGGTGCAATTTCAAAATTTGATAATGACGGTAAATTCCTGTGGTCATATGTAACAGGCGGCGACGGACTTGTACTTTTCAACGATGTTGCAGAGCTTAAAGACGGCTCTATCGTTGCAGTAGGTTCAACATCTGCAACAGATACAGATGCTCCCAAAACAGGTTTAAGCTCAGCTTCACTTATTGTTAAGCTTGATAAAAACGGCAATCTCTTATGGTCATACGCTTTCCCCTGCAACGAAGAGGAAAATGGCGATATAGCATACAGCGTTGCTGCAACACCAGACGGCGGATTTGTTGTAGGCGGCGAGGCTGACTCAACAACAGGTCTTTTCAAGAATGCTGACGGCAAATATAAAGCATACATCTTTAAGTTTGACAAAAAAGGTGCTATTGAATGGAAAAAGGTTCTTTCAGGTTCAAAAGCAAACAAAATTACTGCACTTGACACAAACAAAAAAGGTGAAATTTTTGCCACCTGTGTTACAAACTCTTATGACGGCAACTTCGCTTCACTTGCAGAGTATAAAGTAACAAACAACAACCCCAACACAGTTGTTATGAAGCTCAACAAAAAAGGCGACCTTATCTGGTCATCCAACCTTGCAGGCTGGGGCAGAAGTGAGTTTAACTCAATTGCCGCAACTGAGGACGGCGGCTGCGTAACAGGCGGAACAATGTCTATCATCAAGCGTGCAAGCGGCAGCTTTGAGCATTGCTACGGCGTAACAGACGGTTATGTTGTAAGATTCGCTGAGGACGGCAAGGCTTACTGGGCACACAACATTGGCGGAACTGAAGCAGACAAAATTGAAGATGTTGCTGTAACAAGCAGAGGTATTGTTGTAACAGGCTCAACAAAATCTGATAACTACACATTCGCAGGCCTTATCACAGCTGGTGAAAGGGACGGATTTGTTACTGTGCTTAACAACGCAGGCGATATAATGTTCTCTAACATCATCGGCGGCAAGCTTGATGACACTATCAACTCAATTACTCCCAGCGAAAACGGATTTGTCATTGCAGGCTTCACCACATCATCAGATGGCGTTTTCAAAGATTCTAAAGCAAACAAGCTGGCTCAGGCATTTGTATCAGCTTATGATTTCAACAGTGAAAAATAAAATCTGAATTCTGCCGCACTTCTCACAGCGAGGGGTGCGGTTTTTTATATCTGAAAAATTATTTATACCTACTTTTATTTTGGCAAAAATATGGTATAATAAATTAACTTCATGAAAGGAGAAATTCTTATGACAAAAAATATTCTCGTTACTGGCGGTGCTGGATTTATCGGTAGTAATTTCATTTATTATATGCAGAAAAAGCACCCTGATTACAGACTTGTATGCCTTGATGCGCTGACATATGCAGGCAACCTGCACACTCTTGACAATGCGAGGGGCGAAAACTTCCGCTTTGTGCTTGGTGATATAACTGACCGCAAGGCTGTTTTTGAGCTTTTTGAAGAAGAGAAATTTGACGCAGTGGTTAACTTTGCAGCAGAGAGCCATGTTGACCGCTCCATTGAAACACCCGAAGTTTTCTTAAAGACCAACATTCTGGGCACACAGGTGCTTCTTGATGCCTGCAACAAATATAAAACTGCACGCTATCATCAGGTATCAACAGATGAGGTTTATGGCGATCTTCCACTTGACAGACCTGATTTATTCTTCACAGAGGATACACCCATTCACACATCCTCACCATACTCTGCAAGTAAGGCATCTGCTGATTTACTTGTTATGGCTTATCACAGAACATTCGGAACACCTGTTACAATTTCACGCTGTTCCAACAACTACGGTCCTTTCCAGTTCCCCGAAAAGCTGATTCCTCTTATGATTGCAAACGCTCTTGCAGACAAGGCACTGCCCGTTTACGGAGAAGGTCTTAATGTGCGTGATTGGCTTTATGTTGATGACCACTGCAAGGCAATTGATATGATTCTTGAAAACGGCAAAATCGGTGAGGTTTATAACATCGGCGGTCATAACGAAAAGGCAAACATTGAGGTTGTTAAAACAATCATCAAGGCTGTTGGCAAAGACGAAAGCCTTATCACTTATGTTAAAGACAGACCAGGTCATGATATGCGCTATGCAATTGACCCTGCAAAGATTAAGGCAGAGCTTGGCTGGTACCCCGAAACTGCATTTGAAAACGGCATTATGCAGACAATCAACTGGTATCTTGAAAACAAAGAATGGTGGCAGAAAATCCTTAGCGGCGAATATAAAGAATACAGGAGCTTTGAGAAATGAAAAAGATAATATCAGTTCTTCTTGTTGTGATTATGCTTTTCTCTTTTGCCGCCTGCAAAGAAAAGGGAGATTTAGGCAAGCAGACCACAACCAACGCACAGGGTGTTGTGGAATACAACACAGTTGCCAGCTTTGATTACAGCGACTTTGCAGAAGAAAATGCAGAAAAAGCCATAACTGACGGATTCAAAGTTACAAGCGGAAAAGGCTGCAACGATAAAAAGGTTGCAAAAACCATTGCTCAGCAGGAATTCAGCGGAGATTTCGCATACACAGCCGTTAAACTGTTTTATGACAGAACAGAGGGTATCTGGAGAGTAAGCTATATTTCAGACACCAAGCAGGAACATATCTGTATTGACGAAACAGGCAAAACAATTTTAATTGTTAAAGAATAACCACAAAAGCATCCTTCTCCTCCAGCGGACAGGGATGCTTTTTTAAAAATTAAGATTACAGACAAAAAATGGAGATCTAAAATGAAAAGACATATTATAAAAAGCTTTATATCCGTTATTTTATGCTTATGCTTCGGTTTCGGGTGCTGCGTTTTCACTTTTGCCGCTCAAGCACCGCTTAATGTAGGAAATTTTGTTGCTCCGGATTCGGGAGTTGATGTTTCATCTGAGCTTCAGAGAATAATTGACAAAAATCCAAACAAAACACTATTTTTTCCCGACGGAGAATATCTTGTTTCCGCTCCTTTATATACCCCTGCCAATCCGTCAAAAAGTGTAGATTTACAGCTTTCAACCTATACAATTATCAAGGCAACTGAAGATTTTTCTGGCGAAGCTGTTATTGCCCTTGGCGGAAAAGACCCGTTTAATGACATTAAAACTTCAGGCAGTAATTACTCTTTAACAGGCGGTATCATTGACTGTTCGGGAATCACAACAGGCGTTGCAATTTTAAGCGGACGAGAAACAAAAATTCAAAATACTTCCATAAAAAATGCTGTAACAGGCATATACATTGGCACAGGTGCAAACAGTGGCTCTTCAGATGCTGACATAAGAGATGTTGACATAACAGGCACCGAAAAGCCCGATTGCGTTGGCGTTCTTGTTGAGGGACACGACAATACATTCACCAATATGCGTATCGGCGGAGTTTATACTGGTTTTCACATTAAATCGGGCGGAAATTCTTTATATAATATCCATCCGCTGTTTTATGGAAATTTCTATGAATTTGAAAAAAGCGTTGGCTTTTATGTAGAAGGCTCAAACAATACTCTTAACTATTGCTATTCAGACCAATTCTGCACAGCATACCGTATCGACGGCAAAAACACTTTTGACAACTGCTTCTGTATGTGGTGGACTAATCAAGGCGAAAAATGCACGGTAATTCAGTCAGACGGAAAATTTGATTCTGTGTTTACTAATCTCTCTGTTTCATTGCGACACGATACAGATAACACAATGTTAAAAGGTACAATTTCGGGCAGCGGAACAATTCAAAATCTTATGGCTGACGAATCAAGGCTTAACCTTAACCATTCATATAAAATGTTTATGAGCAATTCTCCTATACATTTTTTCAAAACACTTTTTACAAAATTTATAAATATATTTAAAAACATATACTATCTTATTGGATACAGGCTTATTAAAGCAGGCATAGTGTCTGCATAAGAGAAAGTTTTCTATTCATCAAAAAACAGCCGAGAGGAAAACCCTTTCGGCTGTTAATTTTATAATCTTACTTTTCAAGCACCTTGATTATTTCGCCAACATATGTTGTGTGATAATCGCCTTTTTTATATTCGTCTTTAATTGACGGGTCAATAAAGCCTGCTGGATTCATATCCTGACAGGCAACTTTTTTGCAGATTAAAACAAGCTTTGCCTGCTCAAAATAAGTTGTGTTATCAGAAAACACAGGGGAAAGACCTGTTTCGGCGGCTTTATCAATAACTCTGCCAGATTTTGTTCCGCAAATCTGCAAGGCTTTTTTATATTCTTCACCGAAAAAGCAAAGGGTGAAATAATCCTCAGAATCCATAAATTCTTTTGTGTATCTCTGAGGGCGAACAAAGCAAATTGCAACATCTCTGCCCCAAAGCTCACCGATTGCGCCCCAGCTGATCGTCATAGTGTTCCATCCGCTCTCTTTGCCAGCGGTGAGAAGTCCCCATCCGTCAGAAATCAGCTTAACTGGATTTTCTTTAACATCTCTTATATTTATCTCTTTCATAAACAACACCTCTGAATTATTATATAACAAAGCCCGCCTTAAAATGACGGGCTTTTTCTTATTTTATCTTATCTGTGTAACAAAATCCATTTTTAATCCGCAGGCATTTATAATATTGAGGTCGTTTTCTGCAACTGAACCGTCAAAATTAACATCGCAGGCAAAATTCACAGCGTCAGAAATTTCTCCGCCCTCAAGTATGTACTGGCAGAAAATGCTATCCATACCGTCGCAGATTGCGTCGCCGTCTGCATCGCCGAAAACAACGATTTCATAATCTCTGTAAACAGTGCCGTTAAGGTAGTAAACTCTGAAAATGCTGCCTGTGCCGTTGCCGTTTTCTGTTGGAATAAACTCGCAATCGCCATTGCTTACGCTTACATAATCGTCAATTGATTCATAGCCCTCTTCAAGACCATAGATAAATCCGTTTTCATCATCAATAATTGTGGGAGTACCTGCAAAAGGCTCAACAGTTGGAACTGCCTCATCATAATAGCTTAAAAGATTAACTGCATTAACCTTTCTGAATTTATAATTGGCACTTGTTACAGTTGCATTTGAAAGAACAGTTTCTGTGCTTGAGTTTATAAGTGCATCCTTAAACTCGTCGGGTGTGTGGTCGGGATATTTTGAATAATAAAGAGCTGCAAGACCTGCAACAATTGGAGTTGCCTGTGATGTACCCGAAACAACTGTCAGTGAGTCAAGCTGTTCACTCATTGGAAGACCGAGAATCTGATAACCTGGAGCGGCAACATCATAATAATCGCCTGACGGGTCATAGTTTGAAAATTCGCAAAGTCTGTGGTCCTTGCCATATGCCATAACGCCAATAACAAATTTGTATGCGGCAGGGTAGTTCTTTTGAGTAGCTGTGCTTGTTTTGCTGTTACCTGCACTTGAAATAACTGTTATACCAGCGTTATATGCGGCTTCGCAGGCAGTTTTAACAGATGTCATATCTGATGTTGTGCTCAAAGACATTGTGATAATATCCGCACCATTTTCTATAGCGTAGTTAATACCTGCAAGAACTGATGTAACGGAGATATTATTTGCTGTCTGTGAAACATTGATTGGCATAATTTTTGATTCTGGTGCAACACCAACAAGGTTAAGATTTTTGTTGGCAACGGCGGCAATAATACCTGCAACATTACAGCCGTGGCTTGTAATGGGAGCGGCATCATAAGAAAGAGTTTCTGCGTTATAGCCACGATGTCCGTTGGCATCCTCCCAGACGTTATTTGCGATTTCGGGGTTGTTTACAAAAACACCAGAGTCGATAACTGCAACAACTGAGCCTGCACCGAGGGTTTCATTCGCTTCCCATGCTTCGGGGATATGAACAGAATCCTCCATCCACCATTTTGTGTAGTTAGTGTAGTTGGCGGTCGGAGTTGTGATTTCGTGTGGCATACTGAAAGAATCGCTTTGGAAATAGTAGCTGAGGTCAGCATCTGAAACAGAAGCAAGTGCCTTTACATTTTTAAGGCAATTCTCTGCGCCAATATCTGTGTAGCCAGCAAAGAACGATGATTTTGTGAATGTTCCGTTTGCGTTTGATTTAACTGCGGTGTCATAAATTTCATTAACTGGAATTTCTTTCAGCGCAGTTATTCCACAATCAACAAGCTCTTGTGAAATATTATTTTCTGTGCAGAATTCAGATTTTTCTTTAACCGTCTGAGTGTATAAGAATATAATCTGATCCTCTGCAAAAGATGCCTCGTTTTCGTTTGCAACTGGCTGGATTTCTTCAATATCCAAAGCCAGCGAATAAACAGGCATCACTGTGCACACCATAACAACGCACATTAAAAATGATAAGAATTTTTTAACTTTCATAAATAACACTCCCTTAAAAATAATAAAAAATGGTGATAACTATGAAAAAAATATTTACAGCAGCACTGGCTTTTTTGATTTTTGTTACGAGCAGCGGATGCTCAAAATCAACGCTTCGCATAACAAAAGAGGAGCTGAAAAACGAAAAACCAAATGCTGCGCAAAGCCAGAAATATGATACGTTCACAGGGTTTGCGCCTTTGCCGCCTGTGAAGCTTGAAGTTCCCGACCCGTCAAACGAAAAGGGACTTTCGCAAGAAAAAATCTGCCATTCTTTTGGAATTTCTGAAAATGGAAAGCCTCATCAGATTTCGGTGGATTCACAGAACTTCTTTGAACAAAAAGGATTTGATGCCATAACCTACAGCAAAAAGCAAGGTAAAAATCTTTATCTCACCTTTGATTGTGGATACGAAAACGGCTACACCACAAAGATTCTTGACATCTTAAAAGAGAAAAAAGTGCCTGCCGCATTTTTTTGCACTTATACAGATATTGAGGATAACCCCGAACTTATTGCAAGGATAATCACTGACGGACACATTGTGGGCAACCACTCAACAACTCATCCGTCATTTCCAGAAATAAGCAGGACTAAAATGACCGAAGAGGTTGAAAAATGCGATAATCTTTTAAGAGAGAAATTCGGCTACACATCGCCCTTTTTCAGATTTCCAAAAGGTGAATATTCTGAAAGTGCGCTGAACACCCTCAACTCACTTGGCTACAAATGCGTTTTCTGGTCCCTTGCTTATAGCGACTGGAACACCGAAAATCAGCGTGGCGGCGACTATGCCTTTAAAACAGTAACTGCAAGGCTTCACCCAGGTGCAATAATCTTGCTTCATTCTGTTTCTGCCGATAACGCCGAGGGGCTTTCGCAAATTATAGATTACGCACGCAAAGAGGGCTATACTTTTAAATCTCTTGAAGATTTATAACATTTTAACACAATGTGTTAAAAAATTCAACCGATTATCTGTTCCAGAATTTGCGGTCAAGTGAACGATACTGAATAGCCTCTGCAATGTGGGGAACTTCAATTTTTTCACTGCCGTCAAGGTCGGCAATAGTTCTCGAAACACGAAGCACCTTATCGAACGCTCTTGCAGAAAGTCCTAACTTTTCAAAGGCTGTTTCAAGCATTTTCATTGCAGGGTCGGTTGGGCGGCAAAACTCTTTTGTAAGGCCTGCGGTCATATGGGCATTGCTTGTGATGCCTGTTCCCTCAAGTCGCTTTTGCTGAATTTTTCTTGCAGTGTCAACTCTTTTTCTGATTTCGGCAGAGGATTCACCTTTTTCTTTATCTGCAAGCTTGTCAAAATCAACAGGCGGAACTTCAATGTGAATATCAATTCTATCAAGAAGCGGACCCGACACCCTTGAAAGGTAACGCTGTGCAGAACCGTTTGAGCAGGTGCATTTTCTTGTGGGATGACCGTAATATCCGCATGGGCATGGATTCATTGCGCACACGAGCATAACGGAGCAAGGGTAAGACACCGTACCTGCCACACGGGAAATAACGATTTTTTCATCCTCCAACGGCTGACGCAAAACTTCAAGTGCGGTTCTGTTAAATTCGGGCAATTCATCAAGGAAAAGAACACCGTTGTGTGCAAGCGAAACCTCACCGGGCTTTATTGTTCTGCCGTTGCCACCACCCGAAAGTCCTGCTGTTGAAACAGAGTGGTGGGGCGAGCGGAAAGGTCTGTCTGTAACAAGTGAAATATCATCGGGCAGACAGCCTGCAATTGAATAAATTTTTGTAGTTTCAAGGCTTTCTTCAAATGTCATAGACGGCAGAATTGAGGGAAGCCTTTTTGCAAGCATACTTTTGCCAGAGCCAGGTGAGCCAATCATTATAACATTGTGTCCACCTGCGGCAGCAACCTCCAAGGCTCTGCGTGCCTCAAACTGACCTTTGACATCTGCAAAATCTGGTGCAAATCTTAAACTGTCAACCTTATTTTCTGTTGGAATAAACGGGTCTATTCTTTCAACGCCGTGGATGTGATTCACCACCTGATAAACATGGCGAACGGGGATAACATCAATACCTCTTACAACCGAGCCCTCAAGTGCATTTTCCTCAGGAACAAACACAGCCTTTATGCCGTTCTCTTTTGCTTTGATTACCATTGGCAAAACGCCGTTTACCTTGCGAATGTCGCCATTAAGTGCAAGCTCGCCTAAAAATGCGTAATCGTCTGTATTGGCTCTGAGCTGACCAGTTGATTTAAGCAAAGCAACAAAAATTGCCAGATCATAAACAGGACCCTCTTTTCTTATATCCGCAGGGGCAAGGTTCACTGTTATTCTGCTGACAGGGAAGCTGAAATTGTTATTTTTCATTGCAGAGCGTACTCTATCTTTAGATTCATTAACGGCGGCATCGGGCAGACCAACCACATCGAATTTTGGAAGTCCCTGCGAAATATCTACCTCAACAGAAACGGAATAAACATCCATTCCAAAAACGCCCATACTATTCACTCTTGCAAACATAAATCCACCGCCTTTTTTATTACATATAAATTAAAACAAATTTACACCATTTTTTCAAGTATTTATCTTTAATTCTTTTTTATTTCATGATATAATGTTATGAATTAGAATTATTTTTGGAGGGGAAATAGAGTATAATGAAATCGTTCGAATTAAGGAAGAAAAACTGGGCTTTATTTAAAAAGTTCATCCCATATTACAAAAACTACAAAGGCTTGCTGGCACTTGATTTATTCTGCGCCTGCTTCACCGTTCTTTGCGAGCTTGCGCTGCCTGTTATTGCAAGGAACATCACCGACACTGGCATCAACAACCCTGCACAGCTGACAATTGTTTACATTGCAAAAATCGCAGTTTTTTATGTGATTTTAAGACTTCTGGACAGTGCCGCCAACTACTACATGGAGGCAGGCGGTCATATAATGGGAACTAAAATGGAAACGGATATGCGCCGTGATCTTTTCTCCCATTTGCAGACACTTTCTTTTACATATTACGATAACACAAAAGTCGGTCAGCTTATGTCAAGAATCACATCTGACCTTTTTGATATTGCAGAGTTTTCACATCACTGCCCTGAGCAGTATCTTATTGCTTCACTTAAATTTATAGGAAGCTTCATTTACCTTGCAAGCATCAACATTAAGCTGACGCTTATAATGTTTGTTCCCATTCCGCTGTTGATTGTTGTATCTTCAAAATTCAAAAAGAGGATGAGAAATTCTTTTAAAAACAGACGACACGAGCTTGGCGAAATCAACGCACAGGTCGAAGATACACTTCTTGGCATCAGAGTTGTAAAATCCTTTGCAAATGAAGATGTTGAAAGAAAAAAATTCCACAAAAACAATCAGACTTTCTTTAAGGTAAAGAGAGAATCTTATTACAGCATGGCAGGCTTCCACACAACTGTTCGCCTTTTTGACGGACTTATGTATATTCTTGTTGTGTGCGCAGGTGCAGTTTTCATTATGAAAAAGCAGATTTTCCCTGCCGACCTCACCGCATATCTTCTTATGGTTTCAACTCTTCTTGGCAGTATCCGTCAGATAGTTCAGTTCAGTGAACAGCTTCAGAACGGCATCACTGGCATTGAGCGTTTTGTTGAGATTATGGAAGTTAAGCCTGAAATTGAATCAGAAGAGGGACTTAAAGAGGCAGAGAGCCTTGAGGGTCATGTTGAGTTTAAGGATGTCAGCTTTGCTTATTCTGATGAAGGAAGAGAAATTCTTCACGGAATAAACATTGATATAGAAAAAGGTCAGAATGTTGCAATAGTCGGCCCCTCGGGCGGCGGCAAAACAACAATATGCAACCTTATTCCCCGTTTTTATCAGATAAGAGAGGGTGAAATCACCATTGACGGCACTGATGTAAGAGAATTTACCCTTGCATCACTTCGAGAGAATATCGGTGTTGTTCAGCAGGATGTTTATCTTTTCTCTGGCACAATCAAAGAGAATATTGCCTATGGCAGGCAGGACGCATCTGACGAAGATATTATCGCCGCCGCTAAAAAAGCTGGTGCGCACAACTTTATATCTGAACTTGAAAACAGCTATGACACTTATGTAGGCGAAAGAGGAATCAAGCTTTCTGGCGGTCAGAAGCAGAGAATTTCTATTGCACGAGTTTTCTTGAAAAATCCGCCTGTGCTTATTCTTGATGAGGCGACATCTGCTCTTGATAACGAAAGTGAAAAGCTCATTCAGCAATCTCTTGAAGAGCTTTCAAAGGGTAGAACAACACTCACCATCGCACACAGACTTACAACCATCAAAAATGCCGATAAAATTATTGTTCTTACAAGAAACGGCATTGAGGAACAGGGCACACATGCTGAACTTATACAAAAAGGCGGTCTTTACGCCAATATGTATGAAATGTACAGCGTATAATTTATAAATATAAAGGAGTAATTTACTATGCTTAAAAATGTACCTTCTATTCTTTCACCCGAGCTTTTAAAGGTTCTTATGGAAATGGGCCACGGCGACACAATCGTTATTGGCGACGGCAACTTCCCCGCAGCTGCAAATGCACAGCGTCTTATTCGCCTTGACGGTCATGGCGTTCCCGAAATTCTTGACGCTATTTTAAAGCTCATGCCTCTTGACACCTATGTTGAAAGACCCGTTTCACTTATGGATAACGGCGACAGCGAAAACCGTCCTCCCATCTGGGAAGAGTATGCTGACATCATCACAAGAAACGAGGGCGAAAAAGAGTTCCGCCTTGTTGAGCGTTTCCAGTTCTACACCGAGGCTAAAAAGGCATATGCAATTATCGCAACAGGCGAAACAGCAATTTATGCAAATGTTATCCTTCAAAAAGGCGTAGTTATCGAATAAGGTGATATTATGAAAAAAGTTCTTGCTTTTGATTTTGGTGCTTCAAGCGGCAGAGCTATTATCGGCTCACTTGAAGATGGCAAAATTTCATTAAAAGAGGTTCACCGCTTCACAAATGACCCTGTTAAGGTTGGGGACACACTTTATTGGGATGTGCTTCGACTTTTCCACGAAATCAAGCAGGGTATCGTTAAGGCAAAAATCGCAGGCGGATTTGATTCAATCGGCATTGACACATGGGGTGTTGACTTCGGTCTTATTGATAAAGACGGCAGACTTCTTGAAAATCCCGTTCACTACCGTGATTTAAGAACAGCTGGTCTTGTTGAGGAGTCTTTCAAAACTATCCCTAAAGAGAAGCTTTACGGCATCACAGGTATTCAGTTTATGGAGCTTAACACTCTTTTTCAGCTGATTTCTCTTCGCCGTCAGCGACCAGAGCTTCTTGATAGAGCAGACAAAATGCTTTTTATGCCCGATTTATTTGCATATTTCCTCACAGGCAAAATGTGCGCTGAGTATTCAATCGCTTCAACTTCACAGCTTATTGACATCAACACACGCACATGGTCTAAAGAGATTCTTGAGGGGTTTGGCATTGATGAGAGCATTTTTGCTCCCCTTGTTCAGCCGGGTACTGTTCTTGGCAACCTTTCACCCGAAATCTGCGAGGAATGTGGAGTGGAGAGCGTTCCCGTTATTTCTGTTTGCGGACACGATACACAGTCAGCTATCACTGCTGTTCCCTGCGAAGACGGCAATTTTGCTTTCCTCAGCAGTGGTACATGGTCACTTTTTGGCACAGAGCTTGACGAGCCAATTGTAAACGAAACTTCACTTAACATAAACATCACAAACGAGGGCGGTCTTGGCGGCAAAACAGGCTTCCTTAAAAATATCATCGGTCTTTGGCTGATTCAGGAAAGCCGCCGTCAGTGGCAGAGAGAGGGCAAAGATTATTCTTATGCCGACCTTGAAAAGCTTGCTCTTGCAGAGGAGCCGTTCAAATGCTTCATTGACCCAGACGCTCCCGAATTTGTTCCGCAGGGCAATATTCCCCAGCGTGTTCGTGATTTCTGTAAAAAGACAGGTCAGTATGTTCCACAATCCACAGGCGAAATTATGCGCTGCATTTATGAAAGCCTTGCAATGAAATACCGCCTTACATTTGAGAAACTTTGTGAATGCACAGGTAAGGATTACCCTGTTATTCATGTTATCGGCGGCGGAACAAAAGACGGACTTCTTTGCGGAATGACTGCAAATTCCTGCGACAGAACAGTTAAGGCTGGCCCCATTGAAGCAACTGTTATGGGCAATGTTGCCGTTCAGTTTATGTCTGACGGAACAATCGGCTCAATTGGCGAAGCAAGAAAAACGGTTGCCGCCAGCGAAAACCTTAAAACATATGAGCCAAAAGACACCGCAGAGTGGAAAGCGGCATATGCAGACTTCCTTAAAATTGCAAAATAAATAAATTTGCAGAGGGCAAACCAATGGAATCAACTGTTATATCGGGTGTAATATTAGGCTTGTGCGCAATGATAATGTTTGGAATAGGTGTTTTTCAAATTAAAAGCAAAAAGCCTGTTGGATTTTATTCGGGTGAGAAAGCACCGAGTGAAAATGAAATATCCAACATCAGTGCGTGGAACAAAAAGCACGGCGCAATGTGGATGATATACGGCGTTTGCATTATCCTTGCGTGGGTGTGCGGATTGATTATTGGCGACAGCCTTATGATGTTAATTCCATTTTCAATCTGCCTGCTTCTGCCAATTCCGTTTATGGTCTGGTATCATCATAAGCTCATAAAAAAATATTACATAAAATAAAGTTCCGTATGGAATGTGCAAAGCTGGTTTTGTAGAGGTAACGAAATGAAAAAGATTGGAACATATTTTGTAATAGGCTTAATAGTAGCATTTGTTGGTGTGCTGTTTTCTGATATTTTTGCTGATATTTTTAACGGTTTACCTTATGGCACTGGAGCAATCCTTGGAATATGTGCCTATCTCTGTGTTGTTGTAATTACTTGCACAGGTATTATCATTTCAAAGATCGAAGAAAAATCAGATAAGGAAAAGAAGTAAGACAAATTTCTACTTACTAAACGCAAAAGGCTATGAGAAACAAAATCTCATAGCCTTAATTTTTGACATTTTATTGTTTATCCTGTGCAAAATCTTACATACTTTCCGGAACTGTAATTTTGAGCATTTCAAGAACATTCTTGATAATATCCTTTACGCAGGCGCAAAGATAAATTCTTGCCTGCATAAGATTTTCGTCATCACACTGAACACGGCAGGCATTATAGAATTTATGGAACAGAGTTGCAAGCTCAACAACATATTTTGTGAGCTTTGAGGGGTCAAGTGCTTTTGCGGCAAGCTCAACCTCACCTGTAAGTGAAGCGATATGACGGATAAGCTCTTTCTCTTCCTCTGTGTTGAGAAGCTCAAGTGTCTTTGCATCGCAATCCTTAAACTCAATGCCCTCTGCTGAAAGCTTTTTGAAGATACTGCAAATTCTTGCGTGAGCATACTGGCAATAATAAACAGGGTTCTTACTGCTCTCTTCAACTGCAAGGTCAAGGTCAAAATCGCAGTGAGAGTTTGCCTCTCTTGTGTTAAAGAAGAATCTTGCGGCATCAATGGGAACTTCTTCAAGAAGAGTAACAAGTGTAATTGCCTTGCCTGAACGCTTTGATGCTTTGATAACCTCGCCATCCTTAACAAGGCGAACCATCTGCATAAGAACAACTCTTAATTTATCGGGGTCAACGCCAAGTGCCTGCAATGCGGCTTTAAGGCGGGGAACATAGCCGTGGTGGTCTGCGCCGAGAATATCAACGGCAAGGTCAAAGTTTCTGATGCAGAGCTTGTTGTAATGGTATGCAATATCGGGAACAATGTAGGTGAGGAATCCGTTGGAGCGAACAAGAACGAAATCTTTATCACAGCCAAACTGCTCTGCCTTGAACCAGACTGCGCCATCCTTTTCATAGGTGAAGCCTTTTTCTGTAAGGTCGGCAACTACCTTTCTTGCGGCACCACTGTTATGAAGTGTGCTCTCTTTAAACCATGTGTCATACTTAATTTTGTATTTGAGCAAATCTCTTTCAAGACCAGCGATATTGAGGGGAAGAGCGTAATCAACAAGAGCCTTTCTTCTCTCTGCTTCGGGAGCGCCGATGTATTTATCACCGTGAATCTCTGCAAAAGCCTTTGCATGGTCAATAATATCCTGACCGTGATATGAATCCTCGGGCATTTCAATGCCATCTTCATAAAGCTCACGGTATCTTAAATCAAGTGAAAGACCGAATTTTTCAATCTGATTACCGCCGTCATTGATATAAAACTCTCTCTCTGTTTCATAGCCTGCCCATGAAAGAACAGATGCAAGACAGTCGCCCATTGCACCGCCACGGGCATTACCAACGTGCATTGGACCTGTGGGGTTTGCAGAAACAAACTCAACAAGTGCTTTTTTGCCCTTGCCGTAATCTGAATGACCGTAGTCCTTGCCCTTTGCCTTAACGTCCTTGAGAATAGCGGCATAATATTTGTTATCAAGATAGAAATTTAAAAATCCGGGGCCTGCACATTCGCACTTTGCAAAATATGTGTTTTCAAGGCTCATATTGCCTGTGATGATGTCGGCAATTTTTCTTGGAGCCATTCTCAGCTCTCTTGCCCATACCATAGCCGCATTTGTGGAAAAATCACCGTTGGCTCTGTCGGCAGGTATTTCTATGTTGAATTTTGTTTCGGGTACTGCGGCAATAACGCCGTTTTCAAGAGCCTTTTTCATTGAATCCATAACAGCGTCATGAAGCTGTTTCTGAACTTCGTTTACAATATAACTCATTCTTATCCTTCCTTTGCCTTTTCTATTGTAACCTCAAGGGTGTTATCGCTTAAAAATCCGCCGTTTGCGTCAAGCGTATATTCAAAAAGAAGCGTTCCGCCATCCTTTGTCATTGAGGAAACCACGTTGTTTGTGTAAATTCCGAGGGAAAGTGTGCCAACAGGTGTTGTATAAACGCAGGTGTGTCGCTTATGCTTTTCCATTGTCATCTGCGTGGTGAATCCGCCTGTTCTTGTCATTGTTACGCAGTTGCCGTTTTCATAGCTCAACGTAACAAAGCAATCTTCAAGTCCCTCTGATGTTTCTTTATATCTTATTTTATAATCCTCGCCGAAAAAAGTCAATGTTCCTGTTGTTATCAGCTCTGAGGATTCTTTTTCATCCCCTGCTTTATGCAGGTCTTTTATTTTTATAATGTATTTCATTTTTCCCACTTTTCAATTGCGTAATCAAAGAGCTTATCAATCAGATCGCTGTAGCCGATACCAGATGCACCGAAAAGCTTTGGATACATGCTGATTGATGTAAAGCCGGGAATTGTGTTTGGCTCGTTGAGCATAACAGCTCCGTCAGATTCTCTTACAAAGAAGTCAACTCTTGAAAGACCTGAGCAGCCGAGAGCTTTATATGCGTTGATTGCAGCAAAACGAACTTCGTTGATTTTTTCTTCAGAAAGTCTTGCAGGAATGTGAAGCTCACTGGCGGCATTTATGTATTTTGCCTCGTAATCATAAAAATCGTTTGCAGGAACAATTTCACCAACAACAGAAGCGATTGGGTTTTCGTTGCCGAGCACAGCGCACTCAACCTCTTTGCCAACGATACCCTCTTCAAGAACTAACTTTGAATCCTCTTTGAAAGCAATTTCAATTGCCTTTTCAAGTGAAGCGTCATCAGTTGCCTTGCTTACACCAACAGATGAACCAGCGTTTGCAGGCTTAACAAAAACAGGGTAGCCGAGATATTTCTTTGATTTCTCAATGAAATATTCCTTATTCTGATTGTATTCATACTCTTTAAGGCCAAGCCATTTTGCCTGAGGGATACCTGCGTTATCTGCAAGGGTGTTGGTGATAACCTTATCCATACAGCAGGCAGATGCAAGCATATCACAGCCAACAAAAGGAATACCTGCAACCTGAAGCAGACCCTGAACAGTGCCGTCCTCACCGTTTTTGCCGTGAAGAACAGGGAACACAACATCAATTCTGATTTTTTCTGTTTTTTCGCCAAGAACGATAATGCCGTGGTCGGCTCTGTCAACAGAAATAACAGCAGGTGTCAGCTTGCTTTCATCAAGGAGCCATTTATCTTCGGGGAGATTATCTGCCTCACCCTCATAAAGGAACCATCTGCCGTCTTTAGTGATACCAACAAGCACAAGCTCGTATTTATCCTTTGGCACATTATTTATAACTGACTGGGCAGAAACAAGTGAAACATCATGTTCACTTGAAACTCCGCCAAAAAGTATAAGTGCTTTTTTCATAATTAACCTCCGTTAAGCCTCAAAAAATTTAAGAAAAGCCTTTTTAGCCATATAAACATCAAGTTTAGAAACAACCTCAAAGGGTGCGTGCATTGAAAGAACAGGAACGCCAACATCAACAACATCAACATTCATATTTGCAACATATTTTGCAACGGTTCCTCCGCCGCCCTCATCAACCTTGCCAAGCTCACCAAGCTGCCAGTTTACACCGTTGTTGTCAAAAATCTGTGCAACCTCTGAAACGAACTCTGCGTTTGCGTCAGATGTTCCGCTTTTTCCTCTGGCGCCAGTGTATTTTGTAACAACAATGCCCTTGTTGATGAATGAAGCGTTCATTTTATCAAGAACAGACGGGAATGTGGGGTCAAAAGCCGCATTAACATCTGCTGAAAGGCACTTTGACTTTGAAAGAACATCTCTGCCTAAAATATCGCCCTCGCATCTGCCAAGGTCAGCAAGGAAATAGCGGAGATAATCACTGTTAAGACCAGTGCTTCCGTCTGAACCTGTTTCTTCTTTATCTGTAAGAACAGTAACAGCGGTGTAATCAGGTGCGCTGTCAAGTTCAAGGATTGCCATAAGTGCAGGGTAAGCGCAAACACGGTCGTCATGACCATAGCCGCCAATCATACTGCGGTCAAAGCCAATGTCTGTAACCTTCATTGCAGGCACAGCCTCAAGCTCGGCTGTTAAGAAATCACGCTCAACAATGCCGTATTTTTCATTGAGGATTTTCATAATGTTAAGCTTCACAAGCTCGCTGCCAGAATCGCTCTTAAATGGAAGTGAGCCAACAAGAATGTTAAGCTCCTCACCTTTGACAACTTCTCTTGCGCTTCTTTCCATCTGACTGGTGCCAAGGTGGGGGAGAAGGTCTGTTATAACAAACTGTGGGTCGCCCTCGTTTTCGCCAATATTAACATCAACTCTTGTGCCGTCCTTTTTATAAACAACACCGTGGAGTGAAAGGGGAATTGTAACCCACTGATATTTTTTAATTCCGCCATAATAATGTGTTTTGAAAAGTGCAATATTGCTGTCTTCATAAAGGGGATTTGGTTTTAAGTCAAGGCGGGGTGAATCAATATGAGCGGCTGAAATGTGAACGCCCTCTTTAACGCTCTTTTTGCCGATAACTGCAAGGATAATTGCCTTACCTCTGTTAAGATAATAAACCTTATCGCCTGCCTTATATTTTTTTGTGTTGTCAAAGGGAACAAATCCGTTTTTCTCTGCCTCTTTAACTGCAAAGAGAGCGGCTTCTCTTTCAGTTTTGCAGGAATTAAGAAAGCTCTTATAGCCTTCGCAGAAATCAAAAGCTTCTTTAAGCTCTGTTTCGTCAATCACCTTTGCGGTGTGCTGACTATCCATAAAAAGCTGTTCTTTAAGGATTTCAGCTTCTGTTTTGTTTTCAGACATAATATTCTCCATTCTGCCGAAAATTCGGCTTTTTTATATTAACGGCTGAGCCGCATTTTTTATGTAACACGAATTATATAATTTTTTGCAGAAAATTTTTGTCGCAACTGCAAATATGACATTATTTTTGTTTTTCGCAGTTTAAAATAAATCTGCAAGGATGATTTCACCGCCGTTATTCTTAACAACAACATCGGCTTTACTTAAATAGTATTGCTCACTGGGCTGGGCATTTATTCTTAAAAGTGCCTCTTCACGACTTATGGAATCACGGCTCATAATCCGCTGAAGTCTGATGTTTTCATCTGCACAGACAACAATTGTTCTGTTGCAGTAATCATAAATTTCACTTTCAAAAAGCAAAGCCGCATCAACCGCAAAAAACGGGAAATTATCTTTGTTTTCGATAATATCTTTTCTCACAAGCTCCGTTATTGCAGGGTGAGTGATTTTATTAAGAAGCTTTTCGTTCTCCTCTGTTGAAAACGCTTTTTTTGCAAGAGCCTTTCTGTTAAGCTCGCCATTTTCAAAAACAATATCTTCGCCAAATGCTTCTTTTAACTTTTCAATAACAGGTGAACCTTTTTCAACAATTTTTCGTGCGGCAATATCGCAATCAATAACATAACCGCCCTTTTCTTTAAGAAGCTCGGCAACGGTTGTTTTACCTGCACCCGTCTGACCTGTAAGACCGATAATTTCGGGAACATTGATAACTCTGAATGCGGCGGCTCTTATAAGCCTGTTATAAACGGCAAGACCTACGCCCTCCATTGAGGGGCATCTGACAAAAACTCTCTTTGCTCCTTTTTTATCGGCATCCCTTAAAATTGCAAAGAGCTTTTGTGCCTGCTGAGAGGGGGAATCCTCACTGCCATAGCAGAAGCAGGGGAGTTTAAGATTTTTTTCTTCGCCATCAAAGCAAACTGCATAATCGCCCTCTGCCATAACTTCATCTGTGAAGCATCTGAAAGAGCTGAAAGTGCCTTTTACAATATATACCTCCGCTTTCGGGGAATAATGCTTATATTTCATACCTGGGGAAGCGGCAACTGCGCCCTCTTTAAGCTTATTTGTAACAGCGGAATCAATTTCAATTTCGCCCAAAACAGAGCGGAGCTGTTCGGGAGTTATTCCACCCGGACGAAGAAGCCTTGGTGGATTTGTGGCAAGAGTGATAACAGTTGACTCAACGCCAACAGCACATTCACCGCCGTCAACAATGCCCTCAATTTTGCCCATCATATCGTCAATAACGTGCTCTGCCTTTGTGGGGCTGGGAAGTCCTGAGGAATTTGCACTGGGTGCCGCCAGCGGAACACCTGCGGATTTTATAATTGCCCTTGCAACAGGGTGGGACGGCATCCTCACCGCAACAGTGGCAAGTCCTGCGCTGACTTCATCTGGGATAATATCTGACTTTGGCAGAATTATTGTAAGAGGACCCGGCCAGAATTTCTCTGCAAGAGCCTTTGCGTTGTCGGGAACTTCTTTTACAAGGGGATAGATTTCACTGAATTCGCTTATATGCACAATCAGCGGATTATCCTGCGGTCTGCCCTTGGCTTTAAATATATCTGCAACCGCCTTGGGGTTAAGTGCATCTGCCGCAAGACCGTAAACAGTTTCTGTTGGAATGGCAACCAGCTTTCCCTCTTTCAGCAAAGCCGCCGCCTCATCAATTTCTTTTTTATCTGTTGAATTAAAAATACGAGTATTCATTTCGTGCTTGCTCCGATTATTCACCGTCAGCCTTGAGCTTTTCAGCAGTGTCTGCCGTAATAAGTGCATCAATAAGCTCATCAAGGTCGCCGTTTAATATAGCCTCAAGCTTATAAAGAGTAAGACCGATTCTGTGGTCGCTTACTCTGCCCTGAGGGTAGTTATAGGTTCTGATTCTTTCGCTTCTGTCGCCCGTGCCAACCTGCGCCTTGCGCTCGCCTGCGATTTCGCTGTTTTGCTTTTCACGCTCGGCTTCAAGGATTCTTGAACGAAGAATTTTCATCGCCTTATCTTTATTTTTGTGCTGGCTTCGCTCATCCTGACATTCAACAACTGTGCCTGTTGGCAGGTGAGTGATTCTGATAGCCGACTCTGTTTTGTTAATGTGCTGACCGCCTGCACCGCTGGAGCGGAAGGTGTCTATCTGCAAATCGGTGGGGTTGATGTCAATATCAACCTCCTGCGCTTCGGGCAAAACGGCAACTGTAACAGTTGAGGTGTGAATTCTTCCCTGTGATTCAGTTTCGGGAACACGCTGAACTCGGTGAACACCGCTTTCAAATTTAAAGCGTGAATATGCACCGTCGCCCTCAATCATAAAGCTGATTTCTTTATATCCACCAAGCTCAGTGGGGTTTGCAGAGAGAATATCTGGCTTCCATCCCTTTGTTTCAGCATACATTGAATACATTCTGAAAAGGGAATTTGCAAAAAGTGCAGATTCTTCACCGCCTGCACCGCCACGGATTTCAACAATAACATTCTTGTCATCATTGGGATCTCTGGGAAGAAGCAAAATTTTAAGCTCTTCCTTTGTCTTTTCAATCAAAGCAGAGCTTTCTTCCATCTCTTCAAGAGCCATTTCACGGAAGTCTTTATCAAGTCCGCCAGCGTCAAGAAGTCCCTTTGCCTCATCGTAATTACTCTGAGCGGTTTTGTATTCACGGTATTTTTCAACTATCGGTGTCAGATGTTTTACATCCTGCATAAGCTTTTTGTATTTATCAATATCTGAAACAATATCGGGATCAAAAAGCTGTGTGTTTATCTGTTCAAATTTTTCTTCAATTGCGGCAAGCTTATCAAGCATAATTCATTTCCTTTCTTAAATTGATTTCGTTGAACAACGCTACTGCTCACCATCTCTTATAATCTTTTTAATATTCTTTTCGGCTTTAACTCGTGGGACCATAACCTCCCTTGAGCAGGAAAGGCATCTGATTTTAAAATCCATGCCAGAACGCAGAACAAGAAACTGATTGTTTCCGCAGGGGTGATTCTTTTTCATTACAAGAATATCACCGTTTCTTACATCCATATTATCCCTCTTTTCCGAAAAAATCCTATTATACCAGCATAATCATAGCTATTATAACACATAATTATAAAAAATCTACTTATTTTTTTACAATGAATATAAAAATGCTGAGAACGCATATAAATATAAAAAACAAAGGTGGTAAAACTATGAATATCTTTAAACCAGAAGGACAGCTTATCGGTGAAAAATCAAACAGAGATGCTATGGAATCCCCTGCGTCGCTGAGAGAAGCCTGCTATGCAGGGACAATTCTTGAATCCCGTGCCCTCCTTTGCGACAGAGAGCACAACTTAAAGGTTGACCTTGGCTGTATGTATGGCATCATCCCCCACAACGAGGGCGCAATCGGCATTGATGACGGCTCTGTGAGAGATATTGCTCTTATTTCAAGGGTGAATAAACCTGTAACATTCAGAATTACAGGATTCAGCTTTGACGATAACGGCAGAGAATACGCCATTCTTTCAAGAAAGAGCGTTCAGCAGGATTGCATGGAGCAATATGTTTCAAAGCTGAAAAGCGGTGATGTTATTAAAGCAAGGGTTGCGCATATGGAAAGCTTCGGCGTTTTTCTTGACATCGGCGCAGGCATAAACGGACTTTTGCCAATTGACAGCATTTCAGTTTCAAGAATACCGCACCCCAGCGTAAGATTCTCAACAGGGCAGATGATTAAGGTTATTGTGAAATCCTGCGACGATATGGGCAGGCTCACTTTCAGCCACAAGGAATTGCTTGGTACATGGGAGCAGAATGCAGGTGAATTCACCCCCGGGGAAACTGTGCCTGGTATTGTCCGCTCCATTGAGAATTATGGAATTTTTGTTGAGCTTGCGCCAAACCTTGCAGGTCTTGCAGAGTATGCCCCAGGAATTCAGGCAGGCAGCTATGCAGGTGTTTATATAAAAAGTATTGTGCCAGAAAGAATGAAAATCAAGCTGATTATTGTTGATTCCTTTGATGCAGAATACCCAAATCCGCAAATTAAATATTATACAGAAAGCGACCATATTGACCACTGGATTTATTCCCCGGACAGGTGCCCGAAGGTCATTGAAAGCGTCTTTTAATCGCCTTTTCTGAAGCAAAAAAATCCCGCAAACCCTTGATTTTACTACAAAAATAATGTATAATCTTCTTAAAATGATATTTTAGGGAATTATTTTTTATTTTCCTTGAGGGAGGGATTTTTTTGTCAGCAGATTTACATTGCCATACTAAACTTTCAGACGGTTCAATGGGTATTGAGGATATTGTAATCCTCGCAAAGAAGCAGGGATTAGGTACAATTGCTATCACCGACCACGACTGTATGGCAGGCAACATCAGAGCTAAGGTTATCGGAGACAGACATAATGTAAATGTCATCCACGGCGTTGAGATTTCATCTACCGATTCAGAGACACAGGAAGAGGTTCACCTTCTCTGCTACATGAGCGATTCACCAGACAGACTTGAGGGTCTTTGCCACAGAAATCTTGTTGCCCGCAAAAAGGCAGCTCAGTATATGATGCTTAAAACTGCGCAGAGATATCCCATTACACCTGATTTGGTGCTGAAATGTGCTCAGGGCTCAACAAATGTTTACACTGTTCACATTATGGCGGCTCTTGTTGAGAGCGGAATTGAAACATCAATTAACTGCGACCTTTACAGAAAGCTTTTTGGCAAAACTGCAAGAAGCTTTGTTGTTCGCCCCACTTTTGAAGACAGCATTGAGGTGCTCAAAGCTATTCACGAAGCTGGCGGAATCGCTGTTTTAGCTCACCCAGGCAAGTATTCATCATATGCCATTATGGAAAAGCTTGTTGATGCAGGCATTGACGGCATTGAGGTATGGACACCTGAACATGACGAGGAGCAGACAGCTTACCTTGCAGCATATGCAAAGAAGAAAAAGCTTCTTTCAGTTGGCGGAAGTGATTTCCACGGCAGATTCAACACAAACCGTGTAACCCTCGGCAGTTACCAGACACCCGACAAGCAGCTTTCTGAGCTTATCAGCTACAAAGCAAGGCTGAAAAGAAAGCAGAAGCAGGCAGCTGCGGCGGCTGCGGCAACCACTGAATAAGGCAGAAGAGGTTTTTAAATGAGCGCAGAAATTGACCGAGATATTAAAATCTACCATTCAAAAAATTCATCAGAAATTTCTGAATTTGAGCATCTTGTAAAAAGTATTGATTTTAACCGTTTAAACGGCAATGAAGAGAAAGCAGAGAAGCTGGGTGCTTTCCTTGCAGGGATTAAGCCCACAGACGAGGGGCTTAACATCACCGTTCCGTCAAAAGAGATGACGGCAAGTGTGCTTTATCAATCAAGGGTACTTATTACATTTCTGTGCGAAACCGTTGTTAAAAACAATATCCCCGATGTTCATCTGAAAGATACAATTCAAAAAGCTTTGTATGATTATCTTAAAGAGAACGAAAAAGGGTATTATAATAATATTGCAGACGGTGCGGCATTTTCATTTTATATAATTGCAATCAACAAATTCGGTGAAGTGAAAAATGCAATTGGCAAAGAGTTTGCAAAGCTTTGCGGAAGTGCCAAAAACGAGCTTCTTATTTCATTGGGCGAGAGTATTTATTCAAACACCGTCAGCTATGTTGAATCACTTATCGCTAAGTGTGAATTTCAGTATTGATACAGTTTATGGGTTGCGATTCTCCGCAACCCTAAATTTTTTATTTTTTTGCATTTTTTCTATTGATAATTTTATAATAATATAGTATAATGAATAGAGTAACAACCCATGCGGAGCGTTACTTTTATCATGTGGCGTGTAGGTCCTGTGCGACGGGGCGCCGTGAACCATGTCAGGCGGGGAACCGAGCAGCATTAAACGGTCTGCACTGTGCGCCACAGCCCGCCTGCATGCTGCATGATAAAGGTAACGCTCTATTTTTTTATGTTTGGAATGATTTTTTGTATCAGGTACTTTACAGAAAGTGGCGTCCCCGTGCATTCAGAGATGTTGCAGGGCAGGAACATATTACATCCACACTTGCCAACGAAATAGAATCAGGTAAAGTATCCCATGCCTACCTTTTCACAGGTTCAAGGGGCACGGGCAAAACCACCTGCGCAAAAATCTTTGCAAAAGCTGTCAACTGCCTTAACCCCGTTAACGGCAACCCGTGCAACGAGTGCGCCGTTTGCAAAGGTATAGATGACGGCTCTATTCTTGATGTTATTGAGCTTGACGCCGCCAGCAACAACGGTGTTGACAACATCAGAGATATTATTGACGAATCAAACTTCACACCTGTTAATGCAAAATACAGGGTTTATATTATTGACGAGGTTCATATGCTTTCAACAGGCGCATTCAATGCCCTGCTTAAAACGCTTGAAGAGCCACCTGCTCATGTTAAGTTCATCCTCGCCACAACTGAGGTTCACAAAATCCCCTCAACCATTCTTTCAAGATGCCAGCGTTTTGATTTCAAAAGAATCACTCCCGAAGCTATTGCAAAGCGTGTTCAGTATGTTGCTGAGCAGGAGGGCATTGAAATTGAGCCCGACGCCGCTTTTCTTATTGCAAGGGTGGCAGACGGTGCGTTGAGAGATGCGCTTTCTCTTTTAGACAGATGCTCTGGCGCAGGCGGAAAAATCGGTGCAGACGATGTCAGTGCCGCCGCAGGTCTTGCAGGCAGAGAAAGACTTTTCTCTCTTATTGATGCTATAAATCAAAAAGATACTTCGCAGGCTCTTTCAATCGTCAACGACCTGCACAATGATTCATGTGATATGGAGCGACTTTGCTCTGATATGCTTAATCATTTCAGAAATCTGCTTATTGTTAAAACAGTTAAAAATCCCTATGAGCTAATTATCTGCGTTGATGAGGATATGAAAAGATACAAGGAGCAGACTGAGAAGTTTAAGCTCGAAACTATCCTCAACAGCCTTTCTGTTATTGAAAAGGCACTTGTTTCACTTAAAAACAGCATAAATAAAAGAATAGAAACTGAAATGACAGTTGTGCGCCTTTGTAATCCGTCTGTTTCAGCTGTAGCTTCAAGCGATAACTCAGATATTATTGCAAGAATTGAAAAAATTGAAGAGCAGTTGAAGAATGGCGTTGCAATTAAATCGGCAGAGCCTGCACCAGCTAAAAAGGCGGCAGAAGCTCCAGCACAGCAAAGCGTTAAAGAAGAGCCGAAAGCTACAGAAGAAATGGCACCACCACCTCCACCGCAGGAGCCTCTTAACAGAACCGCTCCCTCAGGTGATGTTCCACTTGGCAGCTGGGGCGATGTTATCGCTTCACTTTCAAAATCTGATGTTCCGCTTATGGGCATTCTCAAAGGCTCATCAGCATTCATAAGGGGCGAGCATCTTCTTATTAAGTGCGATAACCCCACTTTCCCTCAGTTTATTAAAATTCCGCTTCACGCTTCCGCTTTGAGAGAGGCTGTTACAAAAGTAACAGGTCAGCGTTACAGACTTGGAATTTACAGAAGCAATGACGCAGGTGCGGTTAAAAAAGACCCACTTGCAGACCTTATAAAAAAAATAAACAATTAACCGAAAGGACGTAATTATTATGAAAGCAAGAATCCCCGGTGCAGCAAATCAGGGCAATATGATGAAAAGAATCCAGCAGATGCAGGAGGATATGGAAAACATCCAGAAAGAAGTTGAGGCTTCTGAATTCACAGCATCAGCAGGCGGCGGAGCAGTTGAGGTTACTGTAAACGGCTCACACGAAATCCTTTCAATTAAAATGGAGCCAGACGTTGTTGACCCCGAAGAGATTGAGATGCTTGAGGATCTCCTCATTGCCGCTCTTAACGAGAGCATCAAAAAGGCAAACGACGCAATGGAGCAGGGTATAGAGAAAGCCAAGGGCGGTCTTTCAATCCCCGGCCTTTTCTGATATGGCTAATTCAGCGGCGCCACTGGCAAGACTTATTGAATTATTCGAGAGATTGCCTGGCATAGGCAACAAAAGTGCGCAGAAGCTTGCCTTTCACATTCTTAACATGAATGATGCGCAGATAAAATATTTTACAGACACTATAAAAAATGCTCACGATAAAATTCACAGGTGCAGTGTCTGCTGTGATTTAACAGACGGCGAGAAATGCGCTGTGTGCAGTGATGAAAAGCGTGATTCATCCGTAATCTGTGTTGTTGAAAACACAAAGGATGTTATGGCTTTTGAAAGAACCAGAGAATACAACGGTCTTTATCATGTGCTTCACGGCTCAATTTCACCTATGAACAACATAGGACCTGACGATATAACTGTGAAACAGCTTTTATCAAGGCTCAGTGATGAGAATTTAAAAGAAATCATCATGGCAACCAACCCCACTGTTGAGGGTGAAGCAACCGCCATGTATATTTCAAGGCTTATTAAGCCGCTTGGCATTAAGGTTACACGCCTTGCATACGGTGTTCCCGTTGGTGCAGACCTTGAATATGCCGACGAAATCACTCTCACAAGGGCAATTGAGGGCAGAAGTGAGATTTAACTTTTTCGACATCTTTTTTGACAATTAACTGACAACTTTGCACAGCTTTAACATTGTCAAAAGTCAATCAGAATTTTTAAGAATTTTCTGACTTCAGTTTCAACACGGCAAAATACCGATTTTTGTTGATACTGCGCAGGTTTTCCTGTTTTACACAGTTTTGACAACCACTAATACTACTACTAAATAATATAAATTATTTATTTCGCAAACGGAGGAATTTTTATGAAATTTCAGTGCAGCACAGCTTTGCTCTCACAGGCATGTCAAAATGTTCAGCGAGCTGTTTCAACCAAAACTTCTATACCTGCTGTTGAGGGTATTCTTATTAAAGCACTGGGCAACGAACTTATTCTCACTGGCTATGACCTTGAAATAAGCATAAAAACATCTATAAATGCTGGTGTTGAAGAACAGGGTTCAATTATACTCAATGCCAAAATCCTTTGTGAAATTCTCAGAAATCTGCCAGACGGAACTGTTAAGTTTGAATCTGATGACAGAAACCTTGCTATCATCACAAGCGGCAACACAAAATATCAGATTATGGGCATTGCGGCAGATGAATACCCTGAGCTTCCCTCTGTTAAGGGTGGCTATCCTATTGTTATCAGCCAGAAGCTTCTCAGAGAGATGGTAAGGCAGACTATTTTTGCTGTTGCATCAACTGATTCAAAGGTTGTTTACACAGGCATCAAGTTTGAATTAACAGAAAACGAAATCAAGCTCATTGCCGTTGACGGATTCAGAATGGCAATCAGAAAAGAAACAATTGATTATAAAGGCGAAGATGCTTCGTTTATTGTTCCGTCAAAAACTCTTTCAGAGGTTATTAAGCTTGCTGTTTCTGATGACGGCGAGGATTATATCTCTATGGACATTGGCAAAAGACACATTCTTTTTGAGCTTGGCGGATACACCGTTACATCAAGACTTCTTGAGGGTGAATTTTTAAATTACAAGGCTGCAATCCCTGTTACAGCATCAACAAGGGTTAAGATTGACACAAAGAGCTTTATCAACAGCATTGAAAGAGCTTCTCTTATTATCAGCGACAAAACAAAGAGCCTTGTTTCCTGCATTTTTGATGACAACATGGTAAAGGTTAGCAGTGTTGCTTCACTTGGCACTGCAAACGACAGAGCAGAGGCAGAAATCGACGGCAACAGAGTTGAAATCGGCTTTAACAACCGCTATCTTCTTGATGCACTTAAAGCATGCGATTCAGATGTTGTCAGAATTGAGCTGAACGGTTCAATTTCACCTATTCTTATTCTTCCGCCAGAGGGCGACAGCTTTGTATTCCTTGTTCTTCCTGTGAGGTTAAAAAAGAATGATTAAAAGAGCTAATTTTAAACTTAAAGTTAAAGAAAAAAAGGTAGTTGAAAAAACAATCACTACCGATTTTATCAGACTTGACTCATTCCTTAAATTCTGTGATGTTGCGCAGACAGGTGGTCATGCCAAGATGATTATTCAGTATGGCGATGCCAAGGTTAACGGCGAGGTTTGCACTCAGCGTGGCAAAAAGCTTCGCACTGGCGATGAAGTTGAGTTTGAAAATGTGATTTACAGACTTGTATGAGGGTACTTGAACATCACATCAAAAATTTCCGTAACATCAGTGATATTTCTTTTGAGCCTGATGAGGGCATCAATGTTATCTATGGCGAAAACGGACACGGAAAGACAAATATTATTGAAAGTATCTGGCTTTTCACTGGCTGCAACAGCTTCCGCACCCGCAAAAATAATGAGCTGATTAACGAACATTCAAAAGAGGCAGAGCTTAACTCTTCCTTTTTTGCTTTTAACCGTGAGCAGGAAGTAAAGCTTAAAATCGGCGACAAAAAAGAAGTTCACATAAACGGAATTAAAAAAAATACACACAGGCAGCTTTTGGGCGAATTTCAGGCGGTGGTTTTCTCTCCGTCTGTTCTTTCTGTTATTAAAGACGGACCTGGCGAAAAAAGAAAATTTCTTGATATTGCCATCAGCCTTTTAAAGCCAAACTATGCGGCGGTGCTTTCAAAATATAACAAAGCAGTTATGCAGAGAAATAATCTTTTAAAAAAGATAAATGATGGCTCTGCCACAGAGGATTTTCTTTTTGCTTTTGATGAAGAAACGGCAAAGTTAGGCGGCAGAATTATAGAATATCGCCTGCAATATATTGATTCTTTAAAAGAATACACTGCCGATATTTATAAAGAAATTTCAAATGACCGTGAGAAATTCAGGCTTTCATATGTGAACAGCCTTAAAGAAAAGGGCGAAACAGCCGTTGAATGGTCGCAGATACTTTATGATGAGCTTCTTCGCAAAAGGCAGAGTGATATTGCAAGATTTCAGACCTCCGCAGGACCTCATAAGGACGATATTGATATTACTCTTTCGGGCAGGTCGGCAAGAGCATATGGCTCACAGGGTCAACAGCGTTCCTGCGCCCTTGCAATGAAAATTGCCGAGGGATTCATCATTAAAGACAGATGCGGTGAACAGCCTGTTGCACTGCTTGACGATGTTATGAGTGAGCTTGACGGTCAGCGACAGAAATGCCTTTTGAAATATCTTGAGGATTGGCAGGTTTTTGTTACCTGCTGCGATAAGGCGCATATTTCAAAAATCAATTACGGCAAAGCATTTGAAGTCTGCGAAGGCACAATAAAACAAATCTGAGGTAAAGCTATGTTTCTTCATTTGGGTGAAAACACTGTTATCACAACTGACGAGATTATCGGGATTTTTGACCTTGATAACACAACTGTTTCAAAGGCAACAAGAGATTATCTTTCAGCTATGCAGAAAAATAAAAAAATCGTTGATGTAAGCTTCGATTTGCCGAAGTCATTCATCCTGTGCCGTGATAAGGATTCGGGCGAAAACCTTGTTTATATTTCACCAATCTCCACCCAGACACTTCTGAAACGAATACAGACCAATAAAGGGTTTGAATAAATACTGTTTAATTTCGCAAAAATGTAGGGGACAACGTCCTCGGCGTCCCGAATTACAATAATAATGGGATAGTAATTTATGGCTTTACCAAAAAGAAAAGAATTGCGTTTACAAAGTTATGACTATTCGCAGACAGGCGTGTATTTTATAACCATATGCACACGGGATAAAAACCGTATTTTATCAGAAGTCAGAAACGGAAAAAGGGTTTTGCTCCCGTTTGGCTTGATATCAGAAAAGTATATAAAAGAAATCGGCAATTATTATGATAATGTCAGGTTTGATAATTATGTTATTATGCCGAATCATATCCATGCGTTAATATCAATCAGTGGCGGGTCGTCGGGGACGCCGACCTCTACAGTTTCGCAGATAGTTTCTACATTTAAACGATTTTGCAACAAAGATTTTGGTGAAAACATCTGGCAACGCTCATTTTTTGACCATGTAATCAGAAATGATGAGGATTATTTACGCCATATGCAATATATAAATGAAAACCCGAAAAAATGGGAAAATGACGAATATTTTTAAACGGAACATTTTAACGATGTGCCGTTTTTATTTTTAATTTCTATCTTTAATATATAAAAAAACACCCTCCGTGAGGAGAGTGCTTTTTTTGTTATGTTGTTTTATTAGTATGCCATGTAAGCATCGCGTCTCCAGTTTGCATCGATAACAGCTGTACCAGAGATTGCTGTCCATTTAAGAGTACCAGTGATGTGCATGGGATTGTATGCGTGGAACTCTGTAAGAAGACCTTTATCGTTAACAACTGCCATGATTGTACCGCCCTGGTAACCAATGTTGCAGTTTTCACATGTGAAGGGCTTAAGGTCATCATCTGTCATATCAAGGCAGTTCATGCAAGCCTTATGCTGTGGGGGCTGAACTGAGAAGCTGTTGGTGCTTTCGGGTTTAAGCTTGATCTCAATTTTGTAGCCGTTGCCTGATTTTGCACATTTAGCTGATGCAACGCCTGATGCAGAAAGCTTGCTCATTACGCCTTCGCCCTCAATGGGAAGAACCTTGTTGATGCTTGTACCGTCTGCTGCCTTACCATTTGTGAAAACATAATTCTTGTTGAAGTCTGATGGATAGTCATTAGGAAGCATGCCGTTAGCAATGTTCATAGCAGCCTTGGGGAAGCTTGTGTCTGTAATCTTTGTTGAAGCACCCTGCTTTGCTTTGAATGTGATCTTGCCTTTGTAAGCTTTTGTTGCGTTAGCAACCTTGTTGTAATATGCAACAACTTTTGCTACGTCTGTGCCTACGGGAGCTGCGTCTGCGTCTGCCTTAGAAGCTGATGAAGAGCTTGATGATGATGAAGATGAGGGTGTGCTTGAAGAGCTTGATGATGATGAGCTGTCATCTGCAGGAGCACTTGTATCATCTGCAACTGATGTATCGTCTGCTGATGCTGTATCATCAGCGCCGCCGATGTCATCTGTTAAACCTGCATCGTCAGAACCTGCAACATCTGCTGAACCTGTGTCTGTAGATGTGATTGCTGAGCCAGCACCTGTTGATGCCTTTTCTGCGATATCTTTGTTTGTGTTACAAATCTTGTCTGTAATGCTAAGGCTTGTAACAACCATTGCTGCTACACAAGCAACTGCTGTAACTGATGAAATAACTGACTTAACGATTTCGGGATTCTTCTCGCCTTTTTCAGCTTTCTTTGCAGCTTTTGCTTCTGCTTTAGCAGCTTTTTTGTCTGCTTTGTTTTCTTTAGCCATATAATTTTTTTCTCCTTTCAGTCAATGCATTATAACTGCAATATAAAGATAACATAAATAAATGAAAATGTCCAATGATTTTTTTAATTTTTGCAAAAAAAATAAAAAATATTTTAAGATTTGAATTTTTAAACAAAAAAATATCAAAAATTTCTCAGAATTAAAAATTTTTGGGATAGATTTTTAAAAGATTTTATGGTAAAATAGCCTCAATATTCATTATAAAGGAAAGTATGCATTGAAAAAGTTTATATCTTGGAATGTAAACGGCATAAGAGCCTGCATGGGCAAGGGCTTTGAGGAAGTGTTCAATTCCCTTGATGCTGATATTTTTTGCTTGCAGGAAACCAAACTTCAGCAGGGGCAGATTGATTTTTCACCAGAGGGTTATCACTGCTACTGGAACTATGCCGAGAAAAAAGGATATTCGGGTACAGCTGTTTTCTCAAAAGAAGAGCCTCTTAATGTTTTTTATGGCATTGGCAAAGAGGATCTTGACCATGAGGGCAGAATGATTACCCTTGAATTTAAGGATTTTTATTTTATCACAGTTTATGTGCCAAATGCGCAGGACGGGCTTAAACGAATTGAGCACCGTTGCCTGTGGGAGGATGCTTTCAGAGAAAAGGTATCTCTGATGCAAAAAGACAAGCCTGTTATTTTTTGCGGTGATCTGAATGTTGCCCACAAAGAGATTGATTTGAAAAATCCAAAGGCAAATGTTGGCAACGCAGGTTTCTCTGATGAAGAAAGAGGAAAATTCACTGAGCTTCTGAAAGCTGGATTTGTTGATACATTCCGCTATTTCTACCCCGAAAGAGAGGGTGCTTACAGCTGGTGGTCTTACAGATTCAAAGCAAGAGAGAGAAATGCAGGCTGGCGCATTGATTATTTCTGCGCTTCAGAAAGCTTTAAAGAAAGGCTTGTTTCAGCAAAAATTCATCACGAAATTTACGGTTCTGACCATTGTCCTGTAGAACTGATTATTAAATAAGAAAGAGGTAATAATATGAAAACTGCTCATAAGATACTTATTCCCACTTTGTCGGTGCTTCTTGCAGGCGCAATTGCACTTGTTGCCTTAACACTTAACGGCACGCTTAAAAGAAAGCCGGGCCCTGAGGGTGAGGTAGTTGACGGCGTTTATACATCGGTGGATTTTGCACAGCTTAATCCAGTGTCTGTGCAAAGTAAGTTCCCTTGTATGCAGACAGACATTGAAAACATTTTTTATTCAATAGACAGAAGCGGTAATGTTTCTTTTTATGAATATGACGGCGAAAACTTCGACCTTTACAAAGGCCCTGTTTACGCACTTAATGTTTACCCCGAGCTGACATATAACAAAATCCCGATTAAAATCAGCTATATTGTAAAAGACGGCAAGACAACTGGCTACGGACTTTTCACAAATGCAGCCAACGCAGGGGTTAACCTTTACACCTATGTTTTTGCAAAGCTCACAGATGCACCCGAAGTTTATGGCATAAATGGCAAAATGCTTCTTCTCAGCCTTGACCCCAACGAAGCATATAAATCTGACAAAACATATGTTGAGATTTTCAATGTTGACATCACAAACGGCGGTCTTTCAAGAATATTCTCTCAGAGAGACAGAGGAGCAGACAAAACTGGTAGATTTGCAGACAGATGGCACATTCTCACAGACGGATTCCTTAAATCCTGCGAAAAGAAAGCCGCTGTTATTTCGGGCAGACTTTATAACGAAGAAACAGAGGTTTATGACATCTATGACCTTAACAGAAGCATGAACCGACCCGAAACCACAGGAATGTACGGCACATTCCTGCGAGAGAATCCCAAGGATAACGGATACATCTACCTTAAAAAGACTGTTCAGGGATTCAAAACCGTTTCATACTTAGGTCAGGAAACTGAGCTTATCAGATTTGACGGCGATATTGACAAGGATTATGTATTCTCTGGCAACTGGATTTACAGCGCAAAGGAGCATAAATTCACAAACCTTGTAACAAGCAAATCATTTGTTGCAAAGAATATTGAAGCGATTGATATGTTTGCGGTTAATTCAGACGCATCAAAGTTTGCCGTTGCCGCAACATATAAGGGTGGACAGGCATTCTTTATTGTTGATAAAGAGGGCAAGGTTCAGGGATATTCAGGCGAAAACATCTTTAACTCAAATGTTGAGAATATCTGCTTTATCGGTAAGGACGCTGTTATGATAACAACAGTTAATAATGACGGCTCATGCACAAATAATGTTGTTAAGGTGAAATAAGATTATAAAAGTAAAACCGACCACTGGAAATCTGTGGTCGGTTTTGTTTTAGTTGTATAAAGCATAATTAAACGCCAGGGTGCGTGGAAAAAAGGCTTAATTTGTTAAACCTTTTTGTTGACCAAATAAGAAAATAAATGTATAATGGTGTCACAAATGTGAAGTTTGTTTACAAAAAAAGAATACCAAATCATCTTTGGTATTCTTAAAAGTGGCGGTAATGGTTGTGCTTTAATTAATTATTGGTTTGGTAGCTTATAATTCGATTAAGAGTTTAATTATTATCGCAGATAATACATCGGCAATTATTGTGAGCGGCAACTCGTCAATGTTTGCTGATGTTTTTTTGCTAAAAACATACTTCAGTATAATCCATATCAGAGCAAGAAATATGGCTAGCAACAATAAGTAAATGTGGTATAAACTCATCTGTGAATCACACCTTTCAGTTTATACACAACCATCACTGCACATTTGCGAGTATTATACCATATTATGGGGAATTTATCAATATTTTTGCAAAGAAAATCGAAAAAGTAAAACCGACCACTGGAATTTCCGTGGTCGGTTAATTTTATATCTTCTTTTCGTCAAAGTCTATTGTTATCTGACTATGCTTGATTTCAATCTGCTGAAGCTCCACACCAGCGGCGGTGAGCATTCTTTTGGATGCCCTTGTGCTGTCGCTTTCTTTATATTTATCAGAAAGATAGATTACCTTTTTGATTCCACTTTGAATAATTGCCTTTGCACATTCACAGCAGGGGAAAAGTCCAACATAAATTGTGCATCCCTCAAGGTTAGCACCTCTGTTGTTAAGGATTGCGTTCAGCTCTGCGTGGCACACATAAGGGTATTTTGTATCAAATGAATTTTCACCCTCTCTTTCCCACGGAAAATCATCATCATCACAACCCATGGGGAAGCCGTTATAGCCGATTGACATTATCCTCTTTTTATCGTTTACAATGCAGGCTCCAACCTGAGTGTTGGGGTCTTTGCTTCTTTTTGCGGCAAGAAGCGCAGTTCCCATAAAATATTCATCCCATGAAATGTAGTCTTTTCTCTTCATAAAAACACCCTTTCTGCTGTTTTGAACATTTTATCATATAAGAAGATTTTTTTCAATTTGTTTTTGTTAAGGCAGCAATCTTTTTGTTGACATTCTGCCGTAGTTGCCGTCTGGTCTGAATCCCTCGGCAAATTTAACACCGCACTGGTATCCTCTTACCTTTGCGCAATCGCTGACAAAATCAACAAGTGAAATTCCGTCATGCTCTCTCATCCATTTATCCTGTGATACATGGGCAAGAACTGCTTTTTCTTTTGCATCCATAGTGTCGGTGATGTCAACATACTCTGTTGGCTCAAAGTTTTTAAGTGCAAAGCTATCCATAAGATAAATGGGGCAAATGGGAGTTTCGTTTCCACCTTTCCAGAAATGGAGGCTTGCGGCGCAGGTTGCTCTGAAAACAAGGCGGTAGGTTTCCTGATGGTCTCTGTGATAATCGTCAGAAGCGTGGGTGAGAATTAAATCGGGCTTTGCTTCACGAAGAACATCAACAAGCAGGTCAACCTGTTTAGTGTCATTTGAATCAACAAACTGGTCATCAACATTGAGCGTGAAATATTTTGCGCCAAGTGAATCTGCCATTGCCTTATCCTCTGCAATGCGGATTTCTGCCAAATCAGACGGCTTAATCTCTGTGTGTCCGTAACAGCCGTTTGTAACTGTGCAGATTGAAACGCTGTCGCCTCTTTCAATATATTTTTTGAGTGTGCCGCTGCAGGAAATTGCAATATCGTCTGGATGGGCACCGATTGCCAAAATGTTCATAAATAGGACCTCTTTAAAAAAAAGTATTTGCTGTGTTCAATTGCGTTGAACAATAGTATTTTATCAAAAAATAACGGCTTTTTCAACATTTCTTTTATATTTGTCAATGTTTTTAAGAAACTTTTATAAATATCATATTGTATATTTTATTTATTCATGTTATAATCAAAAAGTTAAATTAGGTTTTTAGCAATATTTTTAAGAGGTGATTATTTTGGGTCTTATGAAATTGCTTTTTGGCGATTACTCCAAAAAAGAAGTTAAAAGAGTAACGCCTTTAAAGAATAAGGTTCTTGCCCTTGAAGAGGAATACTCAAAGCTCACAGATAAGGAGCTTCAGGCAAAAACCCCCGAGTTTAAAGAAAGACTTCAGAACGGAGAAACACTTGACGATATTCTCCCCGAAGCATTTGCCGCCTGCCGTGAGGCTTCATGGCGTGTGCTTGGCATGAAGCACTTCCCCGTTCAGATTATTGGTGGTATCATTCTTCATCAGGGCAGAATTGCTGAGATGAGAACTGGTGAAGGTAAAACTCTTGTTGCAACTCTCCCTGCATACCTTAATGCACTTGAGGGCAAGGGTGTTCACATTGTTACAGTAAACGATTACCTTGCACGAAGAGACTCTGAGTGGATGGGTAAGGTTTACCGCTTCATGGGTCTTTCAGTTGGTCTTATTGTTCACGGACTTACAAATCAGGAAAGACAGGCTGCTTATAATGCAGACATCACTTACGGTACAAATAACGAAATGGGATTTGACTACCTTCGTGATAACATGGTTCCCTATAAAGATCAGAAAGTTCAGCGTGGTCATAACTTTGCAGTTGTGGACGAGGTTGACTCAATTCTTATTGATGAAGCCAGAACTCCCCTTATTATTTCAGGTCGTGGCGACCAGTCAACTGAGCTTTACACCATGGCAAACACATTTGCACGCTCCCTTTCAATGACTAAGGTTAAAGAGGTTCAGGCAAAAGAGAATGTTGAAGATATTGCAGACGGCGACTATGTTGTTGATGAAAAAGCAAGAACAGCTACTCTTACAAAATCAGGTGTTGAAAAGGCTGAAAAATTCTTTGGACTTGAAAACCTTATGGATGCTGAGAATATGACAATTCAGCACCACATCAATCAGGCTATCAAGGCTATCGGCGTTATGCAGAGAGATATTGATTATGTTGTTAAAGATAATCAGGTTCTTATTGTTGACGAATTCACAGGCCGTATTATGCTGGGCAGAAGATATAACGAGGGTCTTCATCAGGCTATCGAAGCAAAAGAAGGCGTTAAGGTTGAGCATGAAAGCAAAACTCTTGCTACAATCACTTTCCAGAATTACTTCCGTCTTTACAAAAAGCTCTCTGGTATGACTGGTACTGCTATGACAGAAAGTCAGGAATTCAACGAAATCTACAGCCTTGATGTTGTTGAAATCCCCACAAACAGACCGATGATTCGTGTTGACTACCCCGATGATGTTTATAAGACAGAGGCAGTTAAATACGCAGCTATTGTTAAGCAGGTTAAGGAATGCCACGAAAAGGGACAGCCTGTTCTTGTTGGTACAATTTCAATTGAAAAATCTGAAATTCTCAGCAGCATCCTCAGAAAGAGCGGCATCAAGCATGAAGTGCTCAACGCTAAGTTCCACGATAAAGAAGCTGAAATTGTTGCACAGGCTGGTAAATTCGGCGCTGTTACAATTGCAACTAACATGGCAGGACGAGGCACTGATATTATGCTGGGCGGTAACTCTGAATACCTTGCAAAAGCAGAAATGCGCCGTAAGGGTTACACTGATGAGCTTATTGCAGAGGCAACAGGCTTTGCAGAGACAGATAACGAAGAAATTATCGAAGCAAGAAATGAATATCAGACACTTGAAAAGAAATATAAAGATTCTATCAAGGACGAAGCAGAAAAGGTTCGTGAGGTTGGCGGTCTTTTCATTATCGGCACAGAGCGTCATGACTCACGCCGAATTGACAACCAGTTGAGAGGCCGTTCAGGCAGACAGGGCGACCCAGGTGCCAGCCGTTTCTATCTTTCACTTGAAGATGACCTTATGCGTCTTTTCGGCGGTGAAAGACTTGCAAATATGATGACAGCTCTCAAAACCCCCGAAGATATGCCAATCACATCTTCAATGGTTTCAAAATCTATTGAAAGCGCACAGAAGAAGAAAGAAGGACAGAACTTCGCAA
The DNA here is from genome assembly GCA_024404115.1 of Clostridia bacterium. Lineage (GTDB taxonomy): Bacteria > Bacillota > Clostridia > Oscillospirales > Acutalibacteraceae > CAG-488. Next base: position 62,180 of record JAKSQM010000006.1, on the reverse strand, counting down.
TCCGTAAGAATACTCTTCAGTATGACGATGTTATGAACCGTCAGAGAGAGCTTATCTATGGTCAGAGAGACAGAGTGCTTGACGGCGAAGAGCTCAAACCCTCTATTATGCATATGCTTGAGGAATCAATCACAGATTCTGTTGATTTCTATTGCTCAGCTGCTCTTCATCAGGAGGATTGGAATGTTGCAGGTCTTCGTGGCAAGTTCAAGGGCTGGCTTACAGATGATGATGATTTCACAGATGAAGTTCTTGACAGAGAAGAGATCAAAGAAACTCTTATTGAAAGAGGTAAGGCTCTTTATGAAGCAAGAGAAGAAGAGCTTACTCCTGAGGTTATGAGAGATCTTGAAAGAATGGTTCTTCTTCACAATGTTGACTCACAGTGGATGGATCACATTGACAACATGGATGAGCTTCGCCGTGGTATCGGTCTTATGGCTTACGGTCAGCAGGATCCTATCGTTGCATACAGAATCAACGGTTCAGATATGTTTGACGAAATGAACCTTTCAATCAGAGAAGAAACTGTTAAGCAGATTCTCACTGTAAGAATCAAGAGAAAAGAAGAAACAGAGAGAAAGCAGACAGCTAAGATCACTGGCGAATCAGGCGCATCTGACGGAAGCGAAAAAGGCAGAACAATCAAAAAGGGCAAAAAGGTTGGTCCCAATGATCCCTGCCCCTGCGGAAGCGGCAAGAAATATAAGAAGTGCTGCGGATCACCTGATAAAATAAATCAGAAATAAGCAAAATAAAAATCCTGTCGGTAACGGCAGGATTTTTTGTTATGCGTTATTCATTAAAGAATAGCAATACAGCAGAAAGACAACAAGCACAAGGGCAAATATCATCCCCATTCCAATATGTTGCTTTGGAGCAGGGGGAGGCTCGGGCTTCGGCTTTTCGTGCCCGCAGTGTGGACAAAACGCTGTTTCTTCGTGTACTTTTCTGTCGTTGTATTCTACAACAACAAATTCTTTTTCGCATTTTTCACATTTCACTTTACGGTGCCTCCCTTTGCATTTTGATACAATTAAAATTTGTACGCACATATTATCAAAAGGTTGGTTTGATGTCAATATTGAAACACAAAAATATTAAGATTTACTATAAATATTTAATCAAAACTGAACACCTTGCACAAATCCGTTTTGTTACTAATGTACATCAGATTTCTAATACATGGCGGTGCTTTCTCTGCTTCTTAAATATTCTTCATAATTAAATGTGGCAGGCTGTGTGTGCTCGGTGTATTCACGCTCCTCACTGTATGCAGATGAAGAGGAAGCGGCGGTTGTGTCTGGAGTAATATAAGTGTTTTTGATTGTGTTTAAAAATGCAAAGCCAAAAAAGATGACAACTGCAATCAACAGAAAGATTACAGCGAGGGTTAAATTTGACGGCTCTCTTTTTTCTGTTATATACGGTGCTGTGCAGTTGGGGTTGGGGCAGCGATAAACGCCATTTTTGAGCTTAGTGTTTACATTAAATTCTGTTCCGCAAACTGGGCAAGTCATATTCAACACTCCTTTTTGTTTTAGCAGTTAATTAACTGTCTGTATTTATCATAAATATTATCTTTTCATTTCTGTGATTTCTGTTTTATTGTGTAGTATTCTGATAAAAATTTTTATCTGCAAAAGCGAACCTGCCGATTTTGCTGGCAGGTCTTTTCTTTTATATTGAAAAATTTAGAGTTTGTTTACTTATTAAAATGGCTTTTTCATTGACAACCGCTTGCACAGATGATATAATTTCAAGATGAATAAGATTGGGTAGGTGTTTTTTATGAAAAGAGCTACAGCAATAATCTGCGCTGTTGTTTTTATAGTTTTAATGTTTAGTGGATGCAAGAATAATGTATTCGTTGACGATTTAGGAAATACTCACAAGGTTGAGATGAAGCACGGTAAGCCTGTTCAGGATAAATACGGAAATATGATAGAGAAATACACAGACGAAAACGGCGAAAAGCAGGAAGCTGTTGTTACATTCCCTGTTGCTAAAATGGATGGCAAGCACGCTATTGAAAGTGCTTTTATAAAAATGAATATTCCGGACGGATGGTTCTTTAACGAAAATGTCAAGGTTTTCAGAATTCAGCATAAGGATTGCCCTGACGAGAACACTTGCGAAATCACCGTTGAAACAAACGATAAATATACACTTGACGAAATGTATAACAGAGATATTGCCGCAAAGCAGGCGATTGAAATTGCCACAGGCGACAGCGAAGCTGCAACGGATTTCAAAGAATCCACCACAAAGCTTTTTGGCAAGGATGCAAAAAGCTTCACCTGCAAGATTTATGATAAGAGCACATTTTATTATTATATTTTCTCATATAAGCATGTAACTGTTTCAGTTAACTTTATCTTGAATAACCAGTGCATTAAGGCTGGTTTTGACCCTGAGCAGTTCATTAAAGAAAATATATCATTAAAGAAAATTCCTACAGAATAATCATACGCAGAGTAAAGGGGTAAGAGAAATGCTTTTTTCACAGGATATTGGTATTGATTTAGGCACAGCAAACACACTTGTTTTTGTTAAAGGTAAAGGTATTGTTATAAGAGAGCCATCTGTTGTTGCAATTGACCAGAGATTCAACCCTCCAAGAGTTGTTGCAGTTGGTTCACAGGCTAAAGAGATGATTGGCAGAACTCCAGGTTCTGTTGTTGCGCTTCACCCGATTCAGAACGGTGTTGTTGCAGATTTTGACGCTACAGCAGAAATGCTTCGCAGATACATCAAAAAAGCATCTGGCGGTTCACTTTTTAACCGTGCAAGGATAATGGTTTGCGTTCCCTCTGGCGTTACAGAGTTTGAGCGCAGAGCTGTTAATGACGCTGTTAAATCTGCTGGCGCAAAATACATAAGCATTATTGAGTCCCCTCTGGCATCTGCAATTGGCGCAAGTCTGCCTGTTACAGGTGCAACGGGCAGCATGATTGTTGACATCGGCGGCGGCACATCTGAGGTTGCAGTTATTGCACTTAAAGATATTGTTACATCTCTTTCTATCAAAACTGCTGGCGATGACATGGACGAAGCTATCATCAACTATGTTAAGAGAAAATACAGCATCCTTATTGGTGAAAGAACCGCTGAGGATATTAAAATAAAGCTTGGCTCTGCTTTTGAATATGAAGAAGAGGGCGCAATGAATGTTAAGGGCAGAAACCTTGTTGACGGACTTCCCCTTAATATTGAAATCACTTCACAGGAAATCAGAGAAGCTCTTTCAGACACTGTTCAGCAGATTGTTGACGCTATCAGAACAACTCTTGAAAACACTCCCCCTGAGCTTGCCGCTGACATTATGGATAACGGCATTACTCTTTGCGGCGGCGGTGCTTTGCTCAGAGGTCTGGACAAGCTTATTGAGCAGGAGCTTAACATCCCCGTTGAGATTGCAGACAATCCTATTGACTGCGCTGTTGACGGAACAGGCGTTTGCCTTGAGAAAAAACTTTGATGAATAAAAGATTTTAAAGAAAGGGGATTTGTATGAACAGCTTTTTTAAAAAGAAAGCAACTAAAATTTTAGGTACAATTTTAGTTGCGCTTATTCTTGGCGCAATTATTGCAGGTATTGCTCATTCAGGCAGCACTCCTCTTTCATCTGTTGCAGTTACTATAATGAAGCCTTTTCAGCAGGTTTCAACTTTCATTGGCAGTGGTGTTGATTATTTCTGCGATTATTTCCGCTCATCAGATACTCTTCAAAAAGAGAATGCTCAGCTGAAACAGCAGATTGCCGATTATCAGGGCGAGCTGGCAGATTATGAAAACACAAAGAGAACACTGAAAACATATGAGGAATTTCTTGGCGTTAAAGAGGAACACCCCGATTTCAAGTTTATTTCTGCATCCATTCTTTCAAGAGATGCAAGTGATGCTTTCGGCTCAATAATTCTCAGCAAAGGCTCATCAAAGGGCGTTAAAGTGAACGACCCTGTTATCTATGGCAAAAACCTTGTTGGTGTTGTTACTGATGTTAACGCAACAAGCTGCACTGTTACCACATTCTCAAGCCCAAAATTCAATGCGGCTGTTTATGAGGTAAGAAGCAATGTAATGGGTTATGTTACTGGCTTTGAAAATGGCGCAGGCAAAAAATATTGTAAGCTCCCCGGTCTTGATAAAGACTGCAACCTTGCAACAGGCGGTGTTATCTGCACACTTGGTATCGGCGGTGTATTCCCCAAAAACCTTATTGTTGGCACTGTCAGCGAAATCAATAAATCAAAAACAGATATTTCAAACTATGCAAAGGTTGAATCAAATGTTGACCTTGCAGAAATCAAGGATGTATTTATCATCACAGAATTTAACGGTCAGGGTATCACTCAGTAATTTTTAAGGAGAAGGCAAATGGAAAGCGGAACGTTTTATAATGAAAATAAAGCTAACCAGCTCCGCCGCATTAAGCTTGCGGTGGTGGTTTTCGTTACCTTTTTGCTTCAGAATAACAGTTCACTTTTTATAAGACCAACTGATGTTCCCGTTATGCTCCTTGTGCCGCTGATTGTTTGCATCGGTATGTTTGAAAGAGAAAAATGGGGTATGTTCTTCGGGCTTTTTGCAGGTATATTGGTTGATGCTTTTTCGGCAGAATCCCTTTGCTTTCACAGCATTGCGCTGACATGCATTGGCTTTTTATCGGGACTTCTTATAACAGGTATTTTCAGAAACAACCTTAAAACATGCCTGTTGTTCAGCTCTGTTTCTATCTTTGTTTATAACACAGTTTATTTCCTTTTATATTATGTTTCTGCGGCAGGCATAGAAGCAGATTATATCTATATCAACATCTATTTTGCTTCTGTAATTTATACATTCCTGTTTGTGGGAGTTTTTTATGTAATTGTAAGAGCGATTTGCTCAAAGAAAAAAGACTGATTTTATTTTAGTGAAAGGACGGTGATATTGTGAAAAACGAAAAAGACCTTGAAGGCTATGATTATTATAATGCGGGCAGTGCCAAAATCAGAGTTAAACGAATCAAGCAGTTTGACTACAGAATGAACCCTGTTCGTCATTATGTAACTGTCGGCATTATTGCGGCGTGCCTTTTGGCTTTTGCAGGCATTCTTTTTAATGCGCAGATTTTAAAGGGCGAAGAGTACGCTCTCTCTGGCTCAACATCAGTTTCCACAAGCACCGTCAAAGCTATGCGAGGCGAAATCCTTGACAGAAACGGTGTTGTTCTTGTTGGCAATCGCCCCGGCAACACTGTTATTTTCAACGCTATTGATTTCCCCTCACTTAAAGAGCAGGAGGAGCGAAATAAAATCATCCTTTCACTTATAAATCTTTTTGAAAAAAACAATGCCGCATGGATTGATGAGCTTCCTATTATCCTTGACAAAAACGGCAAATTTGTTTATAAACCTGATAGCGAAAACGACATTAAAACAATGCTCAGCGAGGATATGCTTGACCTTAACAGATATGCCACCGCTGAAAACTGCATGAAAGTGCTTATTGAAAAGTATAAGCTTGACGGCTATTCAAAAGAGAACGCAAGAAAAATTGCGTCTGTTTGCTATCAGCTGAGATTAAACGGATTCAACACTGCAAACCCCTACCGCTTTGCAGAGGATGTTGATGACGAAATTGTTGCATACATCAAAGAGCTTAACTCTGTTTATAAGGGCGTTGATGTTGAAATCGAAGCTTACAGAGAATATTATGACGGCGAGCTTGCACCACATATTCTCGGCTCAGTTGGCGCCATTTCGGCAGAAGAATATGCTGATCTTAAAAATAAAGGCTACGGCATGAACGACCTTGTTGGTAAGAGCGGAATTGAAAAGCTTTATGAAAGCACCCTCAGAGGTAAGGACGGCGAAAGAGTTGTTACCACGGGTGTTGACGGCACAACCTCAACCACTTTCACAAAAGAGGTTCAGAACGGCGATGCTGTTGTTTTAACAATTGATGCTGGTGCGCAGAAGGTTGCACAGAAAGCGTTGAAAGAGCTTTGTATGAATATCCCCAGCATGGTTTCTCACGGTGGCTCTGTTGTTGTGCTTGACTGCAACACTGCCGAGGTTCTTGCGGCGGCAACTTATCCTTCATATAATCAGAATACATATAACGAAAATTACGATAATCTTATTAAAGATGAAGCAGCTCCTTTGTGGAACCGAGCATTTCAGAGTGTTTACGCTCCGGGTTCAACCTCAAAGCCGTCTGTTGCGCTTGCAGGTCTTGAAGAGGGCGTAATCAACGAAAGTACCACTTACGATTGTTTCTATAAATACACTTACCTTGATATGGAGTTTGGCTGCGTTGCTAACCACAGAACAAACCATATTGATGTAAGAACAGCGTTGCAGGATTCATGCAACACATTCTTTTATAAGTTGGGCATTGAGCTTGGTGCTGAAAAGATGAATACTTACCGTCAGCTCCTTGGTCTTGGTCAGCCCACAGGTCTTGAAATTTCAGAAAACACAGGTGTTCTTGACTCACCCAGTTACCGTGCGTCAATCAATCAGGAATGGATGCCTGGTTTCACAATTCAGTCTGCAATCGGTCAGGCGGGTAATCTTTTCACTCCTGTTCAGCTTGCCAATTATTGCGCAACAATTGCCAACGGCGGAACAAGATATAGTGTTCATATTATTAAAGAAACAAAAAGCTTTGACCTTACCGAAACCAAAACAGAGAAAAAGCCAGAGGTCGTTGTTGAAACAGGCTTCAAGGCAGAGAATATAGATATTGTTAAAGAGGGTATGAGAAGAGTTATCACAAACTCATATGACCTTAACCGCACCATTGGCAAGGTTGTTAAATGCGCCGCCAAAACTGGTACATCACAGGTTGAGCATAATATCCGTGGCGAAAAGGTTGTGCTTACTAACGGATTCTTCATTACCTTTGCACCGTACGATAAACCCGAAATTGCAATTTGTGTTGCTATTGAGGGCGCAAGGTCGGGTTCTACCTGTTCACCTGTTGCCGAGGCTATTTATGGATATTTCTATAAAAAAGCAGACAAAAACGAAGAAAAGAAACCCAGCCAGCAGACAAGCACTCTGTTGGGATAAGAAAGCGTTGAATGAGGTGTTTTTATGGCTGAAAAAATTGTAATTGCTTCGGGTAAAGGCGGAGCAGGCAAAACTTCTTTTACAACTGGAACAGCACTCTCTCTTGCAAAAAAAGGCTATCGTGTTCTTGTTATCGATTTTGACATCGGTCAGGGATTCATTGACTTTGTTATAACTGGTGAATATACTTCACTTTACAACTGGGGCGATATTATTCTTGGCAACTGTGATATTCAGGAAGTAATTAACGAAAAGAATTCAGTTGGAATTATTTCTGCACCAAGAAAGTGGAACGATGCGTACACCTCACTTAAATTAAAAAATATCATCTACAGAATAGAAGATGATTACGATTATATTTTGTTTGATTCGCCTGCTGGCGTTTCTGGCGGATTCAAATTGGCGGCTGAATGTGCAGACAGAGCTATTGTGATCTCCACCCCCGATGAAATCTGCACAAAAGCGGCTGTTTCTGCCGTTGACGAGTTAAGTGAATGTGGATTAAAAAACATCCGCCTTGTTATTAACAGATTTAACCGAGTACCCACCACAAAGGGCAGATATTATAACATTGATGAGGTTATTGATGCTATCAAGGTTCAGCTTATCGGTGTTGTACCTGAGGACAGAGAAATTTCTTACGCTTCATCAACAGGATTTGTTGCTGTTAAGGATTGCCCTGCAATGGCGGCATACGGCAGAATCGCTGACAGAATCACTGGCAAGAAAGTTCCCCTTGTTCTTTCAAACAGTAAAAAAGAAAAGCCAAAATCAAAAGGCAAAATTGCGGCACTTATTGCTCTTATTCTTATTGGTGCGGCAATAATCGCCCTTGTTGCATTTGGAATATATAACGGGATGATTAAACCGAAAGAGATTTTTGATATTGTTTCAGAGAAATTCTTTATTTTGATTGATAAAATTAAGGCTCTTGCAGAGAATTTTATTTCAAAAATTCACCCCGAAGAAATTAAAGCTCAACTGAAAACTGCTTTCAGCTTTTTATCAGGAGAATAATATGACTCATAACGAAAAGACAATTGCGGCAATTGCAACCCCCGCTGGCGTTGGCGGAATAGCCACCCTGCGTGTTTCGGGTGCAGAAGCCATAGAAATTTGCGACAAAGCATTTGTATCTGCCAAAGGCAAAAAGCTTTCTCAGCTTAGCGGATACTCTGCGTTATACGGTAAGATTTATGACAAAAAACAGCCTGTTGACGAGGCTGTTTGTCTTGTATTTAAAGCTCCCCACAGCTTCACAGGCGAGGATGTTGTAGAAATCACCTGCCACGGCGGAACATTCGTAATGCAAAAGGTTCTGCGTGTTATTCTTGATTGCGGTGCTGTGCCTGCTGAGGCTGGCGAATTTTCAAAGCGAGCTTTCCTTAACGGCAAAATTGATTTGTCTGGCGCAGAGGGAATTATGTCTGTTATCAATTCGCAGGGCGAGCAGGGGTTAAGTGCTTCACTTAATATCCTTGAAGGCTCTTTGAGCAGAAAGACAGATGAAATAAATAATTCTCTTTTAGAAATATGCGCACACATCTCCGCTTGGGTGGATTACCCCGACGAAGAGATTGAAGAAATAAACGAGGACGAAATTATTGTTTCTTTGAAGCAGGCGCAGAGCGAACTGCAATCGCTTCTTGATAAATTTGATAGCGGAATGGCTGTTACAACAGGTGTTGATGCGGCAATTATCGGCAAGCCAAACGCAGGCAAATCCACAATTATGAATTTGCTCACTGGCTACGACCGTTCCATTGTTACTGATGTTAAGGGAACAACGAGAGATGTTGTTGAGGAAACCGTAAATATTGACGGTTGTATTCTTCGCCTTTCAGATACGGCAGGCATCAGAGACACTGGTGATACAGTTGAAATGCTTGGCATTGAGCGCAGCCGAGAGAAAATCCGCAGAAGTGCCATTGTCCTTGCAGTGTTTGATTCAGGCGATGAGCTGACTAAAGAGGACAAGGATTTAATTGAGCTTTGCAAAAACAAGCCTGTTATCCCCATTCTTAATAAGAATGATACGGCTTGCAGGATTGATAAAGATTATATAACCTCTGCTTTAGGTGAAGCTGTTGAGATGAGCGCAAAGGACGGCACTGGCTTGCAGGAGCTTAAAGACAGAGTTACAACTTTGCTTGGCACAAAGAATTTTGACCCGAATGCCGCTATGCTTGCCAACGAAAGGCAAAGGCAGTGCTGCATTAAGGCGCTTGATTCACTTAAAGAGGCAGAGTTTGCATTAAGCGCAGGCGTAACGCTTGATGCGGCAGGGGTCTGCATTGATGATGCTGTGTCGGCTCTTTTGGAGCTTACAGGCAAAAAAGCATCACAGGCAGTTGTAGATAAGGTATTCAGTAATTTTTGTGTAGGAAAATAATATGGAATATTTTGCAAAAAAATATCAGGTAGCAGTTATCGGCGCAGGTCATGCAGGAATTGAGGCTGGCCTTGCTTCAGCACGCCTTGGGTGCGACACTGCTGTGTTTACAATAAATCTTGATTGGGTTGGCAATATGCCCTGCAACCCGTCAATTGGCGGAACATCAAAAGGTCATCTTGTAAGAGAAATTGACGCTCTTGGCGGCGAAATGGGCAAGGCGGCAGATGCCAACACCCTCCAGAGCCGTATTCTTAATTTGGGTAAAGGTCCTGCGGTTCATTCATTAAGGGCACAGATTGACCGCCGCCCTTATTCAGAATATATGAAAAAGGTGCTGGAACAGCAGGAAAACCTTGAGCTTCGCCAGTGCGAGATTGTGAATATTGAAAAGTGCGAAAACGGACTTTGGAAGCTTCGCACCAATCTTGAGGCTGTTTATGAGGCAGAGTGCGTTATTCTTGCCACAGGCACATTCCTTGCAAGCAAGGTTTATGTTGGTGATGTTTCTTATGAAAGCGGTCCCGACGGTATGTTCCCTGCAAGAGGACTTGCCGTTGCACTTAAAGAAATGGGTGTTCCCACACGCAGATTCAAAACTGGCACACCTGCAAGGGTAAACAGAAGAAGCGTTAATGCTGAAATTCTTGAAGAACAGCATGGCGATGAGAGAATTGTGCCGTTCTCTTTTGATAATAACATTGATATTCAAAATAAAATGTGCTGCTATGTTACATACACAAATGAGCGCACAAAAAAGGTTATTCTTGATAATCTTCACCGCTCACCGCTTTATGGCGGAAAGATTGACGGCAAAGGCCCACGCTATTGCCCCAGCATTGAAGATAAAATAGTTCGATTCCACGAAAAGGAGCGTCATCAGATTTTTGTTGAGCCTTGCGGATATAACACAGAGGAAATGTATCTTCAGGGTTTGTCATCATCTTTGCCTGAGGATGTTCAGTTAGAGTTTATGCACACCATCCCCGGTCTTGAAAATGCGCAGATGATGAGAACGGCATACGCTATTGAATATGACTGCGTTGACCCGCTTGCTCTTGACGCTTCACTTGAATTTAAAGATTTCAGCGGACTTTTTGGTGCAGGTCAGTTCAACGGCTCAAGCGGATATGAAGAAGCCGCCGCACAGGGTCTTGTTGCAGGTATCAACGCTGCAAGAAAGGTGCAGGGCAAAGAGCCAGTTATATTTGACCGTGCTCAGTCTTATATCGGCACACTTGTTGATGACCTTGTTACAAAGGGATGCTCTGACCCTTACAGAATGATGACCTCCCGTTCAGAATACCGCCTTATTTTAAGGCAGGATAACGCTGACCGCCGTCTGACACCGTTGGGTCATGAGATTGGACTTATCAGCGACGAACGCTTTGAAAAGTATAAAAAAAAGATTGAGCTTATCGCAGAAGAACGCAAAAGAGTTGAAAAGGCGGTTGTTTCGCCATCTGATAAACTTAATGATATGCTTGTTTCACGTGAAACATCACCAATTGTCAGCGGTGTTAAACTTGCTGAACTTATAAAAAGACCTCAGCTCAATTATGATTTGCTTGAAGAGTTTGACACGGAGCGACCCGATTTGCCATATGAAATCTTTGAGCAGGTTGAAATTGACATAAAATACGAGGGATATATTAAAAGGCAAAAGGCACAGGTTGCAGAAATGCATCGCCTTGAAGTGAAAAAGCTTCCTGCCGATATTGATTATAACAGCATTATCGGGCTTCGCCTTGAAGCAAGGGAGAAGCTTTCTAAGATAAAACCAAAGAATGTGGGGCAGGCTTCACGAATTTCTGGCGTCAGCCCTGCGGACATTTCTGTTTTGCTTATATATCTTGAAAAGGAGGGGTTAAGATGATAAATAAAGAAAAGCTTTATTCTGCCGCCAAAAATGTTGGTGTTGAGCTTGACGAAACAGCCCTTGACAGGTTTGATAAATATGCAGAAATGCTTGTTGAAACAAACAAAACTCTTAACCTCACAGCCATAACAGAGCCTGACGAAATTGTAAGTAAGCATTTTGCAGATTGTCTTTCACTTCTCAGTGAGGTGGATTTCCCTAAAAATGCAAAGGTTGCAGATGTTGGAACAGGCGCAGGCTTCCCTGGTGTGGTTATTCTTATTGCAAGACCCGACCTTAAAATGACGCTTATGGATTCTACAAAAAAGCGACTTGTGTTTGTTCAGTCGGTTATTGATACGCTCGGACTTAATGCGGAGGTTGTTCACATCCGTGCCGAGGAAGCAGGTAAAAACAAGGATTATAGAGAAAAGTTCGATTTTGCCACCGCAAGAGCTGTTGCCAATATGAACGTGCTCAGCGAGTATTGTATTCCGTTTTTGAAGCAGGGCGGTATTTTTGCCGCAATGAAAGGCGCAAAAGCAGCGCAGGAGCTGGACTCTGCAAAGGGGGCAATTAAGCTCCTTGGCGGCAAGGCGGTATCTGCAAAAGAATTTGTTGTTGAGGATTGTGGCGAAAGAACTATTATTTGCGTTAAAAAAATATCGCAAACTCCGCCAAAATATCCAAGGGCATCGGCACAAATCGCAAAAAAGCCGCTCGAATAATAAAATATTATCTTGTTTGCAGTAGAATCTGCCCGATGAAAAAAGCTGGACAAGTACCGCACCGTGTGATAATTTTAAATCATACGGTGTTTTATTTTGCCTTAATGGCTTTTGAAAGGGTGGTATTATGGTTAAGTTCAGCGAGAAGTCAAAGCGGTGCGGTGAGATTATCAGAATCCCTGTGAATGATATTCAGCCGAATCCGTATCAGCCGAGAAAGGTTTTTGATTGGAATGACCTTGAGGAGCTGGCGCAAAGCATTTATCAAAACGGTCTTTTGCAGCCTGTAACTGTGCGGCAGGTCTGCGAGGGGCAGTATGAGTTGGTGGCAGGGGAGCGCAGGCTCAAAGCTTCTAAAATGGCAGGCTTGCCCGAAATCCCTGCAATTGTTGTGAATGTCAGCGAGGAGAAGTCTGCCATTTACGCTGTGATTGAAAATCTGCAAAGAAAAGACCTTAACTTTTTTGAGGAGGCGAAAGCCATAGAACGGCTCAACCATAACTTTGGCATGAATCGTGAAAAAATAGCAAAAAAGCTTGGCAAATCCACTTCTGCCATATCAAACAAGCTTCGTTTGCTCCGATTGCCCGATGAGCTTCAAAAAAAGATAATTTCACACGGCTTAACTGAAAGGCATGCAAGGGCAATTATTCGTTTGCCCGAAACCAACATTATGAATGAAGTTGTGGATGCGGTTATTGAAAATAATCTGAATGTTGCCGAAACAGAGATGCTTGTAACCAGACTTTTGGAAGAACACCCTAAAAAAGAAGATAAACCGCAGAGCAGGCGACACAGTATTAAGGTTTTCAAGGATATTCAGCTTTTTATAAACACTCTTGACCATGCGGTGATGACAATGCGCAACAGTGGAATCGATGCAAATTCGTTCCACAAAGAAACAGAAACTTACACAGAATATATTGTGAGAATAAATAAAAGAGATGTTTCACGTGAAACATTGACAAAATAAACAGCTGAATGTATAATAGACAAGAATTTGAAAATAAAGGACTTGATATATATGGCAAAAACTATAGCGGTCGTAAATCAGAAAGGCGGTGTAGGCAAAACTACATCAGCTGTCAATCTTGCCGCCGCAGTGGGTTTAAGGGGCAAAAGAGTTCTTCTTGTTGATATTGACCCGCAGGGTAACGCAACCAGCGGACTTGGACTTAACAAAAAAGAGCTTCTTCAATCATCCTATGATGTTATTATAAACGGCACTGCCGCAAAAGAAGTTATCAAGAAAACTGAGTTTGAGGGCGTTTCAATCCTCCCTGCAAATATGAACCTTGCAGGCGCAGAAATTGAACTTGTTGACTCTGCCAAGCGTGAAAGTAACTTAAAGAATGCTCTTGCACTTGTGAAGAATGATTATGACTTTATTTTCCTTGATTGTCCGCCATCACTGGGACTTATCACACTTAACGGACTTTGCGCCGCTGACACTGTGTTTATCCCCATTCAGTGCGAATATTATGCCCTTGAGGGCCTTTCACAGCTTATTTCAACTGTCCGCCAGGTTAAACGTCTTTATAATCCTTTGCTTGAAATTGAGGGCGTTCTGCTCACGATGTATGACGGCAGACTTAACCTCACAAGTCAGGTCGTTGAAGAGTTAAAAAGATTCTTCCCTAAAAAGGTATATTCAACACCTATTCCAAGAAATGTTAAGCTTTCAGAAGCTCCAAGCTACGGTCAGCCTGTTATGTATTATGATAAGCGTTCAAAGGGCGCAGAGGCTTATATGAAAGTTGCAAAAGAATTTTTGAAGAAAAACTAAGGAGTTAAAAATATGGCAGCTAAAAAAAGCGGATTAGGCAGAGGTCTTGACGCACTTTTTATGGATAATTCCGTTGAAGAGTCATCATCAATGCCTGTTAAATTAAAGATAATGGAAATCGAGCCAAACAGAGAGCAGCCAAGAAAGCTCTTTGAGGATGACGCACTTGCTGAGCTTTCAGAGAGCATTGCACAGCACGGCATTATTCAGCCTTTGCTCGTCAGACCGATAAAAGACGGTGGCTATCAGCTTGTAGCAGGTGAGCGCCGCTGGAGAGCCGCAAGAATGGCAGGCTTAACAGAAGTTCCTGTTGTTATCAAGGAGCTTACAGACAGCGAAACAGTTGAGCTTGCTATGGTTGAGAATCTTCAGAGAGAGGATTTGAATCCGCTTGAAGAAGCTCTCGGTTATAAGTATATGATGGAGAAGCTCTCTATCACACAGGAAGAGGCGGCACAGAAGGTTGGCAAATCCCGCCCTGCTGTTGCAAACGCTTTAAGATTATTAAATCTTCCACAGTCTGTACTTGATTTGGTTGAAAGCAGACAAGTTTCCCCGGGTCATGCCCGTGCGCTCCTTGCATTTGATGATGAAGCAAAGATGCTTGAAATCTGCAAGCTGATTATTAAAAACGGATTTTCTGTTCGTGAAATCGAAAGAATCGCAAAGGCTCAGAAAAGCGAACCTCAGGTTAAAGCTAAAAAGAAGAGAGATAACTTCTTTGATGAGGTTGAGCTTGCCCTCGGCAAGAGCACAGGCAGAAAGATTAAGGTCAACGAAGCAAAGAAAACAATTGAGATTCAGTTCTTTGATAAAGACGACCTTTCAGCAATTGCAAGAGAATTTAATAAAGATTGATTAAAAAAATGGTTATGAAAGTGAAATGCTCTCATAACCATTACTTTTTTGTGTTGAATGTGAATGTTATTCACATAAATTGTTATTTATAAATTGTTTTACATCATTTGGAAGATCTGCCTCAAATGTCATATTTTCGCCTGTAACGGGGTGTATGAAGCTGACTTTTTTGCAATGGAGGAATTGATGCCCGAAAGAAAATTCGTCCTCTCCGTAAAGGCTGTCGCCCACAAGGGGCATACCGAGGGAGGCGAAATGCACCCTTATCTGATGTGTTCTGCCAGTTTCAATCCTCACCTGCACCAGCGAATATTTATCGTTGCCCTTGATTTTTTTATAATGTGTCAGCGCATAATCTCCACGGGGGTCAACACAACGGATTGTTTTCATTGGGTCGGGGCGATAAATAGGTGCTTCAATGGAGCCGCTATCGTCAGTTTTGCCGTTTACAACTGCATAATATTCTTTTTCGGAAGATACAGGGATTCTTGCAGCGGCGTGTGAATTTAATGCACATACAACAACGCCTGATGTCCCCTTGTCGAGCCTGCCAACAGCACGAAAAACGGTCGGTTTACCCTCTTTTTGCAGATGATACGTAAGAGCATTGGCAAGTGTATCACCTTGGTGGTTGTGGGTGGGGTGCATGGCAATAAAAGGGGATTTGTTGATTACAATAACATCATCATCCTCATAGATTATGTCAAGTGGCATTTCAATGGGCTCAATTTCGCCAAATTTATCGGGCAGATTCACCGCAAGCACATCACCCGCTTTTAAAGTATCAATCGTTCTGATATGCTCACCGTTAAGAGTAATTCCGTTTTCGTATGTCTTTAAGGAATTCATAAGGCGGGCGGAAATCTTTGCTTTTCCCCTTAAATAGTTCTTGACCTTTTTGCCGTCATACTCTTCGTCTATGATGTATTCGATTTTTCTTGCCATGAAATCACCTCTTTTACGAATATTATACAATCAAATGGTAAAACTTTCAATATGAATAAAATAAATTGCACAGCCAATACTTGATTTAATTGTGAAAATTTGCTAATAAAGCTATATGAGTATGATATTTTTGTGGAATTTCCCAAATTTTAAAAAGTCGAGTTAATTTTTTAACAAATCTCTTGCAAATTGGCAAAAAAGTGATAAAATGTATAAGGTTAATATTATAAACAAATATAAAACATTCGGAGGTAATTCAAATGTCAGTAAAAGTTGCAATTAACGGATTTGGCCGTATAGGTCGTCTTGCTTTCAGACAGATGTTTGAGGCTGACGGTTATGAAATCGTTGCTATCAACGACCTTACAAAGCCCTCAATGCTTGCTCACCTTCTCAAGTATGATACCGCACAGGGCGGTTTCTGCGGCAAGATGGGTGAAGGCCTTCACACAGTTGAAGCTGATGACGAAGCAGGCACAATCACCGTTGACGGTAAAACTCTTAAAATCTATGCTATGGCTAACGCAGCAGAGCTTCCCTGGGGCGAAATCGGCGTTGACGTAGTTCTTGAGTGCACAGGTTTCTACACCTCAAAGGCAAAGAGCCAGGCTCACATTGACGCTGGTGCAAAGAAAGTTGTTATTTCTGCTCCCGCAGGCAACGACCTTAAGACAATCGTTTTCTCAGTTAACAACGATACTCTTACAGCTGATGATCAGATCATTTCTGCTGCATCTTGCACAACAAACTGCCTTGCTCCTATGGCAAAGGCTCTTAACGATTATGCTCCTATCCAGAGCGGTATCATGAGCACAATCCACGCTTACACAGGCGATCAGATGATCCTTGACGGTCCTCACAGAAAGGGCGACCTCAGAAGAGCACGCGCTGGCGCTGCTAACATCGTTCCTAACTCAACAGGCGCTGCAAAGGCTATCGGCCTTGTTATCCCTGAGCTTAACGGCAAACTTATCGGTTCTGCACAGCGTGTTCCTGTTCCCACAGGTTCAACAACAATCCTTACAGCTGTTGTTAAGGGTGCAGACGTTACAGTTGACGGCATCAACGCTGCTATGAAGGCTGCTGCTTCAGAGTCTTTCGGCTACAACACAGATCCTATCGTATCTTCTGATGTTATCGGCATGAAGTTCGGTTCTCTCTTTGATGCTACACAGACAATGGTATCAAAGATTGCTGACGATCTTTATGAGGTTCAGGTTGTTTCTTGGTATGATAACGAGAACAGCTACACAAGCCAGATGGTTCGTACAATCAAGTATTTTGCAGAGCTTGCATAATTATTGATTAAGTGATTTTTAAGTGCAGTTTCTTTTGAGACTGCACTTTTTTTATACAGAGGTTTTTATGGAAGAAAAGTTTGAAATTTTTTATATCCGCCACGGCGAAACAAACAACGCTCTTTTTGAAGAGAGAGATACCTGCGATGTGAACCTGACAGAAACAGGTGTTAAGCAGGCAGAGCTTCTTGGTGAGCGTTTTAAAGGCTGTGAATTTGACGCTGTGTTCACTTCTCCGCTTGTCAGATGCGTCCGCACCGCTGCCGCTGTGTGCAATAAATTAAAGAATCATCCGCAGATGGAAATACTGCCTCAGATAATTGAGAACGGCTCCAGCTACGGATATTTCGGCACGGGCATTGAATATCTTACGAGATACTATGACAACCTTGTAGAAAATAATGATATGCCACTGATGTATGATAACCTTGAAGATAAGGACAATGACGAGAGAGCGAGAAAGGTTATTGAGTATTTCAGAAATCGCTTTACATACGGGCAGAAAATAATCGTTTTTGCCCACGGCTCGTTTGGTAATCACTTCCTGCCGCAGGCTGTTGAAATGGGCGAGGGAAATTATATTTTGAGCATAAATAACACAAGCGTTTCAAAAATAAAATACACTTCGGACGGCAAACAAAGGCTCTCTTTTGTGAATGATTTTTCGCATCTCAGACCGCTGATGCCAGACTATGAATTCACAGTTTAATCATCTTAAAAAATAAAAAAAGTATGGATAAAAAATCACAAAGATTTATGTTATCCATACTTTATTTTTTTGAAAATTTTTGGCGAAATTTTATTCAGAAATTTTCTTTGATTTTGGTGGAATTTGTGCTAATAAAATTGCAACAAACATTACTGCACAGCCTATGTATTCTGTTGCAACAAGCTTCTGTTCGGGAATAAGAAAATAAGCGAAAAGAACGGAGAAAACTGACTCCAGACAAAGGAACATTGAAGCCAGTGTTGGCTCTGTATATTTCTGCCCGATAATCTGGAAAGTGAAAGCAACACTGCTGCTCATAATGCCTGCATAAAGAATAGGCACAGCCGCTTTCAGAATAAGGTTCATCTGAGGATGCTCAAAGATGAACATACCCACAAGTGAGATAACGCCTGCAACAAAGAATTGACCGCAGGAGAGCTTGACCGAATCAATGTCTGCACCGAATGTATCAATGGCAATAATGTGAAGCGCAAAGAAAATTGCACCTATAAGCGTTATAATTTCGCCTTTTCCAAGGCTGAAATGGGCTTTTCCGCCTGTTGTGAGCAGATACATACCGCAAAGACCCAATAAAACGCTTATCCAGATTATCATTGATGGGCGTTTTTTCATAAATAAGCCGAAAATCGGAACGAATATCATATAGAGTGCTGTGATGAATCCAATCTTGCCAGTTTCAAGATATTTGAATGCCGCCTGCTGAAAATTCACTGCAATGCAAAGGCAGGTGCCAACAATTATAATTCCTTTTATCTCTTTTTTAGTCAGAATTTTTTGTTTTTCCTGTGTAGTTGGCAAAGAATTTTTCTTAGATTTATTCATAAAAAACAACACAGGAAGAAGTGCAACAGAGCCCACAAGACAGCGTGAAGCATTGAACGTAAACATCTCAATTATGTCCATACTTTCTTTCTGAAAAACGAATGAAAGTCCCCATATCATTGCGGCACTTACAAGTATAATCGGGCCGAGAAATTTTTTACTTTTTTTAATAAAAATCACCTTCAGAAATTACGAATTTTTTTATAATTTTTTTAAGAAATTAAATAAAAAATAAGGGGTGCAATTGTTGAAAATTTTTCTTAAAACTGCATCCCTTATTCAGTTAAAAATTTAATTAAATATCGTACTGTTTGAGAAGCTCGTTAACCATTTCTGTGATTTTTTCTGCGGCTTCATCAATAGCAATATCGCCCTTGAAGCTCTTATCTCTGTAGGAAACTTCAACAACGCCTCTTTCCATTGTTTTGGGGCTTACAACAACTCTTACAGGGATGCCGAAAAGGTCAGCGTCTGCAAACATTGAACCGGGACGCATATCACGGTCATCATAAAGAACCTCAACCTTGTTTGCCTGAAGCTCATCATAAAGCTTTTCGCAAAGAGCGGTTACTTCCTCGTTCTTGCGGCGGAGGTTACAGATTTCAACATGCCATGGAGCAATTGAAATGGGCCATATTGGACCGTAATCGTCGTGGCTCTCTTCGCAGATTGAAGCAACAAGTCTGCCAACACCGATGCCGTAGCAACCCATGATAGGATTCTGTGCAACACCGTTCTGGTCAAGATATGTCATATTCATGCTCTTGGTGTATTTTGTGCCAAGCTGGAAGATGTTACCAACCTCAATACCGTTTGAAATTGTGATTGTTTTCTTGCTACAGCAGGGGCAAAGTGCGCCCTCAAAGATTTTTGCAACATCAACATAGTCAACTTTGCCGTAATCTCTTTCAACATTGAAGCCTGTGTAGTGATAATCAACCTCGTTTGCGCCGCAAACTGTGCTTTCAATGCCCTCAAGTGATTTATCAAAAATAATCTGAGCTTTTGCGTTCTGATTAACTGCGCCAATGAAGCCTGCAACAATTCCGCTTTCCTCAGTGATGATTGCGGGATGAATCTCTTCGCCAACATAATTGCGAAGCTTTGTTTCGTTTACATCAAGGTCGCCTCTGATAAACACGATAATGTATTCATCTGTGAGATTTTTCTGATAAACAACAGCCTTGCAAAGCTTATCAGCAGGGATTGAAAGGAACTTGCAAAGATCCTCGATTGTTTTGATGTCGGGAGTGTGAACTTTTTTAAGTTCTTCCTTTTCACCAGCAACATTCTCAACCTTAACATCAGCAGCTTCCATATTTGCCTTGTAGCC
The DNA here is from genome assembly GCA_024404115.1 of Clostridia bacterium. Classification (GTDB taxonomy): domain Bacteria; phylum Bacillota; class Clostridia; order Oscillospirales; family Acutalibacteraceae; genus CAG-488. The sequence goes on along the minus strand of JAKSQM010000006.1, from coordinate 42,366 downwards.
ACATTCGGGGCAGATTGCCAATGTGTCCTCGCCAATATCAGTAAGAAGCATAAATTCGTGTGAAATGCTGCCGCCCATCATACCAGAGTCGCTCTTAACTGCAATAACATTTTTTGCGCCTGCACGCTTGAAAATTCTTTCATAAGCAACATAGGCACGGTCATAATACTTTTCAAGGTCTTCCTGTGATGTGTGGAAAGAATAAGCGTCTTTCATTGTGAATTCACGAACACGGATAAGACCACCACGGCATCTTGGCTCATCACGGAACTTAGTCTGAATCTGATAAATCATGAAAGGATACTGAGCGTAAGAATTAGCTGTGTTTCTTGCAAGGTGAACAGCAGCCTCCTCGTGGGTCATGCCAAGCACAACGCCGTTGCCGCTCCTGTCTTTAAATCTTGCCATTTCACTGCCAATGCTTGTGTATCTGCCAGATTCCTCCCAAAGAGAAGCGGGCATAACAACGGGGAACATAACTTCCTGACCGTCAATTCTGTCCATCTCTTCACGGATGATGTTTTCGATTTTTTTGGTCATTCTTTTTGTTGGAGCAAAAAGAGAATAAATGCCGTTGTGCATATATTTCATATAGCCGCCACGTGTCATAAGCTTCTGGCTTTCGATAATGCAATCGCCGGGAGCATCTCTTAATGTTTCGATAAGTAAATTGCTGACTTTCATTGCTAAACTCTCCTATTCGTTTTCATACAGAGAATATATTAAACTTTTCTGTGCAATAAGTCAATTGAAAATTAAAAAAAATGCAAAAAGTGATGATATTTTGGAATAAATGCAAATTTGTGATAAATAATATTGACGCAACACAAATAAAAAGGAGACTTCACAAATGAAAGCCACAGGAATTGTGAGAAGAATAGATGACCTCGGCAGGGTGGTAATTCCCAAAGAAATCCGCCGCACAATGCACATCAAAGAGGGTGCGCCTCTTGAGATTTTCACCGACACACAGGGAGGCGTGATTTTTAAAAAATATTCGCCCGTTGGCGAGCTGACCGACATCACCGACCAGTATGCCGACGTGCTTTATCGCAATGTAACCATGCCCGTCATCATTTGCGACAGGGATCACGCAATCTCGGTTGCAGGCGCATCAAAGCGTGAATTTGCAGAAAGACGCATCAGCCTCGAGCTTGAGGAGCTTATGGAGGGTCGCTCCGCATTTGTCCGCACTCAGGGCGAAAAACTGACACCTTTTGAGGGCGTGGAGCATAATGCGGCGGTGGCAGTGCCGATTATCAGCAGCGGCGACGTTTTGGGTGCAGTTGTGCTTCTTTCAGCAGAGGGCATACAGCCATCACAGACCGATTTGAAGCTGGCACAGGTAGCCGCATCGTTTATCGGCAGACAGATGGAATAATCCGAATTTGGCAATATGAAACGGCGGAAGAAATTCTTGCCGTTTTTTATTATTTTTGCTGCAATTTTTAATAAAAAATGACTAAAATTTTAACATAAAACACTACATATATGACCCCTTGTGCAAAAACTGTCAAAATGGTGTGGATTCCTTGTGTAAATATTGGCAAAAATGCGAAAAAGTCAAGCAATATCAACGATTTTCGGGTTTGAAAATATGTTAAAAAAGTTCAACAAATATGCAAAAAATCCATTGACAAAGGCATATTTATTTAGTATTATTTATTATGAGTATAAGGATAGTGTGAAAATCTATCTAAAATTCAAAACAAGGCTGTAATAAACCTGCTGATTGCGGATTTTTTAATCTGCGGTAGGCATGGTCAGGGCTGAAAAGGCAGGCGGAAAAGCAGCCAAATCACATACTATAGGAGGTATGATAAAATGGTTAAAAAAATCTTTAAAAGAACATTAAGCATTTTCCTAACACTGGTTCTTTTGGCAACAACATTTTTCATTTTTGACCCAAGCACGTTAAAAATGGATGCGAAAGCATGGGTTGATGTTGAAACCAACAAAACAGGTTCATCACTGGCTAAACAGATAGCAAATGCACCCGAAACAATCTATCTTAAGCCTGGTTCAAACAATTTCCAGTATTTCAGCCTTATTGATGTTGAAACTGGAAAAGCTGGTGATTCAAAAGCAACAACTGGTACTGTTTCTTTCTCAAATCCTGACGCAACAAGCGTTAAGATTTATGTCAACAACCTTTGGCATAGAACAAGCAAGTCAAGCTACACTTATGAAGATTTTGCTACTTCAAATCTCCGCTTTAATGTTTACCAGAACATTACAAAGGCTGGCGTTTCAGAAACAGCATCAACTGTAACATCAGGAACAGCTATTGCAAGTGGTACAAACTCAGCTTCTTTTACCATTACACAAGATGCAGAGCTTTCGAACGCAACAGAGGGTGATGTTTATATCATCGAATGGGTAGTAGCTTACACCGTTAAAGATGAAAACGGAACGGCTCAGAATCGCCTTGAGTTTATGTACACAGGTATTTACAAGCCTATGCTTCAGCTCACTGGTGTAACAGGTCGTGCAAAGCACACAGGTAGTTTGGGTAATGAGCCTTCTGCATCAGGTTTCCTGTTTGTAACTGGTGCTATGAACTATGCTACTGTTGGTAACCGTTCACACGCTTTCACAAAGAAAGAAAACGACTTCGCTTCAGGCGTAACAGCAAGACCTTACCTTGCTCCTCTTATTGGATTCGGTGGTCAGAAGAATAACGGCAGTGTTTACACTGTTCCCTCTGTATCAAACGGTCATGCTTCAGAGGCAAACTTCCCCACAACCGGCACAAAGACCGTTATGGTTTGCCCCAACGCAGTTAATGAAGCAGCAGAAAACTTCTATTTCTTCACAGACTATGCAACTAATGGCTGGGGTTCATATGCAAGCCCAACAGGCATTTCGGGCTCAAATAACGGCGATGTTTCAGATAGTGGAATGACAACATCGGGTGTATATTCAGGTATCGCATACGAAGTTGTTGATACATCCCGTTTCACAGACTATAATCAGATTCCTAACTTCAGCGTCGGCTATGTTCGTTATTACGCAAAGCGTGGCGGTGAATATGCTTATCTTGATTATATCAGACTTCAGGGCGGCAGCGCACATAAAGACAAGGCAAGCCTTGGTGTTCAGGCGGCTGTTGACCGTTCAGAGTTTAACGAAGATGACGATAACGCAAGAACATGGGGTCTTTACACCCTTAACGGTCCTATTCAGAATGGCGGAACATATGTTTCTTCACATTACAGACATGACCTTTCAGGTTTCGACCGTGAATGTAACCTCTATTTGGGCGTTGGTCTTATGACCACAGCTGTTAATAAGGGTGATATCCGTCATGCATATTGCGAGGGCTTGAAGTCAAATATCGACAAGGTTACATATCCAAGCTTCAGCTCATACTATAGCAATATGAGAACACAGGCTCGCATCCTTTGCGACCCAACAGCAACAACTAACACTGTTTCTGTTTCACAGTCAACAATTGCAGCGGCACAGAAAGAAATTATAAAGAATAACACAGCAGAAGCTCTTTTCTTCTATGTTCCTGAAACTGTTTATCTTAAGCCAGCTGCCTCTGGAAATATGTCTGATTTTCAATATTTCGTCGACCGTGAAAATTCTGATGCTGGTGCACTTAGAACTGGTGAGAAATCTTCAGGTAATGTTTATTTTAATTACCCTGGTGCAACTAATGTAACGATTAAGTGCGAAGGCGCAAAAATTAATAATGTTGCAAGCGGAAGTAATGTTTTCACTTCAGATAATGGTAAGATTGAGGGAACAATTAGTCAGACAAATTCTGCCTTAAACTCATCAATTGCGCAGAATACAAAATCTACAATTACTTGGACTGCAACTTATACAATAGACGGAAAACCAGTTACGGTTAAGAATTATACAAATGTGTATGCTCCGCTCTGTCAGTCAAATTCAACTGTTGGTGCAGAGGCTTTTGCGAGAAACAAGGGTACCTCAAAGTATGCATGTATCGGTAATGCGTCTGTGTGGGTAACAGGTATTCATAGCATTACTACTGGTTCTCACGGGAACACATCTACCTATGATAAAGTGGGAGGATTTAGGAATCCACCTCTTACAGTTTCAAACGCTGTTAAAACAAGCACACCAAAAGATGATAAACTTACTTCATCAAATGATGAATCAAAGGGAGCAGTTGTTTACATTAGCGGCGGTATAGGTCAAACCTGTGGTTGGGTAAATGACTCGAATAGTTATGATGTTACAGGATACTATGAAGGTAATATTAGCGTTGACTCCACAAGATATAGCAATCTTAATCAGATTCCGAATCTTAAAGGTGGTATAGATGTTCATGAAGCATGGCAGAACGGTGAAACTGCAAACCGTAATAGAAGCATGGGTTACTATCTGTATGGTGCAAGTGCGGTAAATAATAATGGCGTTGCATTATTGCCGAATGGTGGAAACGATATTAGCGGAACACGTAATTCCACTAAATTAGATATCGCAACATCAACAACATCAACAACAGTAGTTCTTCAGGGATATTGTAATGGACGTATAGCTTCAGCTAACCCAAAGGTGTATCTTAATGTTACTTATAAAACAACACAAGCTTTAAGAGATCTTCTTACAAGAGAGGTAGATTCGGGCAAGGATTCGTCATGGTATACATCAGAAACATGGGATGCATATCAAGTGAAAATAAAAGAAGCTGCTGAAACTCTTGGAAATCCTACTTCAACACAGACACAGATAAACACAGCTGCTTCAGAACTTTCATCTGCTGCATCAGGTCTTAAAAAGAACACTGGCACAGCAACTGTTAACCATGTTAAGTCAACAGGCGGAAATTTACAGACAGCTGAAACAAAGACTTATGAATATGGCGATACTGTTTTTGCAGGTTCAAATGACTTCACAGGTTACACTCTTACAAGTGCAGTAAGAACAGCTCCCTCAAGCAAGACCCTTACAATCAACACAGTTGCAGATGACCCCGACGGAAAAGATGCAACAGACGAGGTTAAAAACTGCACAAGTGCAAATTGCACATGGACATTTACTTATACACCTAATAAGTATGATATAACATACATTCCTGATGGTGGTACATTCAACGGTGTAACAGGTAATAAAACCTATGCTGATATTGCAACATATGATGCAAACTTCAATGTAGGTGCAGTTACAAACGGCGGCTCTGCTGCTGCTAACCCCACAAAGACTGGTTACGACTTTAACGGTTGGAAATTCAGCCTTGACGGTAAAACTTATAAGGATCCTGCTAACACAAGCTCACCTACAGCTATAAATCCTTGGAATTATGACACCGACACAGCTACATTCACAGCTTTGTGGACTCCTCATAAATACAATATCGCATTCGACGGCAACGGCAGCACAAGCGGCTCAACAGCAACAATACATGATGTTGCTTATGACACTGGTGTTATACTTACCAAGAACGGATTCGTAAAAACAGGTTATGCATTCGCCGGCTGGGCAGAATCTTCTACAGGTGCAGTTAAGTATGCTGATGAAGCAGAGGTTCATAACCTTACTGCAGAAAACGGTGCAACTGTAACACTTTACGCAAAGTGGAATGCTATGACATTCACCGCAACTGCTAAGGCTTACAGCAACACTGCGGCTAATGCAACCACTTGGTCTAACAACACAACTGGTGGTACTGTTGCTATCAACAACGGCACAGCTGGCGCAAGCCCAACTGCTTCTATCAACTATCAGACAAACTACACCTTGAAAGCAACTCCTGCTGCAGGTTATTACTTCGTTGGTTGGTATTCAGCATATCCCACAGGCTCTAACGAATCAAGCAAATTGTCAGCAGACAATCCTTACACAAGGAATATGCCTGCTTCTGCACAGACAACTTATGCAAGATTCGACATTAAGCAGTTCACAATCACATTTAACCGTAACTACACTTCAACTGACGCAACAACTCATGCCACACTGACAAATGCTAAATATGGCACAACTCAGACAGTAAACGTTCCCACAAACACAGGTTACAAGTTCGCTGGTTGGTATGATGCACGCAGCGGCGGAAATCAGGTTTACGGCACAGGCTCAAGCCTTACAATTAAAGACCACGGCAGCAACAACAATGCTCTTACTCTTTATGCTCATTGGACACCTAACACAATCACTATCACTTATAAAAATGGTGGTGGCTCAGGCGCAGACCAGACACAGACTGCAACTTACGGCACAAACGTAACTGCAAAGGCTGCTAACACATTCACTGCTCCTGCAAGCAAGGTTGTTTCATTTAATGTTAACGGTGGTTCAGGTTCAGTATCATCTCTGAATTCAACTTACACATTCCTTAACTGGTTGAGCAACAGAGACAGCCGCACTTATAATGCAGGCGCAACATCAGCCACAGCTTTCGGTGCAGGCAATAACACAACAGTAACCATGACAGCTCAGTGGCAGCAGAACGCTATCACTCTTCCTGCTGGTCCTACAAGAACAGGTTACACATTCGCAGGCTGGTATGATGCAAGCACAGGCGGCAACAAGATCGGCGCTGCAGGCACTTCATACACACCATCTGCTTCAATCGAGCTCTTTGCTCAGTGGACAGTTAATGCACACGATGTAAATGTTTACGCTTATGGTAACTCTGTAACAGGAACAACCACTTGGACTTCAGGTGTTGGCGGTACTGTTTCAGGCAAGGGCACATACAATTACGGTGCATCATTTACAGTAAGCGCAACACCAGCAACAGGCTACAAGTTCGTTGGCTGGTACACAGCAGCTCCCACAAACGGCACAACTTGGGGCTCAACAGTAACTCCCGCATCAACAATGGGTGAATCAAACCTTACATACTATGCAAGATTTGACCTTGTTTATTGCGAAGTTAAAGCATATGCTTACAGCAACACATTTGCTGCACAGACATCATGGGCAAACAACACAACAGGCGGTACTGTTAAGGTTGTTGGTGCAACAACAGATAATGCAGACACTGCATCAGCAAGCGGTAAAGTAATCACTGGCAACTCAGCTACAGTTTCTGCAACTGCAAAGACAGGCTACCACTTCGTTGGTTGGTACGATTCAGCAACAGTTTCTGGCACACCTGTAAACACAAACGCTTCAATCACAGTTGCTTATAATGCAAGCGGTGCATCTAAGTATGCAAGATTTGACATCAATGTCAATACTCTTAAGGTTGATAAGAACGATGGTTCAACTCCTGCAACATACTCAAAGGCTGGCGGACAGACACAGACCGTTAGTAACCCAACAAGAACAGGTTACACATTCGGTGGCTGGACTAAATCTCCCGCAACATTGAACGGTACACTTTCAGGCACAACATATACATTCCCAACAAGTGTTTATGGTCAGACTGATACTCTTACCGCAAAATGGACAGCTAATAAGTACACAATCGCATTTAATAAGAATGATACAGCTGCAACTGGCACAATGAGCAATATGACAAATTGTGCATATGATACATCATATACTCTTACAGCTAACGCATTCACAAAGACAGGTTACACATTCGCTGGTTGGGCAACAACAAGCGATGGTTCAGTTGCATATGCTGATAAAGCAAGCGTTAAGAACCTTTCAACTGTAGATGGTGCAACAGTAAACCTTTATGCTAAGTGGACAGTTAATAAGTACACAGTTAAACTTCATGCTATGACTCAAGCTGCTGACGGTACTTTCTCAGAAAGCACAACAGGCGGTACAGTTGCAACAGCTGGTACATTCGATTATGATTCAACAATCAGTATCACTGCAACAGCAAAGACTGGTTACACATTCGCAGGATGGTTCAGCAATTCCGGCATGACAACCTCAGTTTCAACTGTTCCCACCAAGATGGGCGCAGCTAACATTGAATACTGGGCTAAGTTCACAGTTAATAAGTACAACATTACATTTAACGGTAACACAAGCACAAGCGGCTCAACAGCATCAATGAATAACTGCGTTTACGGCGTAGCATACACATTGACTGCAAACGGATTTGCAAAGACTGGTTACACATTCACTGGTTGGAACACCAAAGCTGATGGCTCAGGCACAGCATATGCAAATAAAGCATCTGTAACAAGCCTTTCATCAACAAACGGTGCAAATGTTGTTCTCTACGCTCAGTGGACAATTAACAAGTACAATGTTGTTCTTCATGCTATGACAGAAGGTACTAACGGTGCTTACACAGAAAGCACAACAGGCGGTACAGTTTCTGGCGCAGGCACAGGAATTAATCATGGTACAGCTCTTTCAATCAGCGCAACACCTGCAACAGGTTATAAGTTCGACGGTTGGTTCAGCAACAAAGAAATGACAACATCAGCTTCAGCTCCCTCAACAGCAACAGCTAATGTTGAACTTTGGGCTAAGTTCTCAATCGCAAAATACACACTTACAGTTAAGGCTTACTCAAATACTGCTGGTTCAACAAACTACACCAACAACACAACAGGCGGTACAGTTAAGATTGACTCAGGCACAGCAGGTGCAACAGCAACAGCAAGCGTTAACTACAACGGTACACCAAAGATCACAGCAACTGCTGCAACAGGATACAAGTTCGACGGCTGGTATTCATCTGCAACAATAAACAGCAGCGGCGTGGTTACAGCATGGGGCACTCGTTATTCAACAAGCACAGCACCTAATAGCGAAGCTATGACAGCTAACCGCACATACTACGCTAAGTTCACACTTAAGAGCATTACAGTTAACTATAATGCAAACGGTGGTACAAACGGTGCAATTACATCAGCTACTGCATATTACGGTCAGGCTCTTACAATCGGCGCAACACCCACAAGAACAGGTTACAAGCTTGTTGGTTGGGCTGAAAGTTCAACTGCTACATCCGGAGTAACAACTGTTGCTGTATCAACAGTTAACACTTGGGTTGATGCAGGCACAGCAAAGACACTTTATGCTGTATGGCAGCAGTATCAGTATGATGAAGTATTCCTTTCAGCAAGCAATAGCGCTAACGATCTTGGCTCATATAAGATCAACGAAAACGGCGGTACAATTGCACTTAAATCTGGCGTAACAAAGATTAACACTGGCGATAAGATCCTTGATAAGCTTACAATCACTCCTAAGACTGGTTATGAGTTCGTTGAGATCAGATACAAGGTTGTTTCATCTTTCTATGCTAAAGACAGCAATGTAAATGTTACCACTTGGACTGGTTCTTTCACAACAAAGGATACAGCATACCAGACAATGCCGGCGTTTGAAGATCAGGCAAAGGTAGAGTTTATTGCATACTTCAGTGTTTGCCAGTTTAACGCAACAGCCTATGCATATAGCAACAGCGTTTCAGGCGGATATACAAACACAGCAGCTGGCGGTACAGTTAAGTGCGGTCAGACAGGTGCACCTGGTGCAACAGCACAGGAATCAGCATATTACGGCGACACAAACGGCGTAACATTCTTTGCAACACCTAACACAGGTTACACATTTGCTGGTTGGTATTCAGATGCAGGACTTACAAAACAGGTAACAACTGCAAGCTCAATCAAGGTTATTCTTGGTGATGACAGAGCAGATGCAAATGTTAATAAGCGCTATGCTAAATTCTCAATCAATACTCACAATGCATACGCACGTGCTAAGTATTACACTGACGGATTTGATAACGCAGAAGGTGCAGGCATCAACGGTATCACAGGCGGTACTGTTACTGTTTCAACAAGCACAGCAAATGCAACAACAACAGGCAATGATGCAGTAAGTGTTGCAGTTAAGTACAGAGATGTAGTTACTTATACAGCAACTCCTGCAACAGGCTATGAATTTGCAGGTTGGTATTATAGCTCAGATGCAAGCGATGATGAAAATATCGAAGAAGCTGAAGCTTTTGATATTGATTTGGAAATCAGCACATTGATGCCTGATGCTGATATGAGGATTCACGGTAAGTTCGTTCCCTACAACTTTGTTGTTACTCTTGATCCAGCATACGGTACAAATGGTCCTATCGCAGAGGTAACACTCACATATAATCAGGGCGTTACTCTTACAAGCGAAGCAAAGCCCATTCGTTCAAGCTATGCATTCATCGGTTGGTCAGAAACATTAGGCGCAACAACACCTACATATAAACATGTAGACAGTAATTGCACAATCGGTTCTGACGTTGTTAACCGTTGGTTCGCTTCACTTCCAAAGAATGATGACGGAACACTCCAGAATGATCATTATGTTATTTATGCAGTTTGGGAAACAGCAACTTACATTGTAACATTTGAAAATCAGGGCGGCGTAGGCGGTCCTGCACAGGTTGAAGTTACACTTGGCGAAAAGATGCCCACACTTTCAAGTCTTCCAACACTTGAGGGCTACAAGTTCAAGGGTTACTATTTCGAAGCAGATACATCTGATGAATCAACCAAGTATTACAATGAAGATGGTACAAGCGCAAAGAATTGGGACATCGCAGATGATACAGTTCTTTATGCAAAGTGGGTTTGCCCCGTTCTTAAAGATGCAATCTATGATGAGAACACAGGTAAGTGGACTTACATCTATGAAGGCGCAAAGGGCACTGATGTTACAACAGCTCCCACAACAGAGACCACAACAAAGCAGGGTATCACAGACAATGCTCCAGCAGGCGCAAAAGAAGTATCATTAACTGACAAGACAAATGTTACACCAGTTAAGGATAGAATTAAGGCAACTGAGGAAATTAACCTTAACCACTACACAGCAGCTGCTCTTGATAAGCTTCTTGAAAATGTAACAAAGACAAACACTGATCTTAAACGTAACGGATTAACTCAGGTAGAGCTTAACGAATACGTTGCAAAGCTTGCTCATTACACAGATATTGATGTAACGGGTAATAAGGACACAACTGAAAAGAATAAGCCTTCAATCAAGCTTTACGAAACAAAAGAAAAGATTAAGCTTGTTAAGAATGAAACATTAACAAAGGATGAAAGCGTAACCAAAGAGAACTATGGCAAGCCAAGTTCAAACGATGGTTCAAGCTACATCTACACAGATAAGTATAGCTACCATAAGGATGCAGCTGTTGACTATTATATCTATACAAATAGCCGTACACCTGTAATCGCTCTTGAAATTGATGATGGCGAAGTTGGTACATCAGTTTATAACAACAAGGCATCATATCCCACAAATTCAATCGTTACAGCAGATTGCGACTCTTCAGTAGTACCTAATAAAGACAACAGCGTAATGTATAGTGCTGTTCCTGCAACAGAAGATATAAACGGTGCATGGTTCAGCAAATACACTAAGGCCAATATTGGCGTAGGTAATTATGACTATAACGCAAAAGAGATTGTATATCTTACACCTACATTCACTCCCACAAGTACAATAAGCACAACAGACGAAATTGTTTATACAATTACACCTTCTGATGATGCTTATGTTCCAAATGTTGGTATGACAAAGTCAGAGATTGCTAATATTCCTGCAAATCAGGCAGAAAGTTTCTCAACATACAAAACATCAAAGGGCAGTGCAGAATCAATCACAGTTTGCGTTTGCTACCATAACTCAATGAATGGTACATCTGATGAAGGCGGAATCGAAGGAGAAGATTATCTTCAGATGTACATCGATCAGCCTCAGTCAGGTTTACAGTATCATGATATATGGCTTGATCAGATGCATTTGTTCAGACAGTCTGGCGGTGCAAATAACTGGGAAATTGTTATGGCTCAGGAAAGCGTATATCCTGTACAGGATGAAACATACAAAGATACCGGTTATGTTTTAGGCTCATTTGCATACATCTTTGATGCATCAACCGAACCTACCGCTACAAGCTTTGCAGAGGCAAAGGACTTCGACGCAGCAAAAGATGCAATTATTAAGTCAATTAAGAATTCCGCATCAGAAAAACAGTCTGCAATCCTTTCTTCATCACACAGTGAACACTATACATATGAAAAGGGACTTGGTTTCTTCCAGATCAATGGTTGGAGCTGTAACTTCTATCCCAAGAGGGGCTCATATGTATATGCACATCTTATTGATAGATGGGGCAACCAGTTCAATAAAGTATGGAAATGCTTCAACACTGAGGACTATACACCAGTTGTTACTGGTAAGACTTCAACAGGCTTCACTGTTACAGAGGCTGGCGGTAGTAACCTTGCCACAATCACAATTGATAACACTGACATTGACTTCCTTACAGATCTTGATTCAAGCTTCAGCGATGATGTATTTATCACAAGCGGCAATGAATTCGTAATCTCCACAGGTAAGGCAAAGGCAAAGCTTCCAATGGTTATTACAGATAACGCTGGTAACCAGATCAAGGGTAACATCCCGACAGATGCAAACGGTAACATCAAGTTTATTATTGAAGATCTTGATGCTGACCTTACAGATGGTTCATACACATTCATGCTTAACGACAAAGAAGTTAAACTTTATGCTCGTGAGCCTGCAATCGTTCGTGATGCAACAATGCCTTCAGTAATTATCTCTGGCGAACAGGTTACAGCAACTGTTGTAACATCTGCAAATGCAACAAAGGTTCAGCTTGTTGAGAACGGTTACACAAGAACCTATTACAAGACAGGCAGCAATGTTGAAATTACAGAGAATGAAAACGGTACACTTACATGGACACTTTCACCCAGCAATCTTACACTTGGCACTCATACATTTGATGTAAGAGCAAGAGACGATAAGGGCGTATGGCATGACAGCCAGTTCACTGTAAGCACACGTGTTATCAGCAAGCCTAACACAGATGCTAAGGCAATCGTTTCACTTGGTGCTGCAAGCGCATATGCAGGCGAAAAGGTAGTTCTCAAGATTGAAACAATCGCTGGCACACAGGGTATCCGCATTTCAGACGATAATGGATTCTCAAATACAATTTATCGTAACGAAGAGTTCATTTCAGCAACAGATGACGGCAACGAAATCTGGACAGTTAATGGCGGTGCATTTGACACAGCTGGTCAGTATAACGTAACCGTTTACGGACAGTATAACGGAACATGGCAGAAGACCGAAACAATTTCTAACACTGTTACAGTAACTTATAAGCCCGCAACAGGCGCAGCAATTTATAAGGTTGATATTCTTACAAAAGAAATCAAAGTAGGTCAGAAGGCCGTATTCGAAGTTATTACAAATGCAAAGACACAGAAAGTTCAGTTCATCTACAGTGGTACAACAGCTACATATACACCTACAATGGTTCAGGTTGTTGACAATGGCGATGGAACACTTACATGGACAATTGAGAAGAACATCTCAACATACGGCGAAAACGATATTATGATTAAGGCTAAGTCCTCATTAGGCTGGACAGATGCAGTATCATACGGAACAGTAACCGTTGTAAAATAAAATAAACCCTTCATAAAAAGATCCCGTTGGTGGAAACACCAGCGGGATTTTTGTCTTTTATTTGATTGAATAAATTAAATTTAAAAATCAATAATAATCAAAAGGAGGATGAATATGAACGACAGAAACACAGAATTTTTAAATAAGATTTATCAGAATGCAAGAATGGGCTGCGAGTCAATCTCTTATGTCAGCGAAAAGACAAAGGATGATGAGCTGAAGCAATCACTTCTTAAACAACATGAGCAGTATAACGGCGTTGCACAGGATGCCACAGAGCTTCTTAATAAGCACGGCGAGCCTGCCAAGGATAAAGGTCCCATGAGCAAGGCGATGGTGTGGAGCGGTGTGCAGATGAACACGCTTGCCGATAAAACCTCTGACCATATTGCCGAAATGATGATTCAGGGCAGTATGATGGGTGTTATTGATTTATCAAGAAATCTGAAAAGATACAGCGATACTGAGGGTGCCGTTCAGAAGCTTGGCGAAAAGCTCATTGAGGTTGAAGAGAATAACATTCAGCGAATGAAATCATTTCTGTGCTAAGGCAAAAAGAAACCCCGTGCGATTTTTCACACGGGGTATTGTTATTTGATTGGCTTATTGCTTATTGATATGCTGCCATCTGAGACTGCTGTGCAGCCTGTGCATTGATGTTAGCAACCATCTTTGCAATCTTCTCTAACATATCTTTCTCAAGATAAGCTGTACGGCGAGGACCAACGCCTGCTACATACTCGTCGCCTTTGAGCATTTCGTCTGACTTAGCGTTGAAATCTTCAGTTGCAAGATTCTTGCGGATTGTGTTATCCTTTGAAGAACCGTCTTTGCTTACAAAATAGATGATGTGATAACCGTATGTTGTTTCAACGATTTCGCAATCGCCAGCTTTACGGCTTGCATCGAAGCACCAGCTATCGAACTGAGGAACCATCTGACCGGGAAGAATGCTCTCATAAAGTCCGCCAGTTGACTGTGAACCTGTATCTTCTGTAAGGTCTGTTGCAGCTTCAGCAAATGTAACTTCTGTTGCATCGCCTGATTTCCAGTCTGCAAGAGCTTTTTCAGCTTTCTGCTTTGCTTCTTTGATCTTTTCATCTGCAAGTGGCTGGTTGTTATCGTCAACTGTCTTGAAGAGAATATGACGAACAGAAACTGTGTCAACATCGTGCTTGGGGTTAGCCATAAGAGCAACAATGTAACCTGTTACCTTATCGTTTTCTTTAACCTCAATAAGTTTCTTGTCGTTCTTCTTTGTGCTATCTTTGAATGCCCATTTTGCAAGGTCTTCATTGATTGAATCAAGAGCTGTTGATGAACTGCCGTCAGAAGCTTTCTTTGCAGATTTAACCATTGTCTGAGTGTCAGCATCATAAGAAGTGTCTTTAGCGTTAAGCTTCTTTGCAAAGTTAACGAATGTCTTTTCATCGTTAACAGCTTCAAACATTGCTTTTGCGTCTGCTGTTACTTTCTTGTCAGATTCTGCCTGACGCTTTTCAAGGTCTTTATCCTTTTCGCCTTCTTCTGCTGTAAGAGTTTCGAAGCTGAACTGATACATACGGAGGTCAGTGAAAAGGTATGAATCCTTATCTTTGTTGAAGATTTCGTCAACCTTTTCTTTTGAATAACCCTCTTTAAGAGTGTCAAGCTGAGTGTTGTAATACTTTCTTACAAGAGCTTCTTTCATAAGCTGTTTCTTAATGAAGCCAGTTGTTACGCCGTTACCATACTGGTTGCGAAGGTATGCGTTAAGTGAATAACCCTTGTTTGTGTCTTCACTGTTGCGCTTGCCAGCGTTGTCTGCCTGCTCACGCATATCTGCGATAGCGTCTTTAACTTCTTTTTCTTCAGCAGCGTCAAGCTTGAGGCCTGCTGCCTTAGCTTCCTGATAATAAGCAAGGTACATCTGAGCAACTGCAACTGCCTGATTGTGGAAATACTCTACCCAAGTGATTTCGTTGCCGTTTTCATCTTTTGTTGTTGATGTCTGCTTGTCGGGAGCAAGTGAAGTGTCGTAATTTGAACCAGTGCTGTAACCGTAATACTTATACTGATATTCCTGATTAAAGAATTCATTATAAACTTTGAAGAAGTAGTATTTGTACTCTGCAAATGAAATATGTTCGTCTTTAACATAGCCAACCTGAGCCATTGACTGCAAAACGCCAGCGTAATCGAGGATTCCGCCTAAGCAGGAAATGCCGATAGCTGCAACAAGAACAATAGCTACAATTTTCTTAACTATTGAACGAGCTGCGGTTTTCTTTTCGATGTTCTTTGCGTTTTTCTTAGCGGCTTTTGCAAGACGCTCTTTGCGTTCTTTACGGTACTGTTCCGCTTTGTTCTGATTATTATCAGCCATAATTTTCATCCTTTTCCTATAGTCTTTGCTGCATATACAGCATAACAAGTATATTGTAAACTATTTCTCTTTTTTTTACAAGTGTTTTTTTGAAATCTATTGAAAGTTTACAAATAAAATATTGATATTGACACGAAAATTTCTCAATGATAAAATATTTATGAAAGGATGATACATATGTTGAAAGAAAACAGGAATTTTATTAAACCGGATAAAGGCTCAACCCCAGCGCCAGACCACATTATGCTCAGTTTTTGCGGTGATGCAAAAACGCAGATGGCTGTTTCGTGGCGAACAGATGCCGAAAGCGAAAACGGCTATGTGCTCTATTATGAAGAGGATAAAGAAGCAAAGAGGGCAGATGCTGTTTGCCGTGTGATTGAAAGCGATATTGATGTGAGTAAGTTTAACACAGTCTGCCTTAAAGATTTAAAGGCGGGCACAAAATATTATTATACCTGCGGAAATGACAGCCACCGAAGTGAGGAGTATTCTTTCACAACAGAGGAGGAAAACTGCACAAATTTTAAATTTATGGTTATCTCTGACCAGCAGGTTGGCGACCCGTGGGAAAATCCAGATTACACGCCTGTTACGCAGATGCTCAAGAATGCACTTAAAAGAGACCCCGATATAAGGTTTATTCTCACCGCTGGCGACAACTGCGACGATGGGCAGAACGAGCTTCAGTGGAACGGTATGTTTGGCGGATTTAAGGGAATTATTGAATCTGTGCCGTATATGATGACAACGGGCAATCACGATAACCGTGGATTTAAGGAGTATCTGCCGTATCCCCCAAAGGGAAAGTTTTATCTTGACCATGCAGATTTTTTTGATGACCAGTTTAAGTTTGCTTACCCTCAGAACGGACCTAAAGGATTTGAAACAGAGAACTATTCTTTTGATTACGGCAACGTTCACTTTTGCATTATGGGCATCAATGAGCCGCAAAAGGTGGGCGACTGGGCAGAGGAAGATATAAAAAATTCTGATAAAAAATGGAAGCTCGGCACATATCATTTCCCGATTTATCCTGCTATTCCAGAGGGTCAGAATGATGACGGCTATCCGTGGCTGAGAAAGGCGGTTGAATCTCTCGACCTTATTTTTGAGGGACACGAACATTCTTTTGCAAGGACATATCCAATTCGTGATGATGCAATGTTTGAAAAGCCCAGTCAAGGCACAATTCATTATCAGTGCGGCAACGGCTCTGGCGGCAGGCACGCCAACGAAAGAAAAATGTGGCACACCGCTTTTTATACTCAGGAGGAGGGCGTGGCAGTTTATGCCCTCGTTGAGGTGAATGGAAACAAAATCAAGGTAACAACAAAGCTTGACGACGAGCGTGTTGCTGATGTTTTGGTGATTGATAAAGATGCGGACACAATTTCGCCTGCATCGCTTCCGCCTGTGTATTACGACACAAAAATGGCATATAAAGGCTCGATGCCACACATCTGCGCCCGTGGCACTAAGTGTGAATTGAAAGATGGGGTATGGTATGCTCCTTTTGCACCACTTGCCCAGTATATCGGTGCAAAAGTTGAAAAGTCAGAGGGTGAAGTGCTGATAGATATGTTTGACATCACTGCAATCTTTAAAGAGGGCAGCAGATATGCTTTGGTTGACGGCAAGGAGTTTGACCTTGGCGCAGAGGTGTATCGATTTAAAAATCAGCTGATGATGCCTGCACAAAAGGCAGGAGAGATTTTTGATATAAGATGCAAATATATTGAATACAATAATCTTCTTGATTTTGAAAGCATCCGTGAAGAATCACCACTTTCGGAGCAGCCGTAACCAAAATTTATGCGTTTTTTGAATATATTTTTCCAATGCAACATTTTTGTTCTATTTAGGTATTGTAATTTGACTAAAAATTCTGTATAATATAAATGTCGTATGATGCGGAAGTAGTATGTTATATACTGTTTTTCCGTAAATATCCCTGCTTTGTCAGGGTGGAGGAGAATGAACATGCTTGGGAAATATGTTCGTGTGAAAGTAACTCATCCCATCAATTCCCACAACGCTGAAGAAAACATTACCTATAACCTTAACTTTGGTCAGGTTGAAGGCAGTAAGCACTTCAATTCCTCAGTAAAAGGGGCTTATATTATGGGTATAAGCCACCCTGTTCGCAGCTTTGATGGCAGAGTTATAGCGGTGCTGCACTATAAAGATAAAAATAGTGTTTACATAGTTGTTGCACCTAAGAGCACAAGATTTATTAACATTGATATTAAGTCGGCAATGGAATTTGCCCTTAAAAACAGAGATTATTCGTTGGATTGCCTTTATGAGCGTTCCTGCGGCGCAGTTGTTTTCAGAGAAATTGGAGGAATGACAAGATTCCTTTTAATCAAAAATAAACGAAGCGCACATTGGGGATTCCCCAAAGGTCATGTGGAGCAGGGCGAAACAGACCAGCAGACAGCTTATAGAGAGGTCCTTGAAGAAACGGGAATCAGAATTAACATTCTGCCCGATTTTGTTACAAAATCACAATACAGTATTCAGGGCAAGGTTGAAAAAAGCGTGAATATTTACCTTGCAACAACAGAGGACACAAACACAATAATCCAAAAAGAAGAAATTGAGGATTATGTTTGGCTTGGTTATGAAAAAGCAAAAACACGCCTTAAATTTGAGAATGACCACGCAATTCTTGATAAGGCAGTTGACTACATCGCAAAAAATAACCTGAAAGTTTGAGGAATGCAATGAATTTAGCACAGTCATTGGCTGCTCTCTGGAGCGGAAAAATGTCCGGTGAGCTTATAGCGTTTATCATTTCACTATTCCCTGTGCTTGAGCTCAGGGGCGGGCTTGTTGCGGCAACTTTTCTTGGTATTGACTGGTGGAAGGCGTTTATATATTGCTTTATCGGCAATATGCTCCCGATACCGTTTATTTTGCTGTTTATCAGAAAGCTTTTTGACCTGATGAAAAAGAAAAAGCCTCTTGATAAGTTTGTACATAAAATGGAAGAAAAAGCGGACAAGCACAGCGATAAAATTGAAAAGTACAGGTTACTTGGATTGTTCCTCCTTGTGGCAATTCCACTGCCTGGCACTGGCGCATGGACAGGCGCACTTGTGGCGGCATTTATGGATTTAAAAATCAGCCGTGCGTTACCTGTGATTGCAATAGGCGTTGTTGTGGCAGGCGTTATTGTTGCAACAGTTTCTTACGGTGTGGCAGGCTTAGTAGGTTAACAAAATCAAAATGGCTACGGAAATAAATCCGCAGCCATTATTTTTATATAAAAATAGCATGGATTCTGAATTACTCAAAATCCATGCTTTTAATATTATCTGTAATTAGTCAGCAGATACCCAATAGCTGTTGCCATAAATATCTGTTACACGGTATGTTGCGCTGACATCGCTTGAGTTAAGCTTGAGATTAACAAGTGAAAGTCCGCTCTGAGGAACAGTGATTGTTGTGCCGAGAGTGTATGTTTCTGAATAGTTACCGTCAAGTCCGTAGTAATCACAAAGAAGCTCAATCTTGTCGCCAGCCTTAATTTCGATGTTGCCCTTTGCCTGAACATCAATTTCAGCATCTTCATAAAGAGGATATGCACCTGTTACAACGCCGTCTGGGTTAGCCTTATCAAAGACAACCTGAAGATTTACAAACTGACCGTTAAGTCTTGCAGGGATTCTACCGATTGTTTTCCAGCTGCCGTCTGCCTGCTGAGTATCTGAAACAAGGTAGTATGCGCAAGCCTTATTGTTCAATGTGAGCCATGTGCCGTCAAAGTCAAGAGCGATGCTGTTATCGTCTGCCCATTCAAATGTATTGTCAAGACCCATGTCGATATAGCCGTTGCCTTCCTTAACAAATACATTCAATTCAACTGTCTGGATAAGGTTCCATTCGCTGTCTTCAAGTTCAAGAACTTTTTTGCCGTTCTTTTCTGTTGCAACAATGCGGGCAGGGTTAATGCAGTTCTTTGCAATATCTTTTGCATTCTCTGCAATAAGGTCTGTGTCAACCCAGTCAAGCTCTGCTGGCATACTGCGTCCTGCAAAACCAGTGAGGAGGCTTGCAAGTGAGCCAACATCAAGTCCGCCTGATGATGAAGATGAAGAACCGCCAAGTCCGCCTAAGATGCTGCCTGCAAGTGAACCGAGAGGTGATGAGGAAGATGAAGAAGACTGTGATGATGAACCGCCTGCTGCATTAGAAAGTGCACCAGTTAAAAGGCTGCCTGCAAGTGAGCCAAGGGGTGATGATTGTGATGAAGATGTTGAACCACCGCCGAGCATTGCGCCTGCAAGAGATGCAAGAGGTGAGGTTGATGTTGAGCCGCCGCCAACATATGACTGAATAAGTGAACCAAGAAGGTCGCCACCCATAGATGAAAGGTCGGGAATCTGTGAAGCAGAGCCTGCAATCTGTCCGCCATATTCAAGACTTGCAAATGACTTGATGCACTTTGTGTATTCGTCATCAATGCCGATAGCTTCAAAAGAAGATACAGCGTTCTTAACATTTGAAGTTGTTTCATAGGGGAAGAAAATGCTGAGACCGTTGCAGCGTGAAGTTGTTGATCTGTTATATTTAACGCAGCCGTGAATTGCATTTTCAAGAGCCTTTGCCTCTTTAGTGCCCACACGCTGAGCAAAGTCGGCAAGGTCGATCTGATTGATTTTGTTCTGAGCAGAGAACTGACGAACACCAGCACGGGCATCAGAAACTTTCTTATAATCGTCAGATGAAATAAGCTTGTTTGTTGATGTTGAGAAATCACGGAATGCTTCGGGGATAGTGCCAGCCATCTCTGCAAGGTCTGTGAGAGAAAGTGTGATTGTAGCACCAGCCTGTGAAGCGCAAGCTGCCTGATAATCATCAATGATTGTTTTGCCTAAATCAACTGTTGAGATTGATGTGTTGTTTGAAAGCTGAGTGAGCCAATTTTTGTAGTACCAGCCTGTACCGGGTTCTGTTTCCTCTGAACCGATAAGGTAGTCTGCATAGTTGCCGCAAACAAGAGCTGTTTCAAGTGTTGCCATAAGGCATGCATCAAAGCCGATGAAATCGAAATTAACATTAGCGGCTTTAAGTGCAGCATTCATTTTGCTAAGGGGCATTGATGATGCTGATGGATGCTTTTCATCATAGCCGTAGCCTGCAAGTGATCCTCCGCCGTGATCCCACAAAATAAGAATGTTGCGGTCTGCGGGGAATTTCTTATCGCAATATTTAATGAAGCTTGTAAGGTTCTGAGGGTCTGTCATTGCGGCAGTGCCTGCGTCCTTTTCAAGAATTTTAAGTCCGCCTGTCTGAACCTTGAAAATCTGATTTTTTGATGAAGAAATGGAGCTGTTTTTCCACTGCTTGCATCCGCCTGTTTCAACGATAACATTAACCTTGTCAGAAATCTGTGCTGAAAGCATTTCTTTAAGGTCTTTTGTTGCCATGCCGTATTTTGATTCAAGGTCTGTTCCGCACATATAAACCATAACAGTAACAGTATCCTGACCGTTACCAACTGGAGTATATTTCTTTGCACGGGCAAGCTTTGAAACGGTGTAATCGGGCTTTGAATAAGAAGCGTAAGAAGCGCTATCGGTTGAAGATGTTCCAACATTGTTTACATGAGCTGAGGGGTCGCCAATATCGGTGAGCATTCCGCCGCCCATCTTTTTGAAAACAAACAATACTACAAGAACGATAGCTGCAATAATGAGAATTTTCTTTAAGCTGAGCTTTCTGCCTGAGCCGCCGAAAACGGGGATGGGAGAAGATGCACGGCCTGATGAGCTGGATGGCTTTCTTCCGCCAGAGCCAACGGGGCCTGAGCTGCCAACGCTGTGGTTAACATGAACATCAACGGAGCCGCTGCCTACCTTTTTCTCTCGGCTGTGTGGTCTTTGATTCTGATCCATATTTACACATCCTTAATTAAAAATTTTTATAAGTTTTTTTATTGCAACACCTGCGCCAGCCGAAGCCGCACAAAGCATTGCTATTTTTACGGGAATCATATTGTCAGCATCCCAGATATATCTGAAACCGCTTACAACATTTTTTCCGCATAAATCAAAGTAAGTGAGAAATTCTGTTTCATAGCTTCCATCATCATAAACTGTGAAAACACGAACACCTCTGTTTTTATCTCCGTAGCATCTGAAAGAGGCACAGGAGCTTTGAATGAAATCTATGCCGTCAACATTTGCGGTGAAGCAGTTAAGGTGGTCATGACCAAAAACAACCGCTTTAATATCGCCGCACTGTTTCATTGCATCAAACTGAAAAGTGTCTTTGCTCACAACGCTTGGGTATTCGCCCATAACGCCGTTACATTCTTCTTTCAGTTTATAATGTTTTCCGTCGGGGCCTTTCACTCCGTTCTTTTTATCACATTCCTCAATAAGTTGGAGTGTTTCAATAAGCGGAATATGCTGAAACATAATTGACGGAACAGGCTTTCCGCCGTTCTCATTTTTTAATTCTGCACTTTTGTTTTTATACCATTCCATGGCATTTTCTTTAACATAGCCAAAGACTTTATCCTGCTCATGGTCAAGCCACGAGGAGTCAAGCATCCACAGGTTGAATTTTACTTCATCACTGATTTCATCATAAATGGGGATATTATATGTGTCGCAATCAAGTCCGTTGTTTTCGTTGTTAAGCCCAACGCAACAGCTGTATGTACGATAAATATCCGCCTGCTCATCCTTGGTGATTTCGTTAAGGTCATCGTGGTTGCCATAAATCATAGCAAATGGAATTTTACGCTTTTCAATTGGTGCAAGCAGGTGATTCAGTGCAGTTTTCATTCCCTCATATTCATCATCTCTTGTTTTAACCTTGATTTTGTTGAGGGGATGAAGATCACGCAGGTGATTGCCCATAATGTTATCGCCAGTGAGAACGATTAAATCGGGTTTCACCCTGTCATATGCAACATCAAGCATACGAAGCATTGTTTTGCGCACATACTGAATATCCTGTGCGTCGCTCACCTGCAAAATGGTGAATTTTTTATTTTTAAATCTGAATTTCATATTATTCGCTGACTGTTTCTGTAACCTGCATAGCCTCTTCGTGAGCCTTGTTAATCTGATTTGCCATCATTGTGCGGCGTTCGTTAAGCTCACGGTACATTCTGTCTCGTGTATTCTTATCAACCTTGTACCAGAACATAGGAATCATACTTGAAAGAACAAGGAAAGCGGGGATAATGGTTGCCATTGCAAAAATCCATTTCTGTGCGCCAAGTGGCTGCTCTCTGCCCTCGGTGTATGCTGTCTGGTCGTAGTGAATCCATTTTTTGTAAAGTGGCTGCAAAATGCCGTTTATTCTTGCAGGAATCTTGCACATCAGCGAGCTTGCGGCAGAGAGAGTTGCCTCGTTTCTGTATCCGCATTTCCACTCGATGTAGTCGTTACATTCGTTGCCGATTTCTGAACCCGAAATACTCTTTACGCCCCAGAAGCAGGCATAGATAATTTCCCACAAAGCGGTAACGGGGAGCATTGGTATTCTGCCCTGGAAGAAGTATTTGCCGTTCTTTGTTTTGAATCCCAAACCGTAGAAGAAGAGGGGAATATAGAAGCTCTTTGCAAATACCTGGCTTATCATATAAAGAGATTTTGTTGAGAATTTTGCGGCAAGCTGATTATACTTTGCAAAGCCGATTGGCTCAAAGAAGAATGAGGGAATACCTGCGATTGTTTCAAATGTGGTCATGTTAAGAACCTGACGGTAATAATCGTTGGTTGTAAGACCTGTGCCAAATGAGCCGAGGGCATTTGAAAGCATATACATAAGAACAGGCTTGTTTGTGAAAACAATTCTAAGGCTCTCTGTAATCTTCTGCTTTTCAATGCGCTGGTGAACACGCTCTTTGGCAATTGTTGTGTACCACGAAACAATAAGACCTGAAAGGATTGTTGTAACGGGGCCTACAATCATAAGTGATTTCTTAATAAGAATGTCTGTTGATTTTGTTGATTTAACAAGACCGTTCTTTATAAAGTCAAGCATAAACTCAACAAGCAGGTCGGGCAGTCTTGAATAAATTATGCTGAAATAGCTTGAAATTGCAAGAAGCCTTCGCCTGTCTGACGGGTAGGGGGTGATGGTGGAAATATATCCGCCGATAGCAACATTTCTGAAATTGCCAAGCATCTCAATTGCCATATCAATCAATGAGAATGCAACGAATTTTGGAATACTGCTGAAATTATCAACCTGTGCCTGTGAAAAAATAACGGGAAGAAGCCAGTAAATTGTGGCAACAATTGCGTAGGGGATACCGCCTGCAAACATATAGGGGATGAACTTGCCCCAGCGGGTACGGGTCTTTTCAATAACTGCGCTGACAATGAAGTCATCCACAATATCCCAAATACCGCCGATTACATTATAAATCGACTGAAGTGGCAGGCTGATTTTAAGAATACTGTCGTTAAAAAGGTCCTTGTGTCCGTCAATGTTAAATCCACGGCTTCCGTCAAAGAACATATAGCCGAGAGTTTCTTTTCTTGGAATAACTCGTCTGTCAACATCAACAAGCTCTTTAAGCTGGTCGTTGACCTTTTTCAGCTCTTCAGCTTCGCTGGTAATTTTTTCTTTAATATCCATAAATCTGCACCTCCCCGATTACTTTCTTTCCATAGCTTTTTTAAGAGCCTCTTCTTCTTCCTTAGCGGCTTTGGCTCTTACTTCGTTTTGCATTTTAGTCAGCGCTTCAACCATCTTTTTGCGGATTTCAAGCTCACTGACACCGCTCTCAACCATTTTAAAGTATTCATCACTGGGAAGACCGCCGATAAGGCAAAGTGTGTGTTTTATTTTTAATCCTTTTTTAGCAAGGTAAAGGTTATAAATAAGAAGCACTGCAACAAGACCTATGTAAACAAAAATACCAACACCCAGCTTGCCTGTTTTATAAGCGGGGAGGGTTTTGCTCACATCTGCAAAAGCGAATGTTAAAGCTGAACCGATTGCAGACAGGAGCATTATCATATTAAGAATGAAATTTCTCTGTTTGCCGTGAGGTCCTAAAGACATTACAAGGCAGCCAAGGCAAACAAGAATCATCACAACCGAAAGAAGAAGCAACACGATTGAAACGGGGAAAACATCACCTTTTGTTATTGAGCCAAAAAGTGCGCCGATATCTGCCTTTGAAATGAAATTATAAATGTCAATGGCGGTTACCTTTTTGCTTCCGTCAAGAATACAAACAGGGAGGAAAAGCCCTGCAATTGGCAGCAGCGACAGCACAATTCTGATAATCGCAGGTGCCGAGCCAAAGAAAGCCGCCTTTGCCCTGTCAATAGAGGGTTGGCTCTTTGCATGTTCAATCTCTGCTTTTTCTGATTCTGCCAGCAGGTTTTCGTTTGAGTTGTAATAAACAAGGTTTACATGGCAACCAGGACATTCAGGTCGCCAATCGTATATGTGCAGCTTTCTGCCGCATTTGGGGCAATTCGCCATAAAATAACCCTCCATTTTAAAAAAATGCATACTTCAAACATATTTTAACAAATAACAAATAATAAAGCAACAGTTTTTTCACTAATTGTTGATATATACAAATTTGCGTGATATAATTAGCCAAAAAAGTCGAAATGAGGATGTTTATATGAGTTATACTCCCTGCATAATAATCCCCGGTATCGGACAGTCCAAAATGGAGCTGCTTGATAACGAGGGCAAAAAAATCAAAATGGCATGGCAACTTGATGTTGACACAGACGCTGTTATTAAAAAACTCAAGTTCCCGATGATAAGGTCAATTCTTTTAAGGCACGACCTTGGCCTTTGCAAAAGAATGGAAGAGGTTGTAAAAGATATTGTTGAGCCAATCGCCACAATGCCAGACGGCACAATGAAAAACAATGTGCGTGTTGTGGATTACCCACAGAGCCTTGCAGAATGCACAGAGGCGGAGCGCAACTACATATACAGAATGGTGCCCGTTCAGCATCTGAGCCATGTTATCAATGAAGAAAATATGTATTTCTTCGCATTTAATTCTTTTGGCTCACCGTATAAAATTGCCGCCGACCTTAACGATTTTATCAATATGGTAAAAGCAAAGCACAACTGCGATAAAGTTAACCTTATCCCCATAAGCCTTGGCGGTGCAATGTCTGTTGCATATCTTGACGCTTACGGCTATAAGGATATTAAGAGAATTATGTATATTGTGCCTGCATTGCAGGGAACACCAATTATTTCATCACTCATTGATATGGATATTGATGTTGAAAACGCTCTTTCACTGGTTAGATTTATGTTCCCTCGCTCAACAGCCGATATGCTTGAAAAAATTATGGGTCTTATCCCCAAAAAACTTGGCGAAAAGCTGATTGTTTCTGCATTCAAAGCTCTTAATGAATCTGTTGTGCTTCCTTGCGGAAATATGTGGGCAACTATTCCACCAGAAAAATATGAGGCACTTTCAAAGAAATATCTTTGTGATGAAAAGTTTGCAGAGCTTAAAGAGCAGGCAGACAGATATTATAAAGCACAGGCATCATTCCCCGAAAATGTTGTTAAGATGAAAGAGGACGGCGTTGGATTCTTCTGCGCAGTTGGCTACGGACTTCAGCTTATGCCCATTGTTAAAACAGATTTAAGCTCAGACGGAGTTATTAACACATCATCTGCATCTTTAGGCGCAGAGCTTGCACCTATGGGCAAAACTCTCAATTTAGAGGGCAGGGACAGCAGATATATTTCACCAGACGGAATTGTTGACGCATCAAAGAGCGTTCTTCCCGATACAGTATGGTATTTCAAAGACCAGTTCCATGACGGCATTGCATATAACGATCAGGCTTTGAATGTTGCGGCAAAGGTTCTTTCAGATGACAGCTTCACATCTGTTTATTCAGACCCCAAATATCCAAGATACGGCGTGAAGCAGGATAACAGAAAAAAATAAAAGGAGCAAACTATGGCTAAACATTACACAATATATAAGGTTGGTAAATTCCCTCAGATGACAAGGGAAGTTTTCACTTCTGATAACGGATTAAATTCAGACAACATCAAAATTGTTTGCTTTGATAATAACGGCACTCTTTTTGCAGGAACAGACAAAGGTCTTGCAATGCTTAAAAGTGATAAATTTATAAGCATCCCCGAATGTGAAGAAAAGCAGATTTCAGCTCTTTTCTTTGATAAAGATAATAATATGTATGTAGGTCTTGGAAAAGATTTGCTCATTTTTAAAAATGGCAAGGTTGAGGATTCTATTACATTTTCATCTCCTGTTATTGCACTTGCACAGGGCGAGGATAACGGCTTATGGATTCTTACAAAAACCGTTCTTTATAAAAAACTTGAAAATGAAACTGAGTGGGATATTAAAATCGGTGTCCCCGGGGATGGCAAGAGCCTCATTCCTTATAAAAACGGCAGAGTTTATGTTGGCACAGCGGATAACGGACTTTATTCGCTTGTTGGCAAACGCTGGCACTGGTGCGAATTAAAGGCAGAAACAACCGAGCTTCTCAGCGACTGCGTTAATTGCCTTTATGCAGACCCAATCGGCAACATCTGGGCAGGCACAGATAAGGGAATGTGTGTTCATGACGATAACGATTACTGGCTCACATCAAAAACAATTCCGTCGCTTCCCTCTGCAAATGTTAACGATATTGCTATAGCTAAGAATGGCGACAAATATTTTGCCACATCAACAGGTCTTGTTCACCAGCATAACGGCAGACTTTCTTATTACGGCTACAAGCGTTGGCTCCCAAGTCAGAATGCTCTTTGCGTTGCAATTTCTGTTGACGGCAAAATTTGCGTTGGCACAGATGCAGGTCTTAGCGTTTTCACAGTTAAAATGATGACTCTTGAAGAGAAAGCTTTTGAATTAAGAGAAATCACAGAAAAATATAATGTAAAAAAAGACGGCTATGTTCTTGCAAGAGTTCTTGAGCATGAGGGCGTTGTTTCACTGGACGAGGGCTATGTTGACTCAACCGACAATGACGGACACAGAACAGGACTTTACACCGCCGCCCTTTGCTTTGAATATGCCTGCACAAAGGATGAAAAAGTCAAAGCAAAGGCAAAGCGTTCACTGCTTGCAATGATGAAGCTCGTTGAAATTACTGGAATCAAGGGCTTTGCCGCAAGAGCTATCCGCTATGAGGACGAATTTGGCTACGGCACAGGCAACAGGCGTGAATGGCATTTTGCAAAGGACGCTGAGGGTAATCAGCTTGAATGGCTTGGCGAAACATCATCTGACGAAATGGTTGGACATTTTTATTGCTATGCAAACTATTTTGACCTTGTTGCAGACGAAGAGGACAAGAAGCTTATTAAAAAGGTAGTTTCAGAAATTCTTGACCATATTATTGAGAATAACTTCCGCCTTGTTGATAAAGATGGCATTCCCACCACATGGGCAAACTGGAATCCCGACCTTCTTAACAACGACCAGAAATGGATGTATGAAAAGGGCACAAATTCTTTGCAGATGCTTACATTCCTCAAGGTTGGCTATCACATCACAGGGAATGAAAAATACGAAAAGGTTTTCAAATATCTTGCAGACGATAAGCATTATGCAATGAACCTTATGCAGTATAGAATCCTTGACGGTCATCTTTGCCACATTGATGATAACCACGATTTCCTTATGATTTCACTTCTTATGAGATATACAACCGACCCTCAGCTTCGTGCAATTTTTGCAATGGGTCTTTCGTATCACTGGAATGATGAAAAGGCAGAACGCAACGCATTTTATAATTTTGTTTACGGTGCTTCCACAGGCGAAATGTTTGATGCAGATGAATCAATTGACGAGCTTGTTGATTATCCTATGGATCAGATTGCGTGGCCTCTTTATAACAGCCACCGCCCCGACCTTGAATGGAATATGACTCCTGTTGAAATGGGCATGATTCCTCAGCTTGTTTCACCCTTGAGCGCACACGAAAGAAGAATTATTGATAACGACTGCAACCGCTTTATTGCAGACAGCGGTGTTGTTGGATACGCTGAAAAAATATTGGGAGAGTCATCTGACCCCACAGCTTATAATGTATTCCCCAGCACAGGCAACGATAAGGGCTTGGAGCTTCGTCCATGCACTAACTTCACCCACCCTTATTGGTTCGCAAGGTATCACGGAATTATTGAAGAGGCAGAGTGATCTCTTTAATGATAAATTATATTTTTAGAGGAGGATATTATGGTAAACCTGTCAGCAAAAATCACAGCTTTATTTATGGCACTTTTCTTTGCACTGTCGGGCGTTAATCCGTCAGTTATCAATTACACAGAGGGCACACCTATTCAACCCGAAAAAAGAGAGTATTGCTTTGATAACAGCGGTATTCTTATTGGCGGATATTATTCAAGAGAAGATGAGCTTCAGTATTGCGAGGATGCAGGTGTAGAGTTTATCGTTGCAGGCTCAGTTAATAAACAGTATCTTGATATAGCCGAAAAATATGGCGTTGGCATTATTGCGTCAAGCTATAATCTTCCATATTGCTATGCGAATATGACAGATGCCGCAACACAAATTTATGTTGATGCAGACCCTGCCGCATACAAAGACCATCCTGCTCTCTGGGGCGATAATGTTATTGACGAGCCTTGGTCTGATGTTTATGATAATGTAGGCAAAAGTGTTGACGCTTACTATAGCAAATATGATGGCAAAATCCCATTTGTAAATCTCTTCCCGTCATATGCGGCGGCAGACCAGCTTACAGAGTTTGACACTCTCAGCTTTGGCAAAAAGATTTTTTCTCCATTCTCTGACCAGTTCACAGATGTTGTGAGCCGTTACAAGAGCTACACTTCAGATTACATCAACAAGGTTGCAACAGATTACATCTGCGTTGATATTTATCCATACAGAATCAGTCAGGACAGCAACGGCAAAACAATTAAATCAACTGACCCCAACTGGATTCGCAACCTTGATATTCTCGCAGAGGCTTGCAGAGAAACAGGCAGAGATTTGTGGGTTATTCCTCAGTCCGCAGGTCTTACAAAAGATGGCGCAGAGGGCAAGGATATGCGCTGGTGCGACGAGGTTTCAGACATCAGCCAGCAGGATTACGCTTCACTGGCATTTGGCTCAAAGGCAATTATTTACGGTCTTTATGGCAGAGACGGCTGGTGGGACACTGACTCTCATATGATCGGTTCAGACGGCAAACCAACCGACACATATTATGCTGTCAAAGAGGTCAACGATTATATCAAGCTCTTTAAAGAGGAGTTTGGTAAATACGATTATAAGAGCACATATTTCATAAATACAATTGGCTCAGCAGGCTTCACAAGGGGCAGACTTAACTGTGAGGTTTTATCTGAAAGAGGAAACATTAAATCTCTCAACCATCTGCTTGTCGGCACATTCGCAGGCGAAAACGATAGCAAAGCGTATGTGATTGCAAATATGGAAGAGCTGAACAAAGAAAAGGATGCAAAGTTCACATTTGATGTTCCAAAGGGCAAAACCGCAACTGTTTATTATCAGAACGAAGTTAAAACCTACACAAAGAGCTTCAAAATGGAGCTTAACGCAGGCGGCGGAGCATACATCACAGTTAAATAAAGTTACATAAAATAAAACAAGGAATCTGAACGAATCAGGTTCCTTGCTTTTTATTTCAAAATATATTCCATTAACGGGTCGGGCTTTTGAATTGTGATTTTTTCTGCTATCTTTGATTGGCTTTGTGAAAATCCGCTTTGATATTCGCCCTTGACCGCAGCCACTTTATAATAATATTTTTTGCCATATAAAATATCGTTATCGGTGAACTGTGTGCCTTTCGCTGTGCCTATAAGTGAATATCCTCTTTCGGGCATAAGGGAGCGGTAAATTCTGTATTCATCTGCACCTTTTGTTTCGCTCCAGCTGATTATGAATGATGAATTTTTTTGCTTGATTGAGTCAATCAAGGGCGTCAGCGGAGCGGCTTTGATTGCAGCCTTTTCACTCAGCTCGCTGTCATAATCCTCAAAGAAACAGAGTGTCTTGATTTTGTAATAATAATATCTGCCGTACTTAACTTTTTTGTCAATAAATTCAGTTGTGGAAGTGTCAACCTTGCCGATTTTTTTGAAATCACCTGTGGGCGATTCGCTTCTGAAAATTTCGTATCCGTTGGCTTCAAGGCAATTGTCTTTTTCCCAGCTGATTTTAATTTCTTTGTCAGACACAATTTCTGCCGAAACAGCGTTTACAGGCGCAAGCGTAACCTTGACCTTGCAGGAATTTTCAGCCTTGCCGTAATCTGTCTTTGCGGTGATAACTGCTTCGCCTGTGTCCTTTGCGGTGAGCATACCGTCTTTCACTGTAACAATATTTTTATCGCTGGTGCTCCATTTTATTTTTGCACCCTCCGCCTCAAGTGGAAGAATGGCAGAGAAAAGCTCGTAAGTTTCGCCAACAGAAAGATTTAAATTTTCATCACTTAAAACAATCATCTGCGGTCGGTCATCAACAGTGGTAAGACTATAAACAGGGCCTTTATAAGCTTCGCCGTTAATGCTTCCGTATGCGCAATAGTAATATGTTGTGGCAGGCTCTAACTTGCCGTATCTTTTTGAAATATCCATTGAAAGGTTGATGGTTTTCTTTGTTGAGCCGTAGTATTCGCCATAAATTGACATTTTATTTTTATCTTTGCCAAAATAAAATCCGCCATAGGCAATAGCTTTTGATGATGAGTTTTCGATTCTGCCGTTGAGAATGGCAGATTTTGCCTTAATCTCTGTTGCCTTGCTTGTGATAATTGCAAGCTGTGCGGTTTTGCTATAAGAGCCGCCGCCATACGAGGTGCCGTATTTCTGATAAGCCTTGTATTTTTGTGCGGCATACTCTGCAAAAGAGTAAGAGCCAACATATGTTTTTGCGTCATTATAAGCAGGGCGGGCATAGCCGATTATGTAATTTGCCCCACTGGTGCGGGTTTTGGCTTCACACCTGTAGCCGTAAGAGCTGCCCGTGTTGCCCTCAACGGTGTAAATGTAATTGCCCGAAACACCTGTAACAATGCCGATATGCTGTGCGATTTTTCCTCCGCCCCAGTTATAAAAAATCAGGTCGCCTGTTCGTGGTGAGGTTTCGTTTGCATAAAGGTATCTGCCGTTATTTTTATACCAGTTTGTCATAATTTCACAGTTGCCGATTCGAGGAATAATCGAGGTGCTGATGCCAGCCTGATTTGCACACCATGCAACAAAAAATGCACACCACGCAATAGTTGGCGCACCGAACCATGCACCGTATTTTGTGTAGCCGTTATCTTCGTTAGTGCCAAGTGGCTTGCCCGTTTTTGTGTTCAGCTCTGTGTAGCCAAGCTGTGTTTTGGAAACAGCAATAAAGTCTGCTAAATTTTTACCTGTGTTTCTGTGAGTGTTGGGGAAAGAATCTCTGTAAGTTACCGCCGAAGCAGGCACAGTGAAAATGCCCATACACATAATAATCGCCAGAAACAAAGCGATGAATTTTTTCATAGTAAATGCGCCTTTTTAAAGAATTATGTCATATTCTATCACAAAAAAGGCAGTTGTGTCAAATAAAAAAGAAGTATGAAATTTTTTCCATACTTCTTAAAATCAATAGATTATTTAAGCATTTCTGCAATTTTGTCGGCTGCTTCGTTGATTTCTTTCATTTCTGCAAGCTCAACTGCGCCCTTATCAACAAGGTTTGCGTTTTCGCTCTTAATGGGGAGCTTTGCAAGAACGGGGATGTTCATTGAAGCTGCAACCTCGTCAATTTTGCTTTCACCAAAAACAGAAATCTTTTTGCCGCAATCGGGGCATTCAAGATAGCTCATATTCTCAACAATGCCGAAGATTGGAACATTCATCATCTCTGCCATGTTGTATGCCTTTTTAACAATCATTGTTACAAGATCCTGCGGAGTGGTAACAATAACGATTCCGTCAACGGGGATTGACTGGAAAACTGTAAGAGCAACATCGCCTGTTCCGGGAGGCATATCAACAAACATATAATCAACATCGCCCCAGAAAACCTCTGTCCAGAACTGCTGAATCATACCTGAAATAACAGGGCCTCTCCAGATAACGGGAGCTTCTTCACTTTCAAGAAGAAGATTGATTGACATAACCTCAATGCCTGTTTTTGTTTTTGCAGGAAGAAGACCAAGCTCATTCTGCATTGCAGGGCCTTTAACACCAAATGCCTTTGGAATTGAGGGACCTGTGATGTCGGCATCCATAACAGCGCAGGCATTGCCTTTAACCTGCATAGCTGTTGCGAGCATTGATGTAACAAGTGATTTGCCTACACCGCCTTTGCCGCTTACAACGCCGATAACCTTTTTAACCTTACTGTATTCGTTGCACGCAATGTGCATATCTTTTTCACCGCTGTTGCAGTTAGATGAGCAATCTGAACAATTACCGCTGCATCCCATTTCAAAACATCTCCTAAATATTTAATATTTTTTCAAGTGCCTCTGCGCTGTCAATAACAAGCTGAACGCAGGGGCGTTTTTTATAATAAGAATCTGTGCGCTTTTCGGGTGTTGCACTTTCTTCTTTACGGTCAAGACCTAAAAGCTCTCTGCACACAATTGAGGAGTTGGTTTTTCTGAATTCGTCAGAAAACTCTCTCACTTTTTCATAGCAGAGCTTTTTGCCCTCAGCATCTTCACCGTCAGTTGTGCCGTATTTCATACCGATAGCAAGCACTGCACCGCTGACCGCACCGCAAAGTTCTCTCTGCCTGCCGCAGCCTCCGCCAAGACCAGCCGAGATTTTTAATGCCGTTTCGTTGTCGATACCAAAAATATCTGCAAAGGCGGCAAAAACAGATTGCGAGCAGTTATAGCCACTTTTAAAAAGTTCAGCTGCTTTTTCGCTTCTTTCACTCATAGCACACACTCTTTCTTTTACAAAGTATTATTCTATCACAAATATGTTAAAATTCAAGCACAAAATCAAAGACCTAAAATAAACTGGAAAATATGAACCAACTCAAGAATAATATTTCTGAAAAACTGAACGATTATTTCAAGAATATTTGCAGGCTTTTTAGGGCTGGTTGATTCGCCTGTGAAATCTGAATGAACAGATGAAATCCAGCTGATAAGTCCCTCGGGAACAGCGAGGTCAACATCTTCGCCAAGACCGTTTTGCGTTGTCATTTCGGGGTACGGCTCATCATTAAGCGTATGCAGGTCATAGGTGATAACGCTTGCAAGATGGTGATTGTCTGATGAACGCTTACCATCCGGCTTATACACCTTGCCGAATGTTGAAAGTCTGCAATTTTTGGGGTTGTCGTTATACTTGCAGATTTTGTTCCATATAGTGAGGGTTGAAATATGATAATTTACAACTGGGTCGAGCTTGCTTGCAAGCAGCCATATTGCAGTTGAGGAGCATTTTTGGATTGTGCTTGATGAGGGGGACCTTGTTGAAGCAAGGGGGAAAGCGGTTGCAAAATATTCGGGATAATTTTTAAGCATCATCCACATCATTGCGCCACCCTGTGAAGAGCCTGAAATGGCAATTCTTGTTGTGTCAACATTGTCTTTATGCTGTTCAATAAAATCATCAATCAATGCTCTTAAAGGCTCACGGAAAGATTCGCCCCAGAACATCATCAGATTTTCGGGAGCACGGGGAAGAAGAATGAACGCTCCACCCTCGCTGAATCTTGACTGAAGCTCCTGCGATGACCAGTATGCCATTCCGCTATCTGCCAACTGAGAACCTTTTTTGCCGCCATGACCGATGCCGTGAAGAAAAATTACAACAGGATATTTCTCTGTGTCATCTTCGCCAACAGGGGAATAGTATTCATAATCAAGCTTGAATCCGTTTGTTTTTGGTGCAACGCCAGATTCAAACTGACCACGCAGCGCATCAAGCCCTGCTGAAACGGGCAGAGCCTCTTTTGGTGCCGCACTGGGTGAAATGCTAACTGAAAAAAGCAGAATAAGCACAACCAGCAGTGCAGATATAATTCTTTTCATTAAATACCTCCGTTAAACCTCTTATGCCTTTACTGTTTCTTTTTCGGGGAGCTTTTTGCTTTCAAAAACATTTGTGAAGTTTGCAAGGAAGAAAATAAGATATGCTGCCCAAACAGGAATGTTTTCGATTGTTCCGCTCTTGCCAACTGTTACAAGAAGAACGAGCATTGCAAGGAGGATAACACCGAATGAAATAAAAGCAATTGTGAATTTTTTATTCTTTTCTCTTGTCTTTTTGAAAAGGAAGAGAAGCATGGGAGCGGCACATAATGCTGCAAAAATCAATGCGCCTGACCAGTGAGCCATACATCTTGCAGAGTCAAGGTGCAAATCTTCGCCAGCAGAGGGGCAGTTGATTGTTACAAAAATTGCCGCAGAACCGATTGAGCCAAGGATAACACCAAGGCGGCTGTTGTAGCCATATCTGTTATACATATAAAGTGTGTTTGCAAAAACTGAAAGTGAAGTGAAAACGCCCCACATTCTGAAATGCCAAGGATATTCAAGGCCAATCATGCTGGCTGTGATTGATGCTTCTTCGCCAAAGATTTCTCTTACATTAAAGAAGCCATACCAGGTAATGAATGCACAGCCAAAAATAAGGCTGATAAGGCAGAAAATTTTGCCGCCCTTTGTGTTTTCACCAGAATAAAGGAACTTTTTGATATAAAGAATAAATGCAAGCAGGCAAAGGGTTGATACAATAACCCAGATGGGGTATGCCCAGTGGTTGCCAATCATACCTGTGATGTCGTTGTGAAGAATTCCGTCAACTGTTCTCTGAGCAACTGTTTCGTACTTTGTGAGAACATGGAAATTCATAAAAAATGACATCCAGATTGCGTATGCGGCTGAAAAAACAAGCCACATTGCGGTGTAGCCTTTCGGCATTTTAAGTGATTTTTCTTTCATTGTTATCTCTCCTTTATTTTATGACGCTGATGCGTTTGTTTCACGAACATATTTATAAATTGGCTCAAGCTTTGATTTAGTAAGCGGATAAGCGAACTGATACAAAAGGAAAATGAGAAGATATGTTATGGCAGGGATAACTGTGCAGATTGTAAGTATTCCCTCGCTGACACCAGGAACAAAGCCTGCGTTTGCCATTTTTTCTGAATCATAGCCGATTTTTGCAAGGAGCATAAGTCCGCCGTAGTCTGCGGCTGTCTGACCTAACTTTCTGCAAAATGTGTAAACAGCATAAACTGCACTTTCACATTTCATTCCTGTTTTGTATTCCTGAAAATCAATAACATCTGCAACAACTGCCCAGTTTGTTATTGAAACAAAAGAATAGCCGAAACCGATAACAAAAAGAAGTGCAATGAAAATCCATGCCTGATCGGGTGCTGGCTTCAAAACATAAGTAAGAATTGCCGCAACAGCTGCAAAGAATGCACCGATTCCGCTAAGCTCTTTTTTGCCGTATTTCTTAACAAGCTTCGGCACAAAAGGAATCATAATTGCCATTGGCAGATACTGCGCAACTGTGCCGAGAACAGAAAGGTTTGTGTTGCAGAAATAGTTTTTGTAAAGGTACTGATTAAGTGAAGCAAACTGAAGCTGACCGCTTATAAGAATACCTGTTAAAGCAAGCACAATAAAGGGACGGCTTTTGAGCATTGCGCCGTATGTTGCTTTAATATCAATCTGTGGGTCTGCGGCAGAGGGTACACGCTCTTTAGTGCCTTTGAAGCAAAGGAAATAGAAAAGAGCAGAGCAGACAGCCATGATGATGCCGAATTTCAGCATACCGTTTGCGTTTGCAACATTGAATGTGCCGCCGTTGCCGTCATCAACCTTGCTGTAAATAATAAACGGAGCAAGAAGCAATGGAGCGGCACCGCCGATTCCGCCGCCGATTGTGCGGAAGGTTGAAAGGATAGTTCTTCCGTCGGGGTCATCTGTTATAACAGATGCAAGCGCACCGAAGGGAACATTGATACCAGTGTAAAGCATACCGAATGCGATGTATGTTACATAGGCAAAAAGCAGAAGCAATGCTTCATTCTGCGTGAAAGAGCGGACATTCACAAAGCAGAGAAGCTCTGAAATTGCAAGGGGAGCCGCAACCCATTTGAGGTATGAGCGGTACTTGCCGTTTTTATCAGGTCTGCGCTTTGCAACAATGTTGCCCCACACGGGGTCGTTGATTGCGTCCCACAATCTTGTGAAAAGAAAGAGGTTGGCAATTTTTTGCGGTGCGATTTTTAAAACATCGGTGTAAAACACTTTAAGGAAAGAGGAAACATATGTAAGCACAAACAGGTTGCCTGCATCGCCCAGCATATAACCCATACCCTCTTTAATTCCTATTTTGTTAGGATGAGCATTTTCCACCATTTCTTTTTTGTCTGTTTTCATTTTTTCATCTCCTGTATAATGGGGGATTTGAATTTATTATATCATAAGGCTTAATTATAATCAATCATAAATAATGCTCAATATGCTCTTTATTGTGTTGAACTGAGAAATTTTTTGTGCTAAAATGAATGTGAAAATTTAATTGAGGTGATTTGATGTTCACAAAAATAACCGCACTGTTTTTAAGTTTAATTATGGCGATACTTTCAATTTTTGGAATATCGTTTAAGAAAGAGGATTTTCGCAATATGGATATTTATTATTCTGATTCTGTTGCAGATGAAAAAAATGAAAATCATCAGGCACTTGAAAAATTGTTTGATGCTGTTAAAGAGAAAACTCCCGATTTAAAGGTCAGTGAAGCAAAAAAGCCCTTTGCAGATGACAACAGAATTAAAGCTGTTTATTTTAACGGCGAAAATTATAACGGAAAAGAAAGCGAAGTTTTTGCTTACATAGGCTTCCCAGAGGGAGCTTCGGCAGATGCTCCTGTGCCTGCAATGGTGCTGATTCATGGCGGCTCAAGCCACGCCTGCGCAGACTGGGTTCAGTATTGGGTGGATAACGGCTATGCTGCAATTTCTTTTGACGGATTCGCTCAGCATCCCTTTGACGGAGAGTATAAAGAAGACAATTCAAACTGGGAGGTGAACCCTGCATCACATCCCACAATTGACGAGTTCCGCTCAGCAGGTGAGCCTTTAGAAAATCAGTGGTTCTATTATTATATTACTGATGCAATTCTTGCCAACAATATTCTAAGAGCGGACAGCCGAGTTAAAAAAGATAGTATCGGTGTTACAGGAATTTCTTGGGGCAGTGTTGCCACAAGCGTTGTAATGTGCTATGACAATAGATTCTCTTTTGCCGTTCCCGTTTACGGCAGTGGATTTAACTATGAAAGCCAGTCAATGTTTGGACCCATGGCACAGAATGTAAAAGATGTATGGGACCCTGCACCGCTTCTTAAAAATGTTGAAATGCCAGTGCTTTTTGTGAATGGCGATTCTGACCCATTCTTTACACCGAATATCACAGTTGCATCTGTTGCAAATATGAAAAATGCTTCACTGATTTACGATCCCAAATTTGCACACGGAATGCATCAGGGTATGTATGAGCCAGAGGTAATGCGTTTTGCAAACGAGCAGAGCGGAATGGGCGAGGGCAACATCAAAATCACAAGCGTTGATGTGGCAGATGGCAGAGCACTTATTTCATTTGATATTCCAAAGGATATTAAAAATCCAAAGGTTTATGCTTATTACAGAACGGCGGAATTTGAATTTGATTTCACCACAATCAAAGAGCCGTGGTCAAAAAAGAGCGGTATCGTTCTTGGTAACAGCGGCAATGTAAAAATCCCAGAAGATTTTAAGTATATTTACTTCCTCGTTCAGGGCAAGAGCGGTAAGATTTTTAACAAAGAAGAGGTTTATGCTTCAACAGGAATTTACACCAAAAATTATATTGAATCAATGGGCGCAAAGGCAAAAATTATTGACGCTGAAAAGCTGAAAGAAAAAATAGAAAAAACCGTAAACAATGACATTAAATTAAACAAGGTTGGCGGAACAGAGCTTATTGTTAATCAGTTTGGCGAGCGTGTTTATGACGGCGTTTTCGGCTACAAGGATATTGACAACAAAATCCCCCTTGAAAAGAATGCAATGTATAGAATTGCTTCAATGACAAAGCCTGTTACAGCCGTTGCACTTCTTATGGAAGCAGAAAAAGGCAAGGTTGACCTTAACGCAGATGTTTCTGATTACCTTGACGGATTTGACAATATGTATGTTGGCAAAATCGTTGACGGCAAGGTTGTGCCTGATAAAAAAGCAGAGAAC
Organism: Clostridia bacterium; assembly: GCA_024404115.1. GTDB lineage: Bacteria > Bacillota > Clostridia > Oscillospirales > Acutalibacteraceae > CAG-488. The sequence continues at coordinate 3,457 of JAKSQM010000006.1, read as the reverse complement.
AGCATTAAGGTTTATCAGCTGGTTTCTCATATGAGCGGTATATGCTCCGGCGCAGTTGGCGATATTCTTTATGCACAGATTCCCGTGGCAAAAAGAAGCATTGCATACATTACAGATTATCTTAAAGATAAGCCTTTGAGCTTTGACCCCGGCACAGCACAGGAATACAACAACATCGGCTTTGACATTGCCGCAAGAATTATTGAGCTTTCAAGCGGTATGCCTTTTGACGAATACCTTAAAGTAAATCTCTTTGAACCTCTTGGAATGAAAGACACAACTTTTGTGCCGACAGATGCACAGTGGGATAGATTTATCAGCGTTCACAGCAGAACAGATGACGGCAAACAGATGATGAATACTAAAACTGTTGCAGGCAGTGTGTTTGGCAATAATCCTAAAGAGTATTTCATGGCAGGCGGCGGACTTGCCTCCACAGCAGAGGATTATATGCTCTTTGCAGAGATGCTCCTCAATGAGGGTGTTGGCTCAAACGGAACAAGAGTTCTTTCACAAAAGAGTGTTGAGCTTATGAAAACACCGTGCATTTCAAAAGAGATTATGCCAGGCAATCAGCAGTGGGGTCTTGGTGTAAGGGTTGTTACAGAGAAGAATTATAAAAATCTCCCTGTTGGCTCATTCGGCTGGAGCGGTGCATACGGCACACATTTCTGGATTGACCCTGTGAACAGAATCACAGCTGTATATATGAAAAACTCCACCTTTGAGGGCGGAGCAGGCGCAAGAACTGCAAATGAATTTGAAGAGAATGTTTTTAAATCTCTGAAGTAACTTTAATAAACAAAAAGACGGAAGGCATTGAAGCTTTCCGTCTTTTTTTATGCAATGAGTTTTACTGTTGATTTTCCTGCCACTGCTGATTATATGTCTGCTCATACATTGGTTCAGCAGGCTCTTCATAGGGGGTAAGATTTTTTGCGATTTTTTCAAGTGCTTTTCTTGAAAGCTTATCGGGAAGTGCCCAAACTGCAATCCATCCGATAACACCGAAAATCAAACAGAAAACAAAGTTTGAACCGAATTTATAGCCTTTATCTCTTGCGATTGCACCAAATTTTGCCGAAACAAAAATATGAAGAATAAGAACCAGTGCTGCTGCAAGGATAGCAATAATTATATACTCTTCTGCATAAGATAGAATTTCGTTGGTACTCATTTTTAAACCTCCTGCATTTTAAAAAAATCCCCTTCGGAATTTTGCAAAACCAAAGGGGAAAGTAAAAGTTTAATTATTCAGCGTCGGGAGCATAGAGATCCTTGAGCTTGAGGAGATGTGCATATCTTGCAACTGAAGTATCCTCTGCCTGTGCAAAGAGTTTCTCTGCTCTTTCGGGGAATGAGCGTGTAAGAGCTGAGTAACGAGCCTCGTTCATAATGAATGCTCTGTAGCCCTCTGAAACGGGAGCCTTTGAGTCGATTGTGAAGGGGTTCTTGCCCTCTGCCTTGAGTGAGGGGTTGTAACGGAACATATTCCAGTAACCGCAGTCAACAGCCTTCTTCATCTCTGCCTGGCAGTTGGTCATACCGCCCTTGATGCTGTGCATCTCGCAGGGAGCGTAACCGATGATGAGTGAGGGACCGTGATATGCTTCAGCTTCCTGAAGAGCTTTAAGTGTCTGGTTCTGGTCTGCGCCCATAGCGATCTGTGCAACATAAACATAACCATAGCTCATAGCAATTTCAGCAAGGCTCTTCTTAGCAATTGCTTTACCAGCAGCTGCAAACTGTGCAACCTGACCGATGTTAGAAGCCTTAGAAGCCTGTCCGCCTGTATTTGAGTAAACTTCTGTGTCGAATACCATTACGTTTACATCTTCGCCAGATGCAAGAACGTGGTCAAGACCACCGAAGCCGATATCGTATGCCCAGCCGTCACCGCCGAAGATCCATACTGATTTCTTTGAAAGGTATTCTTTCTGATCAAGGATTTCCTTTGATGCGCAGCAGCCGCACTTCTCAAGTTCAGCAACAAGAGCGTCTGTAGCAGCGCTGTTCTTTGCGCCGTCATCAACTGTTGCAAGGTAAGCTTCACAAGCAGCCTTCATTTCGTCAGAAGCCTTGTCGCTTGCAGCGATGCCCTGAACCTTCTCAATGAGGTTAGCTCTGATAGCTTTCTGACCAAGGTACATACCATAGCCGTGCTCTGCGTTATCTTCAAAGAGGGAGTTAGCCCATGCAGGACCTTTGCCTTCTTTAGTTGTTGTGTAGGGAGAAGTACCAGCAGGACCACCCCAGATTGATGAACAGCCTGTAGCGTTAGAAATATACATTCTGTCGCCGAAGAGCTGAGTGATAAGGCGTGCATATGATGTTTCTGCACAACCTGCGCAAGAACCTGAGAACTCGAGGAGAGGCTTCTTGTACTGGCTTGAAATAACAGTAACTTTCTCTGTAAGCTCTTTCTTCTCAGATACTTTCTCTACGCAGTAATCAAATGCTTCCTGCTGAGCGTCCTGGCTCTCACGAGATACCATCTTGAGAGAGTTTGTGGGGCAAACGCCGATGCAGACACCGCAACCCATACAATCCATGGGAGATACTGCAAGAGTATATACATAATTTGTTTTAACAACGGGCTTGGGAGCCTTCTTGAGAACTGCGGGAGCAGCTGCAACTTCCTCTTCGTTAAGAGCGAAGGGTCTGATTGTTGCATGGGGGCAAACATATGCGCACTTGTTACATTTTGCGCAAGTGTCAGCGTTCCACTCGGGAACCATAACTGCAACGCCACGCTTCTCATAAGCTGATGCGCCCTGCTCGAATGTACCGTCAACATGGTCAGCGAATGCACCAACTGAAAGCTCATAACCGTCCATATGACCAACGGGCTTCATGATCTTCTCAACCTGCTCAACAAGCTTTGCGGGACCTTCTGTCTTAACTTCAACAGGAGCATCCTCTGCTGTTGCCCAGTCTGCGGGAACGTCAATCTTAACATAAGCTGTAGCACCTGCGTCGATTGCTTCCTCGTTCATCTTAACGATTTCGATACCCTTCTTCATGAACTTCTGTGCTTTTTCTTTCATGTAGCCGATTGCTTCTTCGGGAGGAAGAACCTTAGCAAGTGAGAAGAAAGCTGACTGAAGAACTGTGTTTGTACGCTTGCCAAGACCAATCTTAGCAGCAAGGTCGATAGCGTTAACTGTGTAAAGCTGAACATTGTTCTTTGCAATGTAACGCTTTGTTTCTGCGTTCATCTTCTCTGCAAGCTCAGCAGCATCCCACTGGCAGTTAATAAGGAATACACCGCCGGGTTTAACATCGTTAACCATCTTGTAGCCTTTTTCGATGTATGAGGGGTTGTGGCAAGCAACGAAGTCTGCCTTATTTACATAGTAGGGGCTCTTAATGGGCTTATCACCAAAACGAAGGTGAGAAACTGTTACGCCGCCTGTTTTCTTTGAGTCATACTGGAAATATGCCTGAGCAAATTTGT
>JAKSQM010000005.1 GCA_024404115.1 Clostridia bacterium | reverse complement strand
ATCTCTGTTACTTTTTTGTCCAAAAAGTGTTGCCACTTTAAACCGTGGCAATCCACCCCCACAACCAAGCGTAAACAAAATGTACGCAAAAAATTGCACCCACGGCATTTCGCTGTGAGTGCATTTTTATTTCATTTTCTTTTCAATTTCAAGCAATTTTTCCTTAATGCTCAACCCGCCTGCATAGCCTGTGAGCGTACCGTTCTTGCCCACAACTCGGTGGCAGGGGATTATAATCGGCAGCTTATTCTTATTGTTCGCCATTCCCACCGCTCGGCATCCTTTGGGGTTGCCGATTTTTTGTGCAATAAACTGATAGCTGACCGCTTCGCCGTACGGAATCTCTGCAAGTGCCTGCCAGACTTTCTTTTGAAAATCCGTACCGTCTAATCTGTATGGCACAGTGAAATTTTTCAGCTTACTCTCAAAATAAAGCTCAATTTCTCTTTTTGCAAGCTGTGTGATGGGATTTCCGTTCACTTTTTCGCCTGTGTCGCCAAAATCCACCCTCAAAAGTTCGTTTTCATCTGCCGTCAGCGTTAAAGTGCCAATCTCTGTCTGCACCTTTTCAATAAAAATCACAGTGCGTTGACCTCGTTATAAAGAGCTTCAGAAAGCTCGCCCAGCTCCTCCATTGAAAGACTTTCGGGGCGGACGGTCGGCTTAAATCCTGCGTTTTCAATGGCTCTGTTGACCACATCTTTTGAAAGGCTCAACCCTGCACTTAAAGAGTTTGACGCAGTTTTTCTTCTCTGTGCAAAGGATGCTTTCACAACTCTGAAAAAGAATTTTTCGTCTGTAACATCAATGGGCGAACCGTTTCTGATGTCAAGGCGGATAACTGCGCTGTCAACATTTGGCGATGGCATAAACGAACCTCTCGAAACATCAAAGAGCTTCTGCGCTTCTGAATAATAATCCACCGCAACAGTAACCGCACCTGCATCACGGGAGCCGACCTTTGCGCAAAGTCGCTGTGCCGCCTCTTTCTGAACCATAACCGTAACAGATTCCGCAGGCAGTCTGCTTTCAAGCAGCTTCATAATAACAGGGGAGGTGATATAGTAGGGGAGATTTGCGCACACAACAAATGGCATATCACCAAACTGCTCTTTTACAATTTTGTTAAGGTCAGCTTTCAAAACATCCTCGTTGATGATTGTAACATTGTCAAAATCTGCAAGGGTTTCATCAAGCACAGGCAGAAGCCTTGTGTCAAGCTCAATGCACACAACCTTGTCCGCACGCTTTGCAAGCTCCGCTGTGAGAACACCAACTCCTGCACCGATTTCAAGTGCGCCAATGCCTTTTCTTGCACCGCCCTCCTCGGCAATGCGTGGGCAGACAGTGGGGTTGATGATGAAATTCTGCCCCAGTGCCTTTGAGAAAGTGAAGCCATGACGGCTCATAACATCTTTAACTACGTTAATATCTGATAAATTTTTCATATATGCCTCTTTTTCTATTGAAATAATTTTAAAAAATCAATATAATATACCTGTAATATTATACTTTGGAGGAACGAATATGTCAATATTAGTTACAGGCGGAGCAGGATTTATTGGTTCACATACTTGCGTAGAGCTTTTGAATGCAGGTTATGAAATTGTTGTTCTTGATAATTTTTACAACAGTAACCCCGAAAGCCTTAACCGCATTAAAAAAATCACAGGCAAAGATTTTAAATTTTATGAGGCTGACATCCGAGACAGAGCCGCACTTGATAAAATTTTTAAAGAGAACGAAATCGAAGCAGTAATTCACTTTGCAGGACTTAAAGCTGTTGGCGAAAGTTGCCGTAAGCCACTTGAATATTATGAAAACAACATTGGCGGCACAATCACCCTTTGCGAAGCTATGCGTGATGCTAACTGCAAAAAGATTGTTTTCAGCTCATCTGCAACAGTTTATGGCTGTGAGAATGTTTCACCTCTTACAGAGAGCATGAAAATCGGCGGCACAACCAACCCCTACGGCACAACAAAATATATGATTGAGCTTATTCTTCAGGATTTGTACGCTTCTGATAACGAGTGGAGCATCACAATTCTCCGCTATTTCAACCCCATTGGCGCACACGAAAGCGGCATGATTGGCGAAAATCCCAACGGCATCCCCAACAACCTTATGCCTTATGTAACACAGGTTGCTATCGGCAAGCTTCCACAGCTTAGCGTTTTCGGTGATGATTATGACACACCTGACGGAACAGGCGTTCGTGATTACATCCATGTTGTTGACCTTGCCCTCGGTCATATTAAGGCAGTTGAAAAGGTGCTTTCAACAAAAGAGGTTAATGTTTATAACCTTGGCACAGGCACAGGCTATAGCGTGCTTGATATTGTTAAAGCGTTTGAAAAAGCATCTGGCAAAAAAGTTAATTATAAAATCGCTCCAAGAAGAGACGGCGACCTTGCAACCTGCTATTCAGACCCCTCAAAGGCTCTTAATGAGCTTGGCTGGAAGGCTGAAAGAGGACTCGACAAAATGTGCGAGGATTCATGGCGCTGGCAGAAGAATAATCCCAACGGATTTTAATAGGAGAAAATATGGAATTAGTTGAAACACATAATGAAGAACCCGAAAAAGCGGTGCTTGTGAGTGTGGATACTGGCATTTTTGATGCCGAGGATTCACTTGACGAGCTTGAAGAGCTTGCAAGAACCGCTGGTGCAGTTGTCTGCGCCCGTGTTATTCAAAAAAGAGATAAACCCGACACTGCCACATACATCGGCAGCGGCAGAATACAGGAAATCAAAGAGTTCAGCGAAAACAACGATATTGACCTGCTGATTTTTGACTGCGAGCTTTCGCCCTCACAGCAGAGAAATATCGAAAACGAAACAGATGTGCGTGTTATCGACAGAACTATGCTCATCCTCGATATTTTTGCCGCCCGTGCAAGAAGCGGTGAGGGCAAAATTCAGGTTGAGCTGGCACAGCTTAAATATTCACTTCCCCGCCTTGGGGGTAAGGGCGCAGAGCTTTCAAGGCTCGGCGGCGGTATCGGCACAAGAGGCCCTGGTGAAAGTAAGCTGGAAAGCGACCGCAGACACATCCGCAGAAGAATACAGAACCTCGAAGAGGAGCTGGCAGAGATTGCAAAGCGCCGTGAACAGCTTCGCCACCGCAGAGAAAAAGACGGAGTTGAAACTGTTGCCATTATCGGCTACACAAACGCAGGCAAATCTACCCTTATGAATGCCCTCACACAAGCAGGTGTCCTTGCTGAAAACAAGCTTTTCGCAACTCTTGACCCAACCTCAAGAGCTTTAACTCTCCCCGACGGCAGAGAAATTATGCTCATTGATACAGTTGGACTTATCAGGCGACTTCCTCACCACCTTGTTGAAGCGTTCAAATCCACCCTTGAAGAGGCGGCAAACGCAACGCTGATTCTCAATGTGTGTGATGCTTCCGACCCTCACTGCGGTGAGCATCTGAATGTTACATTTAACCTTTTAAATGCACTTGGCTGCAACGGCAAGCCTATTGTTTCAGTTATGAATAAGTGCGACAAGGCAGATAACCTTTACGCTCTGCCAAATGTTGGCAAATTCTGTATGATTTCTGCCCTCACAGGGGAGGGACTTGCACAGCTTCTTGCCACAATTCAGATTTCATTGCCCCCCACACGCAGAAAAGCGGAGTTCCTTATTCCCTATACCGATGGCGGTGTGGCGGCAAAAATCCGTGAGGACGGCGTAATTTTAAAAGAGGAATACAGAGCAGACGGAGTTTATATCAAAGCGGTCTGCAATGTGATTCTTATTGAAAAAAATAAACAGTATTTAATATAAAGGAGATACCATGAAAGCAAAAAACGGATACTATGTTTCTGGCAGATTCCCTCAGTATAAAAAGACAAATTTCACATCTGACAGTGGACTTGCAGCAGCTAAAACCAACTGCCTTGCGATAGATAAAAACGGCACACTTTTCGCTGGTACAGACAGCGGACTTTATGAGCTTTCGGGCGAAAAATTTATTCCCGTTTTTGATAGCGTAATCAACACTCCCGTCAACTCAATCACAGTTATGGAGTGTGGCAAGCTTGCAGTTTGTGCAGGCAAAAAGCTCTATTATGTTGACAGTGAAGCTGTTTGCTTTATAAGAGAATTTGAGTCAGACCTTGTTGAGGTTTGCGATAAGCGTGGCAAGCTGTGGGTGCTTACAGAGGAGCGTTTTGCAGGCACAGATTACACCGCACAGCACGATTTTGTCAACCGCCCTCTTGAGGGTGGCAAAGGCTTGAGCACAGCCGTTTCAGATAAGGAAATTTATGTTGCAACAGAAACAAATATCAGCGTTATTCACGGCAAGCGTATGGAGTGGAAAAACATCCTGCCCCAGTTCAGCGATATGCCCAAAACACAGGCAAACACAATCTGCTTTGATAACGCAGGCTATCTTTGGATTGGCACAGATAACGGTGCCGCAATTCATGATAATCAGCACCTTTGGCTCACTGCCGATAAAATCCACACCCTGCCCAAAAACGCAGTTTATAAAATCAAAACTGATGCAGTTGGCGGCAGATACTATGCCTCTGATGTTGGCGTAATTTATCAGAAAGCGGGCAAGATGAAATATTTTTCTGCTCACAGATGGGTGCTTAATAATAAAATAAATGATATTGCTGTAACAGCAGACGGCTCAAAGATTTTTGCCGCAACAGACGAGGGAATTTCAATGATTTCCTGCTACGAAACAACCCTTATTGAAAAGGCAAATGAGTTTGAGAAAAACATCAAAAAATATCATTACAGACACGGCTTCGTTGCTGAAAGAATTATTGAAAATTATGACATTAACTCAGGTCATGTTCATATTTCGGATAATGACGGCTCATGGACAGGTCTTTATGTTGCCGCCGAGAGCTTCAGATATGCCGTAACAGGGGAGCAGGAGGCTCTTGAAAACGCAAGAGAATCTCTGAAAGCAATGCTTCTTTTAACAAAAATTACAGGACTTCCCGGTTTCACTGCAAGAGCTGTCCGCTATGAGGGCGAAACAGGCTTCGGTGATGGCAACCACGAATGGGTAAAAACTCCCGATGGCAAAGCAGAATGGAAATGCGAAACATCATCTGACGAAATGACCTGCCATTTCTTTGCCCAGTCAATCTATTATGACCTTTGCGCCAACGAAGAGGAAAAGGCAGAAATCCGTACCGCACTTCTTGGCATTATGGAGCATATTCTTAATAACAATTATCGCCTTATTGACCATGACGGACTTCCCACCACATGGGCGGCATGGAATCCAAACCTGCTCAACCATGACGATAAATGGTATTTTGAAAGGGGCATCAATTCCCTTGAATTGCTTGGCTTCCTCAAGGTTTCATATCATATTTCTGGCGATGAAAAATATAAAAAGCTCTATGACAGCTTCATTAAAGAGCATCACTATCCGCTGAATGTAATGCAGCATAAAATCCGTGATGCCCACATCTGCCATATTGACGATAATTTAGGCTTCCTTGCTGCTCTCACACTTCTCCGCCTTGAAGAGGACGAGAGCCTCCGCTCAATTTATCTTTGCGGTGTTGAGGACCATTGGGAATACGAGCGTGTGGAGAAACAGCCAATGTTCTGCTTTGTTCACGCACTTCTCACAGGCAGAGATGAAGACCTCACCGAGGGTGTTGAGTCCCTGCGTCAGATTCCTCTTGACCTTATCCATTACTGGGCAGAGAATTCAAAGCGTAAAGATCTGATTTATGACACCGAGCAGGAAGAGTGGCACGAGGAATGTCAGCTTAAAATCCCGCTCCCATATGATGAGCGTAATGTTCACAGACCCGATGCAAGCGTGTTTGAAATTGATACAGTTGACCGCCGTCATTCGCAGGAAGGCACCCTTTTCCTCCTGCCGTATTGGACAGCCCGCTACTTCGGTTTGCTTAAAGAAGCAGAGGAATAAAACATAATACTTAGCCGACCTTAACGGGTCGGCTTTTTTGCTGTAACTGGAATAGCTTCGCCGCTGAAAAAACTAAAAAATATTCCATTTTTCTTTAAATTTTTCCACCTATTTCCAGCTTTATATGTTATAATAGAAAATATGTAGAGGAAAAGTAGCCATTTTTCTCTTTTAATCGTATAAACAGAGGAAGACTCTGAAACAAAAATCCCTCAACGGGTAAAAGAAAAGGAGACGCATATGAAAAAAGCAAAGAAAATTCTCAGTGTCATTCTTGCCGTGATAATGATACTGGGCGCAGCACCCCTTGCGGGTATATCAGCTTTTGCGGCAGACAGTGATTTCACAATCGTGGACGGTGTACTCACTGCATACAACGGCAAAGGCGGAGATGTTGTTATCCCCGACGGTGTAATAGCAATTGAAGAAAGTGCGTTCAAAGACTGTGCATCGCTCAAAAGCGTAACAATTCCCGACAGCGTAATGTACATTTTGGATAATGCATTTGCTTCATGTATGAACCTTAAAAGCGTAACAATTTCTGATGAAACAATGTGCTTCGGCAATAATGCCTTTGCAAGCAGTGTTGAAACAGTGTATTGCCCCTGCGACAGTAATGCTGACATGGTAGAAGTTTCTATGGAGCAGTTTGGCACATTCACATATATACAGATTGAGCACCAATATGTAAACGGTGTCTGCTCAGTTTGCGGTGATGAAAAAGTTGATAATGAGTTTGTTATTGATGAAAACGGCGTACTCATTGGCTACAACGGCAAAGGCGGAAGAGTTGTTATCCCCGACGGTGTAACAGCAATTGCCGATTCTGTATTTGAATCTAACGATTATATTTCAAGTGTAGTAATTCCCGACGGTGTAACAACCATTGGCAAATCTGCATTTAAAGACTGCCAGTGGCTTTTCAAAGTGAAAATCCCCGACAGCTTAAATGAAATTGGCGAATCTGCATTTGAGAATTGTTGTTTCATATATACTTTAACAATCCCCGACAGCGTAACAACTATTGGCGATGCTGCATTCAAATACTGTGCATACATTGAAAGTATAAAAATTTCTAACGGTATAACAAGTATCGGTGATTCTGTATTCCAAGGTTGCTCAAACCTTACAAGCATAACAATTCCCGACGGCGTAACAACCATTGGCAAATCTGCATTTGAATATTGTGAACATCTTACAAATGTAACAATCCCCGATGGCGTAACAACTATTGGCGATGCTGCATTTAAAGAATGTTTAAACTTTGAAACCATAACATTCCCCGATAGTGTAACAACCATTGGCGATTCTGTACTTGAAGGCTGCTATAATCTTGTAAGCGTAACACTTCCAAACGGTATAACAGGCATTAGTAATTCAATGTTCGCAGGCTGTTATGATCTTGAAGATTTAACAATCCCCGATAGCGTAACAACCATTGGCGACAATGCATTTTATTATTGCATAGGCTTCACAAGCTTTACAGTTCCCGACGGTGTAACAACCATTGGCAATGATGCATTCAGAAACAGCTATAATATTAAAAATATAATAATCCCCGATAGCGTAACAACTATTGGCGAGTCTGCATTCAGAGATTGTGCAGATCTTGAAAGCATAACACTTTCTGACAGTATAACAAGTATTGCAACGGATACATTCACCTCTTGCTATAAACTTGCAAGTGTAACAATTCCCGAAAGTGTTACAAGCATTGATAATTACGCATTCTATAACTGTTCAGCTCTTACAAGCATAACAATTCCAGAAAGTGTAACAACTATTGACGATTACGCATTCTATTTATGCCATGGACTTAAAGATGTAACAATTTCAGACAATGTAAAAAATGTTGGCGAATATATATTCAGCAGTTGTAATGACCTTGAAACAGTATATTACCCCTGCAGCAGTGAAGCTGACGCAGTAAAAGCTATTATGGAATCTGCTGAATCAAACCCCAACTTTGTTCAGCTTGACCATAATTATGTTGGCAATGTGTGCACAATCTGCGGCGATATCAATATTTCTGATTTCATCATTGACGAAAACGGTGTGCTTATTGGCTACACAGGCAACGGCGGAGACGTTGTTATCCCTGACGGTGTAACAGGCATTAACGATTGTGCATTCTCAGAACGTGAAGATATTACAAGTGTCACAATTCCTGACAGTGTAAAGAGCATTGATGCAGGTGCTTTTGAAGACTGCACAAATCTTATAAGCGTAACACTTCCGAACGGTTTGAAAGCCATAGAAAATGAAACTTTCATGAATTGTATAAATCTGGAAAATGTTACAATTCCTGACAGTGTAGAAAGTATCGGAGCTTCAGCTTTCGAAAATTGTACGGGTCTTAAAAACGTAATAATTCCGAATAGTGTAAAAAGCATTGGTGTCTGTGCATTCAATTACTGCAAAGGCATTGAGAGCATAACAATTTCAGACAACGTAACAGAAATAAAAGCTCATGCATTCTGGTACTGTGAGAATCTTGAAGATGTGTATGTTTTCTGCGACAGTAATATTAATGCAGTGAAAAAATTAATGCAGTCTTTCGGAGATTATACATATATTCAGCTTGACCATGAGTTTACAGATAACAAATGCCGTGTTTGCGGTATTATGGAATTTGATATCATAGACGGCGTTCTTTATGGATATTACGGCAAGGGCGGAGATGTTGTAATCCCTGACGGAGTAACAGGCATTAAGGGTGCTTTCAGTAACTGTTCATCGATTACTTCTGTTACTATACCCAAAACTGTAACAAACATTGGGGCTAAATCGTTTGAGAACTGTGAGTCTCTTACCTCCGTTGTTATTCCATGCAGTGTGAAAAGCATTGGTGATTATGCATTCGAGAACTGTGTAAGCCTTTCAAGCATAACAATTTCAGGCAATATAGTTACCGGTGAAGATGTATTTAATAACTGCGGCAGTCTCGTAAATGTATACTGCACCTGCGACAGTAACATTGCATCAGTAAAAGCATTTATGGAACCTTTTGGAACATTTACTTACATTAAGCTTGACCATAATATTGTTGACGGTGTATGCACAGCCTGCGGCGAGAAAGATGCAGCGGCTGAGCTTGCAGAAGCAAAAGCAGATGCAATTGCAGCGATTGATGCCGCAACGACAGAATATAACGCAGAGTATGCCGAAGCTTCAAAATACATGATAAACACTTGTGAAACAGTTGAAACAGTTAACCATCAGAAAGAATTATTGCTTGAGGAAATGGCATACATTGATGCCATTGAGAGAGCAAAAGCTGAAATTGATAAATTTGTTAAAGAGAATGTTCCATCTGCAACACAGGAACTTAATCAGTTCAAGACTGCTGTTTATAACATCAAGAAAGAAATTATCACAGCCGATAACAAAAAGGAAGCTGACGAAGCTCTTGCAAACGGACTTAAGGCTCTTGACGAGTTTGTTCCCGAAAAATACAGTGTAACCGCAACAAACGGTGCAACAGTTACAAAGTCACTTAATCTCAATAAGTCAACAAAGTATGAAATTGCAACAGTTAAGATTGCGGAAGCTGACGGCATCAGAGGCGGTAAATGGTTTGTTTACTGGAAAGATCAGGACGGCAACATTGTAAGCTCATATTCAACATATAGCTTCTATGTTGTTGAAGACAGAACTCTCACTCCCGTTTATGTAAGCCCCGATGTTTACGAAGCAGAGCGTGCAAAGGCAATCCTTGTTACAGACATCGTAAGAGCTGACGATAACGGCGACGGCACAGCAACACTTTTTGCAGAGCATTCTGCAAGTAAGGCAGCTGTTGGTGATGCAATCCTCCAGCACGGTGTTATCTACACAACAGATGCCGCTCAGAAAGACAACCTCACAGTTGATAACGACAGCGTAAATAAGACAGTAGCCGCTAAGACAAACACATCACTTTCTGGACTTCTCAAGGCAGTAATTGATGTAGAAGAAAATGACACTGTTTATGCAAAGTCATATATGACCAACGCAAACGGTAACACAGTTTACGGCAGTGCTCAGACACTTAGCATTGGTAAGTTTACAACATCAGCTGATTCTGATTTTGAAGTACTCGACTTTGACAACGCTCTTGAGCAGGCAGAGGAGATTATCGTAACAGCTGACGAAGCTCCTGTTGTAACCGAAACTGAAACAGAAACAGCACCCTCATTCATGAGCGTACTTATGAGCATTCTCAACGCAGTAATGGCTCTTGTTCAGGCAATTATCGCATTATTCTAAGGGAGGTAGCTAAGATGAAATACGAAAAACCCGAAGTAAATGTTGAAAAATTCACATTCGAGCCAATCCTCGCAGAGGTAACAAGTTCAATCGATCCCGACCCCACACCCAAAGGTCCCGTAATTGAAGAAAACGATCCCACCTTTGAGCTTGCCAGCGCATTCGATAGCGTGTTCAATTTCAATAAATAATAAAATCCTTTTTACCCCACTGTGCCTCGGTACAGTGGGGATTTTTGTTTGAATGAATAATGAATATTGAATAATGAATAATTTCGGGCGGGACACCCGCACCCGATTGAATTTTATACAAATCTACCCAAAATGCACAATAAAAAGGCTCCCTTGTGTAAAGGGAGCTGGATTTTGGCGAAGCCAAAGACTGAGGGATTGTCCTCTGAATGTCAGCACAAAACAAAATAGCTTCCCTTGGGGGAAGTGGCAAAATCTTTGATTTTGACGATAGGGGTAACTTGAAGTGATAGGTTGTAGTGAAGAGTGAAGAGGCGCACCGTAGTGAAGTAGCTTGCTGCTCTCGTTAATCAGGCGCCCCACTGGGGAGCTGTCAGCGAAGCTGACTGAGGGGGTTATCTAACTGTTTGCAATGTTCTTTAAATTCCGCAGATTTTTGTTGTTCTGTCATTGCGAGCCAAATCCGTGGCAATCCACTCTCACACCACGCAAAAAAATTGCCCCCTCAACGGGAGCAATCTAATTATTCACCTTTTTTCACAAGCTCAATTGCCTGCTTGCCGCTCATATGCTCAACGGTCATTTTCAGCAGGTTAAGCCTGCTCCAATCCTTGTTGATTTCATTCTCAATTCCATCTTTAAAATCGGGGCAAAGCTTCTCTGTCAGTGCCTTAACGCTGTCAAATTTCTCTTTATCGTCCTCAACCTCGCTCATTCTGCCAAAAACAATAACACTTTTAAAAAATGTTGTGTATTTCTCCTGCACAATATCTTTTTTGTTGATAACACAAAAGGAAGCCTTGTCGCAATTTTTGATTGCATCAATCTTATGCCCCGCCTTGGCGCAGTGAAAATAAATCGCACCGTTCTTGTAAACATAATTCAGCGGCACAGTGTAGGGGTATCCGTCATCGCCTTGAAGTGCAAGCACACCCTCCGTACCATTAAAAAGTATTTCTTCACATTCGTTTTTTTCTAATTTCTGTTTAAATCTTCTCATTTCTCTGAACATAAAATCACCTCAGCTTGATTATAAATCACTTTTGCCCATTGTCAATTAAATAATATAAAAATTTGCGTGGAGCAGTGGTAATTTTTTTGTAAAATTATATTGTAAAAATGAACTTAAAGTATTATAATGTTTTTCGATTTTATTTTTGAGGTGATGCGAAATGAAGAAAATCGGATTTGACAATGATAAATATTTGAAGATGCAGTCAGAGCATATCAAAGAGAGGATTAACCAGTTCGGCGGTAAGCTTTACCTTGAATTTGGCGGTAAATTATTTGATGATTTCCACGCCTCAAGAGTACTCCCTGGCTTTGCTCCAGACAGTAAGGTTAAAATGCTTCTCCAGCTTAAAGATCAGGCAGAAATTGTAATCGTTATCAATGCGGCGGATATCGAAAAGAATAAAATCCGTGGCGACCTTGGCATTACATATGACCTTGATGTTCTCCGTCTTATTGACGCTTTCAGAAGCATTGGACTTATGGTTGGCAGCGTTGTTATGACAAGATATCAGTCCCAGCCTGCGGCAGACGCTTTCTGCAAAAGACTTCAGTCCCTTGGCATAAAAGTATATCACCATTATTCAATTGAGGGCTATCCCTCAGATATTGACAAAATCGTTAGTGATGAAGGCTTTGGCAAGAATGATTATATCGAAACCAGCCGTTCACTTGTTGTTATCACAGCTCCCGGCCCCGGCAGCGGAAAGATGGCAACCTGCCTTTCACAGCTTTATCATGAGCATAAGAGAGGCATCAACGCAGGCTATGCTAAATTTGAAACATTCCCAATCTGGAATATTCCGCTCAAGCACCCTGTAAACCTTGCATATGAGGCTGCAACAGCTGACCTTAACGATATAAATATGATTGACCCGTTCCACCTTGAGGCTTACGGTGAAACAACAGTCAACTACAACCGTGATGTTGAAATTTACCCTGTTCTTGCGGCTATTTTTGAGCAGATTTATAACGAATGCCCCTACAAATCACCAACAGACATGGGCGTTAATATGGCTGGCAACTGCATTATTGATGATGAAGCCTGCTGTGAAGCATCAAGACAGGAGATTATCCGCCGTTACTTTGCAGAGCAGTGCGCATTCAAAAAAGGCCTTGGCAGTATGGACAGCGTAAATAAAATTAAGCTCATTATGAAGCAGACAGGCATTACCCTTGATGAGCGTCCCGTTATCGGTGCGGCAGTTGCAAAGGCAGAGGAAACAGGCGAGCCTGCTGTTGCAATCGAAACAGGCAAAGACACCCTTGTAACAGGCAAAAACTCAACTCTTATGGGTCCCTGCGCATCAGCAATGCTCAACGCACTTAAAAAGCTTGCAGGCATCAGCGATGATATTCACCTGATTTCACCAGCAGTTATCGAGCCTGTTCAGGAGCTTAAAGTTAAATATATGGGCAACGGCAACCCAAGACTTCATGTTGACGAGGTTCTTATTGCACTTTCAGTTTCAGCCGCAACAAATCCACTTGCACAGCGTGCCCTTGAGCAGATTCCTAAGCTTAAAGGAATGGAAGCACACGCAACCGTAATCCTCACAAGCAGAGATGAAAATGTGTTCAAAAAGTTCGGCATCAACATCACCTGCGAACCCCAGTATCAGACAAAGAAACTTTATCATAAATAATTAAATAACCTAAACGGACAGGCTTCGGCTTGTCCGTTTTTGGTTGCTGTGAGCAATAATTTACTTCCATTGAGGGAAGTGGCAAAATCTTTGATTTTGACGATAGGGGTAACTTGAAGTATTAAGTCGCAGTGAATAGTAAAGAGGTTTTTTAAAATACACAATTTCAACTTTTTTCGCTCTTTCCCACCCACCAAAACATCGAAAAACGCCCCATTTTCGCTCACATATCTTTCAACAGGTTAGCAAACTACCGCTTTAATGCGTAAAATCATATGCTTTTTTACTCAAATTTTATCAATATGGTGCAAAAAAATAGCTATTATGTAAAAATTCATTTCCGCCCGTGTTTATCTTTAAAATTTATTGACAAAAAGTCATAATCATTATAAAATAAAGATTGTTAAAATTTTGAACAAGTTTAATCAGGAGGAATAAAATGGGTTACACAATTGCACAAAAAATTATCAAAAACCATTTGCTCTCTGGCGATATGACCGTTGGCAGTGAGATTGGTCTCAGAATTGACCAGACTCTCACACAGGACGCTACTGGCACAATGGCATATCTTGAGTTTGAGGCTATGGGCGTAAAGAGAGTTAAAACTGAACTTTCAGTTGCTTATATCGACCACAACACTTTGCAGACAGGTTTTGAAAACGCAGATGACCACCGCTTTATCGGCAGTGTTGCAAAGAAGAGGGGACTTCGTTTCTCCCGCCCCGGCAACGGTATCTGCCATCAGGTTCATCTTGAGCGTTTCGGCATCCCCGGAAAAACTCTTATTGGTTCAGACAGCCATACCCCCACAGGTGGCGGTATCGGTATGCTTGCAATGGGCGCAGGCGGTCTTGATGTTGCTGTTGCTATGGGTGGCGGCGCATACTACATCACAATGCCCAAAATGGTTAGGGTAAACCTCACTGGCAAATTACAGCCATGGGTTGCCGCAAAGGATATTATTCTTGAAGTTCTCCGCATTATGTCCGTTAAGGGCGGTGTTGGCAAAATTGTTGAGTACGGCGGCGAGGGCGTTAAAACTCTCTCTGTTCCCGAAAGAGCAACAATCACCAACATGGGCGCAGAGCTTGGCGCAACAACATCTGTTTTCCCCTCAGATGATATTACAAAGGCATTCCTTAAAGCACAGGGCAGAGAAAAAGACTGGGTTGAGCTTAAAGCAGACGAGGACGCAGTTTATGACGAGGTTATCGACATTGACCTTAACAACCTCAAGCCCCTTGCCGCAATGCCTCATATGCCCGATAACGTTAAGAGCGTTGAAGAAATCGGCGAAATCAAGGTTGATCAGGTTTGCATCGGTTCATGCACAAACTCTTCACTTCTTGATATGCTCAAGGTTGCCGCAATCCTTAAAGGCAAAACAGTTCATCCGGGCGTAAGCCTTTCAATCGCTCCTGGCTCAAAGCAGGTTCTTAATATGCTTTCACGCTGTGGCGCACTTGCAGATATTATTGACGCTGGCGCGCGTGTGCTTGAATCAGCTTGCGGCCCCTGCATCGGTATGGGTCAGTCTCCCAACTCAAAGGGTGTATCTTTAAGAACATTCAACAGAAACTTTGAGGGCAGATCTGGCACAGCAGACGCTGGCATTTACCTTGTTAGCCCCGAAACAGCTGCCGCTTCAGCTCTCACAGGTGTATTCACAGACCCAAGAAAGCTTGGCGAAGCTCCCGAAATTGAAATGCCCGATGAATTTATCATCAACGATAATATGATTGTTATGCCTGCTTCACTTGACGAGGCAGACGATGTTGAGGTTCTCTATGGCCCCAACATCAAACCTTTCCCCAAAACACAGCCTCTCCCCGAAGAGATTACTGCAAAGGCAGTGCTTAAAGTTGGCGATAACATCACAACCGACCACATTATGCCCGCTGGCGCAAAAATTCTTCCCTACCGTTCAAATATCCCCTATCTTTCAAACTTCTGCTTCAAGCAGTGCGATGAAAAATTTGCAGAGCATTGCAAAGAGGCTGGCAAGGGCATCATCATTGGCGGTGCTAACTACGGTCAGGGTTCATCCCGTGAGCATGCGGCTCTCGTTCCTCTTTATCTTGGAATCAAGGCTGTTATCACAAAGTCTTTCGCAAGAATCCATTGTGCAAACCTTGTTAACGCTGGCATCATTCCGTTCACATTCAAAAATGCAGAGGATTATGACAAAATCAGCGTGAACGATGAACTTCAGCTCCCCGAAATCAGAGATGTAATTGCAAACGGCAAGGATGCAATTCTTAAAAATATCACAACAGGCGAAGAATATGCACTTGATTATCAGCTTTCACAGCGTCAGGTTGATGTTCTTCTTGCAGGCGGTCTGCTTGACTATACAAGAGAAAATTCATAAGGAGAGATTATAATGACAGAAGCACAGATTAAAAATGCAATCGAAAAATTTGAAGCTCTTGTAAGAGAGCAGAACGAGCGTTCAGACAGAATCAAGGCACAGGGCGATTTTGTTGATTATGAAAAGCTTGATAAAATCATCATCGGCGTATGCGGTGGTGACGGCATTGGACCCATCATCACAAAAGAGAGCGCAAGAGTTCTTGAATATATGCTCGCTGATAAAGTTAAAGAGGGCAAAGTTGAATTTAAAGTAATTGACGGTCTTACAATCGAAAACCGTGTTGCCGCAAATAAAGCTATCCCCGATGACGTTATGGAAGAGCTCAAGGCTTGCCATGTTATCCTTAAGGGACCCACAACAACTCCACAGGCTGGCGACCCATGGCCCAACATTGAGAGCGCAAATGTTGCAATGAGAAAGGCACTTGACCTTTTCGCAAATGTTCGCCCCGTTAAAATTCCTGAGGACGGCATTGACTGGACATTCTTCCGTGAAAACACAGAGGGCGCATATGCAGTTGGCTCAAAGGGCGTTAATGTAACAGATGACCTTGCTATGGACTTCGTTGTTACCACAACAGAGGGCAGTGAAAGAATCGCAAAACTTGCTTATGAATATGCAAAGAAGAATAAGAAAGAAAGAGTTTCTATCATCACAAAGGCAAATATCATCAAAACAACAGATGGTAAATTCCTTAACCTTTGCAAAAATATCGGCAAGGATTACCCCGAAATCACAACAGACGAGTGGTATATCGACATCACAACAGCAAAGCTTATCGACCCCAAGCGCCGTAAGGATTTCAAAGTGTTCATTCTTCCCAACCTTTATGGCGACATCATCACAGACGAAGCTGCTGAATTTATGGGCGGCGTAGGCACAGCAGGCAGCGCAAACATCGGCAAGAAATACGCTATGTTTGAGGCTATCCACGGCTCAGCTCCCAGAATGATTAAAGAGGGCAGAGGTCAGTATGCAGACCCATGCTCAATGCTGCGTGCATCTGTTATGCTTCTTTCTCACATCGGTGAGCAGGAGAAGGCAGACCTCCTTGAAAAAGCACTTGATAAGTGCCTTTATGAAGAGAAAAAATATCAGATTACAGGTAGAGATACAGGTTGCACCTGCAGCGAGTTTGGCGATTATGTAATGGACACTGTTCGTGCAATGTGTGAATAAGGTGGTTGCTATGCCGAAAAACGATAACAATATTTCAATGTCAGTTATCAAAAGACTGCCGAGATATTACAGATTTTTAGGGAATCTCAAAAAGAACGGAATCGACAGAATTTCTTCAAAAGAGCTTTCTGCAAGAATGGGCTTAACCGCTTCACAGATAAGGCAGGATTTAAACTGCTTCGGCGGTTTTGGTCAGCAGGGATACGGTTATAATGTCAGCCAGCTTTATAAAGAAATCGGCACAATTCTTGGTGTGAATAATGCACATCCTACAATCATAATCGGCATGGGCAATCTTGGTAAGGCAATTGCAACACATATGCAGTTTGCCAGTGGCGGTTTTGATATTATAGGACTTTTTGATTGTCAGAAAGTTGGCGTAAAAGTCAACGGAAAGGCAATACTTAACTCTGCAAATCTTGCGGAATTCTGCGAAGAAAATAAACCTCAGGTAGCAATTATCTGCGTGCCTGAGGAATCAGCCGCAGGCATCGTTTCAACACTTGTTAAATGCGGAGTTACCAATTTCTGGAACTTCAGCCATTATGACATTGTGGCGAATTACCCCGAAGCCGTGTGTGAAAATGTTCATCTTAGCGACAGCCTTATGACTCTGAATTATCAGATAACCCATAAAGACGATTAAGCTGTAAATCAATGGATTTCGACCGTGATTCAGCCGAAATCCATTTTGTTTTAATAAAGAAATCAGGAGAAAACTATGAAGATTATTGATGCTCACTGCCATGTTTACCCCGATAAAATAGCCGTCAAGGCATCACAGGCAACAGGCAGATTTTATTCAATTCCAATGAATTATGACGGCACAGTGTCAACCCTCCTTGAGGTGGGCGAGAGGGCAGGCGTGGACGAATTTATAATTCAATCCGTAGCCACAACCCCTGCGCAGGTTAAATCAATCAATGATTTTATCAAGCGCACCGTTGACGCATACCCCGACAAAATGCACGGACTTGGAACGCTTCACCCCGACAGCGCTGACCTCGCAGGTGATGTTGAGCATATAATCGAGCTTGGTTTGCACGGTGTGAAGCTCCACCCCGATATACAGGCGTTTAAATTAGATGATTACAGATGCCTTAAAATCTATGAGCTGTGCGAAAAAAAGGGACTTCCAATACTTATTCATACAGGCGACAGCCGATATGATTATTCCAACCCCAACAGGCTTATGCCAATTCTTGATATTTACGAAAATCTCACAATTATCGGCGCACATTTTGGCGGCTGGTCAATATGGGATGAAGCCTCACAGCTTTTGTGGGATAAAAAGAATTTTTATGTTGATTGCTCATCTTCGTTCTTTGCTTTGAGCGATGAAAAAATCGTGGAAATCATCCACCGCTACGGCGCAGACAGAGTGCTTTTTGGCTCGGATTATCCTATGTGGAATCCGCTGGACGAAATTAACAGATTAAATTCTCTTGATTTAACGCAGAGCGAAAAAGAAAAAATCTTCGCCCTCAACGCAGAAAAATTGTTTTTGAAATAACAAAAAGCACAAAAGCACGGACACCCCCGTGCTTTTTTTATGTCATCACCCCGTTTTTGCACCCCGCACCCCGTAGGGGAGTAGCTTGCTGCTCCCGAAAAAAACAAAAATATCGTACAAATCCACTGAAAACGCACAATAAAAACGGCTCCCTTGTGTAAAGAGAGCGAAGCTGACTGAGGGATTGTCCTCTAACTGTTTGCAGGAAGCTCAAAATTTGCAATATGCTTTGAATTACAATCAAAAAAGCTTCCCCTTGGGGGAAGTGGCAAAATCTCCGATTTTGACGATAGGGGTAACTTGAAGTAATAAGTTGTAGTGAATAGTGAAAAAAGTGGCACTGTAGGGGATGGCGTCCTCGACATCCCGTCTGAATGTCAGAAAAATTCATCTGCTATATAGCGTTGAACGGCACGATAACACCGTAGGGGAAGGGCTTGCTCTTCCCGAAAAAAATCTCATATTTTTGCAACTTCGCACCGAGCCTTTCCGTCGCCCCTTGACAGGGGAGATGTCATCGCAGATGACAGAGGGGTAGAACTTGAAGTAATAAGTTGTAGTGAATAGTGAAAAAGTGGCACTGTAGAGGATGGCGTCCTCGACATCCCGTCTGAATGTAAGCACAAAGATAAATCTGAACGAAATTTGTTGACAATGTCATTGCGAGGCGAAGCCACGGCAATCCGCTCTTACAATACCCACAAAACAAGCCATAGCACCCCACACAAAAAAATCACGGGCAGCACCGCCACCCGTGAAAATCATATATTACTTCTTTTTCGGCTTGCCATTCTCAAACTCACCTTTATGAATTATTGACCTGTCATAGCTATACCAAGTCCCTTTTCCGTGCCTTTTGCCATTAACCCAATCACCATCATACAATATTGAACCGAAATAATGATACTCAATCCCTTTTCCGTGCCTTTTGCCGTCAACCCAGTTACCCTTATACATCTCCCACCCGCCAGGGCGGTACCAAGTTCCTTCTCCGTGATACTTTCCATCTTTCATCTGACCCACATATTTATAACCATATTTATCAACCACAGTTGCAATATCATTATCAAACTCTGCTTCATATCTTAATGACCCGTCATCGTTATATATATTAAATTTTCCGTGTTTTTTACCATCAACCCAATTACCATCATACAGCTTTGACCCGTCAGGGCGGTACAAAGTGCCTTTACCATGGTACTTGCCGTCTTTCATTCTGCCCTCATATTTGTACCCATTTTCATCAGTGATTATAACATCATATTTTTCAGCCATTGAAAGTAACTTGTTTTCCTTTTTCACTGGTTCAGCTTTAACAGCTTCTGTAACTTCCGTAACTCCAGTATGCTTCTTAACCGCATCAAGCACCTTTACCATTCCGCTGTCTGTTTTGTCAATGCTTTTCACAGGCTCAACATGGCAATCAGAAAGATAGTATGTAAACGCATCGTTAAGCTCAATTGCTTCTAACTTAATAGAAATAACATCTTTTTCAAATTTTGTAGTTGCAAGGTTAATTTCCTTATTCACATTTTTTGACTTCTGTGCAGCATCAGACAGCAAAAGTACAACACAGGCACAATCTTTTATTGCCTGTGTCAGCCTTTCTGCCCAGTTGCTCCCCGAATGAATATCATACGGTGCCATTCTGCAATCAATATTTTCACTTATCAAAAGATTACGCAGTTCATCTGCTTTAATTCTATCCTTACTACTATAACTTATAAACGCATATCCCATAATTTTCACTCCGACCGCAAAAATTCCAACTACCATTATATCACACATTTTTCCAACATTCCATACAAACCAAAACTTTTTCGCCCCCGATTTATCATTTTATACAAATTATTTGCCTCAAATCCTATGTTTTCGGTATTGTTTTTTTCTTTCCTTTATGGTATTATATTACTAACCATGATAGGAGGTAGAATCATGAAAAAAATTATCTCGGTAATTCTTTGTATCGCTATGCTTGTTTCAGTTGTAGCAATCCCTTCTTTTGCTGCTAAAACTGATGTTAAGTCTGGCACAATGGAATCCGTATTCGCAGAAGGCAAAGACAGCCTTATCGTTTTCGTAACTGGTATCGGTCAGTCCCGTTCATACTCTTTTGATGAGAAATACACAAAAGAGGGCGCATTTGAAAAGGGCACTCTTCAGGATTATGAAAACTATGCTCCCCTTATTGCTAACGGTGATTTCCTTGACCGTTGGAATCTTTTTGAGCCATCATTTGATGCTAAAGCAGTTGTAAGCATCGTTGTTCTCCTTGCAGAGATGATATTCTATCGTGTTACTGGCATCAGAATTATCTCTGACAGAACAATCGGCGCTGTCGTTTCAAGTATCTTCAAATACAATATTTGTGATGAAGAGGGCAACCTCCCTGCAAATGTTGTAACTCCCAGATACCCAATGCCCGTTTCAGAGTATCCTGGTATCACAGAAGAGGACGGCACTTTCTTCAGCGAAGCAAAGGCTCGTTTCTATTCATCAATTCCCTGTGAAGAAATCGCAAAAGAGAAATTCGGCGATGATTTTGAAGACCATATCTATTGCTTCAACTTCCCCACATTCTCATTCATTCAGAAGAATGTTGCAGCTCTTCACGAGTTCATCGAAACAATCCTTAAAGAGAATAAGCTTGGTGCAGACGAGGTTGTTCTTGTTCCCATGAGCATGGGTGCTTCTGTTGTAAGCCAGTACCTTGCTACATATCCCTCAAGAGCCGATAACCACGTTCTTCGTGTTGTCAGCATCGTTGGTTGCTGGAACGGCAGTGATGTTGTTTCTGACCTTCTCAGACTTCATTATGTTGACAATTCTCCCGAAGAGTTCTACGGTGGACTTATGAGCGAAGTTTTCAACAGCTTCCTTAATATGGAGCCTCTCGGTGATGTTATCATCCTTATTCTTCGACTTCTTCCAAAGGCAGATATAAGAATGTTCCTTGATCAGGCACTTGGTATTTTCGGTCAGAAGATGCTCCTCGGTGCTTCATCTCTTACAGTTCTTATTCCCTCATATGATTATGACGAGCTGAAAGACCTCATTAAGGTTGAATCAGTTAAGAAAGAAACAGAGATTTATCACAAGGCACAGAGCACAATCAAAGAGCGTTTTGAGAAGCTCGATAAAGAAGAGGGCATTAAGTTCTCATTCATTTCAGGTTATGGTCTTGCATTTGGTGAGCAGACAGGCGACTACATGGGCTTCGGCTTCATGAACAGCGCTCCCAAGACAAACAGCGACGAGGTTATCAACATCAACTCAACTGCACCTGGCACAGAGTATGTTGCTCCCGGCGAAACATTCGCTTCAACAGACGGCAGAATTCTCTCACCCGACGGAAGCATTGATATTGCTAACACATATTATAAGGATTCAACATGGTTCTTCTATAAGCAGAAGCATGAGCTTGAATACAACAACACAGCAATTTCACTTGCAATTGAGCTTGCTCTCGGCAGAATCAAGACAGTTGCAGATTGCGATAATGCAGACGAGGATGCATTCTATTATCCTCAGTTCAACGGCGCAAGAAACCTCAAAAAGTTTAACGGCTATGTTGAGAAGCTTGATAATTACTGCAAGTCAGAGGGTTACACTCTCACAGCAGATCAGCAGAAGATTTATGATGATGCTATGGCTATGAAAGCAAGCAGAGTTAATGACTTTGAAAAGGACAACGCTCTTATTGACCAGTTCCGTGGCATTCTTGTTGACCTTGGTCTTGAAGAGGATAACACACCCACAACAGCAGACGGCATCCTTGCAGGTATCGGTGATGCACTCACAGCAGTTGCAATGTTCATCTTTGGACCAAGAGGATACTTCGATTGGGCAAAGACTCTTTAATCTTTAAAGCAAAATAAATCTATTAAGGCGGTTATGGAAACATAGCCGTCTTTTGCTTTTTTAGAGTTTTTCATCAAACCAAAAGGTTGCACCGAGCTTTTCCGTCGCCCCTTGACAGAGGGAATAGCCGTAGGGAAAGGGCTTGCTCTTCCCGAATTGAAATTTAAATATCGTACAAATCTGCATAAATCGCACGATAACACCGTAGGGGCGAACTGTGTTCGCCAGCTTTGTATTAAAACACTTAAATGAAGAATTTATAGCATCACCCCGTAGGAGAGTAGCTCGCTACTCCCGTTAATCAGGCGCCCCACTGGGGAGCTGACTGAGGGATTGTCCTCTAACTGTTTGCAGAAAGTTCAAAATTTGCACTGTGCTTTGAATTACAATCAAAAAGGCTTCCCCTCGGGGAAGTGGCAAAATCTTTGATTTTGACGATAGGGGTTGTCTTTAAGTAATAAGTTATAACGAATAGTGAAGAAGTGAAAGCGGTACCCCGTAGGCAATGGCGTCCCCGACATCCCGCTCTGAATTTCAGCACAAATAAAAATCTGAGCGAAAAACTGTACACCACCACCTCGATTTATTCCAAATTCGCCCTATCCACGGCTCGATTTTGTAAAAATAATATGAATTCTACTTTATTGTTACTTAATTTTGTTGCAATTTTGCACAATGTGTGGTAGAATGAAAACGCAAAAAAATTATACATAAAGGTGATAAATTTGGCAGATAAGTATTTAATTATCAATGCAGACGATTTCGGAATGTGCCAGTCGGCAAACGATGCAGTTATGGATCTTTTCAAAAGTGGTGGAATTAAATCCTCAACTATCATGATGCCCTGCAAATATGCCGCTGACGCTGTTAAGTTTTCTATCGACAACCCGCAGTATGCTATCGGTATTCACCTCACAATGACAAGTGAGTGGGGCAGATACAACTGGGGACCCATGACAGATGGTAAGAGCCTTAAAAACGAAAAAGGCTTTATGTGGCCCGAAAGTGATGACTTTGCTCAGCACGCTGACCTTGAAGAAACTCGCCTTGAAATCATCAAGCAGATTCAGACAGCTCTTGATATGGGCATGAAACCCTCTCATGTTGATAACCACATGGGTTCACTTTACGGTCTTGAGGGCAATCTCAAGCTCCTCCCCACAACTCTTAAAGTTTGCCGTGATTTTGGCTACGCTTTCAGAATGTGCACAAAGCCCCTTAAATCACAGTGCCCCGAGGGAACACCTTATCTTCTCTATGCAGCTGCTTGCCGTGTTTGCGGTTTGCTCAGCAAAAAATACGGCGTTATGATGCCCGATTATCTCATTTTCCCCGAATGGAATGACGAAATGAGAACAAGCTATGAAAGATACAGAGAGATTTTCCTTGAAAATATCGTTAAAATTCCCAACGGTATCAGCGAAACTTATGTTCATCCCTCAATGGAAAGTGATGAAATTAAATTCATCACCTCTCGTTGGAGAGATAGAGTTTGGGAATATCAGCTGATGAAAGACCCCAAAACAGAGCAGCATCTTAATGCTCACGGCATTGAACTTATCAGCTACAGAGAGCTCATTAAAATGAAATCCAAATAATCAAAAGCCGCCTTTAACGGCGGCTTATTTTGAATCGGCAAGGAGGCGGTTATATGGCAAAAATCATCAGTGGCAAAGAGGTTTCGGCTTTCGTCAAGGGCGAGGCTGCAAAAGAAGTCAAAACGCTCAATGAAAAAGGCATTTCAGTGTGCCTTGCGGTTATTCTTGTTGGTGATGACCCTGCCTCAGCGGTTTATGTTAACAACAAAAAGAAAGCCTGCGAGGTCTGCGGAATTAAATCTTTGCAGTATATTTTGCCCGAAAGCACAACGGAGCAGGAGCTTCTGACGCTTATTGAAAAGCTCAATAATGATATGGAAGTCAACGGCATACTTTGCCAGCTTCCGTTGCCAGAGCATATCAACGAAGAAACGGTTATCAATGCCATTTCTCCTAAAAAAGATGTTGATTGCTTCCACCCCGAAAATGTTGGCAGGCTTCATATCGGCAACGGCACTTTCAAGCCTTGCACCCCTGCGGGAGTTATGGAAATGATCCATTTTGCAGGCATTCAGGTGCGTGGCAAAAAATGCGTTGTTGTTGGCAGAAGCAACATTGTGGGCAAGCCAATGGGCGCACTTCTGATGGCGGAGGACGGCACAGTTACAATCTGCCATTCCAAAACGCAGAATCTTGAGGAATACACCAAAAACGCAGACATTCTCGTTGTTGCTATGCGTCAGCCAAGATACATCACGGGCGATATGGTTAAGGACAGCGCCGTTGTTGTGGATGTTGGCATCCACAGGCTTGATGATGGCACACTTTGCGGTGATGTTGACTTCAACTCTGTTGAAAAGAAAGCGTCATATATTACCCCTGTCCCTGGTGGTGTCGGACCTATGACCATAGCGATTTTAATGCAAAATACCGTTACTGCGGCAAAAATGCAGAACGGATTGATTTAAGGTGATTTTTATGAAAAAATTTGCAGCATTTTTCCTTTCAGTTGCTCTTCTTTTAAGCTTTGCTTCGTGCAAAGGTGCAGACAAATCAGATAAAAAAGACAGCGGTGCAAATAACACAACTGTTTCTGCACAAAAAGGCGAGGACAGCAAAGACAACACAGCAGATAAAGCTTCACAGGATGGCGAGAAAGCCACAACTGTGGACTATTCAAAAGTAATTAAAAAGCTCAATAGAAAAGAAAAAGCACTTGTTGATAAACTAGGCAAAACCGAAAAGGGCAAAAAGATTGTTGCCTTTTTTGGCGATGAATTTGAAACACAGTTTATCGTTGTTGATTTCAAAAACGGCAAGGTTTCATCTGTAAAGAATTATCGCTTTTTCAAGGATGAATCCAAATATACAGCATACAGTATGCTTGCCGAGAAGCTTCCCCACGATTTCACCGACCATAAGGAAGAAAAGTGCGTTGAGCAGAATCAGACAAAGATGTATATAAACAAAACCTATGACGATATGGAAAAGCTTCTTCACGGCTACGACCATATGTAAGAGGTAAATTATGGCTATTTTTAATGAGATAAAAAAGAATTTCGGCTTCGGCTGTATGCGCCTTAAAAACGAAAACGATGTTGTTGACCTTGAAGAGTTCAAAAAAAGCGTAGATGCTTTTATGGAGGCTGGCTTCAATTATTTTGATACCGCCCACGGCTACCTCAGCGGCAACAGCGAAACCGCAGTGAGGGAGTGCCTTACAAAGCGTTATGACCGCAGTGAGTATATCCTGACCGATAAGCTTTCGGGCGGATTTTTTGAAAAAGAAGAGGATATTCGTCCGCTTTTCAGCTCTCAGCTTGAAGCCTGCGGTGTTGACTACTTCGATTTTTACCTTTTCCACGCCCTCAACGGCAATTCTTATGAAAAATATAAAGCCTGCAACGCATTCTCAGTTGTAGATGAACTTAAAAAAGAGGGAAAAATTAAGCATATCGGTATGTCTTTCCACGATAATGCCCGTGTGCTTGATAAAATTCTCACCGAACAGCCACAGATTGAGGTTGTTCAGCTTCAGTTTAATTATCTTGATTACGATTCTCCCGTGGTTGAGAGCCGTGAATGTTACGAAGTTTGCGTCAAGCACGGCAAGCCAGTTATTGTTATGGAGCCTGTCCGTGGCGGTAAGCTTGTAAGGCTTCCCGACGAAGCAAAGGCTGTCTTTGACGAATTTGACGGCAGCTATGCCAGCTTCGCCATAAGATATTGTGCATCATTCGATAACATCTTTATGGTGCTTTCTGGTATGGAAGATTTAGCGATGGTAAATGATAACATCAGCTATATGAAAGATTTCGTTCCGCTTTCAAAGGCAGAGTCCGAAGCTGTGAGTAAGGTTCAGCAGATACTTAAAAAGCAGAATGAAATTCCCTGCACCGCCTGCCGCTATTGTGTGGATAATTGCCCTGCGGAAATTTCAATTCCAGAAATAATTGCCTGCTATAATTCACATCTTTTACACAAAAACTGGGAAAGTGGCTGGTATTACGGCAACGCAACAGCCAATAAGGGCAAGGCAAAGGATTGCCTTAAATGCGGCTGCTGTGAAGCAGAATGCCCTCAGCATATTGAAATCAGAGATGTGTTAGAAAAGGCATCACAGGTATTTGACAATGACTGATATTGAAAAAGCAAAAAATATATATTCTGACGGCGGATATTCCTGCGTTATGTGCAGGGGAGATGAAGTTATCACCAGCACAGAAAGCGGCATTAAACCGCTTATGAATCTGTGCAAAAGTGAAGCTTCTTTTTGCGGATTTTCTGCGGCAGATAAAATTGTTGGCAAGGCGGCGGCTTTCCTTTATGCAAAGATGGGTGTAACCGCTGTTTATGCCGATGTTTTGAGCGTGGCAGGGGAGAGTGTACTGAAAAAATACGGCATAGCCTATTCATATGACACCCTCACAGAGAAAATAATCAACCGACTTGGCACAGGCATCTGCCCTATGGAAAGTGCGGTAAAATCTGCCAGCGATTTTGAAAGTGCATATTCAATTCTTTTAGATAAAATTCACTGAATTGATTATAAAAAACGACATAATTTTTAAAAATTTATTGACTTTTTCAGTATTTTATTATACTATCAAGTTGATAAATTTTTTTAATTTTTTTAGCCTTATATGGCAAAGAGAGGGGCTGCATAATTGAAAAACAATCCTGTTGTAATCGATTTAAAAAATATCTCCGTCAGCTTTGGAGATAACCAAATTTTAAACAATCTCAATCTGTATATTCGTGATAAAGAGTTTATAACTCTGCTTGGTCCTTCGGGTTGCGGAAAAACCACAACCTTGAGGGTAATTGCGGGCTTTCTTGAACCCGATAGCGGTGATGTTCTCTTTAGCGGAAAAAAAGTGAACGGTGTACCGCCTCATAAGAGACAGGTGAACACCGTTTTTCAGCGTTATGCACTGTTTCCAAATCTGAATGTTTATGAAAATATCGCATTCGGGCTTCGTCTTAAAAAGATGAAAGACAGCGACATTCGTGATAAGGTCAAAGAAATGCTGGCTCTTGTTAACCTTAAAGGCTTTGAACGCCGTGCCGTTGACTCACTTTCGGGCGGTCAGCAGCAGCGTGTTGCCATTGCAAGAGCGTTGGCGGTTGACCCCAAGGTGCTTTTGCTTGATGAGCCTCTTGGCGCACTTGACCTTAAACTTCGCAAAGATATGCAGGTGGAGCTTAAAAATATTCAACAGCGTCTTGGCATAACATTTATCTATGTTACCCACGACCAGGAAGAGGCACTTTCCATGTCAGATACCGTTGTTGTTATGGACGGCGGCGACATTCAGCAGATTGGCACACCCGAGGATATTTATAACGAGCCAAAGAACGCATTTGTTGCAGATTTCATTGGCGAAAGTAATATTCTTGACGGCACAATGCTTGCCGATTTCAAGTGCGAATTTTCTGGCGCACAGTTTGAATGCCTTGATAAAGGCTTTGCAACTGGCGAGGCTGTTGATGTTGTTGTCCGCCCCGAGGATGTTGACATTGTACCTGTTGAAAAAGGTATGCTCACAGGCGTTGTTACCTCCGTAACCTTCAAGGGCGTTCATTTTGAAATTATTGTTGACATCGGCGGCTTTAAATGGATGATTCAGACAACCGATTATGAGGCTGTTGGCAACAAAATCGGTCTTTTCATTGAGCCTGATGCAATACATATTATGAAAAAGTCAAAATACTCCGGTATGTTTGGCGATTACAGCTCTTTCAGTGATGAAATTGAACATCTTTCAGACATCGTTGAGGAGGAGTGAAAATGAATAAAAAGTCAACTTTTTATCAGAAGCTCTGTGCCTCACCACATATTCTCTGGTCTGCGATTTTCATAATCGTTCCGCTTTTGATGGTTGCCTACTATTCTTTCACAGATGCAAACGGCAGCTTCACTATGGAGAATATCTACCGTCTGACCGACTATACCGATACATTTCTCCGCTCGTTGTGGTATGGCATAATCGCCACACTTATCTGCCTTGTGATGGCTTACCCCATAGCCTATTTCATCTCGCAGTCCAAGGCGAGGGCGCAGACAACCATGATTATGCTTGTTATGATACCCATGTGGATGAATTTCCTTATCCGCACCTATGCGTGGATGAATATTCTTGAAGATTCTGGCGTTATCAATAAGATGCTTTCATTCCTGCATCTTCCCAATCTTCATATGATTAACACACCATCTGCGGTTATCCTCGGTATGGTATATAACTTCCTGCCCTATATGATTCTGCCCATTTATTCCGTTCTCACCAAGCTGGACAGAAGCCTTGTTGAAGCGGCGCAGGATTTAGGCGCAAACAAATTCAATGTATTTTTAAAGGTAATTTTCCCCATGTCCGTTTCGGGCATCGTTTCGGGTATTACCATGGTGTTCGTTCCAAGCGTCAGCACATTCTATATTTCTCAAAAGCTTGGCGGCGGCACATTCGCCCTTATTGGCGATATTATCGAAATGCAGTTTCAGGTATCCAACAACTTCAACTTCGGTGCGGCGTTGTCCCTTGTGCTGATGGTTCTCATTCTTATCTGCATGGCATTTATGAATAAGTTTTCTGACACTGAAGATGCGGGAGGAGGAATGGTTGTATGAAAAAAAGTGCCTTCTCTAAGATTTATATTTTTCTCATATTCGCATTTTTATATGTGCCGATTCTCATAATCTGCGTTTACTCATTCAACGCTTCAAACAGTACGGGCGTTATGACAGGTCTTTCTGTTAAATGGTATGCGGAGCTTTTCAAAGATAAAGTTACCCTCCATGCCTGCTACAACACAATTATCCTTGCCATAACCTCTGCCGTAACTGCCACGGTGCTGGGAACGCTTGCGGCAATCGGCATTGATAAAATGAAAAAAGGCTGGCGCCGTTCAATGCTTATGACGGTTACGGACATCCCCATGATGAACCCCGAAATCGTTACAGGTGTTTCAATGATGCTCCTTTTCGTTTTCATCGGTGCATTCCTTAAAATTAACGGCGTTTTGGGATTCTGGACTCTTTTCATCGCCCATGTAACATTCAGTTTGCCATATGTTATCCTTAACATTATGCCAAAGCTGAAGCAGATTGACCCCCACCTTGCCGAGGCGGCGCAGGATTTAGGCTGCACACCTGCCAAAGCATACTGGAAAGTTATTCTCCCTGCAATCAAACCTGGCATTGTTTCAGGCTTTATTATGGGCTTCACACTTTCTCTTGACGATTTCATTATCAGCTATTTCGTCAGCGGACCAAAATTCCAGACTCTCCCAATCCGCATTTATTCAATGACCAAAAAGAGGGTAACACCCGATATGTATGCCCTTTCAACAATCATTTTTGTTGTCATTCTTGTGATGCTCATTATCATCAACCTTTCAGATTTAAAGGGCGACAGCAAAAAACGCAAAAAGGGGGCAGAGTGATGAAAAAGTTTTTTTGTGTTGTTTTTTCCGTTCTGCTTATTGCCCTTTCTGCAATGCCTGCCTTTGCCGTTGAAAGCAAAAATTATGACCACCTCCGTGGCACAGAAATCAATGTGTATAACTGGGGTGAGTATATTTCAGACGGCTCCGACGGTGCGCTGGATGTAAATGCCCAGTTTGAAAAAGAAACAGGCATCAAGGTCAACTATAATACATTCGATTCCAACGAAAATATGTATAACAAGCTCAAGGGCGGCGGCGCAAACTATGACATTGTTATTCCGTCAGACTATATGATTGCCCGCCTTATTGAAGAGGGACTTGTGCAGAAAATCGATTTTTCCAATATTCCAAACTATGCGAATATTATGGATAAATACAAGAATCTCTATTTTGACCCCAACAACGAATATTCTGTGCCATATAATGTTGGTATGGTTGGCATTATCTATAACACCAAAATTGTTGAGGGCAATCCCGACAGCTGGGATTTAATGTGGAACGAAAAATATTCGGGGCAGATAATGAATTTCAATAACCCCCGTGATGCCTTTGCAGTTGCGCAGTTCAAGCTTGGTATCAGCATCAACACAACTGATGCCAACCAGTGGGAGCGTGCATACGAGGAGCTGAAAAAGCAGAAACCACTTGTTCAGTCATATGTTATGGACGAGGTTTTCAATAAAATGGAAAGCGGAGAGGCGGCAATTGTGTCGTACTACGCAGGCGATTTCCTCACAATGCACGATAATAACCCTGACCTTGCATTTTATTACCCCAAAGAGGGCATGAATATTTTTGTGGATTCCGTTTGTATTCCCACCAGCTCACAGAATAAGGAAGCGGCAGAGCTTTATATAAACTTCCTTGCCCGTGAAGATATTGCCCTTGCCAATGCAGAGTATCTTTGCTATGCTTCGCCTAATAAAAAGGTGCTTGAGAATGAGGATTATTCGCTTCGTGATGAAGAAATTCTCTACCCAGCAAATCAGGACGAGCTGATAACGGAGTATTTCCATAACCTCGACCCCGATACTCAGTTTATTATGACATCTTTGTGGGATAATCTGAAAATTGACGGCAACCAGATCACAGGTGTGTATATCGGCTTAATCTCATTTGTTGTGATTGTGGCAGTCCTCGTGATTTTCACCACCGTAAGAAAAAAACGCAGAGCGTCATATTACGATTAAAAAATACCGCTGAAAGATAACCTCTTTCGGCGGCTTTTTTAATTTTAAACATATTTATTCGATTTGTATAAAAAGATGCGATAACACCGTAGGGGAGGGGCTCCTCCCGAAATAAATTGAAAGAATTTAAGAAAATATTGTACCAATCCACTTAAAACGCACAATAAAAATGGCTCCCTTGTGTAAAGGGAGCTGGATTTTTGCCGTGCAAAAAGACTGAGGGATTGTCCTCTGAATGTCAGCACAAAATCAAAAAAGCTTCCCTTGGGGGAAGTGGCAAAATCTTTGATTTTGACGATAGGGGTTATCTTTAAATTCCGCAGAATTTTGTTGTTCTGTCATTGCGAACGTGGCAATTCATTCTTAAATATCGCACAAATTCGCTTATTTTGTAGCATAAACATTACCGCTCACCGTAGGGGCGAACTGCGTTCGCCTGCTTTGCATCACAACAATTAAATAATTTCGGGCGGGAAACCCGCACCCGAATTGCTTTGCACCAACCTCATATCCCAAAATGAATCACAAACTTCTCCTCATCCCGTGCCTTTATAAAGAGCTTTCGCAGCTCGTCTGTGCCGTCGCTTCCCTCCAACGCTGAAAGAAAAGCGTTCATGGATGTGGGCGGAATGAGCGAAATCCCCGTGTAGGCGAGGTTCTTCTCCATTCGGTCAATGCAGTGCCAACAGCAATCTATATTGTTAAACTTTTCAAGCAGCGGCTCGATAAAATCATCATCAACCGAAATGGCTTTGTATTTTTTCGGCTCATATTCGTTAAATTCTTCACCCGAAAGTGGAGCCTTTTCCATTATTCCAAATTTGTGCGTTGCCATTTTAAACTCCTTTGCAAAAAGCATCAGATTTTAAAACCTGATGCCTTCGTTTTTATACTTTTAAAATATAATCGCTTTTTCTTGGTCGTGCTTCGGGCATTTCACAATCTGCATATCCAAGAATACAGTTGCCAACACCAACATAATTTTCGCCGATGCCCCATTTTTTCATAAGCTCTTTGCCTGTTTCTGTTTCAAAGGTCTCTCTTGCCCTGTGAATCCAGCAAGAGCCAAGACCAACAGCGTGAGCCGCCAGCATCATTGCGCCAAGCACAAGTGAGCCGTCCTCAAGGTGAGTGCTTACATTTTTATCTGTGAAAACAACCACAACGGTGGGCGCTCCATAAAACGGGTCAATGTCGGGGCTTCCCATAACCTCTGCGTTGATTTTTCTCATCACTTCGATTGTTTCCTTGTCCTGCACAACAACCATTTTAGGTGCCTGCAAATTTCTGCCTGTGGGCGCATATGTTGCCGCCTCAAGCACTGCGTCAAGCTCACAATCTTTAATCTGCTCCGCTTTGTATTTTCTGATGCTTCGTCTTTCTTTGATGCCGTTTAAAATTTCACTGTTCATCAGTTGTTACCTCCGCTTACAGGGAAAAACGGTCTTAATGTGCCTGCAATTGCGCTGATTGGCATTGTCTGAAGAATTACTCGACCGGGGCCAGTGATAACTGTGTTGAAAAGTCCCTCACCGCCAAAAAGCTTGTTTTTAAGACCTGGTACAGTCTGAATATCCATTTTGCAGGTTGCGTCCATAACAGCAAGGTAGCCTGTGTCAACAATAATCTGCTGACCTGGTGCAAGCTCATACTCGCAGGCATAGCCGTCAATTTCAATGAATGCAGTGCCGTTGCCAGAGATTTTCTGCATAATGAAGCCTTCACCGCCAAAAATGCCCGATGCAAACTTCTTCTGGAAGAATGTTGAAAGATTTACGCCACTTTCTGCGGCAAGAAATCCACTTTTCTGAACGATAATGGGTCTGTCGGGGGTAATCTCAAATGCTCTGATAGAACCGGGGAAGCTTGATGCAAAAGTAATCTGACCAACTCCACCTGTTGCAGTGTATTTGTTCTGAAACATTGCTTCACCAGAGAACATTCTGCCAAGAGCCTTGCCGATACCGCCGTTTGTAGATGTTTCCATCTTCATGTTGGGGGACATCCAGCTCATTGAGCCTTTTTCAGTAATAAGAGTTTCGCCCGGCTGTACCTCGCAGATAACAGCACTTAAAGGCTCGCCAACAATTTTGTAATTCATAAAAATTCTCCTTATAAATCTAATTTCAAATCATTTACTTTTATCCAGTTTATTTTACGCAGAATCTCTGCAAAAACAACGCTCAAAACAGCAGGGAGAACGAAGCAGATAAGCACCATGCCTACAACATCAAATGCGGTGATAGCTTCCTTTGTGCCGTTTGCAATATCGTTGAGCCAGCCAGTGTAAACACCAATCTGACCAACAAATCCGCAAGTGCCCATACCAGATGAAATTGCCGCACCGTTCATTTCCATTTTAAATACGCAGGTTGCAAGTGGACCTGTGATAGCAGATGCCAGCGTTGGGGGAATCCAAATTCTCGGATTTCTCACAATGTTGCCCATCTGAAGCATACTTGTGCCAACGCCCTGTGCAATAAGTCCGCCCCACTTGTTCTCTTTAAAGCTCATAACAGCAAAGCCGACCATCTGCGCACAGCATCCTGCCACAGCCGCACCGCCTGCAAGACCTGTTAAGCTGAGGGCGGCGCAAATTGCTGCACTGCTTATGGGAAGCGTCAGCGCAATGCCCACAACAACCGAAACAACAATGCCCATTACAAGTGGCTGCTGAACAGTTGCCCACATAATTGCTTTGCCAACTGCGCTTGCCGCCTGACCAATGTACGGTGCACACAAAATCGAAAGTCCGCAGCCCGATAAAATAACCACAAGGGGAGTAACAAGAATGTCAATTTTTGTTTCTTTGCTCACAGCCTTGCCAAGCTCTGCCGCAATAATCGCTATAAGAAGCACTGCCAAAGGACCACCTGCGCCGCCTGCATCGTTGGCAGAGTAGCCGACAGTTACCAGCGAAAACAGCACAAGGGGCGGTGCTTTCAGCGCATAGCCAATCGCCACTGCCATTGCCGCACCCGAGCATTGTTTTGCAAATCCGCCAATGGTCGAGAGAAACTCAATCCCTGCCTTGTCGCCAATAGTCGCAATAATCGTGCCGATAAGAAGCGACGCAAACAATCCCTGCGCCATTGCACCAAGAGCGTCAATAAAATAACGCTTCGCTGAAAATTCAATATCTTTTCTTTTTAAAAATTCCTTGAAACTGTTTTTGCTCATTTCATTCTCCTTATTATGTTAAAGTGTTTTAAATTCAACAGTCAAGCTGTTGGTTGAACGATTTTTAAAGAATCCCTCCGCTGTGATTTTTGCGGTGTATTCTGTTCCGCTTTCAAGATTTTTAAATTCAACGCTCCTTGTGGCAGGCATATTATAAAGGTAATAGTCAGACCAAATGCTCTTCTGGCTCACGATAACGCCGTCAGCCTTGCGCCTTAAAATAATATCGTAGTTGTTTACATATGGCATATCGTCAGCCACAGCCTGCGAAAATTCAATAACTGCACTGCTGTCTGTAGCCTTTGTCTCTGCTTTTGCATCATCCTTGAAATACGGCTTTTTCGCCTCTGAATATCTCTTGTAATCTGTGTAAAGGAATGTTTCGGGGTCAGACGGAACATCAACCTTCCAAACAAATGGGAAGAAGTTGCCTGTGAGAATGTCATAGGGATAAACTCTTACTCTGTTGTCCTTGTCAGCCTCAACAATCAGCATCTGTGCCGCTTCTGTCTTGTTGGCTGGAATTGTTCCGCCCTCTTTGTCAAACTCGTCAAGCTCAAAATAGCTCAGCGTGCCTGTGCCGAAGCAGGTGAAATGCTCCTGATAAACAGAGCGTGGGTCGTTAATGGGAGCGTGTGAATGACCCGAGAAATCCACAATCTGCGGAAAATCCATATAGCTTTCATATAAATCGTCCTCGCCCCAAAGGATACTGCCATAAACACTGCCCGACATATGAGGATGCTGGAAAGTGAATATGGGCTTTTTCGGGTCGTCTTTGCTTGCCTCTTTAAGGTTATTGTATGCAATTGCTTTCTTTTCATCGTTAAAATTGCATCCTCTTGATGGCGAAGTTGAAACGAAATGAAAACCCTTGATAACCTTGTGAACATCAGGCTCCATGCCAAAAATTCTGCGGAGCTTTTCCCACGCAGGCTCCATTGCAAAAGCTCTTGTGTTGTATTCGTGGCTTGCAACAGAAGCAATCAGCTCCGTGCCTTCTTTAAGGTTTTCGTCGCAGATATTCTTAACTGTCTGGAACTGAATTTCAGTGCCGTTGTCGGCAAAGTCGCCGTTAAGAATCAGCGCATCAAGGCACTTGTATGTTTCGTGGCTCTCCGCAATTTTGTATGCGTCTTGAATACCTTTTTTGAATCTGTCATGCTCATAACGATGCTCGTCTTTAATATGTAAGTCGCTCATTACCGCAAAGCGGATAATTGGCTCAAATTTCTCATTCTGCATAAAAATACACCCTTTCTTTTATTAAAATAATTATACTATCAGCGAAAAATGTTGTCAACATATTTCGGCTTGACACGGCATAGAATTTAAAGGTGCAGGGGGTGATGGTGTGAATCTCAAAGATAAAAAAGAGCTGATAATTGCATTCACAGCGGTGATGCTTTGCTTTATAATTGCGGTCAAAGCGTTGAGCAGCGTAACAACAGTGATATTCACCCATCAGTATGTTGTGTGCATTGACCCGGGGCACGGTGGCGAGGAGCAGGGTGCGTTATCAAAGGATAAAAAACGCCGTGAGCAGGACGATAACCTTGCCCTTTCTTTAAAGGTGAAATCCGAGCTTGAAAAGCGGGATGTGCAGGTGATAATGACAAGGGAGGACGATACCACCGTTTCGCTTAAAGAGCGGTGCGTCATTGCCAATAATAAAAAGGCGGATTTGTTTGTGTCTGTCCACCGCAACAGCTCAGATGATGGCACAGGTATGGAGGTGTGGATAAAGGATAAGCCATCAAAGGCAGAAACACAGCTTGCCGAGGATGTTCTGAATGCGCTTGTCAGCTCGTCTGGGATGACCGAAAGAGGAGTGAAGCGTGGCTATAGAAATAAATCGGGCAAAAATTATTATGTGAATGGCAACACAAAAATGCCCTCGTGCCTTGCCGAGGTGGGATTTATCACAAATGAAAAGGATAACGAGAATTTTGACAAGAATATAGATAGATATGCGGCGGCTTTAGCGCAGGCAATTTATGAAAATCTTAAAAAAAGTTAAAATAACTATTGATTTTTTTGCAGATTCATTCTATAATAATAAAGCTATGTGCCGGTGTGATGGAATTGGCAGACGTACGGGACTCAAAATCCCGCGGTGGCGACACCGTGCGGGTTCGACCCCCGCCACCGGCACCAAAAAAGCTCTCTTGTCATTGACAAGAGAGCTTTTTTATGCTTCGCAGAAAAAGTAAGAGCTTCCCTTGGGGGAAATAAAAAGGCTCCCTCGTCAGAGGGAGCCAAGAAAACATAGTGTTAAAAGTTGTCAAAGTATTCAAACAATAGCACTCCGCTTCTTGTCGCCCCTTGACAGGGGAGATGTCATTTGAAAAATGACAGAGGGGTAGAAAAGTAATATGTATCGCAAATTTAATATATCCTCCCACCCTTGACATTCTCCCTAAAAAAGAGTAAAATTCCCTTGAAGTCAATCAGTGGGAAGTTCGGTGAAATTCCGTCGCAACAGCCATTACCGTGAGTGATTTTTCACAAAGCCGGAAGACCTGATAGCTCATTTTTAACGAAAACTTTGGGCAAGAAGGTCAATCGTCTGTTTCCGCTGTGGAATAGTCTGCATCTTTGCGCCCTCGTTATCGGGGGCGTTTTTGTTTTGCCCAAAAAGAAAGGATGTTTCTATGAAAATCAAAAAAATTCTCAGCATTTTGCTGGCTGTGCTTCTGCTGAATACCCTCACACCCCTCATAGCTTGCGGTGCGGAGCCTGTGGCATCTGTCCGCCAGTATCTCAACGCACCCAGCCAGTACACCAACAACGCAAATTTCGGCATCAATATCGATGCCACGCTCAACGGCACAATCACTTCCCTCGGCAATTTTGGCGGCTTTGCTGTCTATGAATTTCTGAATCCTGTGCAAAATTCGCAGAATCACCCCTACGGCATAGATTTCACAATCGCAGGCAACAGCTTCAACGGTGCCGCCACCACGCAGGAGCCGGGGCAGGTGTGGGTGTCGCAGGATGGCGAAAACTGGTTCGCCCTTGCAGGCAGCGAGCATTTTGAGGACGAAACCCAGTGGAATTACTCCCTCACATACACAAAAGGCGAGGGGAATAAGTGCAGCTTTTCCGATTCTCTTGGCGAAAATGGCACCGTCAACGGTCAGTATCCGCTGAAAGAAAACTACCCGAAAGCCACTTTTGAGGAAGATTCTCTGACCCTCACTGGCATACTTTTAAGAAAGCTCACCACCCCCTCGACCAACAACGGCATCACAACATCTTTTGGCTATGTTGACACGCTCCCGAAGTCGGCAAGCCTTGTGAATCCCTACGGAGAAAATCCGCAGAAAAACGGCGCAGACGGTCAGTTTGATATTTCGTGGGCGGTGGACGAAAACGGCGCACCCGTTTCACTTGATTGGATAAAATTTGTAAAAGTTCAGACCGCCACATTCATTAACGGTGGAATTTTTGGCGAAAAATCAACAGAAATTTCCGCTCTTTCAGTTACTCCCGAGGGCGAAAAAATTGCCACAACAGAAGTTCCCGATTGCATCACCGTTGACGGCGAAAAAATCCCCCTCGAAAGCGACAAATTTACATACGAAATCACCGCAAACAGCTCCTTCGATTTGTCGGTTGAAACCGAGAGCAATGTTTATATCAATAATACCCGTGGCACTTCCCGCCATTTTGATTCTGTGCCCGAAAAAGGAATTGTTCGTGTGATTGTTCAAAATGGAGAATGTGAACCGCTGATTTATTATTTTAACATCACTTCATCAGCAAATGATGTTGAAATCACTCTTTCAGCTGATGAAATAGAGCTTGAAAAGGGCAAAACCGCACAGCTCACCGCCACCGCTTCAAATGGCGAAAAAATCAACTTCGCTTCTTCTGATGATTCCGTTGCTTCCGTGGACGAAAACGGCAAAATCACCGCCAACGCTGTGGGCACTGCATTCATCACCGCAAAAACCGCCTCAGGTGCAGGCAAAAGTTGCAAGGTAACTGTTATCGCTCCCCGAAAGCAAGCTTTTGCAACTGTTTCTTTCTCGCTCAGCGGCGGGGAGGTCAGCGTTCCTAAGAAAGAAATCACTGTCAGCTCCCTTGATGCTGAAAACCTCGGCTACGAAACAGCCACTACCGACCATAACGGAAAGTCTGTGGAGAACGTAACAGTTTTTGATGTTATCTCCGCTGTGCATCGTGAAATTTATGGCGACGATTTCACAAAAAATCCCGAAAAATATCTTGTGATGAGCGGCAGCTTTATCACCCGTGCATTTAATCAAAGCTCCTCTGCGTGGGGATTCACCGTCAATGATGTTATGCCCAATGACGGCATTTTCAACCCCGATTTTGGCGGCGCAACAGGCTATGCCTGCGACACTGCGAGGGTCAATGACGGCGATTTTGTTTCACTTTTTATGTATAAAGATTCACGCTATTTTGAGGATTTGTACCCCTTGTTTGATGCACAAAATTACACCGCAAATGCTGGCGAAAAATTCACAATAAATCTCACAGGCTATGGTGTAATGGAGCACGGAATTAACACACTTGACGATATAAAAAATAAGTACGCAACCGCTTTGAATGGTGTTGAAATTTTTGCAGTTATCAATGGCGAAAATGTATCGCTCGGTAAGACAGATAAAAAAGGCAACGCAAAAATAAAATTCTCTGAAGAGGGAGAATACACAATTTTTGTGTCGGGCGAAACCGCAGACGGCACACCTGTTATCACCAATTTTGCCACCGTAACTGTTACTCAAAATGATAACAAAAAGCCAACAACTTTTTGCGGATGGCTTCAATTTATCTGGCAAAAAATTGTCAGCTTTTTCAAAAAAATCGGTGAGTTTTTTGTATCAATTTTTAAGGGGTGATTTGTATGAAATTTTTAAAAAAATCAATAACATTTTTCGTTGCAATTCTGATGATTTTTGCCTGCACTTTTCAGTGCTTTGCGGTGAATGTAACATCAGCGAATACGCCTGTCAGCGCAGACGAAGCCGAGCTTCTTTGGTGCAAACAATTCGGCACATCATATAAAAATGCGCCAAGCACCATGGCGGTGGTTGATGATTCATTGCTCGTTATGAGCGGCAAAACTCTTTATAAACTGAATGTGAAAAACGGCAAAATTCTGAAGCAGGCAGAGATGGCGGAGGCACCAAGTTACAACTACACTGCTCCGTTTTATGCGGACGGTGTTGTTTATTGTCCGCTTGATAACGGCACCATTCAGGCGTTCAATTTCAAGAGCCTTAAATCAATGTGGATTTATAAAGACAAGCTGGGCGGTCAGTCCCTCAGCCCCATAAATTATTCTGACGGATGCATCTTCACTGGCTTTTGGAATAACGAGGACGCATATGCAAATTTTGTCTGCATTGATGTAAAGGACGAAAATAAAAAAGATCAGAAAGAAGCGAAAAATGCTAAGTGGGCTTATAAAAGTCTTGGGGGATTTTACTGGGCAGGCTGTGATTTCAGCGGTGAAAATGTGATTGTCGGCACCGATGACGGCACACTTTATGCCAATAAACCATCAAAAATCCTCAGTTTGAACAAAAACACAGGCAAACTTACCGATTCTCTCTCAATTACAGGCGATCAACGCTCCAGTATAACCATCAACGGCAACACCGTTTATTTCGTTACAAAAGCAGGCTATCTTTACAGCGTGAAAGTGAATAACGGCAAGTTCGATTCCGCTTCCCTCAAAAAGCTCAACCTCGGCGGAGCTTCCACATCCACGCCTGTTATCTGCAACGGCAGGCTCTATGTTGGTGTGCAGGGGAAGTCTATGAAAGAGGGCAGCATCAAGGTGACTGACCCCTCCAAAATGACTGTGATTTATTCTGCTCCTGCCAACGGTTATCCGCAAAACAATGTCCTCGTCTGCGATAAAAATTTAAAGGATTCTGGCAAGGTTTATGTTTACACAACATACAATGCGCTCCCTGGCGGCATCAGCGTTTATACTGATTCCGTGGGTCAGACAAAGGCGCAGAAAGCAGAGCTTTTCAATCCAGAGGGGGACAAAGCCAATTACTCCGTCAGCACAATTGTCTGTGATAATGACGGCACACTTTTTTATAAAAATGACTCTGGTTACATCTTTGCCATTGCCAATAAAAACAGAAAAAGTGAAAGCGGAATTAAGAAATTTTTCAGTGCAATTATCAACTTTTTTAGGAATCTTTTTAAATAAATTTTTGAGGTAAAAATATGAAAAAATTCTTCTCAATTTTTTTGATTTTTTCTTTTGTTTTTCTTCTTAGTTCCTGTGGATTAACTGTAACAGAAACGGACAATACTTCCACGCAAAATTCTGCCACAACCACAACAAAATCCACAACAATTTTTACTACTGAAAAACAAAAAGAAACAACAACCACCACAACAAAAACTTCAAAAACTGCAAAAGCAGAAACAACAGAAAAATCTGAAAACTCAACATCAAAGCCTACAGAAAAAAAGACAACCGCTAAAAAAACTATCACTTGCACTCTTGAGATTTCATGCGAAA
This sequence comes from Clostridia bacterium, assembly GCA_024404115.1. GTDB lineage: Bacteria > Bacillota > Clostridia > Oscillospirales > Acutalibacteraceae > CAG-488. Next base: position 160,428 of record JAKSQM010000005.1, on the reverse strand, counting down.
ATATTCTGAAAAATATAGAAAATCTCAACGAGAATAAACTGCCGTTTGTTCCAAAAAACGGATACATTTTAAAGGCAAAAAAGGTGTCTGTTCCTGAGGGCAGCACGGCATTTGATGTGATAAAAAAAGGGTGCAGTGAAAGCACCTGCACCGATAACTGTAACTTCTGCAAAAAGGACGGTATCCACCTTGATTTTGTCTATACCCCTGGCTATGACAGCAACTATATCCGTGGCATCCACCAGCTTTATGAAAAGGATTGCGGCACGCAGTCGGGCTGGATGTACTGCGTTAACGGAGAGTTTCCAAACTACGGAAGCAGTCAGTATAAAGTGAAAAACGGCGACAAAATCAGCCTGTGCTACACCTGCGATATGGGCGAAGATCTGGGCGCAATAGCCTAAAATTTGTTGACAAAACCAATCAAATTCTCTATAATCAACCGCAGGGAGGGATATTATGACACTTGAAACAGACAGACTTATCCTTCGCCCGTGGGAGGAGTCTGACGCAGAGAGCCTTTATTTTTATGCAAAGGATGAGCGTGTGGGCGTTCCAGCAGGCTGGCAGCCACACACAAGCGTTGAAAACAGCCGTCAGATTATAAAAAATGTTCTCTCCGCACCCGAAACATATGCGGTCTGCCTTAAAGAAAACAACATCCCCATTGGCTCTGTTGGCATTATGGTTGGCGATGTCAGTGCCTTGAAGCTGCCCGAAAATGAAGGCGAAATCGGCTACTGGATTGGCGTTCCGTTTTGGGGCAGGGGACTTATTCCCGAAGCGGTGAGGGAACTTATTCGCCACGGCTTCAACGATTTGAAGCTTCAAAAGATGTGGTCAGATTATTTTGACGGCAACGAAAAATCCAAACGGGTTATGGAAAAATGTGGATTTACCTATGACCGCACAATCGAAAATTTCTATTGGAGCATCACCGACGAATATTTTACACTTCATGTGATGGGTCTTGAAAATCCTTTTACAAAAAAATAGGCAACAAAAAAGCAATCTTAACTGGAATCCAATTAAGATTGCTTCATTTTTACCTTACTCAACCAAAAATTGATTTAAAGAAATTGCCGATTCCACCAAAGAAATTCGCAATAGCCTTAAAAATTCTTGTGAAGAAATTACCGCTGTCAGTTACCTTAACACCAAGGTAGTTCGCCTGAATAACGGTGCATTTATCGCCCTTTGGGTCAACACTTTTGGTGATGCTAACATTGTTGCTGTCTATTTTCTTGCCGTTGATATAAATTTCAACATTCTTGTCAATGTCAGCATAAGATCTCATATTGATTTTGAAGTTGTAGCTTTTGCCGCTTTCAAGTGTGGCATAGCCGATGTATTTACTGCCCTCATAAACATAAATGCCGTTGTCGCCCTCAAAATAATCAAGATAGCCAACATTTTTTGTGTTTATGGTGTAGATTTTTTGATAATCGTATGCTGTCATTCCTGCAATTTCGGTGTTGAAATCAACATCAATTCGCTTGATTGCAGACACCGCACCTGCGTTCATAGAAAACATACAAAAAATTATAATAGCCGCAAGGGTAAAGGATAATATTTTTTTAATCATATCAGTGCCTCCGTGGTTATTTGCGATTATAACATGATTTTGAAAACCATTTTTCTCACATTCATTTCTTTATCAGCGCACTGGCAGGGAGCGTGTGCATCCTCAGGTGCAAGATAAAGGAAAGTGCCTTTTGTCAGCACAAAATCAAACTTGCTCTTGCCGTCATAAAAAGCAATGTCGCCGCCCTTTGAATATTCCTCGCTGATGAGATTTTCCTCAATATCGGGGAGGGGAGACCAGCCGATTTTTTCAATACCAGAAACAATGTACTGCAAATCAGCATACTTTTTGTGAGCCTCAAACTTAACCTCTTTGTCAAGCTCAGTTCTGTATGTAGCAATGTTGCAGAAAAGCTTTCTGCCGTCAAGCTCATAGCTGCCGTCAGCCTTCTGCTCTGCGGCATCCTCTTTTATAAAGTCATAGATTGCTTTAAATTCAGGGTGTTCTGCAAGATATTCTTCGTAATTGTCAATTTTGTCAATAATCATTGTTATCACCTCAATGCCATTATATACTATTTTGAAAATATTTACAAGAGATAATTGACCTTATTATTAAAAAGATGTATAATATTCACAAAAAAATTAGGAGATTTACAATGATAAAAGTACTTTTATGGGATCTTGACGGCACAATAATGAATTTTTTGAAGTCAGAGAACTATGCAATCAAAAAATGCTTTGCCGCCTTTGGAATAAATAATTGTGATGACGCAATGGTTGAGCGTTATTCAAAAATCAACACAAAATACTGGCAGATGCTGGAGCGTGGCGAGATCACCAAACCGCAGGTTCAGCGTGGCAGATTTGAAGAGCTTTTTCAGCTGGAGGGCATAGAGTTCACTCAGTATGACGAGCTTAACAAAATGTATCAGGTGTCCCTTGGCGACAAAATCTTTTTTAACGATGATTCTTTCCAATTGCTCAAATCTTTGCAGGGCAAATATAAGCAGTATGCCATCACCAACGGCACAATCACCGCACAGGAAAATAAACTTCGCCGTTCGGGACTCAACGAAATTTTTGACGGTGTGTTTATTTCAGATAAGGTTGGCTTTGAGAAGCCGTCAATTAAATTTTTTGATGCTGTTTTCAGCGAAATCGGGGACTACGCCAAGGACGAAATGCTCGTTATCGGCGATTCACTTACAAGCGATATTAAGGGCGCAAATAACGCCGACCTGCCCTGTTGTTGGTATAACCCCAACGGTGCGGTTAATGATAAAAACCTCCGTATCGACTACGAAATCAGCAACCTCAATGAAATTACTAATATACTTAAATAACCAAAATGGGTGTCGCATTTAGCGCAGACCGAAAAATAAAAAAACATCCCCACAGTCATAACTGCGGGGATTATTTTTACTTATTTCTCTGAATCGTCGTTGATGCGATAGATGCCCGAACCAAGAAGCACATACTCTTTTGCGCCAACTCTGAAATATTTATATACAGGCTCGTTGAATACTGCATAATCCTTAACTGCATAATCCTCAAGGCGGATTGTGCGGATTTTATTATTGCCCTCATTGCAAATGTAAAGCTTGTCGTCATATTTTGAAATGGCAACAGGTCTGTTGAAAGCTGTTGAAGAGCCGCCGCCAATACGAAGCAAAACTCTCTTTTCAACAGGGGAGTAGCGGATAATTGCATTGATACCAGGCACAGCACTCCAGAAACAAGAGCCGTCAAGAGCGATATCTCTTGTTGTCTTTTCCTGATAAAGGAGCTTGCCGTCCCACGCAACAGAGCCGTCAACATCAAAAAGGCTCAATTCGCCTGAGGGATAAAGTGTAACAACACCGCCACTTTTAAGGATAGCCGCAGAGCAGGTGAGATAATCGCCAAGAGTTGAAGCGATAGTTCTGTATTCTGCGCCGTATTTTGCTTCGAGATATGTACCAATCTTTATGGGCAGAATTCTGTCGCCCTCCTGATCATAAACAGAGGTGGCAACAGTTGCTTCGCCTGTTGGTGCAGTTTCCCTTGCCGCAATAATAAAACCTATTTCAAGTGGGATTATATCTAAAATGTCCGCAGACAGTATCTTGATCATATTCAATCGTCCTTTCAGCTTAACAAACCCCGCTGTGCCGGGAGCTGCCGATAGTAACCTGCGGTTAAAAGCAGGTGGGTTGCCTCCTGTTGTTTTTGTGCTCCCAACGTCCGAAATATCGGGAGGTCTGCATGCCCAGCAACAGAGAATAGGCTCCCTTTTTAAAATGTGTTGGGTTAATATAGACAGCAGTTATCGTGCATAGCAGGGAGTTGCTTATTCTTCATCTTCAAAGAAAAGATTCTGAAGTCTTTCTTCAAAGATTTTGCCCACTTCGTCAAAGATTTTCTCATCCTCAATGGGGCAAAGGAAGGTTTCGCCGTCCTCTTCCTCGTCAACCTTTAAAATTATTATTTCACCGTCATCATCAATTATGTCCTCTGCGTCATCATAAACGGGGAGCAGAGCAACAAATCTGCCATTATCAGTTTCGATTCTGTCAAGTTCTTCAAAAGTATGTTCAACGCCGTTTTCGTCAATAACACTAACGATATCGGGATTATATTCTTCAGCCATAATGGTCCTCCGTGCTTTAATATTACTATAATATTTTAACTTTATTTTAACAAATAGTCAAGCAAAAAAACATTAAAATAAAAATAAAAATGTGCAAAAAAACTATTGACATTTAACAAAATTAGTGATATTATATGGGTGAAAAGAAAGAGAGATACAAAGAAGGGGATGGTTCCAGTGAACCGTAAACATCATTCAGAATAATATACGAAAGCGTGGTTCCCATGAAATAATTTTATCAAAGCTGTATTAAATTAAAGGTTATGGTTACGATGAAATAGATACATTCCAAAATCCCAAAATTAAGCCGTCGATTTTAAATCGGCGGCTTATTCTGTGTCAATCGTAATGCTTTTGCTAAAACCCTGTCATTGCGAGGTTGCTTGCAACCGTGGCAATCCATTCCTCAAGGTACGCACAGAACTTTCCTGTCGCCCCTTGACAGGGGAGATGTCATCGCAGATGCAGAGGGGTAGAACTATAGAAAGTAGATAATTTTGAAAAAGTGGCATAATGTAGGGGATGGCGTCCTCGACATCCCGTTCTGAATGTCAGCGCAAAAATAAATTCGAGCAAAAAACTGTCGGTACCATCATTGCGAGGCTTCGCAGAGACAATTTGGAGCATTGTAAAAAGCTTGATTTTGCCTTTTCAGAAAAAAACTCTTGCTAAAATTCTTTTTTAATGTTAAAATTACCCTGAAAGGAGGAAGTTCTATGAAACTTTCACGAAAAATTTTATCAATTGTTCTGGCGCTTATTATGATGTTCGGCATCGCAACCACAGCATTTGCAGGGGAGAAAACACTGAAATACCTTGTTCTCGGCGATTCAATCGGCTATGGCGCAGGCGTGCTTAATAGCGACGAAGCCTGCTTCGGCAGAATTGTTGCAGACACAACTGGCTTTGACTTCACCAATGATGCCATCAACGGCTACCGCACATCAGACCTTATTAAGCACCTTGAAAAAGAAAAAATCAGCGCAGATGTTAAAGTGGCTGACATTATCAGCATCTCAATCGGCGGTAACGATTTCCTCCGTGGCGATATGTCAAGCCTTATCAGCGAGGCAAAGAACGGCAATTACACCCGCTTTGATGAAATTACCGCAGAATTTTATGAGAATTTCTGCAAAATAATTGCAAAAATCAAAGAACTTAACCCCAACGCAACAATAATTGTTCAGACTCTTTATAACCCCGGCAACGATTTTGTTAAAGAAGCATACCAGCAGGGTGCAGACAGACTTAACGCTCGCTACAGACAGTATATCGCTGAAAACGTAGGCGCATATGAGCTGATTGATGTTGCAAAGGCGTTTGCAGGTCATAGCGAATATATCGCACCCGATTACATTCACCCCAACGCAGAGGGCAATGTGGTTATCGCAAAGCTTGTTCTTGCAAAGCTCAACGAGCTGAAGCTTACCGACAAAACAGAGCTTGTTATTAAGCACGCAGGCATCAATCAGAACGATTTCTTCACCTTTGAATTTATCAAGTATATAGTAAGAAAAGCCGTCAGCATGGTTCTTTCATATGTGAAGTCATTTATGGGTAAATAAAATTTAAGGGCAAAATCGCATATTTTATACATAAGAAAACCCGCCGAGAAGGAAACCATTCCTTTTCAGCGGGTATTTTTTTATTTGACAAATAGTGGTTTATCGTGTTTGGCACGAATAAATAATGGCATCGCACACCGTAGGGGGGGAGCTTGCTGTTCCCGAATTGATTTGCACCGAGCCAAAACGATCTACGCCAAAATTACGCATTAACAGTTCTGATTCGTGGAAACAAAGGCGCCCCTTTGGGGAGCTGTCTGCGGAGCAGACTGAGGGGGTTACCCCCACCGTCAAAATCAAAGATTTTGCCACCTCCCCCAAGGGAGGCTTTATATTGATAAATTCTAATTTATGCCCTATCGCTCATGGTGAATACCATTTCTCCACCGCTCATAATTTCTTTTGCAGAAAGCATTTTGCTTTCAATTTCTTTGCCATTGAATGTAACGCTCTTAACATAAATATTTTCGTCAGAGTTGTCAATCACCTTAATGCTCAGCTTGTTGCCGCTTGAAAGTGTAACCTCCGCACTGTCAACCACAGGTGAGCCTATAAGGAATAAATCCTGACCTGCAACGGGGAAAAGACCGATTGCCGTCATCACATAATATGATGAAAGTGCGCCAGAATCGTTGTTGCCTGGAAGTCCGCCCTTGCCCGTTGAGAACATATATTTAAGACCGCCACGGATGATTTCGCAAACCCTGTCGTGCCTGCCTGCATAAATATATGAAAACGGTGCTTCAGTGTCAGATTCATTGTTGAATCCCTCAAATCTGCCAAGCTTGATGCCCTCTCTTATATGCTCATAATTATCGGGGTCAGTGGCAAGAACTGTGTCAGGCTGACCGTAGCCAAAGAATTTATCAAGAAGCTTTACAAAATTCTCTTTACCGCCTGCAAGCTCAATTCTTTCGTCCATTTTCACCATCTGACGGAAAGAATAGTTGTATAAAGTGCCCTCATAATATGAAGAATCCTCGTTGAGAAGTCCTGTTTCGGGGTCATAAACACCTTTCCATTGAAGCGAAAGGGGATAGAGCCTGTTGTAAATTTCGGTGTTTCCTCTTTCAAGTGCAATCTGTGCCGCCAAAGCACAGCCGTCCGCCATGTCAAGCATCCAAGTGTGCGATTCGCACTTGCCGTCAACAGTGAAATCAGTTTTGTTATCGGAAAAAACATCTGCATCAATCACTTTCAGCATCCTGTCGGGGTCAACATCTATGCCGTAGCGGTAAGCGGTTATAAGCGCATATACACCGAGCATTCTTGCCTGTGAATTGTGAAGCAGATACTTGTCTGTCAGACCGAATGAATTTGGAATATGCCCTAACTCCTCGCCAACTTTAAGAAGTGTTTCAACAATTTTTTCGCTCATTTCCTTATCCGTCATAAAGATAAGCGGAAGCTGTGTTTTATACATATCCCAAAGGGTGCTGAAATCCGCAATGAACGGACCGTCGCCATCATAAATGAAGCTTTCGCCAGACCAGTCCGCAGGCTTAACAAGTGAATGATAAAAATTTGAATAAAAAATCTCTTTTATTTCATCGCTTGCATCGATTTTTATCGTTGAAAAAGATTTGTTCCAAAGTGCGTTTGCGTCAGCCTTTGTTTCATCGAAATTTTTCGATAAAGCTATATTTTTCAACGCTTTTTCGCAGCTTCTAAGAGAAATTGAAACAGAAATTTCAGCCACTTTCTGCTCATTTAAGCTAAAAATTGCACAGCCGTCTTTGATTTCAAATTCGCTGTTGCCCTTAACTGCAAAGAAAATGTCAATGCCCTCAATCTTTGCCTTTGCAATAGCGGTGTTACTGTCAATTTTTTCGATAGAAAGGTCATAAACCTTGCGAATTTCATAATCGGGGATGTTGATGCCGTTATTTTTGAAATCAACCTTAACAAATCCGTTGGCTTCACCGAATGTATATCTGTGAAGTGCAACTCTGTTGCTGGCTGTCAGCTCACATTTTATATCGTCAAGTGTGCAGGTGTAATATCCAGCCTCAGCCTTTTCGTCTTTTGGCAAGCGACGCTCGTCAGAGCCTTTATAAAACGGAGTTGTGAGAGCGTAGTTATAATAATAACCCATTGTGCCTGTTCCGCTTTGCTGAATGTGTGCAAAGCCACGGAGCTTCTCACCGCCCTCAAATTTTTTTGGGTGAGAGTGGGTGTTGATAATGTGGTTGCCATATCCTGTGGGGTATCCGCCCGAGTATGGAGCGGCACTCATTGCACCGTATGGCACCATTGCCGCAGGGCTGGTGTTGCCGCAGCCAGCCTTAATAAAAAACCACTTTGCGGCAATACCCTCACGCTTCGGGATGTCAACCTCGCCACATCCCTGAAAAACATTAACATATTTACATAAATCCATAAAAATCAACTCTTATTCTTCAATAATTGCAGGCGCAGCAAGGATGCCTGTTCGTCTGAGCACATATTCATATGTCCAGCATCTGCCTGTGCTTCTCCATGCTCCCGGGCCGTGCCAGCTTTCTTTTTCGTCAACAAGGTGAACGGGGCCAAATGAATTGTATCTGTGAATGTAAAGTGTCATTTCAACCTCGTGTTCACCATCTGCAAGTCCGTCAACAGTGAGAATGTATGGCGGATAAATAATATCGCCCTTTTCTTCGCCGTCAACCTTAACAGAAATTGCCGCACCTCTGTACCATGTGGCACGGATATTCATCTTGCCGTTTGTTGCCTTGCCCTTAAATTTGTATGTGATGTTTCCGCTGTAGAATGGGAATCCCTGCGGAACAAGGTCGCCAAATCCAACCTTTTCGGGCAGAGCGATAACAGTTTTCTTGTTTCCGTTGAATTTAACACCGAAATCGCCAAGGATGAACATATTTTCAATATCAACCTTTTCGCCATAAAGGTATGTAATTTCAAGCGTGTTTTTGCCCTTAACAATCTGCGGAAGTGCAATTTTGAAAATTGAAATATCAACATAATTGCCGAGGATGTTTTTCTCAACTTCCTTGCCGTTGAAAATAATCTTTTCAACCTTGTCAGCTTCTTCAAATGCAAATTCTGCACCGCTGTAGTCAATCTCACTGTCAAATGTGAAGCGAAGTGTCAGCTTGTCAACTGTCGGAACTTCGCCAGTTACCCAAGGCTGAACAATTGAGCCGCCACGCTTAACAATGCCAAGTCGCTCACGGCAAACATTGTCAAGTCGAAGTACCTCTTCTTCGGGTGAAAACTCTGTTTCACCGCCCAGCTTAAATTCAGCAATGTCAAGCAAAAGAATGTTCTTTTCAGAAAGAGCGTAGGGGACAACACTTTCAACCTGCTTGCCCTCGGGAACTTCGCACCATTCCTTTGCCTTGCCGTTCTCTGCCTTGCCGTCTGTCAGCTTAATGAGCAGTGAATCATAAGCATAAACCTGTCTGTCAATCATAGTTTTGCCGTTTCTGTATGTTGCAGGCATAGGCTTAATTGTGCCGTCAAATGTGTCATAAAGCTCTGCAATGTATTCACCCTCAACAGTGATTCTCACATAGTCGCCACGGTGAACATCTTTGTTGTCTGGCTCCTCTGTGTGGCATACAAAGAGCCATTTGCAATCATCATCCTGACGGAGCTGATAAAGCAAATCGTCAGAAAGTCTGCCGTTTGCAAAGCGAAGTGTAACTGTTCTGTTATCCTCAAGTGCATTAAGAATAGCCGCTCTTGAGAAGTCTGTCTTTATGCTCTCGTCATAGAGCTTTTTGCATTTATCAGAGGGCAGAGCGTCGCAAAGATAAGGTGCGTCGCCCATAAATATCAGCTTACCGCCGTCAGCCTTAAAGTCAGCGAGCCTTTCAATTGTTGTGGAGCGAAGTGTTTCGCAGCCAGGAACAATAACAGCGTCATATTCCATCTTGCCCACTTTAAGTGGAGCAGAGCCTTTTTCGCAAAGGTCGGGGAGAAGGGACTCTGAAATAAAGTTAAAGTCAACACTGCCTGTAAGAAGCCAGTTTGTAAGATTTTCAAATCTTTCGTCAAGGCTTTCACGCAGAAGTGCAGATTTATCATTGGGACCCCAGTGAAGCCAGAAGCTTTCAATAGGATGAACAACTGCAACCTTAATAACAGGCTTACCTCTTGTAAGTGCAGTGTTCACTCTTGCAAAGTGATTTTCAATAAGGGGATATTTCTTATACCAAGGGGACTGATAGTGAATTGAAGCAGGGTAGTCTCTCTTGGCTTCACCGCCCATTGCATACCATGAAAGGTGAGGTACACGCACTGTAACACCAAGAGCCGCCTGCCAGTCGCCCTGATATTTGTATGTTCTGAAATCGCAATCCCAGCCAGTTACACCGTAAAGCTCAGAAAGCATTCCCTCATAGCCAAACTGGTGAACAGCAGACTGTGCCTGCTTTGCAGTTGTGAACTCTGCACGGTTGCAAAGCATATCAATACCGGGGATGTCAAAACCTCTGTATGAACGCATTGCTTCACCGAGGGCGGCGCACTGACTTCTTAAAGTCGGCTCTTCCATCATATGACCTGTAAGTGCAATTTTGTTTTCACGGCACCATGAGCCAACATTATCTGCAAAAGATTTTGCAAAAAGCTCCGCAATAAAATCGTGATAGCGATAGCGGTGGATTGACGCTTCTGATGCAGGTAAATCCCAGAAAAGCTCTGGCAGTGTGTCATAAATATCTGCACCGTAAGCCTCTTTATAAAGCTCAGGCACTTTGTCTGTCCAAGGCAGTGAAATATCCATTTCATCAAATGAATTGTTAAGCACCTGCTTGCGTGTGAACTGTGGCTCGTCTGTGAAAATTGCAGGCACAGTGCCGTCAAATTCATAGCCAACCTTTTCTTTGTATTTCTCGTGAGTAACCTCAATAAAGCGGTCAATTGCTTCTTTTGAAAGTGTGTCCGCATATGCCTGACCGTTATACCAGTTGTTGTTGGTGCTGATTTCAAGAAGCGCATACCACTTCTTGCCCTCTGCCTCGTCGTCCTCGTTTATACGGCGATAGCTTTTAAGGAAGCCGTTATCATCAAGCACAATGTCATAGCAGGCGAGGAGTGAGCCTTTTCCGCTTCTTGTTGCCTGTGCGCTTGCATCCTCTGAGTCATAGCCCTCACCGTATCTGAACGGTGTGAAAAGTAGGCTTCTTGCTCTGTATTTTTCATCGCAGGTAACAAGTCCTCCAGCGGCACCAGAGGGCCACCTGTCCTCGTCATAAAGCCAAGCGAGCATTTCTTCTTTTTTAGCTTTTTTAACGCAATCGTCAACAAGCTCCATATAGCTGTCGCTGAGGTACTGATTTTTAAGACCTGTTCTAACGTGCATATGGAATCCGCCAAGACCCATTTCTTTAAATATATCTATCTGTCTTTCAAGCTCTTCTTTTGTAAGATAATTGTTCCATGCCCAGAAGGGAGTTCCTCTGTATTCACTTGTGGGGTTCTGAAAAAGCTCTTTGGAAAGGGACTTTTCACTGTTCTTTTTGTATAACATAAATTCCCTCCGAAATTAAAGAATAAACTTGCTTATGTAGTCAACTGTGTATTTAACGCCAGCCTTGCCAAGGTCAGTGTCAAAACGCCATGCTCTTGAGTGAGGCTCAATTGAAAGGCATCCGTCATAGCCCTTTGAATAAAGAGCCGCAAAGATTGAACCCCATTTAAGATCGTCCATACCTGCTGGCGGGTCATCAACGTGCTCACCGCCTGTGCGAACTGTGCCCTTAATGTGAACGTGAGCGAATTTGTCGCCCCAGTCAGAGATTTCACGCATATAGTTTCTGTCTGCGTTGTAGCTGTGAGAAGCGTCAAATTTAATTTTAAGGTCTGGCAGCTCACCAAGAACAACCTCCCAAGCGTTCATATTGTTAATAAAGTTGTTCCAGTCGCAGTTATAAACGGCAATGTTAGTGCCAGTGCCCTTTGCCTTGTCAAGCATTCTGCCAAAAATCTCAATAGCGGCAGTGTAGTTTTTATAAAGTGAAACGCTGTCATCATAGTTGCATCCGCAAACGAATGTGGGGCAGCCGCAGCTGATAGCGTCATCAAGATTCTTTGCAACGATAGCAAATTCATCTTCGTTTACTTTGCCGCCTTTGTTCATTTCAGCGTTCCATCTGCCAAGTGAACCGATATAAAGACCGGCATCTTTAACATCAGCGATATACTGTGCCATATTCTCTGTGCAAAGGATAGATTCCTCATTGTTGTTGTTGCACATTTCAATAAAAGAAAGCCCAAGGCTCTTAACATAATTAAGAGATTCCTTTGTGGGGCGATTGTTTATAATACCAAGCTTCATCATAATTGGTACCTCCAAAATTAAGATTAACTATACTTTACCAAATTAAAAGGGATTTTACAATACAAAATTGAGCATTTTTTATAAAAAACAAATCACAAATAATCTGTTGAAAAACATCTTTGTATGTGATAGAATAAAGAAAAGGAGTGATAAAAATGGCAAAAGGACTTGAAATTAAAGAATTTAACGGCAGAGGTTATGACCGCACTCATGTATTCAAAACATGGTGTGTTGCTTTCCTCACACAGGATGATGAATACACCCACAACACATATATTGAGCGTCATATGGAAACAGACGAGGTTTTTGTTCTGCTCAAAGGCGAAGCTACACTTTACATTGGCGAAAACAGAGAGCCTGTTAAAATGGAGCCTTGCAAAATCTATAATGTAACCGCTGGCACATGGCACAATATTGAATGCAGTGCAGATGCTTCTGTGCTTATTGCAGAAAACAGCGATACAGTAAGAGAAAACTCTGAATATATGGATTTATAATTATTATTCTGACATCAATTAAATAAAAAGCAAAAGATGATTTAAAAAGCCAAACAGCTGATTAAATCATCTTTTTTGTATTTAACGGAGGGTCAACTAAAGGAATAACCGCAAACAAAGCAGGTCTTTATTCCTGTTCGTATATCCATAATGCCCCTGTCAGATTTACCGCAATTGGGACAGTGGATAGATATTGATTCTGTTGCACCGTCAGCCGTACCGCCGACAATTTTGTCAAGAACATCATCAAGAAGCTCAAGGTTGGTACTTTCTTCGTTTAAGACCTTTTTCTTATTATTCATATCAATTTCTCCTTTTTAGTTATTTTGAGTGAACATTTTGCCACTATTGTATATATTTTTCGCCAGACATTGTTTTCCATGTTCCCATATCTTTGCCATCTCCGAGCATTTCGACAATTCTTATTGCTTCAGCCTCTGTCTGAACGCTTTCAGGGTCGGGAACATCTGTAAAGCCTACTCCACTGTTTACTTTGTCAAGTTCTTCATCGTTGAGCATTATTTTGTCATCCATTTAAATCCTCCTTTGATTTAGTTTTACATCTATTTATACGATGCAGAATTAAAAGTGGCTACAATTATTTAAAAAGTTTTTTCTTTTAACAATTGTATCATAATTTGAGAAATTTGCAATACAAACGATTGCTTAATTATAACAAAGCTTTGAATAAACCGCTTAAAAGAATTTTTATTTGCAAATTCAGTTGAAAGAAAAATTTCTTTATGATAGAATAACCTTGTATATTTTTACAGAGGTAGTTTTATGAAAGTTTTGCAAAAGGGATTTAATTATTCACAGGACGGCCCTGGCAACAGGCTTGTCTATCATTTGCAGGGGTGCAATTTTCGTTGCAAGTGGTGTTCCAACCCCGAAAGTATGAAAGCAGATTATACGGGCGCAAAAGAGTATTCCACCGATTTTTTAGTTGATGAAATTATGCGCAGCCGAATGATGTTTTTTGACGGTGGCGGTGTAACATTCACAGGCGGCGAGCCAACCTTGCAGGCAGATGAATTGATTGAAATTCTAAAAAAAGTGAAAGAGCAGGGAGTTCACACTGCAATTGAAACAAACGGTTCAAGCCCTCGACTTCCCGAAATTTCACAGCTTGTTGATTATCTTATTATGGATGTGAAAGAGCCAGACGATGAAATTCACAGAAAGTTTGTGGCACATTCAAGCCGTCAGACTGTTGAAAACTTCAAGGCTCTCACCAAAGAGAGAAATCAGCTCCATGTGAGGATTCCGCTTATAAACGGAGTCAACACAGACCCGAAGCCGTTTATTGAGCTTTTCACTTCGGTGGATATGACAAACACCGTTGTTGAAATTCTTCCTTACCACGAATACGGCAAGTGTAAGTGGACGGAGGAATACGAAATCACAGACGGCTTTGTTAGCGAAGAAACCCTCAAAAACTTCATAACCGCCCTTAAAAGTGCAGGCGTAACGCTTGTAACAACTTAAATAACACAGAGGAGTGTTTAATATGATATTTGATATTTATTCACCAGATGTCGTAACCGAAAAGGCAAAGGCTCTTTTTAAGCACGAAAGAGCAAAAATGCGCCTTGACGGCTGGTTCCTTGCCAAAGAAAAAGAAATGGAAAAAGAACCTGAATACGCAGGCATCAACGAAGAAATTAAAAAGGCAATGCTCTTAAAGGATGTTATTGCCACAATCCCCCTTGATATTGACGATAATCAGATTTTTGCAGGCACACAGGATGATGCTTTTGCAAGAAGCTACGCTCTTATCAACCCATCTTTTAAGGTTGAGGAGTTTGCAGGCTATTGCGACCCTGCGGCTGTTTTCGGCGATATTGACCCCAACGAGGAGTTCACAGAGGAAAGAATCCTTGCCACCAAAGAGAAGTTTATGAAAACTGAATACGCTGAAAAGCTGGGCAAGGTTTATGAGGGCTGCGTTGACCACACAAAAGAGGTTATCTATTTTGTTGAGCAGGTAACAGGTCATCTTATTCCCGATTTCCGTTATGCACTTCGCCACGGCGTTGCGCAGATGATTGAGAATATGAAAGGCAAAGAGGGCGACGGCTACAAGGCATTTATAATCGCTCTTGAGGGTGTTTGTCTCCTTGCTGAAAGATACGAAAAAATCGCAAGAGAAAAAGCAGAAAACGCAGATGGCGAAAAGAAAGCACAGTTCACTTTAATGGCAGATACACTTAAAAAAGTTCCCTATCTTCCCTGTGAAAATATGTATGAGGCAATGCAGAGCTTCATTCTTCTGTGGCAGGTAATGTGCCTTGAGCAGACCCCCAACCCATTCGCATTCTCTGTTGGTAATGCAGACAGAATCTTTGAACCATACAGAAATGACCTTGACCGTGATGAGGTTGCATCTCTTTTCAAGCATTTCCTTGTATTCTTCAATGTTGCAGACAGAAGCTGGGCAATTTCACAGAATATTATCATCAGCGGCCGTGATAAAGACGGCAATGACCTTACAAACTTCACAACATACGCTATGCTTGATGCATACTTTGATATGAACCTGCCACAGCCTATCCTTTCAGTGAAGCTCCATAAAAACACACCACAGCGCCTTTATGAAGAGCTTGGCAGATTCTTCTTCTCACCTGGTGTTCTTACACCCTCAATGTTTAATGACGATGCTCTTTTTGAAACTCTCGGTGCAAAGGGTACAGATATTGACGACCTTCAGGATATTTCAATTGCAGGCTGTCAGGAGCCTCTTATTATGGGTAAAGACACAGGCAACACCACAAACAGCTGGCTCAACCTCCCCAAGGTTCTTGAAATGACCCTTACAGGCGGTATCTCAACTGTAACAGGTGAAAAACTTGCCGATGTTAAAAAGGCTGACCTTAAAAATATCCGTGAAGAGTTCTATAAGAATGTTGAATACTTCGCAGAGCAGATGGCATTTGCCGCCAACGGTGCATCAACAGCACTTTCAGCTTTGAGAGTACCTTTCCTTTCATGCTTTATGGGCGGTATGGAAAACGGCATAGATGCAAGAGATACATCCCGTCAATGCTCAAAATATAACGGAAGCGGATGCCTTATCCACGGCTCAAGCGTTATTGCAGATAGCTTTGCCGCTATTGACAAGCTCCTTGCAGAGCGTCCCGAGGATGCAGACAAGCTTGTTGACGCACTTATGAAAAACTTTGAGGGTTACGAAGACCTCCGTGACTTCTTAAAGAGTGCAGATAAATTCGGCAACAACATCCCCGCAGTTGATGACGAAGCAGGGGAGATCGCTTCAAAGGTTGCAGATATTGTAGCAAATCAGAAAAACTATCTTGGCAATCCTTTCCGCCCCGATTTCAGCAGCCCCTCAACACATCTTCTTTATGGCTACTGGGTTGGTGCAACACCAGACGGCAGAAGTGCAAGAGATATGATTAACTACGGTGTTGACCCTCTTTACGGCAGTGCAGAGAACGGTCTCGGCTTCCGTATGCTTTCAAATATGAAGATGCCATTTGAAAAGTTCAACGGCGGTTACGCTTCACACCTTGGTGTTGACCCCAAATATTTCAAGAGTGAATCTCTTGAGGGCAAGGGCGTTGAATTCAGAGATAAGATTGTTAATCCTCTTTTCTTCAATCCTCTTAAAGAGGGTGTATCACCTTTCTATCTCTATGTTAATGTAACAACAGCCGAAATTCTTCGCAAGGTTCTTGCAAATCCGCAGAAATACGCTCCAAGCGGAGTTTACATTATGCGAATCCACGGCACATTCGTTAATTTCCTTGACCTTTCACCTGCAATCCAGCAGGATATTATAAAGCGACTTGACCCCAACTCAACAAAATTAGCGTAAGGAGAATTTTATGCAGACTATAAATCCTAAAGTACTCAAATATCAGATAAGCCGCATGGAGCCTTACATCACCACAGATACTTTTGTGATTGGTGAATGGGATTCATACACTGGTATTCACGAAACTCCCAACAATATCGTTCTTGATAATAACCCCCACACCACTATGAAATTAGGCGATTGGTGGAAAGTCGGCTATGACGAAACCCGTTATTTTGAAGCAGATATCGTTGTTCCCGATTACCTCGCAGGCAAAAAAGTTTATCTTTCAATTGATTTCGGCGGTGAAGCACTTGTAAGAATCAACGGCAAAATTGTCGGTGCCGTTTCTTCAAGAGCAAATTCTGGCTGGGTTCACAGAACAGAAATCCTTTTCCATAAGCCTTTCGAGGGCGGAGAGAAGCTTAACATACAGGTTGAGGGCACAGTTGACACTGCTGCTTTCTGCAACACTGCTATGGCAGGCGGCAAATTTATGGAATACAAAATGGTTAAAGCCGAGCTTGAGGCAGTTGATCCTGTTGCAGAGAGATACTGGTTTGACCTTAACGCTGCTTTCGGCGTATATGAAACAACAGATGACGAATATGTGAAATCCCGTCTTTTTATTGCGGCGGACGATTCACTTCACGAGCTTGATTTTGATATGGGCAAAGAAAAATTCCTTGCAAGCGTACCAAAAGCCGCTGAAGTTCTTGAAGAAAGACTTTCAAAAATCGAATACGCCACACCTGGTGAAATTGTTATGGCAGGTCACAGCCATATCGATGTTGCATGGCTCTGGACAGTTAAAGAGGTTATCAGAAAGACCGCAAGAACATTCTCAAACAACCTTTCACTTATGGACGCTTACCCCGATTTCAAATTCTCACAGAGTCAGGCGGCTCTTTATGATTTCATGAAGAAGTATTATCCCGACATTTTTGAGAAAATCAAAGAAAAGGTTAAGGCAGGTCAGTGGGAAATTATCGGCAACGCATGGGTTGAGGCTGACACAAACATTGCAAGCGGTGAGTCGCTTATCCGTCAGCTCCTTTACGGCAGAGAGTTCTTCTTAAAAGAATTCGGTGTTGAGTCAGAGGTATATTCACTTCCCGATTGCTTCGGCTTCACATGGGCACTTCCCCAGATTATCAAGCGTTCTGGCATGAAGTATTTCTACACTTCAAAGCTTTTCTATAACGATACAAATGAATTCCCAGTAAGCACATTCCGCTGGAAATCACACAGCGGCGACGAGATACTGGCATATCTTCTTAAAGAGGCTTATCAGAGCGATTGCAACCCCGAATATATCCGTACAGTTCGCCATGACAACAGTCAGAACAACATTGTTGACGCATCACTTGGTATGTTCGGTTATGGCGATGGCGGCGGCGGATGCACATTCAATATGATTGAGCGTCAGAAGAGCCTTTCAAAAACACCGGGTATCCCAAAAATCACAAACGATACAATTGCCAGCTTCTTTAAGAGAATTGAAGGCAAGTTTGACGAGCTTCCTGTATGGGATGGCGAAATGTATTACGAAAACCACCGTGGTACTTTCACAAGTCAGGCATTCATCAAAAAGAATAACCGCCGTGGTGAGTTCAGACTTCGTAACGCAGAGCTTCTCAGCGTAATCACAGGTCAGGATAATAAAGACAAGCTTGAAGAAATCTGGAAGCTGTTCTTACAGAATCAGTTCCACGATATTCTCCCCGGTACTTCAATCCACGAAGCTATGGAAAATACCCGTGAAGAGTATAAATTCATTATGTCCGAGCTTGATGGCGTTGACGCAAAACTTAACGCACAGCTCAATGCTTGCGTTAATCCCAAGGATGACAGCGTTGTTGTCAGAAACCTCCTTAACTGGAGCGTGTCAAGCCTTGTTAAGGTTAAGGCAGATGGCTTCACAGGTGTCAGCGACCTTAACGGCAAAGCTCTTCCCTGCACCGTTAAGGACGGCTACATTTCATTCGTTGCAGAGAATGTTCCTCCCGTTGGCTATAAAGTATTTGCCCTCACAAAAGAAAGCAAAGACTTTGATTGCGTAACAGCAGAGAAAAACCTCCTTGAAAACGAGTTCCTCAAAATCGTTATTGACGATAACGGACTTCTCACAGAGGTTATTGATAAAAAAGCAAACAGACAGATTCTCACAGACAAGGGCAACCTTCTCACAATCTCATTTGATAAGCCTGTTCACGAAAGCGCATGGAACCTTGAATTTGACTATCAGAAAAAATTCTGGGAGCTTATTGATGCAGAATCAATCGAAGTTGTTGAGAGTTCCCCAGTTCGTGGCGTAATCCGTGTTGTTCGCAAGTTCAACGAATCCACAATCACACAGGATTATATCCTTGAAAAAGGCAAGCCTGCACTTGATTTTGAAACAACAGTTGACTGGCATGAAAGAGAAAAAGTTCTCAAAGCCGCATTCCCTGTTAATATCAGAAACAGAAATGTCAGCTGCGAAATCGCACACGGCTCTGCTGAATATCCCACACATTACAACACTTCATACGATAAAGCAAAGTTTGAATTCTGCGCTCATAAGTGGGCAGACCTTTCAGAGGGTGGCTACGGTGTAAGTATTCTTAACGATTGCAAGTATGGCTATAATGTTCACGATAACATTATGAAAATCACTCTCATGAGAGGACCTATCGTTCCCGACCCGATGGGCGACATCGGTATTAACTCATTCCGTTACTCACTTTATCCTCATGAGGGCAACTGGAGAGATGCAGACACAGTTAAGCTGGGCTTCGTTGAGAATAACCCCCTTACAGCAACATTCATCAAAGGCAACGGCGGTTCAGACAGTGAAAAATCACTTTGCTCAATCGACCTTAAAAATGTTGTTCTTGATGCTGTTAAGCCTGCACAGGACGGCAACGGCATAATCGTCAGAATGTACGAGGCAGAAACACGCCACTGCACAGCAAAGGCTTGCTTCGACTTTGACTACAATAAAGTTGTTGAGTGTAACCTTATGGAAGTTGAAGAGCAGGAAGTTCCCTGCAACGGTAAGGAGTTCAGCTTCTCAATGAAACCTCACGAGGTAAAGACATTCAGACTTATCAAGGAGTGATGATTTGGATTATTCACTTATCTGGAAAGTTGCAGAGGAAAATGACAGGGAGCGTCTTTCCCGTCAGCGTGAGCCTGAAGGAATAACAAAAATCCTCGATATTCCTTATGTTGACGATAACAATAAATATCATCTCTTTGATGTTTATTACCCCGAAAACACAACCTCACCACTGCCCGTGCTCATTGATGTGCACGGCGGTGGCTGGGTCTATGGCACAAAAGAGGTCAACAAGATTTATTGCATGAAGTTGGCACAAAAAGGCTACACAGTTTTTAATATCAACTACCGCCTTATGCCCGATTGCACATTTGCTCAGCAGATGAATGATGTTGCAGTGGCTCTCGGCTTCATCTATGACCACCTTGAGGATTACCCCTGCGATAAAAGCAGGGTGTATCTAACAGGCGATTCCGCAGGCGGTCAGTTAGCGGCTTTCACCTGCGCCATAAATCAGAGCGATGAGCTTTTGAAGCTCTTTGATATTGAAAAAACATCGTTCAAAGCCAATGCTCTCGGTCTTGTTTCACCCAATCTTTACTTAACTCCATTTGACTTTAAGAATGTTTATTTCAGACGGCTTTTAGGTAAGGATTACAAAAATCTGCCCTATGTGAATTACCTCACAATGGAACAGCTTTTTGAAAAAACCACATTCCCCCCAATGTTCCTTGTAACAAGCAAAGGGGACTATATGGCAGTAAGGCAGACTGTTGGCGCATATGATGTGCTGAAAGCCAAGGGTGTTGACGCAGAGCTTCTTAACTGGGATGATGAAACGCTTCCCCACGCATTCAGCGTTCTTGAACCCGATAAGGAAGAAAGCGTTGAAACCACCCAGAAAATGCTTGCATTTCTTAATAAATATTAAAATGCCCAATAAGAACCCTTTTTTCTTATTTAAAAAAACTATTGAATTTTGGGAGAAAATACATTAAAATTAAATTACAGACAATTCTGTTAATTTAAAGGAGAATTTTTATGAAAGCATTCAAAAAAATACTTGCAGTTGTGCTTTGCTTCACATTGCTTTTAGCACCTGTAACAATCGGTGCATCTGCAAAAGACTATTCAGACAAAACAGTTGAGCAGATTGAAGCAGAGGGCAGAGTCAAGACTAAATTTTTAAGCTGGCTCGTTGGCGATTTCCTCCTTGGCACAATCGCAAAAATCATCCCAAACCTTGATTTTGTTGGTGAAGACAGCGACAAATTCCACACCGATAATTTCTATGAGGGCAACACCTACATGGACCCCAACACAGATGATTACACTTGGAAGCTTGGCTACAGCGAGCAGTCAATCATCCCCGAAGATTTCGGTGTTCCTTTCAAATATGCCCGTGGCAGCTATTGCCCATGGGGTTATTCAACAGGCTATTATACAGATGAAGACGGCAACGATGAAAAGATGATGGTTCGTACCATCCTCCTTGACGATTGCACAGGCAGAGGACTTATTGCAATCTGCTCTGTTGACTGCATCGGCATTTCAAATGTTGACTGTAAAAAAATCAGAGCTGGCATTGCAGATTTTGCAAAGGCAAACAACATTGTAGCTGTTGAAATTTCTGCTATCCATTCTCATATGGCAATTGATTCACAGGGCGTTTGGAACGCACCTCTCACAACAGTTGGAATTAACCTCCTTTCAAAGCTCGGCTTAACAGAAACAAGAAGCGGTGTAAACAAAGATTATCTCAACAAGATTATCGACAGCACAGCAGTTTCTATTAAAGACGCTTTCAAAGACCTTAAAGCAGGTAAGCTTGAATACACCAACATTGATGTTGACGGCTATATGGGCGCAAGAACTGTTTCAAGAGAATGTGATGACGATATACATAAGCTGATGTTCACACCCGATGACGGCAGCAGAGGAACACTCGTTGCTTCATTCGGCGCACATCCCGAGCTTACAAGCTACGGTCATGAGTTTGACGGCAGACTTACATCTGACTTTGTTTATTTCATGGAAAAGCTCGTTAATAAATCAGGCAACAACTTTATGTATATTCAGGGCAATGTTGGCACAAACAGCGTTGGCACAAGCAAATCTGATGACGGCTTATCACTTGAAAAGCACGAAAGAGCAATGCGTTACGGCTACGAAATGGCTTATATCTGCCTTGGCGCAAGCATGAATAAAGAGGAGCGTATGGCTCTTAATGACCAGCTTGGCGATAAGCTCGGCATTAAAGAATACGGCTCAACAGAAAGATACACTAACTGGTATGATAACCTTGATACATTCGAGGCACAGCCTGTTAATGCAGTTATGAATATTCAGCACAAGCAGGTTAAGCTTGAAATTGAAAACACAACTTCTGTTGTACTTTTAAAGCTGGGTCTTGCTTCAAATATGATTAACTACAACAAGTCAAACGGCAAGTATTACACCGAAACAGAGGTTGGTTACCTTGAGCTTGGCAATGTTGTTAAGGCATTCCTTTCACCCGGCGAGCTTTACAGTGAGCTTTATGTTGGCGGCTATGGTCTTGAGCAGTCAGCTATTAAATCACTTCGTGAAAGCTATGGCGAGGATGTTATCCTCTTTGACCTTATGAATGATGCCGCAGGTTATGTTTGCCCCGATGAAACATATGCAGTTCTCAGCTACAGATACGACCCCATCAATCACGACCTTTATGATGATGCATGGTGTCTTACAGTTTCAATCGGCAAAAACACAGCTTCAGCACTTATGAATGGTTATGCTGATATAATGAATAGTATCAAATAAATTTTTAAATAAAAATTTCTGCGTAAAGGTTTGTGCCTTTACGCAGATTGTTTATAGGTGAGTATTATGTTAAAAAAAGAAATTTTCGGCAATGCAATATTTGTGAAACCCAATGAAGATTGCGTTGCACCTGTTTTTAAAAGCGAATTTTTTATAGAAAAAACAGATAACTGCAAAATCACAATCTGCGGTCTTGGCACTTTCAGATTTTTTATCAACGGCAAAAAGGTAAGTGATGATGTTTTCGCCCCTGCCACCAGCTTTTATCATAAATACGATAACTGCGAATGTACCGTGAAGTTTGGAGAAGAGATGAAAAGCCGCATTTACGCAATGGAATACGACATCACAGATTATATTGAGGCTGGCAAAAACACAATAACCGTTGCTGTTGGACCCTCTTGGTATAAGGTTTACGCTCCATATTGCACTCTCTGCTACAAAATTCAGTGTGGCGAAAGCATTTTTTATAGTGATCAAAATGTTAAATGGTGCCATAGTCCCGTTACATATTTCAATTTCACTTGTGGCGAAAAGCAGGATTACACTAAGTCAGATTTTGATATTAACGGCATCCCCACAGACGAAAATTTATGGAAAAATACCGTGGAAGCCGAAATACCCGAAACAGAGTATTACATTCAGAATTGCCCCAACGATAAAATTATCCGCTCCGCACAGTGCAAAAAGCTCTATGAAAATGATGAATACACCGTCTTTGATGCAGGTGAAAATATCACAGGCTGGTTTGTTTTCAAATGCCCCGAAAAGAATAAAAAAATCACCGTTGCCGTCAGCGAAGAAAAGACAGAAACGGGCGACCTCCACGAAAAATGGATTCATTATCAGACAGCGGAATTTATCTGCGACGGCACAGACAGAGAATATCATCTGCTTTTCACATGGCAAGGCTTCCGTTATGTGAGAATTTCAAAGGGCGCAGAGCTTCTGCGAGTTGATGTTATCCATTCAGATATTCAAAATACATCATCTTTTAAGTGCGAAAACAGAGTGCTTAACGAGATTTACAATATGTATATCAGAACTCAGCTTTGCAATATGCACATGGGCATTCCCTCCGATTGCCCCCATATTGAAAGGCGAGGCTACACAGGCGACGGTCAGCTTGTGTGTCAGGATGCTATGCTGACCCTTGATGCAAAAGATTTTTATCTTAAATGGATGGAGGATATTTCTGATTGTCAGGATATTCATTCGGGTCATGTGCAGTACACCGCACCGTATATCCCAAGCGGCGGCGGACCTGGCGGATGGGGTTGTGCAATTGCTGAAGTGCCTTATACTTTTTATAAGATGTATTCAGACATTGAGCCGTTTAAAAAATATTATCCGCAGATGCTCCGCTACTTCGATTATCTTGAAGCGCACAGCGAAAACGGACTTATTACCTCTGACCAGCCTGGTGTGTGGTGTCTTGGCGATTGGTGTTCACCACATGAAAAGCACGGTATGAAGCCCGAAATCCCCAAACCATTTGTAAACGGCTATTTCTATGTCCGCACCATCGACAGAATGATTGAAATGTGCGAGCTTATCGGCAGGGGCGAGGATAAAGAAAAGCTCACCGCCCTGCGAAAAGAGAAAGCGGATGTACTTGTAAATAATTATTTCAACGAAAAAACAGGCGATTTTGCCGAAAATCTCAATAGCGCAAACGCATTTGCCCTTGACCTCGGCTTAGGCGATGAAAGAACAATGCAGAATTTTGTTGAAGCAATCCGCACAAACCCCCTTGATACAGGCATTTTCGGCACAGAGGTTGTTGTGAAAACCCTTTTCAAAAACGGATATTTTGACGAAGCCACCGAGTTCCTTTCAAGAGAGGAGTACCCCTCATTCGGCTATATGCTCAATAACGGAGCGACCACCCTGTGGGAGGAGTGGGATAACCCACGCTCAATGTCCCACCCAATGTTTGGCAGTCCCGTGATATATATATTCTATTATATCCTCGGCATCAGACGAGCAGGGGAGAGCGGCTTTGATAATATTGTCATTGAGCCAAAATGCAACAAAATCACAGGTGCAGTTTCAGGTCATATCACCACCGATAAAGGCGTGATTTCCGTTTCAGCCGACCCGAAAGAAAACATCTGTAAAGTAAAAATCCCCGATGGAGTAACCGCAAAAATAATCTTTGACGGAAAAATTATAAAAGAATAAAAAAAGCTGTCGCAGGTGTCAAACCTGCGGCAGCTTTTCTCTTAATTTCGCAACTTCGCACCGAGTCTTTCCGTCGCCCCTTGACAGGGGAGATGTCATCGCAGATGACAGAGGGGTAGAACTTGAAGTAATAAGTTATAATGAATAGTGAAGAAGCTTCACCACACACCGTAGGGGAAGGGCTTGTCCTCCCGAATTAGCAATGAGCTTTGAGTTATAATTGTAGGGGATGGCGTCCTCGACATCCCGCTCTGAATGTCAGCACAAATGTAAATTCGTGCGAAATCTTGTCGGTATCGTCATTGCGAGCGAAGTGTGGCAATCCACAATTTTAATGAATATTGAATATTGAATAATGAATAATTTCGGGCGGGACACCTGCACCCGATTTGAAGTAATAAGTTGTAGTGAATGGTGAATAGGTTTCAACGCACCACGCCCAAGCCGACCGCCACCTCACGCAAAACAAGGTGAACAAAATTCACATCGTCAACACAAAAAAGAGTATGACATTTTCGTGCCATACTCTTTCCATTTATCAAACTTTTCTCAATTCGTCAACAACCTTGCCTGCAATGAACACATCGCTGTTATAATCGTCTGTTGATGCTTCGATTGAGCATCTTTCACAGCCTGCAAAGTTCAGCGCATCAATGAATCCCTTGTAGTCAAACTCGTCAAGATTTTTGGGATACAATCTTGTTTCGGGGCAGGCGAGGTGAGCGTGCTTAATGCTTCCTTTTAAATCCTTGATGTCATCAAAAGTGTCGCCCTCTTTCATCATGTGGAAAAGGTCGCCAAGACCCTGAATATTGTATTCACCGCTTGATGATGCCAGCGCAACGCCCTCTTTAACAGTGTTGATAATGTTGCATTCAGCTCGTCTTAATGGCTCAATAACAATTGTGATGTCATATTTCTCTGCAACAGGGGCGATAACCTCGTTAAGAATGTTGCTGATGTTGCAGAATGCCTCTCTGTAGCTTACATTTTCGGGGATTCTTCTTGCTCCGCCAGAGCCGAGAACGATTGTCTTGAGTCCAACCTCAACGCCCTTTTTCATTCCCTTTTCAATATATTCTGCCAGTCCCTGTCTGTCGCAGTTGCTGTCAGAAATAGGGAACTCACGGGGGATAAAGCAGTTGGAAGCTTCGCACTTAATGCCAAGCTTTTTTAAATTATTTTTTGCATCTTCAAATTCTTCATCTGTTGATTCTGCAAAAAAAGCAAATCTGCTCTCAACATAGTCAAAGCCTGCTTTAACTGCATTCTCAACGCCTTCAAAATTATCAATACCTGTGCATACTCCAAATCGCATAATATTACTCCTTCATATATTTGTCTGCAAACTGAGTGAAATTCTTTTCGTATTCCTCAGAGCATCTCTGATAACTCTCTGCATGGCTGGCACCCTTTGCAATAAATATTTCTTTTGGTGCAGGGCATGCGTCATAGAGAGTGTAAACCATTTTTGTGGGTACAAAGTCGTCCTTTTCACCGTGAATGAAAAGTGTGGGAACCTTTGATTTCTTAACAGCTTCAAGGGGATTCATTTCGTCAAGCGAACAACCCGAAAGCTTCTGATTATAGAAATCAACAGCGTTCATAATAACAAAATCGGGGATGTGGGCTTTCTGAAGATTATACGAAAACTCGTCCTTTGCGCTGGTATATCCGCAATCTGCAACGGCAAATTTAACACTGTCTGGCAGATTTTCGTTGCCGCAAAGGGTTGTGATTGTGGCGCATCCCATTGAAATGCCGTAAAGACCGATTTTAATATCCTTGCCGTATTTCTCGTTAAGGAAATTGAGCCAAAGAAGTGCGTCCTCAGCCTCTTTATAGCCGAATGTTATGTATTTGCCCTCGCTGTCGCCAGAAGCACGGTGGTCAATAAGAAGCACATTGTATCCGCTGTCATGCAGATATTTTGTTACAAATCTGAATTCTCTTTTGCCGTCGCATCTGTAACCGTGAGAGCAGAGAATGAATTTGTCAGACGGCTCATCAGCTTTGAGCATATGTGCTTTTAGCTTGTTGCCGCTGTTGTTTGTGATTTCAAAATCTTCAAAGCTCTGATTATTGAACCATACAAGCCTTTCATCATCATCCTTGATGCCAGGTTCAACGCCTTTAATGCTTAACTGAAATGCTTTTGTGGGAAGAGTGGCTCTTTTATCCATAATTTCAAAAAAGACAAGGTAGCTCACAGTCGCATATGCTGCACCTGCCGCAAGAATTTTTAAAGGTGTTGACTTTTTCATATCATCACTCCCGTCAAATTTTGTCGAAAAATACCGACCGCTTATATTCTACACTATTTTCTGTAAAATTTCCACATATTTTTTAATCTTTTAAGAATACATATAATGTGGAGGTGTTTTTTATGAAAAAAACCGTTAGTATTTTTATATTGTGTATGATTTTGGTGCTGTCAGCGTCTTTTCCTGTCCGTGCGGCATCAAAAGAGCAGGCAATGCCCGTTACCGTCAAGGCAAAGGCGGCTGTGCTGATGGATGCTGACTCTGGCAAAGTGCTTATGAGCAATAATATGAACGAAAAACTGTACCCTGCATCCGTAACAAAAATTATGACAATGCTCCTTGTGAGCGAAGCCATCGACAACGAAAAAATCTCTTTTGACGATAAAGTTACCGCAAGCGCAAACGCTGTTAAGAAAGGCGGTTCGCAGATTTGGCTCAAAGAGGGCGAAACTATGACAGTTGATGAGCTTTTCAAAGCCATGGCGGTTTACAGCGCAAACGATGCCTGCACCGCCCTTGCGGAGTTGGTGGCTGGCAGTGAAGATGCGTTTATCGTTATGATGAATGAGCGTGCGGCAAAGCTTGGCATGAAAAATACCCATTTTGAAAACTGCACAGGTCTTGATGATACCACCCATAACCACAAAACCACCGCATATGACATCGCTTTAATGGCAAGGGAGCTGATGACCCACGAATTTATCACAAAATATACAACGATTTGGATGGACTCCCTCCGTGGCGGCGAAACTCAGCTTGTGAATACAAATAAGTTAGTGCGATTTTATTCTGGATGCACAGGGCTCAAAACTGGCACAACCTCAAAGGCAGGGTGTTGTCTTTGCGCAACAGCCACAAGGGACGGCACCTCGCTTATTGCCGTTGTCCTCGGCAGTGATAACAGCACAGACCGCTTTGAGGGCGCAAAAGCAATGCTCAATTACGGCTTCGCCAACTGGTCAACTGTAAGTCCGCAGGTTGCTCCCGAATCTTTGGCAGATGTGAATATCGCCATGGGCAAGGAGCGTAAAATCACACCTCAGCTTCCCGCATCTTTTACCGTGCTCATCCCAAAGGGGAGAGAGGCAGATATTACGCAGGATATTTCACTTGCCGCAAGCGTTGAAGCACCTGTTGAATCAGGGCAGAAGCTTGGCAAAATTGACCTGAGTCTTGACGGCAAATTGCTTTGTTCATATGACCTGACCGCTCCCCACTATGTGGAAAAGACCACTTTTTTATCGGTTTTGAAAGAAATCTTGGCGACTTTTTCAAAATAAACTGTAAATTCTTCTAAATTTTGTTAAATAGTACTTGCAAAAACTCTATTTTAAGGTTATAATAAAACCATAAATAAAAAACAAATTGGAGGCATTTGGATGCCGTTAGGTCTTAACACAAATTATCTTAACAGCTTCGTTTCAGAGGCAGAGCTTGAAGCAATTCAGCCCGAAATCAAAAAGGCTCACGATTTGCTTTTAAGCGGCAAAGGTGAGGGCAGCGACTTTTTAGGCTGGCTCACATTACCTGAGGATTATGATAAGGCTGAATTTGAAGCAATCAAGAAAGCAGCAGAAAAAATTCAGAATAACTCACAGGTTCTTATCGTTATCGGTATTGGCGGTTCATATCTTGGCGCAAGAGCAGCAATCGAGTTTATTAAATCACAGAATTACAACGCTATGCCGAAAACAACACCCGACATTTATTTTGCGGGCAACACAATCAGCTCCCGTTCACTTAACGAGCTTAAAGCCGTTATTGGCGACCGTGATTTCAGCGTGAACGTTATTTCAAAATCTGGCACAACAACTGAGCCTGCCGTTGCATTCAGAATCTTCAAGGGTATGCTTGAAGAGAAATACGGCAAAGAGGGCGCAAAAGAAAGAATTTTTGCCACAACCGATAAAGCAAAAGGCACACTTAAAAAGTTTGCCGATTCTGAAGGATGGCAGACATTCGTTGTTCCCGATAACGTAGGTGGCAGATATTCAGTTCTCACAGCTGTTGGTCTTCTTCCAATCGCTGTTGCAGGTATTGATATTGACGCTCTTATGCTTGGCGCAAAGGATGCTATGGTTAAATATGCAGATTGCGATATGGCAAATGATTGCTACAAATATGCCGCAATCAGAAATATCCTTTACCGCAAGGGCAAAAAGATTGAAATGATGGTAAGCTACGAACCCTCATACACAATGATGAATGAATGGTTCAAGCAGCTTTATGGCGAGAGCGAGGGCAAAGACGGAAAGGGAATTTTCCCAACATCCGCAGTTTTCTCAACCGACCTTCATTCAATGGGTCAGTATATTCAGCAGGGCGAAAGACATCTCTTTGAAACTGTTGTTTTCTTTAAGAATTCTCAGAGCGAGGTTCTTATCGGTGAGGATAAAGACAATGTTGACGGTCTTAACTTCCTTGCAGGCAAAAATCTTTCATTCGTTAACGAAAAAGCATTTGAGGGCACCGTTCTTGCTCATACAGACGGCGAAGTTCCCAATGTTGTTATTGAGCTTGACGAAATGAACGAATACGATTTGGGAATGCTCATTTACTTCCTTGAAAAGGCATGCGCAATCAGCGGCTATGTTCTTGAAGTGAATCCCTTTAACCAGCCTGGTGTTGAGAGCTATAAAAAGAATATGTTCGCACTCCTCGGCAAACCCGGTTATGAAGAGCAGAAGGCTGAGCTTGAAAAAAGACTTGGCAGATAAAACAGTTTAATCTTCGTGCAAACCACGGATTTTAAATATACTTAGGAGGACTAATTATATGATTACACTTATTTTAGGCCATAAAGGCGCAGGCAAAACAAAATTACTCATTGAAAAAGTCAACGAGGCTGTTGAGGCTTCAAAAGGCAATGTTATATGTATAGAGAAGCAGCCCAAGCTTACTTATGATGTAAATTATCGTGCTCGTCTTATGGACACTGACCATTACGGCGTAAGCGGTTTTGATGCTTTCTACGGTTTCCTTTGCGGCGTATGCGCAGGAGATCATGACATCACAGATATTTTCGTTGATGCAACTCTCAGAATCGGTTCTCGTGATTTCGCAGAGCTTGCAGCTTTCCTCAAGAAAGTTGACGCTCTCAGCAAGAATCACGTTGCAGAGAAGAACCTTGTTTTCACAGTTTCTGCTGATAAAGAAGAGCTTCCCGAAGAAATCTTCGAGTTCTGCCAGGTTCTTTAATCGTTGAGTTAACAAAAAATGACGCAGACAGTCAATCTGTCTGCGTTTTTTTATGCAGTTGTAGGCGCAACACCGTAGAGTAGCTTGCTACTCACAAAAAGAAATTAGAATTTTTTCGCAAATCCGCACCGAGTTTTTCCGTCGCCCTTTGACAGAGGGGTAGAACTATAGAAAGTAGATAAAAGATAATAGATAACACATAATAGATAATAGTTGAAATGATACACCGTAGGGGATGGCGTCCTCGACATCCCGTTCTGAATGTCAGCACAAAGAAAAATTCGTGCGAAATTTTGTCGGCATCGTCATTGCGAACCTCCGCAGGAGGTGTGGCAATCCATTCTTAAAATTTTGCACAAATTCGCTTATTTTGTGGCATAAACAGTACAGCTCATTGTAGGGGCGAACTTCGTTCGCCAGCTTTGTATTGCAACAATGGTTGACGGCGGAACACCACCCGCCGTAGGGGAGTAGCTTGCTGCCCCCGCATCAATTTGACAAATTACATTAAATATTGCACAAAAATACTTAAATTGCACAACAAAATGGCTCCCTTGTGTAAAGGGAGCTGGCAGCGAAGCTGACTGAGGGATTGTCCGTTGAAATTCAAATATTGGCTAATTCTTAAACGAACAATCCTCCCGACTCACTATGTTCGCCACCCTCCTTTACACAATGAGGGCAGATGTTGCCGACTAAAAATCAGACAACCCAAGGCAACATCTGCGCCCACGCACCGATCGCCAGCACTGGGTTCATCCCCGTGCCACCGAGGTGAACGAAACTCACATACGGCTAAAATCTCTCCCTCAGTCTTTCGCTGTGCGAAATCCAGCTCCCTCGTCAGAGGGAGCCAAGAAAGCAAATTGCTAAAAATTGGTAAGCTACTTAAACAATAGCACTGAGTTTTTCGTCGCCCCTTGACAGGGGAGATGTCATCGCAGATGACAGAGGGGTAGAGCTTGAAGCAATAAGCATTGCGAGCTTCGCCACATCCTAAAAAAATCCGCCCTCAATTGAGAGCGGATTTAATTTTATCTGTAATTTGTCAGCGTGCCAGCGGTGTTATAATTCCATGTTTCAAAGCCAATCTCTGAAAGAGCGGGGGAGTTGTCCGCAAGGGTGAAGTCAAAATTCTCGGCATCTCTGAAAAGCGGGTCGGCATAAACTGCGTTATTGTAATAACCCATATTCTTCATTTCCGCCTTGTAAATTCGCTGTTTCCACTTGGTGCCTGTGCCAGCAACACTCATCATATGCTTGCCGTTGGCAAGGTCCCAATAAATGTTGCCGTCATCCTTAAATTTGCCCTTGACAGTCTGACTATACGCAGGCTGTTTGTTGGTGAGAATGATATTCTTTGTCAGATTTAACTCGTTATGATCCTCTTTTCTGGTGCATCGAATCTGCCCGTCATTACTCAGTGCAAAAATGTTGTTTGTAACATCGTTGTTTTCGCCGTAATGCTGGTGAAAGCTGTCTGAACCGCAGCCGTATACAAGATTTTGCTTAACGGTGATGTATGACGAACCCTCGTCAAGGTAAATGCCCCATCCGCCATAACCTCCTTCGTTGGGGTCGGCGGCAACATTGTAAATCTTATTGTGGGTCAGCACTGTGTTAGGCTGAATGCCCAGCGTATAAATTCCGCCCATGTCAGAGAGCCAACCCTGACCGATGTCATAAATCAGATTGTCGCTGATTTCAATTGCATCCGTTGCGCTGTCGGCATATCCCCACATCCAACCGCAAGAAATAGCGGTGTAATATCCATCATGGATTTCGTTGTGCGAAAGCTTGCAATTTTTGGCTCTTGTGAGCAAAATGCCAATGCCTGCAGAGAAGTTTCTGCCGTAGCTTTCAATCAGATTATCGACAATTTCAAAATTCTCTGTTGTGAGATTTTCGTCAAATGTGTAAAGTCCGTTGATAAAAATGCCGTTGCAGCCGATTTCTTTGAATGTGCACGAAACAACACTGCAATTTTTATCCTCATTGTTGAATCTTATGCCCGTGTTGCCGATGTTAAGAAAATCGCAGTTTTTGAAGTTGATGCCCTGTGATTTCTGAATCTCCATTGCGCCGTTGCACTCAAGATTGCCCTGAGGGAAAACCAATCCATATTCAGAAAGCCAGCCGTTTGACGGGTCGGGCGTGGAGAAGCACCAATCGGTATTTTTAAATTTAATTCCGCTGAAAGTGATGTTTTCGCAATTTTTGATGTCAAAAATCATATTGAGAATGGGGGCGGTGAGCACCGTTGTGCTGATGTCGTCGCCATCCTGCGGAATATAATAAACCTTGTTTTTTGCCGTATCGTGATACCATTCGCCAGCGGTGTTCAGTGCCTCAAACACATTTTCAAAAAAGAATCTGTCATTTTCTTCGATTCTCATTGAGCATGGCTGTTTAAATGCAACTCTGCCGTCTTTATAGTCGGTGAGTGTTGAATGTTCGCAATACCAATAGTGCATCAGCTTGTACTGCACATCCTCAATATTATAAAAGCTGTCAAGCCCAATATCGCTTTTTGAATAAAACGCAGTGTCGCCGTAGGTGTATTCCCACGGTGAGTTTTCTTTTGTGAAAAGGGCAACACTTCTGTCAGCCTCTTTAACAAAGAAATATCCGCTTTCGGGGTAGCGTGTTACAGAAAGCTTCTGGTCGCCGTTAAAAAGTGTGCCGAATTTTTCACCGCTTTCAACATCAGTAACCCACGCTTTAACGCCGTTAACTGTTGTTTCGGTGAATCCGCCAATCTCTTTCACCGCTGTGATTTCAACCTTTTCACTGGGGAAAGCCTTGAAAGAAATATTTCTGCATCCGTCAAGTGTAACCGTTCCGCTAAGGTTGTAAATGCCCTCGTGAAGCCATATGGTTATCTCTTCACCGCCTGCATTTTTTGCCTCTTCAATAGCTTCTTCAAGACCAATGCCGTCAGAAAGAATTATATCGTTGCTTTTCGCTTCGTATTCCTCATAAACTCTTTCCGTCTTTTTAACCTCCTCAAGCTCTGTGAAAACAGCGTCAGCAGGCTTTTTCATCATAGCAAAAAGATTGGAAAAGGGGATGATTATTGCCATAAAAAGTGAAACAATAAATCTAATAAAATTCATATATTTTTCCTCATTCAGCTTTATAAATTACTTTAAAGGGTGTGCCGTCCTCATTGAGCATCTGAATTTTGTCAATATTGTATGTTTTCAGCACCTTTTCCCAGCGTTCAACCATGCCCTCGTCATATTCAACGGGCAAAAATCCTGCGGTGAGATATGCCTTAACAGCGGCAGGTCTGCCCTCGCCAGTTGTCAACGAAACAAAATCTGCCCCACGCTCTTTGAGAGTTTTCATAATAATATTTGTCAGATATTTTGAAAGACCCTTGCCTCTGAATTCCTTTTTGATGCCAACCCAGTGCATATCGCCGTGTCCGTTTTCGCTCATAATAAATGATGTTGATGTGCCGATATGCTCGCCGTTGTAGTCAAGGAACCAAACATCCTCTTCGGGTACAATATCTTTAAAATCATAGATTTCCTGTTTGAAACGCTCTTCGTCAGTTTCGTCAGATTCTTCCCAAGTTCTGATGCACTCGTTCCAATCGTGAATGTCAACATCTCTGTTCTTTTCGCTGAAATGAGAGAATGAATATCCCTCCGGGAGAGTAAGCTCCTCAAGTTCGTTGCTTGTGAACCAATACATTTTAAGCTGTGCCATATTTACCATCCTTAATAAAATTTATATATTATTTTGCCCCTGTCAAAAATAACATCATTGTAGCCAAAGGCATTTTCACGGTTGCCAAGAAGCAAAGCATTTTTGATTTTGCAAAATCCGTCTTTGCTCTCTGCGTTTTCAATTCCAATGTGATAATTTCCGCTTTTCCTGACATTCACAGGCATTGTGATTTCTTCCCACTCTGTGTTGTCAAATTCCTGCGAATTAACAATTTCACCTGTGTCAAGGTCTTTTACAAACATCCTGCCCTTAACTCCGCTTGATAAAACCTCCATTTTAACAGCGCAGGGGACACCTGCCTCAATGAATAATCCCTGATAAACGCTCGCATCACCCTCGTCAAAATGAGAAATGCAGAAGCAGTTAAACTCTTCGCCCTTTTCTATAATGGCGGAGCTTTCGTTTTTGTTGGCTTTGTAAGACCAGAAAACCTTGCCGTCATTAAACTCTCTGTTGCAGAAATGGCGGGATGAGCGGTAATAGTTCATATCGGTGATAACCGTTTCAAAAAAGTTTTCTTCGATGCCGTCAATTGTGTTGTTCTCGAATCTCACATTTGTAACAGGGTGGGGCGCAACCTTTGTTGTGTAAGGGTTAAAGTTCCAGTTGCCCATTGTTTCAAAATGATTATCGTGAACATAAACATTTCTTACCTCAACCTTTTCAAGGTCGGGGCAGTCAATTCCCCAAAGAATCATACCGAATGCCTTGCAGTGGTTGGATTTCAGATCGTTGTGGTCAATCTCAATGTTGATTGACGGCTGCGGCTCGGCAGATGACCACCATTCGCTGGCTCTCGGGTCTTTGTATGATGAAAATATGTAAACAGAATCGTCGCCTGTGAACATTTTGCACCCCGTAACACGCATATCCTGACAGTTCATCATGCAAATTCCGTCGCCGTTGCCGAAGCTCCATTCAGAAATTTTAAGATTTCTGAAAATTCCTCTTTTGCAGGTGAATGGCATCATAGCGTAGCCGTGATAGTTTTTGATTGTAATATCTGCTATTTCAAAATCGCTGACTCTGTAAAATCCAACAGGGCAGGTTTTAACGATTTTGTTTGTGTCATTACCCTGTGCCATAATCAGCGTGCCGTTGCCCTTAACGGCAAAATCGTGTGCGCCCTCCTGTGCAAAAATAAAGGGATAATTTTTATACCACACATGGCTCCACTTTATTTTTTCGTCATAGTTATGACCAAAAATCACCTCATAAGGCTCATATCCGCCGTCAGCGGTCGGCTTTACATAATCATCCTTGCAGTTGCTTTGAATCACAACAGTGTCATCACCAAAAAGAAGCGTAACATTGCTGCGAATTACAATTCCCGATGATAAAAATGTCTTTCCGCTGTCAAGAATTACAGTTCCGCCGCCTTGTGAATATACAAAGTCAATGGCATTCTGAATTGCTTCACGGTCGTTTGTCTTTCCGTCAGCCTTTGCGTTAAAAGGTGGCTGCGTAACATAAACTTTCAGTTCATTCACTTTTTTGCACCTCAATTATTTTTTATAATGCTTCGTGTTGAGCCAGTAGGCACAATCACATATTTCGTTTTCGTTATCCTCAATAGCTTTATCGCTCTCGGATTTTTCTGTAGCTTTTTTGATTATTTGTTTTTGCTTTTCCTCTGACTGAAGCCTTAAAAGCATAATAAGCTTAATCTCTTGCTTTGTCAGATGTGGTAGATGGTTTGCTGAATCAGACATAAATGCTCCTGTGATTAAATAAATTTCTTGATAATACGCCTGATTTTAAGCATAAAACTAAAAAGAACTTTGTTTTTTTTGGTCTTTGCCAGTACCTTTGTTGCAAAAAGGAAAAATTTGGAACGGCGCTTAATTTCGTTGTGTGTGTTGCTTTCAATAATTTCAATAACTCTCTGAGCCGCCTTGTAATAGACGATT
The DNA here is from genome assembly GCA_024404115.1 of Clostridia bacterium. GTDB lineage: Bacteria > Bacillota > Clostridia > Oscillospirales > Acutalibacteraceae > CAG-488. The sequence goes on along the minus strand of JAKSQM010000005.1, from coordinate 124,965 downwards.
TTTGAAAAATGGCTGATACTGTCGGTGTAATCCTGCTGGCTTGTTACATAATCGTCAAATGCAACATAGTCAACATTGCTGTACCCCTCAAAAGCCGTTCTGATTTTTGAGTTAAGCTCAGTGGCAAAGAAATGCCTGTTTTTATAGGCTTTCAGCGTGTTGCCAATATGCTCCTGCTCAGAGCCCAGCATCAGCACAAGCAGAGTTTTTTCGTTGAGCATCTTTCTGATTTTTACAAGATTTTCAACAATTTCATCTGGTGAAAGCCTGCCTTGATATTCATATTTCGCCTTGAAATCATCAATTATTTTGTCTGTGAATTTGCAGTTTGCGCTGTCAAGCTCACCACTTAAATAATCCGCTCTGTTTTTGTCATTTGTCAGGTCATAGCACCAGTCGCCAAATGCCACCAGCTCGCCTGTAGATTTTCTTTTGTAAATTCCCAGCATCGGGTCGGTGAATGTGCTGTAAAAAACAATGCTGTAATCTCCGCTGAACATATCTGTATCAAAAAAGTTGTCAGATGAAAAATAAAGCTCGTCAATAATCTCTTTTTTTCTTTCTTCACTCATGCTTTGAGATTGCAGAATGTGCAGCGTGTGGTTGGCTGATTTTATATAAACTCCCGTCTTTTCATTTACAAGGTTAAACTCGGTTTTAATCATATCGCCGTTTGCAAGATAGGTGAGTATGCTGCCTAAATCGCACGGCCCTTTAAAGAGAATTTTTTCGCTTATTTCAGCGGCACTTTCTGTTTCAGCGTCGCCCATTTCGCTTTGGTTTATCCATGGGGGAATGACGCCTTTTTTCAGCTCTCCGCTGATTTCACCGCATATATTAACTTCGGGCGAGCCAAGCAGAGCGTAAACATATTGCTCGATGCCCATGCCAAGCGTTCTGCACGAAAAAAGAAAATGCTCAGCTTTGTTGCCTTTCACCACAAAAAATCCCACAATGCCGTAATCGCCGTATCTGTCGCTGACTTTCACATATCCGCAGTCATAGCTTTTATCGCTGAGAAGTGCAGAAAGCTCCTCAGGTGTGAGCCTTATTTTTGTGAAATTGAGCCTGTTGGTGCGCATAATCAGCTCGTGAATACGCTCTTTTTCGTTTTCGCAATCTTTGCAAATTTCAACCTTAACTGCGCTTGCAAAAAGAAAATCTTCGTTAGATTCAAAATTGCCCTTTGCGTTGCTTTTTTCTTCAAGAATTTTATATCTCGCAAGCCTTTTAAGCTCTTTGTCAGTTGCTTTTAAATTTTTTGCCTGTGTGTAAATTTCGCCTAAATCTTTTTCGCTGGCTGTTTTTATGCGTGGACAAAAATATTCTGCTTCCTTGAGGTTAAGGTGGTTATCGTCAATAAAAAGCACATTAATATCACGCAGACCCATTTCTTCAATCATATTTTTGATTCGTGAGCCTTTATTCTCCCAGTTTATTGATGGAAAAACAAAATAATCCCATACTTCCATTTCTGAAAGAGCTTCTTTGCACTGCTCAAAATCATTTTTTGAACAGATGGAATTTACAATTCCTTTTTCAGAAAGCTCTTTAATAAGGGCAATATTTTCGTTTATCCAATCAATTTTGCCCTCGCTGATAGTACCTTTCCAGAAAGTTCCGTCAAGGTCCCATACAACAAGCTTTATATTTTTTAAATCAACATTCATAAAAAGCAACCCTTTAGATATATTTGTTCAATCATAATTTTACATTGTAATTCTATCATAAAACAAATAATTTTACAATGCAATATTCAGATAATATATGTTTGACTTTTTTGGGAACATTTTATATAATCAATTTGTAACAGGCATTCGTTGCCGAAAAAGGAGAGAGAATTATGTCAAAAATCATAGGCGAAACAATAAAAAATCTTCCGTGGCAGGATAAGCCCGAGGGATACCAGTATCCCGTATGGAGATATGACGGAAACCCCATAATCACAAGAGATAATCTTTATATGGCAAACAGTATTTTTAACTCTGCCGTTGTGCCTTTTGGCGATGGCTTTGCAGGTGTGTTCAGAGTTGATTTCCGCTCAAGAGATCAGCGTCTTGTAACAGGCTTCAGCAAGGATGCAATCAATTGGGAGCTTGACAGCAAGGTTATTTTTGAGGGATATGACCCCCGACTTTGTCTCATTGACGGCAAATATTACCTTTCATGGGTTAATCACACACCCCACGGCACCACAATCGGCATTGCCTACACAGAGGACTTTAAAGAGTGGGTTCAGCTTGAGGATGCCTGCTATCCCGTTGCACGAAACGGCGTTCTTTTCCCAAGAAAGGTTAATGATGAGTATATGCTTCTCATAAGACCATGCGACAGAGGACACACACCGTATGGCGACATTTATTTGTCCCACAGCAAAGACCTTACATACTGGGGCAAGCACAGATATGTAATGGGACCCGTTAAAAACTGGGAAATGACAAAGGTTGGCGCAGGCCCCACACCTATTGAAACAGACGAGGGCTGGCTGATGTTTTATCACGGAGTTATCACAAGCTGTAACGGCTTCTCTTACAGTATGGGTGCGGCAATTCTTGATAAAGACGAGCCTTGGAAAGTGCTTCACAGAGCAGACAGCTTCCTTTTAGGACCTCACGAAATCTATGAGTGCTGCGGCGATGTTCCAAATGTAGTGTTCCCGTGCTCCGCCCTTGCAGATGCCGAAACAGGCAGAATCGCAATTTATTACGGCGCAGCAGATACCACCGTCGCTCTCGCTTTCACCACAATCGATGAAACAATCAAATATATCAAAGATAACGATATGATTAAATAAAAGAATCTCCCTTGGCACCCAGCCGAGGGAGATTTTTTTATGAATAATGAATAATTGATGGCGGGACACCCGCACCCATTTGAAGTAATAAGTTGTAGTGAATAGTGAAAAAGTGGCACTGTAGAGGATGGCGTCCTGCTCTCGAATTAAATTCAAAAATATCGTACAAATCTGTATAAATTGCACGATAACGCCGTAGGGGCGAACTGTGTTCGCCAGCTTTGATTTACACTGTTAAACGAAGAATTTAAGGGAATATTGCACAAATCCGCCTGAAACGCACAATAAAACGGCTCCCTTGTGTAAAGGAAGCTGGATTTTTGCCGTGCAAAAAGACTGAGGGATTGTTCTCTACCTGTTTGCAGAAATTCTAAAAGAAAAGCTTCCCTTGGGGGAAGTGGCAAAATCTTTGATTTTGACGATAGGGGTTCTCTTTCAATTTAGCAGAAATTTATAGTAATGTCATTGCGAGGTTGCACCGCAACCGTGGCAATCCATTCTCACAGCACGTATTAACATCTCAATAGATGCAAAAACCCGCCGAGAAAATTCCCGACGGGTTACTTCATTTTAACTTCGATTTTGAAATTCGTACTCTAAAAAGTCCGTGCCTGTTGCAATAGGCATAAATCGCATATGTGCGGTTAATCTTAAACCTTGCTTCTGCGTTGCCCTCAGGGTAGAGCTTCTTAATCTGAATTCCGTCATCGGTAACAGCCGCAAGAAACGAAATGTGATGCTCCTTTGTCATGGGGTGCGAAAGCTCGGCAAAATATTCATCCTCCGCAATGCTCACAGTGATTTCATGCTCGCCCTCGGCTTCTTCTGCTTCGGCAGGGGGCAGGGCAATGCCGTGGCAGCACACCACCGCTTCGCCTGTGCCTGCAATCACATTTCCGCACACAGGGCAAACATAAAAAAGTGTTCGCTTCATATTAAAGCTCCTGTTGCGGTTGGTGATTTCATCGCCCGAAAGCAGCTCCATAACTGAAACATTCAGTGCGGCGGCGATAGGCTCAATCAGCGTAATATCGGGGTAACCCTTGCCTGTTTCCCACTTTGAAATCGCCTTGTCGCTCACATTAAGAATCTCTGCAAGCTCCGCCTGCGTCAGCTTTCGCTCCTCACGCAGACGCTTGATAATATTGCCTGTAACATAACTGTTCATGTGAATCATTCCTTTCACAAATCAGTTTATCACATCATTTTAAAAATTCAACCTACGGAAAGTAGAGTTGCTCACTTGCCTTTTCTTTCAAGCACCTTTTTTGTTCTGATGCTGTTGAATTTCCAGATAATCGCACAAAAAGCGAATGTAACAGCGTACATTGCAAGACCAACTATCGGCACAAGCTTGAAGTTGCCGCCAAATGTGAAATGGTAAAAATCAGGCCAACCGCCGTTGTTTTCTCCAACAAAAGCAACCTCATAAATGTAAGCGATTGAATAAAGCACAGTTGGCAGAATGCCGAAAAGGCAATATTTAAACTTGAAATCCTTTGTTCTCTCAAAAAAGATAACAGAAATAATTGCAAGAACGGGTGTGAAGAAGTGCAAAAAGAAATTGTTGTCTTTAAAAAGCTGGAAGTAGCTCATGCCCATTGTGGTGGTTACAGGTGCAAGGAAGCAAACAACTGTCATCAGTGTAAGCGTAACAGAAACGGTTGCGGAAAATTTCAGCACCATAACCCATTTGGGGAGAAAAAACTTGTCTTTGTATGCCATTTTGCAGTTGAAAATCAGCGTAACAAAGCTTGCAATTGCTACAAAAATATTTGAAAGGTTGGTGAAATATCTCATCCATGTTGCTTTGCTTGTGAAAAGAGCATCGTATTTGTCGCTTGTGAAAAATACTGAAATTGCATAAACAGTGAAAAGCACAATGGCAACATTGAGAATAATTGAAAATGAATTTTGAAGTCTTTTCTTTTTCATAATAAATCGTCCTTAGATTTTAAACATAATTTTTCTTATTCTTGTTCGTGAAAGGCACTTGCCGTCATCCTTGCCGCCACAGCAATAAGATAAAAGCATTTCGCTCTCATTGAGAAAATGCACAGCAGGGTAGCAGTATCCGTGTTCGGGAATGTCCTCTATAAACGCAAAGTCTGAAAAATCTGTTCCGTTTTCACTCTGTGCAATAACAAACGGAAAACGCCCTGCGTGGCACCAAACCTTTTCGCTGATTCTGCCGTTATAATTTGGCACAGGGTTCCATATTGCATAATATTTTTGCGAGTATGGATTTTTCGCTATGAGCATAGGGGATTCAGGTGAGGTGAACCTTGATGGAACAGGCGCGCTCCAGCTTTTGCCCTCGTCAGATGAAAACGCTTCAAACTGGAAGCATCTGTCTGTTCGGAAATATGCGTGAAGCCTGCCGTCTGGCAAAATTGAAATTCCAGGTTCCTGCAAGCCTGTTTCTGAATGTGCAGGGTTTGGCATTTCTATAAAAGGCGACACAGCCTGCCAGTTTTTGCCATCGGCATCACAGCCAAAAATACGGCAGGAGCCAAAATATTCCCCACGCTCCGTATCGCCATCTCTGTTGACTTTGTGAACAGCCGCAGGCACAAGCAGCCTGCCGTCGGGGAGCTTGCAGATACGGCAGTTGTTAACTACATAATATATGTCATTGTCAAGCTCAATGCAGGTTTCCGCTTCGCCGAGAGTGAGATTTTCTTCATCAATTCGGCGCATATAATAAACCGAGTTTGGCGCAAACTTTGCAAGATAAAACAGGCATAGTGTACCGTCATTGAGCCTGCAAAACGAAACGCTCATAATGTTTTGCGTGTTGTGCTCTTTTGCTGTAACAAGTGGCTTTTCGAGATGCTCAAAGCTGTTGCCGTTGTCATAAGAAATCATACCCGCAATGTCGCATGGTGCTTCATCTTCAGATGAACTGCCGTGGTATTTGCTGTATGCAAAAAGAATTGAGCCGTTTTTTAACTGTGCAAAATCTCCCTCGCTGTTGCGTGGATTGTTTTCGCTTGGTGGAAGCTCTGCCGAAACAGAAGCTTTCAAAATTTCTGGAGCATTCATAAAATCCCTCCGTTGCTGGTTTAACATTAAAAATAAAAAGTATGGAATCAAGATGAAGCAAAACCGTCTTAAATTCCATACTTTGTTTTATTTATCCGTCTTTGGCTTCACAGATTAGAATGTATCAGTTTTGATTACATAATAGATAATCTTCGGGAGGAAGATTAGTGTCTTGGGAAGCCAGTTGATGAATGTGTATTTTGCAAGGTTTAAGAAAGAGGGGATAACAGTAAGAGCATAATCAAATACAGATGTTGAGTTGTCGCCGCTGAAAGAGGGCTTTGCTTTGCCTGTTTCTTTGGTGAGTGTAAGTGTATCAATCAGCTTTGTTGTCATTGTATCCTCTGAAAGAACGTATGCCTTGAGTGTAAGGTTGCCGCCGTCAATTGAGATTGCGTCAAATACACCGCCAACATTTGATTCGTCAGTGTCATTCCAGTCTTTGCCGTTCCACTGATTGCCATAGCCGCCCTTCTGGATTGTCATAGCGTCAATGAACTTTGTTTTCATATAAAGGTCAGCAGAGAACTCACGAACCTCATATCTCTTTGTGCCGGCTGTGCCGCCAAGAACATATGTTGCACCGCCGTCAGTAACTTTGTTATCTGCAAGGGGCTTTGTTCTGAGATACATATGGTCATGACCGGACATAACAAGGTCAACATCACATTCGTCAATAATCTTTACAAGAACATCTGAAAGATAAAGTGCGTCGGGCCATTTGCCGTCTTTACCAAGTGTGTAAGGTGATTTGTGCATGAAAACGATTTTCCAGTCAGCAGCTGACTTGTTCATATCGTTCTTGAGCCACTGCATCTGTGCAAGTGTTACGCAAAGAAGATCGTTTGTGTTAAGAACAGCAAAGTGAGCATTGCCGTAATCGAATGAATAGTTTACGCCGTTAAGTGTCTGAACAGCTTCGCTCTCGTCAAGATTGAAGATGTTCTCAAACCAGTGCCATACACCAAGACCGTCATGGTTGCCTGCTGTGGGGGCAAGTGAAGTTGCCATATTGTGTCTTTCAAAGTTAGCAAAGTAGTTGTCCCACTCTTCGTTGGTGCTGTCGTTTGTGAAGTCGCCCATGTTAGCAACGAAATCAGCGTTGGGAACTGTTTCAAAAGCAGCGTCAAGAACATAAGATGCTCTCTCAAAATTCTCAAATGAGCTTGCCTGAACGTCGCCGATTGAAATGAAGTTTACTTTCTGGTCGCCATCATCAGTTGTGAATTTACCTTCCTTGCTCCAGTTCTCACCGTCGCCAACCTGATATGTATATTCACTGCCTGCTGTAAGTCCGCTGACTGTCAGCTGATGAACATAATTGCCTTCCCACTCTTCGTTCATTTTTTCATAAACTGTGAGTGCGTCAGTAACATCCTCTCCGTTAAGAGAAATCTTTATCTGACTTTCTGATTCTTCTGTTGTGTACCAGCAGAAACCTCTCTGTGTTTTTGTGTCGCCATTGATTGTGCATGAAACTCTTGAAATAACATTATCGCTCTCTGCAAAAGCAGAAACGATGCCTGTTGCCAAGAGAAGTGCAAGGCACATAACAACACAGAGGACTTTTTTCATTGTCTTTTTCATTATATATACCTCCATTTTTAAGTCTTTCAATTAGACTTGACTAATTATAACATCTACACAGAAAAAATGCAATAAAAGGCGAATAAAAACTCCGTGGAGCAAATTAACAAAAATTTGACTGAATATTTGGCAAAAATTTTGAAATTCTTTATGTTTTTCTGTTGACATCCAAATTTTCCTGATATATAATAATGGGCAAGTGGGGAGAAGTGGGGAAAAAATCCACAAAGTGGTGAAAATCCCTAAAACCTAATTTTTCAGAAAGGAAGTGCAGGAATGGCAAGCGAACGAGACGAACTTATCTTTTCGGGCTATTTTGAGCGCACCCTTGATGAAAAGGGCAGACTTGCCATCCCTGCAAGACTTCGCTCACAGCTTGAAAAAGCACAGAGCAAAGACGAGGTTGTTTATGTCCATTATTCACTGGCATATAACTCAATCAGAATTTATCCCTATGACGGATGGATAGAATTTGTTCAGCCTAAGATTGATGCAATTGAAGATCACGATAAACGAGTTCTTATGATGAGAACACTTTATCATTTCACCGAGGAGCAGAGAATGGATGCTCAGGGCAGAATCCTTGTCAATAAAAAGCTTGCCGCAAAGCTTGGCATTGAAAAAGGCGTCAGCATCATAGGCGAGGGCAGAGGTATTGAAATCACCGCACTCAAGGAAGACGACAATATGGATCTTGATGATGAACAGTTCGAATTCCTCAAGAGCATCATTCACTGATACGGAGGTGGCTTATGGAGTTTAATCATGTATCGGTTCTTCTTAAAGAAACAGTTGATGCTCTGAAGGTTCATGACGGCGGCTTGTTTGTGGATTGCACAGCAGGCGGCGGCGGTCATTCGGCAGAGGTGCTTTCCCGAATGAATACGGGCAGGCTTATATCAATTGATCAGGACCCTGACGCAATCGCAAAACTTAATAAACGGTTTGAGAATGAAGACAAAGTAACCGTGGTTCACTCAAATTTTGAAAATCTTGATTCTGTGCTAACATCCCTTGGCTATGAGGGCGGGTGTGCAGACGGCATTATGGCGGATTTAGGCGTAAGCTCATATCAGCTTGATAATGGCGACAGAGGATTTTCTTATCATAAAGACGCACCCCTCGATATGCGAATGAGCGGAACAGGCATCAGCGCAGCTGACCTTGTGAATAATCTTTCGCAGCCTGAATTGCAAAAAATACTATATATGTATGGCGACGAGAAATTCGCACCTGCAATTTCACGCAATATCGTGAGGGCAAGAGAAAAAGAGCCTATTAAAACAACTCTGCAATTGGCAGAGGTCATTTCCTCATCCGTCCCTTCTGCTGCAAGGAGGGACGGTCATCCTGCAAGAAAAAGCTTTCAGGCTTTAAGGATAGAGGTCAACGGTGAAATCGAAAAATTAGAGAACACTGTTGACACAATGTTTGACCGATTAAAAGTTGGCGGAAGGCTGGCAATAATCACTTTCCACTCACTTGAAGACAGAACGGTCAAAACCCATTTTAAAAAGCTTTGCGAGGGCTGTATCTGCCCGCCCGATTTTCCCGTCTGCGTATGCGGCAGGAAGCCAAGGGGCAAAGCATTGAAACCTGTTCTTCCCTCAAAAGAAGAAATTGAGCGAAACCCACGCTCACGCAGTGCAAAGTTAAGGATTATAGAAAAAATAAATCCATAAAATATATTTACAATAAAAAGAAAGGTAGGTGTAAATCATGACTGGCAACGTTTCAACAGCTTATCGTTTTGACCTGTTTGAACCCTCAACCAAAGGTCAGGTAAACGGAACAGCTGCTCCAAAAATCAAACAGCCTGTTAAACCGCATCTTGTACCCAAAAAGCCTCGCTCAAAGAGTGCTGTAATAAGAGAAGAAAAAGCGGCTCGTGTTTACACCGTTAAATTACTTGTTGTATCAGTTGTAATGATTCTCCTTGTTGGCTCACTGCTTTTCGGCAGAGTTAAGATTATGGAAATCAATGCTGAAACAGAAGCTCTTGCAGCTCAGTATAAAGAAGCTCAGAGCGAAAATGTTCGCCTTGAAAGCGAAGTTAAAGCAATGTGCTCAATTAACAACATTGCCGCTTACGCAGAGGAGAAACTGGGCATGATAAAAAAAGACTGCTATCAGGTCAACTATTTCAGTGTTGACGACGGTGCGCAGGGGGACTGATAAATATGAATATTAAGTCAGGCAATAATCATATATAAAAAAGGGCGGGTATTTTCATCCGCCCTTACCGTGATTTTTTAGATATGGCATAATTTTTAGATTTAAGAGGTAAATTAGCGGTGGCACAGAAGAAACGAACAAGAATAACACGAAAAGAAATAAATACGAGAAGTATAGTTGTGCTTCTTGTTTTGACTTTTCTCTTTTTAATAAATGTTGGAAGTCTTGTGAACGTTCAGCTTATAAAGAACGATACTTTCAAAACATATGCAGAAAAAAATCAGCTTGAAGATAAAGCGATTTCTGCAAGACGAGGAACAATCTATGACTGCAATATGAATGTGCTGGCACAGAGCGCATCAGTGTGGAGAGTTTATGTCAACCCCAACAACTTCACACTTAACAGTGATGAATTCAACACATACGCAATTGAATGTGTGTGCCAGAACCTTTCACAGATTCTTGAAATAGATAAAGACGCCCTCAAAGAAAAAATTACAAAATATAAAGACCTTAAATACATAGTTGCCAAGGGCAAGGTTGAAAAAACTCAGAAAGATAAAGTCAGCGAGCTTCTCACAACCCCCATCACTATGACGGTTAAAAACTCAAAGGGCAAGGACGAAGAAAAGTCAGTTTACTACAGCTACTATATCGGCATTGAGTCAGACATCAAACGCTATTATCCTGACGGCAACCTTGCATCAACCCTTTTAGGCTTCACAGGCTCAGAGGACGAGGGCAGATACGGCATTGAATTTGCCTATGATAATGTGCTCACAGGCACAGACGGCAGAATGATTTATTCCAACAGCGCAATGAACAAAAACACCGCTCTTGAGTTTGAAAGTACCTATGATGCCGTCCCCGGAAGCAATATTGTGCTTACAATTGACGAAACTATTCAAAGATATCTTGACGATGCGCTGGAACAGTGTTATATTGATTCTTACTGCGAAACATGCTACGGAATTGTTATGGATGTTAAAACAGGCGCAATTCTTGCAATGAGCGCAAAGAATGACTATGACCCCAACAGCCCCAGCGAGATTAAAGATGAAAGACTTCTTAAAAATCTCATTGAGATTAAGGATGCTAAAGAAAGAGAAAACTATGAAGTTGAAGCAAGAGCTCAGCAGTGGAGCAACAACGCAATAAGCGATGTTTACGAACCTGGTTCAGTTTTCAAACTTATTACTCTTTCAGCCGCTATTGAAGAGGGCGAACAGCTTGAAAGTCTCGTTTGCGGCGGTCATATTCAGATAGAAGACAGACTTTATTATTGCCACAACCGTGGAGGCTGCGGAAACGAAACTCTTAATCAGGGTCTTGCAAATTCCTGCAATCCGTATTATATTACTATGGGTCAGCGTCTTGGCATCAACCGATTCAATAAATACTTTGAAGCATTCGGCTTCACAGAGAAAACTGGAATCGACCTTCCTGCCGAAGCAAATCCCGTTGCAGGTGTTACATATCATAAGTTTGACGAAATGTCCCGTGTAAACCTTGCATCATCATCATTCGGTCAGTCTTTTGCAGTTACAGCAATTCAGATGCTCACAGCGGTTAATGCTATCGGCAACGGCGGCAAGCTTATGCAGCCATATGTTGTTGCAAAAACTCTTGACAGCAATAATAATGTAATTTCAAAAACAACTCCTGTTGTTAAAAGACAGGTTATTTCAGAGTCAACATCAAAGCGTGTGCTTGAAGCAATGGTTGAAACCGTTAAAACAGGTACAGCAAAGAATGCCTATGTTGCAGGCTATAATGTAGCAGGCAAAACTGGTACATCAGATAAGCTTACTAAAAAAGGTCAGTGTATCGCATCATTTGCAGGTATCGCTCCTGCCGATAACCCCGAAATTTCAATCATCATCGTTGTTGATGAACCGCAGGGCGCAGTAGGCGGCGGTGCTGTTGCAGCTCCTGTTGCGGCAGAGGTTATTGAAAATACACTTACATACCTTAACTTTAAGCGTAATTATAATAATGATGAGCTTGCAAAGCAGAATATCGCAGTTCCAAACTTCGTTGGCTCAGATGCTTCTTCCGTTCTTTCATCTGCAAATGAAAGCGGACTTACAATCAAGGTAATAGGCGAGGGCAAAACTGTTATTTCACAGTGCCCCGCATACGGTCAGTTTATTCCACAGGGCGGTATCGTAGCCGTTTACACTCAGGAAGATTCTGATAAATATATGATCACTGTTCCCGATTTCACTGGTATGACTGTTGCTACAGCAACGACAACGGCGGCTCAGTATGGCTTGAATATCAAAATTTCAGGTAACTCACTTCAGAGCGCTGGCTTAACAGCATACAGACAGAGCATTGAAAAGAACACAAAAACAGAATACGGCAGTACAGTAACGGTTTATTTCAAGACCAACACAGGTATTACCGACGGTTAATTTCCTATGGGCGGGGTGTTATAATGAAAACTCTTTCAATCAAAGAAATTGCAGCTGCTCTCGGTGCAAAGTGCGAGGGCGATGCAGAGATTAAAAATATTTCAATAGATTCAAGAACTGTTAAAGAGGGCGACCTTTACATTGCTATTCAGGGCGAAAAGTTTGACGGTCATATCTTCTCAAAGAGTGCTGTTGAAAACGGTGCGGCGGCAGTTATGTGCCATAAAGATATTGACTGCGATTGCCCCAAAATAATAGTTGATGACACACAGGAAGCTTTCCTTGCAATGGCTTCATGGTACAGACAGCTTTTCCCGATTTTCGTTGTTGGACTTACAGGAAGCGTTGGCAAGACCACCACAAAAGAAATGATTGCGGCGGCTCTTTCAAGCGAAAAAAATACCCTCAAAACAGAGGGCAATCTCAATAATTCAATCGGTGTTCCAAGAACGCTTATGCGCCTTGAAGAAGATACCGAAGCGGCAGTTATTGAAATGGGTATGGATAATAAAGGTCAGATTTCAGTTCTCACCAATTGCGTTAAACCCGATGTGGCTGTTATCACAAATATCGGCGTATCACATATGGAAAACCTCGGCTCAAGAGAGGGTATCCTTAACGCAAAGATAGAAATAATTGAGGGACTTAAAAAAGGCGGCAAGCTTTTCCTCAACAGTGATGACCCTTACCTTATGAGCGTTCACACAGATGAACACGAAATAATTTATTTTGGTATTAACAATTTTTCCTGCAAATATAAAGCAGAAAATATTGAAGCAATAGGCGAGTCAACAGAGTTTGACATCTGCTGGGAAGAAAAATCACAGCACATTGTCATTCCTACAATCGGCAAGCATAATGTTTATAATGCACTTGCAGGTTTTTCAGTTGCAGTTGAGTATGGCATCAGCCCCGAAAATGCGGCAAAGGGACTGAGCAGCTACACTCCCTCTGGTATGCGTCAGCGACTTCGCACTGTTAAAGACATCACCTTTATTGAGGATTGCTACAACGCAAGCCCCGATTCAGTAAGAGCGGCAATCAACACACTTTCAAGCTTAAAGGCAGAGCGTAAAATTGCAGTTCTCGGTGATATGCTTGAGCTTGGCTCAATCAGCGAAGAGGCTCACAAAAACTCAGGTATGCTGGCGGCAAAGAAAGGCATTGACGCAGTTTTCACCCTCGGTGAAAGGTCAGTGGTAACTGCCGAAAAAGCAAAAGAAATGGGTGTGGAGTTTGCAGAGAATTTCACTTCACACGAAGCTCTTGCAGATAAGCTTTTCTCATTCCTTAAAGCAGGGGATGCAGTTCTTTTCAAAGCAAGCAGAGCTATGAAGCTTGAAGATGTTATAAACAATATTTACGATAAGTTGAATTGAGAGGATTTGATTATATGAGCGGACAGGTAATTTCAGCAGCAGCTTCAATGGTGGCAGCGGCAATTGTTGCATTTGTTGCAACATGGCTTTTAGGCAAGGCAATGATTCCTTGGCTTCACAAACTTAAATTTGGTCAGACTATTCTTGACATAGGACCCTCATGGCATAAAAACAAGCAGGGCACACCCACAATGGGCGGTATTATGTTCATCATTTCAATCTGTGCATCAGGTGCGGTTGTTCTTCTTATAAACACAATTATGAAAAACCCCCTCGGCATTGATTCACAGATGCACATCAAGCTCTGGGCAGGTATGGCAATGGCACTTGCTTTTGGTCTTATCGGCTTTGCAGATGACTACATCAAGGTTGTAAAAAAGAGAAACCTCGGTCTTACAATTCCTCAGAAGTCAATCGCTCAGATAGTTGCATGCGCTGGCTATCTTGTTGCTCTTTATTTTGCAATGGGCAAATCACCCTATATGTATGTTCCTTTCATTGGTAATGTTAAGTTAGGCATCTGGTTCTGGATTCTCGGTGTTTGCGTTCTTTACGGTGCAATCAACGCTGTTAACTTCACAGACGGTATTGACGGTCTTTGCGCAAGCGTAACAGTAACATGTGCCGCAGGCTTTATTGTAATTGCAGTTATGCACTCATTCTTTGGTATGGGCATCCTTGCATCTGCTCTTATGGGCGGCTGCGCAGGCTTCCTTGTTTATAATCATCACCCTGCAAAGGTGTTCATGGGCGATACTGGCTCAATGTTCCTCGGCGGATTAGTTGTAGCTCTTGCATATGCAATTGACTGTCCTCTTATTCTTATATTCCTCGGCATCCTTTATGTTATCGAGGCAATGAGTGATGTTATTCAGATTGGCTACTTCAAGCTCACTCACGGCAAAAGAATTTTCAGAATGGCTCCTATTCACCATCATTTTGAGATGGGCGGCTGGAGCGAAAACAAAATTGTTACAGTTTTCTCAGTTGTAAACATAATCGGCTGTATAATCGGCATAATTCTTATGAAATAAACTTTTTTATATAAATATTCAAGGAGGATATAATGGGCGGCTATTTAAAAAAATTCACAAAGTTCATGGAAGAAATGTACAGCCGCAAGGTTCTTTTCGGTGTACCCCTTGTTAAGGCAGGACCCAAAGAGGGCGAAAGCAAAGGCTTATTTGCAAAAGGCGGATTTGATATTATATTCCTCATTTTAGTTTGCGTTCTTCTTACAATCGGCATTATAATGATGTTCTCAGCAAGCTACATTTCAGCAAAATACAGCTATAAAACAAATTATGATGCTCTCTATTATTTCAAAAGGCAGGCAATCTTCGCAGTGCTTGGCGTTGCGCTTATGCTTGCAGTTTCAAAAATCAACTACAATATGTTCAGGGATGTTGCTCCCTACCTTTTTGGTATTTCACTTATTCTTCTGCTCCTCGTTCTTATTCACCCCGCAACAATCGAGGGCAAGGATAACATCAAACGCTGGCTTCAGATTCCAATTATCAAAATGAACATTCAGCCGTCAGAAATTGCAAAATTCGGTTTGATAATGTTCCTTGCATGGAGCTTTGAAAGACATCAGAAATTGCTTGAGGTTTACGGCACAAAAGCTTCAATTGCTTATATCGGCATTGTTGGTATGTTCGCTCTTCTTGTTTATATGGAAGACCACCTTTCAGGTGCAATCCTTATGGCAGGTATCGGTGTTATCATCTGCTTCTTAGGCGGAACAGACTGGCGAATATACGCAATCGGCATTGTGGTGGTTGCGCTGGCAGTTATAATCGTTATCAGCGCACCCGAAAAGATTATCAAGGGCTATATGGCAGAGCGTATCAATTCATGGCTCGTTAAGGACTATGAGGACACTGGCTCACGCTGGCAGACTAACCAGTCCCTTTTCGCTCTTGGCTCTGGCGGATTCTTCGGTCTCGGTCTTGGCAACTCAAAGCAGAAATATCTTTATCTTCCCGAACCGCAGAATGACTTTATTTTCGCAATCGTTGGCGAGGAGCTTGGCTTCCTCGGCTGCACAATTATAATTATTCTTTTTGGACTTCTTGTTTTTCGTGGATTCCAGATTGCTATGAAATCCCGCTCCACATTCGGCAGACTCCTTGTTATGGGAATTGTTACGCAAATCGGCTTGCAGGTAATTCTTAACATCATGGTTGTTACAGATACACTGCCAAATACCGGTATCAGTTTGCCGTTCTTCAGCTATGGCGGTACATCGCTTATGATGCTCCTGTTTGAAATGGGCGTTGTGCTTTCAGTTTCAAGAAGTTCAAGAATCAACAAAAATTTAAAGGCGTGATTTTATGTTAAACGGAAAAAAGATACTTTTCGCCGCAGGTGGCACTGGCGGACACATTAACCCCGCGCTTGCTGTTGCAGGCTATATCAGAGAAAATTATCCCGATGCTCAGATTCTTTTTGCAGGAACACCCAATAAAATGGAGTCAACTCTCGTTCCTGCCGCTGGATTTGATTTCACCCCAATTGAAATCAGCGGATTTCAGCGTGATTTCACACTTGAGGGCATCAAGGCAAATATAAATACAATCCTTAAACTTATGAAAGCTCTTCCAAGAGCAAAACAGATTGTTAAGGATTTTCAGCCCGATGTTGCAATCGGCTTTGGCGGATATGTAAGCGGTCCTGTTATCAGAGCCGCCGCAAAGCTTAAAGTTCCCACCGCTGTTCACGAGCAGAACGCTTTCCCTGGCGTTACAAACAAAATGCTCGCTAAAAAAGTTGACAGAGTTATGGTAACAACCGCCGCCGCACAGGATTATTTCAAGGCAAAAAATCCCACAGTTGTAACAGGACTTCCCGTAAGAGGTGAGCTTCTCACCGCAAGCCGTGAGCTTAGCCGTGCAGAGCTTGGACTTGACAACAGACCCCTCATTCTTTCAATGGGCGGCAGCCTTGGCGCAAAGTCAATCAACGAAGCAGTAAGCACAATGATTCTTGAGCATTACGGCGAAAAGAAGTGCTATTATCTTCACGCAACAGGCAAAAACGGTGTTGCACTTATTGACGAGCTGGGTCAGAAAATCAATCTTGACGAAAACAAGCACATTATGCTTCGTGAATACATAAACGATATGGACAGATGTATGTCCGCCGCCGACCTCGTTATCTGCCGTGCAGGCGCAAGCTCAATCAGTGAGCTTCAGGTAATGGGCAAGGCTTCAATCCTCATTCCTTATCCCTATGCGGCAGAAAATCACCAGTTCTACAACGCAAAAGACCTTGTTGATAACAATGCCGCAATCCTTATCGAAGAGAAAGACCTTAACGGCGAAAAACTTTCACAGGTTGTTGATCTTCTTATTTCAAACCCCGACAAGCTCAAAGAGTTTGGCGATAACGCAAAGAAAATGGCTGTTACAGATGCCGCAAAACGCATTACAGAGAACCTTTGTGAAATCGTAAAATAAGTAACCCTTTCCCCACAGCTGAATAATATAAAAAAGAAAGATGCTTATTGTTCAGATTAGAGGGGTACTTATTATGAATAGCTTATACATACAGGGTAGAAACCGCCTTGAAGGCACAATCGCAGTCCATGGCGCAAAAAACAGTGCATTGCCTGTCCTTGTGGCAAGCGTTATAACAGATGGGGAGTGTGTGTTTCACAATTGCCCCGATTTATCAGATGTAAGGGCAACGCTCAACATTCTCTCGTGGCTCGGTTGTTCTAATCAAAAAGAAAATGGCACTGTTGTTGTTGATTCATCGGCAGTGATGAAAAATGAAATTCCCGATTTGCTTATGAGGGAGCTTCGTTCATCGTTCATCTTTATGGGTGCGCTCCTTTCACGCACAGGCAGGGCGGTTATGTGCGCCCCTGGTGGATGTGAAATCGGTGTCCGCCCTGTTGATATTCATCTTCTTGCATTTGAAAAAATGGGTGCATGTGTAATCAGAGAAGAGGGCAGAATCATCTGCGAAGCTCCAAAAGGATTGCACGGCGCAGAAATAAATCTTTCGTTCCCAAGTGTTGGCGCAACAGAAAATATTATGCTTGCGGCGGCAACCGCAAAAGGCACAACCTACATAAAAAATGCCGCCCGTGAGCCAGAAATAGTTGACCTTGCAAATTTCCTTAAACTTTGCGGTGCTTCCGTTTTCGGAGCAGGGGAAAGCACAATTGTCATCAATGGCAAAGATAAGCTCCACGGCGCAGAGTTCACCATTATGGAGGATAGAATCGTAGCCGCCAGTTATCTTGCGGCGGCGGCAGTTACAGGCTCAGCGATTCTTGTGAAGAATGCTGTCAGCGAGCATATCAGCTCCGTTATCTCTGTTTTTGAGCAGGCAGGCTGTGTTTTTCAGTGCGAAAAAAATGCAATCCGCATCAAAGCTCCTTACAGGCTTAACAGTATGAAAACCGTTCGCACAATGCCTTACCCTGGATTTCCAACTGATTGTCAGGCAATCGTAATGGCAATGGCTATTGTGGCTGAGGGAACAACAATTATTAACGAAAACATATTTGAAAGTCGATTCCGCCACGCAGGCGAGCTTAACCGAATGGGTGCAGACATCACCGTTACAGGCACATCCGCTATTGTCAACGGCAAAAGCAGGCTTTTCGGTGCAAATGTCAGTGCAACAGATTTAAGGGGCGGCATGGCACTTGTGCTTGCGGCTCTTTCAGCGGAGGGCGACACAAAAATAAACTCCGCCCAGTATATCGACAGAGGATATGAAAAAATAGAGCGTGATCTTGCGCTTATCGGTGCAAAGATTCGGAGGGATAAAATTGGCAAACCCCAATCAGAAGCAGGTTAAAAAGCCGACAAAAAGTAAGCCTAAAAAACCTGTAAAAAAACAGGCGAAAAAGCCGACCTCAAAAAGTTCAAATATAAAAAAGATGTCGCCGCAGAAGCGTCAGGCATATCTTAAAAGAAAGAAACAGGTTGAACGCAACAGAAAGATTCTCGGCATTTCCGTTGCGGCTATCCTTGCCGTTGTGCTCGCTTTCTTCCTGCTTTTCAGAGTAGCATTTAAAATAAAAACAATCACCGTAACGGGCAAAACTTCTTATGAAGAAACACAGATTATAAATGCCTCGGGTGCGTCAAAGGGCGACAGCCTCCTTGGCTTAAAAGAAGAAAAGGCGGTCAACTCCATCAAAAAGAATCTGCCTTACATATCAAGCGTTACAATCAAAAAGAAGCTTCCCTCAACTCTCATAATCGAGGCAAAAGAAACAAAGCCGTTTATGGCAGTTGATACCACCTCTGGTACCGCTATGGTGGATAAAAAAGGCAAGGTGCTTGAGTTTGCTTCAACTGATAAATTCAAAGGCAAAATCACAAAGCTTGAAGCAGGCACATCATTCAATGCAGAGCTTGGCGAAACAATCTTTGAAACAAACACAAGCGAAAAGCTCAAAAAAGAGCAGATAGATAAGGCGAAAGCGTTAAAAACCGTTTTTGATGCAATCAATGCAAGCGGTCTTAAAGACTTGACCCTCGTTAATATTAAATCTTTGAATAACATCACAATGATGTATCAGAATCGCTTGAAGCTTAACATCGGCACAATGAGCGAAATTGATTATAAGCTCAAAGCGGCGGCAAAAATCATTGAAAAAGAAAACAAAGCCGCACCAACAGAAAAGGGCGAAATTTTCCTTGCAAATACAAAAAATATTTATGTAAGCCCCGAGGGAAATTGAATATAAATCCAAAAATATAAAAATAGGACTTGAAAAAATTAAAGTTCTGTGATAGAATATCATAGTATTAGTGTAAATTTTATTATTTCCAAATATAAGTGAAAAACGGAGGTTAATCAAATGGCATTCGGAATCGACAATGAATATGAAAGCGAAGTTACAATAAAAGTTATCGGTGTTGGCGGTGGCGGCGGAAACGCTGTTAATACAATGATTTCCACTGGCATGCAGGGCGCTGAATTTATCGTTGTAAATACGGACAAGCAGGTTCTTAACGAATCACAGGCTACTCAGAAAATTCAGATAGGTGAAAAATCAACAAGAGGTCAGGGCGCAGGCGGCAAACCCGAAATCGGCGAAAAAGCTGCTGAAGAGAGCAGAGAAGACATCATTCAGGTTCTCAAGGGCACTGACATGGTATTTATCACCGCTGGTATGGGCGGCGGCACAGGCACTGGCGCAGCTCCCGTTATCGCTGGTATCGCTAAAGAGCTTGGCATCCTTACAGTTGGCGTTGTTACTAAACCCTTCAAATTCGAGGGCAAAAAGAGAAGCATCCTTGCAGAGCAGGGCATTGCAAAGCTTGCAGAGAATGTTGACTCTCTTATCGTTATCCCCAACGACCGTCTCAAGCTCCTTTCAGACCGTTGCAAGACTTTAACAGAAGCTTTCAAAGTAGCTGATGAAGTTCTTTCACAGGGCGTTAAGAGTATTTCAGACCTTATTAAAATCCCCGGCTTTGTTAACCTTGACTTTGCAGATGTTTGCAGCGTTATGCGTGATGCAGGCTATGCACATATGGGTGTCGGCACAGCTAAGGGCAAAGATAAATCAATTCAGGCTGCTGATTTCGCAATTTCAAGTCCTCTTCTTGAAACATCAATCGCAGGTGCAAAGGGTGTTATTATCAGCATCACTTCTTCACCCGACATTGGTCTTGACGAGGTTGAAAATGCTGCTGAATCTATCACAGAAAAGGCTCATCCCGATGCAAACATCACATGGGGTGTTTCATTCGACCCAACTATGGAAGACGAAATCACAATCGTTGTTGTTGCAACAGGCTTTGAAAAGGTTGACGGCATTGACGACATCAATCCTATCCCCACATTCAAGGGTCAGCCTGCAACAGTTAACCCTGTAAGTGCAGCTGCAAAAGCTCCTATCGAGCCTCTCAATCCTCTTAATCCTGCTCAGCCTGCTGGTCCCGCTCCTATCGAGCCTCCTATCCTTGGCAACATTCCTGCTCCCAAGGCTCCTCAGGCAAGCTCAGTTAACGATGATGATTTCTTTGTAATCCTCAATGACATCATCAAAAAGAAACCCGAATAATCAATAAACTATTCGAGCAGCAAGCATCAGTTTGCTGCTCTTTTTATGCGTTATGATAACTAAAGATAAAAATTTTTACAAAACATTTTTCAATCTGTTCAAAATGCTCGTCATTCAGAATGTCATTGTCCTCTCTGTCAACCTTGCAGATAATGTGATGATTGGCTCATATAGCGAAACTTCCCTTGCAGGTGTTGCCGCCGTCAATCAGATTCAGTTCGTGTTCAACCTCCTTGTTGTGTCCCTCGGCGATGCAATGGTGGTGCTTGGCAGTCAGTATTGGGGGCAGAATGACACAAATTCAATCAAAAAAATCGCCAACGGTGCGTTGCTTTCAGGTGTTGTTTTCGGTGTTGGTCTTTTCTTTGTTGCAACATTCCTCCCAGCTCAGCTTGTTGGTCTGTTCACCAAAAATGACCAGATTATTGCCGAGGGTGTGGAATACCTCAAAATAATCAAATTCACATACCTGCTCTTTGCACTGACAAACCTTTTTCTCGCTATTCTTCGATGTATCGAAAAGGTGCGAATTGCCTTTTACACCTCGCTTATGAGCCTTGTTATCAACTGCTCGATAAACTATTGCCTTATTAAAGGTAATTTCGGCTTCCCGCAAATGGGTGTAACTGGTGCGGCAATCGGCACACTCACCGCAAGAACAGCGGAGCTTATTGTGGTTGTGATTTATGTTTTCGTCTTTGAAAAACGGCTCAACCTCAAAATCCGTGAAATCGTTAAACCCGATTTCTCATACATCAAGGATTTTCTCATCACCTGCCTGCCATTTGCAGTGGTCGGCACAATGTTCGGTCTTTCAACTGCGTTGCAGACCGTCATTCTCGGTCATCTCAGCGACAGTGCAATTGCCGCCAACTCCGTATCCTCAACGCTCTATATGGTGCTGAAAGTCGCTTCAACTGGTGCAGCTTCAGCCGCTTCGGTTGTTATCGGCAAAACTGTCGGGTCGGGTGATTTATCTAAAATCAAGGAGTATGCACGAACATTGCAGCTGATTTTCCTTTCAATCGGCATACTCACAAGCATAGTCCTCCGCATTGTAAAAGAGCCTGTGCTTTCACTTTATAACCTCACACCCGAAACTCTCGAAATGGCACGGAAGTTTATCGGCATCCTGTGCATCACCTGTATCGGTACAGCCTATCAGATGCCCGTTAATACTGGCATCGTCAGAGCAGGAGGGGACACAAAATATGTGCTGAAGCTGGATATTGTTGCAATCTGGTGCATCGTTCTTCCGCTTTCGTTCCTCGGCGCATTTAAGTTCCACTGGGCTGAACCTCTCGTTATGTTCTGCCTTAATTCCGACCAGCTATTCAAAGCAATCCCAGCGGTTATAAAAGTCAACCGCTACCATTGGATGAAAAAGCTCACAAGATAAAACAAGACGGCATTGAATCAACCGATTCTCTGCCGTCATTTTTTATATTTTGCGATATTTTTTTATAAAAATTTCAACTGCAACAGCCAAAGACGCAACAAACGCAATAACAAATCCCACATTTATGTCATCTAAAATTTCGTGTGCCTTTATGTTGGTTTCCTCTGTCCAAAGTTTAATATGAATAACATTTTGCTTATCTCGCTTAATACTGTATTCATGGATAAAACATTCATTTTCAATATCATCTGAAAAAACAAGCTGGTTATCGTCCGCTATTTCAACCTTGTAGTAATTCTCGTTGTCAAAGTAATCCACAAATTCTTTTTTCAGATAATCTTCAAGTTCATTTTTGCTTTCTGTAACACAAAAAACAGCGGGCTTTTCAATCCAGTTATGACAGTTTAAGTTAATGTCAATCATTGCCTCCGCTAAAACTGCCAAAGCAACGGCATATATGATTGCGGCTTTAACCGATAATTTTGCTTTTTCCTTTTCTTTTTCAGTGAAGGGGAGTGCACTCTTTTTTATAATAATGCTTTTCACAAAAACGCAGATAAGAAAAGTTATGATTGAAAGTGCAGGACCGCTCCACAAAAACAACCGCCAGTCAACAGAAATAATCAACGCTTCAAGGCAAAGAAGAGCGGTGAAAATCCAAAAAGAAAATTTAAAAAATCTAAGCTTAAATGAACTGATAATTTCATCATTCAAATCGCTTGTGCTGATTGAGTTTTTGAAATTCAGCAAAAAAATAATCTGACAAGTAACCGCCGCCACAAAAAGCACAAGAGAAATTCCAATTGCGATTTCCCGATAATCACAGAGCAAAATGCTCACAATTCCAATTATAATTCCCACCAAAACAATGGCGATGGGGATAACGGACTTGGTTTTATATGATGCAAACTTGCTTTCAAGAATCGTTTCAAGTCGCTTTGAGCTTTTTTGTGTATCTGTTGTTTGCTCGTTTTTAATTCGTCCGCCACGGATAAGCTCGTCTGCTGTAACACCAAATATATCTGCAATTAAAGGAATAAGCATTATATCTGGAGCCGTCTGGTCGCACTCCCAGCGTGAAACCGCTTTGTCAGAAACATTCAACATCTCTGCAAGCTCTTTTTGAGTGATACCTTTTGCTTTTCTTAACGCACTGATAAAAGCACCCATTGTCTGTTTTTCCATGAAAAGACCTCCTTTTTCCGAATAAATTCTACATTTAATAGAGAAAAAAGTCAATAAACAGCACCGAGAATCTATCTCACAAAGTGAGAACAGGGGAGTGCAACAAAAAAGCGGAGGTTTTGCCCTCCGCCTTTCTATTTAATTTACTGTGGAATTACTGGAACTGAACTGCAAGCTTGCCGAGTGTGCCGTCAGCCTTCATAGCGTCGATAACTTCGTTGATCTGGTTAAGGAGCTCTGTGTTGCCTTTCTTAACAGCGATGCCGTATTCTTCAACTTCAAATGCTTCCTTATCTTCGATAACCTTGAGGTCTTTGTTGTCGCCAATGTAGTTTAAAGCTGTTGCAGAGTCGAGAACAACAACATCACATTTGCCGTTCTTGAGCTCAAGGATAGCTTCTGAACCCTTCTTGAATGCTTCGTACTTATAGCCTAAGTCCTTAACGCACTCTTCACCTGTGTAACCCTGGATAACAACGATCTTCTTGTCAGCCATATCTTTAGCTGTCTTGATGTCAGAACCGTCTTTAACGATCATAACCTGTGTTGCTTCGTAGTAGGGATGTGAGAAATCAACAGCCTGCTTTCTTTCTTCTGTGATTGTCATACCAGAGATTGTTGCGTCGATCTGACCGTTCTGAAGAGCGATAAGAAGTGAGTCAAACTCCATGTTTTCAATCTTAGCTTCTTTGCCTGTCTTTTCGCCGATAGCCTTTGCAATAGCCATGTCGATACCGTCAAACTTGTCGATGATGCCGCCCTGATTGTTGATGTACTCAAAGGGAGGGAATTCAGCGTTTGTGCCGAATTTGATAGCTGTTGTTTCAGCCTTTTTGCCGCCGCATGCTGCGAAAGCTACTACCATTGCTGCGATTGCTACAACGATTACTGCGATTTTTAATGCTTTTTTCATTTTTGTTTTCTCCTTTTTTAAAAATCTATATAAAATGCCTTACAGCACTTTACTTAAGAATGACTGTGTTCTTTCGTTCTGAGGATTCTCAAGAACTTCTCTGGGGTTTCCGCTTTCAATGATAACGCCCTCGTCCATAAAGAGGAGGCGAGTACCAACTTCTCTTGCAAAGCCCATTTCGTGGGTAACAACAACCATCGTCATGCCAGCCTTTGCAAGGTCTTTCATAACATCAAGAACTTCACCAACCATTTCGGGGTCAAGTGCTGATGTGGGCTCGTCAAAAAGAATAACTTCGGGATCCATTGCAAGAGCTCTGACAATTGCAATTCTCTGCTTCTGACCACCAGAAAGCTGTGAGGGATAAGCGTCTGCTTTGTCGGGAAGTCCAACAACATTAAGAAGCTCCTTTGCCTTTGCAACAGCCTCTTCTTTTGTCATCTTTTTAAGCTTAACAGGTGCAAGGGTGATATTTTCAAGCACTGTAAGGTGGGGGAACAGGTTGAAATGCTGGAACACCATGCCCATCTTTGCTCTGATTGTGTTGATGTCTGCCTTGGGAGCGTTAATCTGAACATCGTCCAAATAAACTTCACCTTCTGTTGGCTCTTCAAGCAGGTTAAGGCATCTTAAAAATGTGCTTTTACCAGAACCTGAGGGGCCGATAACAACAACAACCTCGCCCTTTTCAATATGCTCGTCAATTCCGTTGAGAACCTGAATCTCTCCGAAGCTTTTATGTAAATTGTGTACCTTTATCATTTCATTCACCTCGTTATCTCATATCGGATTTTCTGAGCCTTGCTTCAAGCTTGCCAAGTGTAACAGTAAGAATTTTGATAAGAACAAAATAAACAATTGCTGTTGCAATAAGTGGCATAAATGCTTCGTATGTTGCGCTCTTAATGAAGTCGCCTGCTTTCTGAATATCCATAAGTCCAACATAACCAACAATAGCTGTTTCTTTAATAAGTGTGATGAACTCGTTGCAAAGAGCAGGGAAGATGTTTTTAACTGCCTGAGGAACAACAATGCTGAACATTGTCTGTTTTGCGTTAAGACCAAGTGAGCGGCCAGCTTCTGTCTGACCTTTATCAATTGAAAGAATACCAGCACGGATAATCTCTGAAACATAAGCACCTGAATTGATAGCAAATGCAAAAGATGCGATAATCCATTTTTCAAGTGAAACAGATGCAAAGACTACGAAATAGATAATCATAAGCTGTGTAACTGAGGGTGTACCTCTGATAACATCTGTGTAAATCTTGCCGATAATGTTGAGCGGTTTACTTTTTGAAAGATTGCATAAAGCAATCAGAAAGCCGATAACAAGACCGAGAGCAATAGCTAAAAGAGCAACTTTAATTGTAACTCCGATAC
The DNA here is from genome assembly GCA_024404115.1 of Clostridia bacterium. Taxonomy (GTDB): domain Bacteria; phylum Bacillota; class Clostridia; order Oscillospirales; family Acutalibacteraceae; genus CAG-488. The sequence continues at coordinate 99,646 of JAKSQM010000005.1, read as the reverse complement.
CCTCGAGAAGAAGCATATATCTTTCTTCTGCAACAAAGCATCTTAAAAATGTGTTTTTAATTCCTTCGAACCATGTGTTGAAATCCATTGGCTTTCTCCTTTCCTTTAATAAAATATATTAAAATAAAATTTGGCTCTAATTATATCAGCACAAAGTGCCGTTGTCAAGTATTTTTTCGAATATTTATTTATTTTTTTCAAAAAAATTCATTCAAAAACGAATAAAATACAAAATATTATGTATAAAAATACATCCTTGAAAATTGCGTAACAATGTGATACAATGTGAACAGAAAGAAGGTAATAAATATGAAAACTTGTGTAAGTAGTTACAGTTTTTCAAATTATATGCGCAAAACAGGCGCAAATCAGAAAGATATTATTTCAATCGCCGCCAAAATGGGCTTTGATGCAATCGAATTTACCGATTTATCAGCTCCCGAAGGCATGACAGAAATGGAATTTGCACAGATTCTTCGTGAAGAAAGTGAAAAATGCGGTATTCCAATTGTAAATTATACAATCGGCGCAGACTTCCTTAATTGTGAAGATTTTGATGCTGAGGTTAAAAGAGTTTGCCTTAAAGCGGATGTTGCAAAGGCTCTCGGCGCAACAGGTATGCGCCATGACGCAACCGTCGGATATAAGGACGACAGAAAAAAATACAGCTCATTTGATACAGCACTGCCAACACTCGTTAAAGGCTGCAAGGCTGTTACAGATTATGCAAAAACAATCGGCATTGAAACAATGGTAGAGAATCACGGTCAGTTCTGTCAGGAAAGTGCAAGGGTAGAGCGTCTTATGGGCGGAGTTAACGACCCCAACTTCGGCTGGCTTGTTGACATCGGCAACTTCCTTTGTGCAGATGATGAACCCATAAAGGCTGTCGGCGTTGCTGCTCCTTTTGCAAAGCACGTTCATGTTAAGGATTTCCATGTTAAGAGCGGCAGTGAGTTTGACCCAGGTAAAAACTTCTTCACCACAAGAGCCGGCACATATTTAAGAGGTGCAATCCTCGGTCAGGGCAATGTTCCAGTTTATCAGTGCCTTAAAACAATTAAGAGAAGCGGTTATGACGGATATGTCAGCATTGAGTTTGAGGGAATAGAGGACAACCTTTCTGCTCTTGAAACAGGACTTGAAAATCTTAACAAAATGATAAAATCTTTATAAGAGGTGTCTTAAATGAAAAATGCCATTAAAGTTTTAGTTTTCACAGTTGCTTTTATTGCCATTGCGGCAGGTGCTCTTTTTGGCGTAGTTAAATATAACCAGTCAGATTTCACGTATGTTGACGGAGATGAAAAAGGCACAATCGCCATAACATCATATAACGGCAAATCTGTTAATATTAAAATCCCCGAAAAAATCAAAGGCAAAACAATCGTTTCAATTGATAGAAACGCTTTTGCAGACCTTGGCATTAAATCAGTTGTTGTGCCCGAAGCTGTTACAGGCATTGAAAGCAGTGCATTTGCAGGCTGTGCAAAGCTTGAAAAAGTTACTTTAGGCAATTCTGTTAAATATCTTGGGGATAAAGCATTTGAGGGCTGCGCAAAGCTTTCAGAAATCAACTTCCCCGAAAAACTTAAATCAATCGGCTCTCTTGCATTTAACGGCTGTGAAAGCCTTAAAGATGTAAAGATTGCAGACGGCGCAGATTTTGCAATTGAAAACGGTGTTGTTTATAATAAGGATAAAACACAGGCTTTCTTTGCACTTAACGGTGTTGATTATTCAAACTTCGCTTTTTCAGAAAATCTTAAAGAGCTGCCCGATTCCTTCTTCTTCGGCAATGAAGAAATCAAGTCTTTCACAATTCCCGACGGAATCAGAATTATTCCCGACAGCTTCTTTGCAATGTGCACAAACCTTAAAGATGTTAAAATTCCCGATAGCGTTGTAACAATCGGCAACAGTGCATTCTTAGGCTGCAGCTCACTTGATAAGCTCAATGTACCAAAGAGCGTCAGAAATTTTGACAGCTATTGCTTCCCCGTTGCAGTTAAAAAGAATTCTGCATCAGCAGACAGCAAAATGTTCAATAAAAACTTCACCCTTGTTGTTGAGAAAGATTCAGCTGCATATAACTACGCAGTGAATAATGAGATTAAATATGAGCTTGCAAAATAATTATAAATATTCCGCCTGCATTTTTGACCTTGACGGTACGTTGACCAACACACTGGAGGACTTGAAAAATTCAGTGAATTATGCCCTCCAAAGTGAGGGTTTGCCGCTTCGTTCAAAAGAAGAAATACGCCGTTTCTTGGGCAACGGTGTTGTAAAGCTAATTGAGCGAAGCGTTCCTGCAAACACCCCGTCAGATGTAACCGCAAGGGTGCTGGCAACATTTAAGAAGCACTATGCAGTTCACCTTAATGATACCACCGCACCCTATGACGGCATTGTCCCAATGCTTCTTCAGCTTCAGTCTGACGGCATAAAAACTGCGGTCGTTTCTAACAAGGATGACAGTGCAGTCAAACCAATCGTAAAAGGCTTCTTTGGCGATGTTATCCCTCTTGCCATTGGCAGAAAAGATGATGTGCCTGCAAAGCCTGCCCCCGATTCTGTGTGGTCGGCTATGAAAGAGCTTAATTGCACCGAAAACGAAACAATCTATATTGGCGATTCTGAGGTGGATATTGAAACAGCGCACAACGCTGGTCTTAAATGTATCGCCGTAACATGGGGATTTCGAGATAAAGAATTGCTCCAGAGCCTTGGCGCAGACTATATAATCGACACTCCCGAAGAAATTTTTAATATAATCAAATAAAATCATTTAATCAGTCAATAATCTTATTGGCTGATTTTTTCTTGCTTACATAATAAGTAAAGGAATGATTTTGTGCAGTTTAATAAAGTTGAAATATGCGGTGTTGACACAAGCCGTTTAAAGGTGCTTAAAGAAAAAGAAAAAATCGAGCTTCTTAAAAAAATCAGAGAGGGCAACACCTCTGCGAGGGAAGAGCTGATAAACGGCAACCTGCGCCTTGTGCTCAGCGTGATTCAGCGTTTTATGAACAGGGGAGAGAACCCCGACGATTTGTTTCAGGTTGGTTGTATCGGTCTGATAAAAGCGATTGATAATTTCGATTTGTCGCAGGATGTCCGCTTCTCCACATACGCAGTGCCTATGATAATCGGTGAAATCCGCCGTTATCTCCGTGATAACAACGCTGTCCGTGTCAGCCGTTCCATGAGAGACACCGCCTACAAAGCCATACAGGCAAAAGAAAAGCTCTCCAACGAATTGCAGAGAGACCCCACTGTTGAAGAGATAGCCAAAGAGCTTGATATAAAAAAAGAATCTGTGGTGCTTGCCCTCGAAGCTATCGTTGAGCCTGTTTCTCTGTATGAGCCTGTTTACAGCGAGGGCGGGGACGCAATTTATGTTATGGATCAGATAGGGGACGGCAACATTTCAGATGGCTGGGTTGATGAAATCCTCATAAAGCAGGCAATGGAAGACCTGAGCGACAGAGAAAAGCGAATATTAAACCTCCGCTTTATGGTGGGCAAAACGCAGACAGAGGTCGCCGCCGAGGTGGGTATTTCACAGGCGCAGGTCAGCCGACTTGAAAAAGGCGCAATCAGAAAAATCAAACAATAATAGCGGTATGCAATTGATTTTCCCCTTAAATTATGTTAAAATATAAGGGAAAGGACGGCATATCACGCATGAGAAACTTTAATTATACAACAATCAAAAATCAGAAATGGGATACTGAAACCCTTTCACTGATTGGTGCAATTTATAAAAAAGCAGGCAAACTTGAATATTTTCTGGCTCAGCAGCCACACAGACTTGAAAAGCTCAAGGCGATTTCAAAAATCCAGAGCATCAGTGCGCTGAGCGTTTTAGAGAATATCCCCGTTGCGCCTAACCGCATAAAACAGCTTGTGGAAGATAAAGAAGCTCCGCAAAGCGAGGACGAGCAGGAGCTTGCAGGCTACAGAGATGCTTTGACTGTCATCAATAAAAGCTTTGAGTCTATCCCCATTACCCGCAAGAATATTTTACAGCTTCATAAAATTCTGAACAGGCATATGAATAACCCCATGGCAGGCAAAATGAAAAATGTTCAGAATTATATTAAAACAATCAATGCAGAGGGTCGCAGTGAAGTTATGTTTATGCCGCTTTCTCCCTTTGAAACCCCCGATGCACTTGAGAAAATCTGTGAGGAATATAACCGCTTGATTGCAGGCGGTGCGGTTGACCCGCTGATAGCGATTCCCGTTTTCATTCACGATTTTCTTTGTATTCATCCGTTTAATGACGGCAACGGTAGCCTGAGTCGTCTGCTCACAACACTGCTTTTTTATCGCAGTGGCTTCACTGTTGGCAGATATGTTTCTCTTGAAGCAAAGCTTGCAAAAAATAAAGAGAGCTATTACGAAGCCCTCAAGGCCTCACAGTATGGCTGGCACGATGGCACAGAGGATATTGTTCCCTTTGTCAAGTTCATTTTGGGCACTCTTTTTGAAGCGTATAAAGAGCTTGAAGAAAGCTTTAACGCTGTTGACAGCAAAATGTCTGCGGTCGAAATGGTTCGTAAGGCAACACGCAAAAAAGTCGGCAGATTCTCAAAGCAGGATGTTATGGCACTTTGCCCGTCGCTGAGCATAAGCTCTGTTGAGGGTGCGTTGAGAAAGCTTGTTGAAGACGGCGAACTGAGAAGAGACGGCAACGGAAAGGCGATTCGCTACCTGCGAATAAAGCAATAAAATGCTAAATTGTAAATTTATCTTTCCTATGCTTGATTTTTTCAGAATATGTGATATAATCGATTAAGGCGGTGCCTAATATGATGAAAGGAGAGACATTATGCAGACTATTAACGCAATCCTTACAACACTTGTTGAGTATTTCCGTACATTCGATGTAAACAAGGCTGGCGAGTTCGTAAGCATGATTTTCAATAACTTCAATACTGACACAATCAAGCTTACATTCCAGGAGTTCGTAAACTTTGTTAAGGATGTTTATGCTATGATTAAGGGCTAATTCAGCAATACTCAAAGGCAAAATACGATAAAAATAATGGTTATGAGATTCACGCTCATAACCATTTTTCTTTGTAATATATGCGTATGGGAGTAGCTCCTCGACATCCTACTCTGAATATCTGCATAGGATTCATCTGCTATGTAGCCTTGAACGGCATAATCACACCGTAGGGGAAGGGCTTGCTCTTCCCGCATATATTTGCACTAATTGTAAATCATAGCAATCCATTCTCACGGTACGCACCGAGCATTTCCGTCGCCCATTGACAGGGGAGATGTCATCGCAGATGACAGAGGGGTAGAACTATAGGAAGTAGATAAAAGATAACACATAATAGATAATAATGAAAAAGTGGCACTGTAGGGGATGGCGTCCTCGACATCCCGTCTGAATGTCAGCACAAATTTAAATTTGAACGAAAAATTATCGATAATCCATCCTTAAATTCTGCACATAAATGCTTGATTTGTAACATAAACGGCACAGCACATCGTAGGGGCGAACTGCGTTCGCCAGCTTTGTATTGCAACAATGATTGACAGCGGAACACCACCCACCGTAGGCGAGTTGCTTGCTGCTCCCGAATATATTTGCACTAATTTTAATCCGTGGCAATCCATTCTCACAGCAGCTCTTAACCACGCACTATACAAAAAAACGGCCACCGCAAAAGCGACAGCCGTTCATTGCCTATTCTTTTTTAATATGAGTAAACCGATTTAACGCCGAGGTACTCTTCAAGTGTAAGTCCGCTGTTATAAACGCTTGTTGCGGTGCTTGTGCCTAAATATCTGATATGCCAAGGCTCATACATATAGCCTGTAATGCTCTCTTTGCCCTTGGGGAATCTGATGATGAATCCGTATTTGTAGCAGTTAGCCGCAAGCCATCTGCCCTCAGGGGTATTTTCAAAAGACTGGCTCAATGAGTTTACATCAAATGCAAGACCTGTCTGATGCTCTGAATGACCAGGGCGGGCAGAGTATCTGTCAGCGGCGGCTTTGCCATCTCTTGCAACATAGTTGTTATAAATATCTCTCTGTGTTGAATAGCTTCTGAAGCCTGATACAATATAAAGGTTGATGCCCTCTCTTGCGGCGGCAGACTGCATTGTGTTGAATGCGCTCTGTGCGGCAGAGTTTACACCCGGGTTGTAATTTTGGGGCAGGGGATATGATTTGTTTACAATAAGAATACCGTTTATGTAAGTCGGCGATGAAGTATTCGGTGTTACGCTTGTAGATGGCTTTCTTGTTGTTGTTGAGGGTCTTCTTGTTGTGGTGGAAACAGGAGCCTTTGTTGTGGTTTTGGGACCTGAAAGAAGAACTGTTGTTGACTCTCTTTCACTTGTCTGCTCGCTGGTGCTTTCACTTGTTATCTCGCTTGTTGAAGAAGAAAACTGTGTAAGTGAAGGAGCGGTACTTTCAGATGTGCTTTCAGATGTGTTTTCTTCAGAATAATAAGATGATGAAATGGGCTTGGTTGTTGTTGGCTGGTCAACTGGCTTTTGGTGCTTGACTGCGTTTACGCCAACAATTGCCGCTGCGGCAACTGCCACCGCAACTACTCCGATTAAAACAGAATTTTTCATATATATTCACCTTGGGAAAAATAAATTTTTGTCCTGTATATTATATCAGTACAGAGAATTAAAGTCAACCAGAATCACATAATGTGTATAAAAAAATACTTAAAATTTAGTAAAAAAATTTGGAATTTGGTGTTGACAAATGGAATATAAAACTATATAATATTCGAGTATGACATATGGGGTGAAGAGTGAAAATGTTCTTATTAGAGCTTGAGCCTGTCTTCAATAATGAAGGGGCAGCGCAGTCATTTGAATATGAGCTTGATTTTAGCGATTACGGCTATAATGGCGGTTATCCGTTCAATAAGCCTGTTAAAATCATTGGTGAAGTTAAAAACTCCACCGACATTGTTTCATTAACTGCAAAGGCAGAATTCACCTTGTGTCTTTCCTGCGACAGATGCGCAGAAGAGTTTGACCGTTCGTTCTCTATTCCCATTGAGCACACTTTGGTAACAAAGGTTGAAAATGAGGATAATGACGAACTTATCGTAGTGGACTCTTACAGCTACGATATTGACCCTCTCGTAACTGAGGATATCATCCTCAGCCTTCCAACAAAAATCCTTTGTAAGGATGATTGTAAAGGAATATGTCTGCAGTGCGGCAAAAACCTCAACCAAGGTCCGTGCGGGTGCAAAAAAGCAACCGACCCAAGATGGGATGCACTCTCGTTATTTGACGATGCGGACGAAGAAAAGTAATTATTTTTTGTTTTAATAGGAGGACTCAGAAATGGCAGTACCTAAGAGAAGAGTATCAAAAGCAAGAAGAGACAAGAGACGCTCCAATGTATGGAAGATGAGCGCACCTGAGCTTGTTAAGTGCTCACAGTGCGGCAGCTACAAAAGAGCTCACAGAGTTTGTCCCGAGTGCGGCTACTACAACGGCAGAATGGTAGTAAGCAAAGAGGCATAAGTCTTTTGAACTAAATGAAGGTAGAGAGCAGTTGCCTCTCTGCCTTTTTAGTTTTTTTATTGAAAAATTCAGAATAACGGAGGTTTCCCCATGAAATGCTTTAACTGCGGATGTGAACTTAAAGAAGGCAAAATGAATTGCCCCGAATGTGGCGCATATCAGATTGATAAACAATCTGCCAAAAAGATTTCTTTAAAGGCAGGCTTAATCACAGCAATATTTGCGATTATTGCCGTTGTTGCGCTGACAAGCTTTTATTTCTATGCTGGCAAAGATATGATTGAGAAAAGCTATATTCAGAAACAGATTGAGCGTGTTTCAAGCAGCGATTTAATTCAGCTTTATTATGACGATTTCAATGGGGACGGCAGTAAGGAAGCATTTGCCGTTACTGGCATCGGCACAGAGGATGTTTTCACAGATGGCGAAATCTGGTTTGTTAAAAGCCGACTTGGCGTAAACATCAGGTCAGGCGTTATCGGCGGAATAAACGGTATCGTTGAAGAGGACGGCAAAAAATACCTTTCCGTTGAAATTTCTGATGAAAAAAGACGCAATTCATCATATCTTTTTGGTGTTGATGAAAGAAACAACTATTATGTTCCCGTTATCTCTGGTAAGTATAACAAAATCCACCTGCAGGATGGCAAGGTTGTAGCAGAGGACGGCAAAGAGATTACAATTAAAAATCAGTAATAATAAAAAATAAACCAAAGGAGTGAAAGGTGTGGCTGTTAAAATTGCGTGTGTCAAAAAGCATTCGCCTGCCGCAAGGCATTTTATCAAGGCAGGGGATAAGCTGCTGACCGTCAACGGCAACGAAATCAGAGATATTCTCGATTATCAGTTTTATGTTGACGATGACAGGCTGATTCTTGAAATCGAAAAAGAATCTGGCAAAAAAAGAACTGTCAAGCTCAGCGGCGGCAGCGATTTAGGTCTTGAGTTTGACACTTATCTTATGGATAAACAGCGTTCCTGTGCCAATAACTGCATTTTCTGCTTTATTGACCAGCTTCCGAGGGGACTTCGTGAAAGCCTTTATTTTAAGGATGACGATTCCCGTCTTTCATTCTTTTTCGGTAACTATATCACACTTACAAATATCGGTCAGAAAGATGTTGACCGCATTATAAAAATGCACATCAGCCCTGTGAATATTTCTGTTCATACCACCAATCCCGAATTGCGTGTTAAAATGATGGGCAACAAAAGAGCCGGCAAGGTATTGGATTATATCAATCAGCTTGCAGAGGCAGGCATAAAAATGAACACTCAGCTTGTTCTCTGCCCAGGCTATAATGACGGCGAGGAGCTTTCAAAAACTCTTAAAGATTTAGGCGCACTTTACCCCGCTGTTCAGAGCATTGCCTGCGTGCCTGTTGGTCTTACCTGCTGCAGGGACGGACTCACCCCCCTTGCACCCTTTACAAAAGAGCAGGCAAATGATGTTTTATCTCGAATAAACATTTACAACGACGAGTTTTTGTGCTATAATAAAACGAATATTGCTTTTGCCGCAGATGAGTTTTATTTAAAGGCGCAGGAGCCTATGCCAGGAGAAGCTCGGTACGGCGATTTTCTTCAGCTTGAAAACGGCGTAGGTCTGTGGGCACTTCTTAAAAAAGAGGTACTTGAAGAGCTTCAAAATTACACATATAACGGCAAAGAAAGGCATGTTTCAGTTGCCACAGGTGAGGCGGCATATCCGCTTATTAAAGAGCTTTGTGAGCGTATATGTGAAAAGTCGCAGGGGCTTTCAGTTGATGTTATTAAAGTTCCCAATATCCTTTTTGGCGAAATGATAACCGTTGCAGGTCTTATTTGCGGTAAGGATTTTTACTCGGCACTTAAAGATAAAGATTTAGGCGAGGAGCTTCTTATTCCTGCTGTTTCACTTCGCAGAGAGGGCGATATGTTCCTTGATGATGTTACCCTTGAGGAGCTTTCTCAGATGCTTAAAATTAAAGTTACTCCCGTTCACAATGACGGGGCAGAATTTATAAACAAAATTTCAGGAAAGGAATGATTTTATGTCAAAACCGATAGTTGCCGTTGTTGGCAGACCGAATGTTGGCAAATCAACACTTTTCAATAAGCTTATCGGTCAGAGGCTTTCAATAGTTGATGACACACCAGGTGTTACAAGAGACAGAATTTACGGCGATTGCGAATGGCTTGGCAGAACCTTTCTTCTCATTGACACAGGCGGTATCGAGCCTCATTCAGACGATATAATTCTTTCACAGATGCGCCGTCAGGCTCAACTTGCTATTGACAGTGCAGATGTTATTGTTCTTGTAACAGATGTAAGAAGCGGTGTTGTTGCTACAGATGCAGATGTTGCCGCTATGCTTCAAAAGAGCGGTAAGCCAATAGTCCTTTGCGTTAATAAATGCGACGGTGTCGGCGAAGCTCCCATGGAGTTCTACGAGTTTTATAATTTAGGTCTTGGCGACCCCATTCAGGTTTCAGCCGTTCACGGTCATGGCACAGGCGATTTGCTTGATGAGGTTATCAAGTATTTCCCCGAGCAGGAAGAGGAAGAAGTTGACGATGACACTGTTAAGGTTGCAGTTATCGGCAAGCCAAATGTAGGCAAATCATCCCTTGTTAATGCTATCGCAGGGGAGGAGCGTGTTATCGTTTCAAATATCGCTGGCACAACCCGTGATGCAACAGATACACTTATTGAAAATAAATACGGCAAGTTTGTTTTTATCGACACAGCAGGTATGCGCCGCAGAAGCCGTGTTGAGGATGAAATTGAAAAATACAGCGTAATCAGAGCAAGAATGGCTGTTGAAAGAGCAACTGTGTGCGTTATTATGATTGACGCAACAGAGGGCTTCACCGAGCAGGATTCAAAGGTTGCAGGTATCGCCCATGAGCTTGGTAAGGCTTGCATTATTGCAGTTAATAAATGGGATGCTGTTGAAAAAGACGGCAAAACAATGGATTCATACCGCAAAAAGCTTATGAATGATTTCTCATTTATGTCATATGCTCCAATCATCTTTATTTCTGCAAAAACAGGTCAGCGACTTGACAGACTTTTTGAGCTTATTAAGTTTGTTGATACCCAGAACGCAATGCGTATTTCAACAGGTAAGCTTAACGACGTTCTTGCAGATGCCACCGCAAGAGTTCAGCCCCCAACAGATAAGGGCAGACGCCTTAAAATCTACTATATGACACAGGCATCCACAAGACCCCCAACGTTTGTGTGCTTCGTAAACAGAAAAGACCTGTTCCATTACAGCTATCAGAGGTACCTTGACAATCAGATTCGTGAGATTTTCGGACTTGAGGGAACACCCACAAGAATGGTTATCAGAGAAAGAGAGAATAATAAAAAATGAGAATACTGGGCATTGACCCCGGCTATGCCATTGTTGGCTACGGTGTGCTTGATTATCAGAATAACCGCTTTTCCGTTGTGGATTTCGGCGCAATCACCACCCCTGCAGGGATGGACTTTAACCGCCGACTTGAAATAATCTATGACGAAATGGATTTGCTGATAAAACGCACCAAACCCGAAGCAATGGCAATAGAAAAACTCTTTTATAACACCAACGCAAAAACAGTTATTGATGTTGGTCAGGCGAGGGGAGTTATAATGCTTGCCGCTCAGAAAAACGGCTTGCAGGCATTTGAATACACACCCTTGCAGGTTAAGCAGAGTGTTGTTGGCTACGGCAGAGCAGAGAAAAAGCAGGTGCAGGAAATGACGAAGCTTATGCTTCATCTTGACAGTGTGCCGAAGCCAGACGACACAGCCGATGCTTTGGCAATGGCAATCTGCCACGCACACACAGGCAGTTCACTTATGAATAAGCTGAAAACAGATAAAAAATTCAGGGAATGGTAAATTATGTTTTATTCCGTAACAGGCAAGGTTGTTGCAATTGAAGAGAGCTTCGCCGCCATTCAGTGCGGTGGAATCGCTTTCCGTTGTATGACAACGCTCAACACCCTTTCAAAAATCGGCAAAACAGGCGAAGAGGTTACTCTATACACCTACCTCAATGTGAGGGAGGATGCTATGGAGCTTTTCGGCTTTTATACCCAGCAGGAGCTGCAGTGCTTCAAACAGCTCATTTCTGTTTCGGGTGTAGGCCCCAAGGCGGCTCTTGCCATTCTTTCACAGCTTTCACCCGACCAGTTAGCTCTCTGCGTTGCTTCGGGTGATGTTAAATCAATCACAAAGGCACAGGGAGTAGGCCCCAAGCTTGCACAGAGAGTTGTCCTTGAGCTTAAAGATAAGCTTTCAAAAAGCATTGCTTCAGAGTCCCTTGCGGCAGACAGCGTATTTGCTTCTCCCACCGCTTCGGGCAATTGCTCAGAGGCTATTGAAGCTCTCGTTATGCTTGGCTACAGCCGTTCAGAGGCGGCAGGCGCAATCAATAAGCTTGACAGAAATCTTCCTGTTGAGGAGCTTATAAGGCTCGCTCTCAAATCACTTATATAAAAGAAAAAGAGGTGCGTTTAAATGGAAACCGATTACGAAAACCGAATCGTTGCCCCCGAATATTCGGGCAGTGCAGATTCTGATATTGAGTTACAGCTTCGCCCTCATACCCTTGCTGACTATATCGGTCAGGAAAAGGTTAAAGAAAATTTATCAGTTTATATTGAAGCGGCAAGAAACAGAGGCGAATCCCTCGACCATGTTTTGCTTTACGGCCCTCCGGGTCTTGGCAAAACAACCCTTGCTGGCATTATTGCCAACGAAATGGGCGTTAATTTCCGCCTTACCTCTGGCCCCGCTATTGAAAAGCCAAAGGATTTAGCCGCACTTCTTACAAATCTCAATGAGGGCGATGTGCTTTTCATTGACGAAATTCACCGTATGAACAGGCAGGTTGAAGAAATTCTCTACCCTGCAATGGAGGATAATGCTCTTGACATCATTATCGGTCAGGGTCCTTCTGCAAGAAGTATCAGAATCGACCTTCCCCATTTCACTCTTGTTGGCGCAACCACAAGGGCAGGTCAGCTGAGCGCACCTTTGAGAGATCGTTTCGGTGTTGTTCTTCGCCTTGAGCTTTACACTCCCGAGGAGCTTGCAAAAATCGTTAAACGAAGCGCAGGCATCTTAGGTGTTGAAACAGACGAGCAGGGCGCAATGGAAATTGCTTCACGCTCACGAGGAACACCACGAATTGCCAACCGCCTTTTAAAGCGTTCAAGAGATTTTGCTCAGGTGCTTGGCAACGGAATCATCACAGATGCCACCGCTAATATGGCACTTGAAAAGATGGAAATTGACCCCTTGGGTCTTGACTCTATAGACAGAATGTTGCTCACCTGTATGATTAAAAATTACAATGGCGGCCCCGTTGGTCTTGAAACAATCGCCGCCGCAATCGGTGAGGAATCAGTAACAATCGAGGATGTTTATGAGCCTTATCTTATGCAGATTGGCTTCCTTTCACGAACACCGAGAGGCAGATGCGTTACCCCTGCTGGTTACAGACATATGGGTTATCAGATGCCTGGTCAGCAAAAGTTATTTTAAATAAATTTTTACGGAGGTATTTTTATGGGCAGATTATTCGGAACTGACGGCGCAAGAGGCGTTGCAAACTCAGAGCTTACATGTGAACTTGCTATGCAGATAGGCAGAGCAGCCGCAATGGTGCTTATTGACGGCAATGTTAAGCGTCCCAAAGTTATGATTGGTATGGACACACGAATTTCATCAAATATGCTTTGCTCCGCAATTACAGCAGGTCTTTGCTCAGTTGGTGCGGATGTTATGCACTTAGGCGTTCTCCCGACCCCCGCAGTTGCATATCTCGTTAAAAAATATAATTATGATGCAGCTGTTATGATTACAGCTTCTCATAACCCCTGTGAATATAACGGAATCAAAATTTTCCAGAAAGACGGCTTCAAGCTTCCCGATGCACTTGAAGAAAAAATTGAAGAAATCATTCTTGACGGCAAAACAGTTCCACCTGTTAAAATCGGCGCAGATGTTGGCAGAATCCGCACATCTGAAATGCCTATTTTCGATTATATCCGTCATCTTGAAAAAACAGTTGACTGCACTTTTGAAGAGTATAAAGTAGCCCTTGACTGCGCAAACGGCGCATCATGCGTTACTGCTCCCGAACTTTTCACAGATTTAGGTGCAGATATTCACATTAAATCATCAATTCCCAACGGTGTTAATATTAACCGTAAGTGCGGCTCAACTCACCTTGAAGGACTTCAGCACCTTGTTCTTGAGCATAACTGTAATGTTGGCTTTGCCTTTGACGGTGATGCAGACAGAATGTTGGCTGTTGACGAAAAAGGTCAGGTTGTTGACGGCGATAAGATTATCGCAATCTGTGCCGCAGATATGAAAGAGAGAGGAGTTCTCTCAAAGGATACCGCTGTTGTTACAGTTATGAGTAACATGGGCTTCTTCAAATTCTGTGAGGAGCGTGGCATCAACTGCGAAAAAACAAAGGTTGGCGACAGATACGTTCTTGAAAATATGAAAGCCAACGGATATAAAATCGGCGGAGAGCAGTCAGGTCATGTTATTTTTTATGATTATGCCACAACAGGCGATGGTCAGCTTACCGCAATTCAGCTTCTTTCAGTTATGAAGCGTACAGGCAAAACTCTTTCAGAGCTTGCCGCACAGATGGATGTTTATCCACAGGTTCTTATCAATGTTAAGGTTTCTCAGATGGGTAAAGCAAGATACGATAAGGACGAAGAAATCAAAAAGGCTATTGCCTGTGCTGAGAAAGAGCTTGGCGACACTGGCAGAGTGCTTGTTCGTGTATCAGGCACAGAGCCACTTGTAAGAGTTATGCTTGAGGGCAAGGACGAAGAGCAGATTCAGCGACTTGCCGAAGAGATAGCAGATGTAGTAAAAGAAAGACTTATATAATTTTTATTTTCAGAAAGGGTGTATTTTATGCGCAGTGCCTGCCAGTGGGAGGATTATGAGCTTTTAGATTGTTCGGACGGTGAGCGTCTTGAACGCTGGGGCGATATAATACTTATAAGACCTGACCCTCAGGTTATATGGAAAACTCCAAAAAATCACCCTTTGTGGAAGAATGCCCACGCAAGATACCTCCGCTCAAATTCTGGCGGAGGAAGATGGGAAACTTATAAAAAAATCCCCGATGCGTGGAGCGTTAAATATAAATCCCTCAATTTCAATGTTAAGCCTATGGGATTCAAGCACACAGGCATTTTCCCAGAGCAGGCTGTTAACTGGGATTTTATGTCAGATATTATCAAAAATGCAGGTCGCCCCGTTAAGGTGCTCAACCTCTTTGCATACACAGGCTGTGCCACAATTGCCGCTTTAAAGGCAGGCGCAAGTGTGTGCCATGTTGATGCTTCAAAGGGTATGGTCGCATGGGCAAAAGAGAATGCCGCCACTTCTGGCGTTGCAGATAAGCCTGTCCGCTGGATAGTTGATGACTGCATAAAATTTGTACGCAGAGAAATCCGCAGAGGGAATAAATACGATATTATTATTATGGACCCGCCATCATACGGCAGAGGCCCAGGCGGCGAAGTGTGGAAGCTTGAAAATGAAGTCCACTCTTTCGTTGATATATGCAAAGATGTTCTTTCAGATGACCCGCTGATGGTGCTTGTAAATTCCTACACAACAGGTCTTTCACCGTCAGTTATGGAGTATATCCTTGGCTGCACCGTTTCACCAAAGTACGGCGGAAAGCTCACCTGCGATGAAATCGGCATCCCTGTTAAAAATACAGGTATGAACCTGCCCTGCGGTGCATCAGCCATGTGGCTGAAAGATTAAACTTATCTTATATGATAAATTACAATAAAAATAATTTAAAGATTGCAAGAACTCTCAGAAAAAATTTGACTCCGTGGGAAAGAAAACTATGGTATGATTTTTTGCGGAATTATCCTGTAAGATTTCAAAGACAAAAACTTATAGCAGATTATATTTGTGATTTTTATTGTGCAAAAGCTTCGTTGGTGATTGAGCTTGACGGTGGCGGACACTATGAAGATAAACAAATAATCAGTGATAAAATAAGAACAGATGAGATAGAAAAGCTCGGACTAAAAGTTGTCAGATTCTGCAATATAGATTTAGATAAAAACTTTTATGAGGTATGTCAGAAAATTGATGAAACTGTAAAAGAGCGAATAGAGCTTTTAGGAAGAAATACCGATTGAATCAGCGAACCATCTTCACTGTCGCCCCTTGACAGGGGAGATGTCATCGCAAGATGACAGAGGGGTAGAAAATCTGCAAATCAGATAGCTTTAACAATCTCTCCCTCAGTCTTTTGCTACGCAAAATCCAGCTCCCTCGTCAGAGGGAGCCAAGACAGCACTCTGCTGAACATAGGGGAGGGGCTTGCTCCTCCCGAATTGAATTAAAACTAACCCCCACCGAAAAGGAGACATTATGGACAACGCATTTATAAAATTTAATAATGTAACCTTTTCTTACACTGTGGACGAGGAAACAGGGCAGCGAATCAAGCCTGCTCTTAAAGGCATATCCTTTGAAATCCCCAAGGGTCAGTTTATCGCAATTTTAGGTCATAACGGAAGCGGCAAATCCACCGCCGCAAAAATGATGAATGGTCTTGTTATCCCCGACGAGGGCGAGGTTACTGTTGACGGAATTCCCACTTCTGATGAAAAGCGAATCATTGACATCCGCAAAAAAGTGGGTATGGTTTTTCAGAATCCCGATAATCAGCTTGTTGCAACAATCGTTGAGGATGATGTGGCTTTCGGCCCCGAAAATTTAGGTGTTGAGCCTGCTGAAATCCGCAAAAGGGTTGACGATGCCCTCAAAGCCGTTGGAATGTACGAATTTAAAGACCGTGAACCTCATAAGCTTTCGGGCGGTCAGAAACAGCGTGTTGCTATCGCAGGCGCAATTGCAATGCAGACAGAGTGCATTGTTATGGACGAGCCTACCGCAATGCTTGACCCCCGTGGCAGAGAAGAGGTTATGAAAACCATAAAGATGCTGAGAGATGAACTGGGCGTTACAGTTATTCTTATAACTCATTATATGGACGAAGCCGTTAAGGCAGACAGGGTGCTTATTATTAACAGCGGCAAAGCTGTTGCAGACGGCACACCGAGAGAAATTTTTAAAGATGTTGAGCTTATAAAATCACTTGGTCTTGATGTTCCGCAGGCAACAGAGCTTGCATACAGGCTCAATAAACTTGGATATAAAATAGATTACAGTGTTCTTGATGAAAAAGAATGTGCCGATGCCATTCTCAGGTTAGCGGGGGTGGTGTGATGTCAGCAGTTATTTCAGTTAAGAATCTTACACACAGATATAACGAGGGCTTGCCTCACTGCCATGTGGCGGTCGATAACGTATCTTTTGATATTGAAAAAGGCGATTTTATCGGTCTTATCGGTCATACTGGCTCTGGCAAAAGCACTTTAGTTCAGCACCTCAACGGTCTTATGAAGCCCAGCGAGGGCGATGTGCTTATTGACGGCAAAAGCATCTGGGAAAGTAAAAAGTCAGTCCGTGCCGCAAAATTCAAGGTAGGTCTTTGCTTTCAGTATCCCGAATATCAGCTTTTTGAAGAAACTGTTGAAAAAGATATTGCTTACGGCCCCAAAAATATGAAGCTCAAGGAAGAGGAAATCCGCAGACGAGTTGCAATTGCCGCTTCATTTGTGGGTCTTAAACCAGAGCATCTTATGAAATCACCCTTTGAGCTTTCGGGCGGTGAAAAACGCCGTGCCGCTATCGCAGGCGTTATGGCTATGCAGCCGGAGGTGCTTATCCTTGACGAACCAACCGCAGGTCTTGACCCAAAAGGCAGAGATACTGTGTTGAATATGATAGAAAATTTCAGAAAAAGCACAGGATGCACTGTAATCCTTGTTTCACACAGTATGGAGGATGTGGCAAAAGCCGCCTCAAAAGTGCTTGTTATGAATAAAGGCAAGGTCGCAATGTATGACGAAACTGAGAAAGTTTTTGCAAGAGCAGAGGAGCTTTCAGAAATGGGACTTAATGTTCCGCAGGTGTCAAAGGTTTTCTCAATTCTCCGTCAAAAGGGCCTCCCTGTTTCAGACGGGATTTTCACCGTTGATAAAGCGGTGGAAGATATTGCCCGTCTTATGAAAGGGGGCAAGGCAAAATGATTAAAGATATTACAATCGGTCAGTATTTCCCGGGAAATTCATTCTTACACAGAATGGATGCACGAATGAAAATTGTGCTGACTTTGGCTTTGATTGTTGGCATTTTCCTTTGCAGAAGCCTTGTTTCAATTGCCGTTGTTGTGGCTGTTACATTTGCGCTTATTTTCGTTTCGGGTGTACCCCTTAAAATGGTGCTGAAAAGCATCAAACCCCTTGCAATTATCGTTGCTTTTACAGCAGTTCTTAATATTTTTTATATCAGAGGTGGCACAACTCTTTTTGAGTGGAGATTTCTCCACATCACCTCAAAAGGCTTGTTCACAGCTTTCTTTATGGTTGTGAGAATCATCTGCCTTGTTATTATCAGCTCGCTTCTCACTTACACAACCACCCCCACGGTGATGACAGACGCAATCGAAAGCCTGCTTTCACCATTAAAAATTTTCAAAATCCCCGTTCATACCCTCACAATGATGATGACTTTGGCACTTCGCTTTATCCCTGTTCTTGTTGATGAGGTTGACAGAATCACCAACGCACAAAAGGCGAGGGGAGCGGACTTTGACTCAGGCGGACTTAAAGAAAAAGTCAAGGCTCTTGTTCCAATAATCGTTCCGCTTTTTGTTTCATCAATCAAGCACGCATTTGAGCTGGCAGATGCCATGGAATGTCGCTGTTATGTTGACGGCAAGGGCAGAACACGAATGAAAAAAATGAAGCTCAGCTTCAAAGATTTTATCGCACTTTTGGTTGTTGCGGTAATTTTTGCAGGCATAATCCTCTGCAATATTTATTTTAAAAAGGTAGTTTAATATGCTTAAAAATTATCTTGTTACCATTGCCTATGACGGAACAGATTACCACGGCTGGCAGGTTCAGCCAAACGGAATAACTGTTCAGCAGGCTGTGCAGGACGGTATCGAAAGAATCCTCGGCAAAAGAGAAAATATAACTGGTTGCAGCCGCACTGACGCAGGCGTTCACGCTAACGAATTCTGCTTCAATATGCGCACCGAAAAGGAGCTGAATCCTTTCCGTTTTGTTGGCGCAATGAATGCGGTTCTGCCCGATGATATTGCCGTTAAAAATTGCGTTGAGGTGCCGTATGATTTTCACGCAAGGTATGACTGCACAGGTAAGGAGTATGTTTATAAAATCTGGAATTCTCCACAGAGAAATCCATTCTGCAACGGCAGATACCTCCACTATAAAAAAGAAATTGATGTTGATATGCTCAATTCACAGGCGCAGTATTTTTGCGGAACGCACGATTTTCAAGGCTTCTGCGCCGCTAAAAGCAGTGTTGAAGATACTGTCAGAACAGTGGAATATTGCACTGTAACACGAAATGACGAAGAAGTCATTTTCAAAATAAAAGCAGACGGCTTTTTATATAATATGGTCAGAATTGCAGTGGGCACACTGCTTGAAATATCCGAAGGCAAAATTGAAAAAGACTCTTTGCCGCAGATAATTGACTCACTTGACAGGGCAAAAGCTGGCAGAACAGCACCGCCCCACGGTCTTTATCTTAACAGAGTTTTTTACGGGAAGTGATATAATGGCAGAAGAAAAATCAACAGGAAAAACAATTAAAAAACAGTTAAAAAATGTTGAAAAAATCGCTCAGAAAAAATTAACTGAATCAAAGAAAAAGCCAGCAGAAAAAGCTTCAAAACCTATTCAGAAAAATAAAGCATCTCAGCCAAAACCAGCTCCGCAAAGAGCGCAGAATCCCGAAAGAAAACCGCAGCAGGCTGAAGTCAAAAAATCACCTGCACCTGCCAATAAAAAAGCGCAGAGGTCAGCCAAAAAATCAGCGCAGAAATCATCAGCAGGCACAGCGGCAATTCTTAAAATTATCCTTGTTTTTTTTGTTGCGATTTCAATTGTTTTTATTGCCGCCCGCACAATCGGCGGTGTTACCCTCACATCTATCACAAGTGATGTTAAGGTTTTCTTCCAGTCCCTCGGCTCTGGTGATGGCTTCCCATACAAAACAACTGGCGAATCTCCAGAGAAGATTTTTTGCGAAGATAACGATGTTTTTGTGTATAGTAAAGACAAAACTGTGCTTTTAAGTCCCAGCGCAAAGGTCATTTCAGAGCTTCCAATTGAATATGGCAGCCCTGCTGTGAAATTAAAAGGCGATAAAGTATTGATTTATGACAGAGATTCAGCTAAAATAAGGATGCAGAATAAATCACAGGTTGTTTTTGAAAAAGAGCTTGACGGAACAGTTGTTTCTGCCGCCATTGGCAAAAAGGGCAACTTCGCCGCCGCTGTTCAGCAGCCTGCTTCTGTAAATGTGCTGAATGTTTATAAAAAGAATCAAAAAGAGCTTTTCACCCGCACATTCAAAGGCGAAAAGGTAACAAGCATCACTCTTTCAGATGACGGCAAATTTGCGGCGGTCAGCACTATCCGCTCAAAAGATGCTCAGATAAATTCAAAGGTTTATATCTTTAAATTTGATGCATCCAAACCCGTTGCCTGCTTCGATTTTGAAGGCTGTGCAGTTGTCAGCGTTGAGTATGATTCCGCTCACAATATTTCAGTTATCAGCAACACTGGCAGGGTGTATATTAAAGACAATTCTTCTCTTGGCAAAGCAGAAGAATTTGCACCCGATATTCTCTTTAAATACAGCAATAATCATAAAGTAAGTGCTGTTGCTCTTAAAAAATTCGGTGGCGATAATTTTGGCACAATCAAGATTTTTAAATGTGGAAAGCTGGACAGCACAGCAAGCGTCAACAAAGAAATCAAAGATGTTTTCTGCACTGATAAATACACTGCCGTTCTTACTTCCGATTCTGTTATGCTTTTCAAAAACAGTAACGGCAAATTAAAAGAAGAAATCCCTTCAGAAACTTCAGTTACTGAGATTTCAATAAAAAATAATAGAATTTATATGTTATCTCCCAGTGAGGTAACCTGTAAAAAATTCCGTTGAGGAGGATGTATATGCAAATTATAGGAACAGCTATTGACATGGTTAAAGACACCAGCGAGTATATCGTCAGCTTTTTTCTTGTCCTGATTTTTGTTCTTACGGTTATTCTTCATCTCAAAAAGAATGTTATCAGGTCAGTTCATGAGCTTATCGCACTTATTGCGGCAACATTTGTTGCAAAGGTATATTCATGGCCCTTGGGCAGTATTATTATGAGACAGACGGATATGTTTATTACATACAACGACAGAAGAGCCAATGCAGTTCTTTTCTCAATTGTTGTAATTTTTGTTGTTACATTCGTTGTTGTTAATTTCCTGCTTTTCTTCATTGAAAAACTTTTCAAAATGACAGAAGTAAAGTTAGAAAACAAAATCCTTGAAATTATCCTTGGTGCATTCCTTGGTATTTTCTATGTCGGTATCGCAGTTTTTATAATCAAACTTATCGAAATCACAGGCTTCACACCTATTGAAGAAATCACAAGCAAATCAGCATTGATGGGTCTTTATGTTAAGTTCTTCTCATCATATTTCCCATATGCGTCTGTGCTGCTTGGTGCTTAAAGGAGGATAAATTATTATGAAAGAATTACTCAAAGGATGGAATACTATTCCCAACTGGCTCACTTATTTAAGAATCGTTCTCGTTCCCGTGTTTGCAGTTCTTTTCTATAAGGGATACATAGCTGCGGCACTTATCGTTCTTGCTGTTTCAGGTCTTTCAGACTTTTTTGACGGCAAAATCGCAAGAAGATTCAATATGGTTTCAGACCTTGGCAAACTTATCGACCCCGTTGCCGATAAGCTTACAGAAATCACAATCGCTGTTCTTTTCTTCCTCAAGTTCCGTCAGGGCGAGGGTCTCATTAAAACATTCAGCTGGATTTTCCTTATCTTTATCGTAAAAGAGCTTCTTATGGTTATTTTCGGCGGATTTATGCTTGCAATCGGTCTCCGTCCCAGTGCTGCAGAGATTTGGGGCAAAGCCGCAACAATGGTATTCTACCTTGTTATGATTGCAATTGTTATGTTTGGGCCTGGCGTTGGTCTGCTTGCAAAATTCTGGACTATCCCCGATCTTCCTCTTCTTATTATGGTTGTTGTTTCAGCTGTTCTCACAGTTGTTGCATTTATCGGCTATCTTCCCTCATCAGCAAAGCAGATACTTGGCAAACTCAAGAGCAAAAAACAGTAATTTTCAGGAGCAAAAACTATGAAGCAAGTTATATGCAGTAAGTGCAAAATGCGCCCTGCGGTTATATTTATGACA
This sequence comes from Clostridia bacterium, assembly GCA_024404115.1. Taxonomy (GTDB): domain Bacteria; phylum Bacillota; class Clostridia; order Oscillospirales; family Acutalibacteraceae; genus CAG-488. Next base: position 77,743 of record JAKSQM010000005.1, on the reverse strand, counting down.
AAGATGGACGGAGACAAAAAATCAGACTCCGAAGGTCTTTGCCTCAAATGTGCAATGGAAGCTACGGGACCCATAAAGCAGATGATGGAAAATATGGGTATCACCGAAGAAGACGTTGACGAAATGAGCGAACAGTTTGGTGCCATGATGGGCATGGGCGAGGATGGCGAAGGCTTCGAGCCTGGCGGAATCCCCACATTCCCGTTCATTCAGGGTATGATGGGCAATATGAACCCGCTTAAAAATAATGCCGATAATGAAGAAAAATCAGACACCAAAGACAATAAAAAAGAAAAAGGCAAGAATAAGAAAGAAAAGGGCGAGAAAAACAATAAAAAGAGAAAATTCCTGCCCCTTTACTGCACAAATCTCACAGAGCGTGCCCGTGATGGCAAGCTTGACCGCATAATCGGCAGAGAAAATGAGATTTATCGCACAATTCAGATTCTTTGCAGACGAAGCAAAAACAATCCCTGCCTTATCGGTGAGCCAGGCGTAGGTAAAACCGCCATTGCAGAGGGACTTGCCCTCAAAATTGCATCGGGCGATGTTCCTGCAAAGCTTGCCAATAAAGAAATCCACCTTCTTGACCTTACATCCCTTGTGGCTGGCACTCAGTTCAGAGGTCAGTTTGAGGGTAGAGTTAAAGGTCTTGTTGAAGAGGTTAAGGCAGACGGCAATATTATCCTTTTCATTGACGAGGTTCATAACCTTGTTGGTGCAGGCGGCGATTCAGAGGGTTCAATGAATGCCGCAAACATCTTGAAGCCCGCCCTTTCAAGGGGAGAGGTTCAGATTATCGGCGCAACAACCTTTACCGAATACAGAAAGCATATCGAAAAAGACTCCGCTCTTGAAAGAAGAATGCAGCCTGTTAAGGTTGAAGAGCCGTCAATTGACGATACCTGCGAAATGCTCAAAGGCATCAAAGAATATTACGAAAACTATCACCGAGTTAAAATTAGTGATTCACTTATCCGTAAGGCTGTCAACCTTTCAGAACGCTTTATTAACGACCGCTTCCTGCCCGATAAAGCAATCGACCTGCTTGACGAAGCATGCACCTGTGCAAATCTCCGCAATAAAGAGATTTCAGAGCAGGAAAAGATTGAGCAGAGAGTTGCCGACCTTAAAGTTCAGCAGCAGGCTTTGATGGAGGATGCCGAAATCATCGACTATGAAGCAATCGCAAACATCAAAACAGAGATTTTACAGCTTGATGCCCGCCTTGATGAACTTGAAAAGCTCACAAAGGACATCCCTGTAACCGAAGAAGACCTTGCAAGAGTTATTCAGCTCTGGACAGGCATCCCTGCACAGAAGATTGTAGAGAGCGACCTGCGCCGACTTGCAAGCCTTGATAAAAAGCTCAAATCAAAGGTAATCGGTCAGGACGAAGCAGTTGACCTTGTTTCAGCCGCAATCCGCAGGGGCAGGGTAAACATCAGCCCACGCAAACGCCCTGCATCATTCATTTTTGTTGGACCCACAGGTGTTGGCAAAACAGAGCTTGTTAAACAGCTTGCCAATGAGCTTTTTGATACACCCGAAACACTTATCAGACTTGATATGTCTGAGTTTATGGAGAAGCACTCCGTTTCAAGAATTATCGGCTCGCCACCCGGTTATGTTGGCTATGACGAGGCTGGTCAGCTTACCGAAAAGGTTCGCAGAAAGCCTTACAGCGTAATCCTATTTGACGAAATCGAAAAGGCGCATCCCGATGTTATGAACATCCTGCTCCAGATTCTTGACGAGGGCAAAATAACTGACGCACAGGGCAGAACAGTTCCCTTTGACAACACAGTTATCGTTATGACCTCCAACGCAGGCAGTGAAGGCGGAAACACCGCCCTCGGCTTCGGCAAGAGTGCCGCCACCGCTTCGGCGGACAGAGCAATGAAAGCTCTCCGTGAATTCCTCCGCCCCGAGTTTATCGGCAGAGTTGACGAGGTTGTTGTTTTCAGACCTCTTTCACAGGAAGATTTTGAAAAAATCGCCGTTCTTATGCTTGATGAGCTTGAAGAACCGCTTCTCGATAAGGGCATCAGCTTCTCATACACAGATGAAGCCGTTAAGCTCATTGCAGAGAAGAGCGTAGGCGGAACCCGTGGCGCAAGAGATCTCCGCAACTTCATCAGACGCAATGTTGAGGATAAAATCGCATCCCTCATTGTCGATAGCGTAGATGACCCCATCACCTCCGTTTCAGTGGATGTTGAAGACAACAAAATCATTCTTAAATAAAATTAAAGTATGGAACTCTACGGAATTCCATACTTTTTTCTTTGCCCGTGCCATATATTATAAAAAATCCCTTGCAATTACCGCCCCGATGTGGTAAAAATTATATATGACAATTTTCGACAAGAAAGGCGGGCGACATATGAAATTCGTGATAAAAGAACTTATAGCTCTTGTTTCGGCTCTTGTGCTGGGGCTTTGCACCATTGCAGGCTGTCTTGTTTATAACTGCAACGCTTATAAAACCAAAACCGCACCCGATGTTTCTTTCACCGATATTTGTGCGGCAGAATCGCCCGATTTCTCATATTACGCTCATTTTTCAGATGTTGACACTTCCTATGACCCTGTGATTTATCTCAAAAGCGGTTCAGAAAATTTCATCAACGCTTTGCAAAACGGCAAATATAACTGCCTTACCAAGAAAAAGGCTCTTTTCACTTCACTTTTTGCCCTCAATAATTTTGATTTCACAGGCAGTTTTTACGCCAACAATAAATCGGGTAAAAGCGTTGTGTATTTTATGGTGTATAACCTTTTCGGCAAAACGTATGTCAGTGCCGAATCCCACACCGAGCAGGGGAACAGCATTTCACTTTATAAATGCGCAGACAAACAAGTTAGTGCCGACCTTGCAAAATTCAACGAAAAAAACGGCATTTCACCCCGATATACCGTTTGGCGAAATTTCTATAACTACGAAACCCACATTGAGGATGTTATAAAAACCGCATTTATCGTTGTTGCGGTGGTGTCTTTCGCCACAATCAGCGTTTTCCTCAACCTCACAAAACTGATTGAATTTATAAAGAGCAAAAAGAAAATCAGCGACACAAAAGGCGAAAAGAAATTGAGCAAGGCTCTTGAAATTCTTGTGCTTTTCGCAGGCGGAACTGTGTCCTTGTTCGTGATTAGCTTTCTCACCTTTGCCATCATCCTTACGGCGAAAGACAGCAAGGTGGAATATGTTGAAAACCTCGGCAACGATTTTGGCATCCATTACTATATGCCAATCGGCAACAAGGTCAAGATGAAAGAGTATAACCGACTTGACGATTCCATGCTCTTTACCGATAACGAAATAAAGCCCCACACCGTCAGCCGTTATTATGTTAAGAATGAGGATTGCTATTCCCATAAATCCTATGACGAAAAGAAGTTTTTCTTTGGCACAGATAACAGGGATTTGCAGTTGTGCGCCAAATTCACAGACGGCTATTCAGAGGCTCACTGGTATGCAAGGGAAGATTACACCGTGCCTTCAGTTGACAAAAACAGAATCGAAAAAATCATCGTTGCAGGTGTGGATTGTGCAGAGTCTGACCTTGCAAAAAGTGGCTTCGGCTGCTTTGCCACTGTGAAAAATGACAAGAGTAACACTGAATCTGTAACGAATGAAGATACAATCACCACCTGTGTGGAAAGCTTCGGGGACGGGCAGTATAATTTGAGCGGTATCACGCTTCCACGCCCAAAAACTCCGTCAGATTATTACATAGTCCTTGCCGCTTTTGAAGATAGCGCCGCATATCAGTGCCTTGGATTTTTTGACTAAAACTTAATAAAAAATACGGCATAGGAGCAATTCCCATGCCGTTTTTCTTATTTATTAAAGAATAATTTCTTTGCGTTCTCTGCTGTGAGATTTAAAATTTCCTGTGCCGTTGTTCCTCTGACGCTGGCAATCACTTCCGCAGTGCAGGGGATAAGTGAAGAGTCGTTCCTCGTTCCTCTGTGGGGAACAGGTGCCATGTAAGGGCAGTCCGTTTCAATCAGAAGCCTTTCACTTGGAACAGCCGCCGCAACCGCAACGGGAGTTTTGGCGTTCTTAAATGTTACCGCACCGCCAAGACCGATGTGCATACCGATTGAAAGAATATCCCTCGCCATTTCAACACTGCCCGAAAAGCAGTGAACAACACCCTTTGGCTGATACTTTTTAAGAAGCTCCCAAGTGTCCTGATGTGCCTCTCTGTCGTGAATCACAACAGGCATATCAAACTCCTTGGCTAACTTCAGCTGATACTCAAAAACCTGCTTCTGAATATCCCTCGGCGAAAAGTCATAGTGATAATCAAGACCGATTTCACCGATTGCAACGCATTTCGGGTGCTTCAAAAGCTCTCTGATTTCATCAAAATCGCTTTCGCCCATTTCGTCAGCTTCGTGGGGATGAACACCTGCGGCAAAATAAATATTCTCATATTTCTCGCTCAAAGCCATTGAACGCTTGCTTGATTTCAAATCACTGCCACAGTTGACAATGGCACAAACACCGTTGTCAAAAAGTGAAGTGAGCAGATTCTCACGGTCATCATCAAATTTTTCATCGTCATAGTGAGCGTGAGAATCAAAAATATTTCTGTATTCCGTCAGCATAATTTTGCACCGGCAGGGATAGCATCATCAAGAAGAAGCAGGTGAAGCTTTTCCTCGCCCTTTTCTGTGTGAACAGCAGAAATCAGCATACCGCATGACTCAATGCCCATCATCTTTCTTGGGGGCAGGTTGAGGATAGCAACGGCAGTTTTGCCGATAAGCTGCTCAGGCTCATAATACTTGTGAATACCTGAAAGGATAGTTCTGTCTGTGCCTGAACCGTCATCAAGTGTGAAACGAAGAAGCTTGTCGCTCTTCTTAACAGCTTCGCAATTCTTGATTTTAACTGCACGGAAATCTGACTTGCAGAATGTGTCAAAATCAACATTTTCTTCTGTGTAAGGCTCAACCTCAATTGCAGGGAGAGCTGCTTTTTTCTGTGCTTCCTTAATAGCGTCAAGCTCTGCAATAGCCTTTTCAACATCAAGTCTGGGGAAGAGAGCTTCGCCCTTGTTTACCTTTGCACACTCGTTAAGTGAGCCGAAAACATTTGCATTTTCCCAAGTTCTGCAGCATTCGCAAGCACCGATGCAGTCAAAAATCTTGTCTGCTGTGTCGGGCATAAAGGGGATAAGCAGTGTGTTGCAGATACGAACAGTTTCAAGAAGATTGTAAAGAACAGTTGCAAGGCGAGCCTTTTTGCTCTCGTCCTTTGCAAGTGCCCAAGGCATTGTTTCATCAATGTATTTGTTTGCTCTGCCGATAACTGTGAAGATGTCCTCAAGACCGTCCTGGAACTGATATTTTTCCATATCAGCTTCGTATTTATCACGAAGTGCAGATGCCATTTCAATAAGATTATTGTCAAGCTCATCTGCCTCACGGTCTGCGGGGAGCTGACCGCCAAAATACTTCTCAACCATTGCGCATGTGCGTGAAACGAGGTTGCCAAGGTCATTTGCAAGGTCCATATTGATTGTTTTAATAAGAAGCTCGTTTGAGAAGTTGCCGTCTGAACCAAATGGGAATGTACGCATAAGGAAGAAACGAAGTGCGTCAACACCAAATTTCTCTGCAAGAACATATGGGTCAACAACATTGCCCTTTGATTTGCTCATCTTGCCACCGTCAATTACAAGCCAGCCATGACCGTAAACGCACTTGGGCAGGGGAAGATCCACACTCATGAGCATTGCAGGCCAGATGATTGAATGGAAACGAACAATCTCTTTACCAACAAAGTGAACATCAGCAGGCCAGTATTTGTCAAAGTCTGCGTATTTATCGTTCATGTAGCCGAGAGCTGTTGTGTAGTTGAAAAGAGCATCAACCCAAACATAAACAACATGGTCAGGGTCAAAGTCAACAGGGATACCCCAGTTGAAGCTTGTACGGCTAACGCAAAGGTCATCAAGACCGGGCTTAATGAAGTTGTTTACCATTTCGTTTACACGGCTCTTCGGCTGAAGAAAATCAGTGTTTTCAAGTAAATCCTGAACTCTGTCAGCGTACTTGCTAAGACGGAAGAAATATGCCTCTTCCTCTGCATCGTGAACATCTCTGCCGCAGTCGGGGCATTTGCCGTCAACAAGCTGACTCTCTGTCCAGAATGATTCACAGGGTGTGCAGTATTTGCCCTTGTATTTACCCTTGTATATATCGCCGTTTTCATACATCTTTTTAAAGATTTTCTGAATTGACTCGTAGTGATAATCGTCTGTTGTGCGGATGAAACGATCATTAGAAATGTTCATCAGCTTCCATAAATCAAGGATTCCACGCTCACCCTCAACAATGTTGTCAAGGAATTCTTTGGGAGTAACGCCCTTTGATTTTGCAACAGTTTCGATTTTAAGACCGTGCTCGTCAGTGCCTGTAAGGAACATAACATCACAGCCTTTAAGACGCTTGTAGCGAGCCATAGCGTCTGCTGCAACAGTGCAGTAAGTATGACCGATGTGAAGCTTATCTGATGGATAATAAATCGGTGTGGTAATGTAAAATTTTTCTTTATTCATAATAAAGCATCTCCATTTCTGGTCCGAATGAAAGACCAATTAAATCAGTTTATTTTACATCAAATACTAAAAAATGTCAAACTTTTTTTGTGAATTTCAGATTGACCCAGCCTGCACCCGAAAAGAGCCTGCCCCACGGCTCACCGTTGACAGTTTTTTCCTCTGTGATTCTATATACTTCACCGCCGAAAACCCTTGCTGTTATTGGATATTCCATCCCTGCACCGCTTCTCACATTCAGCGTTCCAGTGGTGATTTCCACAAAATACGGCTCTATATTTTCGCCGTTTTCTTCTTTCAGCAAATAGATATAATTGCCCACCAGTGCCTTAAATGAGAACCAGTCGGGCAGAATGTAAATAGGGCAGTATTTGTACGGATTCGGTAGTGTGTTCAGATAGTCCCTGTCGCCCTCAATTCCGTCCCTTACATTCAGCCAGTGGGTGTGAGTGTAAAGGTCATTTTCGTCAAGTCCGTTGGTATAAAGAATATATGCCGCCAGCCTTGCAGCGTTGTCCCTTGTCTTGATGTCGTCCTCCTCGGTGGAGGAATCCATAATCGCCTCAATTGATATTGTTTTGGAGTTGCCATCGCCCATGTCATCTGCGGCGTGCCACGCTGTGTTGTCAAGGGGCAGGTTTTGCCACGCTCCGTTTTTGTCAACATAAAAATGCACACGCACATCTTTCATATCGCCGTCAAGCGTTGCAATTGTGTATTGCTCCGCTTCGTCAGCCACTCCGTCAATGCCGTTAGTGTTGTGAATGGTAACCCCTGCAAGCTCCGTGATTTTTGTGTCTGGCAGGGGAATATTGTTTTCATTATGCTCGTTTAGAATATATCTGTTGACTCTCACGCCGTTTAAATTCAAGGTTTCATCTGGTTTAAGTGCCATAAAACATAAATCTCCCTTTAAATAATATACACATCATTTTATGCAGAAGATTTATTTATGTTTATTTAAAAATTTATTATTTTTCTGTTGTAATTTATAGTTATATTGTGATATAATAATTTGAATTATACTACAAGATAGGGGGAAATTTGCCTTGAAAACCAAAATTGTTGCGGCAGTGCTTGCTTCAGTAATGAGTCTTTCACTTCTCAGCGGTTGTTCATTAAGCATAAAATCTCCCGAAAAGCTCATGGCTCCGCCAAAGCTTACAGGCGACTATCAGACCTTGCAGGATTCTTTTCAGAAATCTGTAAACGGCAATGTTGACTTTGTAACGCCCCTTAACGGCGAGCATAAATCTGCCTTCATTGTGGATGATTTTAATTCAGACGGTAAAGAAGATGCCATTGTTTTTTACACCAAAAAAGACGGTGCAAAAATGGTTAATGTTGGCGTATTCCAGAAGAATAACGATGACGAGTGGGAATATGTCAAGAATGTTCAGGGCGCAGGCAATTCAATTGATTGCGTTATTGTTGAAGATATGAATGGCGATAATGTTAAAGAAATCACTGTCGGCTGGAACATCTTCACCCTTAACAGGCAGCTTACCGTTTATGGATTTGGCAAAGACAATGTTAAGGATTATTTCCGTGAGCTTGGCTCATCTCAGTATAATCTTGTTACCTTGACCGATGTTGATTCAAACGGAAAAAAAGAGCTTTTCTTCGTTTATATTGATACCAACAACCCTGCACCCTCAGCATTTGCCTGCGTTGCCGATGTTGATTCAGAGGGCAGATTCGGCATTATAGCCAAAACCCCCGTTGACGGCAATATTTCAGGCTACAGTGCAATTTATACCGATTCAATTGACGGAAGCACAGTGCTTCTTGTTGACGCATATAAAAATGAACACGATATGATAACAGAGGTGCTTGTATGGGATAAGTCTGCTGACGGACTTTGCGCACCGTTGTTTGATATTGGAACACAGACTACAACTGCCACATGGCGTCCCACAAGGCGACCTGTTGCAGATATTGACGCTGACGGTCATTTTGAAATCCCCGTCGGTGTCAGAATTGTTGGCTCAACTTATGTTGTCAACGGTGAATTGCAGGATGAAAGCCTGTATTATACCCTGTGGTCGCAGTTTAACGGTCATAAGCTTAAATCAGAAAAATATGTTATTTATAATCATTCAGAAAATTACAGCCTTGATATACCCAGCAGCTGGGTCGGCAAAATAACCGTAACAAGACTTGATTCTCAGCTTTATTTCTACCGCTGGAATGAGCTTGCAAGTGAGCATATGGGCTCTCAGCTCTTTTCACTTGTTTCTCACGCTGTGGGAGCAGCTGGAATCGACGGCTATAAGCGACTTGCCGATTATGAAGACAAGGCATACGAATACTGCATAACAGCAGACGGCAAAGAGTTTGGTATAAAAGATAAGAATATCAAAGATGGATTTTATGTTGCCGTGAATAATATAGGAGGAAGTATTGATGAATAAAAAAGTTCTCGTAGCCGAAGACGAACAGGCAATCAGAGAGTTTATTGTAATAAATCTTAAAAGAGCAGGATATGAAACAATTGAAGCAGCAGACGGACTTGAAGCACTGGAGCAGTATGAAAACTGCAATGGTGAAATTGCCGTGGCTTTACTTGATATAATTATGCCCAATATGAACGGACTTGAGGTCTGCAAAAAGCTGAGAGAAAAAAATAAGGTTCTCGGCATTATGATGCTTACCGCCAAAACACAGGAGATGGACAAGGTCAGCGGACTTCTCAACGGTGCAGACGATTATGTTACAAAGCCATTTTCACCCTCAGAGCTTATGGCTCGTGTAGATGCTATTTACCGCCGTGTTGCCATGCTCCAGAGAAGCACTGGCGATGAAGACAATTCACTTGTTCAGGGCAGATTTTCACTTAATGCTGAAAAAATGACTTTCACTAAAAATGACATTCCCGTTGACCTTACACAGGTCGAGTTTCAGATAATGAATTATTTCTTCCAGAATCAGGGCAAAACCCTTAGCAGAACACAGATTCTTCACAAGGTATGGGGCGAGAGCCGTGAGGGCGAAGAAAAAATTGTTGATGTAAACATCAGAAGAATAAGAAAGAAAATTGAAGATGAGCCGTCAGTACCCAAGCACCTGCTCACCATTTGGGGTATGGGATATAAATGGGTAGGATAAGCAAAGGATTATCGCAGAAAGGGGTGGCATAGTGGCAGACACTAAAAAAGACAAAAAGTCCGTTTCTTTCAGCGGAAGACTTGTTTACCGCTGGCTTTTCAGGTCGGCTGTTATATCGGTTGCCATACTTGCGGTTATCTCTGTTGTGTGTGTTTTCTTTGTAAGAAATTTCTACTACAACTCAGTTTACAACAAGCTCAAAAGCTACTCCACAGGTACTGCCGCCAATTACTTCGACCTTGTTGACGATGCAGATTTTGACACTGCCGCAAGGGAGTATGTTTCAGAATTTTCAGAAAAAGCCTATATGGAAGTGTGGGTGATTGACAGAAACGGTAAGGTTATCGTTTCTTCCAGCGGATTTGAAACAAACTATCCCGAAATGCCCGATTATTATGAGGCAGTTAAGGCAGATAATGACACATCACTTTTTGTTAAATGGACAGGCAAGCTTCGCTCAGGCGAAAAGGTTATGGCTATAACAAATGTTATCAGAACAGAGGATGACCAGATAAGAGGAGCTGTGAGATATATCACTTCACTTGATGCTGTTGACAGCCAGCTGGCAACAATCTATATCTTCATCACAGTTGTGTTCCTTACGTTTGCGGTTCTTGTTCTTATTTCAGGTCTTATATTTGTAAGCTCCATTGTTAAGCCTATTAAAGAAATCAACGAAACAGCAAAGCTTATTGCAAACGGCAATATGGATGCCCGAATTGACCATTATCTTTATGATGATGAAATCGGTGAGCTTTGCAAATCAATAAATAATATGGCGGCAGAAATCAGCACCGCCGACAGACTTAAAAACGACTTTATCTCCACCGTTTCTCACGAATTGCGTACACCCATCACAGCTATCAAGGGCTGGGGCGAAACAATTTTACAGGTCAGCGATTCAGACCCCGCACTTACCCAAAGGGGAATGAATGTTATTATTGACGAAGCGGCACGCCTTTCGGGTATCGTTGAGGAGCTTCTTGATTTCTCGGGGATACAGAGTGGCAGACTTACTTTAAGAATAGAAAAAATGGATGTTCTTGCAGAGCTTGACGAAACTGTCTTTGCTTTTAAAGACAGGTCAACAAGAGAGGGCGTTGACCTTATATATAACGCTCCCGACCTGCCTGCTCCAATGGACGGCGACCCCGACAGAATCAAGCAGGTGTTTGTGAATATCCTTGATAACGCTCTTAAATACACAAAGCAGGGCGGCAAAATCAATGTTACGGCAGATATTGCAGATGACAAAATCAAAATCGCCGTTGTTGATACTGGCTGCGGTATCTCCGCAGAGGATTTGCCCCATGTTAAAGAGAAATTCTATAAAACTAATATGACAGTTCACGGCTCAGGCATCGGTCTTGCCGTTTCAGATGAAATTACCAAGCTCCATAAAGGCACACTTGATATTTACTCTGTCTTAGGCGAGGGCACAACGGTTGTTATCGGTTTTGATATTGACCATGTTGAGCTGGGCGAAGAATGGGATATTGAAGCTGCCATAGCGGCGGAGAACGAAAAGAATGCACAAAATGCACAAGAAAAAAATACACAGGAGGATGAGAATAATGGCTGATGAAAAGAAAAAGTACAGCATTGGCGGTTCCGCACTTATGGAAGGTATTATGATGATTGGCCCCAAGGGTCTTGGTGTCAGCTTCCGACTTCCAAACGGAACAATCGAAACAGATTTAAGACAGCAGCATATGCTTAAAGATAAATACAAAATCGCAAGAATCCCTTTTATAAGAGGAACAATCAACTTCATTGACCAGATGGCTTTCACTTATAAAATTCTTATGGAGTCCGCAGAGAAAACTGCCATTGACCTTGATGAAGATACAGAAGATATGTCAAAGCTTGATAAATGGCTCACCGACCATTTCGGGCCAAAGATGATGGCGGTTATCGGTGCAATTGCCGCAGTTTTCGGCTTCGCACTTGCTTTCCTCCTTTTCTTCTATCTTCCAAGCCTCCTTGCAGACGGTGTTGAGTTCCTTGTGAAGTCAGATATCACAAGACTTAAACCGCTTCTTGAGGGTATCGTAAGAGCCGCAATCCTTGTTGGATATATGTGGGCGGTCAGCAATATGAAAGACATCAAGCGTATGTTTATGTACCACGGCGCAGAGCATAAGTCAATTTTCTGCCACGAAAAAGGACTTCCGCTTACAGTTGAAAACATCCGTGAGCAGAAACGCTTCCATCCAAGATGCGGCACAAGCTTCATCTTCCTTGTTATTATTGTAAGTATGCTCATTTCCACAATTATCGCATTCCTTTTCCCTGCATTGAGAGCGCAGCGTCTTTTGTGGCTTGCAGTGAAGCTTCTGCTTCTTCCGCTTTACCTCGGTATCGGCTATGAGGTGCTCCAGTATGCAGGCAAGCACGATAACCTTTTTGTTAAAATCACATCTGCCCCAGGTCTCTGGATGCAGAGAATAACCACCAAAGAGCCTACAGATGATATTATCGAGGTTGCAATTGCCGCAACAGAGGCTTGTCTCGGTATCGTTAAAGAACCCGAAATCACAGAAGAAACAACAGAAAACAATGACCCCGAAGAGCATTTCCCCGCTGAAGAGAGCTTCAGCACAGAAATAAATGCAGAGGATGATGAAGTATGACAGTAAACGAGCTTTACAGACAGGGAGCAGAAATGCTCGACTATGCCTTTGTTGAGAATGCTTTTTTTGATGCACGCTGGCTTATCGAAAAAGCTGTTGGCATTGATGCAAATCAGTTTGCACTTAAAAAAGATAAAAAAGTATCCTCAAAGCAAGAGGTTGAGTTCCTTTCACTTATCCGCAGACGAATCGCAGGCGAACCCCTCCAGTATATTTTAGGGGAGTGGGAGTTTATGGGATACCCCTTCTGTGTTGGCGAGGGCGTGCTTATTCCAAGACCCGAAACAGAGCTTCTTGTGGATTTTGCAAAAGAAAGGCTCAACGGCAAAACTTCACCTGTAATTTTTGACCTTTGCTCTGGCAGTGGCTGTATCGCCATCAGCATTGCAAAGCTTTTCCCAAAAGCCAAGGTTTACGCAGTTGAAAAATCACACGAAGCCTGCGTTTACCTTAAAAAGAATATCAAGCTCAATAAGGTTAAGAATGTTGAGCTTATTCAGGGCGACATCGCATCTTCACTTATTTTAAAAGGTGTAACTCCCGATTTGATTCTTTCAAATCCGCCCTATGTTGAAACTGACGAAATTCCAAGGCTTCAGAAAGAGGTTCAGCATGAGCCTGTTATGGCACTTGACGGCGGCAAAGACGGTCTTGATTTCTATAAAATCCTTGCTACAGAGTGGATTGCAAAAATGCCCGCAGGCACAGTTATGGCTGTTGAATGTGGCGAAAGTCAGGCAGAGGACATTTCACAGATGTTCTTCCTTTCAAAGTGCGATGTTGACACAATCAATGATTTAAGCGGAATACCGAGAGTGGTAACCGCAATAAAGAGGTAATTTCATGTTATTAAGTCTTTTAAGAGGCGGAGATTTCACACAGGCCATTATCGGCGTATGCGTTAGTGTTTTTGTAGTTCTCTGCATTTTGCCCCTCCACGAATATGCCCACGCTTTGGTGGCATATAAGCTGGGGGATGACACAGCAAACCGTCAGGGCAGATTAACCCTTGACCCCTTTGCTCATATTGACTGGATTGGCGCATTTATGATTTTGCTTGTTGGCTTCGGCTATGCAAAGCCCGTTCCCGTTAATGCAGGCAGAACCAAATTAAAAAATAAAAAAGCCGCTATGGCAATTATTGCTCTTGCAGGCCCCGTTTCAAATCTCATAATCGCCTTTATCTGTATTCTTGTTTATACATTTATCGGCTCCCGTTTCACAACAGATAACACCCTTGCATATGCGCTTTATATTTTCTTTAATTTCTGCGCAATGATAAATGTAAACCTTGCGGTGTTCAACCTTATTCCTATTCCGCCCCTTGACGGCTCAAGAATCCTCACCGCATTTCTTCCCAACAAAGCTTATTTCAAACTGCTTCAGTATGAAAGATATATAACACTTGGCATCTTTGCACTTCTTCTTTTAGGTGTTCTTTCAGCACCACTCGGTTATCTTTCAGATGTAGTAATCAACGGCTTTGAGAAAATAGCAAATATGATTTTCTGAACGGAGTTTTTATGGAACCCATATCATACAAATTAGAGGTGTTCGAGGGGCCAATGGACTTGCTCCTGCACCTTATAAGCAAGCATAAAATTGATATAAACGATATTCCCATTCTTCAGCTTGTGGAGCAATACCTTGATTATGTCCGTGCCATGGAGCTTGCGGATATGAATGTTGCCAGTGAGTTTGTTGAAATGGCGGCAAGGCTCGTGTATATTAAAACTGTTTCTCTTCTGCCTGTTCATGAGGAAGAGGCGCAGAATCTTAAAGAGGAATTGCAGGGCGAGCTGCTTGAATATCAGGACTGCAAAATTATGGCAGGTAAGTTAAGTGAGCAGGTGGATATGGATCACCTTTCACGCAAACCGCAAAAATTGCCAGTGGATATGAAATATAAGCGACTTCACGAGCCTATGGAGCTTTTAAAGGCTTATCTTTCAGCCGTCGGCAGGGGAAAGAGGAATCTTCCGCCCCCGATCGAAGCCTTTTCGGGCATTGTGGCACACAAAATTGTGCCCATTGCCGCAAGGGTAAAATACATAATGCAAAAGCTTTTCAAAAAGAAAAAGCAAAAGTTCAGCGAATTTTTTGAATCAGCTGAATCCCGTTCCGAAATGGTGGCAACATTCCTTGCCCTCCTTTCACTGACTAAAGATAAAAAAATCTCAGTTACAGGCGAGGGCGGCAATTTAGAGGTCGAAATCTTGTCAGACGACCCCGATTACGAACTTGGAGAGGATTATTTTGAAGGTTGATGAAATGCAGGCGGCAGTTGAAGCAATACTTTTTGCTTCGGGTGAGCCTATAGAATATGAAAGAATCGCCGAGGCTCTTGAAATTGAGCCTGAGTATGCAGAAAGCCTGCTTATGAATCTGGCAGATTCTCTTGACGAGCGCAACAGTGGCATCTGCGTTGTGCGAATGGATGATAAATTCCAGCTTTGCACAAGAAGCAAGTATGCAAACGAGGTTCGTGCCGTCCTTGAAATCAAAAAGAATGCACCACTTTCCAATGCGGCATTTGAGGTGCTTGCAGTGGTTGCATATAATCAGCCTGTTACAAAATCCTTTGTGGAGCAGGTGAGAGGTGTTGACTGTTCGGGTGTTATTTCAACCCTTTGCCAAAAAGGACTTGTTGAAGAAAAGGGCAGACTTGACCTCCCTGGCAGACCGCTTTTATATGGCACAACAGCAGAATTTTTAAAATGCTTCGGTGTTTCTTCACTTGAGGAGCTTCCCGAGCTTCCAGAGCGTGAGGATATGCCAAAACGAAACGAATTGCCCGACCAGCTTTCACTTGATTTGCAAGGTGAAGCCGAGGCGCAGGCAGACAAAAACAATCAATAAAACTTTTGCGGAGGTGGTTCTTTGAAAGTTCTTTTAATAATTTTAGGAATAATACTTTTCTTTATCGGTATTCTTTCAATCCCGTTCCATGTCTATACTCAGTACATAGATGAATTTTCTCTTTATGTAAGATGGCTTTTTGTTAAAATACATATAATCCCGAAGCCTGAGAAAAAGAAGAAGAAAAAGAAAAAGAAGAAAAAAGAAGAAAAGCCAAAGGACGAGGAAAAGCCTGAGGAAGAAGAGGAAAAAGAGGAAGAGAAGCCAAAAGAAAAAGGCGATAACTTCATCAAAGTCTTTTATAACAATCAGGGCGTGCCGGGTATGATTAACCTTATTGGCACAATCGCAAAGAAGCTTAAAAAAGGACTTCACAAAATCGGCAAGGCTTTTTATATCAGAGAATTGTGGCTTCGTATCAATGTTGGTGAGGGCGACAGTGCCGCAACAGCAGAGAAATACGGCAAAATCTGCGCCGCAGTTTATCCCTCACTCGGCTACATTATCAATTGCGTTCACGCAAAGAAATGCTCCGTTAAAATTCAGCCCGATTTCCTTGGTGGCAAAACAGAGGGCGGCTTCAAGCTTCATCTGTTCTTAGTTCCCTCAAAGCTTATCGGCTCAGCAATCGGTATGGGCATTTCACTTGGTATTGAGCTTCTTAAAGTTCTCATTTCAAATGCAAAGTCATCATCCAAAGGCAAAAAAGAAACAGTAAAAGCTATGGATAATGCGGCAGAAATTATGGCAGAAGCAACAGAGAAATCTGTTGATGATGATACAAACAAAACACAGAAAGGTGGAAAAAATAAATGAAAGACCAATCAGCAGCAGGCATTTTAGGCACAACCATCGAAAAAATTAAGGATATGGTGGATTCCAAGACCATCATCGGCGATCCTATTGACGCAGGCGAGGGCATCAAAGTTATCCCCGTTTCAAAGGTTCAGTACGGCTTTGCATCAGGCGGCAGCGACTTCCCCACAAAGGCATCTAAAGACCTTTTCGGCGGCGGCGGCGGAGCTGGCGTAACACTTACACCCGTTGCATTCCTCGTTATCAATAACGGCAATGTTACAGTTAAGTACCTTTCAGAGGGTCCCGAATCATCTGTTGAAAGAGTTGTTGGCGCTCTTCCTGAGCTTGTTGACAAACTTTCTGGCATCGTTGAGAAGTTCAAGGGTGGCAAAGAAGACGACAACGCAGATATTTCTGTTGTTGAAGACGAAGACTGATTGATTTTTTCACACCACCGTGCATAGTATTCTATGGACGGTGGTAGTATGAAAAAATTTGTATCCATTTTTACAACTTGTATATTTTTTGTTTCGCTTTTTGCGTTTTCGGCAAAGGGCTTGGATTGTTGCGATTTAAGTGCCGAATGTGCCGTGGTTATGTGCGTTCAGACAGGCGATGTTCTGTTTCAGAAAAACGCTCACTCTCGTCATTCCATGGCAAGCACCACAAAAATTATGACATCTCTCATTGCACTTGAGCAAAACACACCCAATCGCATTGTAACGGCAGACAGTGCCTCTATCAATGTTGAGGGCACCTCAATGGGGTTGCAGGCAGGGGATAAAATTACACTAAAATCCCTTGTTTACGGTATGCTTCTTCTTTCGGGCAACGACAGTGCAAACCTCACAGCAAAGGCTGTCGGTGGCTCAAATGAGGGCTTTGCTCTTCTTATGAATAAAAGAGCGGGCGAAATCGGTATGAAAAATACCCATTTTGTTACACCATCAGGTCTTGATGACGAAAAGCATTACACAACCGCTTACGATATGGCTCTTTTAGGCTGTGAAGCGGTGAAAAATCCCGCTTTTCTCAACATCTGCTCAAAGAAAAAGGCTGTTATAAGCTTCGGCAATCCCCAAAAAGAGCATACATTATATAATCATAATAAGCTGTTGAGCTATTATGACGGTGCGTTGGGCATCAAAACAGGCTTCACTCGCAAAAGCGGTCGATGCCTTGTTTCCTGCGCACAAAAAGACGGTGTAATGCTTGTGGCAGTTACCCTTAACGCTCCGTCAGACTGGAGCGACCATAAGAAAATGCTCGACTTCGGCTTTTCGCAGATAAATGCAAAAAAGTTGGGCGAAAAGAGCATATCTGTGCCAGTTACTGGCGGTGTGCAAAAAAGTGTAACCGCTTCATCTGCGGAAACTACCCTTTGCAAAGAAATAAAAACGAAACATATATTTATAGAAAAATTCCTTTATGCTCCCGTCAAAAAGGGCAGTGTTGTGGGGCAGGTGCGCTATTTCAGCGGCGGCAGGGTTATCGAAACAGTGCCGCTTGTGGCAGATAGCGATGTCAAAGCTCTACCAGCACCAAAAAAGCAGGCAAAACAGGGGATTTTTCAGAAAATCAAAGATTTATTCAGGAGAAATTGATATGACTGATGATAGAATCAGACTGCAAAAGTACCTTTCAATGTGTGCTGTTGCTTCACGCCGTAAGGCAGAGGAGCTTATTGAAGCAGGCAAAGTAAAGGTAAACGGCAGACCTGCCCAGTTAGGCGATAAGGTCAGCCCAAGAAAAGATACAGTTACCGTCAGCGGTAAAAAGGTGGTTTTTCAGAAATCACATTATTATATTATGCTTCATAAGCCCCGTGGATTTATCACCACAATGGAGGATGAAAGGGGCAGAAAGTGCGTGGCACAGCTTGTTGAGGATGTTGGCGCAAGGGTTTACCCTGTCGGCAGACTTGATAAGGATTCAGAGGGTATGCTTCTTATGACAAATGACGGCGAATTTGCCAATGCTCTCACTCATCCCTCAAAGCACGTTTCAAAAACATACCGTGTTACTGTCAGACCTGATATTGACGATGAACAGCTGACAAAGCTTGCAACAGGTATCGAAATTGACGGCAGAATGACAGCACCCGTTGATGTTCACATCCTTGAGAAGCAAGAGGGCAGAGTAGTGCTCGAAATGATTCTCAGAGAGGGCAGAAACCGTCAGATAAGAAAAATGTGCGAATCAGTGGGACTTGAAGTTGCAAGACTTAAAAGGACAGCTGTGGGCACAATAAAATTAGGTATGCTTGCACAGGGCAAGTGGAGAGAGCTTACCGAGGACGAAGTGCATAAACTTATGGTGGCTTCGGGTATGAAAGCTCCTAAAAAATAAGAACTGAAAGGCGAATTATGTTAATTTTTAAACCGAAAACCAATGTGGAATTAGGTGGAAAGTTTGAATCTGACCCCTCCGCTCTCGGCTATATTGCCTATGACGAAGAGGATAATATCTGTGGGTTCGTTGCCTTTCACCTTAACGGATATTCCATGGAAATTTATGAAATCTCTGTTGATGACGGAGATGCAGAAACCTACGAGGGTCTTATAAGAAGTGCCCTCAATTACGGCGGAAACAGAAATGTATATATTGCATATTATTCTGCCGGGAATGCCGTGTCCGTAGCAAAAACACTTGGCTTTGAAGAGAAAGAGGACAAGCTCTATGGCGAAATCCCGTTCCTGCTTCAGGGTCATTGCTGCAAAGGATGCTGAGCATCAGAAAGGATTTATTATGATTAAAAGTATGACAGGCTACGGCAGAGCGTGCAAAAGCATCGACTCAATGGTCGTTACCGTTGAAATAAAAAGTGTAAATCACAGATATTTTGAGTTCTCATCCCGCTGTCCCAGAACATACGGCTTCCTTGACGAAAAGCTCAAGAGCTTCATTCAGTCAAAGGTTGCAAGGGGCAAGGTTGAGTGCTATGTTCAGATAGAAAATCTTGAGGATGACTCTGTTGTTGTTGAGGTAAACCACGCACTTGCAAAGGGTTATCTTGACGCTATTAAGGATTTATCTGAACGCTATGGCATTGACGGCTCAATCAATGCCGCCAACCTTTCACGCTATCCCGACATTCTTCTTGTAAGAAAAGAGGAAGCAGACGAAGAAAAAATCTGGAACGCAGTTAAAGAAACAGCCGAAGAAGCTGTTGAAAAATTCATCGCAATGAGAAGCGTTGAAGGCGCAAAGATGAAAGAGGACATCTCTTCAAGAGCCGACTATATTCTTTCTTGCGTTTCTTTTGTTGAGGAACGCTCACCGCAGACAGTTAAAGAGTATAACGAAAAGCTCCTTACAAGAATGAGAGAGCTTATTGGCGACACAACTGTTGAAGAAACAAGACTTCTCACAGAAGCTGCAATTTATGCAGATAAAATCGCTGTAGCAGAAGAAACTGTAAGACTTCGCAGCCACATTTCACAGCTTCTCACATTCCTTGAATCAAAAGAAGCAATCGGCAGAAAGATGGATTTCCTTGTACAGGAGATTAACCGTGAAGCCAACACAATCGGCTCAAAGGCACAGGATGTTGAAATTGCACGCAGAGTTCTTGACATCAAATCAGAGGTTGAGAAAATCCGTGAGCAGGTTCAGAATATAGAGTAATTCCCAAGCGAGGTGCATTATGAAACTTGTTAATATCGGCTTCGGCAGTATGTTCAATGCCGAAAGAATGACAGCAATAGTAAACCCCGATTCAGCGCCCATTAAGCGTCTTATTCAGGATTACCGTGAAAAGGGCAGACTTATTGATGCCACCCACGGCAGAAAGACGCGCGCTGTTGTTATCACCGATTGCGATCAGGTTATTCTCTCTTATCTTCAGACAGAAACACTTGCAAATCGTGTTGGAGAGTTAGTTGAGGGGGAAAATGATAATGGCTGATAAAGGAACACTTATTGTTTTTTCAGGTCCCTCTGGAGCAGGAAAAGACACAGTGCTTGAAGAGTTTTTCAAGCGTAAGCCTCAGGGAGTGTGGAAATCCATTTCAAACACTACCAGAGCGCCGAGAGATGGCGAAACAGACGGCATTGATTATAATTTCATCACAGTTGATGACTTTTTCAATGTTGTTGATAATAACGGAATGGTTGAATACACAAAGTACGGTCTTAATTATTACGGCACGCCCAAGGCTCCCGTTGATGAACACCTTGCTAATGGCGACACAATCATTCTTAAAATTGAGGTTGAGGGTGCAGGCAATATCAAAAAGCTTTATCCCGATGCCGTTGGAGTTTTCATTATGCCCCCAAGCCTTGAGGTTCTTGAAAACAGACTTCGCCGCCGTGGCAGTGAAAATGACGAAGATGTTCAGCGCAGAATGAATATTGCACGCAATGAGCTGACATTTAAGGATAATTACGAATATCATATCGTAAATGACGAACTTGAACAGGCAGTTAACGACCTTTGCGACATCGTAAAGGCTTTACAAAATAATTTTTAAGGAGCAAAAACTATGTTTAATCAGGACAGAGATTTAAAATTTAACCCCGATTTGAAGGATGTTCTTTCAAACCATATGAGCCGTTACTCACTTGTTAGAGCAACTGCAAAAAGAGCAAGAGAAATTTCAGAAGAGGCAGAGGAAGAGAAGATTATCCTCACAGAGAAGCCTGTAAGTATTGCAATTGACGAAATCATCAGAGGCGAATACACAATCGTTGAGCCCGAAGAAATCAGAGACATCTGATTAACCCCAAAAATAACTAAAAGGATGGTGCGGTATGCCGAATAAAACAGCGGTCAAAGTTGCCGTTGAAAATACAGCTTATCACTTTGATCGGGCATACTCGTATCTTCTGCCCGAAAGCCTTGAGCAAAAAGCTCAAAAAGGTTGCAGGGTAATGGTGCCTTTTGGCGCAGGCAACAAGCTAAGGCAGGGTGTAATTATAGAAAAAGAAATGGTGGACAGCACCGAAAAGCTGAAATCCGTTTCAAAGCTCATTGATGAAAAGCCACTTTTATCAGATGAAATGCTTCAGCTGGTTTTGTGGCTTAAAGAGCGTACATTCTGCACTGTTTTTGAAGCATTTAAGGCGGTTTTGCCTGTTGGTGTAACCAACAAAACTGTTGTTACCTACACTTCAAATGCAGACGCTGATGTTGAAAGTATGACCGCTGACGAAAAGACTATCTACGAATTTTTGCAAAAATCCAACGGATACAAAGAGGGTGCAAAAATCCTCGCAAAGTATGGATTTAAAAATGATGCAGATATTCTTTCCCGTATGGCAAAAAAAGGCTACCTTGTTACCAATACAGATGCTGTCCGCAGGCTGGGCGATAAAACCATAAGAATGGTTCGCCTTACCCCCGCAGGTCTTGACGCATTAGGCGGCGAAATGAAAATATCGCAGAAGCAGGGAGAAATTCTCTCTCTTTTAAAGGATGTTGAAACCGCCTCTGTTAAAGAAATCTGCTATTTCACAGGGTTCACCCCTGCGGTTGTTTCTGCCCTTGAAAGAAAAGGACTTGTTGAATATTACGATAACGAAATCAGCAGAAATCCTTATGAAAATATCGAAAGTCCCGAAGCACCTGTGAACATCAACTTAACCGATGAACAGCAAAAAGCCTATGACGATATTATGACCCTTTATAATGAGGGCAAGGGCGGTGTTTCACTGCTTTACGGTGTAACGGGCAGCGGTAAAACAAGCGTTTACCTTAAACTGATTGATGATGTTCTTTCAAAAGGCAAAAATGTAATTGCCATGGTGCCCGAGATTTCTCTTACACCGCAAACTCTTAACCTTTTCCATAAGCGATACGGCAAAAAGATTGCCGTTTTTCACAGTGCCCTTTCAGTGGGGCAGAGAGCCGATGAATGGAAGCGTGTCAAAAATGGCGAAGCTTCAATCGTTATCGGCACAAGAAGTGCCGTTTTCGCCCCGTTTCAGAATATCGGTCTTATAATCATTGACGAGGAGCAGGAGCATACTTATAAATCGGAGCAGACCCCACGCTATAACGCAAAGGATGTTGCCCGTTTTCGCTGTGCCGCCAATAAAGCGGTGCTTGTGCTCGCCTCTGCAACTCCCTCTGTTGAAAGCTTTGCCGCCGCAAAGAGCGGAAGATATAAGCTCTCAACTCTTACTAAAAGATATGCTGATGCTGGCTTGCCGCAGGTTAAAATCGTTGATATGCTCACCGAGGCGGATGACGATAATAACGGCATCAGTAAGCCACTTGCAAAGGCTCTTTATGATAACCTGCAAAATCACAAACAATCTATTTTACTTATGAACCGCAGAGGATTCAATACATACGCTTCCTGTAAAAGCTGTGGCAATGTTGTTACCTGCCCATCGTGCAGTATTTCAATGACTTATCACCACGCTAACGGTCGCCTTATGTGCCATTACTGCGGATATTCCATTCCATTTACTAAAAAATGCCCCAGCTGTCAAAGCACAGATATGCGCTATTCTGGCATCGGCACTCAAAGGGTTGAGGAACAGCTTCAAAACCTTTTGCCCGATGCAAGAGTGTTGCGTATGGATGCTGACACCACCATGTCCCGTTTTGCCCACGAAGAGAAGCTCACAGCATTTGCCAATGGCGAATATGATATTATGCTGGGCACTCAGATGGTTGCAAAAGGTCTTGACTTTGAAAATGTTACTCTCGTTGGTGTAATTTCAGCAGACAGCCAGCTTTTTAATGACGATTTCAGAAGTCAGGAGCGTACCTTTGACCTTATAACACAGGTTGTCGGCCGTTCTGGCAGGGGCAAATATAAGGGGACTGCTTTGATTCAGACAATCAACCCCGAAAATGAAGTCATTCGTCTTGCCGCTGAGCAGGATTATGACAGCTTTTTTAAAGAAGAAATTGACATCAGAAAAATGCTTATTTATCCGCCCTTCTGTGATATTTGCCTTATCGGCTTTTCGGGCGAGGATGAAACAATGGTTCGCACTGCGGCAGATGTTTTCTTTGAATATGCAAAACCGCTTTTGAAGAATAACAGCATAATCGCAATGGGACCAATGGCGGCAAGAGTTGTCAAAATCAGCAATAAATACAGATACAGGCTGATTTTAAAATGCAAAAACAATAAAGATTTCCGCAAGGCACTTTCTGATTTAATGATAAAATTCGGCAAAAATTCAAAATTCAGCAGTGTTTCGGTTTATGTTGATATAAACCCGCAGGCACTGGTATAACAGAAAAGGTGATAAAAATGGCTTTAAGAAAAGTTGTAACAAAAGAAGACCCCGTTCTTCGCAGAACCAGCCGTAAGGTTGAGAAATTTGACAAGCGTCTTTGGGATTTGCTTGACGATATGAAACAGACAATGTATGCCGCAGACGGCGCAGGTCTTGCCGCTGTTCAGGTTGGCGTGCTTCGCCGTGTTGTTGTTATGGATTGCGGTGATGGCTTCCTTGAGCTTGTAAACCCCGAAATCACAGACAAGAGCGAAGAAATTCAGGAAGAGGCAGAGGGTTGCCTTTCAATCCCTGGTGAATACGGCATCACACGCAGACCCAAGTGGGTTACTGTAAAGGCTCAGAACCGTGAGGGCAAATGGGTGCTTTATAAAGGTGAGAATCTTAAAGCAAGATGCTTCTGCCATGAGCTTGACCACCTTGACGGTATCCTTTATACAGATAAAGTTATAAAAATGCTTGAGGTTGACGATTGATGAATATAGTTTTTATGGGAACACCCGATTTTTCAGTGCCATGCCTTCAGCGTCTTATTGATGACGGGCACACCGTTTCGGCTGTGTTCACTCAGCCAGACAAGCCCAAGGGCAGGGGACATCATATGATGCCTCCACCTGTTAAGGAGCTTGCAGTGAAATATAACATCCCTGTTTATCAGCCCCAGAAGCTGAGAACAAGCGATGCTTTTGAAATTCTTACAGAGATTAACCCCGAACTTATTATCGTTGTGGCATACGGTCAGATTTTACCAAAGAATATCCTTGACCTGCCTAAGTACGGCTGTGTAAATATCCACGCTTCTCTTCTTCCAAAATACAGGGGAGCTGCTCCAATTCAGTGGAGCGTTCTTAACGGCGAAAAGAAAAGCGGCGTAACATCAATGCAGATGGATGTTGGTCTTGACACTGGCGATATGCTCCTCACCGCAGAAACAGAAATCGGTGAGAATGATACAGCAGAGGATTTGCACGATAAGCTCTCTGTAATGGGTGCAGAGGTTATGAGCGAAACAATTGATTTAATTATGAAAGGTCAGCTGAATCCTATTAAGCAGGACGATTCGCTTTCCACATACGCTCATATGCTCTCAAAGGATTTAAGTCCCATTGACTGGAACGAATCTGCCCAGTGCGTTCACAATAAAGTGAGAGGACTTTATTCGTGGCCTTGTGCTACAGCAGAGCTTGACGGCAAAATAATCAAAATCCATAAAACTGCCCTTGCAGGCAAGGTAAACGGCACTGCGGGTCAGGTTGTTGAAAGCGGCAAAAAATTAGTTGTTGCCTGTGGCGACGGCAACGGTGTTGAAATCATCACCTTGCAGGCACAGGGCAAAAAGGCAATGAATTCAGCAGATTATTTAAGAGGAAACCCCGTTGAAAAGGGCATAATTTTAAAATAAGAGGTGCTTTTATGTATTTGAATAGCGGATTAGGCTACTTTGCTTACCTTCTTTTTATGCTCCCTGTTTTTATTTTAGGTATCTGGGCGCAGACAAAGGTAAACAGTGCATACAAAAAATATTCAAAAGTTTTTAATAAAAACGGACTTACAGGTGCGGCAGCTGCACAGGCAGTTCTCCGCCATTACGGCATAAACGATGTCAGAATTGAGCATGTCAGCGGTAATCTGACAGACTATTATTCGCCAAACGAAAAGGTTATCAGACTTTCAGACGGTGTATATTCCAACTCGTCAGTTGCAGCGGTTGGTGTTGCCTGCCATGAAGCAGGTCATGCGGCACAGCACGCAGAGAATTATCTGCCCAATAAAATCCGCACGGCTCTTGTGCCAGCCTGCAATTTCGGCTCAAAATTCGGCATTATCATTGCCGTTGCAGGTATGTTCCTTGCAGCATTTGCCATTCTTTCATTCCTTGGCAGAATGATGATTTATGTTGGACTTGCTCTTTACGGTCTTGTTGCTGTTTTTCAGCTTGTTACTCTCCCTGTTGAGTTTAACGCAAGCCGCAGAGCGTTGAAGGTTATTGATTCAGAGGGACTTTTGAGCAGAGATGACGAAGAGCACGCTGGTGCAAAGAAAGTCCTCACAGCGGCGGCAATGACCTATGTTGCGGCTCTTGCCACATCCGTTTCCAACTTATTGTATTATGTTATCAGATTTACAGGCTCAACCAGCAGAAGAAGGTAGTTTATGAAATCATCCCGCGAGGCGGCATTTGAAATTCTCTTAAAAATTCATAAAGATAAGGCTTATTCAAACCTTGCACTTGATGCTTCACTTGACGGAGGAAAGTTTTCCCCCGTTGAGCGTGGCTTTATCTCTGCGCTGGTTTACGGAGTTACAGAAAGAATAATCACCCTTGATTATCAGCTTTCAAAGTATCTTTCACAGCCTTTGAAAAAGCTGAAACCGCAGGTGCTTGTTATCCTCAGAATGGGTGCATATCAGCTCCTTTTTATGGATAAAATCCCTGTTTCAGCGGCAGTTAACGAAAGCGTAAAGCTCACAAAATCCTGCGGTTGTGCATTCGCCTCAGGTCTTGTGAATGCTGTGCTTCGCAAGGTGGCTAAAAACGGACTTGTTCTGCCCGAAAATGCAGACGAAATCAGCCGTGCTTCTATTGAATATTCCTGCCCCAAGTGGATTCTTGACCGCTGGAAAAAGGACTACGGCAAAGAAAATGCCATAAATATTGCTAAAAACACCGTTGGCGCAGTTGAAACTGTGCTTCGTGTCAACACACTTAAAACAGACACCGAAAGCCTTGTTTCTCTTCTTTCAGATGAGGGCGTTGACGCTAAAGAGGGCAGTGTTGAAAACAGCGTTGTTATCTCAAAGGCAGGCTCTTTAAGGGATTTAACGGCATATAAAGACGGACTTTTCCATGTGCAGGATGTTGCCTCTCAGCTTTGTTGCAAGGCTCTTGACGCCAAAGAGGGCGAAAGAGTTCTTGACATCTGCTCAGCCCCTGGCGGCAAGGCATTCACCACCGCACAGTATATGAAAAATCACGGCGAAATCGTAGCCTGCGATATTTATGAGGGCAGGCTTCACCTTATTGATTCGGGCGCTGAAAGGCTCAGTATTGACATCATCACAACCAAAGAAAATGACGCTTCAATCTTAAACTCAGATTTAGGTGAGTTTGACAAAATTATATGTGATGTACCCTGTGCGGGTCTTGGCGTTATCCGCAGAAAGCCTGAGATAAAGTTCAAATCAATGGCAGAGGTTGACAAATTACCCGAAATACAGTATGCTATACTTAATATTGCATCAAAATACTTAAAATTGGGCGGAGTGTTGATTTACTCCACCTGTTCACTTAATAAAGACGAAAATGAAAACATTTTTTATAGATTTCTGAAAGAAAATCCCGATTTTGAACCTGTTAAGGTTCTGCCCGATGTTAAAAGAGCAGGGGAGCAGGGCGACACACTTACCCTTATGCCCCATTTACATAACAGCGACGGATTCTTCATTTCAGCCCTTCGCAGGAGGAAAAGCAATTGACTTCAACTGATATAAAATCAATGAATTTGCAGGAGGTAACCGAGGTTTGCAAAAGCCTTGGGCTTCCGTCATACCGTGCAGGGCAGATTTATAAATGGCTTCAGCAGGTGGGCGTTTCAGATTATGACGAAATGACTAACCTGCCAAAAGATTTAAGAAACAAACTTAAAGAGCAGTATCCCATTCACGGCTGTGAGGTCGAATTAAAACGAGCATCAAAAATTGACGAAACTGTAAAATACCTTTTTAAGCTTTATGACGGCAATTACATAGAGTCAGTTCTGATGAAATATAAATACGGCTACACCCTTTGCATCTCATCACAGGTTGGGTGCAAAATGGGTTGTATGTTCTGCGCCTCCACCAAAAGCGGATGTGTCAGAAATCTGAACCCTGGCGAAATGGTGGGGCAGATTCATACCGCTCAGCGTGATTCAGGTGTCCGTGTTTCTCATGTTGTTATGATGGGCATGGGCGAGCCACTTGATAATTTTGACAATGCGATGAAGTTTTTATCCCTCGTTGGTGATGAAAACGGACTTAATATAGGAATGAGAAACATTTCTCTTTCCACCTGCGGCATAGTGCCGAGGATTTATGAGCTTATGGAAAAGGAATTACAGATAACCCTTTCTGTTTCACTTCACGCTCCCGAAAATGAGCTTCGTTCCTCAATTATGCCCGTCAACAAAAAATATCCCCTTGCACTTCTTATGAAAGCCTGCAGGGATTACACCGAAAAAACATCAAGAAGAATTTCTTTTGAATATGCTATGGTTGCTAATCAGAACGACACGCCCGAATGTGCCGTTATGCTTGCAAAGCTCTGCAAAGGTATGCTTTGCCATGTTAACCTTATACCTGCCAACGAAATTGAAGAGAGTAGCCATAAACGAAGCAGTGAAAAAACACTTAATGAGTTCTGTAACATTTTGCGTTCCCGAGGGATAAATGTTACTGTTAGAAGAAGCCTCGGTTCAGATATAGATGCGTCTTGCGGTCAGCTCCGTTCAAGGCACGAAAAACAAAACTCCGATGGGAGGAAATGACGATGAAAATATCTGCAAAGAGCGAGAAAGGTGTATCCCGCTCAATTAACCAGGATTCTTATGCGGCAGGCGAGCTTACAGGTAACGTTTCATGGGCAGTTGTCTGTGATGGTATGGGCGGTGCGGCAGGCGGCAATGTTGCCAGTGCCACAGCGTCAAAGCTCATTTCAGAAAAAATTACAACCTGCTACCATGTTGGAATGTCTGATAATTCAATTAAAAACCTGCTTGTTTCTGCAATTGAAAGTGCAAATGCCGTTGTGTACGATACTGGAAGCAAAAGTGAATCCCTTTACGGAATGGGTACAACTGTTGTTGCGGTTATTGTAAATGGTAATAAGGTCTATGTTGCATCTGCTGGCGATAGCAGAGCATACATACTCTCTGACAGTATCTTTCAGATTACCACCGACCATTCTGTTGTTCAGCAGATGGTGGATAACGGTGAAATCACCAAAGAAGAAGCAAGAGTTCACCCCAAAAAGAATGTTATCACCCGTGCATTGGGTGTTGATAAAGAAATCAGGGTTGACTTTTTCCTTGAAGAAATCAACCGTGAAAAAGATGTTGTGCTTATTTGCACAGACGGTCTTTCAAATTTCGTCAGTGATGAGGACATACTTAAATTCACACAGAGCTACGGTAAGCTTGAGCTTGCCGACCGCCTTGCCGAAGAAGCTTGCAAAAACGGCGGCGGTGATGATATTACAGTTGTTACACTGTCGAATTAAAGAGGAGGCATTTTTATGGATAGTTATGTAAACAAGTGTCTTGACAACAGATATGAAATAAAAGATATTATCGGTGTCGGCGGAATGGCTGTTGTCTATAAAGCGTACGATAAAATTGATGATCGCACTGTTGCAGTTAAAATTCTCAAGGATGAATTTCTTGCAAACGAAGAGTTCAGACGCAGATTTAAAAACGAATCAAAGGCTATTGCAGTTCTTTCACACCCAAATATCGTTAAGGTTTATGATGTGAGCTATGGCGACAGACTTCAATACATAGTTATGGAGTATGTTGAGGGCATCACACTTAAAGAATATATTGAGCAGCAGGGCGTTATCAATCAGAAAGAGGCTGTGTATTTTGTAATGCAGATTCTCCGCGCGCTTCAGCACGCTCACGATAAAGGCATTGTTCACAGAGATATTAAACCTCAGAACATTATGCTTCTTGAAAACGGAATGATAAAAGTTACCGATTTCGGTATCGCAAGATTTTCAAGAAGCGAAACACGCACCCTTTCAGAGTCAACAATCGGCTCTGTTCATTACATCAGCCCCGAGCAGGCAAGGGGAGATGTAACAGACGATAAAGCAGACCTTTATTCTGTCGGTGTTATGTTTTATGAAATGCTCACAGGCAAACTGCCTTTCACTGCGGACAGCACTGTTTCAGTTGCCATTATGCAGCTTCAGAATGACCCCGAGCCTCCCACAAAAATAAATCCCTCAATCCCTGTTGGACTTGAGCAGATTATAATGCACGCAATGAAAAAGAATATCAATGAACGCTATCAGTCAGCGGCAGAGATGATTCTTGACCTTGAAGAGTTCAAGCGTAACCCCTCTGTTCAGTTCAATTATTCTTATTTTGTTGATAACGAGCCCACAAGAATGATTTCAAATGCACCCGCTCAGTCTCAGAAACAGCCTCCCGTTAAAATTCAGGATGAAGAATTTGAAGAAGACGATGACGACGAGGAAGAGGAAATCATCAAAAACAGAACTATTCCCGTGCTTATCGGCATCATTGTTGCTCTTATTGTCGGCATTGTCGGCGCAGGCTTTATTATGATGCAGTTAGGTTATCTTAGCCTTGAGGATGGCTTCAATTTCAGCAAGGTTAAAACTCCCGATTTTGTCGGACTTAATTATTATGATGAAATTGTCGGCAGATACGACGGCAAAGACGGCTACACCTTTGAAGTTTCAAAGGTTGCAAGTGATGATGCACCTGCTGATACTGTTATCACTCAGGACCCCGAAGCAGGCACAAAAATTGATAAAGAAAAAACAATCATCAAATTAACTATTGCAGAAAACAGCGAGCAGATTCAGATTCCCGAAGGACTTGAGGGACAGGATTACTCATATGTTATTTCTGAGCTTGATAAATTAGGCTTCGTTGTCAGCCCAAAGAAAGAGAGCAATGAGCTTTATGACGCTGGCAAGGTTATTAAAATCAACCCAAGAGGCGGCTCACTTGTTATGAAAGGCAGCACAGTTGTTGTTACCTATAATATCGGTGCAGACGAAGTTATTGGAAAAGTAACTGTTAAGGATGTTACAGGTCTTAAAAGTGCAGACGCAAAATCACTTCTCACATCATTAAAGCTTGATGTAAGAGTTGAAGAGATTTACAGTGATACTGTTTCAAAGGGTGTTGTTATCAGGCAGAGCCTTGCCAACAGCTCACAGGTTGACGAGGGCACAACAATCACAATTTATGTCAGCAAGGGTGCAGACCCAAGCGTTGATATGCTTGTAAGATTCAGACTTCCTGCATCATTTGATTATAAGAGCCTTGAAATCAAGCTTAACGGCAAAACCGTTAAGAAAGAGGATAATGTTTATATGGCAGGCACACCTTACAGCGTTTCTGTTAAAGGCTCTGGCACATCAGATTCTCTTGAAGTTCTTATGGATGGCAAAAAATATTACACCTGCTCAGTGAACTTTATTTCTCAGCAGACAAGCAACGAAAAAACCTATTCAGTTGAGGAGCCAACAGAGGCACCAACAGAGCCATCAACAACTACTACAACAACATTGTTGAATATTCTCAACTTCTGAGGAAACACAAAAATGCAGTATGACGGATTGATAATTAAAGGAATCGGCGGCTTCTATTATGTAGAGGCCGCCGCCCAAATATTTGAATGTAAAGCAAAGGGGATTTTCAGAAAAGAAAAAATCACCCCTGTTGCTGGCGACCGTGTTGTGATAGAAGTTCGTGATAACGGTCAGAACACAATTGAAGAAATCAAGGAGCGAAAAAATATTCTTTCCCGCCCGCCTGTGGCAAATATTGACAAGCTCTTTATCGTTTCTGCCACCTGTGAGCCAAACCCCAGCACGCTGATTATTGACAGACTCACTGTAATTGCAGAGAAAAATAACATCGAGCCGATTGTTGTTTTCACCAAAAAAGACCTGAAACCCTCAGACGAATTAGAAGAAATCTATCGCCTTGCAGGCATCAAGTGCTATTCTGTGTCTTGTCTGACAGGGGAGGGCACCGACGCTGTGAAAAAAGAGATTGACGGTGCAATTTCTGCGTTCACTGGCAACACAGGTGTTGGTAAATCCTCGCTTCTCAATGCCATTGACCCAGCTCTTGTGCGCTCAACAGGCGAAATCAGCTCAAAGCTTGGCAGAGGTAAGCACACAACCCGTCAGGTGGAGCTTTATAAAATCGGCAATGCCTATGTGGCAGATACACCTGGCTTTTCTTCCCTTGATATTGAATCGGGCGAGGTCATTCTCAAAGACGATATTCAGTTTTATTTCAGAGAGTTTAACGATTATATCGGCACCTGCAAGTTTGCTTCCAACTGCTCCCATATCGGGGATAAGGGCTGCTCAATTGTTGATGCTGTGAATAATGGCATAATAAGCAAATCAAGGCACGAAAGCTATAAAATGATGTATGACGAGGTTAAAAATATTAAGGAGTGGCAGCTGTGAAAAGATGGGTAATTCTCGGTGCGGCAGATATTGAAAATTATGCCCCTGTTAAGAAAAAGCTTCAGAGTGATGACTTCATTGTCTGTGCAGACGGCGGTCAGAAACACCTTACCCCCCTCGGTGTGAAGCCCAGCCTTTTCCTTGGGGATTTTGACTCTTCAGAAAAACCGCAGACAGATATTGAAACTCTCATTTACCCTGTTGAAAAGGACGATACCGACACGCTCATTGCCGTTAAAGAGGGCATAAAAAGAGGGTGCAAAAACTTTCTTATCCTTGGCGGAACAGGCGGCAGGCTCGACCACACCTTTGCCAATATTCAAACGCTTCTGTATGCCGAAAAGCACGGTGCTTCCGCCGCTTTGGCAGATGACAGAAATTTTGCGTTCATCCTTAAAAATGATACCGCTTTTGTTGAAAAAAACGAGGGCGAAAAGGTGTCCGTTTTTGCGTTTGATTCTGCTGTCAGCGGTGTTTCACTTGAGGGATTCAAATATAAATTTTCTAACGGAAGCCTGTTTTCCCATTTCCCTTTAGGTGTCAGCAACGAAATCACAGCTCCACAGGGCAAAATCACCGTTAAAAAAGGCACTTTGCTTGTGATTATTTCAAAAGAATAACAGTTTTTGTAACACAAATTAAAAACCGCCATAGTATGTAACAGACGGCAATGCCGTTATTACAAACTGAGGCGGTGTTTTTTATGAGGTGTCGTGGCAGACGACATGGTGTAAATGCTGGAATAATCCTTACGGCATTCGGGGTCGGGCTTATAGTTGCATTCTGTTGCCCCAAAGGCGTTATAATTGCGTTGCTTGCAACGGCGCTTGTCGTAATGGGCATTGCATTCGGGTTCAGATAATGGAGGGTGCGTATGCAGGTAGTATTGATTAAAAGCCCAAAAGCGTTAAGAGGGATACTGAGATTTCTTTTCGGAATAAAAAAGGTTGAAGAAAATACATAAAAATAAAAAGTATGGGTTCTGATTTATCAAAATCCATACTTTTCTTTTGTTCTGCTGTTATTAGTCCTCGCCAAGAGATTTGATTATTTCATCAATTTTGTCGCTGTCTGAAAGGCGAAGCTTTAAAATAAGCTCTTTCTCAGTTTTAGAAAGGTCAGAGTAAAGAATCTGGCTGTCGTTATCAGAAGATTTTAAAACTGTGCTTTCATCAACAGAGTTGCCTGCACCGCAAAGAAAGTCAACCGTTGTGTTGTAAAGTTTTGCCAGTTGTTGAAGAATATCAAGAGGGGGAACGGCTTTTCCACTTTCATATTTGGTGATGAGGGAACGGTCTTTGCATAAAATATCTGCAAGATCGTATTGTGTCAGACCATGCTGTATGCGAAGCTCTTTAAGATTCTTATAAAGTTTTGTGTTGCTCATAACATCACCTCCGTTAAAATAGTAACATACATTTGCAAAAAATGCAAATATTTGTTAGAAAAAAGTGAAAAATTTTTTATTGATAAATATACCCTTATGTGATAAAATACATTTAAATGGAATATTTTCCATTTGGTGAGTTCGAAACCATCCTCACCTCGGTTAGCCGAAAATCAAAACTAAGGAGAAATACTATGAAAAAAACTTCAACCGCCTATGTTGCACAGGCGGCAGTTATCGCTGCCTTTTACGCTGTGCTCACATTGTTTTTGCAGCCACTATCATTTTCAGGCAGTCAGTTAAGGGTGTCAGAAGCGTTGACCCTGCTTCCCGTGCTTACCCCTGCGGCTGTCCCGGGTCTTGCGGTCGGCTGTCTTATTTCAAATCTTGCCAGTCCCTACGGTGTGATTGATGTTGTGTTAGGCACACTTGCAACGCTCCTTGCGGCAATTTTCACCCGAAAAATGCGAAATGTGAGAATAAAAAAATTCCCTGTGCTTTCCGCCGTTTTTCCTGTTATTTTCAATGCCGTTGCTGTAGGTGCATCAATTGCGATAATGAATCAGGGCGGATTCACATTTGGCATATTTTTAATCAATGCTCTCACTGTTGCACTTGGCGAGGCAATTGTTTGCTTCGTTTTAGGCTTGCCGCTGTGCAGAGTTCTTGAAAAAACAAATATTTTCAGAAATAAGGAATATATATGAGAATCGGATTTTTAATTCAGCGAATCAGTGCAGGCGGTGCAGAGCGTGCCACCTGTGCCATCGCAAATGAGCTTTCTAATATGGGAGAGGATGTTGAAATCATCACCTTTGATTCTGGCGAAAGCTACTATCCTCTTAACAAAAATGTCAGCGTCTATAATATGGAGCTTACGGATATTAAAAAATCCGCTTCACTTAAAAGAGCTATAGGCTGCGTCAAGCGTGGCATAGAAATAAGAAAAAGCATTATTTCACGCAAATTGGATGTTCTTATCTGTATGAGCACCACAATGAATCTTTACGGTCTTATTTCAACCGCTTTCACCAAAACAAAAGCTGTTGGCACTGAGCGTAATAACCCATACAAATACAAGGCAGATATTATCAATGGCACTTTAAAAAAGTTCAGCGCACTTTTCCTTGATGGTTTTGTTTTTCAGACAGAAGCTTCTTCAGCCTATTATGCAGGCTCTGTCAGAAAAAAGGGAACAGTTATTCAAAACGCTGTCTTTAATCCGCTGGTTAAAGAAATTGAGCCTGCCACTATCCGTGAAAAAATAATTTACGGTGTCGGCAGACTTTCCGCTCAAAAAAGATTTTCAGATTTAATCAGTGCTTTCTCACTTGTTGAAAAAGATTTTCCCGATTATACTCTCACCATTTTTGGCGAGGGGGAGGATAGAGCAAAGCTCCAGCGTCAGATTGATTCACTTTCTTTAAGCCACAGAATCAACCTTGCAGGCATAGATAAAAACGCTCTCCGCTATGTGGCAAACGGCTCTGCTTTCGTTCTTTCGTCAGGTTATGAGGGTATGCCAAATGTGCTTATGGAGGCTATGGCTGTTGGAACACCGTGCGTTTCCACAAGGTGCAAAATGGGTCCCGAAGAACTTATTAAAGACGGAGTAAATGGCTTGCTTGTGCCTGTTGGTGATGTAGAAAAAATCAGCGATGCAATTAAATCTGTTTTAAGTAATCCAGAGCTTTCACAGAAGCTTTCAGAAAACGGCAGAGAAATTCTCAAAACAAACGATATTAAAGCTATAACAAGCCAATGGCTTGATTACCTAAATTCTATTAAATAAAGGAGAATAATTATGGGCAAAAAAATTATAGTAGCTGGCGGCGGCCATGGCGGAATTGCAGCAGGTGCACTTCTTGCAAAGAACGGATACGATGTAACCGTTTATGAAAAACGCAAAAGAGAAGATATGGGCTATGACTGGACCGATATTTTTGATAAAAAAGGTCTTTTTGCAGCAGGTATGGAAATGCCTGCCGAGGATAAATATAAATTCAAAAACGATATGACTTTCTATTCACCCAATATGAATGTTGGTCTGCGTCAGCACGTTCCGCAGGATCAGCTTGAAATTCAGATGGAAAGAAAAGAAATCTATAACCACATCATTACATATGCAGAGCAGTGCGGTGTTAAATTTGAGTACGAAACAGATATTCTCTATCCTGTTATGCTTGGCAGCCGTGTTGCAGGTATCAAAACAGATAAAGGCACTTTTTATGCTGACCTCGTTATTGATGCCGCTGGTATGAATTCTATTATCAGACGCAATCTTCCCGAACATCTTGGTATTCAGAGCAGCGTTCAGCCCTATGAGCAGTTCTATGTTTACCGTGGATTTTTCAACAAAACAGCTGAGTGCGATGAAGATAAATTCAAGCTCCTTCTCCTTCATCAGAACCAGA
Source organism: Clostridia bacterium (assembly GCA_024404115.1). Lineage (GTDB taxonomy): Bacteria > Bacillota > Clostridia > Oscillospirales > Acutalibacteraceae > CAG-488. The sequence continues at coordinate 42,542 of JAKSQM010000005.1, read as the reverse complement.
TGGGCATTTACTGGGTTGCCGCTGAAGAAGAGCATACAGATGTTCTTATCGGCAGATTTACTCCTCTTTCAATGGAAGATGTTGAGGACGCTCTTAAATATCTTCGTGAAAGTAACCCCCACCTTGGCACAGAGCTTGTAAGGGGCGGTCAGTTCGTTAATATCCCTGTTCGTCAGCCTCTTGGTGTTATGGTTGCAGACGGTTATGCCGCAATCGGCGACAGCGCATTTATGACAGTTCCCGTTATCGGCTCAGGTATCGCAAACTGCCTTAAAGCATCAAAAATGCTTGCAGAAACAATTATTGAAGATACAACAGATTCTTATTCAGCAGACATCCTCTGGAAATATCAGAGAAAGTATTTCAAAGAGCTTGGCAACGGCTTTGCTCCTCTTGCATGCGTTAAGCTTCTTCTTACCCGCCTTTACAGTGATGAGCTTGATTATATTTTCGATAGCGGAATCCTCAATGCAGACGATATGACAATCGGTGCAGATTCCACAAATATCGGCGCAATCCTTGGCGGTGTAACAAAAGAGAGCATTAAGAAAAAGCTTGTTGGACTTAAAAATAACCCCGTTGTGCTCAAAAAAGTTCTCCGTTGCGTTAAGGAGCTTAGTGCGGCTGCGGCTGTTACATCAGCAATGCCCAAATCATATAGCAAAAAGGCTGTTAATATGTGGGTAAAACAGTATAACAACTGCTTCAAGCACTAATATGAAAATTTTAATTGATGCTGACGGTTGCCCCGTGGTGGATTTAACCGTCAGCCTTTCAAAGCAATATAACAAAGAATGTATTATAATATGCGACACTGCACACGTTTTTAATAAAGACGGAGTTAAAACTGTTGTTGTTGAAAAAGGTGCAGACAGCGTAGATTTCAGACTTGTCAATATGCTTTCAAAGGGCGATATTGCCGTAACGCAGGATTACGGACTTGCGGCAATGTGCCTTGCAAGGGGAGCTGTGCCAATCAACCAAAACGGACTTGTCTATACCGATAAAAATATAGACGAGCTTCTTTTTTCAAGATATGTTTCAAAAAAGGCGAGAATGGCAGGGGGCAGGCTCAAAGGTCCCTCAAAGCGAAAACCGGAGCAGGACGAGCATTTTGTATCTCAGCTTAAAAAGCTCCTTGAAGCTGACGACAACAATGAAAAGGGGAATACTAATGAAAATTAAAATTAAAGCGGCGGCAAAAATCAACCTTATGCTTGATATTCTTGCAAGGCTTGAAAATGGCTATCACAGCCTGTTTATGATAATGCAGTCCGTCAGCCTTTATGATACAATCACTGTAAAAAAAACAAATTCGGGCGGTATCACTCTCTCCTCAACAGAGCCGAGAATCCCTTGCAATGAGGCAAATATCGCCTATAAAGCAGCCAACGCATTTTTTAATGCCGCAGGTATTGAGGATAGAAACATCTCCATCCACCTTGAAAAGGCAATTCCCTTTGAAGCAGGTCTTGCAGGGGGAAGCGCAGACGGTGCGGCTGTAATTAAAGCTCTTAACGAGATTTACAAAGCAGAGCTTTCCGAAAAAGAGCTTTGTGCAATCGGCGCAAAAATCGGCGCAGATATTCCATTCTGCCTCACTGGTGGAACAAGAGCGGCACTTAATATTGGTGATGTTCTTTCACCCTTGCCCGATTTAAAAAATTGCTGGATAGTCCTTGCAAAGCCAAAGGTAGGCGTTGCAACGGGCAAGGCATTCAGTGAATTTGACAAGCACGGTGTCCGTCATCTTGACACCTGCTCAATGCTCTATTATGCCGCTAATGGCGATTTTGAGGGCATCTGCTCAAAGGCAGGCAATGTTTTTGAACAGCTTATTGAAGTACCGCAGAGAGTGCCGATTAAGTCTGTGATGTATGATAACAACGCTCTTTGCGCCTGCATGAGCGGCTCTGGCCCTACCTGCTACGGTGTTTTCACCAGCGAAAGCGATGCAGTTAAGGCATACGAAACACTTAAAAAAGATTACAAAGAAACTTATCTGTGCCAGCCTGTTAATTCAGGTCTTGAAATCGTTGAGGTGCAGTAATATGAAAGGCGAGATATGAAAGGTTTAGGAACGATTGTCAATGTTGCGGCTGTTGCGCTGGCATCATTGTTGGGTCTGCTTTTTAAAGGCGGAATCAAAGAAAAATATCAGAATATGGTTAAAACTGCACTTGGCGTTGCCACAATTTTTATTGGCGCAGCCGGTACACTTGCAGAAATGCTTCAAATCGGCGAAAACGGCAAGCTTTCCACACAGGGCAGTATGCTTCTTTTTATCTCCCTTGTTGTGGGCGGTCTTTTGGGCGAACTGCTGGCTATTGAAGATAAGCTTGAAAGCGTTGGTGTATGGCTCAAAAAGAAAGTCAAGGCAGAGGGCGACAACCGCTTTGTTGACGGCTTTGTGGATGCCACACTTGTTATCTGCATTGGTGCAATGGCGATTATGGGCTCGTTGCAGGATGGCTTAACAGGCAGCCACGAAACCCTCTTTATAAAATCATCTCTGGACTTTTTCTTTATCACAATTCTTTCCTCAACCATGGGAATCGGCACGCTTTTCTCAATTATTCCAATGGGAATTTATCAGGGCTTAATCACCCTCAGTGCAGGTCTGATTGCTCCTTATATGAGCGATTTGCTCATTTCAAACCTTTCACTTGTAGGCTCAGTTCTGATTTTCTGCATTGGTGTCAACTTCGTTGCAGGCAAAAAATTCAAGGTCGGCAACCTGCTCCCCGCACTTTTAGGCCCCGTTGTTTATGAAATCGCAATAAACCTTATGAGGTGAATTTATGAGTAAAACCGCAGAAATCAAAAAACCGCAGGAAAAACAGGCAGTTAAAAAGAAAAAATCACCTCGCTACGCATTTATTGACGCCCTTCGTGGCATCTGCGTTGTGAGTATGATTGCTTACCACACCATGTGGGATTTAGTCTATATCTTCGGTGTTGATGCGCCGTGGTTTAAGTCAGATTATGCCTACATTTGGCAGCAGAGCATTTGCTGGCTTTTCATTTTCCTTTCGGGATTTTGCTGGAACTTCGGCAAAAAACATCTGAGCCGAGGACTTCTTGTCTTTGTTGGCGGTGCAATAATAACCCTTGTAACAATGGTTGCCATGCCTGAGGATATTATCATTTTCGGTGTGCTGACCCTTATAGGCTCGTGTATGCTTATCTGCACACTCCTTGACCCGCTGATTAAAGAAATGCCCCCGTTTCCAATGTTCATCATCAATTTTGCGGCATTTCTTCTACTCAAAAAAGTGCCGAGAGGCTACATCGGCTTTGGCGATAAAGTCTTTTACCGACTTCCCACATTCCTTTATAAAAACTACATAACCACATTTTTCGGCTTCAAGTTTGACGGCTTCAAATCAAGCGATTACTTCCCGCTGATTCCGTGGATTTTCCTCTTTTTCGCAGGCTATTTCTTCTTCAAATTCCTCAAAAAGAATGGCATTGTGGATAAATGGGTAAAAACCGAGCCAACAAAAGAAGTTTTCACCACAATCGGCAGAAATTCATTCTGGATTTACATGGCACATCAGCCTGTGGTTTACGGTGTACTTTACATAATTTTCAAGTTAATCAAATAAAAAATCGGGGCGCTCATTCATCTGATGAGTTGCCCCGTTTGGACTATTATAATATTTCTATCTGGCAGGCTTTCATTGTGTCAAAGCAATTTATCATTCACATTTCGGTGGTAAAAAACAAGACTTGACTTTCCTCCTCACTTGTGCTTGTCTTTACTTTGCCGAAAATCTTTATAATTTCTTTACATTTCCTTTGTTGTACCTTTGCTTTCGTATTTTACAATAAGGTCAACAATCAAAGAAAGGGGCATTTCTTATGTATCGTGTTCTTGTTTGTGATGATGACACCGCCATTGTGGATTCCATTGAAATCTACTTAAAGCACAACGGCTATGATGTCATCAAAGCATATGACGGCATTGATGCTATCGAAAAAGCGGAGAATAACGAAATTCACTGCATGATTCTTGATATTATGATGCCAAAAATGGACGGTCTTATGACCGCTGGCAGGCTTCGTGAAAAGCATAATTTCCCCATAATTATGCTCTCTGCAAAAAGTGAAGATACCGATAAAATCATCGGTCTTGATTTTGGCGCAGACGATTATGTAACAAAGCCGTTTAACCCTTTGGAGCTTATGGCAAGGGTGAAATCCCAAATAAGGCGATATGCCTACCTCGGCAACCTTACTGTTAAAGAAAGTCAGCTTGTCAATGGCGGAATAGTCCTTGATAAAGACACAAAAGAGGTTACCGTTGACGGCACTTTGGTTCACTTCACCGCCCGTGAATTCGGCATACTCCAGTTCCTTTTAGAGAATGCAGGCAGGGTGCTTTCAAGCTCACAGATTTATGAAGCTGTGTGGGGCGAACCTGCATACGGTGTTGAAAGGGTAATTACCGTTCATATTAAAAATATCAGAAGCAAAATCGAAATCAACCCCAAAGACCCCAAATATCTAAAGGTTATCTACGGACTTGGTTACAAAATCGAGAAATTCTGATTCAGTTGAGGAGGTAAAAATATGAATAACAATTCAGTAAAATATTCTTTGTGGATAAAGGCACTCTGCCTTATTTTAAGCATTTTAACATTCGGACTTTTTGCATTTAATGCACTTTATGCGGTGCGACCCCTTGAATTTTTAGACCCGTATGACGCATTTGACGGTGGCAAAAGCTTCTATGATTCAGATAAAGCCAAAGAAGTTTTCAGTTACGCTATTTCAGATATGCAAACCCTCACAGGCGAAAGCGTCAGCGAAAAAGAAAAAGAGCTTCAAAAAATCAAAGAAGCAGAAATCGAAGAAAATCTTCAGAGATACAAGGATAACAAAATTCAAATTATCCGTGAAGAGCTCACATATGTTGCAAATCAGAATGAAAGCTATGACCCCGATAATGCCAACGGCTTAACAGAGGGCTATATTGATTCAATTCCCGACACTCCCGAAAATGAGCGTGAATATCAGATTGACCCATACGACCACGCAAGCGTAAGGGTTGCCCGCAAGGTTCTCAATTACGCAGAGGGCGAGGAGTTCCTCAAATACGATAATCTTGTCAGAAGTGAAGCCTTTGATCAGAGCTTTGAGTGTCGCTTTAAAAAGCTGAATAACTATGGCTTTTACTTTGATTACAACATTTCTGTCAGCGGAGCAAAGAAGCAGATAGAAGAGTACGCTGATAACGCATATTATGATACCTTTGATAATTATAAAGAAAGATTTTCAGAAGCTAAAGAGCGTGTTTCAAAGCTCGAAAACATAAAATATTACATCAAAACAAAGGATAATGTCATCACAAATATGACAGAAACCGAGCAGAATAGCGGTATTACAAAGGGTCATCAATTCTATTGCATCAAAAATAAGGATGTTGTAAAGGCGGCAGGCGTTCAGAATTATTTAAGCGGTTCAAACGCAACACGCTATATTAAAGAAGATTTCAAAAACTGCACCGAGTTCAAAGCATATATTGTCAATGAAGACCAGCTGACAGGCAACGATATTATCACCGATTATTGTGATAGGTTTCAGTCCATTAACTATTCAATCAAGCCTTATATGATTAAAGCCGCCGTTTTCTTTGTAATTTCTATTGCGGCACTTGTAATTCTTCTGCTCCTTGCAGGTCATAAAAAAGGCTTTGACGGCATAACTCCTGCATTTATTGACAAGCTCCCAGGTGATATTCACCTTGCCCTTTCCACAGCAAGTATTGTTGCAGGCTGTTGCATTTTGATAGATTTTGTTGAAGAGTTTATCTTTTTTAATGATTATTACATTCAGACAACAGAAAGAGGCAGAACAATCCTCCATGAGGACGGCTTGGTGATTGTTGCCCTCGGTCTTACCGTTATGTGGGCAGTGCTTGTTGAGTGGATCACAAGCGTAGTCAGAATAGCGAAGTCAGACAGAAAATATTTCCGTAATTTCTTTGTTGTGAGAGTAGTTATTTTTATTTGGAATATCATTAAAAAACTTGTGAAAGGCTTTGTGAATATTATCAGAAAGCACGATTTAAAATATAAGCCAAAATATTTTACAAGAAAAACACTCATTCTTTTTGGCATCCTTGCAATTCTTGACCCAATCCTTGTAGCCGCCTCTATCATTGTAACAGATGAATTTTCAGTAGGCTTGATTGTGGCAATTTTCACAGCTATTGCAGGCATAATTGCTCTTGTTTTCCTTACAAAATATGTAAAAAATCTTGATAAAGTTGTTGATGCTTCCGAGAAGAGAGAAAGTGTTGATTTTGGCAATGAAAATGTTCATGAATCGTTAAAAATCCTCAACGACAGCCTTAAAATTTCAAATGATGAGCTTGCCACTGCTGTTGAAAAAGCGGTTAAAAATGAACGCACTAAAACTGAGCTTATAACCAATGTTTCCCACGATTTAAAAACGCCCCTCACTTCGATTATTTCATATGTTGATTTGCTCAAAAACAGTGAAGCAGACAGCGAGGAAGCAAAGAAATATATCGGCATCATTGATGAAAAATCCGCAAACCTCAAGGTGCTTATTGAAAATCTCATTGAAGCCTCCAAGGTTTCCGCAGGCAACATTAAGCTGAACCCCGTCCGCTTCAACCTCAAAGAGCTTGTAATTCAGAGCATTGTTGAGTATTCGCCCGAATTTGAAAGCCGAAATCTTGATTTGAGATTCAATGAAAACTGTGATAATGTAATAGTTTTTGCAGACGGTCAGCAGACCTACAGGGTTATTGAAAATCTCCTTTCAAATGCCAAGAAATATTCCGCCCCCAATACAAGAGTTTATGTTTCACTTAAAGAAGCAGACGGCTTCGGTGTGTTTGAAATCAAAAACACATCAAAAGAGCCCCTTGACATTTCACCCGAGGAGCTGACAGAACGCTTCGTCAGAGGTGATGCTTCAAGAGGTGAGGAAGAGGGCAACGGATTAGGTCTTTCAATCGCCAAGGAGCTTTGCACCCTCCAAAACGGCAAATTAGAGCTTAATATCGACGGCGACCTGTTCAAAGCAACGGTTTACCTGCCGATGTAAACCAACTGTACCATACAAATTCATTTGAATTGCACACTAAAACGGCTCCCTTGTGTAAAGGGAGCTGGATTTTTTCCCCTGCAAAAAGACTGAGGGATTGTCTGTTGAAAATAAAATATCATAAAAAAACAGCAGACTTTCTGTCGCCCCTTGACAGGGGAGATGTCATCGCAGATGACAGAGGGGTAGAACCTAAAGTAATAGGTTGTAGTGAAAAATTGGCGTAATGTAGGGGATGGCGTCCTCGACATCCCGTTCTGAATTTCAACACAAATAGAAATTTGAACGAAGAATTATTGATAATATGTTCTTGATTTCTGCATATATTCGCTAAATATGTGTCATAAATAAGCGGACACACCGTAGGGGAGGGGCTCCTCCCGAATTGAATTAAGAAAATATCGCACAAATCTATCTAAAACGCAATGAAGGATTGTCCTCTGAATGTCAACAAAAAAAAGCTTCCCTTGGGGGAAGTGGCAAAATCTTTGATTTTGACGATAGGGGTATCTTGAAGTAATAAGTTATAGTGAATAGTGAAAAAGTTTCGGCGATGGCGGGACACCCGCACCCGATTATATTCATAACAAACAATACCATCTAAAAAACATAACCGCTGGCGAAAACCAGCGGTTACTTTTATCTCTTTATCTTTTTTGTTTAATAACTGCGTCAAGCGCTTTGCTTATTGCAAGACCGATTACAAGGCAAACTGCCCATTCAATCACTGCATTAACAGTAACAAGCGTGGCAATAATCTTTACAATGCTGTCCCCAAGTCCAAGTGTCGAGAGCTTATCTGTGCCAAAAAGACCAATAAGGCAGGCAACAAAAAACAGCGTGTTAAAAAATCCTGTGCTTAAAGATGTCAGTGCATAAGAGATGTTTTTGTGCTTTCCCTTGAATGCCATAAACACAAGTGCCGCCAATAGACCTGCCAGCACCCTCGGCACAATGCACATAATCCCTGTTGCAACGGGGTTGATTGAAAGCAGTGCCGCACCAAATGGCGAGGGTCTGCCGATGCCAAAGCATTGCATGTAGCTTGTGATGCCAAAAACTGCGCCTAAAAAAGCTCCGCAGGCAGGGCCGCAGACTATTGCGCCCACCGCAACAGGTATTGTCAGAAATGTGATTTCAACAAATCCGATGTTCAGATACCCAAGCGGTGTGAATGTCATCACAACAATAATTGCCGCTAAGACCGAAGATACAGCCAGCATAACTGTGCTATTCTTCTTTGTGTTTGTTTTCTTATTCATTTTTATTCCTCCTTGCTGCTGCTCCTTGCGGATACAGCGCATAAAATGCGGATGTTTATTTTATATTCTTATTGTAGATAACTTTCAATCCGTCAAGCAGAATGTCTTTGTCATAAATCATCTCACGGTAACAGCTTTTGATAATTTCATGTGAATATCCGCCCGTTGCAACAGTTGTTTTAATTTCACTGCCAAATTCCTTTTCCATTCTTTCGCAAAGTCCGTCAAGCATAGCCGCCGTGCCAAGAACAGTGCCTGCAAGCATACAATCAGTTGTGTTTGTGCCAATTGCAGTTGAGGGTGTTTTAAGGCTGATTGCAGGGAGCTGTGATGTTTTCTGCGAAAGTGCATCAAGTGAAATCTTAACGCCTGCTGAAATTGTGCATCCTCTGAATGTACCGCTTTCATCAATAAGAATAATTTTAGTTGCAGTGCCAAGGTCAACCACAAGGCAGGGGAGAGGGTATTTGGCAATTGCGCCAACGCTTGCCGCAACAAGATCTGCTCCCACCTGTGAGTGGCAGTCCGTTACGATTTTAAGTCCCGTCTTAATCCCCGGTGAAAGAATCATACTCTCGCACCCTGTAACTTTCTCAATTGCGCCCGATATTGTGTTTGTCAATTCAGGCACAACACTGCTTATAATTGAGCCGTCAATGGCATTTGAATCAATTTTGTTAAGAGAAAAAATAATCAGCAGCTCGGCGGCATACTGGTCAATTGTCCTTTCACGCTGTGTTGCAAGTCGTGCAGTGAAGCTTTTTTTGTCGCCGTCAAATATTCCAAGTGAAATATTTGTGTTGCCGATGTCGATTGTAATAAGCATAAACTTCCTCCTTTTCAAAAAAATGAAGTTTTATAAAAATTCGCTTGACATTTTTAATATATTATGGTATTATAACCCTTGCAGTGCTGCTATGGCTCAGTCGGTAGAGCGCATCCTTGGTAAGGATGAGGTCACCGGTTCAATTCCGGTTAGCAGCTCCAGCCACAGATTTTTCTGTGGCTTTTTTTCTGCCATTTTTCGGTGCCTGCATAAAGCAGACACCGCTTTTTTATTCATAAAGGAATGTTTCTTTTACATATCCCTCTTTGTCAATTTTGTATGTGATTGTTTCAAATGGCCCGATTTCACAGCGGAAGCCTGCGTCAATCTCATCACACATAACAGTTATCTGTGCATCCTTGCCAGCGGTTTCTGTAATTCTGATAACAACACTGCTCTCGTCCTCGCTGAATTTATAAACGCTAACCTTAACAGCGTCATTGTTCACTTTCACAATGTCAGCGCACTCACTGCCGTCAAAAATCTCTTTTGCCTTTTTGGTGGCACAGCAATCTCTGCCGTCAAAAATCATAAACCAGCAGTTTTTGATTTCTTCCGCCTTGTTTTCGCCAGCCTGTGCAGATGCTTTCTCTGAAAGTAACACAGCCTTTTCAGCATCAGAAAGGGGAGTTTCAGCCTTTTTAAGTAAAACTGTCTTTAAATCAAGGGGGCTTGACATCATTCTGTGGTGCATTTCGCCGTATGTTTCATACTCACAGTTTTCGTCTGCATCAATAGCGTCAACAGTGTCGCCCTTTTCCATAATGAAAAGTCTGAATTTGTCTTTGCCGTCAAGCCAGTAGCTTTCGTTTTCGCTTTCAAGCACTGCGCCGTCAAAGCGACCGTTATAAACTGTCTGTGAAAATTTTGCACTGCAAATATTTTTGCCAAAGAATACACGGAAATAAATGCCGAATTTCTCATAAAGCCAACGGCAGGAGTAAAGAATCTCTCTTGCAAGTCTTTCGTCGTTGATTTCGTCTTTCTCATCCTGCCAAAGTCCTGCAAATGGATACCATCTGCCAGCAACGATAAAATTCTTAATCTGTGCAAAAATTTCGGGATTCTCTTTTTCGATTTCAGCAAGCTCGCCAGCTTTAAGTCCGTTGACCTTAAATGAATCGCATTTCTGCATTTTTTCAATTATGCCCTTGAGATATTCGGGGCATTTTTTTGTTACAATTGCAATTCTGCTCATTTCTCAGCCCTCCTCGTCAATAATTCCATAGTATCTGCCAAGCCAGTATGCAAATGTGTAAACATAGCAGCCCTCAACAAGTGTGGAGGGGGAGTGAACACCAGGGCGGATATCATATGGATTTCTGTCATATTTGTTTATTGGAAGCTCGTCAGGGGGGAGTCTTAAAGAAACCTCGTTTGCCATTTCAGCTTCTTCATTTCGCTTGTCCTTAATAGGCGTATCGTGGCGGTACATATTGATTTCTGCACCGTATCTTGATGTTTCAAATCTGTTAAACCACTGAATACAGCTCTTTACATCAACTTCTTCATCGGGCATAGCGGCAATATACGGGAATTCATATCCGGGGTTATGCTCCCTTAAAAGTGAATGAGCCCATGACTTGTAGCCTTTGCGGTATTTCTCTAAAAGCACAGGGTCTTTCTCAAGTGTGCAAAGCATCCAGAATGTAACGGTTGCCAGCATATTGTCGCCATACATCAAGTCCTCTTCGGGTGCGCATTTCTCTCTTATTGCACCCTGATAGAATCTGTCAAAATGCTTTGTGGCAAGGTCAGCGTAACCGTCTGCAATAAGCTTGTCATACTGCTCTTTCCATAATCCCTCTTCGCCTGTGATGTGCATTGTTGCTTTAAGATAAAAGAGAAGCTCTGCACTGTTAAGGGGAGCGTCAACATAACCTGTGGGGTCATTTTCAAAATAACGCTTGCTCCACTTTGCCCAAGTGGTAGGCTTGCCGGAGTGTTCAAGGAATTCATAACCGCCGTTGATGATGTGAAGTGATGTTCTTCTTGCAGCATCCTTGATAATTTCATCAAGCTCGGGGTCAACTTCACCAAGAATATCGTGAGCCACAACCATCTGCATGAAGTGGTTAGAAACCTCATCGCTGCTTGTGTCTGCCTTGTATGTAACGTCGTCCTCTGTGTAGCCGTAGTCTGTGAGCAGATGGCGAAGTCTTTCGGGAATAGGATAATTGCATGGAACTTTCTCATTGTTTCTGCCTGTTCTGATAGAAGCGGTTGTTTCAACGCAGGTGGCATAATCGCCGTTGCGCTTATAAAAGAATCCGTCATCGGGCACAGGCTCGCCTGTTACATGGTATGAGCGTGAAATAAATCCTTCGGGTCTGCCGTGAATATACATCAGAAGCAGACATGCTTCAACAGATTCTGTTGCATCTTTCAAAGCAGCTTTTGTTTTGGGATGATCCTCGCCAAGCTCTTTTTTAAGCACAGCATAGTGGAAAACCTCGCCAGCTGCATGACCTGCTGTGAATGTGCCGTCATTGTCGCTTGAAGCGTAGGGGTACATTGTGCTGAAATCGCGGGGAACTTTCATATGACGCTGGCTTACCATGCCTCTGCGCTTAACATATTTGTTTGTTTCTTCTAAAAGAAGCTCAGCTCTTTCTTGACCTGTGAGCATAACCATCTGAATGTATGAAACATATTCGCCTGTCAGCACCCAGATGTTGTCGCCCTCTGGCAGAATAGCGTCAACCTTAGGCTCACCAAGGTGCCTTGTTGCGCTGAAATACATAACTTTATCTTCGTCTGTTTCGGCATTGGGGTCATATCTTGTAAGACCTGTTTCTGCACCGTACCATATTATGCCCTTATCACCCTCTGCAAAGCAGGTGTATTCGCTCTTTTTTGAGGGCAGGGGATACGGAAATCCCTTAAGGTCGGGAGCAATGCTCTTTGCCTCAAAAAGCTCTTTTGGGATAGACGGGTCATCCTTTGATAAAACGGTTATCTTTCGTGTTAAGTGTGGTTTAACTGTGTATGGCATTTCGCACTTTCCTTTCTGAAGACAGCTGTCTTATTATAATTCTTTTATCATCTGCTCGTATGGGAGCATTTCAAAACCAAGTGATGAATACAGCCTTTTTGCGCCGATGTTGTAATCCTCAACTTCAAGGCGTATTCTTTTGCATTTCGGCTCAATTTCCCTTTTTATAAATTCAAAAAACTGCTTGCCGATGCCTTTATTTCTGTATTTTTCTTTAACATAAAGCTCTTCAATCCAGCATACTGAACCGCCAGCCTCTTGTGAAAATGTGTAAGCAAGAAGCATATAGCCTTTCACTTCGCCGTTTTCTTCATAAAAGAAACATTCGCCGTAGCGATTGCTTCTCATCAGCTCATCCCACATGGCAAGCCTGTTTTGTAGGGGAACTGGGTGAAGCACAGCGTCGCTGTTATAAAAAACTTCTGTCATTTCAAGATAAATTTCTTTATCCTCAGCGGTAACTTTTCTTATCATTTTGCCGCCCTGCCTGTTTTCTCCATAATTTCAAGGGATTTTTTAAGAATCGTCAGCTGATCCTCACCCAAATGAATTCTGATAGCAATATGAGGCTTGCCAGCGGCAGAAACAGTGATTCTGCCTTTCATATTCTGCGCAAGTGCGGTGATTTTTGACATATCAAGGCTTTCAATAAACAGCTTTATTGTGTCGCCGCTTCTGTTTATTTCATAAATGCCCTGTGAAATTGCAGTGTTGCGAAGCAGTGAAATTGTTATAAGTCCAAGTACGCTTGAGGGCATTTCGCCAAATCTGTCAATCAGCTCGTCAATAACATCATCTGCATCTTCTTCGTTTCGAATATCTGCAATTCTGCGGTACATTGCAATTTTGTGCGGAACATTCGGAATATACTCTGATGGAATGTATGCGTCAACAGGCAGGTCAATAAGACATTCCTTTTCGGGGGCAGGCTGTAACTCGCCCTTTTCCTCGCCAACAGCCTGATTGAGCATCTTCATGTAAAGGTCATAGCCGACCGCTTCCATATGCCCGTGCTGCTGTGTGCCTAAAAGATTGCCTGCACCTCTGATTTCAAGGTCTCTCATGGCTATTCTGAAGCCTGAGCCAAATTCTGTATATTCTCTGATTGCCGTCAATCTCTTTGCGGCAATTTCGGTTAGCTCTTTGCCTTTTGTGAATGTAAAGTATGCACTTGCTCGCCTTGTGGAGCGGCCAACTCGACCCCTCAGCTGGTGAAGCTGTGAAAGTCCCATGCGGTCAGCGTTCTCAACAATAAGCGTGTTGGCATTTGGCACATCAACACCAGTTTCAATTATGGTGGTGCAAACAAGAATATCCGTTTCACCCTCCATAAGCCTTTGCCATATGGAGCTTAATTTTTCCTCCGTCATCTGACCGTGGGCATATTCAACCCTCGCATCGGGTAGCATTTCTTTAATTTTTGCGGCGGTGCGTGCAATTGTTTCTGTCCTGTTGTGCAGATAATATACCTGACCGCCACGGCGAAGCTCGTTTGCCATTGCCAGAGCAAGCACCTCAGGGTCATGCTCAATAACATAGGTCTGAACAGGGTGTCTGTCCTGCGGAGCTTCTTCAAGAATCGACATATCTCTGATGCCCGACATCGCCATGTTAAGCGTGCGGGGGATAGGTGTTGCCGAAAGCGTCAGTACATCAACATTGGGGTACGCACTTTTGAGCTTTTCTTTTTGCGCAACGCCAAATCTCTGCTCCTCGTCAACAATTATAAGACCTAAATCTCTGAATTTAACATCCTTTGAAATGAGCCTGTGAGTGCCGACGATAATATCAACATAACCCTTTTTCAAATCCTCTTTGATTTTTTCCTGTTCCTTTGGTGAAACAAAGCGTGAGAGCATCTGCGCCTCAACAGGGAAACCCTCAATTCGCTTTCTTATAGTCTGAAAATGCTGGAGAGCAAGAATAGTTGTAGGCACAAGAATAGCGCACTGCTTGCCGTCTGCAACGCACTTAAATGCCGCTCTGATAGCAACCTCCGTTTTGCCGAAACCAACATCACCGCAAAGAAGTCTGTCCATAGGGTGAGGCTTTTCCATATCCGACTTGATTTCATAAATACAACGGAGCTGGTCGTCTGTTTCGTCAAATTCAAATCTGCGCTCAAAGTCATTCTGCATATCAATATCGGGGGAAAATGCGTGTCCCTCCATCTTCATACGCTTTGAATAAAGCTCAATAAGCTCCTTCGCCATATCCTTAACAGATGAGCGAACCTTTGAACGGGTTTTGTTCCATTCACTGCCCCCAAGCCTGTTAAGCTTGAGCATTCCGCTTTCGCTGTTTGGACCAATGTACTTCGATACCTGATCAAGCTGTGTAACAGGCACATAAAGCACATCGCCTTTATCATATTTTATTTTAATGTAATCTTTAATGTTTCCGTCAGCTTCAAGCTGAGTTATGCCGTCAAAAATACCGATACCGTGGGAAACGTGAACAATATAATCGCCCTTGTGAAGCTCTTCAAGGGAGTTGAAAACAGCCGCCTTGTTGACCTTTTTAGTTTTTTTCTTAACAGGCAGAGCCTCTCTTGCGCCGTATGTTATAAGCATAAAGCCTGCGGTGGGGTATTCAAATCCTGTTGAAAATCCACCCGGCATAACTGTGATGCTTCCCGACGGCAAATCCTCAGCAGGGTTTTCTATATAAGAGCACTGATAGCCGTCTTTGTTAAGGTCATCTGCAAGAGCCTGCGAAGCCTTAGGCGTACCCGAAGCAATAACGATAGTTGTTTTCTTATTTTTCTTGCCAACAAACGGCTGCAGATCGTCTTTTAAAACAGAAAGTGAGCCGTTCCACGGCGAAATCTGACGGGCATTGAATGTTATAAGCTCCTTAACAGGAATATCAAAACTGCCCCTTGCAAGGTTGTCAAGATAAATCGCACCAAGGTCGGTGTAAAATCCAAGAAGCTCCTCAAAAGACAGCACATATCTGTCAAGGCCTTTGCAAACAACGCCCTCTGAAAGGTACGCACTGTATTCCTCGTTAAAAAGCTGAAGCACAGCATTTGCCTTGTCTTTAATGCTGAAGCTTTCGCTTACAAAAAGAAGCGGTCTTTCAACATAGTCAAAAATCGTTGCGCTGTCCTCATAAATCAACGGCAAGTATCTGTCAAGTGAAGAAAGGCTGATGCCTGCTTCAAGTGAGTCAATATCCTTGCGCAGTGATTCTTTCACCTTAACGGAGCCTTTGCCCTTAACCTTGTCTGCAAAATTGCCGATTAACTCAATGAGCCTTTTGTTATCACAGCAGATTTCATTTGCAGGTGTAATGGTGATTTCTTCAATCTGACTAACTCTTCGCTGGGTGTCCGTTTCAAAAAATGAAATTGAGTCGATTGTGTCGCCCCAAAAATCAATTCTGAAAGGCATATCGCTGTCGGGCGAAAATACATCAACAATTCCGCCTCTGACGGCAAACTGACCGCTTCCCTCAACATTTTCTGTTGAAGAATATCCCGAGCTTAAAAGCTTCTGCACAAGCTCAGAAATTACAACATCCTCGCCAACTTTAAGGCTAATTCTTTTCTGAAAAAGCACCTCAGGGGGGATAGTCAACTGCAAAGCCGCCTCAACGCTCAAAACAACAGCGTCTGCGTTGCCGTCAAGGAGCTTGCCGAGAACAGATAATCTCCTATGCTCGTATTCACGGGATTTTATCTGATTAGTTCTTAATGAAATATCGCCCGCAGGGTAAAGCAGTGCGTTGCAGCCAAATGCCTTTAAATCCTTGCAAAGGCGGGTTGCCTGACTTTCGTCTGGCACAATAACAACAGCCTGCCGTGGCGAAAAATCCCCAAGCAGCGAGCTGATAATATGAGCCTTGTGAATCTGTGAAAGACCAAGTGCGCCCATTGGCACACGACCTTTTTTAATATAATTCACAAGGGCAGGGTATTCACTTGTTTTCTTTAAGCTTTGTGAAAAAAAGGACATATTTACTCCTCTTTGAGCCTGCCTATGTATGCTTTAAGTCCATCAAAATCTCTTGTGTCAAAGCAAAAGGTTTTGAATCCCAAGCTTTTTGCAGCCTCAATGTTGGCAGGGGAATCGTCAATAAAAAGGCAATCCTCTGCCGAAAGATTAAATTTATTCAAAAACAGTTCAAAAATTTCACGCTCTGGCTTCAGCAATTCATAATCAGCAGATATTAAAAATCCGTCAAAAAGCTCTATGGCAGGGATTGTGTATTTGAATTCGTGAAACCATTTAGCGCAGTTAGACAACACAAAGAGCCGATAACCGTCCTCTTTAAGGGATTTGATTATCGGTGTCATCTCTGTTAGAGGGGGCATCTGACCCTCACGGTCAAGTATCAGCTCTCTCATTTTATTGCGTGCTTCAGGTGGAATACTGGGTAGCATATTTTCGATAGCCTCGTCAACTGACTCCGTGCCTCTGTCCATATTCTTCCAGTGAACGCTCTGAAACACATTTTTATTTATTATATCGTGATATTGGGGCGGAAAATTGTCGTTTAACATCCTTTGCGGATTAAAATCTATCAGCACTCCGCCCATATCAAAAACAATATTTTTCATTATTTAAGCTTGATTTCAGCACTCCATGAGAAGCTGAATTCTTCATCACCGCTGATTTTCTGAATAGCTCTCTTCTGTGAGAAATCAGCCTTTTTATCTCTTGAATCATTTATGCCATACCATGGCTCAATGCAAACATAAGGTGCGCCGGGCTTTGCCCAAAGACCAAGGAACTCAACATCGCCGAATGTGAATTCAATTTCTGCATCACGCTCACAGCCTTTCAGTGTGCATTTCTTTGATTTAAGATTTGAAAGAATAAGTGCGTCTTTTGCAAAAATATCCTCTGTGATTGTGATGTCTTTGCCCTCAAAAGGTGTGGGGAATTTCTCATCATAAAGAATTGACTCAGGGTCAATCATCTCGTTGATTACATCTTTTTCTTCACATTCAAACTGGAGCTTGTCGCCGATTTTGCAGTTGAATCCGGGGTGTGCGCCGATTGAGAAATACATATCGCCGTCATCTTCATTTTTAACTGTGTGTGTAGCTGTCAGCTTGTTGCCATCAAGTCTGAATTCAATGTCAAGAATATACTTGAAAGGATAAACTTTAAGTGTGTCCTCGTTGTATTTCTGAGTAAGGATAACATAATCCTTGCCCTGCTCTTTTAATTCAAAATCTCTTTTTCTTGCAATGCCGTGGCGGAAAAGCTCGTATTCTTTGCCGTCAACAAAATATTTGTTGTCAAGAAGTGTGCCAACAATGGGGAAAAGTACAGGGGACTGACCGTACCAGATTTCTGGGAAGCTCTGCCACAAATACTCTGTTCCTGTTTCTTTTGATTTAAAAGATGTAAGCTCAGCACCGTACTGCTTGATGCCAGCTGTTGCTTTATCGTTTTCTATTGTAAAAATCATAAAAAAGACCTCCTTATTTTTACTCCAAATTATAACAAATCGGCAATAAAAAATCAATAAAATCTATTGATAAATTTTAATAAAAATGATAATATATACAATATATTGGGTGATTGTTGTCTTATAATAATTTCACCGTCTTTGGATACTATAATTAGAGAATTTTCAAAGGTGGTAATTTTATGAGCTACAGAAACACTTTAGGTATCGGGCAGAATTTCACTGTTGACACTGACCCGACTTTTTCTGATGAAACAACAGATGAGCAGAGCCTTGCAGACGAATCATTCAAGCAAATTATTGATTCAGGCTCAATCACGGTTGAAAGAAACGGCAAATTAGTCCATTGTATGACGATAATCGGGCAGATTGAGGGTCATTACATTCTGCCATCTCAAAACAAAACAACCAAGTATGAGCATATGATACCTCAGCTTGTGGCTGTTGAAGAGAGCGATTGTATTGACGGACTTCTGATTATTCTCAACACCGTTGGCGGTGATATTGAAGCAGGGCTTGCCATTGCGGAGCTTATTGCAGGCATGAAAAAGCCAACTGTTTCCCTCGTCCTCGGCGGCGGTCATTCAATCGGTGTTCCACTTGCTGTTTCGGCAGATGAATCCTTCATCACCCCGTCTGCGACTATGACTATTCACCCTGTAAGAATGAACGGACTTGTTTTAGGCGTTCCGCAGACGCTCTACTATTTTCAGCAGATGCAGGAAAGAATTGTTAATTTCGTCTGCAATAATTCAAAAATGCCACCCGAAAAGTTCAGAGAGCTTATGCTCGCCACTGGTGAACTTGTTATGGATGTCGGCACAGTTTTAGAGGGCAAAGAAGCCGTTGAAGGCGGTCTTATTGATTCCCTCGGCAGCCTTTCAGATGCGCTGGACAGGCTCTATGAAATGATAGAACAAAACGAAAAGAAGAATGAATAAATACCCCTAAGGAGGAATATAAGTGGCAAAAAGAAAGCTGGGCAAAAGCAATATAGATGTTGTTGCTGCAAGAAAAAAAGAGAAACAGAATTCGGGAAAGCCCTCAAAAAAGCCGTCAAAAAAACCTGAAACCGCTAAAAAGGCAGCGCCTGCACCTAAAAAAGAGGAACCTGCTAAAAAAGAAGAGCCTGCAAAAAAAGAAGAGGGCGCAAAGGCAGAAACAGCAAAAGCTCCTGCAAAGGCACCTGCCAAGGGCAAGCGTCCTGTCAATACCGCAAGAAATCAAAAAATCGGCGTTGCACTGTTCTTCTTTGCAGTGCTGTCTTTCCTTGTAACAATTATGCAGGGCACTAATCTGTGGAATATTCTCCATAGCATCAATATCGGCTTCTTTGGATTCAACGCAATCGTCCTGCCGTTTTTAATGATTTATTTCGCATATATACTCGTTACCAACAAAGGCACAAGGTCTGTTGCATCAAGGGTGATCAGCCTGCTTGCAATCGTGTTCCTTTTCGGTGGATTCCTGCACCTTGTTTCTGAAGCGTCTGATGCTGGCAATATGGGCGAGCAGTTAAGATATGTGTGGGATGAATTCCAGACCGTTTCACTTAAAAGTGGCGGTGCTTTCGGCGCACTTATTGGTGGACTTGCAATGAAAGCCGCTGGTAAAGCCTGCGCAATCGTTCTTATCATCTTTATCGAAGCCGCAATTATCCTCTTTGTTTCTGGCAAAAATCTCAAAGATGTGGGCAACGCTTCTTCAAAAGCATTTAATAAAGCAAAAGGATTTGCCTCAGACCATATCCCTCAGAATGTAAACAGAGAAAGAAAAATCCCCAATTCAGCTTTTAATACAAGACGCAAGTTCAATATTCCAAATGTAGGTCCCAGAGCCGAAGAAGCTCAGCATATGCCAAGCCCCGATGATTCAATTTATATTGAAGAGCTTGCAGGCAAGCAAAAAAGAGAAGCTGCCTACGATCAGATTATTCAGAATATGGGTCTTAATAATATGGGCAGCGAAACTGTTACCGTTTCACAGGTTCAGCCAAAGCCTGTTGAGCCTCCCAAGCCACAGACACAGCCTCAACAGCAGCCGCCTCATATTGCACCGTCGCCTGTTCCTCTTAATGAAGAATCGCAGGAGCGTACATATCAGAAGCCAAACCTTGAATGTCTTAATGTTGCTGACCTTTCGGGCGCACTTAACTATGAGCAGGAGTTAAAGCAGAACGCAATGACTCTTGAGCAGACCTTGCATAACTTTGATGTTAACGCAAAGCTTATCGGCATCTGCCGAGGCCCCTCTGTTACAAGATATGAGCTTCAGCCTGCCCCTGGTGTTAAAATCAGCAAAATCACAAGCCTTTCAGATGATATTGCCCTTGCCATGGCGGCAACAGGTGTCAGAATGGAAGCTCCAATCCCAGGTAAAGCCGCAATCGGTATCGAAATCCCCAATAAAGCAAGAGCCACCGTTTCACTTCGTGAGATTATTCAGACCCCCGAATATGAAACACAGGTGTCAAAGAGCAAGCTTGCCGTTGCAATCGGTAAGAATATTACAGGCGAGTCAATTATCTGCGATATTGCCAAAATGCCGCATCTTCTTGTTGCTGGTACAACTGGCTCAGGTAAATCTGTCTGCCTTAACTCAATGATTGTCAGTATCCTTTATAACTCCACACCCGATGAGGTCAAGCTTCTTATGATTGACCCGAAGCAGGTTGAATTCACTGTTTATAACGGTATTCCGCACCTGCTCGTTCCCGTTGTTGCCGACCCAAAAAAGGCGGCTGGCGCACTTGGCTGGGCGGTTACAGAGATGCTCAAACGATATAAAATGTTCTCTGAAAAGAATGTCCGTGATATTAAAGGCTATAACCGTATGGTAAGAGCCGAGGGTGGCGAGCTTATGGCGCAGATAGTTATTTTCATTGATGAGCTTTCCGACCTTATGATGGCGGCAAGAAAAGAGGTTGAAGATTCAATCTGCCGACTTGCACAGATGGCTCGTGCCGCAGGTATGCACCTTGTAATTGCAACCCAAAGACCGTCAGTTGATGTTATCACAGGTGTTATTAAGGGCAATATCCCAAGCCGAATCGCACTTTCTGTTTCATCACAGGTGGATTCACGAACAATCATTGACCAGTCGGGTGCAGAAACACTTCTTGGTAACGGTGATATGCTTTATGCGCCAATCGGTGTGTCAAAGCCTGTCCGTGTTCAGGGATGCTTTGTTTCAGACAGTGAGGTTGAGAATGTAGTCAATTTCATCAAGGCACAGAAAGACGGCGAAACAACATATGATGACTCTGTCAACGAAGCAATCGAAATGAATGCAAAAGAGGTTGGCGAGAAGAAAAAGGTTGTTGTTGGCGGCGATTCAGATGACGGCGACGAGGGCGGCGACGAAATGCTGCCAAAGGCAATCGAAGTTGTTGTAGAAAGTCAGATGGCATCAACCACACTTCTTCAGCGAAAGTTAAAGTTAGGCTACGCAAGAGCGGCACGCTTAATGGATTCACTGGAGGAGAGGGGAATAGTAGGCCCCTTTGAGGGCAGTAAGCCGAGAAAAGTTCTTATTTCAAGAGAGCAGTGGATGGAAATGAATGCCCTTGGCAATGCCTCCCCAGCAAGGGAAACACCGTATGGAGAAGAAAATTTTTGATTTTTTTCAAAAAAATGTATAAAACCCCTTGACAAACATATAATAGTGATGTATAATAACGAAGCTCCTTGAGCAAAGGAGCTAATATCGCGGAGTAGAGCAGCTTGGTAGCTCGTCGGGCTCATAACCCGGAGGCCGTAGGTTCAAATCCTACCTCCGCAACCATGAAAAGAAGCTCTTTTGTCAAATGACAAAAGAGCTTCTTTGATTTTATAGTTGAAGAGGTGCTTACAATGAGAAAGCGATTATTTGAAATAATTGAAACTGCAAAAGATGATGACAAATTAAGTAACATTTATGATATGTTTATGTTGATTGTTATTATTGCAAGCTTAATCCCTTTGGCTTCTAAAGTTGAAACACCTTTGTTTTGGTGGATTGATAAAATCTCTGTTTCAATTTTTATTGTTGATTACATTCTTCGTCTTATTACTGCTGATTTGAAACTTAATAAAAATGCTAAGTCTTTTGTCATATATCCATTTACACCAATGGCAATCATTGATTTAATCTGTATTTTGCCATCACTACATATTATACAGAATGGATTTAAGATTTTAAAAATTTTCCGCTTGTTTCGTACATTTCGTGTTTTCAGAGTTTTTAAAACAATCAGGTATTCAAAAAGTATTAAGCTGATTAAAGGTGTATTTATTCGTGAAAAGAAACCATTACTTACAGTTGGTGTTTTGGCTGTTGCTTATGTTTTAATATCCGCACTTGTAATTTTTAATGTTGAACCCGATTCATTTGAAACATTTTTTGATGCCATATATTGGGCAACTGTTTCACTAACAACAATGGGTTATGGTGATATTTATCCTGTTACTACAGTAGGAAGAATAGTAACAATGGTTTCATCAGTTTTCGGTATAGCAATTATTGCACTTCCCTCTGGTATCGTTACAGCTGGTTTTATGCAAGAATTAAGTGATGAGGGTAAAAATAATATTGAATAGTTTTAAACTTACCCCGCCCGATTTTTATCGAGCGGGGATTTTCATTACTCCGGCAATCTTTCCGTTATCTCATTTATCAACACTTCAATTTCTTCGCTGTCAACCTCGTTATAGCTGAACTCTTTCGGGAAAACAAACAAATTAAACAATCTCTGTATAAAATTCATAAATTTCGTACCCGCAAATTTTATATTTTCAATCTGCGGTTTCTTTGTGCAAATCCAAAAAATCGGTTTGCCGTTCACAATTATATTATCGTGAAAGCTGAAATCTGCCATTCTTCCAATAGACGGTCTGCTTGTGCTGATAAGGCACACTGCGCCCCAGTTCATTTTCTGATTATCATTGACAGAAACGCAGTTGCAAACCGTGTTGCCTCTGTTTCTTGTCTTAAAATCAAAAACGCAATTCTTTACAAATCTTGTGTTATCGTGAGAGTAAATATATCTGTAAGTGCTGTTCACTGTCCAGCCGTCAAAGTCGATTGCCATTCCGTCAATTCTGTTGGTCGAGCCTGCAATTTCGCAATACTCAATTGTAATGCCGTCAGAATGTCTTATCCAAAGGGGAGCGTACGCAGAGTCCTGCGCAGTTGCACAGTCAAGCACACGGCAGTTTCTTATTGTGCCGTTGCGCACTCCGCCAATAACAATACCGCCATATTCTGCATTTTTAATATAGATATTCTCAAAAAGATAATTGCAGTTGTACGATTCTTCGGGGCTAATAAATGTGTCCCTGTCATCCTCCGCATTTATTCCTTTTGTGTGTATGCCCCACCTGACATTTTCTATGCGCAAAGAGTCAAGGTGAATGTTGCTGACATTTGCACCCTTGCTGTCATTATCAATAAGCAGTGCATATGTTGACTCTCCGTTTTCATACATCCCAATATCGTGAAAATAGCAGTTTCTTATGGTTATATCGTCAATGCCGTCATCACCAAGAGAATATATAAGTGCGCCAATGCCCTGCGAAGTGAATTCAATATTTTCAATAACCCAGTGGCTCACATTGTTTATAAAGAAAAGAAATTCGTTGCTGCTGGCATGAATAACAGGGGAGTTGCCCTCGCCATATGACGAAACAACAACAGGCGCATTTTCACTGCCGCTGCCTTTTGGCACAAGATTTCCGCCGAATGTCTGACCGCACTTTAAAAGAAGCCTGTCGCCTGCATTAAATTCATTTTCAGATGCTCTTCGCACCGTTTGCCACGCACTTTCGGGCGAAGTTCCGTCATTGCTGTCATTTCCGTTAATCGCATCAATATAGTAGCAAATGCCGCCCTGCTCTGCAAACGCAGGCACACAGAGAGCAAAAGAAAGCAAAACGCTCAAAATTATTGCAATTATTCTTTTCATCATAAATTACTCCTCAAAACATCGTCATTAAATCTTATAAAACAATATCATAAAAACTCTTTTATTTCAATAGCTTGTTGCAGCACTTTATAACCTATGCTTTCCAGATTTTTTATGTAATAAATCTTTAAATATGCAGATTAAGTTGTGAACAAATCTTGTAGATTGTTACAAATTATTGAACTTTTTAAATTATTTGTTGAATTTTTACTGCACATAATTTATAATAATTGTGTAATTATTTAACGCTTTAAAGGGGGATAATATGAAAAGAACAAACACAACACATTTTGGAATCCAACGAAAAATTGTTGCAAATATGACAACTGAAAGCTGGGTAAATATCCCCCATGTAACATACAATTACGAACCCGATGTTACAGAATTTATGCTTGAATACAAACGGCTTAACAATAATTGTGCGGCAGATGAAAAAATCACTTTTAATACGCTGATGTTAAGGCTGATTGTTGAGGGGTTAAAGGCTGACCCTGCAATGAATGCGCATATTAAGTTCCACAGAAAGCTTGTTCGTGGAACAATCCACACTTTTGAGGATATAAACATTTCAATGCCAATGGTTTTACCAAACGGCGAAATGATGACGATTAACCTCCACAATTTTGAGAATAAAACCCTTGACGAAATGACAGAATATATTGCCGATGTGAACCGTCGCATTGAAAACACAGACCTTAATGAGGTTATGATGGAGGTTTCTCTTGATAACACAATCACAGGCTTGAAGCATGGCAAATTTAAGCAGACAATTTACAGGCTTATCGGCTCAAAAACGGGCAAACACAGGGTGAAAACGCTTTCTGGCAAGGCGAAGAAAGAGTATTATGAAATTCCCGAAGGCGACCGCCTTACAAAGAGTGATATTGAGCAGGGGACAATCACCGTTTCAAATATCGGCTCAACCTACCGTCAGCAGAGGGGAGCCACCTGCCTGCTTGAAATTGTGCCGCCGCAGGTGTGCGCAATCGCTGTTGGAGCCGTGCAGGACAAGCCCGTTGTTATCGTCAATGATGACGGCGAAAAGGAAATTGCAATCCGTCAGGTGATGCCTTTGTGCATTGCATTTGACCATCGTGCGCTGGATTTTGGCGAAATTGTGCCGTTTATTAAGCGGCTTGACGAAGTTTTTGAAGCTCCCGAAATCATTCACACATGGAAAAAGGGCGGGGCAGAAAGCGTTGATATTGAATCAATAAAGCACGAGAATCCAAATTCAAAGACTCAAAATATAATTCAGAAAGTGTTGAATAAAAACAAAAGGCAGGTAGCGAAAACTATCTGCCTTTAATGTATCATTTTTTGTATTCAAAGTATGTATGTTCACCGTCAGATGCGTAGACATATCCATATTTTTTACCATTTGTTACATAAGCATAGATTTTAGGCTCAAATCTATCAGGAATATAGTATCCCAAGACCTTTAAATGCGAACCTTTATCATAAGTACAAATGACATTTTTTGAATTGTCCTCGGGTGATGATCTGAAAACAAGACCTTCCTTACAAGAATTAGCTACTGTTCCCATTCTTGGTTCATCGAATACAACAATAAGGTTATCGTTTATTTTTTTTAATGTTACACCATTATCTCTGATTATAGGATCGTTTAAATTAACGGTGGGGTCAAAACCATCTTTAAACATCCACTTCCCATTTTGATATACCATATTTACAGTATCAAAACTATCATTTTCTATATAGAGACTCCCATCGATATATGAATATGTGAAAATTAGGTTTATCTCATTGTTACTAACTTTTTTTATTGAAAAGTGAGAAAGTACATATGGCGTATTATCCCCTAATTGAATTGGACAAGAATACAGTTTCCCTTTCCAGTCTGTATACTGATGCTCAATTTTTATCATAATATCGCAATCGGATACGAACCATTTAGAGAATAAACTTTTTACATCTGCAACTGATTTGACTGTGCTGTGGATAACAGGATAATAATCAATATTATCAAGACCATAGTATTCTCTGACGTCTTTAGCATCTGGTTTTTCGTATGAATCTGATATTGCACAATATATACAATCCCCTATCCAATTCTGATATTCTTTTTGCGCTTCTTCGTAAAGCTTTAGTATTTCTGCTTTACTTATATTGTCGCTTGGAATATCTTTGGAATTAGAAGTGGATTTTATTGATGAACCAGTTAATAGCAAATAAACACAAGCAGATGATGCGATGATAATAACTATAATAATTGTGATTATGACAATAATAGCTTTATTGCTGTTTATGTTAAATATATTACCTTGAAAAACGGTGTTGTTTTTTGCGTTTTCTCCGATTTTGGTTTCATTATTTGACATTATTTCTTCACTTCCTGATTTATGTTAATTGAATTGCCTTGGTTTACATTATTCCCGTTTCCGTTGATTTTTGCACTATTTTTGTTCTTGCTTCTCTCAAGGTGTATTCCACCAAACAGACCAATCAGAGCGGTTACAATAGGTACTACAATCTTTTCTAATAAATCAATTATTTCAGCGTTCATAATCTCACCTCAAAAGTATTATGCATATATTATATAACATTTAAAGTGCTTTTTCAATCCCTATATACATTTTATAACAAAACCCTATTGATTTATCTCCAAAACAGTTTATAATTACTTTATAATATAAACAGAAAGGAAGTTGTATTATGTTTGACAATATAGGTAATAAAATTAAAACTCTTTCTAAATTGCTGTGCTATGTTGGTATGGCTGTATGTATTATTGCTGGCATTGTTGTGGCAACAATAGATGAAGATCTTATCCTTATCGGCGTTTTAGTCGCTGCTGTTGGCTCTGCTCTTTCATGGGTTAATTCTTTCCTTTTATACGGATTCGGTCAGCTTGTTGAAAACAGCGATATAATCGCAAACAGGGAGCGTTATACTTACAAAGAAAGCGCTGAAAAAGCTTTTGATTTCAGCGGCAGATTCGGCACTCAAAAAGCGGAGCCAAAAAGCACTGCAAAGCTTAAAATGTTGAAATGCGATATATGCGGTGTGGAAAATACCGATGTTGTGGAATGTACTATAGTTGACGATATGGGCACCCGTTATCGTAATATGTGCGCCAATTGTCAAACACAGTATGGCGCAACGCCCTCAATTTGAACAGCCATTTTCACTTTTTAACAGAAAACTATTGATTTATGGCAAAAAACAGTTTATAATTGACAATGCAGAATGATTTGTGCGAATGAAAAACAAATTATTTGCTGAATTTTTTTGAAAGAAGGCGCAAATTATGGGAAAATTTGTAATTAAAGAGGCAAAAACAGGCTTTAAATTCGACCTTAAAGCAGGCAACGGCGAAACAATCGCAACATCAGAGATTTATTCAACACTTGCAGCCTGCAAAAACGGCATAGAGAGCGTTCGTGTATGCAGCGCTGGCGACGTTGAAGATCAGACAGTTGAAGGCTTCGAAACAGTTAAGCATCCTAAATTTGAAATGTACACAGATAAAGCTGGCGAGTTCCGCTTCCGTCTTAAAGCAAGAAATGGCGAAATCATCGCTGTATCTGAAGGCTACAAGGCAAAGGCTGGCTGCCTTAACGGCATTGAGAGCGTTAAGAAGAATGCTCCTGAGGCAGAGGTTAAGACCGCTGAATAATTTCTCGTGAACTGCCAATTTCAGCGCAGAACGAAAAGAAAAATATAAGGGTATGAATTAGTTTTAGTTCATATCCTTTTTCTTTTCTAAGAATTTTTTCGTCATCGCAGTATCTGCATACAGCTTCTGACGAGAAAAATCCTTTCTGCATCTGAACTTGACAGTTCAGGTGAGCGTGCATTTCTGCCAATTTCAGCGCAGAACGAAAAGTAAAAGTTTACAGAATGGCTATGGGCGAAAGCTTGTAGCCATTTTTTCTTTTTATAAGTCATAAACCCGTCCACGGCTTCATATCATTTACAAATGAGTGAATACGGAGGAATGTTTATGACAAGCTCAAACATTTATAACGATATTGCCGTGCGTACGGGCGGCGATATTTATATCGGCGTGGTCGGCCCTGTCAGAACAGGCAAATCCACTTTTATCAAGCAGTTTATGGATACCCTTGTTATCCCGAATATTGCCGATTCAGCCAAGCGGGAAAGAGCAACTGACGAATTGCCGCAGTCTGCATCTGGCAGAACAATTATGACAACAGAGCCTAAATTTATCCCCGAAGAAGCGGTTGAAATTTCACTTCCCGATAATGCACTTTTCAGAGTGAGAATGATTGATTGCGTTGGCTACATAGTTTCGGGTGCGTTAGGCTATATTGAAGACGATAAACCAAGAATGGTCAAAACTCCGTGGTTTGATAAAGAGATTCCCTTTAATATGGCGGCAGAGGTCGGCACTCAAAAGGTTATCAGCGAACATTCCACAATCGGACTTGTAGTTACCACGGACGGCAGTATAAGCGATATTGCCCGTGAAGAATATGAGGATGCTGAGCTTCGTGTAATCAATGAGCTGAAAGAGATAAATAAGCCATTTGTCGTGCTTCTCAACAGCGCACATCCCGAAAGCGAAGAAACAAAAGCATTGAGCCTTTCACTTTCTGTGAAATATGGCGTGCCAGTTAAAACCGTCAATTGTATGACCCTCGACAGCGACGGTGTTAAGGATATTATCGCAGGTGTGCTTTATGAATTTCCTGTTAAAGAGGTGCGTGTTGACCTGCCAGGTTGGGTGATGAATCTGCCCGACGATTGCGATATTCGTGTGAAGCTTCGTGAGTGCATAAAAACCGCTTGCGAAAAGCTCAAAAAAGTGCGTGATGTAAATAATTTTGCCGCTGAGCTGGAGGAATGCAACATCGTGAAATGCGTCA
Organism: Clostridia bacterium; assembly: GCA_024404115.1. Classification (GTDB taxonomy): domain Bacteria; phylum Bacillota; class Clostridia; order Oscillospirales; family Acutalibacteraceae; genus CAG-488. Next base: position 14,158 of record JAKSQM010000005.1, on the reverse strand, counting down.
ATATTGATGAAATTTCACTTGCCGACGGCTCTGCAAGGCTTAGCGCAGATATTGAAAAGTCAGTTTTTTATAAGGTGCTTTCAGATGAAACAGGTCTTGACATCACAGATGATGAACAGCTTATGTCAAGTGTCCGTGAGCTTGCCGAAGCGCAGAAAGCCTATGCACGCTTTAAGAATGCCATTGACGAAGTGGAGGCAACAGGCTACGGCATTGTGATGCCCACAATTGACGAATTGAGCCTTGAAGAGCCCGAAATTATGCGTCAGGGCGGCAGATATGGTGTAAGGCTGAAAGCCAGTGCACCAAGTATCCACATTATGAAAGCAAACATCAACACCGAGGTTGCGCCAATTGTCGGCTCTGAGTCCCAATCAGAAGAGCTTGTGATGTATCTTCTCAAAGAATTTGAAGAAAATCCTGCAAAAATCTGGGATTCAAACATATTCGGCAAGAGCCTGCATGAGCTTGTGAATGAGGGACTTCACAACAAGCTTTACAGAATGCCCACCAACGCACGAATGAAGTTGCAGGAAACACTTGAAAAAGTCATCAATGAGGGTTGCAGCGGACTTATCTGCATCATTTTGTGATTATGAATTTATCAAAACTTTTTAATGGTGTGAAGTGCAAATCGCCCTTGCCAAGTGTTGAAATTACATCAATCTGCACCGATTCAAGAGTTGCAGAAAGTGGCTGTGCTTTCTTTTGTATGAACGGCAAAAATCACAGCTCCGCCTACCACGCAGGGGAGGCGGTGGAAAAAGGTGCGGCGGTGATTGTCAGCGAAAAAAGTCTTGATTTTGACCGTAATATTGTGGTTGATGATATTGAACTTGCACTTTCAATTTGCTGTGATAATTTTTACTCCAATCCGTCAGAAAAATTGAAAATTGCAGGCATCACAGGCACAAATGGCAAAACAACGGTGTCTTTTATGGTGAAGCATATTGTTGAATTTTGCAGTGAAAAGTCGGGTCTTATGGGCACTGTTGGCAATTTTGCTGGCGAAAATTTCCTTGGAAACAGTGGCTTTACCACACCCGACCCTGTTAAACTGTACGCTATTTTTAACTCTTTCGTTAAAGAAAATGCTCACATCTGCGTTATGGAGGTGTCCTCACAGGCACTTTCGCAGGGCAGATGCAAGGGGCTTCATTTTAACACAGCGGTGTTCACAAACCTTACGCAGGAGCATCTTGACTACCACGGCTCAATGGAAAGTTATGCCAAGGCGAAGTCGCTTCTTTTCCAAAATGCAGATAATGCCGTGCTGAATCTTGACGATAAATATTACAGCCGTTTCAGCGGAATCTGCCAAAATGAAATGACATATTCTGTCAAAAACAGTGGTGCAGATTTCTTTGCAAAAAACATTGTTTTCTCTAAAAATCACACAGCGTATTACCTTGTTTTTGATGATAAAAAATATTCAGTAAGAATGAATATTACAGGTCTTTATAATGTGAGTAATTCCCTTGCCGCCATTGGCTGCTGCGTGATGATGGGCTTCCCTGTTGACAGGTGTGTTTCCGCTCTTTTAACATTTCAAGGCGTTAAGGGCAGGGCAGAGGTGCTGAAAACTGACACACCTTTCACTGTGATGATAGATTATGCCCACACGCCCGACGCAATTTTAAATCTTTTCTCTGCGGTGAAAGCCACAACAATAGGAAAAGTTATTGCCCTTTTTGGCTGCGGAGGTGAACGGGACAGGGCAAAACGGAGCGTAATGGGCAGGATTTGCGCCGAAAATGCCGATTTTCTGGTGGTTACATCAGATAATCCACGAAGCGAAAACCCTTATAAAATCATTCACGAAATTCTGAAAGGAGTGGAAAACACTGAAACTCCCTTTGCAGTGATTGAGGACAGAAAGAAAGCTATAGAGTTTTCACTTTCAATCGCAGGGGAGGGCGATACGGTTATCCTTTGCGGTAAAGGGCATGAGGACTATCAGATAACATCACAGGGCAAAATTCATTTTGATGAAAGAGAAATTGTATATAATTCAATAAAAATGAATAATTATTTAAAATAATGAATATTTCTTATTTAGTTATTTATTGACAATATGCGGGTATTGATGTATAATACCTGCGTATTCTTTTATATGATGAAAGGAGAAAAACAATGGTTTGTTTAAAAAACAAGAGCTTTTTAAAGCTTCTTGATTTCACCGCTGAAGAGATTGAATATTACCTTGATTTAGCGGCTGAGCTTAAAGAAAAAAAGAAAAACGGAATCCCTCATAAGCTTTGCGAAGGCAAGAATGTTGCACTTATTTTTGAAAAGACAAGCACAAGAACAAGATGCTCTTTTGAGGTTGCCGCCGCAGATTTAGGTATGCACCCTGTTTATCTTGACCCCAAGGGCTCACAGATTGGCAAAAAAGAGAGTATTCCCGACACTGCCCGTGTTTTAGGCAGAATGTTTGACGGCATTGAGTACAGAGGCTACGGACAGGAAATTGTTGAATCTCTTGCAGAGTATGCAGGTGTTCCTGTTTTCAACGGTCTTACAAACGAATTTCACCCCACACAGATTCTTGCTGACTTCCTTACAATAAAAGAGCATTTCGGCTCACTTAAAGGCAAAAAGCTGGTTTATATGGGCGATGCAAGATACAACATGGGCAACTCACTTATGGTTGGCTGTGCAAAAATGGGCATGAACTTTGTTGCCTGCGCTCCTAAGAAATATTTCCCCGAAGCAGAGCTTGTTGCTGAGTGTGAAAAGATAGCAGAGGAATCTGGCGCAACTCTTCAGTTTATTGAGGACCCCATGGAAGCAACCAAGGGCGCAGATGTTATTTATACAGATGTTTGGGTATCAATGGGTGAGCCAGACGAAGTATGGGCAGAGCGTATTAACGACCTTCTTCCTTATCAGGTAAACAGCGCACTTATGAAAAACGCTGGTGAACAGTGCAAGTTTATGCATTGCCTGCCTGCATTCCACGATTTAAAAACAACAATCGGTAAAGATATTTACGATAAATTCGGTCTTGATTGCCTTGAGGTTACAGACGAAGTGTTTGAAAGCGAGCAGTCAATCGTATTTGACGAGGCAGAGAACCGTATGCACACAATAAAAGCTGTTATGGCGGCATCCCTTGCATAATTAAAAATCAGAATATTTTTTCTTGACAAAAAGAGTCTTTGTGCTATAATAGGCAGAAAGAATCTTTAAGGCGGTACGGGATACCGGCAAGAGAATATGAATTTAAAGCGGTTATACCGTTTGTTTTGTTATGTTCGCCTTGCCGTTTTCGGCAAGGCTTTTTTTCAGAAAGGTGATAGTTTATGGCAGGTATGGTAAAAGCTAATGTTTTCACAAATCAGTCGATTTCGTCATTTTGCCCCTCCATTGATGTTTCAGCTTTGAATGATGACTTACTCAGCATTTATACAGATTCTCAAAATGTTATTTTTCCCGGTTTTTGCGATGTGCATGTGCATTTTCGTGAGCCGGGATTTTTTTATAAAGAGAGCATCAAAACAGGCTCTCTTGCCGCCGCAAGGGGAGGTTACACGGCTGTTTGCACAATGCCCAACCTTAACCCTGTGCCCGACAGTAAAGAAAATATCCTTGAACAGATAAAAATAATTGAGAGCGATGCTGTAATTCATGTTTACCCCTACGGTGCTTTGACCGTAGGCGAAAAAGGCGAGAAACTTTCTTCAATGGAAGAGTTAAGTGAACTGGCTGTCGGTTTTTCAGATGACGGCAAAGGTGTTCAGTCAGAGGATATGATGAGAGAAGCTATGATAAAAGCTAAAAAGCTTGGCAAGGTCATAGCCGCTCATTGCGAAGATAATTCACTGCTTTTTGGCGGATACATCCACAAAGGCGAATACGCAAAAGCACACAACCACAAGGGCATATGCTCCGAAAGCGAGTGGAAGCCTATTGAAAGGGACATCCGCCTTGCAAAAGAAACAGGCTGTGCATACCATGTGTGCCACATTTCCTGTAAAGAAAGCGTTGAGCTTATAAGGCAGGCTAAAAAAGACGGTGTGAATATCACCTGCGAAACTGCACCCCATTACCTTGTGCTGACAGATGCTGATTTGCAGGAGGACGGCAGATTTAAAATGAACCCGCCACTTCGCTCTTTGGAGGATAAACTTGCATTGATTGAGGGCGTGAAAGACGGCACAATTGATATGATAGCAACCGACCACGCACCCCACAGCGCAGAGGAAAAATCAAAGGGACTTGCAGGCAGTGCATTTGGCATAACAGGCATTGAGCTTGCATTCCCGATTCTTTACACCAAGCTCGTTAAGGAAAATATCATCACCCTTGACAGACTTATAGAAATGCTCACAGTGAACCCGAGAAAGCGTTTTAATATCCCCATAGGCAACGATTTTTGCGTTTGGAATTTAGGCGAAAAATTCACCGTTGACACTTCTGATTTTATTTCAAAAGGCAAAGCAACTCCCTTTGAGGGGGAGGAGCTTTACGGCAGATGTTTGCTCACTGTAGCAGACGGAAAACCAGTATATAAACACAAATAATATAAATGGAGGAACTATTATGGCAAAAAGAACAGACATCAAAAAAGTTTTAATCATCGGTTCAGGCCCTATCGTTATCGGTCAGGCTGCTGAATTTGACTACGCAGGCACACAGGCTTGCCTTGCCCTTAAAGAAGAGGGTTATGAGGTTATTCTCTGCAACTCAAACCCTGCCACAATTATGACAGATACAACTATTGCAGATAAGGTTTACATGGAACCCCTCACACTTGAATATATCGCAAAAATTCTTCGTTACGAGCGTCCCGACGCAATCGTTCCTGGTATCGGCGGTCAGACAGGTCTTAACCTTGCAATGCAGCTTGAAAAGAAAGGTGTTCTTAAAGAGTGCGGCACAAAGCTTCTTGGCACAAGCAGCGAAAGCATTGAAAGAGCAGAGGACAGAGAGCTTTTCAAAGAAATGTGCGAATCAATCGGCGAACCCGTTATTCCCTCACAGATTACCTACAGCCTTGAAGAAGCAAAACAGGCTGCTGAAGAAATCGGCTATCCTGTAGTTCTTCGCCCTGCATTCACCCTTGGCGGCACAGGCGGCGGCTTTGCAAATGACGAAAAAGAGCTTGTTGAAATCGGCTCAAACGCATTCAAACTTTCACCCGTTCATCAGGTTCTTATTGAAAAGAGCGTTAAAGGCTATAAAGAAATCGAGTTCGAGGTTATGCGTGATTCCAACGACCACGCAATCACAATCTGCGGAATGGAAAATGTTGACCCCGTTGGTGTTCACACAGGCGATTCAATCGTTGTTGCTCCCATTCTTTCACTTAATGACCACGATTTAAAGATGCTTAACGACAGCGCAATTAAAATCATCCGTGAGTTAAAAATCGAGGGTGGTTGTAACGTTCAGTTCGCTCTTAATCCCAATTCAAGCGAATACTTCCTTATTGAGGTTAATCCCCGTGTTTCCCGTTCATCTGCTCTTGCTTCAAAGGCAAGTGGTTACCCAATCGCAAGAGTAACAGCAAAAATTGCTATGGGTATGGCTCTTGAAGAAATCCCCGTTGCAGGCGGCACAGCAGCTATTGAGCCTTCACTTGATTATATCGTTGCAAAATTCCCAAGATTCCCGTTTGATAAATTTGCAGACGCTCCCAACACCCTCGGCACACAGATGAAAGCAACAGGCGAGGTTATGGGCATAGGCACAACTCTTGACGAGTGCTTCCTTAAATCAGTTCGTTCACTTGAAACAGGCGTTTGCCACACTTACCTTGCAAAGTTTGACGGCATGAGCGAAGCAGAGCTTCTTGATTATATTTCAGAGTTTAAGGCAGATAACATCTTTGCAATTGCACAGCTTCTTCGCCTTGGCACTTCAATCGAAAAGCTCCACGAAGTAACAATGATTACAGAGCTTTTCCTTGAATGCATGAAGAGAATCGTTGACCTTGAAACAACTCTTAAAGAGAAAAAGGGCGATGTTAAAGCTCTCACAGCTGCAAAGGTTATGGGCTTCTCTGATAAATTCATTTCATCACTGTGGGGTGTTGACGAGGTTGAAGTTTATAAGCTCCGCAAAGAAAACGGCATTGTTCCTGTTTTCAAAATGGTTGACACACTTCACACAGGCAAATACATTGCATATCTCTACTCAACATACGGCAACCTTGTAAGCGATAAGATTAAGAATGAATCACGCCTTACAGATAAAAAGAAGATTATCGTTCTCGGTGCAGGTCCTATCCGTATCGGTCAGGGTGTTGAGTTTGACTATTCAACAGTTCACGCTGTTCAGACCATCAAGCGTGCAGGCTACGAAGCAATCATTATCAACAACAACCCCGAAACAGTTTCAACAGACTACACAACAGCTGATAAGCTCTATTTCGAGCCTCTTACTCCCGAAGATGTTATGGCTATTATCGACTTTGAACAGCCCGAGGGTGTTATCGCTTCATTAGGCGGACAGACAGCTATCAACCTTGCACAGCCTCTTATGGACAGAGGAGTTAAGATTATCGGCACAGACTGCGAAGCAATCGAAAGAGCAGAGAACAGAGATGCTTTTGAAAAGGTTCTTACTTCTCTCAACATTCCTCAGCCAAAGGGCAAGGCTGTTACAAATATTGAAGACGGCATCAAAGCCGCAGAAGAAATCGGCTATCCCGTTCTTGTTCGTCCCTCATTCGTTCTCGGCGGTCGTGCAATGCAGATAGTTTCTAAAGAAAAAGACCTCCGTCATTACCTCAAAACAGCCGTTGAAATTGATGTAGACAAGCCTGTTCTTGTTGATAAATACATTCAGGGTAAAGAGGTTGAGGTTGACGCAATCTGCGACGGCAGAGATGTTTTCGTTCCTGGTATCATGGAGCTTGTTGAGCGTACAGGTATCCACTCAGGCGACTCAATCAGCGTTTATCCCACATTCTCAATTTCAGATAAAGTTAAGGGCATCATCCTCCAGTATGCTAAGAAACTTGGTATCGGCATCGGCATTAAAGGTCTTTACAACATTCAGTTTATCGTTGACGAAAACGAAGATGTTTACATTATCGAGGTTAACCCCCGTTCTTCAAGAACAGTTCCGTTCCTTTCAAAGTCAACTGGCTATTCACTTGCAGATATTGCAACAGAGGTTATCCTTGGCAAGAGCCTTAAAGAGCAGGGCATCTTCTGCCTCTATCCCGAAGAGAAGAAACGCTACTATGTAAAAGTTCCTGTATTCTCATTCAATAAGATTAAGGGTCTTGACGCTTACCTTTCACCCGAAATGAAGTCAACTGGCGAAGCAATCGGTTATGACGATAAGCTCCACAGAGCAATGTATAAAGCACTTGTTGCATCAGGCATGAACCTCCAGAATTACGGCACAGTTCTTGTAACTCTTGCAGACGAAGACAAGGTTGAAGCAATGCCCCTTATTAAGAGATTCTATGATATGGGCTTCAACATTGAAGCAACATCTCTCACAGCAGAATACCTTAAAAATTACGGCATCCGCACAAAGGTAAGAGGCAAAATCAGCGAGGGCAGCACTGATGTTCTTGATTCAATCCGCTCTGGCTATGTAAGCTATGTTATCAACACCCGTGCAATTATGTCTGGTGTTCATTATGAGGACGGCGTTCAGATTCGCCGTTGTGCAACAGAGAACAACGTTACAATCTTCACTTCACTTGATACAGTTCGTGTTCTTCTTGATGTTCTTGAAGAAACAACACTCACAATTTCAACAATTGATTCTTAATTGTGAAAGGTAAAATAAATGAAAAAGAGTATTTTTAAAATCGCAGAAAATACACCTTTAAACGCTAATGTTTACAAAATGACTCTCGCAGGGGATGTAAGTGAAATTACATCCCCCGGGCAGTTCGTCAATATCGAGCTTAACGGCTTTTATCTGCGCCGACCAATTTCTGTCTGCGACTATGACGAAAATTCGCTCACACTGATTTATAAGGTTGTGGGCGGCGGCACAGAGTATATGTCAAAGCTGGACGCTGGGGAGTGCCTTGACATTCTCACAGGTCTTGGCAACGGATATGACACCACTCTTTCGGGGGATAAACCGCTTCTTTTAGGCGGCGGTGTTGGTGTTCCGCCACTTTATAATCTTTGCAAAAAGCTTATTGCAGAGGGCAAGGATGTTTCTGTAGTTTTAGGCTTCAACACAAAAGATGAGGTCTTTTATGAGGATGAATTTAAGTCTCTCGGTGCATCTGTAACCGTTGCAACTGCTGACGGCTCATATGGAGTTAAAGGCTTTGTAACAGATGCTTTCCCTGAAGAATACACATATTTTTATACCTGCGGACCCGAGCCAATGCTGAAAGCTATCTATAACACCGCCAAAACAAGCGGTCAGATGAGCTTTGAGGAGCGTATGGGTTGCGGATTCGGTGCCTGCATGGGTTGCTCATGCAAAACAATCACTGGCTATAAGCGAATCTGCAAGGATGGCCCCGTTATGAAAAAGGAGGAAATCTTATGGGAAAAATGAGCGTAAACCTTTGCGGAATTGAACTCGACAATCCTGTAATTCCTGCTTCGGGAACATTCGGCTTCGGCTATGAATTTGCAGAAATCTATGATATAAACTGCCTTGGCACATTCTCTTTTAAGGGAACAACTAAAGACAGCCGTTTCGGCAACCCCACACCGAGAATTGCAGAGTGCACTTCGGGCATGATAAACGCTGTGGGACTTCAGAACCCAGGTGTTGACGCAGTAATAAACAACGAGCTTCCAAAGCTCAAAAAGTGCTTCAATAAGCCTGTTATGGCAAATGTCAGCGGATTTTCTGTTGAAGATTATGCCTACACCTGCGCCCGCCTTGATAAAGAGGAGCAGGTTGGCTGGCTTGAGGTTAATGTAAGCTGTCCCAATGTTCACGGCGGCGGTATGAGCTTCGGCACAGACCCCAAAGCGGCGGCAGAGGTTACAAAGGCAGTTAAAGCTGTTACCACAAAACCTGTTATCGTTAAACTTTCACCAAATGTAACAGATATTGTTTCAATCGCAAAGGCTTGTGAGGATGCAGGTGCAGACGGTATCAGCCTTATAAACACACTTTTAGGTATGCGAATTGACCTTAAAACAAGAAAGCCTGTTATTGCCAACAAAATGGGCGGCTTCTCTGGACCTGCCATTTTCCCTGTAGCGGTGAGAATGGTTTATCAGGTTGCCAACGCTGTTAAAATCCCCGTTGTTGGTATGGGCGGTGTTTCAAAGGCAGAGGATGTTATTGAATTGATGCTTGCAGGCGCAACCGCTGTTGAGGTTGGTGCGGCAAACCTTGTTGACCCCTTTGCCTGCAAAAATATAATTGAGGCTCTGCCCTCGGTTATGGATAAATATGGAATCAAAGATTTAAAAGATATAATAGGAGGAACAGTCTGATGGGAAAAGATGTAATCGTAGCCTGCGACTTCGCAAGTGCTGAAAAAACCTTTGAATTTCTTGATAAATTCAAAGGCAGAAAGCCTTTTGTAAAAATCGGCATGGAGCTTTTTTATGCCGAGGGTCCGCAGATAGTTAAAGAAATCAAAAAAAGAGGTCATAAGATTTTCCTTGACCTTAAACTTCACGATATTCCAAATACAGTTAAAAAATCAATGGCTGTTCTTTCAAATCTTGATGTTGATATAACAAATCTCCACGCAGGCGGCACAATCCGCATGATGGAAGCAGCTATTGAGGGTCTTACCCGTGAGGACGGCACAAGACCTCTGCTTATAGCTGTTACACAGCTTACCTCAACTGATCAGGAAAGCATGGAAAATGACCTGCTTATTAAAGAGCCAATCGACAAGGTTGTTATGCACTATGCTCACAATGCAAAGCTTGCAGGTCTTGACGGTGTTGTATGCTCACCACTTGAAGCTGGCAAGGTACACGAAATCTGCGGTGAAAGCTTCCTTACAATCACCCCTGGTGTCCGCTTTGCAGATGGTGATGTTGGCGACCAGAAACGAGTTATGACCCCTGCACAGGCAAAAGAGATTGGCTCTGACTACATTGTTGTTGGCAGACCTATCACAGCGGCGACAGACCCCGTTGCGGCATATGAAAGATGTATCAGAGAATTTGTTGATTAAGGAGAATATTTATGGAAAAATTGATAGCAAAAGATTTACTTAAAATCAAAGCAGTTTTCTTCCGCCCCGAGGAGCCTTTCACATGGGCAAGCGGAATCAAAAGCCCCGTTTATTGCGATAACAGACTGACCCTCACAGCTCCCGAAGTTCGTACAGATGTTGAAAACGGACTTGCAAAGCTTATTAAAGAGAATTATCCCGAAGCAGAGGTTCTTATGGGAACATCAACAGCAGGTATCGCTCATGCGGCTATCACAGCTCATATCCTCAATATGCCTATGGGCTATGTTCGCTCTGGCGCAAAAGACCACGGCAGACAGAATCAGATTGAGGGCAAGCTGGAAAAAGGACAGAAAGTTGTAGTTGTTGAAGATCTTATCTCAACAGGCGGAAGCGTTATCGAGGTTGTTAATGTTCTTCGTGAAGCAGGCGCAGAGGTTCTCGGCATTGTTTCAATTTTCACATACGGTATGCAGAAAGGTCTTGACCGCCTTGCAGCCGCAGATGTTAAAAATATCTCACTTACAAACTTTGATGTTATTGCAGAGGTTGCCGCAGAAGAGGGCTACATCAAAACAGATGACATCAAACGCCTTATTGCATTCAGAAATAATCCGTCAGACGAAAGCTGGATAGGGGAGGCAAAATAATGCGCAGTCTTATTGATATTCTCGATTTTACTGTTGAGGAGCTTGAACAGCTTATTGCAGTAGCCTGCGATATTATTGAAAATCCCGATAAATATTCAGAGAAGTGCAAGGGCAAAAAGCTTGCCACACTTTTCTTTGAGCCGTCAACAAGAACAAGGCTCAGCTTTGAAGCGGCTATGTATGAGTTAGGCGGTAATGTTATCGGCTTTTCGGAGGCTAAAAGTTCATCTGCCGCCAAAGGCGAAAGCGTTGCAGACACAGCAAAGGTTATCAGCTGCTATGCAGATATAATCGCAATGCGCCATCCAAAAGAGGGTGCGGCATATGTTGCGGCAAAAAATGCAACTGTTCCTGTTATTAACGCAGGCGATGGCGGTCATTGCCACCCCACACAGACTCTTGCCGATTTGCTCACAATCTACCGTGAAAAAGGCAGATTTTCAAATATCACAGTTGGTCTTTGCGGCGACTTAAAATTCGGCAGAACAGTTCATTCTTTAATCAATGCACTTTCCCGTTACAGCGGTGTTAAGTTCATTCTCATTTCACCCGAGGAGCTTAAAATCCCCAGCTATGTTAAAAAAGATATTTTAGAGAAAGGCAATGTTCCTTTTGTTGAAACAACTGATCTTGAGTCTGCAATGCCAGAACTTGATATTCTTTATATGACAAGGGTTCAGCGTGAACGCTTCTTCAACGAGGAGGATTATCTCCGCTTGAAAGACAGCTACATTCTCACACCCGATAAGCTTCTCAATGCAAAAAAAGACCTTGCAATTCTTCATCCTCTGCCAAGAGTTAATGAAATCAGCGTTGCAATCGACTCTGACCCAAGAGCCTGCTACTTCAAGCAGGTGCTCAACGGCAAATATATGAGAATGGCACTTATTCTGAAACTTCTTGAGGAGGCAAAACGATGAATATAGATTCAATTCAGAACGGCTTTGTTATTGACCATATCGCCGCAGGCTGTGGCATGAAGCTTTATAATCTCCTCGGTCTTGATGACCTTGATGTTTCGGTTGCGATAATTAAAAATGTTACCAGCAAAAAGCTGGGCAAAAAAGATATTATCAAAATTGACGCTGTTATTCCTCTTGATTTTGATGTTATCGGCTTTGTTGACCCCGAAGCAACAGTGAATGTTATCAAAGACGGAAAGTTAGTTGAAAAGAAAGCAATCTGCCTGCCAAAGAAGCTCACAAATGTTATCAAATGCAAAAACCCAAGATGTATAACATCCTGCGAGCAGGAGCTTGACAATGTTTTTGTGCTTACAGATGAAAACGCAAAGGTTTATCGCTGTATTTATTGCGAAACAAAAGCAAAATTGTCTTGACAAATGAAAATTATGTGATATACTCTTTAGAAATAAACTGCCTTGTCGATATCGGCAAGGCAGTTTAGTATATATTTTTTTATAAAGGAGTGGCGCAAATATGCCTATTTTTATCAACGAACCGTCCCATACATTTAATGAATATCTTTTGATCCCCGGTTACTCTTCAAGCGAATGCATCCCCACAAATGTTTCACTTAAAACGCCACTTGTTAAATATAAAAAAGGTGAAGAGCCTGCAATCACCATGAATATCCCCCTCGTTTCTGCAATTATGCAGTCCGTTTCAGGCGATAAATTAGCCGTTGCACTTGCAACAGAGGGCGGTGTTTCTTTTATCTATGGCTCACAGTCAATCGAAGATGAAGCCGCTATGGTTAAAAGAGCAAAGAGCTACAAGGCTGGCTTTGTTAAGAGCGATTCAAACATCAAGCCCGATGATACACTTGCAGATGTTATTGAAATCAGCGCAAAAACAGGTCATTCAACAATCGCTGTTACAGAGGACGGCACAGCAGACGGCAAGCTGGTTGGTATCGTAACAAGCCGTGATTACCGTGTCAGCAGAATGTCTCCCGACCTTAAAGTTTCAGAGTTTATGACTCCATTTGATAAGCTCGTTTGGGCAAAAGAGGGCACAACCCTTAAAGAAGCCAACAATATCATCTGGGATAACAAGCTTAATTCTCTCCCAATCATTGATGATGAGGGCAAGCTTTCATATATGGTTTTCAGAAAAGACTATGACACACATAAGCAGAACCCCAACGAACTTCTTGACGCTCACAAGCGTTATGTTGTTGGCGCAGGTATCAACACAAGGGACTACGCAGAGCGTGTTCCTGCACTTATTGAAGCTGGCGCAGATGTTCTCTGCATTGACTCATCAGAGGGATTTTCAGAGTGGCAGAAGCTCACAATCGAATGGATTCGCAAGAATTATGGCGACAGCGTAAAGGTTGGCGCAGGCAATGTTGTTGATGCTGACGGCTTCCGCTTCCTTGCAGACAGCGGCGCAGACTTCATCAAGGTTGGTATCGGCGGCGGCTCAATCTGCATCACCCGTGAAACAAAGGGTATCGGCAGAGGTCAGGCAACAGCACTTATTGAGGTTTGCGAAGCAAGAGATAAATATTTTGAAGAAACTGGCGTTTATATTCCTGTTTGCTCAGACGGCGGTATCGTTTATGACCACCATATGACACTTGCACTTGCAATGGGCGCAGATTTCATTATGCTCGGCAGATATTTTGCAAGATTTGACGAAAGCCCATCACAGAAAGTTTCAATCCGTGGCACATATTATAAAGAGTATTGGGGCGAGGGCAGCAACCGTGCCCGCAACTGGCAGAGATACGATTTAGGCGGTGCAAAGAAGCTTTCATTTGAAGAGGGCGTTGATTCATATGTTCCCTATGCAGGTAAGCTGAAAGATAATGTTGCAGTTTCACTCAGCAAGGTTAAATCAACAATGTGCAACTGTGGCGCACTTTCAATCCCCGAACTTCAGCAGAAAGCAAAGCTCACACTTGTTTCTGCAACAAGTATCGTTGAGGGCGGTGCACACGACGTTATCAGAAAAGAAAACAGCGAATTTAATAAATAATCAAATTTTGGGAGTGGCTTGCCACTCCCATTTTTAATGAATATTGAACAATGAATAATGATGGACGGCACATCGTAGGGGAGTAGCTTACTGCTCCCGTTAATCAGGCGCCCCACTGGGGAGCTGTCAGCGAAGCTGACTGAGGGGGTTGTCTAACTCCTTGCAGAAAGCTCCCAAACTTGCAATAAGCATTGAATTACATCTGTAGGGGATGGCGTCCTCGACATCCCGCAATTGTCATTTGAATTTCAGTACAAATTCATCTGTTATGTAGCATTGAACGGTATAATAACACCGTAGAGGAGGGGCTTGCTCCTCCCGAATTGAATCTAAAATATCAAACAAATCTGCATAAAAGGTACGATAACACCGTAGGGGCGAACTGTGTTCGCCCGTTCCGAATGTCAGCACAAAACAAATTGCTTCCCTTGGGGGAAGTGGCAAAATCTTTGATTTTGACGATAGGGGTTCTCTTT
>JAKSQM010000044.1 GCA_024404115.1 Clostridia bacterium | reverse complement strand
TCACTTCACATAAATCTTACACTTATTTCCGAGTGCAAAGGTATGAAGAAAATATTAACCTCGCAAGAAATCGTGTTTCATAAAGTTTGTGATTTATACCATGCTACACTTTTTACATTTGCGCAATAGTTCGATATCTGACAGATATATGATGCAAGTTATGTTGCATATTTGCAAAACAACTTATTATCAGATAGTTATAGAAGTAAATTTTTAAACACAACAATGGCTATCAGAATAATGTTATCGCACACAAAAAAATCGTGTTTTTCTGACACTCATGGATTTTTCCTACTGAAGCATAGGGAAAAATCCCCGTCAGATTAGGGAAAATGTCTTTGAAAAGTAAGTTTTTTGCCATAATTTTGCACTCAGAAATCAGAGACGTCCACCGCTTTGCAAGCGACGTTGACTATTTCTCTCGTGCGAGGATGCTTCGCACGTTGCCACTCAGAAATCAGAGATAAAATCTCAAGTTTCAAAGGATTCAGAGATAGTTCTGATGACAACATTATAAAAGAATACAGTTATGACAAAGAATATTTTCAGCTTGATCGCAATCGCAGTTATTGGCACAAGCACAGCAATGGCAAAGACTAACGTAATAGTTGACCGTAACGCTCACATGGCAGCTCCTACTACAACTATCGTGACTACCACCACCCAGACTATCAAGCCTAACGGCACTAAGGTGGTGACCACCACAACAACAAAGACCGTGACAACGGGTACAAAGGTGGTTAATGTGAAGCCTCAGCCTAAGAATCATAAGCATACCTGCAACCACAAGCACTCTCGCGGCACTTGCAAGGCATGCAAGAATACTCCTCACAGAAAATAACATTGCAACTATTCAATATATCTCCAACTCCTCACCTGCCAGGAAACTGGTCAAGGTGGGGAGTTCTTTTTACATAATGGTGCTGATTACGCGCTTTTGTAATGACAAAAACTAAAACTCTACACCCAAACGTAGCAATGCTGCGGAATGAAAATGGCTATCTGTTGAGATAAGATGAACAGCTGGCTGAATATGAACATGATTGGAAATGCCAATCTTCATGGTAAGCTCCGTTGCAAACTCATCA
>JAKSQM010000043.1 GCA_024404115.1 Clostridia bacterium | reverse complement strand
GTAGTCGCCCCCTATACTGTTCCCCAAAACCCCAAAAAAAAACCTTGTGATTTTCACAGAAAATCGCAAGGTCTAAAATTAAAGCTCGTCAACGAGCTTTGCCACATTCGTGGCGTTTGTGGGCGGTGCCTGCTCTTTCTTATGGCGCCTTGATGTTATCATCTGCGACAAGAAGTAATCAGACATTACAAGTTGGTCATACCATTCGGGGCGGAACTGTTTTGCATAGTCGACCAAATCACAAATTTCTGTCACTTCGTTCGTGATCAGAAAGTCAAACATTTCTCGCCTGATTTGTTTCAAGTCTGACTTCGTTAGAAAATATGCGTCTAAATCTATGTCGACACCACCGCAAAGCATGATGTCTTTACGGTCGTATTGAGCTTTACTTGGGTAATCAATATGAGTTAGATATCTGACCATCGCACGTATATCTTTAACCCGCTCTGGAATGGTGCCTAGAACGCTCTCAGTGAGTTCTTTTGCCTGTTCGTATGATTTAACACTACTGAACACCAAAACGACGTGCCAATGGGCTTTTTTTGGTTCTCCTGTGGGAGTTACATCTTTGTCGTGTAGTGGGGAAACAATAAAAGGGACTTGTTGTTCTGTCAGTCTCTCAATCCAATCTGCGGGAGCAGACTCCGGATATACTAAGAAAGTCCAATTGCGTGTACGGTCTGAGCCGTCTTTTTTTTCGGTTGCCATTATTGAGCCTCTTGTTTTTTTGTTGGTTTTACTTTTATGTCTTTGCAGAGACAGTAAGATTATATATAATCAAATTCAGAGTTACAAGAGAATCTTGTTACTTGTTGGTTTGGGCTCACGAATTGCAGTTCGTGGGCTACTTTTTTTTAAACCGAACCGTCACGTGACGTGTGTAATATATTGCGAGTGTCTGCCTGACTGTAAGGCAAGATAAGATACCGCATACAGAGTCTGCGAAGTGGCTAACAGTCAGGCAGTGTGCGTATTATGACTTTTTTTTGTGTAATATGCGGTTGTTTTTGACAGAAATTCTTGCTTGCTTCGTGCCCCGCAGAAACCGCCTTTTAAGCAAGCAATCTTGAATTTTTATACCTCTATTTGCTTGGCAGAATTATCCGCCAAGAGACAATCAGATTTTGGCGTGTAATACATAAAATCCGAACATTTTTTTGCCAGCATAAACTTTTTCCCTGGTTCTCCAAGAATGCCTGGTTTCGATTGAAAATCAGCAAGAAATCTTGAAATTTCATGCCCTTATTTGCTTAAGTCAATTTTTTTTGCCAAATTTCTGATCATTGAACATTGAACAGTATAGGGGGGTCGTAGTCGCCCCCTATACTGTTCCCCAAAACCCCAAAAAAAAACCTTGTGATTTTC
>JAKSQM010000042.1 GCA_024404115.1 Clostridia bacterium | reverse complement strand
CTAAAAAGAGGAGTTCGACTCTCCTACCCGCTACAAAATACCGACCTTCCTCAAAGGTAACACATTTGTTAAATGAACAAAAACTAAAAAAGATGGCAAATCACAAATCTTCTTTGAAACGCATTCGTCAAACGGAGGCTCGCAGATTGCACAATCGTTATTATGCTAAATCTGCCCGTAATGCCGTTCGTGACTTGCGTGCCACAACTGAAAAAACTGCTGCCGTGGCTATGTTGCCCAAGGTTGCTTCTATGTTGGACAAATTGGCTAAACGCCACATTATCCACAAGAACAAGGCTGCAAACCTGAAATCCAGTTTGGCTATTTACATCAATAAGCTGGCTTAATGTAACCTACTTATAGACATGAGGGCTGCCCGTCGGGTAGCCCTTTTTGCATAAAAAACAGTGAAAAATCCATTTTTTGTGCAAAAAATTTGGTCAATTCAAAAAAAAGTATTACCTTTGCACTCGAAAACAAATAAATTTTCATAGTTAAGGTTTAGGTTTAATGGCATCAGGAGGCTGTGAAGTTTCCTGATGTTTTTAACAAAACCACCTCGGCTATGGATTTTTTCGTTTTATTAAAAAGGATTGTTTTATGGCAGAAATAGAAGAAAATACCAATCAAATTCCGGATATACGTGATGTCGAAACAGCACGCAAGGCTTTCTTAATGTCTGAGATATTCAATCGTAAATATTGATAATTAAATACCTAATTAATATATGGCAGCAACTTATATGACCGCAGACGGTCTACAAAAACTGAAAGAAGAATTGCAGTTCCTAGAAGGAACAGAACGTCCTCGCGTTATTGCAGCGATTGCAGAAGCACGGGACAAAGGTGATTTGAGTGAAAACGCAGAGTATGATGCGGCAAAAGAGGAACAAGGGCATCTGGAAAGTAAAATCGCTATGCTTAAAGCCAAAATTATGGAGGCTCGTATTATAGACGAAAGCAGCATTAAAACAGATGAAGTTCAGATATTGACCAAAGTTCGCGTTAAAAATCTCAAGAATAATCAAGAAAAAGTTTACCAACTGGTCACCGAAGGCGAAGCAAATATCTTGGAGGGTAAAATAGCAGTTACTACTCCTATTGCTAAAGGTCTGCTTGGTAAAAAAGTAGGCGATATGGCACAGGTTAAAGTGCCTGCAGGTGTAATGGAATTTGAGATATTAGAGATAAGTCTATGACACTTTTTACGCGCATTATTAATGGTGAAATTCCCAGTTATAAAGTAGCTGAGGATGAGAATTATTATGCCTTTTTGGATATTAATCCGCTGAAAAAAGGGCATACGTTGGTTATTCCCAAATTGCCGGAGCCGGAGGCAGATTATATCTTTGATTTGGAAGATGAGACACTATCCGGACTGATGCTTTTCTGCAAGAAGGTGGCAGCCGGTATCAAGAAGGCTACCAACTGCAAGCGTGTGGGAGTGGCTGTGCTTGGTATGGAAGTAAACCATGTGCATGTTCATCTCGTTCCGTTGGATAAAGAGAAGGATATGGTTTTCACCAACCCCAAACTGGAGTTGAGT
>JAKSQM010000041.1 GCA_024404115.1 Clostridia bacterium | reverse complement strand
CTCCATCTCCTCTTGGGTGAATAGTTCATAGACTATTTTGTGTTCCTCTGCATACTCATAGCGGAACACCATCACCATCTTAAACTTTTCCAAAAGGAATTGCTGCAAGAGTGCCGTGATATGGCAGGACTTGTAGCCCTCCCCGATCAATTCCAAATAGCGAAAGTCGTCTTTCACATAAGAACGGATAGAAAGCGGCAGTGAATAGTGCGGCTCAAAAGTGGTTACATACTGGTAGCCCTTAATGACTACATAATTTCGGTTTTCGTGGAGCATACCGAATAACTCTGTCAGATTGATTGCTTGTTTCATATTATTTAGTCTTTTAGCAGAGGGCTTGCGCCCCCTGCGGTTGTTTTACTTGTGCGGTTGTAATCCCTTTGCGCGGTTGCGTATCATATCAAACGCGGCAAGTTCAAAAATCAAAATTTTAGAGTAGGTTTCACTTTCGCCATAGAGCCCTTCAAATTTTAGCCCTGTGGCGGTTTCAATGGTGCGCACAATCTCATAGCTGTGCGTGTGCAAATCTTCTAACTGCTTGTCCGTGCAAGCGTTCAAAATTTCTTCTAACTTAATCATAGCCCATAATTTTTAAGCATTTTTTTCAGTGGGCAAACATCTGCCCCGATAACGGAGCAGCAGCCCCCTTTGAAGCAGTGGCAAAAGCCCAAAAAGTAAAATTTACATTCTTTAATTTCGCTCATAGTGCGTGCATATATAAGTTCATTTTCCGTTTTTGACTGCGGCGCGTGTGTTCGTAACTGCTGCCGTAAATGGCACTATTTACCGACTTTTGGAGGATAGCGGCAAAGATTGGGTAACTGTCCAAAAAGTTGCCCTCTGCCTTGTCAAAATCTACCAAACCTGACCGCAAAATTTTCTCTACATCTTCTTCAAAGGTGCTTGCTACCCAATTTTGAAAGGTAATCATTGCACGCTCTTTAATTTCTTCTTTCGTGACTTTCATATTATCGTAAATTATAAGTTGAACTTTCCGTAATAAAATTGCGGCACGCGAGCATAAAATCGTGATAGGAAATGGGCTTTATGCCCTTGCAGGTGGCATTTATGCTGTAATAATAGCAAACCTCTTCGGCATACTCTGCGGGGGAGAAAAAGCCCTTTTCGCTTACCTCGTGCAAATTTTCCATTGCCTCCAAAATTTGCTCTGTTCCCTCCTCGAAGATGTGGCGGAGTTCCTCCATTTGGCAATCATATTCGCGCTCCTCCTCTATGCCGGCTAAATAGGGCAGTACAATTCCGTTTGCGTGCCCATACTCAACATAGATGTCCTCAACATTGACGCCCTCGCCCTCCGTAAAAATGCCGCCATCGACCAACGCTTGCAACATACTTGCGGTAAAGCGCGAGCTTTGAGCAACCTTTACATCAACAACTTTTTGAGTTGTTGTAACAACAGGTTTTTCTACCTTTGGCGTGTAGCCAAAATCCGAATCATTGAATAATGTGTACTGTGTTTCCATAATCATATTTGTTTTAACATTTTTCACTTGCGTATAAAGCAGTTCGCTCCGATATAACCTTTACGGTGCTTTACAAAAGTTAGCGGC
>JAKSQM010000040.1 GCA_024404115.1 Clostridia bacterium | reverse complement strand
ATATCCACCTGCTTTTGAATAAGAATTCATGATAACTTCACTAGCGGAATTTAATGTGTAAGAAGCAACTCCGTCTTCAGAAGCTCCTTTAGCAAATGTACCGTAAGAGATAACACTTGTTGTGCCTAAAACCATACTGTAACCGTATGCAAGTTCTGTTTCGATCATTTCGTATACGTTACCTTTAAATAAATTTATTTGGTAAACTCTAGCGTTAAAAGAACCTTCTCCATAAGCGCCTGCTACTTTTTCACTAGCGATAAAACTACCTTCGAGTTTTGTATTGCTAGCACCGCCTTGACTGCCACCACAAGCAGATAAAGCTGCTGCTGCCATAACTAAAATAGCAACATTTCTGATACTTTTTTTCATTATAAAATTCTCCTTTATTAAGCTTTTTGAGCTAATTGTAATTTATATAAGAAAAAATAGTATTTCAAATAAGTGGCGTAAAACGCCTATTTTTAGGCGCAAAAACTAAAAATTTTCCTTTTAAATGCTTATAAATCTATTATTTGAAACAATCAGATAAATATCAGATTTATAGTTTTTGCGCATAGTCAATCTGAGAAGCTTTTCTGTGCTTGGCTAATATTTTACTACTGCGTTTGGTATGGTGCGACGCGGGTAAAATATGGAGTGTTTATGGCTGTTTCGGCGCATACCATCATTAGAGCCACAAAACAAATCGCTATGCAAACTGGGCAGTAGC
The DNA here is from genome assembly GCA_024404115.1 of Clostridia bacterium. Classification (GTDB taxonomy): domain Bacteria; phylum Bacillota; class Clostridia; order Oscillospirales; family Acutalibacteraceae; genus CAG-488. Next base: position 1,344 of record JAKSQM010000040.1, on the reverse strand, counting down.
TTATCTTTTGAACTGTGAGAACGATAAGCTGTTCAAGGAAACGATTTTTGCCTTTGAACCATAAGAACAAATAGTAAGAATATGGTATAAACTACCTAAAATCATAAGTGAAACCTGTAGTTTACATTTAGAACCTCGATGTTGGTGGTCTTTCAGACAGCAAACAGGTATTATTGATACGAATTATTTATTAAGATTGGAGGACGCACTATGACATTAGGCGATAAATTATCAAAACTACGAAAAGAAAACAATTACACGCAGGAGCAGCTTGCCGATATTCTCGGAGTATCAAGACAGGCAATAAGTAAATGGGAAAGCAACATTACATATCCCGAAACCGACAAACTGATACGGATGAGCGAGTTATTTAACTGCTCGTTAGATTATTTGCTCAAAGACACAGAACAAACGGACAGTAAAAATCAGTTAGGTGTGCAAAGCCCGCTTTTCAGAATGCGTCTGCGTGAGAGGAAAAGTGAAAAAACAGTATGGGGTATGCCCTTGTGGCATATTGGCAGGAACGCAAGGGGCTTTGTTGCGGTGGGATTAAATGCCCGTGGGGTGATTGCAGTCGGACTTAAAGCAGAAGGAATTATTGCCCTTGGTATGCTGTCCGTTGGAGTGTTTTCGTTAGGTATGCTTTCGCTCGGATTGCTTTCCCTCGGATTGTTTGCACTTGGCATTCTGTCTGCCGGCTGTTTTTCTGTCGGTGTATTTGCGACCGGGGCAATCAGTTTAGGTATCATTTCCCTCGGTGCAATCGCAATCGGCGATTTCTCTGTCGGAGCATTATCCATTGGAAAGTATTTTGCACTTGGTGACAATGCAAGAGCGATGATTGCGTTAGGAGATACAAAAGCCGCAGGAAGTGTATTTCAGAAAATCGGCGAACTTTCCACGCAGGATATTACGGCTGTGAAACATTCGCTTGATACTATCGTTCCTGCTTACCTTTCGTGGGCGAAAGAAATCATCACGCCGTTTTTATAAGGAAAGTCTCTGTACGAAATAGGTAGAACAATGCGAAATTGCACGGAGGAAAATATGGACAAAAAGAGAATATTAGCATTTGAACCGCACTTGCTTTTATTGCAGGAGGTATGAACGCCATTTATCAAATTGAACGGTTGCCCTTGATGGTGGCAATTTTGATTCACGGCAGCGTTTTATATATCAGCTATCTCGTCACTTATTTGCTTAACGATTGGCTGGATTGGAGTGTAATGCCCATCGTAGTTTTCTCGGCTATTTTTCTTGTGGGCTATATCGTGATATGGGCGCTCATTTATTCAATAACCAAAAACAGAACAGAAAGGCTCAATGAAGCGCTAAAGCAGAAAC
>JAKSQM010000004.1 GCA_024404115.1 Clostridia bacterium | reverse complement strand
TGTTAGGCACGCCGCCAGCGTTCATCCTGAGCCAGGATCAAACTCTCTAAAAATTGTATTTAACACTTTCGTGTTTAAATCATCTTTAGAGCTTTAATTCGCTCATTGCGTCATTGCTGACGTTACTCTTTTGTTTCGTTTCCGAAATCTTACTGTACGGTTTCTCATTTCTGAAAAACTCTTTAGAAAAATCTCAGGGTTCCTTGTTTCTATCGTTGTTTAATTTTCAAGGTGCATCCGCTATCTGCGTCTTCGACTCTTTCGTGTCTCTCTCGCCGACAGCTCCGTTATATTATCACACCTTCCTCTTTTTGTCAACTCTTTTTTTAGCCTTTTTACCTCGCTTCCGCGCGTGTCTTTTGGCTCCTTTTTACCGCTTTTTACTATATATTGTATATTCTATCCTCTTAAACACTACATATTCCGTGTTTTATTCCTTTTCTGAACTTTATTTCCCTCATTTTATTTCAATCTTTTTATCTTTTTATTACATTTTCTTTCCTTTTATTTACTTTTCCACTATCTTTCTACACTATTCTGGGTTGCTTTCTACCCTATTTTTTCCCTTTTTTCTCGTTTTTTGGCTTTAGTTATTTTTCATTATGGGCTCTGTTTTCGCTCTTTACCCTTAGTTTTTAATGAGTTTGGGGGATTGTTACGCTTTTCGTTGGTCATAAGTTGGTGGCGGGTTCTCTATTATATATGTATGGGTTGTCGGGGACGCTATCCCATACAATTATATGTAATTAAAAGCAAATTACATTTTCGGAAGATGACCGTTGATTATGTACTATATATATGGTATAATCCTGCAAAAGGATGTGATTGTATGAAAAGGATTGCAAAATTTGAAAAGGTTAGCTTCAAGCAGTTTTACGAGGGATGGGCAGATACATTTGGCGGAAGCGAAGAGGAAATAAAAGAAATATACGATTCTATCGCTCTTCCACGAAGAGCAACATCAGGCTCGGCTGGTTATGATATATTCTCCCCTGCTGATTTCACTCTTGCACCAAATGAGTGCATTAAGATTCCAACGGGTATCCGTGTTAAGATTGACGAAGGTTGGGTATTGAAAATTTATCCAAGAAGCGGTTTAGGCTTTAAATTCAGACTTCAGCTTAACAACACTGTTGGTATAATTGACAGCGACTATTATTACTCTGACAACGAGGGTCATATTTTTATAAAAATAACAAATGACAGCCGTGAGGGCAAAACCGTTGAGCTTAAAAAAGGCAATGGATTTGCGCAGGGCATTTTCACAGAATACGGCATCACATATGACGATGATGTTACAGATATTCGCAACGGCGGATTTGGCAGCACAACCAAATAAAACCATATAAAAAATACTCCGTGAATTTTTTGGATTCACGGAGCTTTCTTTTTTATGCTGTGGCTTCTTCTTTTTTCTTGTGGAAGAGTATTTTATCAACGGGGAAATAGAGAACGAACTGGATTGTTGCGCAAACTGCTGTTGCAATTGTAAGTGCAAGACCACTGCCAAGGCCAAATCTTGTTACGCACATCTTGAAGATTACAGGGTTGAGCCATGCGGAGAAGCAGATGAGTGCAACTGTGAATACAATATATATAGGAAGTGTTACCGCAACATTTGCGCTTGAATTGAATGTTTTTTCTTTATTGATAAAGAATGAAACGATCTGTGCAAGGATATTTGCAGTGTTGCTTGCAATGAAAAGTGCAAGACCGCAACGCTCGCCCTCGATTACAGGATAATCAAAAACGAACCAGTGGAATGCTGTTGTGCTTAACTCTTTGATTGCAGGGATATTATAAAGGATTGCAAGTGCAGTTATCTGAACGATACAGGCACCGAGGCTTACAACGATAAACTTAATAAACTGCCAGAATGTTTCCATACCTGCGCCTTTTTCGGCGGCTTTTTTATCAATTTCTTTTAATGCCATTATTTTATCTCCTCTTTAACATATTTTATAAGAGCCTTTACGCCATTTTCAAATGTAACTTTATCATCTGATGAAAGTGGTGTAAAAGAATTCTCATCCATACTTGCCTTAATGAACTGGGGATATTTTTCGTTATCATAAACAGTGGGCTGACCCTCTGTTTTAATCATCCACTGAACCATTTCGCCATAATCTGAGCCATAGTTGCAACCAACATGACCTACATTTTTAATAAGCCATGTTGAATCGGGGAAAAGACAGGTGGAAGCGTCAATTTTGCCGTCGGGTGAAAGGTGGTTATGACCGTCTGCAACGGCCTGTGTGTAACCATCGGGGAGATATTCACCAGCATTGGCAATTGTTGCGCCGTTACTTGTGGAAATAGTTTCAATAAGATAATCGCCCTCAACACAAGCCTTGGGAGTTACTGGGATTGAGCCTTTGCCATAATGTGAGCAGATGCAGATTGCAACGCCTTTATCTGCGGCATCTTTGAGAAGTTTATCGTTTACACTGCCAACCTTTTCGTGATATGTATCTATTTTTTCAAGAAGTGCCTTTGATGTATCAGCAGTTGTCATAAATGCTCTTGCATCATCATAATACTCATTGCAAACAAATGCCCACATACCAGGCATTGAGCCGAGAACTTTTCTTAATGAAGCATAAACAGTTTCGTTGCTGACATCCTTTGCGAATTTATCAAGGAAATTGAAAATGGGTTTAAGATACCATGCGTTGCCGAAATATGACATAACAAAGTCAAAAATGTTATCAACATTTTCGTTCTTGAGATTAACAAAATCAGAGATATATTTGAAAACATCTTTCTGACTTAACTGCATATTGCCGCTGAAAAGCTCACTTACAAAGAGAAGTCCCTTGTGAGCAGATGACATAAAGATGATTTTTTCAATATCATCACAGCCATATTTTGAAAGATATGCAAGGGTCTGAACACCGCCCATACTACAGGGAATAAGAATAACTTTATCACTGCCAGCTTTTTCTTTTGCAGATTCTATCTGCTCTCTCAGCAAATCAGCGTTTGCAAGTGGGTCAAGTCGCCAGTCATAATTATAGAAATATGTATTCTCTGAGCCAATAGCCTTTGCCGCAGAGCCTGCAATTGCAACCTCGGGAACATCATTGCTGTAATCAAGCTCGTAATTATCCACAGAAAGAGGATAATAAAGAGTATCTACATTATCATATTTTGAATCGCCGTCGCCATTGCACATAAAGCCGTCAAAAATATTTTCAAGAATATTTGCGGTCATCTGTGAAGTGTAATCAAGATTGAGTGTGAGAAGCGTTTTTGCAATGCCTGTGAGAGCCTGAATAACAACATACTTCACATCAACTGTTGGCGGAAATACACTTTTTTCGTTTTCTGTACCGGGATCCATATAATAGCCACGGCAGCCAACACCGTCAACTATTATAACGGGGGTTACGCTTTTGGGTGCGGCAAAGCCTGTTACGCAAACAGAGAACAAAAGCACTGCCGCCAAAATAACTGATAATACTTTTTTCATTTATATTCCTCCTTATAACATTGCACTGAATGTTTTGATGAAGCATCTGAACCATTCAATGAAATATTCAATAGCCGTTTTGCTCTGCTTCTCTGTTTTTGTAAGAGTTACAGAATCCACCTTTGCGTCTGTATCTGTTCTGTATGTTTCGATAGTGAGGTTATCGCCCTTAAATGAAAGAGCGGTGTATGTTGCAACAGCCTCATCAAAAGCATATCGGATAACACCGAGGTTTTGCTTTGCACCATAGATGTTACCTCCAGAAGCAGAAGAAGCCTGAAGATAAACTGTGCCGTTATCGTTTATTTCGCCACTGTAAACAGGGTATGTGCAGGAATACATATGGTCGTGTCCGCTAAGGGCAAGGTCAATATCATATGTATCAAAAAGAGGGGCAAAAACACTGCGCTCAAACACGAACTCACCCTCATCATAATAAGCAGAGTATGCGCTATGGTGAAGCACTGCAATGCGCCATTTTGCATCTGGGTAAGCTTTAACTGCGGCTTCAAAAAGTGCTTTCTGATCTGGTGCAATCATATTGTTTGAATTTATTACAATATAAAGTGCGTCGCCATAAAGAAAATAGAAGCCTTTGCCAGCAGGTGAATCAAGCACCTCTTTGACCTGATTGGGGTTATTTGAAAAATAAGTGTATGCAGGGAAATAGAAATCGTGATTGCCAACAGCCTTGACTATCGGATAACTGCGAAGCTCCTTTGGTGAAAGGAAAGCCTTATACTGTTTAAGGCTGAAGCCGTACTCAGTCTGATCCCCTGATGAAATGAAAAATGCAGTATCGGGGAATCTTTCTGCCGCCATACGCACTGTCCTCTGCCAGCCGCAGGTATCGTTAATAAGCACATCTTTATCATAGGCATCGCCAGACCTGCCGATTTGTGCATCAGAAGTGAAAACAGCTGTGTATTCACTGCCATCCTGTGAAACGAATTTTTGCGGCTCGCTCCATTCACCGTTTTTGGTGTAGGAATACCAGTATGCTTTGCCTGTTTCAAGTCCCTCGGCAACAGCCTTATTGGAAAGCTTTGCATAAAGAGTAAGCGAAGTTTTTACAGAAAGATTTTTGGCATCCTTCATTTCTTCGTTATCGGCAATGCGGATTTTCTGTGCTCCGTCAAAAATATTAGAGAGCCAGCTGAATCCGACACTTCCTGCCTCACTGCCAACAGAGAGGGTGATTACAGTATCGTCCACCTGAACATCATCCCACTTTTCGGCAACTGCGTTTCTTTCATCCTCTGTGAAAACAAAGTTAGAGCCAGCGGCGGCAACGCACGAAAAGGCAATAATCATTGCAAGGCACAGAGAAATGACCTTTACTGTTTTTTTCATATAATTCTCCTTTCAAAAGGGGATTTATTTTTTGTCTTTTGAATCGGCAGATTTCATTGCACTGACAACAGCCGCAACAGCAACACCCATTGCGCAGACCGTTCCTGCAATAACATAAACATATTTCATATTTTGCGAGGGTGCTTTGCTTTCTGCCTTTATAAGCTGAGGAGCGTTTTCATTATAATAATATTCGTCCTCATCCTCATAATCGTCTGCATATTTATTTTTATCCACCTTTTTATAATTGAAAGCTTTGGTGGTGGCTTTTCTTCTTGAAGAAGCCTTTTTGGTGGTTTTGTATTTTGTTGTTTTATATTTGGTTGTTCTTGATGTTTTTGTTTTAGATGTTTTTTCTGTAGCCTCGGAGTTTTCCACAGGTTCGTCCTCTGCCTGTGGAAAATTAACCGTGAAAGTATTCGACTCCCTGCCGTTTAAATCAAAGAGATTTATTTTAAATTCGTCAGACGGTTTTACCCCGTCCCTCAAATGAATTGCAACCTCTGTAACAGCGCAATAGGTCAACTGGTCATAATCTGAAACAGCTTCTATTTCGTAGACTGCACTTTCAGTTACTCCGTCAGAAACAGTGATAAAAATATCTTCACCGTCATTTATGCGAAGCCTCACCATGCCGTCGTTTATATCGCCATTCTTTTCAAATTCCTGAAAAATTGCAAGATAAACACAGCCGTATTTTTCGCCGTCAAGAGTTTTGACGACAGCCGATTTAATTTCATTGCCAAAAATCTTTTGCTCGTTAAGATCAAAGACGGCACTTTCTCTCCACTCCGCATTGCCGCATATGCCGTCCACATCAACCGCAAGGGTGCAAATACCAGAAAACAGAATAATCTGAACGGCGGCAACTGCAAAGATTAAACATCTTTTTAATTTCAACATCGTTTTATTATTTAATTTTAAGTGTAACAATTTCAAAAGGCTTTGCTGTGAAGCTTACGCTTCTGCCGTTTACTTCAAGAGGTGTTTCACTGTTTTCCATCATATCGCAAATTTCAGCAGATGAAATGTCAAAGCCGAAGTCAAGAGTAACAGTTGTCTTTTTATTGAAACATTCATAGCCACGGACAATAAGTGCATCATCATCCTCTGCCATTTTTGCAGTGTCAACAATAAAGTTGTCTGCGTTGCAGGTGATGAATGAATATTCATCTGAAAGAGTGCCGTCCTGCTTGCCGATTTTAACAGCTTCCATAGGATTATTAAGCTGGAAAGCCTTTTTGATTGTGCCAGCTTCTCTGTAGCCATCCTTATGAGGATAAAGAGAATAAGTGAAAATATGAACGCATTTATCTGCATTGGGGTCGGGATGAGTTCCGCACTTGAAAAGTGAAATTTTCATTGTGCCGTTCTTAACATTATGACCGTATTTGCAATCGTTCATAAGGCTGACACCGTAGCCGTATTCGCCCATATCCATAAACTTGTGAGCGCACACCTCAAACTTGGCAGCATCCCATGAAGTGTTCTGGTGAGTTGATCTTTCAAGAGTACCGAACTGAATATCATATGTTGCCTTATCTGTGTTTACATCAACATCAAATGCGGCTTTAACCATATAATGCTCCTGATGCCAGTCTGCAACTGTGTCAAAGTCGATTCTTTCATCGTGATTATAGAAGCAGATTTTCTGTGTGAAATCTGAATCAAGGAATTTTCTCTTTATCTGAATACCGAAACGCTCGCCCTCGTCAAAGAACTGAACATCCTCAACAGAGTCGATTTCGTATTTTGTATCCTCATAATAATTTGAAAGCTCCCAGTTATCGTACTGATAAGGATAATCCTCAAAAGCTTCAATAACATTTGCTCTGCCGCCTGCTTTGAGAACTTCTCTCTGATTCTTTTTATCAAAGAGTCTTGAAATTGTGTAGTCATCGTTAAACTCAACAATGTAAAATTCTGTTTCAAGAGTTTTGCCATCAAATGTGCAGTTTGCCTTGGCTTCACAAGGAGTGATAACTTTGTATCCCTTTGCAGGAATATTCTCTGCGTAAATATATTTGCCGTCAAGCTCTACAGCTCCACTTGACATAAATGAATTGGGGTTGAATACAAGAACGCCGCCGTCTGTTTTGATATTATCTGCAACAGCTTTTCTTGCTCCGTCAAGAACGGATGTACCCTTTTCTTTTATAATAGCGTAATCTTCATCGCACTTATCATAAACAAAGCTGATTGAAGAGCCGGGGAGAATATCGTGGAACTGATTGAGAAGAATTGTTTTCCATCCGCTGTTAAGCTTCTCTTTATCATAGCCGAAGCCAGTGAGAACCTTTGCAGTATAAGCGGCTGTTTCAGCGTTCTGATAAAGGAACTCGCTCTTTCTGTTGTTTCTCTTGTTCTTGCCAACAGATGTGTATGTGCCACGGTGGAATTCAAGATAAAGCTCGCCAACCCAGCGTGGAAGCTTGGGGTCATTTTCCATCTTTTCTTTCATACGGCTTACATAGTCCCCTGCAAACTCGATTTTTGTTGCAGGAATACCAGGAAGACCGTACTTCATTCGTCTGTGGAATTCAATATCCTCATCCTTGGGGCCGCCGCCGCCATCTCCTCTGCCAAATGTTACGATTGTGTTGGAGTTAAGCTCCTTTGGCTCATACCTGTCATAAGAGCCTTTGATATATGAGGGTGTAAGTTTTGGAGTGTATGTTGTTCTTCTGAATCTGCCGCCTGCAAGGTCAACAGCTGTAAGGAATGTTGAGAAAACACTTGTGCCGTCAATACCGTACCAGTTAAAGTTATCGTATGGCATACGGTCAAACTCGTTCCAGCTGATTTTTGATGTTACAAATGAATCGATACCGCATTTTTTAAGAATCTGAGGCATTGCGGCGCTGTAGCCGAAAACATCGGGAAGCCAGAGAATGTGGTTGTCGATGCCAAACTCTTCTTTAAAGAATCTTTTGCCGAAAAGGAACTGTCTTACAAAGCTTTCACCGCTGATAAGGTTGCAGTCTGCTTCAACCCACATTCCGCCCTCGGCTTCAAAACGACCCTCTTTAATATACTCTTTGATTTTTTCATAGTATTCGGGAATCTCTTCTTTTACATATTCAAAAAGCTGAGGCTGGCTTGACATAAACTTGAACTCAGGATATTTTTCCATAAGAGCACAGACACTTGAGAATGTTCTCTGTGCCTTTTCTCTTGACTGCTGATAAGTCCAGCGCCAAGCAACGTCAATGTGAGTATGACCGATACATGATGCTACCTTGCCAACTGTGTAACACTCTTTTTCATAAAATTCTTCTGAAAGATATTTGCTGGCTTTCTTTGCACTTTCAACAAAGTCTTCACTGCCCGGTCTTCTCCAGTCAAGCATCTTAACTGCGTTATGAAGGCAGGTTTTGATTGTAACATAATCCTTTGAAATCGGGTCAAGAAGCTCAAATGCCATAAAGGGAGTGAAAATATCATAATAAAGCTTCTCAACATCACGCTGGAAAAGGCAAAGCTCGCAATGGAACTCTGAAATCTGACCGTGAGGGGTTGAATATGCGTAAACATGAATCTCCTGCTCTTTTTTATTTGAATCAAGCTTTAAATAACGGTGCTGTGAATCAATGCCACGGATGAATTTGCCGTCAACATAAGCCATGTACTGCGGCTCCCACTGCTCGTTATTTTTATCTGTTGAGCTGATGTAAAGCTCAAGGTCTTTGCCAACAAGCTCGTCTGGAATAGTGATTTTTTTAAAGAACCATCTGTGCTCTTCAACATCTGTTCCCCAGCGGTCAAGGTCGCCGAAGTCCTCCCAAGTGTCATCAACTGCGGGCACGATGTTGTTCTCTTTATAACCGCACTTTTGGGTTTTGAAGCCTGAAATTTTTATTCTTACAGGCGTTATCTGCTCTTCAATTTTTTCGAGCATGGTTTCAATTTTTTCAACTGTAAGGTCGTTAAGCATAAATTTACCCCATTAAACTATAGATTTTTTCAACTTCCGCAGATTTTGAATAATCATTTGCAGAAACATTTTGCTGAATTTTATTTTGCTTTTCTTTATCATTTATATAATCGGCTATTCCCTTTGCACAGCCGCTGTTTTCAAGGGGAACGATAACTCCGTCAACACCTTGCTGAACCTGACCGTGTGCAGTGGAATAATCGGTTAAAATAACCTTTTTTGAAAGGATGAGCGCTTCATTGACAGTAACTGCGTTACCCTCAAACCTTGACGGCTGAATGTAAAAATCGCAGTGCTTTATATAAGGATAGGGATTATCCTTTTTGCCTAAAAGAATAACTCTTTTTTCCATTCCTGCCTCGGCAATTTTATTTTTAATAAGCTCCTCGTCTGTGCCGTAGCCAACGATATACCACTTTGCATTGATGCCGTGCTTTTCCACAAGCTCTTTGCAGATAAACGGAACATTGTCAAAATTCTTTGCAACGCAATATCTGCCAACAGAAAGAAGCTTCACAGAGCCGTCGTCGGGCATTTCATCCTGCGGCACAAATTTTTCACTTTCAGATTTTATAAACTGGGCTGGGTGCATATTTTCAACAAGCACAATTTTTTCTTTAAGAGATGGAAAAACCTCTGTGAAATTTTTTGTAACTTCCGTTGAAATTGAAACAATTTTATCGTAGCCCTGCCACATCTGAAGCTCAGAATCAACATCAGTTTCAATTGCCTTGTAGTCAGTGTGAATCCACGCAATTTTAGTTTTGCCCTTTGACTTATGCAAAGCATAATAATGAGGGGTGAGAAAGCTGATAACAAGGTCATAATCCTCATTTGAAATCATAGGCATAGCTTTGTAGGTGTATCGGTGGCTGTAATTTATAAAAACATCTGCTCCGCTTTTGTAGCCTTTTTGGTTTATGAATTTCTCCGCTTTCTTTTTGCCGAGGAATCGACCTGCGGCAACGGCAGGCTGACCGTTTTTGACAACCTGTGAAAAAGGCACGCCCATTGAAGCGTATGCCGCCTTTTCAGGCAACAGGTTCACCTCTTTTGGAATTGCACTTAAAAGCTCGCCAAAATGGCGTTCAAGGAACAAATCCACCTGATATTTTTCATAATCAATATTGTTAAGAAGCCCAAGCAATGCACGCTCTGCACCGCCAAGTTCCATTGTGTGAGAAACAATAAGAATTTTTTTCATTTCATCACTCCGAAAAGTCAAAATAACTCTTTTACATTATAACCGCAGTGATTTGTAATGTCAACAAAAAAGCTACGCTCTACATAGAGAATAATTCTGTTTTTGAACACAAAAAATCAGCACAGCTCAATTGAGCCGTGCCGATTTAATAAGTTTATTTTAACCCTTTGCGCCGTATTCTCCTTTAAGGTAGCCGTCTGCCTCCTGTGCCTTTTCTGTGAAGCTGTTATTTTTCCACCAGCTCCAGACAGCACTTGCCACTGTCATTATGTAAGACAGGATATGGGCAAGGGAATTTTCATCAATAGCATTTCTTGTAACGCCAAACATCACAAGTGCCTGATTAAGAAGTGCCGCAAAAAGAACGATAGTTCTGATCCATGTGGATTTATCCACGCTTTTTAAGTTAAGCTTATTCATCCGTTCCCCCCTTTTTTATCTGCCACAATTTCATCTATTCTATGGTGAGCAGATTTCACAGAATCCTCAACGCTCACCATTCTTTCAACAAGGTTGTTGTGCTTTTCCACCTTTTTTTCAAGCTGAGATATTCTGTAGCTTGTCAGCCTGCTTGACGCAATTATACCTCCCATGGTGCCAATAAGCGTTCCCGAAAAAGAGAGAAAAGCTATCAGTGTTTCATTTGTCATATTAAAGCTCCGTGCAATAATCAAGGTCAATCCAGCCAGAGGGAGTTTTGCCCCAGCAACGGTTTTCTACCTGCGAAACATCACAGACAACACCCTTGACATATCCGTTACATTCATAACCGCAAAGAGCTTTTATCTGCCTTTGAGCTTCTTTGGTTAAGCTGCTGAATTTTCTCACTGCATACGATATTGCCGCTCCCGTTCTTACATTGAGAATATCAGCTGTTACCTTATAAACTCCTGCTCTTTTAGATGTAGGCTCAGTGTAATTTTGCGAAAAAATTTCGGGGTCTTCATATTTATTTGTGTCAAGGTCTTTAACACCTAAATGAAGATGAATCCCCGTCGCCTTGCCTGTCATGCCCGTTGTGCCAAGTCGTGTGCCTTTCACAACACGCTGACCTGCCTTAACAGATATTGAATCAAGATGATAATGAAGCAGTTTTTTGCCGATTCTGGGGTAACTTATCCATATGTAATTTGCGCCGTCTGCCGCTGTTCCGCAAGAGAGAATTATGCCGTCCTCAAGGGCAAACTGGGGAAGCTTTTTGCCGTTTGTGCCATAATCCGCCCCGTTGTGAAAAGATGAAGTATCCCCTGCCGAGGTGGAAATCACCGCCCTTTTGCCAAACGGCGATGTGAGATAATTGCTTTCATAATTAAAAATTATGTCTGTAACATGGCTCAACCAACTGCACCTCCGCTGTCAAGCATATTAAGTGCAAGGGCAACGGGCACCGTTTCTGATTCATTTGCCCCTCGCCTTACCCTGACGGACACCTGATTGGTTGAGATGATTGTGCCTGCATTGTTTATGCCCACAACGCCGATTTTAAGCACACCTGCCGTTCTCAGCACCTCCTCAGGTATTGTGCAATATGAGCCTGTGAGAATTTCTTTATATTCCTCGCCGTTTCCTTTTGAGAAAACAATTGTTTTTGAGAATGTGTTCCATTCAGAGTCAAAACTGAAAAGGCATTTATCATATTGGCAGCTGCCGCTTGCGGGCATTGTGCCGCCCGAATATGATAATTTATTGCCGTTTACAGTTAAGCTGATGTTATTCACTGGCATCCCTCCCTTCGGTAATAATTCTGAAGTTTATATGCGGTTTCCATAAGATCTCTTTTCTGACTATAAAAAACGAGCCTTTTCTGCTTGAGGATGAGGCATTTTCTATAATCTCTTTCGGCTGTTGCAACCTTCAGGTCATGTGTGCATTTTTTAATCAGGTAGTCCATCCTCTGTGCCGCTTCAAGATATTCAAGTCCCAGCTGGGTTAATGTTTTTTCCATTTTATCTCCCCGTTTCCGTTGTTAAATTCAAGCGTGATTTTTGTTTTGAACGCCTTGCTGTAAGCTGCAAGCTCCGCAAGGGTCGGCTGGCTGTTTGATTCTTCTTTTTTAATCAGTTCCTTTTCTTCAATCCCCAAAGCTGCTGCCGCAAGTGCAGTTTCAGCTCCGAAAGTCAGTCGGATGTCTTTAAGCGCACTTTCAAAATTTTGACCCTGTGCGCTTTTTGCTTTCAGGATTCTTCGTGATTCATCAATCACCGCAGGCATAATGTCTGCCGAAGGAAGTGAACGCAGATACATAATAACAGGCTCCAGATATTCTTTTAAAATATTCTGCGCCTTTGCCCGTGAGGAGTACACTGTCCTCACAGACACGGATAATTTCTGCGCCGTTTCAGCAGGGGTTATATCATTAAACCAATAATCCTTCAGACAATATTTCTGAATTTCGGTGAGTTTGTTTTCTATAACATAGTTCACAAGTCGTGAAACAGAAACAGTTCTGATTCTGTTGACATATGAATCTATAGTTTCCAGACTTTCATCAGCTTCATAGCCGCATTTTTTCATTTCTTTAAGGGCAAATTCAGCTTCGGTAAGTAAAATTGAGTTATCAGTTATTGTGTTCACCTCTTACCTCCTTTGAGCGGCGAATACCATATGCTAATTGAATAGCACATCTATTATTATAAGAACATTTGTTCGGTTTGTCAATAGTTTTTCTGTTTTTAAAGCTATTCTATTGACATAAATAATAGAATAGCTCATAATAATATAAGAGCAATCGTTTTTGGAGGACGGGAAAATGAACAACATAAAAGCACTCAGAACAGAGAAAAATCTCACTCAGGCAAGGCTTGCACAGCTGTGCGGAGTTCACCAGACAGCGGTCAGCCAGTGGGAAAAGGGCAGAACAATGCCCGACACTGAATCGTTGAGAATTCTTTCTCAGGTGCTCGGTGCTTCAATCGACGCAATTCTCGGCGGCAGAGAATCTACCTCAGCGGGAATTAAAATTCCTGTGCTTGGATATGTGAGAGCAGGTATTCCTGTTGAAGCAATTGAAGAGGTTGTGGATTATGAAGAAATATCACCGTCCCTTGCAAAAAGCGGCGAATTTTTTGCCCTATATATTAAAGGAAACAGTATGGAGCCAAAAATGTATGAGGGCGATGTTGTAATCGTCAGAAAGCAGGCAGATATTGACAGCGGTGATGTGGCAGTTGTGCTTGTTAATTCAATGGACGCAACTGTTAAAAAGGTAGTAAAAAAAGGAACGGGCATTTCGCTCATTCCCTTTAACACAGATTACTCTGTTATGGATTTCAGTGCAGAGGATATTTCACGCCTGCCTGTTTCAATAGTCGGCAAGGTTGTGGAATTAAGAAGAAAATTTTAAGTGGAAAAATTCTCACTTGTAATTTTAAACATAATGTGTATAATATGATATACAACATCAGGAGGTATGTATATGAATTCTGTTTGTTCAGTTATTCTTGCAGGTGGCGAGGGTACAAGAATGAAATCGTCAAAACCAAAGGTAATGGCACAGGTGCTTTTCAAGCCAATGATAAACTGGGTTATTTCAGCGGCTCAGGGTGGCGGAGTAGAGGACATCTGCGTTGTTACAGGCTACAGACACGAAATTCTTGAAGAGCATCTTGACGGCAAATGTGCAACTGTTTTCCAGTCCCAGCGACTTGGCACAGGTCATGCGGTTATGCAGGCAAAGGATTTTATAAAGGAGCATATTGACGGCGATGTGCTTATCCTTAACGGTGATGCTCCGCTTATGGATTCTGAAACAATCAGCAACGCTCTTCAGTTCCATAAAGAAAGCGGCAACTGCGCAACTGTTATTTCTGCAAAAGTGGCTAATCCCTTTGGCTACGGCAGAATTCAGCGAAGTGATGACGGTCTGCTTCAGAAAATTGTTGAGCAGAAAGAAGCCACTGAGGAGCAGAAAAAGATTGACGAGGTAAACTCTGGCGCATTCTGGTTCAGTGCAAAGGCACTTTTATCTGCACTTGACACTCTTGCAGAGAATCACACAGACGCTTCAAAAGAATACTATCTTACAGACGCTATTGAAATCATCCTTTCAAAGGGTGGCAAAGCGGCAGCATTCACTGCAAAAACAGCTGATGTTGTTCTTGGTGCAAACGACAGAGCACAGCTTTATGAGCTTAACGAAATTGCAAGAAAGCAGATTCTTGTTAAGCACATGAAAAACGGTGTTTCAATCCCCTGCATTGACGGAGTTATCATCAGCCCCGACGCTGAAATCGGCGCAGATACTCAGATACTCCCCGGCACAATTATCAAAGGCAATTGCACAATCGGCAAGGAATGTGAAATCGGCCCCAACAGCCTTATTGAAAACTCTGTAGTCCATGACGGTGTTGAGCTTAACAGCACACAGGTTTATTCATCTGAGGTTAAGGCTGGCGCACATATCGGCCCGTTTGTAAGAATCAGACCCGATTGCGTTGTTGGTGAAAATGTGAGAGTCGGCAACTTTGTTGAGCTTAAAAATGCAAGAATCGGCGAAAAGACCTCTGTTTCTCACCTTTCTTATATTGGTGATGCTGAATTCGGCAAAAACATCAATGTTGGCTGCGGCTGCGCAACAGTTAACTTTAACGGCAGAGATAAAAACAAAACTATTGTTGGCGATAACGCATTTATCGGCTGCAGCACATATCTTGTTGCCCCCGTTGAGGTTGGCGAAAACGCTTTCACTGCCGCAGGCTCTGTTATAACAGAGGATGTACCGAAAGACGCCCTTGCAATTGCACGCTCAAGACAGGTTGTCAAAGAGGATTGGGTAAATAAGGTTAAGCCATACAGATGGCAGAAAAAGGAGGAAACAAAATGAAAAGCAAATTTATAAAAGCTATCAGCCTTTTATGTGTATTTTCAATTATGGGTTCATTTTGCAGCTGCACAGTAAGCAGAAGCGGCGGCGACACAAGCAAAAAAACAAACTCAAACAAAGACGGTGGAGTTATTGACTACAGCAATCTTTCACAGAAAGACGGAACTGCCGTTTATACTTATAAAGTTACCACACCTGACGGAAAAGAAAAGGAAGCTCAGATAAACATTGATTTTGATAACGCAGATAAAATCGAAATCGCTGAAACTGGTGAAATCCAAAGCAAACGCTTCTCTTCAACTGTTGGTGAAAGAGATTATCATATGACAAAAGAAGAAGTTGAGAAAGCAAAAGATGAAAAATCAGATTTTCAGGAATTTTCTTTTGTTGAATACATTGAAAATAAATCAAACAAAGCAATGGCTTTCAGAAGCCTAAAGGTTGATTATCACGGCAAAAAAGACATCTGGATTAAAACAGCTCTTGATGCTGAATATGCCATTGTTCCCGGTTCAGTTTATCAGGTTGATGTTCTCGGCATTGCAGATATGTCAAAATATGATGAAAAAGCACTTGAAGAAGCATTCAAGGATATTTCTATTCAGCTTGAATATATACTTGTTGACAGCACAATGGGCGACATTGACTGGGAAAACTCTCAGCTCAAAACCATGGATATTCACTAAGAGGTTAAGATGTTTTTTAAGAAAAAAGAGTTTTCAGATTCTTCTGCGCCCGAATTTCTTATTGTGGGTCTTGGCAACCCTGGCGATAAATATGAATACACCCGCCACAACACAGGCTTTCTCACACTGGACAGGCTGGCAGCAGAAGAAAATTTTAAAATCAACAAAATCAAGTTCAAATCGCTTATGGGCGAGGTTAAGCTCAACGGGCACAGGTGCATTGTTATTAAACCCCAGACCTTTATGAACAACAGCGGTGAAGCTGTCAGAGAGGTATGTGCTTTTTATAAAATTCCGCCTGAAAAAGTTATTGTTATTTTTGACGATATTTCTCTCCCCTGCGGAAAGCTGAGAGTTCGCAGAAAAGGCTCTGACGGAGGACACAACGGCATCAAAAGCATTATCTACCATTTAAAAAGTGATGCTTTTCCAAGAGTTAAGGTTGGCGTTGGCGCAAAGCCTCACCCCGATTATGACCTTGCAGACTGGGTGCTTTCCACATTCAAAAAAGATGAAATGGAAGAGCTGAAATCCGCTATTGTCAATGCCTGCGAAGCTTTAAGGCTTATTGCAGACGGCAAAACAGATTTGGCGATGAACAAGTTTAATTAACATAAAAAACAGCCCCGTAAGGCACTTGCTTTACTGAGCTGTTTTTGTTATAATCAGTGTTACATTCCCAGTGTGTTTGAAATCGAGTCAATGAAATTGCCTGCATTTTTTGCGGCTTTATTCATTATCTTGCGGTATTTATGGCTTGAAGAGCCCATCATAAGGCTGCCCATTGCTGCCACAGCTCCGCCTGCAAGCATACCGAAGCCTACAGATTTAACAACTGCTGATGTTTTTTTCTGCATCTTAATTCCTCCATTATATTTTTTATTATTATCTGAAGAATTAAGCTGAATATTCTATTAAACCGAAAGAAGAATTTGAAAATGTCTGTTTTAAATATTGTTTTAGTTGAGCCCGAAATTCCACAGAACACAGGCAACATTGCAAGAACCTGTGCTGCAACTGGTGCAAGGCTTCACATAATTGAGCCAATGGGTTTCACAATTGACGATAAAAAATTAAAAAGAGCAGGTCTTGATTACTGGCACCTGCTTGATATTACATATTATAAAAATCTTGATGATTTTTTCAGCAAAAATAAGGGCAATTTTTATTTTTTCACAACAAAGGCTCTTAACAGATATTCTGATGTGAAATACGAAGATAATTCGTATCTGTTTTTTGGCAAAGAAACAAAGGGACTTCCAGAGGATTTGCTTTTTAACAATCCCGAAAATTGCGTCAGAATCCCTATGATAAACAATGCCGCCGCAAGAAGCCTTAACCTTTCAAACTCCGTTGCAATTGCCGCATATGAGGTGCTTCGCCAGTGGGATTTTCCCGAACTTCTTTGCGAAGGCAAGCTTACAAAATTCAACTGGGCAGATGCTGAGGACGCTTCTCGTTAAGAAACACAAAACAAATTGTTGAAAAATAAGAAAATATGTGATAGAATGGTTTAAGGAGGCGGTTTTATGGGTTACTGGTTATGTATGCTTGTTATTGTTCTTATTATTCCTGTTTTGCTGATATTTTTCGGTCAGCATTTTTATAAAGATGGTGCACCTAAAAAAATAAACACAGTTTTTGGTTATCGCACACAGCGTTCAATTAAAACATGGGATAGCTGGGCTTATGCACACAATCAGCTGGGCAAAATCTGGCGACTGACAGGTCTTATTCTTATCCCTGTTTCAGCGGGAATTTTTGCGCTGGCTTTTAATAAAAATGTTGACGAAATCAGCATTTTCACAATTCTTGTTCAGGCTCTTCAGATAGTTGCAATCATCATCACAATTCTTGTTGTTGAAGGACGACTTAAAAAGAATTTTGATGACCGTGGCGCAAGAACTGAAGAATCAATTGCAGCTGAAAACGAAGCAATTGAAAAGAAAGAAAAGAAAAAGGCTGAAAAAGCAGAGAAGAAATCAAAATAAAAACAAAAATTTTGGGGATTACCGATTAAGGCAATCCCCGTTTTATTTATAAATCAAATTTTTCTTTAAGAATAGCGGTGAGATTTTCCGCTATTTTTTTATGCCCGTCTCTTCTTGGGTGAAGTGGCTCAACAGGCACCCAGCCGTTGGAATCAATATAGAGAATATCGCAGCCGTTCTTTTCGTTATATTCCTTAATGAAATGGTCCAGCTCCTCGTGGTATGCACCGCAGAAAGCGGAGAGAGAAATAAGCTGTGAAGTGGGATTTTTCTCTCTGATTACATCAAGAAGATGTGCATACTCTGCAAGATATTTTTCTGCGCCTGCACCTCTGTCATTTGCGCCGTGATTTATAAGAATATAATCGGGTGCGCCGTATTCAACCTCTTTGCCCTCAAAGCAATAGGGATAGCCGTCTGCCGCCTTTACTGTGCCGCCGCATCCGCCGTGGGTAACGCCAACTGCACCATATCCCATAACAAGGGGGCGGAGATTAAGATTTTTTGCAGTGATAAAGGCATATGTGGCAGTTGAATCATCCTGAAACGGTCTGTTATACTGACCGTGGTTTCTATCAGGCTCTCTGAAATCGTCAATAAGAACACCCTCGGTGATTGAGTCGCCGACAAATTCAATTGTCTTTCTGTTGTCGGGCTCAACCTCGGCAATCTCATCTGCCTCAAAGCCTTTAAAAGACAGCTTGCCTACCAAAGGAGTGTGCCATCTGTGGTGCATTTCAACATTACTTTTATAAATAACTGTAACATTATGTATGCCGTCAGTCTCAGCTTCAACTCTTATAAAATCCTCTATGGTTGCTTCAATTTTTGCGCCGCCGTCAAGCTGAATCCACACATGCCCATATGGTCTTACATTCCAGAGGGTGTTAAAAACAAGCACGGCACTGTTGCCCTTAAAAGCAAATCTTAAAAATGCACCAGGGGTAGTGGTACATTTGGCATTGTCATACTCTGCCCATCTGCCAACAAAATCTATTGCACTGTTTTTATAATCGTAAAACATTTTTATTCTCCCTTGATTATTCTGAATTCGCTTACAAGGAATCCTCTTGTAGGCTCCTCAATAAGTGCTGAAATTTTGCCGTCATTTATAATTTCCGCAGGGATTTTATAAACGGCAGGAATGTACCCTGCTGGAAGAAGTGCTTTCATTTCTTCATCAATTTCTTCTGAATAAGGCACGCCGTGATAAAGCTCTTTGCCGTTTACATTCACGCAGAAATCAACTGCATTTTCTTTGAATTTTCTGTTGAAATATGTAACCTCTAAAATGTAATTTTTGTTTGCTTCAACATCAAAATCAAATCTTAAACTGTAGTGGTCATAGAGATTCAAAAGGCTCATTGGAACAGTGCCGTCATTCTTAGGTGAATCGCCCTCAAAATCCATATAAAATTCGCCAACCTGCGGTGTCAGTTTATTAACGCCGTCGAGGGCAAAGGAGAAATAAACCTCGCCGTCATTTACGCAGTTTCTTTCAATAAGCTTTTTGATTTTTTCGGCATCCAGACCGCTTTCAATAGCATTCAAAAGATATGCTCTGTCTGTAACAGGTCTGTCGATTGTTTCAAGGGTACAGCCACGCTCCCAGCTCTTGCCGAAATAATTTGCAACATCAAGCTGCATGCCGATAAGTCTGTTAAGGTCGGCACCGTGAGCGTCAATTTTTTCTCGAAGCTTTTTGTATTCGCAGTCAAAATCTTTTGAAAGAATTTCTTTTGCACCGTCAACATCGCCTGCAAAAATTTTCTCTTTTGCTTTTTCAACAAGGTCAGTTTCAAAAATAAATCTGCGTCTTACAAGTGCATCACATTCTGCTCTGAAAAGGCACATAATATATCTGTAATTTTCGTTAACTTCTGGAGTGTCCTCACCGATTTTCTGAAGAGCAGAAAGTGTCTTTTCTATCCCCTCATTCTGTGCAGGATGACCCACCCAGTTTTCTTCAAGATTAAGGATACATTTTGCAAAATTCTTTGCATCAATTTCCCACAGATACATTCTTGAATAATCCTCAAGTGCCTCCTCAGCTGTGCATGATGAATCAAAATCGCTGGCACTGAAAATTATTTTATTTACATCGTCATTTATTCCGTCAGAATAAGAAACACTGCCGCAAACATATTCTTTTGTTATATCGTGCAGGTGCTTATATTCAAGGGGGCGGGGGTTGATGCTTTCACGACTGAGAGTTGAAGCAAAAACATTGCTCCAGTCATTCTCTTCAAAATGAACGGGATATTCACTTCTTACATTGTGAGTAACATCGGGGTAAAATCTTATGGGATATTTCTGCGGAACGCACTCTCGAAGTTCGGGCAAAGTCATTGCGTGGTTTGGCCCGAAAATAATGCCCTCAAGGAAGTCGGGACACTTCTTGATTTCCTCTGCAAATTTTTCGCCCCAATCCTCATATTCGTGGGGAGCTTGAGCAGAAATCCACATTTTTAAATTGGGATGATATTTCTTCACCGCTTCTTTTATTTTTCTGCAACGCTCAAAAAGCTCGTGTGGCATAAGGTCGCCGGGGTCGCCGCCGGGGACAAACAGGCAGTCAAGCTTTGGAAGAACGGAATAAGCCTCAACTGCGAGGCGCACTGCCGTTTCGTCATCCCTGCTTTTTTCTTCGGGATGCCATGAGCACATATCAAGGTCAAGCTCCTTGCAGATAGCAGATGTTACGGCAAGCATTTCGTTGCCGCTCATTGCCATAAATGAATTTTTCTCATCCTCACCGCCAGGGATTCCCTCATAAATATTTGCACCGAATGCCATTATATCAAGGAAATATCTGCGGTACTGCTGTGCGTCCCACAAATCGTATGTATTGTTTGCATCTCTGTAGCCAATCTGATGACCTCTGACGGGCATTTCGGGTGAATATTCGCCGCAGATGTCTTTCACAAGCTCTGCCTTGCCGTCAGTGAAAACAGCCTTTCTCAAAAACATTGAGTAAGCATAAATCAGACCTCTGAGCCTGTGAGCAGAAAAAAGAAGTCCGCCGCACTTTTCACTTATGGAAAAGCTTTCGCAATCAGATGGAGCTGAAATCTCAAAAAAGAAAGATGCTTCACTTTCTTCGCCGATTTCAAAGCTCTTGCCTGTTCTCATTTTTAATTCTTCTGCAAAAAGCTGCGCCGCTTTAACAGCCACATCGCCCTTTGCTGAAATGATGTTGTTTTTAATTTCAAAATTCATAGAATCACAATCCTTGCAAAATTCTTAAATATATTGTATCATAATAAGAGAGCATAAACAATAGGAGATTTTGCGATGATAGAAAAAATTATAGAACAGAATGTGTGGGATGTGCTCAAAAGCACAGAGCTTCCCATTATTCTTTACGGCATGGGCAACGGCGCCGATATGGTCATTGATGAGCTTCAGAAAAGGGGCGTTGAGTTTGCGGATATTTTTGCAGGTGATGCCTTTGTAAGAGGTCAGATTTTTCACGGAAAAAGAGTAAAAAAATACAGTGAAATCTGCGAAGAATATAAGGACTTTTTTATTGTGATGTGCTTTGCCGTTCACGATGATGAAACAATTGATTTTATAAAAAAGATTTCTTCTGAGCATCCGTTTGTTGCGCCGAATGTTCCTGTGGCAGACAGCGGAGTTTTTACCCGTGAATTTATCGAGGAGCACGACAGTGAATTTGACAGAGCATACTCTCTTCTTGCAGACGATGAATCAAGGCAGAATTACATCAATATTTTAAACTTTAAAGTCAGCGGAAAAATCCAATACCTTTTCAGTTCTGAAAAAGATAAGAGCTATATTTACAGCGAAATTTTTCACCTTGGCGATGATGAAGTTTTTGTTGATTTAGGCGCTTATGACGGCGACACTGTGAGAGAATTCATTGACCTTACAAACGGAAAATACAGAAAAATTTTTGCACTTGAAGCTGACGCAAAAAATTACAAAAAGCTTTTAAAAAATACTGAAGAAACTGAAAATATTTTTACATATAATCTTGCAGCGTGGGATAAAAAAGAAACCCTCCTTTTTGAAAAAAAGAAAGGCAGAAATTCAAAGCTTTCAAAGAGCGGAAATGTTGAAGTTGAGGCAACGGATATTGACTCGCTTATCCATGAAAAATTCACACTTTTAAAGATGGATGTTGAAGGAAGTGAAGAGAAAGCAATCACTGGCGCTCAGAAATCCATTAAAAAATATCTGCCTAAGCTTTATATGTGTGCATACCACAGAAACAGTGATATGTACGCCATTCCCCTGCTTGTAAACTCTATTTGTGAAAATTACAGATTTTATTTTTATCATCACAGGTATATCCCTGCGTGGGAATCAAATTTTTATGCTGTTACACAGAATAACATATTGTAAACATTATTTTTTTATGATATAATGCGGCAGAGGTGTTTTAGATGGCGAATCCGAAAAGTAAAGTTCTCCCTCAGATTTTTAATGTTTATCTGTTTGTTCTTGTAGCTCACTGCATTGATGTTTTTGCACTGAAGCTCAGGGGCGATTCAACAATTTTTGGCACAAATCTTTACGGTCATGTTATTGGCATAATCTGCATTTTTGTCGCCTGCCTTATTAAGAAAAAAGATGTAAGGGCGTATGGCGTTGACCTCCGCCCAAAAAGAATCTTCAAAGGTCTTTACAGAGGTGCAATTTTCTCTCTTGTCCCCATTGCAATTGTGGCTGGGCTTTTTGCGCTTATTTATGCAGCACTTGGTTTTGAGTGGGCAAAGGTTCAGTTTATTCCTCCCAATCTTAACTACAGTAACGGTGCAAGCATACCAAAAGCTACATTTATTTATGCTGTAACAATCGCTGTGAGCGTTTTTATGAAAGAACTGTTTTTCAGAGGCTACGCTTTAAGAAGTGCAAGACCCGTTTATCAGTTCTTTGATGCCAACCTGATTCAGGCAATTCTTTATATTCCCCTGCCACTTGTGAATCACGCAAGAAATGTTGTTTTCAATACATACGGTTATGCTTTTGAACGAATCACATTTATGATTGCCATTGCTGCATTTTATGTAATTCATGAATTTATGACAGGCATTAAATGGGGTCTTCTGGCAAGAGTCAGCGGCGATATATGGCTCGTTTTCTTTGACCATTATATTTATAATTTCCTTGCATTTTCTCTTTTCTTTTCTCAGAGCAAAATCACAAACTGGCAAACAATGATAAAGCTGATGCTTGTTCAGATTATCTCTTTCGTAATGGTCTGGATTTATTATAAAAAGAAAATGGCAGAAAGAGAAAAGTACAAGCTTCAAAAGGAGCTTGCAGAGATTGAATACCGCCAAAAGCGTGAGCGTGGCGTTGAAGCCATTGACGGAATGAAAGAGCAGAATGATATTAACGCAAAGTCTAACGAAAAGCTTCTTGATGATTTTTCAAAAGGCAGCGTTCAGCAGAAAATCGACGAATTTTCACATACAAATCTTCATATGCACCACGGCTCATCCTCTTTTTCAGATGATGCTAAAGACGATAATCTTGTTGATTTAAAAGATATAAACATCAATGATTTTTACCGTGAATATGCAAAAGAAGTTGAAAAGCGAACACAGAGCAGTAAAGAAAGTGTATCGCAGATTCTTGATGACTCTGAAAGCTAGCAAAAACACTTAGAAAAGTAAAATCAATTTTAAATAATATTTCACAATAAAACAAAGATGGTCTTAAACAGTAGTTTCTACTTTTAAAACCATCTTTTTTATTTTTTACTTTTCGGTCTGCGCTAAATGCGGCAGTCCATTTTTTATTTCATTGCCGCATAGCAATATATCATGCCCGTATCATTAAATGAAGTGGTGCAGTTATTGAATGTGCTTTTGCTGACCTTGAATCCGTTTGATGTAAGCGAAATGCCCTGCGTGCAGTAATTGCCCGAACCAAAGGCAAAATTCACAAAAATCTTTTGCGTGCCGAAATTTATTTCAAACGGTGCGCAATCGCTGCAAAAAAGAATTATCATTCTTGGCTTGAAACCGACTTCAATTGTCCTGCTGGTTGAGCCTGTGCCAAAATATGTACCCACAAAAAACGGGTTGTTCCATTTGGCTTTATCCTCGTTGGTAACATGAACCTCTTCATTTCTGATATGAGAGCCGCAAAGGAACTCCTTATCAAGAAATGAAATATAATGGTCATCGGCAACCTCGCCAGGGCAGAAATCTGCGCTGATTTTAAAGCCGCCTCCCAGCACAAGTGCGCTGGTGTTTCTGTCGGATTCAATCTCTCCGCAGTCAGATTCTGTAATATTCAGATCCGTGCAGAATGTCAGCTCGTCCATAATTTTTGTGAAAATCTCATGGCAAGCTGAGCCACCGTACGAATAAGGCACACATATGCTGAGCCTTGCGTGAATATCTGCCGTTCTGCAATATTCCTGCCTTTCAAGAATGCCCTCTGCATTCTCAACAAACTTGTCAACGATTTTCAGCTCCTGTATGCCAACTGCAACAATGGCTTTTTTAAGGGGGACAGCTTTATTGATAGGAGGAAATTCAGTAAAGAAATTTATATCCCTGAGCTGAGGTCTTGTTGAAAGCCAGTCAACAATTTTTGAGGGCAGTGCAACTATTGAATCCATTATAACACCTCCACAACTTCTCTGATAATTGCCCATATATAAACAGGCGTGTCTGAATAATAAACTTTTTCTGCTCGGTCAACGGTGTATTTAACTCCGTCCGCCTCAATATAACCCTGCGTTGTGTCAAAAACTGTAAGGTCATGCTCCGGCGGACCGATATAAAGATATTTGCCCTGATTATCAAAGCCGATAACCGTATAAACACCGTCAAGGTAGATTTTATTTTTATAACGCAGCGGCTGAATGAATCCGTGAAAAATCGGCGAATACCAGCCGTCATCGCGGGTAAGCCTTATTTCTCTGCCGAATTTTTTGAACATTGTGCTGATATCAAGTCCATTCATGTAATATCAACCTTTCCTGCAAAAAAGCCTGTGTCCTCATATAAAGGGGTGAGCTTTTTCAATTCAGATTCATAGAGCTTTCTGGCAGCTTCAAGCTTACTGCCAGCCTCACTGCTTTTTTGTGAAACGCTTAAATCGCCTGCTTTAAAGGAAGTGATTTCACCGCCCGTCTGAGCTGATTTCTCTTTAACGCAAAGAAGATAAAACGCCTTTGCCGCAGCCGCATTAAGGATTCTCGGGTCGTCTGTATCCGTTCCGCTTTTCAGCTCTTTAACGATTGACTCAAAGCACTGGGCGCATAAATCAATGATTTCCTGAGTGCTGTCCACCGCTGTCAGATGCTTCAGAACCTCATAAACATCAAGCTCGTTTACCATTTATCGCCACCGGAGGTTGCCATAACTCCGCTTGCGCCCTCAAAGATTTTTGCAAAGCCGTTAATTGATGTTATAACCACCTGCTCCAGCTGATGGTCAATAAGCTTGCCGTATTCAACCTCAATATCGCCAACCTTGAGATGTTCAAGGGCACAGCTCTTATCAAGGCCAACAATTGCGGAGTCGGGCACAAGTCCCTTTGCAGAGATAAGGTCTGCACCAAATGGCGAAATGAGCTTGCCTGTGCCGTGGAAGTCAAGACCTGCCGCCGCATCTCTGAATTCGGTCATTTTAATAAGCGTTGCCGCCACCGCAGGGGTTGTGATAAGCGTTGTCAGCTTATAGGGCGAAAAGCCTGCCCAGAAATCAACAAGATTGTTGAAATTGAATGTGCTGACGGATTTGACCTCGGCAGCGTTTGTGCCGTCTGCATCATCACCGTCATAGATTGTTTTCATAGCGTCGGCTGTAATATTGTGAGCCATTGATGCACCGATTTTTTTGAGCGCAACCGCCACAACATCAAGACGCTGGAAGCGGATAGCATCGTAAGAAGCAGAGAACATTTTGCCTCTTTTGCGAAGCCTTACAAGCCTGTCCCCGATTGTATACTGTACCTCGGGCACCAGCTCACCCTCAGGAAGAGACGGCCATATTTCTCTTTTCTTTGCATCTGTTGCAGTGTCATAATCCAGCTTGAAATCAACAGCTCTGTAATCCATTGAGTCAACATTTGTTGTGGTTGCAACAATGCTTGAAAGATAATTTGCCTCGTCAATTCCGCAGCGGATAACCCTTGTGAGATATTCGGGGAAAAGCACCGCCGCATCTGATGTCTGGAAGAATTTGCCAACAACACTGCTGTCGGGTCCCGACACCTTTATATCAAATCTTTTAAGCTGACGCTGGAATGCGTCAAGACCCTCAAGGGCAGTACCTCTGTAATTTTCAGATGGGTCTGCCTTTTCGAGCATCTGAGTGAATGTGCAGCCGTTGCCGTACATTCCTTTTTCAAGTCTTAAATTGTCAAAAGACATAAAAAACCTCCTTGTTAAAATATAAAATCGTTGTTTGAGCCGCTCTCTGCCTTAACAGGTGCGCACACAAGCTGAGGCTCAAGTGGAACCTGCTGTGCCACCTTTGAAACAAGTGATTCACGCAATGCTTTCAGCTCGTCAATATCAAGTGTTTCGCACATTTTCTTAACAGAGGCGGAATCGAAATCATCAAGAATCATTGATGAATAACGGATAATCTGCGCCGTAATATCGTTTTTGTATTCTCTGCCCAAAGCCGCATCTTTCTGAAGCTTTGTGAGCTTTTCGCCCATCTTTTTTGAAAGAACGCTGTCTATCAGGATTTCTCGTCCTGATTTCAAGGATTTTTCGCATTCAGAAAAGGTTTTGGCAACCTTGCTTTTTTCAAAACCTTTTGTTACGCCTGCACCCGGCTGAGCAGGTATGGCGACGAAAGACCACTCGTAGGCATCTTTAGGCTCTTTGAGAACGCAATAACAAAGACTGCCGTTATATTCCACACCCTTGATATGGGTGCATTTTTCACTTCTTAAATCGTTTCCGCAAATTGAGCAGGTGTAATTTTCAACGGAACAGCAAACGCTGACCTCCTTTAAAATGCCTGCATTTATTTTTTCCATGATGGGGACAGTGTCATCAGTTTTTGGCATATACGCCTTGGCTCTCAGTGCTTTATAAGGCTTGCCCTGTGAAGTGAGCCTGCCCTCTGCACCCACAACAGAGGCAGAATATATTCTTGCTGTCTGATTCTTGCTTGAATGAATATGGTCAAAAATTCCCGTTACGCCTATAAAAAGCTCACTGAGTTTTTCAAGTGCCATGTCGTCAAAGCAATCGCCGTCCCTGTCAATTTCATTATCGCAAAGATTAACGCTGAATGAAAAAACCTCTTCTGCCGAAAGCTCTTTATAGGTTAATTTATTTATCAGCGCCAGCTCCTGTGCTGAAACGCCCTTTGCCTGCGGTTTATAGTTTTCAGCCATTGTTTTCTCCTTTCAGTTCGTTTTCAATTTTCATCCTCTGGGCATCATAAAGCCTTGCCCTGCTCTGCTCAACCTCATCCTGAAGCGTTATGTCATCCCACACAACGGTGGGCTTATCTGCAATACCGTTAAGTTTAAGGTAAGTGCTGCAGATTTTCAGAATGACGGGTGTGAGTATTCGCCTGTAAGCTTCAAGCTCGCTTGTGAGCAAATCTGCCTGCTGGCTTGACATTCGCTCTGTTGATGACCATGAAAGACCTAAAAGAAAAGGAGGAATGCCCGTTTTTGCCACTATCTGCTCCAGCATAAGCCTTGCGGGAACTTCGCAGTCAAGTATCTGATTATCTGCACCAATGGCTTTGATTGAAACATCGCCAACAGCAACAAAATCTCTTACGGGGCCGCCTGCTTTCATAGCTTCGCCCCATTCCTTTGCAACCTGCTGTGCCCGTTCTCTGGCATAGGCTCTATCCATTACATCATTCTGAGGCTTGTATGTAACGGCATAGCGGACATTGCCTGCCCTCTCCCAGTTTTCACCGATTGTGGTGAAAATTTTTGTGATAATTCCGCTGACAAAAGGCAATCCTTTCAGAAGCGATACACCGCAAATGCTGTCCCCCTCAGGGTTAAGCACCGATAAAAGCACAAGATTCTGATATTTCACAGGCTCAGCCATTCCTAAGGAGCCTGTGCAGACAAGAGTTTTCATGCCGTCATCACTCTTTTTAAGCTCGATATTTCTTAAATCCGCATTAAAAAGAGCGGCAAGATTTCCTCTTTTATCTGTTACCATTTCACCAACTGCTGTGCCATAGGTGAGAAGCTGTTCAAAATAAGAGGAGATAAACTCATAAATGCCGTATCTGTTTGAACCAACTGGGATTTCACCTAAAAAGCTGTTGATTTTCTCTGTATTTTTTTCATCGGTACATTCTATTCTGAACCCCACTGTAAGGCGAACAAGCTTGTAAATTGCCGCATCAATTATGGGGATTGCCTCACGAAGCTCACGGTAAAGGCTTGTGTAGCCGTTAAAAAGCGGAACATAGCCGTTTAAGAAGTTGAACGGATTGGGCTTATATGTCTGCGGCACCGATACAGCCGTTTTAGATTCAGAAAGTCTTTTTAAAAGTCCCAATTCTGTTTCTCCTTTCTGTCAACACTCAGGGCGAAAAAGTCGCTTTCGGGTCTGTTCAATGCCGTTGCAATGAAATAACGCATATCGTCCATTGCGTGGTCATTCTCTTTAAGAGGTGCGTCCCTCAACGACTTTTCGTCCCATCTGTAAAGTGAAAATTCTCTCAGAATATCGTGGCACCTTGGCGATATAAAAAACTCTCTTTTTTTAAGAGCGTCAGACACCAGCCTTATGCCGTCAACAACATCATTTTTGGCTGGAATAACCTTGAATTTTCCCTCACGGCGGATACACTGAATGAAGCTGGCGGCAGAGGGGTCAACAATAATCGCTTCGATTTCTCTTTGCCTTGCAAGCTTATCGATTGCAAGGTAATGCTCAAAATCGGTTTTCTGCTCCCCCTCCCTGCGTGAATCATAATAGTATTCGTCTATTCTGTACCACTTGCCGCCAAATCTTCCCCAAAGCCCCGCCGAGCATGGGTTCACTGTTCCGTAGTCGCAGGAAATATAATATTCCTCTGCCTCACCTTCGGGTGGCTCTTTAACATGAATATCGTGGCTGAACATCGGGTAAACAGTGCCATAGGCGGCAACCCATTTACCCTCCACAAATCTCTGATAAAAAGCACCCGAATAAAGAGATTCATATCGCTTTCTGATACCTGCTGAAAGACCTGGATTATCTTTCATTGTGAAGTGAAGATAAAGGCAGTTTTTCTCTTGTGCTTTCTTTATCCATTCCCTGTAAAACCAGTGCATTGGATGCTCTGGATTACAGTTAAACCAAAGGCGAGAGTTTTCGAGGGAGCATCGGGCGATAGCCTGCTCCACAAAGGAGCGTGGCATAAGCGCCACCTCGTCAAGGAGAATTCCGCCTAAGGTCATGCCCTGAATAAGTGAAGCTGAGCCTTCATCTTTTCCGCCGAAAAGATAAAATCGGTTTGTTCTGTTCCTGTATGAAATTTCCATAAGATTCTTTGACATTTTTTCTTTACATTCAAAACCGAGGGAGGTAAGTAAAGGCTTCATTGGCACAATTAAATTTCGTTTTAATGATGCAATGGTTTTGCCGCAAAGAGCAAATGAAGTATCGTTGAAATCATAAAAGGACCAGATAATAAACGAAAGAGAAGTACACACGGTTTTGCCGGAGCGAACTGCGCCATCACAGATAATTGCATCCTTTTCTCTGTAAGGCGATGTTCTGCTCCACCAGTTAAGAACGGTGAGCTGTTTTTGTGAGAATTTTTCAAAATTTGCCGCTGTGCTATTCCGCATTAAAATCCTCCTTTAATGCAGCGGCACTTTTTTCAATTGCGTCATAAAATGCAGGCGTTTCACCGCCACCCTGTGAGGATGAAAGCTCCTGCAATTTTTCAAGAGCTTTAAGGCGGTCAAAAAATTTTATTTCAATTCCGCCGCCTTTTGGCTTTTTTATTTCGCTCACATTTAAAAGGTCAAGGTTCTCAATTTCCATTTCGCCAAGAGTTTCGGCATCGCACAAAACAAGCGAAAAAGCGTCTGCCGCTGAGCCGAATGCAAGATTGCGGTATCCGCTGACAATTTCTTTTTCGCTGACAGGCATCACAGAATCAAGTCTTTCAATTTCCGATTGAATATCAGTTCTGCATATAAGCTTTGCAGCCGCTCGTTTTGCAAAGACTCCGTAGCCTGCGTTTGCCGCCGCCAACCGTGGGCTTCTGCTTTGACAAAAATAAAAGCAAAAAAGCCTTTCTCTTGGTTTAAGTTTATTATCCATTTGCGCTCCTTTCGTTAAAAGGCACTGAGTGTTTTTGATGATGCCTTTCATCCTTACTTTGAAATTCACCTTTTGTGAATGAAAAAACTGCAAAAATAAAGGAGAATTAAAAAATCCTCCCAAAAATTTGTATATTTTCTTCACTTGTGCCGTTTTAAAATATATGTTATATTATTTTTACCAAAGAAAAGGAGTGGTAAAATGAAAAAAATTTTTAGGCGTACTTTAGCACTGGTTATGGCTCTCATTCTGCTTATGGGCGGCTCGGTTTCTGCCGCCGCAATATCTACCATGAGCCGTAATGACGACTACATCACCACATACAAAAATTATCAGAATGCAGGAACATTCATTATTGATTCTGGCAAAACCACAACAGTTACTGTGCCGAAAATTTACAGCGGTGCAAAATATTTTGAGTTTTATTCTGATGACGAAAGCATTATATCTGTTGCAGGCGATATGAAGCTTCGTGGAGTAAACTGCGGTGCAACAATCATAACAATTTATGAATATGACAAAAACCACAATCTCATCTGGGCAATCACCTGCATAGGCATTGTTGTTGATTCTGTGAGCAAGGCGGCAAAGGGCACACTTGCAGCGGCTTATGACATAACAGTAAATATGAATTATAAAGACACAACATATATTTCACCCAGCGTTAAAACGAACGGGGATGCTTTTACATACATCATTTTGCCCAATCATTTTTACGGGGATGCCGTTTCAGTTGAGGGCAGTGATTGCGTTCGTGGCATCAAAAAAGGAACAGACACAATCTCTGCAATTGTTGTTGATACAAAAGGCAACTACAAAATTGTTGATGTAACATTCAATGTAAAATTCACTTTTGTTCAGTGGATTATATGGATTTTACTTCTCGGTTTTATATGGTATTGATAAAGCATTTTAACTAACAAAAATCACCGCAAAGATTTGCTCTCTGCGGTGATTTTTTTATTACATCACTTTTTTATTTTTAACAATAAATTTGTTTTCGGCAAGGGAAAGCATTGGCGCGTCGGATTTTGGATTATCAGTAAATGCGTTTCTGAATTTGCAATCGGGAAGCACTTCTTTTATGCGTTTCACTTTTTCTTTGCCTTTGCAGTTTTCGCCTGTGATTTTTCCTGTTTTCGGGTCCATTTGTGTGCCGAGAATTATATCAACACCTAACCTTTTTAAAATAGGACTTATTTCAAATTCTGGTGAAGCGGAGCAGACAACTGTCAAAACATCATTTTCTTTTGGATTAAACCACTCGAAAATTTTATCTTCATTTTTCTGCCAGAAAAGCTCTGCCATTTCTTCGCCGTCAACAGATTTCAAGAAGCAAAAAAACTGCTCTTTAAACTGGGTAAGCGTATATTTTTTTAAGAAAAATTTTACTGCGCCCATTACCTGACGGGGAAGATGTTTTATAATCGCAGGCTTCTTTTTTAAGCAAAAAAGCCAGAATGCCGATGCAGAATCTTTCGGGAAAACTGTTTTGTCAAAATCGTAAAGGTCGGCTGTCATACAAGCTCGC
Organism: Clostridia bacterium; assembly: GCA_024404115.1. GTDB lineage: Bacteria > Bacillota > Clostridia > Oscillospirales > Acutalibacteraceae > CAG-488. Next base: position 178,627 of record JAKSQM010000004.1, on the reverse strand, counting down.
CTATCTCTTTCTCACTGCCGTCAAGTGTAACAGTAACGCTCTTGCCGCCATAAACAAATTCAAATTCGCCTTTGCCACAAGCTGTAAGCTTTGAAAGCTTGCCGTCTTTCCACTCAATATTTACAGTTGCACCGCCTTTAACAAGCATGCCCTTAATTGAGCCGTCTTTCCACGCATCGGGAAGTGCAGGAAGTACAAGCACTCTGTTGCCGAATGACTGAACGAAAAGCTGTGCAATTCCGCTGACTGCGCCGAAGTTACCGTCAATCTGGAAAGGTGGATGAGCGTCAAGCATATTGGGGTATGTGCCGCCTCTGCCCCTTACCTCTGGGTTGGGAATGTAACGGAGCTGATTATTGATAAGCTTCAATGCGTGGTTGCCGTCTCGAAGTCTTGCAAAGAAGTTGATTTTCCAGCCAAGGCTCCAGCCTGTGCCGCCGTCCCCTCTCTTTTTAAGGGTTTTCACTGCCGCATCAACAAGCTCGGGTGTGCGCTCAACATCAATAAGATTTGCAGGGAAAAGTCCGTAAAGATGTGAAACATGTCTGTGCTTAACTTCTTCCTCAGGCTTTTCCTCATACCATTCAAGAAGTCTGCCGTCTTTGCCGATTTTAAATGGAAGAAGCTTTGGAAGCACCTCTTTAATTTCGTCAATCGCAGGGTCATTATCGCCAAGGATTTCAGCACAATTCAACGCATTTTGAAGATTATCTTTAATAATGCTCATAGTCATTGTTGTTGTCTGACTTACTGCAACATCATTGCCCTTTTCATCAAGATATTTATTCTCTGGTGAGGTTGAGGGTGCGGCAATAAGGTAGCCGTTTCCATCGTCAACAAGAATATCCATGCAGAATTTTGCAGATTCAAGAATAACGGGATAAGCCTCGTTTCTTAAATATTCTTTATCGCCTGTGTATTCATAATATTCATAAAGATGCCTTGTGAACCATGCACCAGACATATTCCAGAAAAGCCATGAAGCACATCCGTTTACAGGTGTTGTCATTCGCCACAAATCAACATTGTGGTGGCAGGTAAAGCCTCTTGCGCCATAAAGTCTTTTTGCTGTTTCCTTGCCCGATTCTGCAAGCTCCTCAACAAAAGAATTAAGCGGTTTGCAAAGCTCGGGAAGATTGCAAGCGAGAAGCGGCCAGTAGTTCATCTCTGTATTGATGTTTACAGTGTAATTTGAGCGCCATGGAGATACTTTTTTATAAGTCCATATGCCCTGCAATGTCATTGCCTGACTGCCCTCTCTTGAAGCAGAGATTGCAAGGTATCTGCCGAAGTTAAAGAGAAGTGTATAAAGCTCAATGTCATTTTTGCATCTGAGGAACTGAAGCAGGCGGGATGATGTAACGGTGTTTTCTTTGTTGCTTTCCCCAAGATCGAGAGAAACACGGTTGTAAAGGCTCTGATAATCTTTAATATGCTCTGCCTTGAGTGTTTCATACTTGACCTCTGCGGCGGCTCTTACTTTAGCCTTGCAGGGCTCAAAATATTCTTTATCGGGAACTTCGTTCCACTTCTTAAAGCTATCGTCAGCACCGAGGATTATTGTAATCTCTTTTGCACCGCTGATGCTTACATTATTTTTGTTGAATTTAACTTCGCCGTCTGTAACAAATTTAACTGCGGCACAGAATTCCATACCTTTCTTTTTGCCGTCAAGGTAAACATCCTCGCCGTCATCTGTGATTTCAGAGGGGCAAAGACCTTTGAGAATAAGGAACTCGCCGTCAGTTGTAACATCGTGCTTTACAACATTTGTGATTGTGTAGCTGTAATCGGGAAGTATTCCCTCTGACTTTGTTTTCATTACAAAAACATCTGCTGGCGCACTTACGAAAGCTTCACTTTCAACGCACTTGCCCCCAAGGGTATATGTAACCTTATGAACAGCGGTTTTTAAATCAAGCTGTCTTTTATATTTTCTTGGCTTCAAGCCGCTTTTTGATGTAATAAGCAATTTGCCAAGGGGCAGATAAAACTGGCTGTTATGGGATGAAAATTTCTTTTCAATAAGCTCCTGTGCCTCGAAGTTTTTGCCTTCAAGTGAAAGCTCCCTTGCCTTTTTGAATGTTTCATATGGGTCGCCGTCAAAAGGTGCAACTCTGTCGGGATAGCCTGACCAGAGAGTATCAAGGTTCAATTCAACGCACTCTGTGTCTGTTCTGCCATAAAGTGCGGCGCCAAGGCTTCCGTTGCCAAGAAGCAATGAATGAACCCATGTTTTTGCAGGATGGTTATACCATAATGTATTTGAAGCGTTTGTCATTGTTTTCCCTCCGTGGATTTTTTTAAATTATATCATTTTAGCGTCAGTAAAGTCAATTAAATATAAAGTATAATCTTGCAATTTCAGAAATAATATAGTAGAATATTTTTATTATATAGTTGGAGATACAAAAATGTCAGATGTTCTTATTATTGGTGCCGGTGCGGCTGGGCTTATGGCGGCAGGCGTTGCCTCCATGGCAGGCAAAAGTGTAGTTTTGCTTGAAAGAAATGACCGCCCCGCACGCAAGGTTATGATAACAGGCAAAGGAAGATGCAATGTTACAAACAACTGCAATTCCCTTGACGACCTTATTGCAAATGTTCCCGTAAACGGCAGATTTCTTTACAGCGCATTTTCACGCTTCATGCCCGCAGACACAATGGAGCTTATTGAAGATATGGGTGTTGAATTAAAAACAGAAAGAGGCAACAGAGTTTTCCCTGTTTCTGATAAAGCGGCAGATATTGTTGATGCACTTGTGGCATTTGCAACAGATGACGGCGCAAAAATCATCAAAGGCAGAGCTAAGGAGCTTATAATTGAAAACGGCACTGTTAAAGGTGCAGTTACATATGACGGCGAAAAGATTTTTGCAGAAAAAGTGATTATTGCCACAGGAGGAAAATCTTACCCTGCAACAGGCTCAAGCGGTGATGGCTATATCCTCGCTCAGCAGGCAGGTCATACGATTGTTCCAATTAAGCCCTCTCTTGTTTCACTTGAATGTCATGAGGGATTCTGCACAGACTTAATGGGTCTTGCATTAAAAAATGTTGAAATAAAAGCTGTTGACACTAAAAAGAATAAAATCATTTATGAAGATTTTGGTGAAATGCTTTTCACCCACTTCGGTGTTTCAGGTCCTATGATTCTCTCTGCCAGCTCTCATATGAGAGAGATGGAAAAAGGAAGATATGAGATTCACATTGACCTTAAACCGAGGCTCACAGCTGAACAGCTTGACACAAGAATATTAAGAGATTTTTCTGAGAATAATAATAAAAATTTCATCAATTCTCTTGGTGGATTACTGCCACGAAAAATGATTCCCGTTGCAGTTAAATTAAGCGGGATCCGCCCCACTGAAAAGGTAAATCAGATAACAAAAGAGCAACGTCAGAAGCTGGTGCAGGTTCTTAAAGATATTAAGGTTACTGTTACCGATTTCAGCCCCGTTGAGGAAGCAATTGTTACATCGGGCGGAGTAAAAACAAGCGAGATAAATCCCAAAACAATGGAATCAAAATTAGTAAGTAATTTGTATTTTGCAGGTGAGGTTATTGATGTTGATGCCTACACCGGCGGATTCAATTTGCAAATAGCATTTTCAACTGGTCATCTGGCTGGTGAGAATGTATAAAATGGAGGAAATATTATGTCAGTTAATGTAGCAATAGACGGCCCTGCAGGTGCAGGCAAAAGCACAATTGCAAGAACAGCCGCTAAAAAGCTCGGTTATATTTATGTGGATACAGGTGCTCTTTACCGCACCGTCGGTCTTTATTCAATCAGAAAAGGCTTTGACACAAAAAATGCAGAAAGCGTTGTTGAAACACTTGGCGATATTAAAATCACACTTGGTTTTAAAGACGGAGAGCAGAGAGTTTATCTTAACGGCGAGGATGTTTCAGAAGCAATCCGCACACCAGAAGCATCAATGGGCGCATCAAATGTTTCATCTATCCCAAAGGTACGAGAATTCCTTTTTGATTTACAGAAAGACATTGCAAAAGAGAACGATTGCCTTATGGACGGCAGAGATATCGGCACAGTTGTTTTGCCAGATGCACAGGTTAAAATCTTCCTCACTGCTTCACCTGAAACAAGAGCAATGCGCAGATACAAGGAGCTTGTTGAAAAAGGCTCTGATGTAAAATTTGAGGATGTTCTCGACGATCTTATCAAGAGAGATTATCAGGATACTCACCGTGAAATCGCTCCTCTCAAGCAGGCAGATGACGCTGTTCTTGTTGACACAAGCAATTATGATTTTGACGGAAGCGTTGACGCTGTTATGGCAGTAATAAAAGAAAAGTTGGATAAATAAATGGAACTTAAACCAAACAAATTCGCACTTAATTTTATAAAATACAATAATCTTCTTATGCACATTCTTTTCAGAGTGAAGTTTGTGGGAAGAGAGAATATTCCGAAAGACGGCAACTTTATTTATGCCGCCAACCACATCACTATCCTTGACCCCTTTTATGTTGGTCTTGGCAGCCGTAAAGAGCTTTATTATATGGCTAAAAGTGAATTATTCCAGAATAAGCTTCTTGCCGCTTTTTTAAGAAAGATGAATGCTTTCCCTGTTAAGAGAGATACTTCAGACAGAACATCTTTAAGGCGTGCAGAGGAGATTATTAAGGCAGGCGGCTCAATCGGCATTTTCCCCGAGGGAAGATGTAACCTTGAAGCCGACCTTCCAAAGCGTGCCAAGGCAGGCGTCGGCTTCCTTGCAAGCAGATGTAAATGCCCCGTTATTCCCATCAGCCTTTATAACGAAAAAAAGGGCAAGCTTTTCACAAAGCTGACTGTAAGATTCGGCGAGCCCATTTCTGTTGAAGAGCTGGGAATAAAAGAAAAAGGCAGAAACGATTACCAGCAGATTGCCGATGTTATTATGAACAGAATTATTGAGCTGTGGAGGCAGGGTCATGCATGAGATAATTCTTGCCAAAACAGCAGGCTTCTGCTTCGGCGTTAACCGTGCTGTTGATATGCTTTATAAAATGGTTGATGATGGCGAAAAGGTCTGCACATTAGGACCTATCATACATAATCCGCAGGTAATTTCTGACCTTGAAAGCAAGGGCGTTATGATAATTGACAGCCCCGAAAAGCTCCCGAAAGACACTAAGCTTGTGTTAAGAACACACGGTGTTGAAAGGAATATTCTTGATTTTCTTGACAATGCAAAGATGGATTATTGCGATGCCACCTGCCCGTTTGTTAAGAAAATTCACAGAATTGTAAAAGAGAATTCTGACGAAAATACAGCCGTTTTTGTTGCAGGAGATAAAAATCATCCCGAAGTCAAAGGCATTATGAGCTATTGCAGCGGCGAGATTTTCACCTTCATAAATTCAGATGAACTGGAAGAAATTACGCAAAATCCCTCAGATTTGACAAAAAAGAAAATAATTTGCGTTGCGCAGACCACTTTTAGTATAAAAGAGTGGGAAATTTGTATAAAAAAAATAAAAAAACACTATACAAACGCAATTATTTTTGATACAATATGTAATGCAACCAATGAACGTCAGAGTGAAGCACTTAAACTTTCGGGTCAGTGCGACGCTATGATAATCATCGGTGGCAGGCAAAGCTCCAACACGGCAAAGCTCAAAGCTGTGTGTGAGGGCAATTGCCCGACTTATCTTATTGAAACCGCAAAAGAGTTATCAGAAATCGACCTTAGCGGTTTTAGCCGTATTGGCGTTACTGCGGGGGCATCCACTCCCGCTGGCATAATAAAGGAGGTACTAACAACCATGTCCGAAATTTTAAACGAACAGGAAAACGAAATCATTGAGACTGCAGTGCAGGCTCAGACAGAGGAGGTGCAGGAAGCTGCTCAGCCAGATGAAGAATTAGACTTCTCTAACTTACTTGAAGAGAATCTTAAAAATATGAACAACGACCAGAAGGTTCGTGGTATCGTTACAGCTATTTCAGCTGGCGAGATTCAGGTTGATATAGGCAGAAAACAGACAGGCTATGTTCCCGCTGATGAATACAGTGCAGATCCTACAGCCGACCCAATGAAAGAGCTCAAGATTGGCGACGAAATCGGTCTTATCATCATGAAGACTAACGATCAGGAAGGCACAATCATGCTTTCTAAGAAGCGTTTTGATGCTCAGGGTGCTTGGGACAAGATGACTGCAGCTCAGGAATCAGAAGAGATTCTTGAAGGCACAGTTACAGAAGTTATCAAGGGCGGCATCATCGTTGTTGCAAACGGCGTTCGTGTATTCGTTCCCGCATCACTTGCAACTGCATCTAAGGGCGACTCTCTTGAAGAGCTCCTTAAAACAAAAGTTAAACTCAGAATCATCGACGTTAACCGTCAGCGCAGAAGAGCTGTTGGTTCAATCCGCAGCGTACTTAAAGAAGAGCGCAAGGCTAAGGAAGAAGCTTTTTGGGCACAGATCGAAGAAGGTCAGACATATGACGGAAAAGTTAAGTCTCTCACAAGCTACGGTGCATTTGTTGACATCGGCGGCGTAGACGGAATGGTACATATTTCTGAGCTTTCATGGAAGAGAATTAAGCATCCTTCAGATGTTCTCACAGTTGGTCAGGACGTTAACGTTTTTGTTAAGGCTGTTGACAAAGAGAACAAGAAGATTTCTCTTGGCTACAAAAAAGCTGAGGACAATCCCTGGGAAATCCTCAAGAGAGATTATCCCGTTGGCACAGTTGTTGAATCAGAAATCGTTGGCCTTACAGCTTTCGGTGCATTCGCAACAGTTATCCCCGGCATTGACGGTCTTATCCACATTTCACAGATCGCTAACCAGCACATCAAGCATCCTGCAGATGTACTTAAAGTTGGTGAGAAGGTTCAGGTTAAAATCACAGCTGTTGATTTTGAGAAGAGCCGTGTAAGCCTTTCAATCCGTGAGCTCCTCGCAGCAGAGGAAGAAGTTGCTGAAGAAGCAGCAGAAGAAGCTCCCGCAGAGGAAGTTGTTGAATAATTAAGTTTTCGCCGAGGGACTGCCGCATTTAGCGCAGACCGAAAAACAAAATAAAAAATAAAAGGGATTTAAGGTTAACTGAAACTCAGGTTTAAACTTTAAATCCCTTATTTTTATGTTAACTAATAAGTAACAGAAGTTTTTCTAAGCGTTTTTTCGCCCTCTCGGAGTATCGCATACACCTTCGGAGCGAAAGAACGCTTTCTGCATCTAAATTCGACAGTCCCTTTTTCTTTTGCAATTTATTTTTCGTTTTCTCATTGATAAATTTTAACATATGTGTTAGAATAAATTGAATATGTGTAATTATACGCTTTTTCAATTCAAATTTGATGGAGGGACAAGCTTTGAATTTTGAATATGAAGTTTCAATCGTCATCCCTGTTTATAATGTAGAGAAATACCTTGAAAAATGTATTAACTCTCTGCTTGAACAGACAATCGACAAGTCAAAAATTGAAGTTGTTCTTGTTGATGACGGCTCAACAGATTCCAGCCCTGAAATCTGCGACAAATTCGCAAAAGAATATGACTTCATTCACGTTCACCATGTTGAGAACGGCGGTGTTTCTTCTGCAAGAAATTACGGTATAGATAACGCCCACGGCAAGTATATTCTGTTCCTTGATTCTGACGACTGGCTTACCAAAAAATCTATTAAAAATATCGTATCATTTTTCAACAAGCATTATGATGAAATTGATATTGTTACATACGAAGAGCTTCGCTGCAAAGATGATGAAATCAAAAAGATAAATCATTACAGATATAATGTAATAAATAAAACAGGTGTTTATGATCTGAACGACCCTGAGTATATGTATTTTGTTCAGACTCATATGAACATCTGCATCAAAAACCGTGGCGAAAACAATGTAAAATTTGACACCACAATGATTTATCATGAGGATCAGAAATTCATCCTCTCTGTTCTTGAAGATAAGCAAAAAATCGGCTTCTGCGCCAAGGCAAGTTATATTTACCTTGACAATGCAGACGGTGCCAGCGGAATGAACAGATCTCACCCCTACTATATCTATGACAAAACTATCGAAATGTGGGAGCATTTCTTTAACACAGAGAATGTTCCAAAATATGTTCAGGCTTATTTTGTTAATGATTTCAGATGGAAAATCCGCTCTGACGTTGTGTGGCCATATCACTACACAGGCGAAGAATTTGTAAAGCAGAGAAACAGAATTGTTGAGCTTTTCAAGCGTGTTGACGATGATGTTATTGAAAGCTTCCCGTGGCTTATCCCTGCCCACAAAACATATATTTTTGAAATGAAATACGGCGACAGAATGAGTGTTAAAACAGACGAAAAAGAATACTCAATCTGCCTTGATGACGAGCCGAAGCTGACATTTGAAAAAATCGAGATTTATACCACAAGATTCAAAGTCAAGAACGGTATGCTCACCCTTATCGGTGTTATTAAATGCCTTGCGGCAAACTTCACAGATGACATATCCGCTCAGGCAATTTTTAAGGGCGAAACAGATGAAACAGTTGACCTTCAATTGAAGCGTTCTTCACTTAGCATCTGTGCATCAAAAACCGAAACAAACAAATTCAAAATGTTTGTTATAAAAAGACCTGTTGCAGGCTTGAAATCAATTGAATTCAAAGCGGCTGTAAACGGAGTTAATTACCCTGTCCATTTCTCTTTTGCAGGCAACACAAGTCCCTTTAACAGAGGGCTTAAAAGAATGTCCTACAACTGCGAGGGACTTCACATAAAATATTACGAAACAGACGATGTTGCATCATTCATTTTCAAAAAGACTTCTGTTTTCAACCGCCTCTATGACCTTTTGAGAAATATTCGATTTGCACCAAAAATCGGCTATCGCAACACTATCACAAGGCTTCAGGCTCCGTCTTATAAAGCTCAGCACAAAATCTGGCTTTATTGTGATTCATCCAAAACTGTTAAAGACAACGCATATTATCAGTTCCTCCACGATGTTAAAAAGAAAGACGGTATTGAGCGATATTATATTTATAATCCGCAAACAGACATCAAGGGCTGGTTTGACGATTCTTTAAAGAGCCACCTTGTCCCCTACGGCTCTTTGAAGCACAGACTTTATGGCTTGTGTGCTGACAAGGTTCTCACTTCTTTTTACGGACTTCGTGATATACTTTCATACCCCAGCGGTGCTATGAAATATTTCTTTGACCTCATTAATTTTGATGTTATTTATTTACAGCACGGTGTTCTTCACGCTCACCTGCCCACAATGTATTCACTTGACAGAATGATTCTTGATAAAGAGGTTGTTTCAACAGAATTTGAGGCAGAGAATCTTTGTGAGAATTACTGCTTTGATGAGAGCTTCCTTATTAAATGCGGTATGCCAAGATATGACCACATTGACACAACCAAAAAAGCAGAGAAGAAAATTCTTTTCGCTCCCTCGTGGCGTAAATTCCTTGTTCAGGCAGACGGCAAAGGCTACTGGAAGCCGAAAGAGAAGCCGTTCCTTAATTCAGAATTTTACAAAATCACTTCTGAATTTCTTTCAAGTCCCCGCCTTAAAAAGGCTCTTGAAGATAACGGATATGTGCTTGATTTCAAGCTTCACCCCAACTTTAAATTTTATGATAAATATTATGATGTTGACGGTGAAACAATCCGCATTGCAGACAAAACTGTTGATGAATTTTCTTACAGCATTTTCATAACAGATTTTTCATCTTTTGTTTTTGACTTCATTTATCTTAAAAGACCAATTCTTTATTTTGTTCCCGATAAGGATTTGTTTGACGCAGGTCTTAACCATTACCGTGAGCTTGATATTCCTCTTGACAAGGGATTTGGTGAGCTTTCCACCACCTGCGAAAAGGCAATTGACGATGTTATTTCTCTTATTGAAAACAACTGTGTTCCAGAAGAGAAATATGTTAATAAAATGAACGGTCTTTTCTTCGATATTGAAAATCACTCAGAAGAGTTATATAATAATCTTATAAAAGAATAAAAGGATGTCTTAACTATGAAATTAGGTATTGTCGGCTTGCCCAACGTTGGCAAGAGCACACTTTTTAACGCAATCACAAATGCAGGCGCACAGTCTGCAAACTACGCTTTCTGCACAATCGAGCCAAATGTTGGCGTTGTTGCAGTGCCCGATAAAAGGCTTGATAAGCTTACAGAAATGTATAACCCTGCAAAGACCACACCTGCCACAATCGAATTCGTTGACATTGCTGGTCTTGTTAAGGGCGCATCAAAGGGCGAGGGTCTTGGCAACAAGTTCCTTTCACACATTCGTGAGGTTGACGCTATTATCCATGTTGTTCGCTGCTTCATAAATGATGACATTATCCATGTTGACGGCAGCATTGACCCTGCAAGAGATATTGAAACAATCAACCTTGAGCTTATTTTCTCTGATATTGAAATTGTTGAGCGCAGACTTGACAGAACAATAAAGGCTATGAAAGGCGATAAATCCCTTGCAAAAGAGGTTGAATTCTTAAAGCGTCTTAAAGAGTCCCTTGAAAACGGAATCCCTGCAAGAAACGTTGAATGTGATGATGACGAGCAGGAAATTATCAACACAACCGCACTTCTCACAGCAAAGCCTGTTATTTATGCCTGCAATATGAGCGAGGACGATTTTGCAAATGGTCTTGACTCAAACGAGGGCTACAAAAAGGTTTGCGAAATTGCAAAGGCAGAGGGTGCAGAGGTTCTTCCTATCTGTGCAGAGCTTGAGGCAGAAATCGCTTCACTTGACAAGGACGAAAAAGAAATGTTCCTTTCAGAGCTTGGTGTTGAGCAGGGCGGTCTTGACCTGCTTATCCAGCGCAGTTACTCTCTTCTCGGTCTTATTTCTTACCTTACAGCAGGCACTCCCGAAGTAAGAGCATGGACTATTAAAGACGGCACAAAAGCTCCTCAGGCAGCAGGTAAAATCCATTCAGATTTTGAGCGTGGATTTATCCGTGCAGAGGTTATTGCATTTGACGACCTTATTGCAAACGGCTCAATGGCTGCTGCAAAAGAAAAGGGTCTTGTTCGCAGTGAGGGCAAGGAATATGTAATGAAAGACGGCGACATTGTTCTTTTCAGATTCAATGTTTAAGATTTGTTTATAAATTATTTATAGCAGGTTAACCGAGATATATTATGATAAGAGTTAATGAAATTAAAATCTCTGTTGATAAACTTGATGCAGAGCTTGAATTTTATGCCGCAAGAGCATTGAAAATTCCAAAAGACAAGATTAAATCGCTTCAGATAATTAAGAAATCTCTTGACTCACGAAAGAAAGATAATCTGTTTTTTGTTTATAGCGTTGACATCACTGTTGACGGAGATGAAGAAAAAATTCTTGCAAAATCAAAATATAAAAAAGCTTCTATTGTTGAGCCTTTTTCATACACTGTACCCGAAAACAGGCGCACAGGCACATTAAGACCTGTTGTTGCAGGTTTTGGCCCAGGTGGAATGTTCGCCGCCCTTAACCTTGCAAGGGCAGGTGCCTGCCCCATAGTCCTTGAGCGTGGCGCAGATGTTGACACAAGGCAAAAGGATGTTGATGCTTTCTGGAGCACTGGCAAGCTGAATGTGAAATCCAACGTTCAGTTTGGCGAGGGTGGCGCAGGAACATTTTCAGACGGCAAGCTGACAACGGGCATCAAAGACCCGCTTTGCCGTCAGGTTGCAATTGATTTTGTTGAATTCGGAGCAAACGAAGATATTCTTTATTCGTGGCTCCCCCATATAGGAACAGACAAACTCTGCTCCATTGTTAAAAATATAAGAAAAGAAATTATCCGTCTTGGCGGTGAGGTTCGATTTAATTGTCAGCTGACAGATATTTTCGCATTCAACGGCGTTATTCAGGGCGTAAGCTATGTTGACGCACAAGGCGAAAAGCACGACCTTGAAACAGATGCACTGATTTTAGCAATCGGACATTCTGCAAGGGACACAGTTGAAATGCTTTATAATAAAGGCATCAAGATGATGCAGAAGCCTTTCAGCGTTGGCGCACGAATTGAGCATCCCCGTGAGATGATTGATAAAGCACAGTATGGCGACTATGCAGGGCATCCTGCTCTTGGTGCGGCAAGCTACAAATTATCATGCCATCCTCAGGGCGGCAGAGGTGCTTATACATTCTGTATGTGCCCGGGCGGTACAGTTGTTGCGGCGGCAAGTGAAGAAAACACTGTTGTTGTCAACGGTATGAGTTACCATGCACGAGATGGCAGAAACTCAAACTCCGCTATCCTTGTTGGTGTTGAGCCAGAGGATTTCGGCAGCGAGCATCCACTTGCAGGCTTTGACCTCCAGCACGAGATTGAGCATAAAGCATTCATTGAGGGCGGAAGTGATTACTCTGCACCAGCTCAGCTTGTTGGCGATTTTCTTAATAACAAACCATCAACCGCTTTTGGCGATATTGAGCCCACCTGCCCCACTGGAGTTAAGCTGGGCGATATAAGAAAAACGTTGCCAAAAAAAGTTACAGATATTATGGCAGACGCACTTGTTAAAATGGGAACTCAGCTTAAAGGCTTTGACAGACCTGATGCTGTCCTCACCGCTCCCGAAACACGCTCGTCCTCCCCTGTTCGCATTTTGCGTGATGAATATTATCAGAGCGTGAGTCTCCGTGGACTTTACCCCTGTGGCGAGGGTGCAGGCTACGCAGGCGGAATTGTTTCATCTGCGGTTGACGGAATGCGCTGTGCAAACGCCGTTTTAAGCGGAGAATATTTAAACTGGTTCACTACTAAAAATTAAGATAAAAAACAGAGAGAAAGGTGGTGTAAAATAATGGAGTATATTAACAGCTTTATCGAAGGATTCGTAAACTTCCTTACAAATTTTGCTGCTATTTTCAACAGAATCCCTTGGGATACTATTATCAACAATCTTCTTGGTAAACTTATGTAATCTGATTTAACAGCATTGTCGGGCAATGAATCCACAGCAGAGAAGCAGAAATGTTTCTCTGCTATTTTTTTATTGACAAATTGTGAAAAACAGAATAAAATTAACTTGATTGGAGTGGTAAAAATGTTGAAAAAGTTTACATCATTTTTTATGGCTGTTTTAATAATTATTCCATTCATATCCAATGTATCTGTGCAGGCAGAAAGCAAAAATTCTTCACCTGCCAAAAGAAGTGAAATCATAACAAACGGTGAAGTATCAAAGCTCGTTTATTATGATGAATATGGCAAGCCTATCCCACGCAACCGCTCCGTGGCAGAATTCACTGCCGATGAAATATATAATGCTAATTACCCTGCAAAATATGATTCAAGGGATTTCGGCTATGTAACCAGCGTTAAAAATCAGGAGCCTTACGGTGCCTGCTGGGCATTTGCATATTGCTCCGCCGCTGAAACAAGCCTTATTATGCAGGGCTTTGAAAAGAAAAACACAGTTGACCTTTCAGAGGGTCATCTTGCATGGTTCACAGGGCACACAAAAAGCGATATTTTATGAGATGCAGACGAAGACACGCTCTCAGTTAAAGATCCGTTTGATTTTGGCGGTAACTCTTTTATTGCAGACGCCACCCTTGCAAGAGGTTCTGGCTTTGCAAAAGAAAAAGATTTTCCTTATTCTGATGAAAAAGCGAAATCGGGATACAGCACCTCCTCCAAATACAAATGTAATTATCAGCTTGTTTCATCTGAAACCAGCTATGACACAAGCGTTAATAATGTTAAAAAAGCTATCCTTGAAAGCGGAAGTGTTACCGCCTGCTACTGTGCGGATGTAAACCGCTATTATAAAAACTCAAAAAACGGCTACTGCTATTACTGCCCAAGCTATTATGAATCCAACCATATGGTTACAATTGTTGGCTGGGATGACAACTTTTCTGCCGATAATTTCTCTGTAAAGCCAGAGGGCAACGGTGCATGGATTGTTAAAAACAGCTGGGGTACCGACTGGGGAACAAACGGCTATTTCTATCTCTCTTTCTACGATATGACATTCGATGAATTTACGCAGATAAGGGTTGTGCCCGCAGGCAGTTATGACGAAATTTATCAGTATGACGGTGTATATTGCTCCGACATACTTCCATGTGAAAACAAAGAAGCATATATGGCAAATATTTTCCCTGCCCGTAAAAATGCAGTTATCAGCGCCGCATCAATTCTTCTCAATGCACCGTGCTGGTATAAGGCACAGATTTCTCTTTATACCGATTTAAAAGATAAATCTGACCCCGCAAGCGGAAAGCTTTGCGAAACGCAGACCGTTTCTTCTGTTGAGCAGGGGTATTATATGGTGAATTTCAACAATACTTATTCGGTAAAGAAAGGCAGTTATTTCTCTGTTGTGGCAAAGCTTTATTGCTATGATGATGCCTGCTACATTCCGTGTGAGGGCGAGCCTATCAGAGAAAGCGGTCTTACCATTTCTTATGCTTCATCAGACGGGCAGAGCTTTTATAAATCCGCCAACAGCAAATGGCAAAGCACAGGCTCCTATGGAAATGTTCCTGTAAAAGCTTTTTTAACAACAGGCAAAGATGTTTCTTCCATTTCAATTAAAACGCTTCCATTAAAAACAGAGTATTACAAAGGAAGCACTTTCTCAACAGACGGTCTTTCGCTTCTTGCCACACTTAAAAACGGTGAAAAGGTTATTATTTCAAGTGGTTTCGCCTGCAATGCTCCGAAGCTTGACACCGCTGGCGCAAAAAATGTTACAATAACCTATGGCGGCAAATCCGTCAGCTTCCAAATAACTGTTAAAGAAATTCCAAAAGACGGTTTAAAGAGCTTCTCTGCAAAGGATGTTACCATTAACTATCTTGATATTGCAAAAATCCCTGTTTCGGTTGACATTGGCAGTGGTGTTGAATACGAAATTACATACCACTCAAACGACCCAGATTATGTTATTGCCGCACCAGACGGTTCAGTTTTAGGCTACAGACGCACCAAAACCCCTGCAACTGTTATCTGCACCGCTAAAGATAAATACGGCAACACCTTAACCGCTAAATGTAATGTAACTGTTAAATACAGCTTCGCACAATGGCTGATTATTATTCTGCTCTTTGGCTGGCTGTGGTATATATAATTAACCCAAAATAAAGGAGAATTTTCCATGAGCACAATTAAAGAATACTCTTTCCCCTCTGTTTCTGAATTAGGCGATATTTATGTTCGTTGCTGGCTGCCTGAAGACGAGTCAAAAATCAAGGCTGTTTTTCAGATGGCTCACGGCATGGCAGAGCACGCAGACCGCTACAACTGGTTTGCAGAGAAGCTTTGCGATGCAGGCTATGCTGTTTTTATGAATAACCACCTCGGTCATAAAGAATCTGTTAAAGATGATGATATGCTTGGCTTCTTTGGCAAAAAAGACGGCTGGATGAACCTTGTTGAGGATATGCGCAAAACAACTGAGCTGGCAAAGAAAGAATATCCCGACCTGCCCTTTATTGTTTTTGGTCATAGCATGGGCTCATTTATCTGCCGTGCATACACAAGCATGTACACCGATATTGATGCCGCTATTTATTGCGGAACAGGCGGACCTAACCCTGCCGCCGCTATGGGCATTGCAGTTGCAAACACAATCGGCAAAACAAAGGGCGTTATGTATCGCAGTCCTCTTATTGATAAAATGGCATTTGGCGCATACAACAAGCGTTGCCCCGGCAGAACTCCTTTTGACTGGCTCACAAAAGATGAGGCAATTGTTGATAAATATATTGACGATAAATATTGCGGATTTATGTTCACAACAGCAGGCTACAGAGATCTTTTCAGTGCGCTGAATTTTGTTTCTAAAAAAGGCTGGGCGCAGCGAGTTCCCGAAAGACTTCCCCTGCTTCTTATTGCTGGTGCAGAGGACCCCGTTGGTTCTTATGGTGAGGGCGTAAAGAAAGTTTTTGATATGCTTGTTGAAACAGGTCATGACAAGGCTGAAATGAAGCTTTATGAGGGCGACAGACACGAAATTCTCAATGAACTTGACCGTGATACAGTTGCGGCAGATATTATTGCATTTGCCGACAAATATGTTGGATAAATAAAAACCTAACCCGATGGCTGTGAGTGATATTCCCACAGCCATTTTTGTTTTACTTTTTCAATTGCAATTTTTTTGAAAAAGCATTATAATAGGTTAATCAAATTTAAATGCGGGGATTATATGAAAAAATCTGTTATAGGAATACTTGCCCATGTTGACGCTGGCAAAACCACCCTTGCAGAGGCTATGCTTTATGTAACGGGCAGTGTCAGAAAGCTTGGCAGGGTTGACAATGGCGACACAGCGCTTGACACCCATTCCCTTGAAAAAGAGCGTGGAATCACTATTTTTTCAAGTCAGGCTGTGCTGAATTATAAAAATTCACAGTTCACTTTGCTTGATACACCAGGTCATGTGGATTTCTCTGCCGAAACGGAGCGCACTTTGCGTGTGCTTGACTATGCGGTTATGGTTATCAGCGGCATTGACGGTGTTCAGGCTCACACAAGAACTCTGTGGAAACTTCTTTCTCATTACGGGATACCTGCGTTTATTTTTATTACCAAAATGGATTTTGCACGAAAGA
Source organism: Clostridia bacterium (assembly GCA_024404115.1). Classification (GTDB taxonomy): domain Bacteria; phylum Bacillota; class Clostridia; order Oscillospirales; family Acutalibacteraceae; genus CAG-488. The sequence continues at coordinate 162,077 of JAKSQM010000004.1, read as the reverse complement.
GCCGTCAGGAGCTTATGGACGAGCTGACAAGTGAGCTTGGCGAGGGTTGTGTTGATTTTTCGCCAGAAAATGAAGATGAGCGAAACGAAGCTGTTGCCATGTGCAAAGAGGATTTACTTGAAAAATATCTTTCTGACGGAGAAATCTCTGACGAAGATATTTCAAAGGCTATTAAAAGCCGTCTTGTTTTCCCCTGCTTTTTTGGCTCTGGATTAAAAATTGACGGCATCGAATATTTCCTTGACTCCCTTGACAGATTCATCACCCCCAACAGCTACCCCGACACATTCGGTGCAAAGGCATTTAAAATTACCCGTGAACAAAGCACCCGACTTGTGCATATAAAAGTAACAGGTGGCAAAATAAGGGTGCGTGATTCTATAAACACTGGCGAAAAAGAAGAAAAAATTGGTCAGATAAGAATTTACTCTGGGGCAAAATATCAGACGGCAGATGAAGTCTGCGCAGGCGAGATCTGCGCCGTTGCAGGTCTTGATTCTCTTAAAAACGGGCAAGGTCTTGGCTTTGAAGCATCCACATCCAAGGCTGTTCTTGAACCTGTTATGAATTACAGAATTGTTTTGCCAAAGGGTTGCGACCCGCAGGTAATGCTGCCAAAGCTTCGTATGTTGGAGGAGGAAGACCCTCAGCTTAAAATCACGTGGAACAGCCATTTACAGGAAATTCATGTGGGACTTATGGGCGAGGTGCAGACCGAAATTCTGAAAAGTCTTATTTCTGAGCGTTTCTCTGTTGATGTTGAAATCGACAGCGGCCGTGTGCTATATAAAGAAACAATCACTAACCGTGTTGAGGGTGTGGGGCATTATGAACCGCTTCGCCACTATGCCGAGGTTCACCTTATTATGGAGCCATTGCCCGTTGGCAGTGGCATAAAGTTAGAAACTCTTTGCAGTGAGGATAGCCTTGACAGAAACTGGCAGCGACTTATTATGATGCACCTTAAAGAGAAACAGCATTTAGGCGTTCTCACAGGTTCACCCATTACAGATATGAAAATCACCCTTGCTGCTGGCAGAGCACATATTAAACATACAGAGGGCGGCGATTTCAGGCAGGCAACATACCGTGCAATCCGCCACGGTCTTATGAATGCCGAAAGCAAGCTCCTTGAGCCATACTACAACTTCCGCCTTGAAGTTCCGCCCGAACAGCTTGGCAGAGCCATAAACGATATAAGAATGAGATCAGGCACCTTTGACTCCCCGGAGGACTCAGGTGAAATGTCCCTTTTAAAGGGTACCGCACCTGTTACAAGCCTTAACGGCTATGCGGCAGAGGTTGCCTCATACACAGGCGGTCGAGGCAGACTTTTTTGTGAGGTTGCAGGCTATGGCGAATGTCATAACGCACAGCAAGTTATTGAAGAATTTGCTTATAACCCCGAAGCTGACCTTGAAAACACTCCCGATTCAGTTTTCTGCGCTCACGGCGGCGGATTCAATGTTAAGTGGAACAAAGTTCACGAATATATGCACCTTGAATCCTGTATAAAAAAAGAGAAGCCATATTCTGCGCAGGTCAATCACCGAAATCTGCACATAGATGACAAAGAGTTAGAGGCTATTATGGAGCGTGAATTTGGCAAGGTCAAGTATGACCTTTATCGCCCCAAAAATCAGCCACAGAAGCAGACAGAGCGTGTAATCGACTTTGAAATACGCAAGCAATATGTTATTGTTGACGGCTACAATGTTATTTTTGCGTGGGATGATTTGAAGCAGATGGCAGAAATCAGCCTTGAATCTGCAAGAGAACGACTTATGCACATTCTTTGCAACTATGCGGCATTCACTAAAAATAATGTTGTGCTTGTTTTTGACGCTTATAAAGTCCCAGGCAATCAAACAAAACGGTTTGATTTTCACAACATCCACGTTGTTTTCACAAAAGAAAGGGAGCTTGGCGATGTTTATATTGAAAAGCTCATTTCAGAAATTGGCAAAAACGAAAGAGTACGAGTTGTAACATCTGACGGACTTATTCAGCTTTCTGCAGTGAGGGCAGGTGTTTTGAGAATGTCTGCAAGAGAATTTGAAGAAGAAGTTGACAGAGTTCACGGAAAAATCAGTGAAGTCCTCAAAAAAATGAAGGATGATGCACCCGAAATTCTCTTTGGTGATGCTATAAAAAATGGTTAAAACTCATTGGCTAATTTTAATATTGACTAAACAGAAACAAAGTTTTATAATACACTCAGATGGTGAAGCTTCACCAAATAACTTTTTGGAGGAAAAATTATGTCCCGAGTTTATAACTTTTCAGCAGGACCCTCAATGCTTCCTGAGGAAGTCCTTAAAAAAGCTGCGGCAGAAATGCTTGAGTACAAATCCACAGGTCAGTCCGTAATGGAAATGTCTCACCGCTCAAAAGAGTACAAAGAAATTATTGATGAAGCAGAGGCTCTCGTTCGTGAGCTTTATAATGTCCCTGATAACTACAAGGTTCTTTTCTTGCAGGGCGGCGCTTCAACACAGTTTGCAGCAATTCCGCTTAACTTTATGAATGGTACAGGCAAGGCTGACTACATTGTTTCTGGTCAGTGGGGCAAGCGTGCTTATGAAGAGGCTGCAAGATACGGTGATGTTGTTGTTACAGCTAATTCAGTTGATAAGAATTATTCATATTTCCCCAAAACTAAAAAAGAAGATTTCAGAGAAGATGCCGACTATGTTTATTATTGCATGAACAACACAATTTTCGGCACTAAAGCTCCCTATATCCCCGACACTGGCGATATTCCTCTTATTACAGACGTATCATCATGCTTCTTCTCAGAGCCTCTTGATATTTCAAAATTCGCTGTTGTTTATGGCGGTGCACAGAAGAACGTTGCCCCTGCTGGCGTTGTTATTGCTATCGTTCGTGAAGATATGCTGGGCAAAGCAAGAGATATTACTCCTAAGATGCTCAACTGGCAGGTTCACGCTGATAACGGCTCAATGTATAACACTCCCCCCTGCTACATCATTTATATGTGCAAGCTCGTTCTTGAATGGATAAAAGAGCTTGGCGGTCTTGAAGAAATGAAAAAGAGAAACATTGCAAAGGCAAAGATTCTTTACGATTTCCTTGATTCAAGCAAAATGTTCAGCAGTACAGTTGTTCCCGAAGACCGTTCACTTATGAATGTTCCATTTGTAAGCGGAGATAAAGAGCTTGACGCAAAGCTTATTAAAGAAGCTGCAGAGGCTGGCTTTATTAACATTAAGGGCTACAAAACAGTTGGCGGTATGAGAGCATCAATCTATAACGCTATGCCTATCGAGGGCGTTGAAAAGCTCGTTGAATTCCTCAAAAAGTTTGAAGAAGAAAATTCATAAGTAATCCCTGCGAAAGGATTGAAACTAATGTTCAGTATTTTAACTCTTAATAAAATTGCCGCCTGCGGAACAGACAGATTCTCCTCTGACTATGTTTGCGGCGCTGATATAGAGAACCCCACAGCTATTATGGTTCGCTCCGCTTCTATGCACGATATACCTTTGAGCGACAGCACAATTGCCATTGCAAGAGCAGGTGCAGGCACAAACAACATCCCTGTTGAAACTTGTGCAGAGAAAGGCGTTGTTGTTTTTAACACCCCTGGTGCTAATGCAAACGCTGTTAAGGAGCTTGTTATCTGCGGTCTTTTCATGGCTTCAAGAAAGGTTGCCGCTTCACTGGAGTGGTGCAAGACCTTAAAGGGCGAGGGTGAAGCTGTTGGCAAGCTTGTTGAAAAAGGCAAGTCAAACTTTGCAGGCCCAGAAATCGGCGGTAAAACACTTGGTGTTATCGGTCTTGGCGCAATCGGCTTTAAGGTTGCAAAGGCTGCTGAAGCTCTCGGAATGAAAATCGTAGGTTATGACCCGTTCCTTTCAGATGCTGTTAAAGCTCAGCTTTCTGACGAAACAGAGGTTGTTACAGATATTAACGATATTTTCAAAAAGAGTGATTATATCACACTTCATCTTCCTCTTAACGATGCAACTAAAGGCACTGTAAACAAAGATACTTTTGCTCTTTGCAAATACGGTGTAAGAATCCTCAACTTTGCCCGTGGCGGACTTGTTGACTCTGACGCTATGCTTGAAGCACTTGCAAGTGGCAAATGCGCAGCATATGTTGTTGACTTCCCCAGTGATGAGATGATTGGTGTTGAGGGTGTTACTGCTCTGCCCCACCTTGGTGCATCAACCCCCGAAAGTGAAGATAACTGCGCTATGATGGCTGCCGACCAGCTTATGCTTTATATTGAAAAAGGCGAAATCAAGAATTCAGTTAATCTCCCCAACCTTACAGGACTTCCCGAAAAGAGCGGCAAGCGTATATGCGTTATCTGCAAAGAGTCTGCGCTTGATGCTGTTAAATCAGCTCTTGGCGAGGGCGTTTTTGCTGCTGCAAGAAAAGGTTACGCTTATGCAGTTAAAGATGATGCTGATGAAAGCGCACTTGACGACATTGACGGAATAATCAAAATCAGAGTTATCTGAAAAAAATAAATTCAAGGAGCTGTACTTAATTGTACGGCTCCTTTTTGTTGACTATTTTATGCCATAGGGGTATAATGTATTTGAAATTTTAGTGAAAGACAGTGATAATATGAAAAAACAGTGCGAAGGCTGTTACAAGCGTTTTGAAATTATCAGAGATACTTCTGTGCCAATTTCACCCGATTTAAAGGCTCCTGCCGAAAGCATTTATTGCCCTTGGTGCGGATGTGAGAACGGCTGCATTGAAAAAGGTGCACTTATCTCCACCAGAAGATGCGTTTCGGAAAGCGAGTTTTAACATGAAAGAATTACTTGATAAATATTTTTCAACCCACACACAGCAGTTGGTTGATGACATCAGCACTCTTGTGGCTATTCCCAGTGTCCGTGGTGAAGCACAGGATGGCATGCCTTTTGGCGAAATGTCCTGCAAGGCTCTTGAAGCTGCCCTTTCTATGGCAGAGGGTTACGGCTTTGCAACAAAAAATTATGACAATTATGTTGGCGCAGTTGACTTTAACAACGCTGAAACTGAAATGAACATATTTGCTCACCTTGATGTTGTTGCCGCAGGCGATGGCTGGCACACAGACCCCTTTACGGTTGTTGAAAAAGACGGTGTCCTTTACGGCAGAGGTGTCAGCGACGATAAAGGCCCTGCACTTGCGGCTCTTTATGCAATGCGTGCGCTGAAAGAGAGCGGTGTTTCACTTTCAAAAAATGTTCGCCTTGTTCTTGGCACAAACGAAGAATGTGGGTCAAGCGACCTTAAATATTATTTCACAAAAGAAAAGGCGGCTCCGTGGTCAATTACACCAGACGCCAACTTCCCTGTTACCAACGGTGAAAAAGGCGGTTTTTCAAAGGAATTCACCTGCGAATACAAGGATAATTGCCCCGAAAAGTATGTTAAATCAATAAATGGCGGCGTTGCAGGCAATGCTGTCCCTGCTGTTTGTGAAGCAGAGGTTGTCGGCATAGACGATGAAACGCTTCTTGCATTCTCTAAAAAAGCGGAAGCAGAAACAAAGGCGCAGTTTGAAATAAGCGGCGGCAAAATCCTCTGCAAAGGCACTTCTGCTCACGCTTCTCTCCCCTTTATGGGCAACAATCCGATTACTGCAATGGTTGCTTTCCTTTCATCTCTCCCTCTGAGCGCTTGTGAAAGCACAGAAAAAATCAAAGCTTTGAGCGTACTTTTCCCTCACGGGGATTGGCTTGGCAAGTCATTTGGTGTTGAGATGGAAGATATTCTTGGTGAGCTTACACTGACTCTTGATATTCTCAACCTTTCTGACGGCAAAATCAAAGGCTATTTTGATTCAAGAACGCCCATGAAAGCTAACAATGAAAATTGCGCAGATATTATTGCAGGCAAGCTGAATGAAAAAGGATTTTTCCTTAAAAATAACAATATGAAACCGCCTCACTATGTTGACGAAAACTCATCGTTTATTCAGACACTTCTGAAAAACTACGAGGAGTTCACAGGCGACAAAGGCGAATGTATCTCAATGGGCGGTGGCACTTATGTTCATAATATTGACGGTGGTGTTGCATTTGGTGCAATTAAAAGAGGGCTGAACACCAATATGCACGGTGCGGACGAATTTATGCCCGTTGAGGATTTAATCACAGCCGCCAAGGTTTATGCAGGCGTAATTTATGATATGTGCAAATAGGAGAAAACTATGAAACTTGAAGAAAAAACAATCAAAAAGAATTATATTTATAACGGCAGAATCATAAACCTGCGCCGTGATGATGCTGAGCTTCCCGACGGTCGTCCATGCGTAAGAGAGGTTGTTGAGCATAACGGCGGTGTTTGCGTTGCCGCATTAACAGATGACGAAGAGCTGATTTTTGTTCGTCAGTTCCGTTATCCTTATATGGATATTCTCCTTGAGCTTCCTGCAGGTAAGCTTGAAAAGGGCGAGGATGCTTTCCCCGCTGGCAAGCGTGAGCTTCTTGAAGAAACAGGATACGAAGCCGCTGAATACGATTTTCTCGGCAAATTCTATCCCTCCTGCGGATACACTGATGAGATAATTTATCTTTATCTTGCAAAAAATCTCACATTCAAGGGTCAGCACCTTGACGATGATGAATTTGTTGACCTTGAAAAAATTCCGCTTAAAAAAGCTGTTCAGATGGTTCTCAACAATGAAATCCCCGACGGCAAAACACAGGCGGCAATTCTTAAAACATATCTTAAAGTCAAAGGCGGAATTGAAGAATGAAAAATATAATTCTCGCCTCCGCTTCGCCAAGACGCAGGGAGCTTTTATCTCTTGCAGGCTTTGACTTCACAGTTAAAACAGCCGACACTGACGAAACAATTACCGAAGCCGTTACCCCCGAAGAAACAGTGAAAACCCTTTCAAAAAGAAAAGCTCTCGCCGTAGCGGAGCAATGCAAGGATTCAATTGTTATCGGTGCTGACACGGTTGTTGTTATTGACAATAAAATTCTCGGCAAGCCTAAAACCAGAGACGAAGCATACGCTATGCTCTCCTCTTTTTCTGGCAGAAGCCATTATGTTTACACAGGCGTTTTCATTACAGACGGAAAAGAAGAAATTTCTTTCAGCGAAAAGACAGAGGTTGAATTTTTCGACCTCACCGATGATGAAATCAACGCTTATATTGCAACTGGCGATTGCTTTGACAAGGCTGGCGGATACGGAATTCAGACAGGCGGCTGCACTTTGATAAAAAGAATCAACGGCGATTACTACAATGTGGTTGGACTTCCCATTGCACAGACCGCACGAAAACTTAAAACGCTTTTATAAAAAAACAAGACCGTAGGAACAAATCCTACGGTCTTTTCGGTATAAGTAATTAACTTATTTAACCTCAACTTTTGCGCCAACTTCTTCGAGCTTAGCTTTGATTTCTTCAGCTTCGTCCTTAGAAACTGCTTCTTTAACAGCCTTGGGAGCGCCATCAACGAGAGCCTTAGCTTCTGCAAGGCCAAGACCTGTGATGTCCTTAACAGCCTTAACAACCTTAATCTTCTGGCCGCCAACTTCTGCAAGGATTACGTCGAACTCTGTCTTCTCTTCAACTGCTGCTGCTGCGCCTGCTGCGGGGCCTGCTACAACTGCTGCTGCTGCTGAAACGCCGAATTCTTCTTCTACTGCTTTAACGAGCTCTGAAAGCTCAAGAACTGAGAGAGTCTTTAACTCTTCAACGATTGCTGTAATCTTTTCTGATGCCATGATAGTCATCCTCCTAATATAATAGTTGTTTTTTTAAAATTAAATTGGGCAATTAAGCCTCTGCGGGAGCCTCTTCTGCTCCTTCGCCGTTTTTATCAGCAATAGCCTGAACCGCACGTGCGAAAGATGCGATAGGTGCGCTGAATACGTTTGCAACCATAGAAAGCAATACTTCTCTTGAAGGAAGTGTTGCAAGCTCTTTAAGCTTGTCAAGTGAGATAACCTCACCGTCAAGGTAGCCTGACTTAAGATTGAAAGACTCAATCTTATCAGCATAATTGTTAAGGATACGAGCAGCTGCTACATAATCCTCTTTGCTGGTTGCAATAGCGGTTGTGCCTTCAAGAACTGTGTTCATGCTCTCAAGGCTTGTGTCTTTAATAGCAAGGTTGAGAAGGGTATTCTTTACAACTGTGTATTCAACACCAGCTTCACGAAGCTCCTTACGCATTGCTGTATCATCAGCAACTGTGATGCCTTTGAACTCAACAACAACACCAGCAACAGAGTTTGAGATTCTGTCAGCGATCTGAGCTACAACCTGCTTCTTTTGTTCCAATACGCTTGCACTTGGCATTTTCTATTTCACCTCTTTAAATAAAGTACGGTGTTCAATGCAAAATCCCTGCCCACAAAACCGCAGGCAGGGATGAATCATACATAAATCAACTAAAAGTAATTGACTTTTATATGTCCTAACCTCGGCAGGTGGATAAACCTTTATGCAAAATGCACCTGCTGTCTTAAGCAAAGAACAGCTTAGATATAATACCACACAAATTGCTTTGTGTCAAGTATTTTTTATTATTCTTCTGTGCCCGATACTGTAGCCTTTGCGGGGTTAATACGAACGCCAGGACCCATTGTAGTTGCAAGAACGCAGGACTTAATGTACTGACCTTTTGCAGCTGCGGGCTTTGCCTTTTCAACAGCAGTGATAAGTGTGCTGTAGTTTTCCATCAGTTTGTCAGCACCGAAAGATACCTTACCAATGGGGCAGTGAATAATATTTGTCTTATCAAGACGGTACTCGATCTTACCTGCTTTAGCTTCAACAACAGCCTTAGCAACATCGGGTGTAACTGTGCCTGCCTTGGGGCTGGGCATAAGACCACGAGGACCGAGGATTTTACCAAGACGACCAACAAGACCCATCATGTTAGGTGCTGCGATAGCAACATCGAAATCAAGGAAGCCTTCGCCCTGGATTTTTGCAACAAGATCTTCAGCGCCAACGATCTCTGCACCTGCTGCTGCAGCTGCATCTGCTGCATCGCCCTTTGCGAAAACAGCAACTCTTACAGTTTTACCTGTACCGTTGGGAAGAACTACTGCGCCTCTAACCTGCTGGTCAGCATGACGAGAGTCAACGCCGAGACGAATGTGCATTTCAACTGTTTCATCAAATTTAGCTGAAGCAGTCTTAATAACTGTTTCAAGAGCCTCTGTGGGCTCATAAAGCTTAGCTCTATCTACGAGCTTAGCGCTTTCGACATACTTTTTGCCGTGTTTCATTTGTAAAATTACCTCCCAAATAAGTGGTTAATCGGATTTTTCCTCCCACCAGGGAGCATTAGTCAACAACAGTAACGCCCATGCTGCGTGCAGTACCAGCGATCATGCTCATAGCTGTTTCGATAGTTGCTGCATTTAAGTCAGGCATTTTTGTTTCTGCGATTTTTCTAATCTGCTCACCGGTAATAGTTGCAACCTTTGTTCTGTTAGGAACACCTGAGCCGCTCTCGATTCCGCAAGCCTTCTTAATAAGAACAGCAGCGGGTGGAGTCTTTGTGATAAAGGTGAATGTACGGTCTGCATAAACTGTGATAACAACAGGAATTGTAAGACCTACATCGTTCTTTGTGCGCTCGTTGAATTCCTTTGTGAACGCCATAATGTTAACGCCGTGCTGACCTAATGCAGGACCAACGGGCGGAGCCGGGGTTGCTTTACCGGCGGGGATCTGAAGCTTAATAAAGCCTACAACCTTCTGAGCCATTTCTTGCACCTCCAAAAATATGTGGTTATGGCGGAGCATCTAAGTGAATGAATTTATGCTCCTCCCACAGGGAGCCGTGAAGCTCCATGCGTCAAGGCCGACGCATATAATTAAACAGCGAAGCCGTTAATTATCAGTGTTTCAGTCGGCAATGGGTTCAACCTGGTCAAGCTCAAGTTCTACCATGGTTTCCTTGCCGAAAAGAGCTGAAACAGTAACGTTAACTCTATTGTTTTCAACGTCGATAGATTCAACTCTGCCAGTGAAGCCGTCAAAGATTTCGTCAATAATATTAACAGTATCTCCAACAGCATAGTTGACCTCAACCGTGCGTTTTTCAACGCCAAGGCGATAAACTTCCTCTTCTGTAAGAGGAGTGGGTTTGCTCTCTGGGCCTACGAAGCCTGTAACACCTCTGGTGTTTCTAACAACAAACCATGCTTCATCGCTGATAACGGGGAGATCGTTGTCGTCCATTTCAACGGCCATTTTGACCATTACATAACCGGGGAAAATTTTACGCTCATATTCCTTGGTCTTGTCCTCTCTAACCTCTGTAACGGTTTCTGTGGGGATTTTAACCTCAAGAATCTGATCCTGCATTTTTCGGTTTTCGGCGACCTTTTCAATGTTGCCCGCTACTTTGTTTTCGTAGCCTGAGTAGGTATGCACAACATACCATCTGGAGTTAATAGACATTGCATTTCCTCCGAAAAACAGCCTTATTTCAGTTATTCTGCAGCTTTAGCATCGGCAGCGTCTGCCTTAACAGCAGTTTCAGCCTTAGCGGCAGCGTCAGCAGTTTTGGAATCTTCTTTCTTATCAGCAGATTCCTCATCAGCGGTCTGGCTCTGTGAATAGTGACTAGCGAGACTTTCAAGTCCGTCAACGCCCTTTGAAAGGGCTAAGTCAACCAGGAAAACAGCAAGACCGATAACTGCTATTGAAACAATTACGACCAATGTACTCTTCAGAACTGTTTTGCCGTTAGGCCAGGTGATCTTTTTGATGTCGCCTTTAAGGTCCTTGAAGAATTTAGCAAACCATTTGCCAATGCGAACAAAGATGTTTTCTTTCTTCTTTGCTGCGCCAGCCTTCTTTGCTTTTGCGGCCTTTTCAATTTTTTCAGCAGCTTCGGATTTTTCTTTTTTAGCCATACTGGTTACCTCCGCTTACTTTGTTTCTCTGTGGAGAGTGTGTTTCTTGCAGAATCTGCAATACTTGTTCATCTCCAACCTGTCCGGTGTGTTTTTCTTGTTTTTCATCGTGTCATAGTTGCGCTGTTTGCACTCAGTACACGCAAGGGTAACTTTTACTCTCATATCGGCACCTCCGTTTAACCGGGTCATCCCGGGAATTTAGCCTCCCTCTTAATAAAAGCTTTACCCTATCAGCTTTTAAATAAGGGCACAAAAAAAGAACCCTCTATAAGAGGTACGATAATTTTATCATACAGAGGGGTTCTTGTCAAGCAAAATTTTCATAATTTTTTATATTTTCGGCTTTAGTCTGCAAATTGTGTTAATCGCCATCCATAAACACAAAATATCAGAGAATCGACACTAAATTTCTCACAATTCCAAAGGCAACCAGTGCAAAAATCAGGGTTATTTCAATAACCTTTTCGACTGTCGGTTCCTTTTTGCTGTCGAATTTTATGTACCGATAAAGCTTTGCCGCCGCAAGGTAAGCAAACACAGGCAGCATCACAAAAATGGCAGGGTTGCATCTGAACGCTTCTTTAAAATGAAGCCTCATAATATTGACCGCCATATGGGTGATTCCGCACCCAGGGCATTTAAGTCCTGTAATTAAATTCACCATACAGGGAATTGTAACACCCGTTTTCATTACAAATAAAGCATAGGCGCAGCCCACTGCAAAAATGACTGCGCCAATCTTTATAACCTTCAATAATCTTTGTTTCATTGATTATTCAACAGCGATTTTGTTAAGCTCTGTCTGAATAAGAGCTAAATCTACAATTGAAAGACCACAAACTGCAAGAATCAGATAGATGATACTAAGGCTGGATTCCTGCTCGCCGTTGCGCTTTTTGATTTCATCAACCTTTGAGCCAGCATTGTAGAACCAGATCCAACCGTAGATTCCGCAGGTAATAACTGAAACAAGAACTACCATTGCAGGGGACATATCGTCTGCTTTACCAGATGCTGCCGCAACATCCTGAACAACGCAGTAGTGCCAGTAAAGACCGTAAATTCCGCAAGTTACGATTGAAAGAAGAATGCAGGTAAGGATACTTCTGCTTTTAACAGGTGCAGTGAGATCGGCAGGCTGCTGGAAAAATTCAAAAGATTTGTTTCCCTCAGGCTGTGCGTTTTCACCGTAAGGTGGATAAAATCCGCCCTGTGCATTCTCTTCATTCTGAATTGGCTGTGTGTCTATGTTCTGATTAGGCTGAGTGTTCTCATCCTGAACAGGTTCTGTATTTTCATTCTGAACGGGTGCAAATTCAACAGGCACGCCGCAGTTGGTGCAAAACTTCTGCCCTTCAAGAATTTCTTTTCCGCAATTAGTGCAAAATGGCATATATTTTCCTCCTTGATTATTTATCATACTATAATTATATTCTTATGATTGATTATTGTCAATTAACAGATGATAAAATGAATGTTAATATTTTGTTACGACATTTTTCTTATTTTATGAATTATTGTGAACACAACAAAAACTATAATGTTCATTATAACGATTGTTGCGCCAGTGGGAAGTGTGTATCCGTTGGGGCTGACATAAACACAGGAAACGCCCAAGCCAACGAGGAAGCACACAACCGAAATAATTGCTGAGCTGATTGTAACTGAAAAGAATGATTTGCAAAGCCTCATTGAGCTGACGGCAGGGAAAATTATCAGTGCAGAAATCAGCAGTGCTCCCATAACTTTCATTCCAAGAACAATTGTAACCGCTGTGAGCACGGCAATAACTGTGTTGTAAAGGTTAGCTCTCAAGCCTGTGGCTTTCATAAAGTTTTCGTCAAATGTTACGGCAAAAATCTTGTTGTAAAAAAGCACATATAAAAGGATAACAACAACAGAAAGTCCAACGCTTAAATAAACATCGCTTCGTGTCATTGTTAAAGGACTTCCGAAAAGATAGTTGCACACATCGGTGTTCATTCCGTTGGTGAATGATATAATAACTGTTCCGATTGCCAGCGCACCAGACGATATAATTCCGATAGCCGCATCGCCCTTTATTTTGCTGTTTTCACTTAAACGGAGCAAGAAAAATGCAGACACAACAACAATGGGAATCGACACATAAAGTGAAACATCCGCAAGGTTAAGCGCAGCCGCAATGGCTGTTGCGCCAAAGCCAACATGTGAAAGTCCGTCGCCAATCATTGAGTAGCGTTTAAGCACAAGGCTCACACCAAGAAGTGCGGCGCAGAGGGAAATCAGCACGCCTGCAATTACAGCTCGCTGAACGAATGTGAATCCAAAATAATAGGAGAGCAACGAGAAAGTGTTACTCACTTTGCACACCTCCCATAAAGCGCTTGCCAAAAGGTGAACGCTTGTATTCTTCAGTTGTGCCAAAGAAAGAATTATCGTGATTCAGATGAAGAATATGGTCGGCAAAACCGAGAGAAGCTTCAATATCGTGGGACACCATTACAACGGTAATCCCCTCTTCGTGAAGCTTTTTAATAAGCTCATAAAGCTCACCTGTAACAATTGGGTCAAGCCCCGCAACAGGCTCGTCAAGCAAAAGAAGCTTGTCTGTTGCGCACAATGCCCTTGCAAGGAGAACTCTCTGCTGCTGACCGCCCGAAAGCTCGTGATAGCATCTATCTTTTAAATCAAGAATTCCCAGCTTTTCCATATTTTCATTTGCACGAAGCTTGATTTTTTTATTAAAAAACGGAAAAATTCCCATTTTATTAAGGCATCCTGAAAGAACGATTTCGCCAACTGAGGCAGGGAAATCACGCTGAACATCGGTCTGCTGAGGAAGATAGCCGATTTCGCTCTGTTTAAGTCCGTCGCCAAATTTAATTGAGCCGCCTGCCGTTTTCATAAGCCCAAGCATAGATTTCATCAGCGTGGATTTGCCAGAGCCGTTTTCGCCCACAATGCACACAGCATCGCCCGAATTGATGCTGAAAGATAAATTTTTAACTACGATTCTGCCCTCATAGGCAACAGAAAGATTTTTACATTCTATCAATGACATTTTATTTCAAAGCCTCTTGTATATTCTTTAAATTTTGCTCCATTAAGGAAAGGTAGGTTTCTCCGTTTTCAAAATCTTCAAGAGAAACATTGTGGCAGGAATGAAGCCTCAGCTTTTTAACGCCTGTTGCTTCGCAGATTGTGTCTGCCACTTTTTGTGATGAAAATTCTGTATAAAAAACAGCCTTTGTTTTCAGCTCCCTTGTCTTTTTTTCAAGGAAAGCAATGGTTGCCGCACTTGGGTCGCTTTCTGTTGAGCATCCGGGGAAAGCGGCAAAATATTCAAAGCCGTATTCATTTGCAAGATAGCGGAACGGGAATCGGTCTGCCACCATCAGCGTTTCTTTTTGGCTGAAAGTTTTTCTGAATTCGCCATCTAATTTCTCAAGCTTTTTCTTGTAATTTTCAAAATTCTCTGTGTATTTATCTTCATTGTCTTTGTCAATTTCACAAAGGCAGTTTTTTATTTTTTCGCTGATAAGAATTGCATTTTTCGGCGAAGTCCACACATGCTCGTCATTCTCACCCTCGGCAGAAACATCGCCCTCAGGCTTTTCTTTTCCTGTCTGCATTCCCTCTTTTTCTTCTTCATTAAGAAGCGGAACGCAATCGGTCATTTTTAATGTGTTGATTTCATTTTCGCCAAATGTTTCAAGCAATGCTTCAACCCATTCATCAGATTCACCGCCAAGATAAATAAAAAGCGAGCTTTCTTTTATCTCTGCCATATGTCTGACAGCAGGCTCATAAGAATGCGGCTCTGTGCCGGGGATAATGAGCATTGAAACGCTCACGCCGTCAACACCTGCGGTTATCTGACGGGCAAAATCATATGACGGGAAAATGCTTGAAATTATGCTGATTTTATTTTGATTTTTTGGGGGAGCAGAGCAGGATGCAAAAGCAAAAATCATACACACAGAAAGAATTATTGCAAAAAGCCGTTTCATTGGTCTGCTTTTTTGCATCCTTTGCAATATCCGTAAAGTGTGGTGTTTGCGTTGTCAACAAAAAAGTCATAGCTTTCTGCGATACTTTCCTCAGCCGATTTCAGTATAGGCGAATCAATATGATAAAGCTCACCGCACTGAAGGCACTTCATATGAAAGTGCGTGCAACCTGCGCAGTGATTATACTGATAAAGTGCGCCCTTTTCGCCCTTGAATTTTTTCAGCTTGCCCTCTTTAACAAATTGAGAAATAAGGCGATAAACAGTTGCCTCGCTAAGCCCCAGTGAGCTGTTGCCGATAATCTCACGGGATGTAAAGCATCTGTCAGGGTCGGATTTAAAAAGTGAAAGCAATTTGTCTTTTTGTTTTGTGTGATATGATTTTTCTGTTCCCATAATAAAACGCTCCAATTTGATAGTAACTATCAAATTGGAGTATATCACACAATGTTAAATTTTGCAAGTTTTATTTTTTTGAAAGATAATCAATAGCTGTGAGAAGCTGAACATCTTTATCTTCTGTATTCTTTTCAGAAAGCACCTTGATGTCTGGCTCAACACCAACGCCGTCAAATGTTTCGGTAATATAAGGGTAAACCTTGGCAACTGTAAGCACAACACCGCTGCCGTTGCTTAAAGCAAATGCCCTGCTCACATCTGCATTGCCCTTTGTGGTTTCGCCAACAATCTGCGCCATACCGAAATCTCTCAAATCGCAGGCAAAAAGCTCGCCGCAGCAGGAGGTTTCGCTATCTGTCAGCACAACGATTGAGTAACCGCTGAGGCTTGCTGAGCTTGAAGCATAATAGGTTTTGTTGCCTTTTTTATCAATTTCAGTTGCAAGTGCGCCACTGCCCTCGCCTGCTATGGGAACAATCTGTTTCAGTGCGTCTGTTGTGTATTCAACCGTTCCGCCCGATGTTCCTCTTAAATCAAAGATGATAGATTCAGTTCCGTCTGGCAGGGATTTTATAACTTCATCCAGCTGTTTTGCGGTGTTGGCATAAAATCCGTCAATTTTAATATATGCCGCTGAGCCTGTTTCTTTATAATAAACCGACTTTGCAGAGTAGCCCATCATAACTGAAACATTCTTTGCTTTGTTGTTATGAATATAAGTGATTTTAACACTTGTGAGCTTGTTGCCGTTAAGCGCATCTGTCATTTTTGAAGCATTCTTTTTTGTAACTCTTTCGCCGTCAACAACAGAAATAAGGTCGCCCTCTTTGATGCCCGCAGATGACGCAGGTGAGTTATCAAAAACAGATGTTACTTTTAAATAACCGCTTTTTTTATCTGTTGAAACATTCACACCAATGCCGTTGATTTCACCGTTCATAGATGAAAGATATGCACTGTATGCCGATTTTGAAAGATAATAGCTTGATGGGTCATTAAGTGAATCCACATAACCGCTCAGCATTTTGCCGTTGCGTGTGTCATTAACAACTGTGCCATAATAATTTTCCTGTATAACTGCGTCAAGCTCGTCAATAAGGGCATAAGAAGCAATTCTATCCTGCAAATTGGCTATAAGGCGGTTATAAATTCGCTGAGATACAGACATTGTGATTGCAAATGTTGCCGCAATTGAAGCAATAACTATTGTGATTGCAATGCCCAGTGAGATTTTTTTATTCATACGATCTCCCGAAATAAAGCATAATTTGTCTAAAGGGTCATATAATGTCAGCAGCCGACACAAGGCCGACTGCTTAAAACATTATTTATGAACGTAGTTTAAGGGGTTGAGTCTGTTGCCGCTGCCATCTCTGACTTCGAAGTGGCAATGGTAACCAGTTGAATAACCTGATGTACCAACATGGGCAATAACCTGACCCTGTGAAACGTGCTGACCTGATGAAACAGGGAAGTTTGCAAGGCAATGACCGTAAAGTGTGTATGAACCATCACCATGGTTTATCATAATATAGTTACCGTAGCCTGTGTTGCCATAGTTTACGCTCGCAACTGTTCCTGACTTTGCGGCAAGAATATTTGAATTGCACGGTGCGGCAATATCAAGACCGCCGTGGAATTTTGAAGCACCTGTTGCAGGGTCTGATCTGTAGCCGTAATACGAGCTGATGTATCCTGCAGGTACTGGCCACATCCAGCCTGATGAGCTGATTGAACCGCTTGAATATGTGGGTGTAACATAGCTTGTGGAGCCTGAGCTGCTGGATGAACCTGATGATGATGAACTACCAGAATTCTGCTTCTTTGCGGCAGCTGCTGCAGCGGCTGCGGCGGCGGCAGCTTCACGCTGTCTTTGAAGCTCAGCTGCTTTAATAGCCTGATCAATCTTTGCCTCTGCGCCTCTGTAAGCCTCAACGCTGTCATTAAGTGCTTCAATCTTTGCGTTGTAGCCATAGAGGATCTTGTTAACTTCAGCAGCCTTTGCCTCTGCGCTCAAAATAAGCTTGTCATACTCTGCCTTGGATTTATCAAGCTCGATTTTCTTTGCGCCAAGCTCTGTCTTTTTAACTTCAGCTTCGTTTTTATCTCTGCTGAGTTTAACTTTAAGCTTTTCAGCTTTATCAATATCGCTGTTAAGCTTGTCAACAATTTTCTGATCGCTGTCTGTAACTCTCTTCATAAGCTCAAGCTGGTTAAGCATGCTTGAAATATCTTTTGAGTTAAGCAGAACGTCAAGATATGATGTGGGACCGTTCATATAGTTTGTACGAAGTCTCTGGCAGAAAACATCAACGGTTGCGTCAATGCTGTCGTTCATATCTTTAAGATTATTCTCTGTCTTAGTTATCTGATTTGAGAGAGATTTAATATCAGCTGTAAGTGATGTAACCTGCTTATCAACCTGATCTCTCTGGCACTGAATAACATATGACTGACTTGTAAGATCTGCGAGCTGAGACTGAAGAGTGTTTGCAATTGCCTGCTGAGGAGCTTTTTCTTTTCTCAGCCTTGCAATTTCATTCTCTGCGCTCTGAATTTTGGAGTTATAAGCCGCTTTCTGCTGCTCAAGAGTTGCGGCATAGCTTCTGATTGGACCTAAAGCACAGGCATATGTGAAGAAAAGTGCAACTGAAACCACAATAGATGTGATGCGCTTAAAGTTCGCTGTCTTCATCAATAACACCTCCCTGTTCTTTAAGATATCTTCTGATTGAAACCATACTGCCCACAACACCTGAAAGCACGCCTATTGCAAGGAATGCAACAAGAAGCAAAAGTGCATAATCTTTAAAATCAAGCAGGCTCTTGCCGATGCCCATGATGTTGCCAATCATTGCGGTGATGGATTTTTTAACAATTTCATAAACGCCCCATACTGCACCGAGAGAAATGAATGCTGATATAATACCAAGCAAAATACCCTCAATAACAAATGGCCAACGGATGAATCCGTTTGTTGCACCAACTGATTTCATAATGCTGATTTCAAGTCGGCGGCTGAACATTGTAATTCTTACAGTGTTTGAAATAATGAAGAGTGAAACGAGCATAAGCAATGTGATGATACCGATGCTTATGTATGTTACAGATGAGCGGATGCTTGAAAGAGCCATTGCAACATCTTTATTATCTCTTATACTGTCAACACCGTTAAGCTTTGAAATCTTCTCTGCTGTTCTGTCAAACTTATTCATATCTTCAACAGTAACTTTATATGTATCAGGAAGAACATTTTCTGCATCTGCAAAGTAATCAGCATTTGTGCCCATAGCATCAATCTGCTCTTTGAATGCAGTTTCTTTATCAACAAACTGAACGCTTGCTACATTTGCAAGTGATTTAAGCTCGTCGCCAAGGAACTTTGTCTGAGCTTCATCAACATCTGACTGAACATAAACAACGATAACGTTCATATCTTCAATATCATCAATTACCTGCTGAATGTTCATAAGCACCATAAATGCTGAGCCTATCATAATAAGGCATGAAAGAAGAACTGCAATTGAAGCGATTGACATAAGTCTGTTTGTCCAGATATTGCGGAATCCTTCTTTTGTTAAATAACCGAAGCTTCTTCTCATTCTTCAGCACCGCCTTCCCCTGTTGAGTCAAGATAAACTCTGTAGGCGTCATTATCGCCAAGAATGGAATTGAGATATTCGTCGTTTACCTCACGGGGCTTGCGCTTAACAGGTGGAGGTGTCTGCTCAACGGGAGCTTCCTTAACTTCCTCAACCTCAGCTGAAATTTCTTCAACAGCTTCTGCTGCTTCGCTTTCAGCCTCTTCGGCAACTTCTTCAATCTCTTCTGTATAAACAGGCTCTTTAACTTCAAAAGCACCTGTGCTCTGACCCATTGCGCCATGTCTTCTTCTGAAGCTGTTGCTGTCTGCTCTGATAGCAGTGGGAAGATGTGCTGTTGAAGACTCAGGCATATTGCCGTCTGTAACAACTCCGTCAGATGCAACCTGACCCGATTCAAGAACGATAACACGCTTGTTGAATTTTTTAACAAGGTCGTGGGCATGTGTAACCATGATAACGGTTGTGCCAGCCTCATTCAGTCTTGTAAGAAGCTCAACAATTTCCATTGACATCTGAGGGTCAACGTTACCTGTGGGCTCGTCTGCAATAATAATTTCAGCATTGTTTGCAAGTGCTCTTGCAAGGGCAACTCGCTGCTGTTCACCGCCTGAAAGCTCGTTAGGCATACAGCGTGCCTTTGATGCAAGGCCAACAACGCTTATAACATAGGGAACTCTTTTACGGATTTCTTTCTTCCTTGCGTTTACAACACGCATTGCAAATGCAACATTGTTGTAAACATCCATTGAAGGGATAAGTCTGAAATCCTGAAAAACGATACCCATATTTCTTCTGAAATAAGGAATCTGTCTTTTTTTCATATTAACAAGGTCGTAATCTTTGATTACAATTGAGCCTGATGTGGGAACCTCTTCCCTCATCATAAGCTTTAAAAATGTACTTTTACCTGCGCCGGAGGCACCTACAACAAATACGAACTCGCCTTTTTCAATCTTAATATTAACGTTATTAAGTGCTTTCGTGCCGTTGGAATAAACTTTAGACACGTTTTTAAACTCGATCATTTGCGCTACTCACCTGTCCTTTCTGTAATGAGCTTAGCTCAGAACCGTTAATGCAAATCATCAATACTTTACAGGGTTGGCATCAAGATATTTCTTAACCATAAGTGCTACTTTGAAAACAATAGCATCGTCAAATTCTCTCAAATCAAGGCCTGTAATCTTTTTAATTTTTTCAAGTCTGTAAACAAGGGTGTTTCTGTGAACGAAGAGCTTTCTTGATGTTTCGCTCACATTAAGGTTATTCTCAAAGAAACGCTGAATTGTGAAAAGTGTTTCCTGATCAAGGCTGTCAATTGAGCCCATTTTGAATACTTCACGAAGGAACATATCGCAAAGTGTTGTGGGAAGCTGATAAATCAATCTGGCAATGCCGAGGCTGTCATAGCTTACAATAGTTTTTTCAGTGTCAAAAACCTTGCTTACTTCAAGTGAAACCTGAGCCTCTTTGAAAGATTTTGCAAGCTCCCTGATACCCACAACGGGGGTACCTATACCGATAACGGCATGTGTATAAAGCTCTGTGTTAAGAGAATCCGCAATTGAACGGGCAAGCTTCTCAATATCTTTGGGAGAAATGCCTGTTTTAATATCTTTAACAAGTGCAATATCTGTTTCGCTTACATTTATAACAAAATCCTTTGTTTTGTCGGGGAAAAGATTCTGAATAACATCAAATGTTGAAGCATCTGTCTGATCTGGAACACGGATAAGCAGAACAACACGTGAGGACTCGCTGTTGAAGCGAAGCTCTCTCGCCTTGAGATAAATATCACCCGGAAGGATGTTATCAAGAATAACATTTTTGATAAAAATGCTTCTGTCAAATTTTTCATCAAAATACTGCTTGAGATTGCCGAGAGTAACAGCGCTGAGATCTGCAAACTTTTTAGCCTGTTCGTCTTCGCCGTCAACAAAAACAGCATACTCAGGATGACCCTGTGTGCCAAAGGTTTTGTATGTGAATCCCTCAATAATTACACTATCAGCCTCTTGAAAAGCCTTGGCTGCTGCGGGTGCGTTAATTTCTCCGATTCTTACAAGATCACTGCATGAAATAACAGTGCCTGTCTCATCAATTATACCAATCGTTCTGTCGATTGCTCCACGCATCTGATGAACAACGCCCTGAAAAAGTCTGTTAGACATATACAATCCGCTCCTTAACAATACATAAAACTATCGTCCTATTGCCCTTTTGGACAATATGACAACCCGACAATATACATATTACACAATTATTGTATTATTTTCAAGTCATTTTGCAAAAAAATTTACAATCTTTTAACAAATCTTTGAATTTTAACAGCCAAAATGGGCTGATTTAAGGAAAAATAACAAAAACTCTTTCTAAAAATGCAAAAATATTGCTTTGGTGATTTTAACTAATAAAGCGTTTAAAAGTAGAAATGCGGTGCCTGCAACCACAAGCACCGCAACAGATATGGTCAAAATGACAAATTAGTCCTCGTCCTCTTCAAGGTCTTCGTCAGCGTCAAAATCAAACTCAAGTGTTTCGCCGCAAGCGGGGCACTCGATTGATTCTTCGTCAAGCATACTTTCGTCAAGGCAGATAACCTCGCCGCAAGCGGGGCACTCAACCTCAAAGTAATCGCCTTCGCCGCAGCCAGGGCAGCCTTCGCATGATGAATACTCATCTTCAAAGTCATCCTCGCCAAAAACGAAATCCTCAACCTCTGAAAGATCCTCGTCAACAGCGTCAAGCTGGTCAACGATCATATCTACATCGTCCTCAAGGTCGGCAATTGAAAGAGCCATTTCGTCAATAACATCAAGCATAGCCTTGATAAGCTTTGTTTCGGGCTTGCTCTCATCAAGATTAAGACCCTCTGCAAGACCTTTAAGATATGCTGCTTTTTCAGTAACTGTCATCATAGTTATTACCTTCCTTTCGTTGGCAATTATGCTCTGCTGAGATACTCGCCTGTTCTTGTGTCGATCTGAATCATTTCGCCCTCATCAATGAAAAGGGGAACTTTAATCTCTGCACCTGTTTCAACAGTTGCAGGCTTTGTTGCGTTAGTTGCTGTGTCGCCCTTGAAGCCGGGGTCAGTCTTAGTAACCTGAAGTACAACGAATGTTGGGGGCTCAACGCCGAAAATCTTGCCTTTGTATGAAAGAATTTTGCAAACCATGCCGTCCTTAACAAACTTGAATGTGTCAGGAAGGTCTGATGCGTTAACAGGGATAAGCTCATAGCTTTCGGGATCCATGAAATAGTAAAGATCGCCGTCGCTGTATGAATATTCCATATCCTTTCTCTCAATGAAAGCTGTGGGGAACTTAGCGGTGGGGTTGTAGCTCTTTTCAACTACTGCACCGGTAAGAACGTTCTTAGTCTTAGTTCTAACAAAAGCAGCGCCTTTGCCGGGCTTAACATGCTGGAATTCTACAACCTGAAGCACATTGCCGTCTTCTTCAAAAGTTACGCCGTTTCTGAAATCGCCTGCTGATACCATAGTATTATTCCTCCGATTTTTAATTCAATACGGTCAAAACCGTTCTATCTCGCATATATTTTAAACCATAATCAAAATATTTTCAACCCTTTTATCAAAAAAAGATAAAAAATGAATTGTAAATCTCTGTTTCTGCATAGCATTAACTGTCAATCAAGCGGTTATTGATTTATATATATTTGTATGCTATAATGTGCTTAGCTGTAAAAACGGCAAAATAAAAAATGTTTTCGGGGTGGCAAAAATGAAAATCAGAGAACTTGTTTCAGTTATTGACGGAGAAATTGTTTACGGTAAAGATTTTGTTGAAAACGAAGTATTCAGCGCCTGCGGCAGTGATATGATGAGCGACGTGCTTGCCTTTGTTAAGGAGCAGGCTGTTATGCTCACAGGTCTTGTTAATCCTCAGGTTGTGCGCACCGCAGAGATGATGGATATGAAATGTATTGTTTTTGTCAGGGGAAAACGCCCCGATATGAGCATGATTGACCTTGCAGAAGAAAGAGATATTGTGCTTGTTTGCACAAAGCTTGAAATGTTCACCGCCTGCGGCAAGCTTTATGAAAACGGACTGAGAGGAGCAAGCGGCAAATAATGGAAAATATCAAACTTCATTACGATGTTATAAAGGATGATTTTTCGTGTGCTGGCGAAGCATCGGGAAAAATCAAGAAAACCCTCAAAGGACTTGGACTTGACTCTGCGCTGGTGCGCAATGTTGCAATTGCGGTTTATGAGGGCGAAATAAACATGGTAATTCACGCAGAAGGCGGATGTATCGACGCTGAAATTTCACCTGATACAATCACCGTTGTGCTTAAAGACGTGGGTCCCGGAATCAAGGATGTCCAGCTGGCAATGCAGGAGGGTTACTCAACAGCACCTGAAAATGTACGTGCCCTCGGCTTTGGTGCAGGTATGGGTCTGCCCAATATCAAAAAATATTCTGACGAAATGAACATTGAAACAGAAGTTGGTGTAGGCACCACAATCACATTGAAATTCAACATATAACATATAAAGTTGCCGAAAGGAGCTTAGCATGGATAAAAACATTTTTCATTCCGTAAGAATGGACAGAGAAAAATGCGTTGGATGCATGAACTGCATTAAGCGTTGTCCAACAGAGGCAATAAGAGTTAGAAACGGAAAAGCAAAAATAATAAAAGAAAAATGTATCGACTGCGGAAAATGTATATCTGTCTGCCCTCACCACGCAAAGTATGCCGAAAGGGACAGACTTCAAAATATAATTAACTATAAATATAACATTGCGCTTCCTGCGCCATCACTTTACGGTCAGTTCAATAACCTTGGGAACATAGATTATGTGCTGGCAGGTCTTATAGATATGGGCTTTGACGAGGTGTATGAGGTTTCTCATGCGGCAGAAATTGTATCAAAGCTGACCCGTGAAATGATTGCTAAAAACAACACAGGCAAGCCGCTTATTTCATCCGCCTGCCCTGCTGTGTGCAGACTTATAAGAGTGTGCTATCCTTCACTTCTTGAGCAGTTGGTTGACATCAACGCACCAATGGAAATTGCGGCACTGGCGGCAAGAAGAGATGCGGCAGAAAAAACTGGTCTTTCACCAAATGAAATCGGCATTTTCTTCATCACCCCCTGCCCTGCAAAAATCACAGCGGCAAAAAATCCAATCACCCTTGACGGACCGATTATTGACGGTGCAATTGCAATCAGCGATATTTATCCTGTTCTTTTGCAGCAAATGAACCGACTTGCAAAAAGCGGAGAAGAAATTCCAGAATTAAAACGTTCTGGCAAAAGCGGTGTCGGCTGGGCAACAAGTGGCGGCGAAAGTGCGGCACTTTTTGAAGAAAATTATATTGCCGCAGACGGCATTGAAAATGTCAAAGCAATTCTTGATGAAATTGAGGACGGCAAGCTTAACAATGTAAAATTTATTGAGCTTAATTCCTGCACCTGCGGATGTGTTGGCGGTGTGCTTACAGTTGAAAACCCATTTGTAGCAAAACGCCGTTTGCATCATCTGACCCATTACATGCCAATAACCGCAGAGAAATACACAAAAGATGACGAAGAAAAGGACGGGGACATTCTTAGATGGCAAAAAATTCCTGAGCCTGCAAACATTATGCGCCTTGCAGATAATTTCAAAGATGCAATGCGTATTATGAATGAAATCAACGAGCTTGAAAAAGAGCTGCCTAAGCTTGACTGCGGAACCTGCGGCGCACCCTCATGTAAAGCACTTGCAGAGGATATTGTAAGGCTCTTTGCAGAAAAGAGAGAGTGCATTTTCCTTACAAGAGATAAATATAAAGAATCACACGAACCGCAGGCAGAGATGTTTATGGATAATCTTCCTGCATCATTTCAGGCATCCAAGGAGGAAACCAAATGAAAACTGTAAAAGACATCTGCCTTGCAGGCAATATGAAAATTCTCTGCGAGGGCGACAGCTTTGAAAGAGAAGTTACAGGCTGTTATTGCGGCGACCTTTTAAGCTGGGTTATGTCAAGAGCGCAGAGCGGTGATGCATGGCTGACAGTTATGGGCAATGTAAACGCAGTTGGTGTTGCGGCTCTGGCAGACACAGCCTGCATAATCCTCACAGAAAATGCCGCATTTGATGATGTGGCAAAAATGAGAGCGGAGCAGAACGGAATCACAGTTTTGCAGACAGAAAAAAACACATACGAAACAGCCGTTTTAATTAACGGAGAAATAAATTCATAATTATGTTTTTCAGATACGATTTTCACAATCATTCCTGTCTTTCACCTTGCGGAGATAACGACATGACACCCTATAATTTTGTGAATATGTCAAAAATTATGGGGCTTGATATTGTTGCGCTTACAGACCACAACACCTGCCTTAACTGCCCTGCCGCCATGAAAGCAGGCGAAGAAGCAGGGTTGCTTGTTATCCCAGGCATGGAGCTTTGCACCAGCGAAGAAATTCATGTGGTGTGCCTTTTTGAAAGCCTCGATAACGCACTTCACTTTTCAAAATATGTCAGGTCAACTATGCCACCAGTTAAAAACAGAGAAAAGATTTTTGGCGAACAGCTGATAATGGATGAAAAAGACGGCATCATCGGCAAGGAGGAGCTTCTTCTTACAACTGCATCGTCAATCGGTATTTATCAGGTGCCAAAGCTTATGGAAGAATACGGCGGAGTTGCTTTCCCTGCACATATTAACAGAGCATCATACAGCGTTATATCAAACCTTGGTGAAATCACTGCTGAAATGGGCTTTCACTGTGCGGAGCTGACACCAGACGCAAACCTTTCAGAATACGAAGAAAAATATCCCGATTTAAAAAATATGAGGATTCTTTATAACAGCGACGCTCATTATCTTGAAAATATCAATATGAACCCAAAGCATGTTGAAATTGACGAAAAGACAATCAGCGCAGTTATCAATTATCTTAAAAAATAAGCAGATAAATGCTTAATTATAAAAATATTCCATTTCAATTCAATATCTTGTCAAAAAATTTTATCATATTAGCAGAAAAAATCGAAAAAGCACGCTGAAAATGCAATAATTTATTGATTTTTTCAGCCTTTTATGATAATATTCTATGGTATCAAATTGTTTGGTTTTTAACAATTAGTTAAAGGAGGAAAAAACTTAATGCTCAAGAAAATCAGCAAAATACCTTTCAAGGGCACTCCCGAGCAGGAAGCTCAGCTTAAAGCAGTTATCGAAGAATGCAAAGATGACAAGAGCCTCCTTATGCATGTTATGCAGCAGGCTCAGGCAATCTACGGTTATCTTCCAATCGAGGTTCAGAAGATGATTGCAGACGGTATGGATATTCCGCTTGAAAAGGTATATGGTGTATCAACTTTCTACGCTCAGTTCGCACTTTCACCCAAGGGTGAATACAACATCTCTGTTTGCCTTGGCACAGCTTGCTATGTTAAGGGCGCACAGAGCCTTATTGATAAGGTAACTGAGATTCTCGGTATCGAATCAGGCGAATGCACAGAAGACGGTAAATTCTCACTTGAGGCTTGCCGCTGCATTGGCGCTTGCGGTCTTGCACCTGTTCTGTCAATTAACGATGAAGTTTACGGCAAGCTTACAGCTGACCAGATCAGCGGTGTTCTTGCTAAATATCAGGCATAATTTATGCGTGAGCTTTCCCTCAATATTCTTGATGTTGCCCAGAATTCAATCTCAGCAGGGGCAAAGCTGATTGAAATAAATATCAGCGAAGATACCTGTGAAAACACAATGCTGATTGAAATTAAGGACGACGGCTGTGGAATGAATGAAGAAACTCTTATGAGCGTTCAGGATCCGTTTTTCACAACAAGAACCACAAGAAAAGTCGGAATGGGTATTCCGCTTTTTAAAATGGCGGCAGAAATGACGGGAGGCAGCTTCGGAATAGAATCCGCTGTTGGAAAGGGCACCTGTGTTAAGGCACTTTTTAAAACAGATAATGTGGATTTTACTCCGCTGGGCGATATTGACTCAACTATCGTTACACTTGTTACGATGAACACACACATTGACTTTGCCTACACATTAAAAGTAGATGAAAGTCAGTTCACCTTATCTACATTACAGCTTAAAGAGATTTTAGGCGATGTTCCGCTTGATTTACCAGATGTGGTGATGTGGATAAAGGACTATTTAAAAGAACAAACACAAATTATCCGTGGAGGTGCAGTATAAATGAAAACTCTTGAAGAATTACTTGCTATTAAAGCTAAAGCAGAAAAAGCAATGAATGTCAGAGAAGAGGAAGGCGCAGGCACACGCATTGTTGTTGGCATGGCAACTTGCGGTATCGCAGCAGGCGCAAGACCTGTTCTCAGCGGTTTTGCAGACGAAATCGCAAAAAGAAATCTCAAAGGCGTTTCTGTAAGCCAGACTGGTTGCATCGGTATGTGCCAGTATGAGCCTATCGTTGAGGTTTTTGAAGAAGGAAAAGAAAAAGTTACCTATATAAAGATGACTCCCGAAAAGGTTGCACGTGTTGTTGCTGACCATATTGTTAACGGTAATCCTGTTGTTGAATATACGGTAGCATCAATCGACAAATAATAAGGAGGAAACAAGATTATGTATCGTTCCCATGTTCTTGTTTGCGGCGGTACTGGCTGTACATCATCAAACAGCACAGCTATTATCGAAGCTCTTGAAAAGGAAATCGAAGCAAAAGGTCTTAAAGACGAAGTTAAAGTTATCAAAACAGGCTGTTTCGGTCTTTGCGCTCTCGGCCCTGTTATGGTAGTTTATCCCGAAGGCAGCTTCTACAGCGAAGTTAAGGTTGAGAATATCCCCGAAATCGTTGAAGAACATCTTCTCAAGGGTAGAATTGTTAAGCATCTTCTTTATGAAGAGACAACACAGACTCCCGACATTAAATCAATTAACGAAACAAACTTCTATAAAAAGCAGAAGAGAGTTGCACTTAGAAACTGCGGCGTTATCGACCCCGAAAACATCGAGGAATATATCGCTATGGACGGTTATCAGGCTCTCGCAAAAGCTCTTACAGAGATGACTCCAGAGGATGTTATCAATGTAGTTAAGGATTCAGGACTTCGTGGCCGTGGCGGCGGCGGATTCCCCACAGGACTTAAATGGAGCTTCACAGCTAAGAACTCAGCAAATCAGAAGTATGTTGTATGTAACGCTGACGAAGGCGACCCCGGTGCATTCATGGATCGTTCAGTTCTTGAAGGCGACCCCCACTGCATCGTTGAAGCTATGACAATCTGCGGTTACGCAACAGGCGCAACAGAGGGTTATATCTATGTTCGTGCTGAGTATCCTATCGCTGTTCACAGACTTGAGATTGCTATTAAGCAGGCAAGAGAATACGGTCTTCTTGGTAAAGACATTTTCGGTTCAGGCTTTGATTTTGATCTTCATATCAGACTTGGTGCTGGCGCATTCGTATGCGGCGAAGAAACAGCTCTTATGACATCAATCGAAGGCAACCGTGGTGAGCCCAGACCCAGACCTCCCTATCCTGCAGTTAAGGGTCTTTTTGCTAAACCCACAACAGAAAACAACGTTGAAACATTTGCAAACATTCCTCAGATTATCCTCAGGGGTGCTGAATACTTCAACTCAATGGGCACAGAGCGCTCAAAGGGCACAAAGGTATTTGCTCTCGGCGGTAAGATCAACAACACAGGTCTTGTTGAAATCCCCATGGGCACAACACTCCGTGAGATTATTGAAGACATCGGCGGCGGCATCCCCAACGGCAAAAAGTTCAAGGCTGCTCAGACTGGTGGTCCTTCAGGCGGATGTATCCCTGCTTCTCTTATGGATACTGAGATTGACTATGATAACCTTACAGCAATCGGCTGCATGATGGGTTCAGGCGGACTTATCGTTATGGACGAAGACAACTGTATGGTTGACATCGCTAAGTTCTTCCTCGACTTCACAGTTGACGAGTCTTGCGGTAAATGTACTCCCTGCCGTATCGGCACAAAGAGAATGATGGAAATTCTCGAAAAAATTACAAATGGTAAGGGAACACTTGAAGACCTTGACGAACTTGAGAGCCTTGCTTCTTATATTAAAGACAACTCACTTTGCGGCCTTGGTCAGACAGCTCCCAACCCCGTTCTTGCAACACTTCGCTTCTTCCGTGATGAGTATGTTGCTCACGTTGTTGATAAGAAGTGCCCCGCTGGCGTATGTAAAGCTCTTCTTAACTTTGTTATTGATGAAGACAAATGTAAGGGATGCACACTTTGTGCAAGAAACTGCCCCGTTGGTGCTATCAGCGGTACTGTTAGAAATCCCCACACTATTGACTCTTCAAAGTGCATTAAGTGCGGCGTATGCGTAAGCAACTGTAAGTTTAAAGCTATATCTAAGAAATAATAAAGGAGCGTGTCATTATGGAAATGGTAAATATTAAAATTAACGGCATGCCCTTCAGCGTGCCCAACGGACTTTCTATTCTTGAAGCTGCAAGATATGCTGGCATCACAATCCCCACTCTCTGCTACATGAAAGAGATGAACGAGATTGGCGCTTGCCGTATGTGCATGGTTGAGGTTAAGGGCGCAAGAAGCCTTGTTGCAGCCTGCGTTTTCCCTGTAAATGAGGGAATGGAAATCCAGACAAATTCAGAAAGAGTAAGAAAAGCAAGAAAGACAACTCTTGAGCTTATCCTTTCAACTCATAACCGCAAGTGCCTCTCATGCGTAAGAAGCACTAACTGCGAACTTCAGGCTCTCTGCCTTGAGTACGGTGTTGATAAGCCCGACCGTTTTGACGGTGCAACACCTGATTACGCATATGACGATTCAATGATTCACATGGTAAGAGATAACAGCAAGTGCGTTCTCTGCCGCCGTTGCGTTGCAGCATGTAACAATCAGTCAGTATCTGTTATCGGCGCAAATGCAAGAGGTTTTGATACTCATATCAGCTCAGCTTTTGAGCTTAACATTGATAATTTCTCATGCGTTGGCTGCGGTCAGTGTATCGTAAACTGCCCAACAGGTGCACTTTATGAGAAGGACGACACTCAGAAGGTTCTTGACGCTATCAACGATCCTGAAAAATTTGTTGTTGTTCAGACAGCTCCCGCTGTTCGTGCTGCTCTTGGTGAAGAGTTCGGCTACGAAATCGGCACAGATGTTGAGGGCAAGATGGTTGCATCTCTTCGTCGTCTTGGCTTTGATAAGGTATTTGATACCAACTTCTCAGCTGACCTTACAATTATGGAAGAATCACACGAGCTTATCGAAAGAGTTAAGAACGGTGGCACTCTTCCCATGATTACATCATGCTCACCCGGATGGATCAAATATTGCGAGCATTATTATCCTGATCAGCTTGATCATCTTTCAACATGCAAATCTCCTCAGCAGATGTTCGGCGCAACCGTTAAAACATGGTATGCAAAGAAGATGGGTATTGACCCTGCTAAGATCGTTAGCGTAAGCGTTATGCCCTGCACAGCTAAGAAGTTTGAGATTGGCAGAGATGACCAGAACGCTTCTGGCTATGCTGATGTTGATATTTCTATCACAACCCGTGAGCTTGCAAGAATGATTAAGGGTGCTGGCATCAACTTCAAGCTTCTCCCCGACGAGCAGTTTGATAATCCTCTTGGCGAGGGCACAGGCGCAGCAGTTATCTTCGGCGCAACAGGCGGTGTTATGGAGGCTGCTCTCCGCACAGCTGTTAAGGCTCTCACAGGCGAAGATCCTGGCGATCCCAACTTCACAGATGTTCGTGGTATGGATGGCGTTAAGGAAGCAACATACAATGTTGGCGGACTTGAAATCAAGGTTTGCGTTGCAAGCGGAACAAAGAACGCTAAGATTGTTATGGATAAGGTTAAGAGCGGTGAATGTGATTACACATTTATCGAAATCATGTGCTGCCCCGGCGGTTGTATCAATGGCGGCGGTCAGCCTGTTGTTCCTGCATCAATCAAGAACTTTGTTGATGTTAAATCTCTTCGTGCAGGCGCACTTTACAGAAATGATGAAGCAAGAGAAAACCGTTTCTCACATGACAACAGTGCTGTTAAGAGAGTTTATGATGAATTCTTCGGCGAGCCTGGCAGCCATGTTGCTCATGAGGTTCTTCACACATCTTATGTTAAGCGTGGACTTTACAAAGACTAATAACTGAACACTATATTTAGTTATGTATTATAAATCACGGGTTGGATTTTTCTGATCCGTGATTTTCTTTTTGAAAATCTGATGTTTTTTTTTGTGCAATCAAACAAAATCCATAAATTTTTTAACAAAATCATTCAAACCCCTTGTAAAAAGTTTCTATTTTTTGTAAAATAATTACATATGAAAACTGAAAGGAGTTTTTACCATGGTAAGTAAAGCAAAACTTGCTTATTACAGAGCATATCAGAAAGCATTTATGGTTGCAGAGTGCTTCTTTGACTGGAGCGAGCCTTATATTCTCAAAGGCGCAGGCGCAGTTAAGGAGCTTCCCGCACTTGTTAAGTCAAAGGGCATTAACAATGTTCTTGTTGTAACAGATAAGGGCCTTATGGGTCTTAATCTTCTTGCAGGCTTATTTGAGGCTCTTGATGCTCAGGAAATCAAATACACTGTTTATGACGGAGTTCAGCCCAACCCCACAATTGATAATATTGAAGAGGCTCGCCGTCTTTATCTTAAAAACAACTGCGAAGGCATTATCGCTTTCGGCGGCGGTTCACCTATGGACTGCGCTAAAGCTGCTGGTGCCCGTGTATCTAACCCCAACAAGCAGGTTGTTGACATGAGAGGTCAGCTTAAAATCCGCAAAAAGCTTCCTCCATTCTTTGCAGTTCCCACCACAGCAGGTACTGGCTCAGAAACAACTCTTGCAGCTGTTGTATCTAACCCTAAAACTCACGAAAAGAACGCTATCAACGACCCCAAGCTTCGTCCTAAGTATGCTGTTCTTGACCCTGAGCTTACAGTTGGTCTTCCCCCTCACATCACATCAACAACTGGTATGGATGCCCTTACACACGCTGTTGAGGCATATATCGGTCTTTCAAATGTAAAATCAACAGAGAAGTTTGCAGAGGATGCAACAAAGCTCATTTTTGAAAACCTTGAAAAGGTATATCAGAACGGTAAGGATATTGAGGGCAGACAGAATATGCTCGTTGCTTCTTACTATGCTGGTATGGCATTCACAAGAGCATATGTTGGTTATGTTCATGCAATCGCTCATAACCTTGGCGGTCTTTATGGCACACCTCACGGCCTTGCAAACGCTGTTATTCTCCCCTACGTTCTTGAGTATTTCGGCGAAACAGCATATGTTCGCCTTGCAAAGCTTGCAGACATCGCTGGCATCACAACCGCAGGTATGTCAACAGAAGATAAGGCAAAGCTCTTCATTGCTAAGGTTAAAGAAATGAACAAGAATATGAACATTCCTGAGCATTTCGATTTCATCAAGGATGAGGACATCCCCACACTTGTTGAAAGAGCACTTAAAGAGGGCAATCCTCTCTATCCCGTTCCAAAGGTTATGGACGAGGCAGACTGCAAGGCTGTTATTCTTAAAATCCGTGGCTTTTAATTGATTAAGGGCTGGCGTATTTTGCAGAGAAAATTGCATAAAAATAAAGCTATGAGTTTCGGCTCATAGCTTTTATTATTATCTGTGATTATTATCCAAAAATTCCTGCAAAGAAAGGAATAATAATATCGTATTTCTTTTTAAGGTCGCTGCGCACACCAATGTTGTTGAAAACGGAATAAATTTCACCAAGGAAGCGGGCAATGGCGTTCAGAGGATTCTGAATATATTTGGGATGTCCGCCCTGCTGTGTTGATTTTTCAATTGTGAACTCTGTGAAAGGCTCATCCTCGCCAGAGTAATAGCTCTTGATAACAATTGAATCCTCAGAGAAATCAAGGATATTATAAATCATCTCTTCAGTGTCAACATACTTGCCGATGTTTTCACCAACGGGAGGTACATCCTCTGGGTCAAGTCCTCTGGGGTGATTGATTGAACCTGAAACCATGTAAACGCTACCCTTGGGGTCTGTTACCTTATCAATATCTGCTGTTGAAAGAACAGTTTTCTTTCTGTAAACAACATTTGAAAGGGTGTAGTAATGGCTGTGTCCCATAAGAACAAGGTCGATTGAAAATTCATCCATAAGAGGAAGCCAGATAAGGCGAAGAAGCTTGTTTTCGCTCTCTCTGTGAGGGATTCTTTGACCGAGCAAATCGTGGTGGAACATTGCAACTCTCCACTTAACATCCTTGTTGGCTTTGATTGCATTTTTCATAAAGCGGTGATGATATGCGCCGTCTGCATTGTTAGCATCCATAACAAGGAAAAGTGTATCGCCCTTAACAAACCAGTAGTCGCCGCCGATGTAGCTCTTAACGCCTGCATCATCAGTTTCGGGGTTAGCGTTGAAATATTTGTAGTCAATATTTTTTCTGTCGTGGTTGCCCTCAAGGATAGCAACAGTTGTGCTTTTTGCATCCTCAGAAGCAACATATCCGCAATATTCATCTCTTCTGCCAAGTGTTGCCTGATCGCCTGTTGAAAGAATAACAGAAACATCCGCCTTGTCATTTGCCTGTGAAATAATATCGGCAAATTTGCCTGACTGCTCTTCAATGCCCTCGTCATAGCTTATATGAACATCTGTTACATAAAGAGCAGAGAAGCTTGTGTCTGCAACAGTTGAAAAGCTGTAAACAGATGATTTGTAGCCGTCTGCATTGCAGGTGTAATAATAAGTTTCGCCCTTTTCGAGTCCGCTGATATAAGCCTCTGCGGAATAATCGCCCTGAGGTGTTTCGGTAACAGAAGCGGTGAACTGCTTTGCGTCTGCCATATCTTCGCTAAGGCTGATCTCTGCAAAGTTGCCGTCTTTACTGTCAGAATACCATCTGATAGTTCTTTCGCTTTCTGTCTGACCGGGGGCAATATAAATGCCCTTTTCAATGTCTGCACTGTTTGCCTGCCAGTATTCATGCCAGCCATCTGCGGCAAAAGCCGTGTTTGTGAAGCTGAAAAGAAGCACAAGGCAAAGCACTACGCAGGTTAAGCGAGTGAATATCTTTTTCATAATAACTCCTCCAAAATAAGATTTAACTAATTATATCACAGGCAAGCAAAATTTTCAATAAAAGAAAGTGGTGAAAAATAAAATCGGGAAATGCCGAAGCAAATCCCGATTCATTTTAAGTATTAAGTTTAGTC
Organism: Clostridia bacterium; assembly: GCA_024404115.1. Taxonomy (GTDB): domain Bacteria; phylum Bacillota; class Clostridia; order Oscillospirales; family Acutalibacteraceae; genus CAG-488. The sequence goes on along the minus strand of JAKSQM010000004.1, from coordinate 128,006 downwards.
AGACTGGATTATTTAGCCTGCTTGCGGAGCATGTAATCATCATACCAGTCAGCAGGATTGAATACCTTTGTATAGAGAAGGTTATCAATAACGTTGTCGAGGTCGATGAGGAATCTGATCTTTGACTTGATCCACTCCCAAACTCTCTCAAAGAACTTGGGCTGATAGGGCTTTGCTGTGATGTTACCAGAAACACCGTAAACACCATATACATAGTTCTCTGCTGCGTACTCATAAGGATTCTCTACGGGCTCGCTGTTCTCGTCAACGAAGAATACGGGATAACCAGCATCGTCGCCAGCGTAAACGTTAACTGCAAGAGGATAAGTTGCAACATAGTCGATAACTTCCCACTCTGGAGAAACATTAACCTTAAGCTTTAAGATTGTGATAGCTTCGCCGTTGAAGAAATACTTTGAGGGCATCTTAATGAAGCCTGTGATTGCATCTTCACCGCTAACATCATAATCCTCTGTGAAGATATTCTCAATGCCAGCTGCCTTTGCTTCGTCTGTAAGCTCAACACCTGCAAGAGGGCCCATGTCAACATCGCCAGGATAAATAGCATAAGCTACATAAACTGTACCATTCTCTGTGATGTTTTCGATATCCTCAGGGAAAGGAAGGCATTTGAATTCAAGATCAAATACTGCTGTTTCACCGGGATTTGCTTCGATATCGTTTTTAACGCCAAAGCACATCTGACCTTCAGAAATCTCCATAGCTGAAACCATGAGAGGAACAAAAGAAAGCATCATTGCCATAGCAAGAACGATTGCTAATACTTTTTTCATAATACTTTTTCTCCTTTCGCACAAAGTGCAATATAATTTTGCAGAGTTAGACTCTACTGTGAGTTAATAATAGCACAGTGAATTTGTTTTATTTTTCTAAAAACAAAAAATAAAATCTTTTTTTAATAGAAAATCCGCTGTTATATTTGTGTAAAATAACCTACTATTATTATTTAATGTGAGCTTTTATAAACAATTGCCTTAAATATGGCGGTTATTTAATAGCCTGCATAACCGTATTTGCAATAATTGCCGCAGCCGATAATCCAGTGCCGCCATTTTCTACAATAACAGCGATTGCATAGGGTGTTTTTTGGTTTTGAGAGTAACCCACAAACCATGAATGTGGCTGACCATCATCAATCTCCGCTGTGCCTGTTTTGCCGCACATCTGAAGATTTGGGAAGCGACCGTCTCCGTAATAATCTGTAATATCAGAGCGGAGCATTTCACCGATTTTTTTGGCGGTGGCAGGTGCAAGGTGTATATCTTCACTAACAGAAACCTTGGTGGGGACTTTAATCCCCTGCGGTGTTTCAATGTGGTCAATGAGGAAAGGCATAACAGCTATGCCGTCATTTGCAATGCATCCCATTATTGTCATCATATGGTAAGGGTTCACAAGAGTTGTGTACTGACCGATACCTGCCCAGCCAAGGTCTGCCTTAGAGGCTTTCTTAACATTGAACATTGACTTTGACGGGTCAGAAACTCCGTTGACAGAAAATTTTGTGTTGAAGCCAAGCTCTTTGGCTGTTTCGGTTAATTTTGATTTGCCAAGCTCAAGGGCAATATCTGCAAAGGCACTGTTGCACGAGCGGTTAAGTGCCTGCTGGAAGTTCACCCTGTTATGAATATCGTTGCAGATAACTGTGCCGTCTGATGTTTCATATTTGCCATCACAATCATATGTTCTTGAGTTTATATCTGGAATATTCTCAATTGCGCTGACAGCTGTAACAACCTTAAAAATTGAACCCGGTGTGTAAAGACCTGTGATAGCTCTGTTAAGATAAACACCGTTATAAATGGGGTTGTTATCAATATCTGTAGGCTTATTCTCAGGGTCATATGTGGGGGCGGAAACCATGCAGAGGATTTCGCCTGTGTAATAATTGTATGCGCAGACAGTGCCGTTTCTGCCGTTGAGGGCATTATAGGCTATTCTGCATACCTGAGCGTCAAGGGTCAGATGAACATCGTTGCCTTTGCCATACTGAACAATTGAAGCAATGCCGTTAATGGGACTATAGCCTGCAAGTGTGTTTCTGAATGTATATTGCACACCTGTTGAAATATAGCCGTTTAAATCGCCAACTGCGTGAAGCGTTGCTTTTCTGATAACAGAATCGCTGTTGTATTTTCGCCTGCCGTCAACTGTTACTGCAAGTGCTTTATCGTTTCTGTCATAAATATCGCCAAAGGTGGAAACAGTTCCGTTTGAATAAAGGTGCTGATTGGCTTTATTGGTTGCCCATGATGAGCCGTGAGCAATAAAGCTATAAATAAGAATCAGCAAGCCGATTGTGAATCCGCCAATAACGGCAAAAAGTGAATAGGCTCTTTTGGTGGCGTTATCCATTTACATTGCGCCTCCTTTTAAAGCTGATGGGAATATCTTCGGGATAAAGCGGATGATCGGGCAGAATTGTTTTTGAAAGCTTGGGGTAAGTGTGAATATCTGCCGATTTAATGAATGCCAGCATTCCCCATGAGCAAAGCATACTTGTGCCGCCACGGCTGATAAAGGGAAGCGTAACGCCTGTGAACGGCAAAAGGTCGGTAACACCAAAAACATTGAGGGACATCTGGAAAAGGAGCATACCCGATGCGGCGCAGGCAACAATTGCATAAAATGCAGAGCGTGTGTTGCGTGCGGTTTTGATTGCATAATAAACAAAGAATGCAAATGTAACAACAACCGTGCCTGCAATGATGAATCCCCATTCTTCGCAAAGCATACCAAAAACAAGGTCGGTTGAAGCGGCATAAGTATATTTGAGCATACCTTTGCCGATGCCTAAGCCAAAGAATCCACCGCTGGCAGAGTAAATAAGTGTTCTTGTCTGCTGCATTCCCTTGCCATACATATCATCCCAGATGTGGCGGTATGTTTCAAATCTGGCGGCAACTGTTGATTTAAAGAATATAACCATTGCCGCACCTAAAACAGCTATGGCGCAGACAAGGGCGATTGTTCTTATATCACCTGAGCGCATAAATGCAATAATCACAAAAGTGAAAAAGAAAACAAGTGCTGTGCCGAAATCTCGCATAAGGAAAAGGAATCCAACGCAGGCAATTGCGAAAATAATGTATTTTGTGATGCTCTTTGTCATCTGGAGCTTGTCAAGTGTAGCACCGCCAACAAAAACGAATGCGATTTTAACAATCTCTGACGGCTGAATGGAAATGCCTGCAATTTCAATCCAGTTCAGCGTGCCGTTGGTTGTTTTGGCAAGAACGAGGTTGAGAATAAGTATGCCAACCGCACAGACGGCAACAGGTGTTCTCAATTTCATAACAATATCTGTTCTTCTAAGAATGGCAAGCATAATAAGATAAACTATAAGACCAAGACCAATTGCAATGCCCTGCTTCATGGCATAGCTTTCGCTGATACTGCCGCAAATAATTATGCCGATGCCAGAAAGGAAAAATCCCATAAGCTCCAGCTCAAGGTGCCTTATTTCAAAAGCAACGCTTGCAATAATTGCATAAACCCATTCAACAAGGATATATGCCATAACTGTTGCGGCGGTCAGATATTTAAACTCGCCGTCATCAAAAACAACAAAGGACGCTGAAATAAGCTGAAACAGCGTTATAAGGAAAAGGGGCGGAAACCAGTTGAAAGGTTTATCTTCACTGATTGTCATGCTTTTCACCTCCTGAAAAAACTTAGCTTTAGCAATTATATTATATTAAGGTTAAAAAATCAAGCAGTGTATTGTTAAAGTAATGTTAATGATTTATTGACTTAAAGGGTGCAGTGGAATATAATCATAATATATTGTAAAAAAAGGAGTTTATTATGGACAATATTTTTGAAAAATTCCCGATGTTGAAAGACAGCACGGAAGAAATATATGATTGCAGAGAAAACTGCTTTATGAAGCTTTATAAAGGCACTGATGTCTCTGACTTTGAAAGCTATGTTGCATTGCTTGAAAATGACGGCTTCACCCTTTTGCAAAAAAGAGAGATCGACGGCAACCTTTTTGCATCAATGAAAAAGGATGTGCAGGTGAATATTCTTTTTACCCCCTGCAACGGTGAAACAAGAGTAACTGCAAGCGAAAATGACCAGACACCCAATTTAAATAAAACAGAGTGTGATGGCAACTGCACCACAACATTTTATGGCTTTGAAAATGATCAGGCTCTTATTGACTGCGGAATGTGCCTTTTGATTCAGTGCAGGGACTACAGCTTTTTTGTTGTTGACAGCGGTCATTACTTCCAGTTTAACGATAACGACAGAATACATAAATTCATGCGTGAGCGCACACCTGAGGGGCAGAAAATTGTTATCAACGGCTGGTTCATCACCCACGCTCATACAGACCACATTTCAAAGCTAATTGACTTTCTTAAATATAACACAGATGATGTTGTGATTGAGGGATTTTATCAGAATTTGCTTTCAAGCAGTTATGATATAAAAATCGACAACCACGAAGAGCTTGAAATGGCAGAGAAGCTTTTTAAAATTCTCCATGAATACCCCGCCCCCGTTTATAAGCTTCACACTGGTATGAGATTTTACATCCGCAACCTTGCATTTGATGTTCTTGGCACTCACGAAGATATTTACCCCGAAAAAATCACCGACTACAACGATTCTTCCGCTATCCTTATGGTTGAGGCAGAGGACTCAAAAATATTCATCCCAGGTGATGCCGCAGTTGCCGCCAGCGTAAGGCTTGAAGAGAGATTCACAGATGCACTGAAATGCGATGTTGTTCAGGTATCTCACCACGGACACACAGGTCTTAGCAAAAATCTTTATGAAAAGTTGATGGCAGACACAGCCGTTTTCCCAGTTACAAGAATTTTTTATGATGACGATATGGGCAAAAGAGAAGCTAACCGCAGAATCGCAGAAATTGCAACTCACAACCTTGTAACAGGCGATGGCACAGTTTGCGTTCCCATGCCATATAACAAAGAAACCGTTTACACCCTTCCCGATGAAACATTTGAGGATTTCGGCAAAATTGAAAGGCTCTGGAAATACACATATTCAGATGAAAGAAAAGAGGAGCTGTTTCAGCTGTTCCTTAAAAATGGCGGAGATGCAGAGAAAATGCTTATCCCCACAAGTAAATTCGGCTGGATAGAGCCAAAATAATAAACAAAAGCCCCACAGTTCAATTGAGCTGTGGGGTTTGTTGCGTATTAAGTTTATCGTTAAATCTTATTAGCCAACAAGGCTCTTGAAGAAGTTGCCGATTGCTCTGAAGAATGAAACGATAGCTGCAATGATTCTTGCAAACCAAGACATTGATGCGCCCTCAACTGTTACGCTGTTTGTAACATCAGTAAGGCCGCTGCCGTTGCTGATTGCGCAGTTTTCAACATCAAGGTTGATGCTGTATGAGCCAGAGGGAACTTTGAATGTTGCTGTTGCAACTGTGCCAGCTGTTGAGTATGTTTCTGTGTTAGCATAGCTGATTTTGCCTGTCTTGGGGTTTGAAACGCCGCCTGTTACACCGTTAGCAAACTTGATTGATGTGCAGCTAACGCCGCTTGAAACAACAAACTTGCAGTCAAGTGAGTTGAATCCGCCGCTCTTGAGCTTGAGTTCATATGTAACTGTGTCGCCGCTCTTTGAAGTCTCTTCAAATGCGAACTTAGGTGCAGCTGTTGCAGCCTGTGCGCTGATGAAAAGCACTGAAGCGGTAGACATAATCATAATCAAGCACATAACGAGTGCAACTATTTTTGATAATCTTTTCATAAAAAATCTCTCCTTTAAGTAATTTATGCAATTTCATTATATAATCTGAAAGCAAAAAAGTCAACAACAAATCGTCATTTGACTAAAAGTAGTTTATTTTTTATCTTTAAAAAGTGAACACCAAAGAGTTTTATTTGTATTTTCTATTGCCAATCTCACCAGTCTATGATACTATATATAATGATTAATTTTGATTTCAGGAGGAATCAGCATGAAACATATTAAAAAGGCAATTGCTGTTTTTATGGCTTTTGCTTTGCTGTTCGTTCCCACTGTTGCGGTGGCCGCATCAAGCCATCCTGCGTCAGACAATTATCCATATTCTCTTGAGGATATGTCGATAGTTTATGACGATAAGGACGAAAACGGTAACTATTACCCCCTTATTGTAGTGCCTGGTATTTCACACTCAATAACATATGTTGTTGATAAGAATTATGACCAGTCAGCAGAGGCAGATCAGTCCCGCCCGCCTATTAAGAGAGATGCTTTTGGCAACGACCTTTCAGGCTCAACAGTTATTGTTGATATTCCCTCAACAATTCTTGCGGCGGTTAAATATTTCCTTGTTCCGCTTATTTTCTCTATTATTTTCCAGAGAGATGTGGGCATTGTAAACGGCATTGGCAAGGTTGCAGATAAAGCATTTGCACCTCAGCAGACTCTTCCCGACGGAACATTTGCCAACAACGATATTGGCTTACTTGAATTTAAAGGCTCTTTTGCAGATTTTGCAACAAAAGACCCCGATAATCAGAGCTATATGGAAAATGAATGTGCTTACCTTTATAAGATTCTTCCTCTTAAAGCTGTAAGCGAAGTTATCGGCGAGGAAAATCTTTTCTTCTTTGCATTCAGCCTTTTTGGTGATGCAATGGAATCTGCAAGATACCTTGACCAGTACATAGACTTTGTTCTTGAAAAAACAGGCGCAAAGAAAGTTAATCTTCTCCCCATAAGCCTTGGCGGCACAATCTTCACAGCATTCTGCCAGCAGTTCTCTGACACAAACAAGGTCAACACTATTGCAAACATCGTTCCTGTTCTTAACGGCACACAGGTTGTTACAGATATGTTTAACAGAAATTGGGATCTTCGCCCCGAATTCTGGTACGGCGAGCTTTTCCCCATGGCAATCGGTGAATTTACAGAATACGGCAACCTTATCGGCCGTGTTGTGAATTTCCTTATCCGTGCATTGCCTGCAAGCGTTAACGCTTCTATGGTAACAAGGCTTTATGAGGTGCTTCTTGACCACCTGCTTGTGAACACTCCGCAGATTTGGGCAATGGTTCAGAGCGAAGCATACCCCGCTCTTGCAGATAAATACCTTGGTGATGATGCACACAAGGCAGTAAGAGCTAAGACAGACGCATTCTATGAAGCTCAGCTTAATCTTAAAGACAACATCAAAAAGATGGTGGATAACGGAGTTAAAATTGACATTATCGCTGGCTACAGCCTTTATGCAGGTGATGCAAGATACAACTTCTTCCACATTATGGGCAATTCAGATAAAGTAAACAGCGACGGCGTTATCAATATTGAATCCACAACACTTGGCGCAACAGCCGTTCTCCCAGACGAGAAGCTTCCCGACAGCTACAAGCAGGCTATTGAGGGCGATTACAGCTACATTTCACCCGACAGAGAGGTTGACGCTTCCACAGGTGTGTTGCCCGACAACACATGGTATTTCTACAATATGCACCATGAGGATGCCGCAAACAATGCCCCTGTTATTAACCTTGCAATCGCACTTTTATATTCAACAGAGGTTGAGAATGTTCATTCAAATCCCGAAAAGTTCCCACAGTTCAACGGCAATTCAGATAACTGGTTTATCCGCCGCTGGAGATATGACAATATCAAGGAGCTTTATGCCGCATATGAAGCTGGCGAGCTTGACTGGGACGAAGCCACTGTTAAAGAGGCAGAGGATATTATTTATGATTGCGAAAGAGTTATGAAAGCAACAATTGCTGATGACGCTTTTGTAAGTGAAACGACACAGAGAGTCAACGCATTTTTAAGTGAATACGGCGGATTCAACCCTGAAAAAGTTGACCTTCTTTATCAGAAGCAGCTCCCCGAGCTTGCCACATGGGCAAAGATTCTTGACAAAGCAGTTACAGTTTCTGACAAACTTGTTTTTGCATTCTTTTCAGATAAAGCATATTCTGAATTTTATAAAGTAATTTTATAAGGAGAGTAGATAAATATGAAAATTGCAATTTATGGCGCAGGTTCTCTTGGAACAGTTCTTGGCGCATACATTTCAAAGGCAGGCGTTGACATTGACCTTATCACAAGAAACAAGGACCATGTTGATGCAATGAACGAAAACGGTGCACACATCATCGGCACAGTTGATATGACTGTTCCTGTTCACGCACTTACACCCGATCAGCTCACAGAGAAATATGACCTGATTATTCTCATGACAAAACAGCTTGACAACAAAAACATTCTTGAAAATCTCAAGAAGAATATGAACGAGGGCTGCATCGTTTGCACAATGCAGAACGGTCTCCCCGAACTTTCAGTTTCTGAAGTTGTTGGCGAAGATAACACAATGGGCTGCTCAGTTGCATGGGGCGCTACACTTCACGGTCATGGCGTTTCAGAGCTTACAAGTGAGCCAGACAGTCTTTCATTCGGTCTTGGCAGAATGAACGGTCAGATTGATGACAAGCTTATGGAAGTTAAAAAGATTCTTGAGCTTATGTGCCCTGTTGAGGTTGAAGAGAATTTCATGGGCGTTCGTTGGTCAAAGCTTCTTATTAACTCTGCATTCAGCGGTATGTCAGCTGTTATGGGCGGCACATTCGGTGATGCAGCAGAGCGTAAGGATTCAAGAGTTTGCTGTCAGGGCATTATTAAAGAGTGCATTGATGTTGCAAAAGCTGCTGGCATCAAAATTGAGCCTGTTCAGGGTAAAGACATCGTTAAGCTCCTTGACTTCAAAGGACCTATCAAAAAGAAGATTTCAAACTTCCTTATTCCTATCTGCATAAAGAAACACCGCCTTCTTAAAGCAAGTATGCTTCAGGACCTTGAAAAAGGCAGAAAGTGCGAAATTGATGCAATCAACGGCGTTGTTTGCGCATACGGCAAAAAGTTCGGCGTTCCCACACCTTATAACGATATGGTTTGCAGAATCGTTCACGGCATTGAGGACGGCAAATATACATACTCATTTGATAATGTAAAGCTTTTCGCCGCACTTAATAAATAATTGGTAGTATGAATAAAGGAGAAGCCCGTTTGAGCTTCTCCTTTTTGTTTTGCCTGTCAGATTTCTTTTTTCTTTCTCTTCTTTTTAATAATAATTATCACAACCACTGCAACTGCGGCGGCAATAAGAATATAAAGAATATTGCCGAGGACGGTCAATGCAAATTCACGGGCAAATGCGCCGAGATTATAAATACTGTTAAAGAATTTTTCTTTAAGCTGAGCTAAGAATGAGCCGTCTGAAGTGATGATTCTTTCCTCTTCAGAAATGTTAAGTGTTACAGTTGAATAGCTGATAAGCGAATCATAAGATTTTTTCTGGCTCTTGTAACGCTCTGCCTCTGCTCTAACTTCAGAAAGTCTTGATTGAACCTCAATTGTTTCGCTGACGGTTTTGCAGTTTTCAAGAATTTTTAAAAGTGCTTTCTCTTCTGTATCAAGGGCAGTGATGTGGCTTTCAACATCTGTGTAAGCGTCGGTTACATCACTTTTTGAAATATTCTTTTCCTGAACAGTGCCAATTTTATCCACACCTGCAAGGAATTTTTCAAGGCTCTCTGACGGAATTCTTACAACAATTGTTGCAGTTTTTGAAGAATAATTATTCTCTTCAAGGCTGTCTGTGTAGCCATTAAATTCGTCAATTTTTTTGCTTAAATCAGATATGAATTTATCATAATTTTTAGTCTGAATATAAAGCTCTGCGTTCTTGATAACCTTTCGGGTTGCTTCGGTTTTTGTCATCAGATTTGTGCCATTAGCTACTCCGTCATATGCAACCTGGTCTGCACATTCCTCTGATTTCATATCATCAGTATAGCCATAGCCGTTTTCACTTTTAATGGAATCAGAGCTTGCCTTGCCCATTGTCATACCCGAAACAGAGATAACACCTGCAACCAAAACAACGCAGGCGGCAATTGCGGCAACCGCTTTAAGCGGAAACTTTTTCTTTTTCGGTGCATCTTTTTTTGCGTTCTCTATCTTTTCTTTTAAAGAATCGGGGGCAGTGATTTCGTCAACCGCCTTAATGTAATCATCTTTATTCATCGTCAAATCCTCCTGTAAAATCTTTGCGCAGCTGAGCTCTTGCCCGTGAAAGCCACGAAAGCACAGTGCCCTCTTTTGCGCCTAAAATTTTGCCGATTTCCTTTGCGGTATAACCCTCATAATAATGAAGATAAATTGTGTTTCTGTAATTTTCGGGCAGAGCCTTTACCGCCTCTAAAACTGCATTTTCATCGCTTACAGGTTCATCGCTGACAGGCTGATTTACAAGAATTTCCTGTTTGATTTTTCGCTGTCTGTCATGGCAAAGGTTGATTGTAACCCTTATAAGCCACGCTTTGAGATGCTCATTATCTTTAAAAGATTTTGAGCTGTTCAGAAGCTTTAAAAATACCTCTTGCGAAACATCCTCAGCGTCAGAGGGATTGCCTGTGTTATGTATTGCAACACGGTAAACGGTATCTGCATATTGATTGAAAGCATAAGAAAAGGAATCCTCTTCTCTCATAAAAAAAGTCATGACTTGTTCCTCCTTTCATATATAAAACGAATGAAAGTTGTAAATTATTGCAGAAAAATAAAATTTTTATAATTTTTCTCTCATATATAAAATCATTGTAAAAGCAACAGCATCATCCTCGGTTATTCGCCAATCACTGTTGAAATCCGCTGAGGCTTTCTCAATATCCGTAGGCTTCACCACACCTGCTTCAAAAAGCATAAGAAGCTCATAATCATCAAAATCTATATTGCCGTCATTGTCAATATCACCTAATCGTGCAACGGGCATGGAATTTTTTATTTTGCCGTTTTTATCAAGAAGATAAACTGAATCGTTTTTAATAGAAATGTGTCTGTTTTTAAACTGCGATAAAATAAAATCGTCGCTGTCATCAACAATAACATTTGTGAGAATATTGTGCCTTATTTCATAAGTGGAGCTGTCTTTCAAACAGAAATCGTCATTATCTGTAAACGCTTTAATGCACACATTGTTGTATCCCTGCTTTGCAGAATCCTGCCATTCATCAAAGTTGCGACGAATTGTAAAATAGCTCTGCCCCACTTCGCCGTGGTAAGACCTGATGTGCGCACCGTCAAAGCCTGTCGGGTATTCAAGAGGAATACACGCATCTGCACCGACGGCTGATTGAATCGTTACCACCACCGAATATCGGGTGTTTTTATTCATAGAAACAGTGTCTGAAAGCGGCACAGTTTTATATCCTCTGTATTTCATAAATCCGCTTTGTGTGGAGGCAAGCGCCCCATCTGTGGGGTTGCCGTCAGCAGGCACATCGGTGTAAATTTCAACAGCATAATTTACATTCTGCTGAACAGTATGAAACGAAACAGCTTTCAGTGTTTCCCTGTCCTTTGTTTCAAAAACATTCGCCATAGACATTGTGTCGCAACCGTCAACATACGCCCAGCCTTTATATCCGAAGCCGTCATACTGATTTATGTTTTCATAATTGTCGGCACTTTCCATTTCAAATGTAACAAAATAAGAAAGTGAAGTGTCATGGTAAGAAAGCCATAAATATCCGCTGTCATCATTTTTTGTGCCCCACGAATTTTTCACAAGCCACGCACCGTCCCCTGCGGGAGTACGGATAAAATTATCCTTGCTGAAATTATCGTCCCAGCCTACAATAACAACTGTGTGATTTGTGTTCTTTACGCTTTTTTGAAAGTAGCAGGCTTCGCCCTTATCATTATAGTTTAAAAATGTGCCCGAATGATAATATGACGCAGTTATAGAGCCGCAATCAAGTATCGCCTCTTTGATGCCGTTCATATCATCGGCAGGAATATATTTTGAGTTTTGCAAATGAGCAGATGAATTATATCTTTTTTCTTCAGGGTAACTAACTTTAATAAACGGAATCCCGTCAAACGGTGCATTCTTTTCAAGCTCCGCACCAGACCACCTTGCAAGGGTAAAAACAGAACGGCACCAATTACCGCCATCCGTAAAAGGATTTTCTGTAAAAATGCCGTCTCCAAAGGTTGGGTCGGTTTCGCACTCGGCACGGCTTCTCAGACCGAACCACACAAGGTGCGCTTCGGAGTAATCCACGCTGCTGTCTGCCAACCCGTTTTTTATCATATTTGTTTCCGCAGCAGAAATGGCCGCAAAGGCCCAGCAACACCCTGTGTTGCCCTGCGCTTTAACGGGCGTAACAATCCCGTCGTCCCTTGCGTCATATTTTTGAGGAAGTGTAACTGTTTCTTCTTCTGCACTGTCTGCGTGGAACTGTTCCTCATCAACAGCCTCGCCGTTTTCATCAAGCAGAATGATGTCATTTCCATCCTCATCCATTGTGATAATTTGTAATTTTGCGGGAAATTCTGCCCCGATGGGCAAGAAATTGAGGAAGGGAAAAAACCAAAGAATAACGCTGATAACCAAACTGATAATTTTTGACATTTTAACGCCCCCAACATAAATAGTAAATGTTGCCCTGACAAGATAAATATATCACGGTTATTGACTTTTATCAAGAAAAATTGTAAAATGTATTTATATAAGGAGGAATGTATTATGAACGAAAATAAAAAGACAGAAAAATCCTCAGCAAAGCTGGCAAGTGCAATCAAGGTTGCGGTTTCAGTTATTCTTACTATCGCTATTGCTACAGGCATCGGCTGGGCATTCAAAACAGCATTTGGCGGTGCAAAGCCTGCAATTCAAAAATCTAATGATGTTGTTAAAATAAACGAAGAAACAGGTGCAGAAGAGCATTACACCAAAGACGGCAAACTTGAATACAAAGTAAACAAAGAATATACCGACGAAGAAAAATCTCAGGTTTCAAGAGAGATTTATTCTGACGCTAACGACCAGACAAAGAAGATTGTTTATTATGCAGAGGGCACCAAGACTGTTGACCGTGTTGATGAATATGAAAACGGCAAGGTTGTTGTTCAGCATAAATATGAGGACGGCAAGGATTCAGGCGAATACTGCAAGTTTGATTATGATGAGAACGGCAAGCAGACATCTGCTGTTAATTATGACAAAGACGGCAAAGAGCTTCTTAAAAAAGAGCAGGAATATAACAAAGACGGTAAGCCTGTTGTTTATATTGAAACAGACGCCAATGGCAATATGATTGCAAAGACAGAGTATAACTACGATAAAGACGGCAAAGAAACAAAAACTCTTTTTTATGATGCAGACGGACTTGTTGGCTATGTTGAGTATGAGTATGACAAAGACGGCAGAGTTAAGCTTATGAATCAGTATAAAGACGGCAAGCTTTATGATTTCAGAACATATGAATATGATAAAGACGGCACCTGCACAGAAACACTTCATCAGCCTGACGAAAAGAAATAAGATTTAAAATTTATAAAGCAACAAACCCGCTGAAAAGATTTTCGGCGGGTTATTTTTTGCTTGACAAATTGGGATTTGTTGAAACAAAGGCGCCCCTTTGGGGAGCTGTCTGCGGAGCAGACTGAGGGGGTTACCCCCACCGTCAAAATCAAAGATTTTGCCACCTCCCCCAAGGGAGGCTATATATCGATAATTTCTGATTTATAAAGCACAAAAAACATCCTTGTCCACTGATTGGAAAAGGATGTTTTCTTTTTTTATTATTCTGCTGTTTCAGATTTTACATTTTCTTCAACCACTTCTGCAATTTCTGCGGTTTCAGTTGATTCTTCCTTTGGTTCGTTTTCTTCTGTGCCAGACACTTTCCACAAATGGATAACGCCCTCATCATTAAGCTTCTTTATCATAATAAGCGTAATGGGCAACAAGAAAAGACCGATAAATCCAAAAAGCTGAGTGCCGATATACATTGCCGCAATTGTGATAACAGGGGGAAGTCCCAGCTTTGTTGCAACAAGCTTTGGCTCAAGCACCTGACGGATAACAAGAATCACAACATAAATCACAATCAGACCGATTGCAAAGGGAACATTGGCATTAAGCAAGCTGTAAAGTGCCCACGGAACAAGCACAGTACCAGTACCAAGAACGGGAACAATATCAACCACCGCAGTGATTGCCGCAATGAGGATGATATAATCGCTGTTGTAAATTCCGATAAGCTTCAGAATATACAATCCAAGGGTCATTTCTGAAAAAGTAACAACCATTATTGTGCCGTATGCTTTAAGAAGCTGTTTAAGTGTGGAGAAAAGAATAACCTTGCTTCTTGAAAGAGCCTCGTTGTGTCTTGGTGCCATCTGCCTTTTAACAAAGCCAACAAGCATATCATAATCTGATGCCATAAAGCAGCTTGCAATAACGGTAACAAGTGATGCAACAAGCACAGACGGAATTTCTTTAACAACGCTCCATACTCCGCCGCCGATTGGTGAAACAATAGATGAAATTGAAGAAACATCAATTTTGTCGCTGTTTGCCGCCGCCTGCATAAGAAGTCCTGCGGCTTCTGTAACTGTCAGCTCTTCAAATCTTTCAAGGGCACGGGTTACAGATGCACTGATTCTTGCTTCAATAGCATCGGGCAAAACAGAAATAACATTTGATATCCATTTCTCAACATTAGTGATAAACGACGGGAAATCCTTTACCCTTTCAATAAGATATGCGATAAAATCACGGCAGGATGTAACCGCCTTTGCACCAACAAGTGAAACAAGGGAAACACCTATAATCAACAAAAGCAAAACAAGGATTGTTGATGTAAGCCCTTTTAAATGACCTGTTTTTTTATAAATAGCATTTGTAGGCTTCTGAACAATAACTGCAATGAAAAACGCAAAGATGAACGGGAAAACAATTCCGAAGCAATATTTCATAAACAGATAGGCAAAGCCTAACAAAATTGCAAGATAAACAATATTAACTATCCTGCTGAATCTTCTCTGGGTACTTTCATTCATTGAAAACAACATCTCCAGTTAAATGTGAAAGCAACTTAGCTTCCGCTTATTTTTTCTCTGATTTTCTTAACATTTTCTCCCCCGACGAGCTTGATTATCTTTCGCTTCAGGGCAGATTTTATTCTTGTTTTGGGAGGCAGCCATGACTGAATAAAATGGTGG
Organism: Clostridia bacterium; assembly: GCA_024404115.1. Taxonomy (GTDB): domain Bacteria; phylum Bacillota; class Clostridia; order Oscillospirales; family Acutalibacteraceae; genus CAG-488. The sequence continues at coordinate 112,973 of JAKSQM010000004.1, read as the reverse complement.
ATTGCATAGCTGTCATCTGTTATATAGTTTATGCCGTTTATGTAATCATATGGGCTGAAAAATGTGCGTGGATAAATTTTTATATATCCGTCAACTGTCTGCTCTTTATCATCCCTTACAAGTCCCTTTTCTTCAAGAAGTCTTGTGAGCAGAATAACATTTGTGTCAACATATTTGCTTCCGTCCGCATTAAAATAATCGGCATTTTCATAGTGAGAAATATACTCTGAAAGCAATGGCGAATGTGGCTCTGCGCCCATAACGCAAGTGCCAACAAATGCTTTCTCTTCAAATCCTGCAAAGAATTTATCGTCAAGGAAGCGGTCAAAATTGCCCAACACTTCAACATCTGTGTCAAAATAAATTCCGCCCTCTTCATAAAGAACCTTTGCCCTTACATAGTCGCTGACAAATGCAAAGTTTCTGTCTTTATAAGCATCAGAGGCAAACTTGCAAGCGGATAAATCAAAGTTATCCTCATCCCACTCTTTAATTTCATAATCTGGCAGATGCTTTTTCCACGAAGCAATACATTTTTGTGTAAGCTTCGGCTTTTCACCTCTGCCAAACCAGCAGTAATGTATAGTTTTTTTCATATATTATTCCTCACAATATACTTTATCAAGGTCGCTGACAGTTTTTCTTATATCAAACTGCTGAATTTTTTCATCTGAAGCGGTCATTCTGACGCCGGAATTGATAGCATTGTTTATCTCCTCCGCCCACTTCTCTGCACCAAACGAAAGAGGAAGATAATGGCACGCACCTAAATCTGCAAGAGTCGGCACCTCTGTTGAAGCAAAGCACTCAACACCTGCCGCCTGAGCCTCAATCAGAACAATGCCAAGTCCCTCAAAAAGAGATGGGAAAATGAAATAATCGCTTGAATGGAGAATGTCTGCCACATCCGTTCTGACGCCCGTCATATTGATATAGTCGGCAACGCCCTGCTCCTTGATATAAGCTTTAACCTGCTCCTCCATCTCGCCTGCGCCAACCCAGTTAAGCACAAAATCCTGCCTGAGAGATGAAAGTGCCTTAATAATATCTACAATAAATATAGGATTTTTTGGAATTGAAATTCTTCCTACAGTAACAAGATTTATATTTCTTTTTTCAATTCCCGAAACCGTTTTTTTCTCTTTTGAGGTGAATGAATGAAGGTCAATGCCATTATATATTATCTTTGCCTGCGATGCTTTCTTTGAATAAAAATATTTATTAGCTTCTTCAGAACATCCTAAAAGAACTGTAGAATTTGAAAGAATCAGATGCTTCATCATCCTTCTGTATATCTTCTGCGCCAAAGAAATAAGCTTGCTCTTATTTTCATCAAATTTATAATTTGAGCCTGATGTATGTGCATGGCAGATACGCTTTTTTATGCCTGCTCTTTTTGCGGCACGAAGCACAATACCGTTAAGCAAATCCATATTTGCATGAACAACATCAAACTGATTCTCTCTGAAAACTTTCTCAAGAGAGCGCATATAAGTAAGCTTCTTTTTTAAAGAATCCATATCGCATATGCGGATAACCTTTGCTGAAAGATCCTTAACTGTTTTTTCATGCAGGCAGGGAACACCCTCATCAATGGCAATCACAAAAGACACATCATATTTTGAAGTATCCATATGCTTCATAACATTAAGAAGCAGTGATTCTATTCCGTTTGAAGAAAGCCCGTGAGTAACATACGCAAGCTTGATTTTTGACATAATCTTCACCTCAGTCTGGGTTTATTCAGCTGAATAAACCTTTGAAAAACTCTGCAATAGCTTTAAAGAAATTGATAATTGCCTGGAAGAATGATACGCCGCCCTGTGAAGGTGTGGGGTCTGAGCTTCCGCCAACAACGGTGAATGTAATCTTTGCCTTTGAAAGGTCATGAGTTACACCCTTTGAATACTGAACAGAGTCTTTTGTAAGGTCGCCGTTTACAAAATTGTTAAGATAAAATTTGCCTGTTTTGTTAGTGGATGTTGCAAGGCTTTCCTGCGGAATTATTATTTCGCCTGTTGCGCCGTTTTTAGCGTCTGACTTAACATAGATAGGATATGAAACAATATCTTCATCAACGCTTGCAACTGTTTTTTTATAGTTTGCAACATCGGGAATCATAATTGCTGTGTAAAATTCGTGAGAATTTTTCTGGCTGTCTGACCAGCTTGCAGGGTAGCCTGCTTTTTTGTTTTTCTCAGTTATCATTGAGAACGGTGCGCCTGTCTGCATGCTGCAGATGCCTGTGTATTTACCCTTTGTGTTCCAGACATAATTGCTCTTTTTTGCAGAAGCAAAGATATTGTTTGAATAATAAACATTTGCTGAGAATTCGCCTGCATAATAAGCAGAGCCTGTTTTAAGGTGGATTGTTACCCAAACAACCTGACCTGGCTTAACCTCAATATTTGAAGTGCTTGCTGAGTTATAAACAGTGCTTCCGCCTTTTGTGAAGTTTGCCTTGTCATCTGCTTCAGAAGCGGCGGCATTATAAACACTTGCCTTTAATGTCCATGTTGCTTTTGTTGAATCCGATGCGGCAAAAGCACCCATTGATGCAAATGGAACAAGCATTGCCACAACAAGTAAAACTGCTAAAAACTTTTTCATAAAAATTCCTCCTGTTTATACTGTAAAGCTGATATATGTTCTGTCGTCAAAAGAGGCGTTACCCTCTTTAAGTCCTTTGGTTGATAAATAATTCTTATAGCAAAGGGGGTCTTTATCAAGAATTTCTGCAAGCTTACGCTCGCTTTCTTTAAGGGTTGTTTTAAGCTCAGGATAACCGTCGCTGGCAAGAACCACCTCGTCCCCCTCTAACAGATAATATTTAACAAGCTTATCTGTTTCAATTTCAAATCCGTTAAGATTTACAATATCGTATTCGGATTTTGTGTTTTCAAGAAGGCTGGCTTTTTCAAGAATTGGCAAGATAAATTCACGCCCTGTATCGTGAGCAATCAGCTCCTCCTCGGTTTTGCCGCAAATTCTTTCAAGCTCAAGATAAAGTGAACGCATATTTGAAAGAATGATGTCAATTTTCTTTTCGTGGCTGAAAAGCTTGCCGTTAATTATGCACTGGCAATCGCCAAAAGACCATATCTGCTTTCTCTTTCGGCTGTAAATTATAAGGTTTGCCTGAATTTTTTCGTTGCTGTTGTGAAGTGCCTCTTCCCTGCGCTCTGGAGTATAGCCATCTGCAAGGCACTGATTAAGAAAGTTTATTGCTTCCTCGCCTGTTGCATCAGCAGGGAGCTTTGACATACCTGCTACAATAAGCTCTTTTGCATAATATCCGCTGGTGTGTCCGTCCCATGTCCATTTGCCCTTTGAGGTTACACCGTCAACAACACAAATAAAATCATCGCTTACAAAAAGTCCGTCTTCACATTCCAAACCATCTGCACGCTTTGAAATAATTGATTGCTCTTTAACGTTTATCATCTTTTTTCAGCTCCTCCGCAGGTTTTTTCATTGTTAATGAAATTCTGCCTTTTTTAGTGTCAACAGAGAGAACCCATACTGTAACAATCTGACCAACCTTGAGTACCTCGCCGGGGTGCTTTATATATTTGTTGGTTATCTGTGAAATATGAACAAGTCCGTCCTGATGAACACCGATATCAACAAATGCACCAAAGTCAATAACATTTCTGACAGTGCCCTGAAGCTCCATACCAGCTTTCAGGTCGTTCATATCCATAACGTCTGCCCTGAGAAGCGGTGGTGGAAGCTCATCTCTCGGGTCTCTGCCTGGCTGAAGAAGTTCCTTTACAATATCGTTAAGTGTGGGAACACCGATTTCAAGTTTCTTTGCGATTTTTTCTTCACCAAAGAAGCTGATTTTTTCTTTGAATCCCTCAAGCTGATTTTTTGCAGCGTCTTTCTCTGTGTATCCGCAAATAGCAAGAAGCTCCTTTGCCGCCTTGTAGCTTTCGGGGTGAACGCCTGTGTTATCAAGCATATTTTTGCTTTCGGGAACACGCATAAAGCCAGCACACTGCTCAAACGCTTTTGCGCCAAGCTTCGGCACTTTTTTAAGCTGTGAGCGTGATGTAAATTCGCCGTTTTCTTCTCTGTAAACAACAATATTTTTTGCAACAGATGAGTTGATGCCAGATACCCTTGAAAGAAGTGCAGGCGATGCAGTGTTAAGGTCAACACCAACGCTGTTTACTGCATCCTCAACAACGCCGTTAAGTGCAGATTCAAGCTCCTTTTTAGGCATATCGTGCTGATACTGACCAACACCGATTGCTTTCGGGTCAATTTTAACAAGCTCGGCAAGCGGGTCCTGCAAGCGCCTTGCAATTGAAACAGCACTTCTTAATGAAACATCAAACTGGGGGAATTCCTCTGCCGCTAACTTTGAAGCGGAGTAAACAGATGCGCCTGCCTCGCTGACAACCATATATTTTGTGTCTGTATTAAGCTCTTTTAAAAGATTTGCTGTAAAAATCTCTGTTTCTTTTGATGCTGTGCCGTTGCCGATTGCAATAATCTCAACGCCATATCTTAAAATAAGCTTTTTAATAAGCTCCTTTGCTTCTCTTTGTTTTGCCTCTGAATGGGTGATGTATGCAACGCCCGTGTCAAGTACTCTGCCCGTCGCATTAACAACTGCAACCTTGCAGCCTGTTCTGTATCCCGGGTCAAGACCAAGAGCGGTTTTGCCCTTAACAGGCGGCTGAAGAAGAAGCTCTTTAAGATTCTGTGAAAAAACTTTAATGGCATCTGCCGCCGCTTTCTCTGTGAGCATTGAGCGGATCTCTCTTTCAACAGAGGGGTAAATAAGTCTGTCATAGGCATCCTGACCTGCGGCACGGACAGTTTCTGTGCAGGGTGAATTATTTGAAGTGATTGTTTCACTTTCAATTACATTTGAAGCCTTAACACTGTCAAGAGTAACGCTCACCTTTAAGAAGCCCTCACGCTCTCCCCTGTCGATTGCAAGAACTCTGTGCCCTGCAATTTTGTTAACAGGCTGAGAAAAATCGTAATACTGAGTGTAAACGCTCTCTGCCTCTTCGTCTGATGCCTTTGAAATAACCTCACCAGAAACAGTGAAAAGGTTGCGGAGTCTGCGGCGGATATTGGCATTATCAGAAATATCCTCTGCAATAATATCCATTGCGCCTTTCAGTGCATCCTCTGCTGTTTCAACGCCTTTTTCTGCGTCAATATATTCCTCTGCCATTTTAATTGGCTCAGGTGATTTTTCATTCTGAAGATAAATTGCAGCCGCTAAAGGTTCAAGTCCTTTTTCTCTTGCAACGGATGCTCTCGTTTTTCTCTTAGGTTTAAACGGGCGATAAATATCCTCAATTTCTGCAAGGGTCTGTGCCTTATCAAGGCTTGCGGCAATTTCATCCGTCATTTTTTCCTGTGATTCAATTGAGTTATAAACCTCTTCTCTGCGCTTATCCAGATTTCTGAGATATTCAAGCCTTTCAGAAATTTCACGGAGGGTCTGGTCGTCAAGTGTGCCGTGAGCCTCTTTTCTGTATCGTGCAATGAAAGGGATTGTGTTGCCGTCATCAATAAGACCAACAGTGTTTTCAACCTGCCACTGCTGAAGCTTAAATTCATCGGTCAGTTTTTTAATTATATCCATTGTATGTTACCTCGTTTTTAATTGCCTTATGTCGTTGCCGTCAAACTGCAAAAGAACATATTCGCTGTAAATTCTTGATGCAATTCTTGGGGTGTAGGTGCTTTCAAGATTCTCGGGTGAAAGATTTGTGCTGATTATTGTAGGCTTGCCGTCAAGAAGTCTTGAATTGATAATGTTATAAACCGCTGAAACTGTGAACTGTGTACTGAATTCTGAACCTAAATCGTCAAGAATAAGCAAATCACACTGGAGCAGATTTTTCTCTGTATTCTGATACTCTTCTCTGCCGAATTTTTCATTTTCCAGCTTGCTTAAAATATTCTGTGCAGAGCAATAAATCACGCCGTATCCACGCTTGATAACTGCCCCTGCAATAGCCAGCGAAAGGTGAGTTTTGCCAAGACCTGTGTTGCCGTATAAAATTATGCTGGGTGATTTTTTGCTGAAATCCATAGCATAGTTTTTGCAAAATTCAAAAACGCTTTCCATCCTCTGACGGGGTGTGATTCCGTTGCCTGAATCGGGGTAATAGCCTGTGTCAAAATTCTGAAAAGTAAACCTGTCAATTGGGAATTTATTGCAAAGCCTTTCGTATGCCTTTGCTTTAAGAAGGTTTTTATGACATTCGCACATTATGCCGCTTACAAAGCCTTTATCCTCACATTTCGGGCAGGTATATTTTACCTTGAGATAATCCTCTGGGTAGCCGTTTTCTTTAAGAAGCTCAGTTCTTCTTTTCTGAGCGGAAAGGCTCGCCTCTTCAAGCATTTTAACATAAGAAACAGCATCCTTGCCCATGCCCAGTGCCTTAATAACAGAAAGTGCGGTCTGTGCCATCTGACTTTCTATTTCGGTTATTTCGGGGATTTTTGCTGTTACCTCTTCGTGATGTTTTTTCTGAATATTTTCTGCCTGTGTTCTTCTTTTTTCAAGCTCACGGCGTGCAGCCTCGTATTCTGCTGTTGAGTAGCCCATTTTTAACTCCCCTCTCTTGGTTTATAAACTGGCAGCTGGTCTGCCCTCTTTTTAAATTCATCCATATTATAAGATGTTGATTTAAACTCCTGACCCTTGCCCTTTTTGGCAGGTCTTGATTTTTTCCATTCTTCTTTCAGTGCGTCTGCCTGCTCAGGGGTCATTATTCCCTTTTCATACCACGATTTCAGCACAGCGTCCATATAGCTGAAGCTGACCCTTGTGCAGTTATCCGCCATAATTTCATATGCAAGGCAAATCATCTCAACGGTGAATTTATAATCATCCGTCCAGCGAAGAAGAAATTCCTCCTGCTTTGATGTAGGCTTCGGGTTTTGAATACCAGTAAATCTTGTGAATTCGCCCCAAACCCTTGAGCAGGTTTTCATATCAGAAATTGCCTTGTCCGCTTTTTCGATAGTGTCGATTTCTTTCTCGCCCCAGCTCTGTGCAAGCTTACTCATATATTTATATGCAGGCTTGCCCGTTTCAACGCAATAGCTCACCAGCATAAAAATCACTTCAAAGGGCAAGCCGTAGCTGTCGTGCATCATCACAAATGCACTCTGACCGTCATACCCCAATGTTTTGCCAAGAATTTTTTGAATTTCGTTAAAAAATTCTTCCATTTCTGGGGATTCACTGCATCTTTTGACAATCTGCTCATAGCTCGGTGCAAAAGACGGAATTTCGGGCAATTCTTTTGGTACAGGCGGAGCGACTGTTTCAACTGCCTTTGCCGATTCAGGCATTACATCAGATTCAAGCACACCGACAGATGACCAGTAAAGCAGTGCCTCCTCAACGGCGGCGGAGCTTTTGCCGATTTTTTTTGCAATCTGCGAAGCATCAACGCTTTCACCCGAATTTCTGAATATCCACAGAATTGTTTTTATCTGAACCTCGTTTGCCATTTTTAAATATTTATCTGCAATAACAGATGGAAGAACAAACGATTCTCTCAATAACGAGAAATTGATTTTATAACTCATTAAACAAAACTTTCCTTTATACAATAATTCAATTGTAATTATACATTATCTTTAAAGAAAATGGAACGCTTTTTTTAATATTCTAAGAAAAATTTTTATTGCACAACCGATAGTATTTCACAAAAAGAAGCTATACAATTCTTTCGTCAAAATAACAAACAAAAAATCAGCACAGCTCAAAAGAACTGTGCTGAAAATTGCTGAAATTTTTATTTATTCTTTTCAAGAACAATTGCCTGTTTGCCAAGAAGCTCCCAGCGACTTTTAAAAGTTGATTTTGAGAATTTCTTTGCATTGGGGCTTTCGTATGGATCCATTACATAAACATAATTCTTGTCATATCCGCAAAGCACCATAACATGTGTTCCCTTAGGATATTCAAAATATTTGCCTGTGGTGTTAATATACCACGCATTAACCTCTGTGGGGTTATTCATATTGTATGTTGCCCACACAACCGCAGGCTTACCCTCTGAAACTGTTTTATAAAGAGTATCAATAGTGCAGCCTTTAAGATTTTTTGCAGTGTATCCACCGCCACGCTGGTCAATTGCCTTTTGCAGTGCCTTTGTGATGCAAGGTGAAAATGCACCGTATCCTCTTATGCTTGAGCGGTAGCCGTATCTTGGGTCGCCAACAAACTTTTCGTTAATGTCGGGTCCGTACCACTTGCCGTTTTTATTAACAAGATTTTCTCTGGGGATGATGTTTACCATCTGATCCATAGTGATGCTGAATCCATAATATTTCAGAAGCATACAGCTTGAAGCCGCTTCACAGCCTGTTGGGTATGCACTCATCTGATTAACATACGGCACTTTCATCATATTAACGGTGATAGTGTATTTTGCGCTTTTATTTGAGCCGTCTGTTGTGGTGCAGGTGATTGTGGCAGTGCCCATTGACTTTGCCTTTACCTTGCCTTTTTCATCAACAGAGGCAATGGAAGAATCAGATGATTTCCATGTGAAAACATCACAGTAAGCATCCGCAGGGGCAACAGTTGCCTGAAGCTGAATTGACTTGCCCATTGCAACTGAATCACTCTTTTTATTGAGCGTAACAGAGGTCGCCTTAATACCGCAATTTATTTTAAATGATGCAGAAACCTTGGGATTTTCTTTTGATTTGCAGGTGATTGTGCAAGAGCCGTTTTCAAGAACTTTTATACTTCCGACATTGCTCACCTGTGCAATTTTTTCATTTGAAGATGACCATTCAACACTTGTATCCTTTGCAAAAAGCGGATACGCCTTGCCAGTTGCCGTTATAATATCGCCTTTTTTGCAGATTGTGTCTTTTTTATTCACAACAACCTTTTGAACTGTGAACTCAACACCAACATAATATTGAAGAATCATCAGTGCGTCGCTTGAGCCGAGCTTGCCGTCGCCATCAATATCGCCAACAGAAAGTGCGTCATCTGTCTTTTCCATTTTGCCAATTGAAATCATAAGAATTTCAAGGGCATCGGTGGAATTTACTTTTCTGTCTTTATTCACATCACCTGGCTTCAGTGCGGCAGCATATGCAGTGATTGTGCCGGCAAATGATGAAGCAATAACAACCGCTGTCAATAATAAAGATAATACTTTTTTCATTTTTTTAGTCCTTGATTTCACATCTGTTTTATCTTGCCAGAGAGAACATTACGCCAACAAAAACGCTCAAAAACATAATAACTGCAAGTGCAAGTGCTGTGATTCTGACAAATTTTCTGTTTCCCATTATTTAACACCTATAAATCCTTTCATATCTTCACTTATTTTATCTGTAAGATCCTGTGCTGACTCTCTGTCCTTACCAACTGCGGTAACATAAATCTTAATCTTTGGCTCTGTGCCTGATGGGCGGATGATTGCACTGTTGCCATCGGGAAGAGCGTATGCAAGAACATTTGATTTTGGAAGAGTGAGAACTGTCTTTTCACCTGTTTCGGTGTCTGTTGCAACACTTGTAAGGTAATCGCTGACTTTAGTAACTTTCATGCCTGCAATTTCTTTGGGTGGATTCTCACGAAGCTCAGCCATAATGCCCTTCATTTTGTCCATACCCTCTGCGCCTGCAAATGCAAAGTTAAGAAGTGTGTTCATATACATACCGTACTGGTCATATATATCGTTCATTTTCTGATAAAGATTCTTGCCCTCAGTTGCCTTGTAATATGCTGCCATTTCGCAGATAAGTGATGCGCCGTTTACGCCGTCCTTATCACGGGCGTGAATACCTGTAAGATAACCGTAGCTCTCTTCCATACCGAGAATGTAGCGGTCAACCTCGCCCTTTGCTTCAAGCTCTGTTACAAGCTCGCCGATATATTTGAAGCCTGTAAGAAGATCATAAATTTCGCAGTTATATTTTTCTGCAACAGCAGAGATAAGATTTGTTGTAACGATTGTTTTGATAATTGCAGGCTTCTCTGGAAGTGTACCTTTTGCCTCTTTGCAAGAAAGAAGATACTGTGCAAGAAGAACGCCTACCTCGTTTCCTGTCATCAGCTTATACTCACCGCCGTCATTAACAGCAATACCAACTCTGTCGCAGTCGGGGTCAGTTGCAAGGAGCAAGTCTGCGCCGATTTCATTTGAAAGCTTAATTGCTTCTTCAAACGCCTGTCTGATTTCGGGGTTGGGATAAGGGCAGGTGGGGAAATGTCCGTCTGGCTTTTCCTGTGTGGGAACAACAGTAACATCCTTGAAGCCCATCTCTTTAAGCACGTGGCGAACGGGTTTGTTGCCTGTTCCGTTAAGGGGAGTGTAAACAATTTTAAGGTCGCTGTTTTTGGTGATTTCGGGGTTGATGCACTCGTTAAGAACAGCCTTGTAGAATTCATCATAAACATCCTGACCGATATATTCAATCATACCGTTTTCAAGACCTTTATCAAAGTCAAGAATCTTAACGCCAGTGAACATATCAACCTTCTGCATATAAGCATAGGTTTTTGCGGCACCCTCGTCTGTTATCTGATAGCCTTTCTGGTCGTAGCATTTATATCCGTTATACTGAGAGGGATTGTGGCTGGCTGTGATAACAATACCTGAACTGCAATTAAGCTTGCGCACTGCAAAAGAAAGCATAGGTGTGGGAACAAGCTCAGGGTAAAAATAAACCTTGATGCCGTTGCCTGCAAGAACCTCTGCGGCACTTTTTGCAAATACATCAGAGTTAATTCTTGAATCGTGTGCAATAGCAATTGAGGGATTTTCAAATGCCTCGTTAAGATAATCTGCAAGACCCTGTGTTGCCTGATTAACAGTGAAAACATTCATTCTGTTTGTGCCTGCGCCAATAACTCCACGCAGACCGCCTGTGCCGAATTCAAGGTTGCGATAAAATCTGTCAAGAATTTCATCGTCCTTGTCTTTAATTGCAACAAGCTCGTCATAAATCTCTTTTTCATCCTTTGCTTTCTGGAGCCAAAGCTCATAAAGCTCTTTAATATTATTCATAAAATCTCCTCCCGATTATTTCTTAGAATTTTCTGCGATTTTTTCAGCTTTCTTTTTTGAAAGCACATTGTTTTTCTTAAACGCTATTACAAACATTCCAAGCAATGCGCCTGAGCTGCCAAGAATAAGGTCAACCATTGTGTCAACAAGACCCTCTTCAATGTTAAAGGCAGAGCGTTGAAGATTCAGACCGTACAATCTGTCCATAGTGAATTCATAAAATTCCCAGCCGACCATAAGCGTAACCGAAAATGCAAGGGCAAAAAGTGAAGCCAGTGCAGGGCTTATGCGCTTATCCTTAGGCTGCCTTGACTGCATAATCACTGCAAATTCATATCCGCCAACAGCGGCAATGAAGCCGGCGAAGAAATGCTCAGGCAGGTCGATATAAGGAAATGTAGTGAATTTGTTGACAGTTGAACCAATTGCAACGCTGAAAGCAATAAAGCAATTCAAAAAAGTAAAAAGGTAATATGGCACATATGTTATGAAGCTCTTGCCGCCAAAAAGCTGAAACATATCCCACAGGTGTGTAAATATTATGGCAAACATAGCTTCAAGAAATTCTGTTGTGTAGCCTAAAAACAGCATTGAAGCGCCCCAGATAAACAAAATCCCACGGCAGACCCACCATGTAATCTGATGAGATTTGGGAATAACTGGTATTTTGTTCAATTTTTTCATAAATTTACCACCTTAATTATTATATGAAATAAATATACGCTATTTTGTGCAAAAAATCAATAACAGAATGCATTTTATTGTCATATTACCAACTTTTTTAAAAAAATTAAAAAAATTTCAAAAAAAGTGTTGACAAATGTCTTTGTATGTGATATATTAATTGAGCGTTGAGGCGCTGGTGTAGCTCAGTTGGTAGAGCAGCTGATTTGTAATCAGCAGGTCGGGGGTTCGAGTCCGTCCACCAGCTCCATTTTATTGAATAATGGGAGAGTTCCCGAGCGGCCAAAGGGAACAGACTGTAAATCTGTCGTCAGTGACTTCGGTGGTTCGAATCCACCCTCTCCCACCACTTAAAACTGTTGAAGCTTCGTGTTTCAGCAGTTTTTTGTTTTATACAACTACATTTCCATAAAACCGTTCTAACGAAATTCTAATAGTTACATTTTATAATTAAACAAAAGGTAGTTTGGTGAGCAAATTGAAATCTTATGATAAAACTTGGGATCAAGTTACTCAGGATGATTTATTTGATCTTTATATAGAAAAAGATTTAATAAAAAGTGAAATTGCGGCATTGTTTAATGTTTCTAAAAAACAAGTCGAATATAAATTAAAAAAATATGGTATAAATAAACAAAAATTACAAATGCGAAAAGCATTGGAAACAACATTTGAAAGTTACAAAAAAGAAACAATTGAAAGAGTAATATTTGGATCTGAGTTAATAAATTCTGATCTTGATAGTGATGAACTGACTTTCGGTATTGTTAAAGTAATCGCTGGTGAATTCGAAGGAAGAATCGGCTATTATGACGATTATTGTGGTGATTATGGATATGTATTCTGGGGTGAAATGGTAAACAGCTTAGCCTATTGTTATGAAATTCCACTTAAATACTTAAGCAATACGGTTACTGTGTATGATGTTGTATCCAGAGCAAATAGCCTTTCTTCACAATTAAGCAGATATAGAGTCAATAGCTTGATGTTTGATGTAGACGATGCTATTACATTGTATGATGAATATGTTTACACATTAAAAATTTTAAATCAAATATACGTAGATACTGTATTTTTAAGGGGCACAGGTATGAAAAAAGTTTTTATTTCACATTCTTCGATTGATAAACAAATTTCTGCATATATTGCAATGGATCTTGAAAGATCAGGGTATGATGTTTGGTTTGATATGTGGGATATTGATGCAGGTCAAAGCATACCTCAATCCATTTCAGACGGATTGGATAATTGCAACGCATTGATAATTATTTTATCAAAAAGCTATCTTGAATCAGCTTTCTGCAAAGACGAATGGCAAGGATTTTATATGAAATATCGCAAACATAACAAACCGATTTTTGTTGTAATAATAGATGACAGTGAAGTTCCATCAATAATCGCTTCTTTGAAATACATCAGATTTGATCCTTTAAACAAAGAAGAATATGACGATATGATACATAGGTTAAAAAAGGGACTAAAAAAGATAATTAAATAAAACAATTACTTATAATAGAGAAAATATCCAAATAAGCAATTTCCCCCTGCATCTGAAATTATGATGCGGGGGGATTTTTAAATATTTTTAAGCAGTTTTTCAAAAACAGGCTTTTCGTTGGGGATTTCATCCACTGGCTCATATCGCACGGTGTCAGAATCTGTTACGGTGATATATTTTCTGTATTCCACATTTTCGGGCAGGCGCACGCCGTCTTTTGTGCATATACATCCACCACGGGAGCCGATTTTTGTGATTGAGTCAAACTCCGTTCTGCAAAGTGAAATCATACTTGAAAGGGTCAGCTTGAAGCTGTAAAATTCGCCTGTCTGCAAGTGGTCTTTGACAGTTATCAAATCATAAAAATTGCGGTTAATTTTTTCAAGCTCAGTGAGCAGATTCTTAACTGCATCACAATCTCTGAATATCCCTGCGCAGATAGACATTTTAAGTGAAAGCTCAGATTCATATTTTTTAAGTGTCGGATTCTCTGAAATTTTTGGAAGTTTTGGCACTTCAACGTCGGGTGTTTCAGCGTCAATACTTTCAATTATTCTTGAAAGATATTCTGCTGCACGCAGACCGCCAACCTGTGTGTCATTAAGTGCACTGCCGCCAGGGCGATACACACCGAATTTTCCTGCCGCTTCTCCTGCGGCAAAAAGATTTTTCACCGTTGTTTCAGAGTTGAGGTCAGTTCTTATTCCTCCGTTGTTATGCTGTGCCGCAATTCTGATTTCAAGCGGCTCCGCCGTCAGGTCAATGCCGTTATCTTTATAAAGCTTCACCGCTTTCGGGTTGAGCTTCATAAGCCTTTCTATGGGAGTATCTGCAAGACATTCGGTTTCAAGAAGATATTCTTTTGCTTCATCCGAAAGATTTTTAAACTGAAAGCCCTCAGGATTTTTTGTGTAATCAAGAAAAACTCTTTTGCCTTTTTCAAGCTCTTTAAAAACAAGAAGATCTATTTTAGACGAGCCGTCGATTTTTTTAGAATCAAACGGCCATTGATAGCCTTTGAGAAATACATTTGAATAAATATCGCTGAGATTATCATTTGAAGCGAGGAACTCTGTTTCTGTGCCGTCAGTATCAACAGAAAAATATCTTGGAATTACCTGCTGATAACTGCCAGAAAGATTCCAGCGGAATTTTACAGAAGCGATACCATACTGCCATTCCTGAAAATTTGAAAGCTCCACACCTGCTTCAATGGCAAGTCCTGTTGCACCAGCCTGACTTTCGGGATACACAGAATGGCTGTATATTTTAGCAGGAGCGCCTGTGCAAAGAATGACCGCCTTTGAATAAATAAATTCAAATCCGTTTGCTGTGCAGCAGATCACACCAAAGCATTTGTTGTTTTTCACAATCAGCTTTATTACACGGTACCCGTCAAGAATCGGGGTGCCGTTTTTTTCTACCTTTTTTTGCAGTTTTTCGGTCATATATTTTGATGTAAGAGGCCCTGCTGATGTGGCACGGCAGGTGTTATCGTGGTCAGTTCGATAGCCTGCAAACCGCCCGAATCTATCTGTAGGGAACGGCACACCAAGCTCTGCAAGGCGCATAAAGCACCGTGCGCTGTTAGCCGCTTCAATAAAAGCATCGCTGCCGTTCATGCCGCCGCCCGCGCAAATATCCTGCGCCATTTTAAGCACACTGTCCCCTGCATCACTGCACATATCAAGCTTATAATAGGTCTGCTTATCACTGCCTGTGTTTCTTGATGTTCCGCAGTTTATACCCTCTGTAACTATGCAGATGTTTTTAATTCCAAAGCTGTGAAGCCAGTCGGCGGTGCTGAATCCTGCCGCACCACTGCCCACAACTATAACATCATAAAAATTTCTCATAATCTTCTTACGCTGAAGCCTCCGTCAGCATTTATCACTGTGCCTGTGCAGAAATCAAGTTTTCCGCTTGCCGCCGCTTCAACAGCTGTGGCAACATCATCAGGCTGACCCATTCTTTTTATCGGTGTAAGTCCGCCGTCAATCAATGCGTCATATTTGCCTTTAACGCATTTTGTCATATCTGTTTCAATAATTCCAGGTGAAACCTCAAACACGCTGATGCCATACTCTGCAAGCCTTGCGGCAAAAAGCTTTGTAAACATTGAAATAGAAGCCTTTGAAATGCAGTATTCTGCTCTTTCAACAGATGCGGTGTATGACGAAAGAGAGCTAATAAAAACAATGCGTCCGCTATGCTGATTTTTCATAATATTTGCCGCAATCTGTGAAACAAAAAATGTTCCTTTTTGATTTATATTAAGAACATAATCAAAATCCTCTTCGCTGATTTCAAGCATATCTTTACGAATTTTTGGTGCAACACCTGCGCAGTTTACCAGCAAGTCAATTTTCTCTTCCTGTTTAAGTCTTTTTTTAAGCGTTTCTCTTGAAGTTTTATCAGAAATATCACAAGAAAGAAATTCTGCTTTTCCCTCCTGTGCAAGTGATTTTATTTCATCGGTTTCACTTCTTGCAGCAACAAGGCATTTATATCCGCTTGCCACAAGCCTTTTAACAATTGCAAGACCGATTCCTCTGTTTCCTCCTGTTACAACTGCAAACATATTATCACTCCCTGTTAAGCACATATTTTTTATAAAGAGGCATATACACTTCGCTGTCTCTTATGGGGCAGCCTGCCACACAGCCGTGGCGCATAAGCTCTGTGCATTTACCGCAGGCAAGGCAACACTTTGATTTATTAAGCTCACCGTTTTTAAGAAAATCTGAATAAAATGACGGATAACAAAAAGACATTCTTCCAAAGCCTGCAAAGAATGCCGCTGAATCCTCAAGAGCTTTCTCTGCATAATCAATAACCTCTGCACCGAGGAACGAAAGCCCCGACATAATCAGTTTAACATTCGGGAAAGCCTGCTGAAGCTCTTTTGTAATATCGTATATTCTTTTTTCGCCAACCTCACCAGCTTCAGGTGCATTGGCATACGGTCTGTTGATGTGAGGAATAAGATACGGATTGCCAAGAGTAAGATTGATAAGCTCCACGCCCATTTTTTCAAGGGAAGCAATAATCTTTTTTGTTTCGGTCAAATCTATATTGTTGTTTTCGTCAACGCCAAATCCGTAAGGGTAATCAAAGCAATCGCAGGCATTAAGGCGGGTTGTTACAAAAAGGCTGTCGCTTTTATTCTCAAAAACAGCATTAAGGCAATCAAAATAAAGCCTTGTTCTGTTTTCAAAGCTTCCGCCATATTTCCCCTCTCTTTCAAATGCACTGAGAAGCTCGTTCATCAAATATCCGTGGCAGCATTTAACATCAATTCCGTCAAAGCCAGCATAAGAGGCAAGGCGTGCGGCTGCCGCATATTTTTCAACAACACCGTTGCAGTATTCGTCGGTTACAACTGTGTAAGGCAGGTTTTCTTTGCCCTTTTCCCACAAAGGATTATGGTATGCAATAAGCGGTTCGGGTGTGCCGTTTGGCTTGCTCCACCTGCCGCTGTTTGTAGCCTGCATTATGATAATCGGCTCAAAGCCAACTGTTTCTAAAGCGTGCTGTTTTATTTCTGCAACAAGATTTTTAAAGCTGTCTTTATTATTTTCGTTTATGTAAAGCTGGCGGGGATTGGCACGGCATTCTGAAGAAACCGCCGTTGCTTCAAGCCAGATTATTCCTGCTCCGCTTTCAGCAAAGCGAAGGTATCTGCGGCGGGTAAGCTCACCGATACTTCCGTCTGCGTTTCCGTCGCAGCCCTCCATTGGGTGAAGCACAACTCGGTTGTTGACTTCCCTGCCATAAATTTTTGTTTTTTCATTAAGAAGCACTGTTATCACTCCAAAAATATTTTATCTCGCTGTTCTTTCTGCTGTGCTTAATTTAAGCTCAAGGGTATGTTCTCCGCTGTTGACAGAGATTGAATCACTCTTTCGCTTTGCGTGGCAGAAAATAGAATCATATCTGTCAAATTCTTTTTGAGCAGGCGAATTATTTATAGAAAAATCGCCGCTGTATGAAGCAAAAATTTTGCCAAAATATGTTGAATATTCAACTGAATCAGCTTTAAAATCCACGCTGTTTTTTGCAATGCGGTTTTTAAATTCTTCAAAGCTTTCTTTATCTTCACTTGAAAGCTCGGTGATGTATGCGTGATATTCACCGCCCTCACGACATAAATCAAATTCACTGTGAGGAATATATTCTTCGGGAAGCTCCGCTTTAAGATTTCGGAAAAGTCCGTTCAAAGATTCTCTGTCGTATGGCTTAAAATTAAGCTCACCGTTTGAAATCATTGCAACAAAAATTCCATCTTTTCTTGCAAAAACTTTGTTCCCCTGCAGCTCAAATTCATCATAAAAATCTTTTGGCATATATGCGTGTGTGATTTTTGAAACTGCCGTTTCTGCAAGGCGAATTTTTTTGGGAATTTTATAAATTGTAACATTCACATTTTCATTCTGAACGCTCATGGGACGGCGACCGTTGCCTATCCAATACCCCGGTGAAGAGCCAAAGCGATTGTTGCCGTTTCCAGCAGGATGAGTTGTGAAAAGTGCAAGACATTCGCCGATATTTGCCGACCAGTCATGGTCCTGCGCACCGCATCGGTCAACATCCTTACACACAGCTGTAGAGAGCGCATTTATTATAAAGGCTCACCTGCGACGGGGTAAACATAACCTCCTGCGGGCGAACAATCGGCTCATAAGTGCCAAAAATATCTTTAAGTCCGCTGCCGCCTTTGTTTGAAACAGCAAGCTCAATTGACGAGATAAATTCATCATCATTCATTGCACTGAGTGCGCCGTTGTTGTAGCCCATAATTATATTTTCGTCGCCATATTTTTCCACACGCTGACGGATTCCGCTGATAATATCGGGCGCATATTCGGGCAGAATTTTTTCAAGAGAAAAGAAATTTTCTGTGTCCCATGTTCCCTTAACAGGGATGCCCTTTTCGTTCAGCTCATTCAGCACATCAATAATCTTTCTGATTATGCGGATGTCAGAGCCGAAGCCCAGCCCGTCATTGCTGTCGCCTCTGTAAGAATGATAAAGATTCACATGAAATCCGTATGCAATATGTATAGTGTCAGATTTACTCATATTACCTCCAAAGCTGTGCTTTTCTGTGATAATCGAATTATATCATACGAAAACAGAAAAACAAACATATATTTATCTGCTTTTGATTTTAATTTATCTGTGCTTGAAAAGCTTACATTATATGATATAATAATGTGGAATCAGAAAATTGATTGAAGCTTGAATACATAGTCATACTTACAGGAGGTATTTTTATGAAAATAATGACAAAACCCGAATACGAAAGATGGACAGCCTCTACAAGAGATGAGCGTATGAAATGGTGGAGAGAAGCCAAATTCGGTATGTTTGTGCATTACGGACTTTATGCAATGATAGGCAGAAACGAATGGGCACAGGTTGACGAAAACATTCCGCCCGAAGAATACGCAAAGCTTGCAGATGATTTTCCTTATAAAAAAGGAATGGCTGAGGAATGGGTTAAGCTTGCTAAAGCATCTGGCATGAAATATATTGTACTTACAACAAGGCATCACGACGGATTCAGCCTGTGGGATTCAAAGGTAAACCCTTTTAATTCAGTGAATTACGGCCCGAAAGTTGATATTGTAAAGGAATTCACTGATGCTTGCAGAAAGCACGGCATGAGAATCGGTCTTTACAATTCACTTATGGATTGGCACAACCCCGACGCATTTGATTGTATGTCAGAAAAGGCTGCCTATGACCGCTTTATTGAATACACCTATGAGCTTAACCGTGAGCTGATGACCAACTACGGAAAGATTGACATTCTGTGGTATGATGGCAGTAATCCTTTATGTTCAGCAGCGGGCTGGGATTCGCTGAGAAGAAATCAGATGATAAGAAAGCTTCAGCCCGAAATCATCATCAACAACCGCAGCTGCCTTGACGAGGACTACGGCACACCCGAAGCACACATCACACCTATGGAGCGTGATTGGGAAGCCTGCATGACATTTAACGGCATCAGCTGGGGTTATGTTAACTCTGAATATGCCGCAAGCTACAGCTACACTCCATCAAGAATACTCACAATGCTCAACACCTGCGTTGAGTGCGGCGGCAACCTGCTTCTTAACATTGGCCCGAAGCCCGACGGAAGCATTCCCGAAGAAGTCGTCGAACCTCTCACAAAAGTTGGCGCATGGCTTTCAGAAAACGGTGAATCTGTATATAGCTTGCCGAGAGTTGAGGGCAGAATCGGCGGCAACGGTGTAACATACGAAACACAGAACGGCAACAATATTTATCTGTGGAACAGAATCTGGTGCGGAGAGCCTGAAATCGGTGTTGGCGGATATGTTGTTCCACCCGAAAAGATAACTCTTCTTGCAACAGGTGAAGAGCTTGAATTTGAAGCTCTTGAGCACAGATTGATTATTAAAAATCTGCCAAAGGATTGCCCCGACAAGCACGCAGGCGTTGCAGTTTTCAAGCTTGAATTTAAAGACAAACCGCAGTACATTTATGCGTCCCGCTATCCTCAGCTTCACGGCGGAGAAAAAATTCTTTAACAGCACGAAACATATATTATAAGGAGATCTTTTATGCTTACCAGAATCCTGAGCCTTTTGCTTGCAGTTTTATCTTTTTTAACCTTTAGTCCGCTGTCAGATTATGATTATTCTGACAAGCTTGGTGATGAAAACTACATAGGCTTCAAAGATTGCTATGCCGATTATTTTGACATTGGAGCAGCTGTTAGCGGATGGCACTGCAACAAAGAAGATATTTCTGCATTTCTGCTGAAAAATTATTCATCTTTGACGGGCGAAAATGCGTTTAAGCAGGCTGTTCTTAATCCTGCTGAGGGTGTATGGAATTTCAGCGAAGCTGATACCATTGCCAACTTCTGCCGTGAAAACGGTCTTAAACTTCGTGGTCATTGCCTTGTCTGGGGATACCTTGGAAGCTGGATGACAAAAGACAGCGAGGGAAACCTTGTCAGCAAAGATGTTCTGCTCCAGAGAATGCACGATTACATAACAACTATTGTAACCCGCTATAAAGACATCATCCATGTGTGGGATGTTGTGAACGAACCTTTTGGCTACGATAAAAAAGACGGTGCATTTAAGCACAATGACTTCTTGACAATTTGCGGTGAAGAATACATCACAAAAGCCTTTGAATACGCTCACGAAGCAGACCCCACTGCGGTGCTGTGCGTTAACGAAACCACAGTTCTTAAAAAGCAGAAAAAGCAGGATTACTTGCTTAAATATGTTGAAAAGTGGGTCAACGAGGGTGTTCCCATTCATGCGGTTGGCATTCAGAGCCATTGGAATTTATGGGAAACCAACGAAACTCCCCGCCGTCTTCAGAAAGTTATTGATAAGCTTTATGAGATAGGCGTAGATATTCAGATAACCGAATGTGATATGCGCATAGATGCAAACAAGAATGATATTTTTGATACGCTTCCGAGAAATATTGAGCTTCTTCAATCAAAGAAGTTCAGTCAGATGTTTGAGGTGCTTCGCCGAAACAAAGATAAAATTTCAAGCGTAACTTTCTGGGGAATTAACGATAATCGACCGCAGAAAACTGCTGACGGTGAGAAGTATTACAGACATGAGCTTCTGTTTGACAGAGAGAGCATGCCGAAAAACGCATTCTATGCAGTGTGCGATTTTTAACCTTAACGAGGGTGCAGATTTGCACTCTCTTTTTGTATGGAAATATAACTAATTTATCATTCTTGCAGACTATTGATATAAGCATTTTTTTGTGATAATATTTATCCAAAGATATATAACAAAATCAAAGCATAAAGGAGTATATTATGGATAATAAAATTTTACGCTGCGGTGTTGTAGGAGCTGGCAGAGGTGCTGCTGTTGCGGCTTGCGGATTTGGCAATTCCAAATGCAAAATTGTTGCGGCTTGCGACCACAACGAAAAAGTTCTTGCTCACTGCAAAGAATATTTTGAATCATTTGATGTGAATGATGTGGTGTATCTGAACGATTATGACGAAATGCTCAAAATGGATATTGACGCTGTAATAGTTGCAACCGAGGCTGTTTATCATGTGCCGATAGTTAAAAAAGCATTTGAGGCAGGCAAGCACGTTCTTTGTGAAATTCCATCTATCACAAGCGTTGAGGAAGCATCTGAATTAAGAAAAATCGTTTCAGAGCATCCCGATTTAATCTATATGGCGGCAGAAAACTGCTGTTACTGGGCATTTATTGAAACGTGGAAAAAAATGCGTGAAAGAGGAGAATTCGGCGATGTTGTATTCGCTGAAGCAGAGTATCTTCACGCTATAAACCCCGAAGAGTTTTCACCCGATAATTACCCCGCAGGTCATTGGCGCACATATATCAACGCAATAAAATATTCAACACACGAATTGGGTCCGCTTCTTTATATTATGGATGACCGCTGTGTCAGCGTATCCTGCATGAATGCGGATATAGTTTATAACCCGTATTTTCCTAAGAAAAATTCCACCGCAATTGCAATTTTTAAAACAGAAAAAGGTGCAATAATCAAACTGCTTGTAAGCTTCGGTGCATACACAAGCTACGACCACAATTACCGCCTTTGCGGAACACAGGGCTCTATTGAAACAGACAGACGAAAAATTGTTGACAAAGCCCACAGCTTTGCAAAGCTTGCAAGCATCCCCGGAACATTCGCACAGGAAATTGAAATTCCCGTTGCAACAGCATATCTTGATGAATACGGCAACGCAAATGCATTCGGTCATGGCGGCGGAGATTCCCGTATGTTCTCAGATTTTGTTGACTGCGTTCTTGAAAATAAAAAGCCTGTGCTTGATGTTGATTTTGCGATTAAGATGTCCCTCCCCGGAATTATCGCCAGCCAGTCAGCAGAGCAGAACGGCATAAATCTTGAAATACCGAAGATTTAAATCAAATAAAATTTCTTTCTACAAAATAAATCCCAGCTCACAAAATGAAGTGAACTGGGATTTTTTAATCTTCCTTTGTATATTTCTGCCAATGGTTAGTGAGGTAAAAAATCATCATTGCCATCATTCTTATGAACTGGTCGGCATTAAGGCACCATCTGTATGCAGCTGCGTCAGAATGAAGAACAGAAATCAATATGTAACTGAGCAGAACACGGAACACCCACAGGCTCAAAAATCTACAATTGAAAAAAATTGTATAAAACACGATTATGGTCTTTTGTTAAAATACTTTTAATTTGTCAGATTGATTTTTTAAAAATAATATGCTAAAATGTCAAAAAGTTCTTAATGATTTTAAGGAGGTTTTTAAATGAAATTTGTTGCATTTATTGAAAGCATTATTATCGCCATTTCGTGCTTTTTCGGAAGCATATTTAACCTGCCCGATAAGAATGTTCAGAATCTTATTGAGCAGAACGGCGGATTTATTTATGGCATCTGCCACCCCAATGAGGATTATGACACCCTCGCAGATGCAGGACTTAAATGGGTAAGATTTGACATCCCCTGCCCCTTTGACAAAAATGGAAATATCCGCAACGATTATCTGAAATTCAAGGAGCGTTGCAAGGGTTATGCTGACCACGGCTTCAAGGTTATGGCAGTAACTCCCTACCCCAGAGATATTATTTCTGACATGGGATTTAACCCCGTTGACGATATTGAAAGAACAAAAGAAATCGCCGTTTTCCTTTATAACGATTTAAAGGACATCGCAGGCGGATTTCAGATAACAAACGAAATGGGTCTTGTTGGATTTATGCACCCACTTACCATTGAAGAGGCGGCATTTTATATTGGCTCACAGCTGGAAGCAATCACCGAAGAAAAAGCGAAAAATAACGAAAGCTTCCCAATCGGATATAATTCAGCAGACTTGATTCAGGTTAGCCGTGAGCTTCACAAGCTTATGAAGCCTTATCTTAAATATTGCGATTATG
Source organism: Clostridia bacterium (assembly GCA_024404115.1). Taxonomy (GTDB): domain Bacteria; phylum Bacillota; class Clostridia; order Oscillospirales; family Acutalibacteraceae; genus CAG-488. The sequence continues at coordinate 89,825 of JAKSQM010000004.1, read as the reverse complement.
TTGGCATTGACCTTTATACAGGCAATCAGGGTGATGCTGAGCCAAAGGATTACGCAAAGAAAGTTAAAAAGCTTTATCGCTTGACGGGCAAGCCTATTATTATTGAGGAATTTGGCTTCTGGAGTGCAGGCGGTAAGAAATCAGCAGAAGAAAAGGCAGAAATCCTTGGCATTTACGGCTATTCCACCGAGACGGAAGCAATTGCAGATGGTGAGAATTTTATAAACAAGCTTCCGTGGCAATTCAGAAACACATTGAGCCTTGAGCATCCCGACGAAAAGGCGCAGTGGGCAGAGCTTGTTTTCAGCAGTTATTCAAACCATTTCTATGGCGAAACATCAGAAAAAACAATAAACAATATTCCTCACACACCCGACGGACAGGCAGAGTATTACAAAGCTGTTATGACCGAGCTTAAAAAGCTCAACTGCCTTGCAGGTATGATTATTTATTGTAATCAGGATATGGCGGCTTGCTTCGCCTGCGGTCATAGCTGGTGCCCATTTGAAACAAAGTGGGGCATCTGCACAATTGACGGCACACCAAAGCCTGCATACTACGCAGTTAAAGAAGTTATAACAGGAACTAAATAATCAAAGGAGATCTTTATGAAAAAAATCATTTCTGTTTTGCTGACAGTTGCGTTGATTCTTTCTTTTGGAATTATTGCAAGTGCGGCAAATGCTGACGGCACAATCGTTTTTGCAAACGGCAAGTCAGCAGAAAAAATTGTTATTTCTGCATCTGCAACAGATTCAGAAAAATTTGCGGCAAAACAATTGCAGGAACATCTGCAAAAAATCACTGGCGAAAATCTGACCATAGCTCTTGATTCTGAAAGCATCACAGGCAACGAAATTGTTGTTGGCAAAACAAACCGCATGAGCTTTGAACAGAGCGAAAAAGCAATGGGCTTTTATGAAATTAAATCTGACGACAGCTCACTTTATATTTGCGGAACTGGCAGCAGCGGCACCCTTGACGGCGTTTACCGTTTCCTCAGCGACTATTGCGGATACGAAGTTTATGAATTCAACATCACTTCAAATCCATCACCTGAAAGAATTGATGTTGACGCTGACATTGACATTTCTTACACTCCGTTTTTTGAATACAGAAAGCTTGACACTATGAGCACAAATTATGCAGAATATGCCCGTGCTCATTCACTTAACGGCTCAACAGCAAGAAATAACGGAGAGAAAGGTGTTTATATCCCCTACCTCGGCACATTCTGCCATACGCTTTCAACATATTTTTGCAGCAGGGATAAATATTTTGATGAGCATCCCGAATATTTTGCATTCCGTGATGGCAAAAGAATCCCCGACCAGCTTTGCCTTACAAACCCCGATGTACTTAAAATTGTAACAGACGAAGTACTCTCACTTTTAAAGCGTGAGCACAACCCCGAAGCGGACATTCAGATTGTTTCACTTACACAGGACGATAATCAGAATTATTGCACCTGCGATAAATGCGCCGCACTTGACAAAGCCAACGATTCACAGGCTGGCACAATGCTCACCTTTGCAAATGCAGTTGCAGAGTCTGTTAAAAATGCAGGCTATGACAACGTTGCAATCGACACATTCGCATATCAATACACCCGCCATGTGCCATCACAGGTTAAGCCTGCGGACAATGTTATCGTTCGCCTTTGCTCAATTGAATGCTGCTACGGACACACAATTGACAACCCTGCATGCAAAGAGAATGCAGAGTTTCTTAAAGACCTTGAGGGCTGGAGCAACATCTGCGACCGCCTTTATATCTGGGATTATGTAAACAACTATTCCGAAACATTCTGCCCCTTTGCAAACTTCCAGGTGCTTCAGAGAAATGTTCAGATTTTTTATGAAAACGGTGCAAAAGGTCTTTATGAAGAGGGCAACTATTACATGGACATCTGCAACGGCGAATTTTATGAGTTGAGATCATTCCTCCTTGCAAAACTTATGGAAAATCCGTACCGCACAGATTTTGATGAGCTTATGGGCGATTATCTCAACGCTGTTTACGGTGCAGGCGGTGAATATCTTCACGAATACATCAACATAATTTCTGAACATTCTGTTACACGCACGAAGCATCTTCACATTCGCCAGCAGCCAAGAGCAGCTTTGCCAAGGCTTAAAAACAAAGACATCAAACGCATAGATTACCTTTGGGAAAGTGCAAAATCAGCCGCTGAAACAGAGGAACAGCTTAACAGAATTGAGCGCAGTGAAATCAGCTGGCAATACTGGAAATGCTCTAACTTCAAAAGGGAATATTCACCTTTCAGAGGACTTTATAATTATATGAGCAGCCACAAGGCACTGAGCGAAAAAATCATTGCTTTTGGCAACACAGCAGTTGGTGAGGGCGGCATAAAATACATCTCAACTCACCCGTGCCGAGTTCTTCTTTTCCCCTGCGATTTCTGGGAAACAAAGCATGACGGATTGTTTTATGACAAGTTCGATTCCTTCGTAGAAAAGCTCTATAATACCCTTGATAAAATTCATAACTGACAGGTTTAAACGGTTGCAATAATAAAGTTGCAGCCGTTTATTATTTTTTTTGATTTCGCACATTGACAGATATTTATCAATGTGATATATTTTAATTATCGACAGGCTTCGTGCTTATTCGTGCTTATTTGAAAGGAGTTTTTTTATGGCATGTTTCACCGCAACAGTGGCAGAAGCTGTTATTGTTACAGTTGCCACTCAGATTATTAAAAAGAAAGAAAACAATTCACTTTCTGCTCACAAGTTTTCTAACGGAAACGCTGCATTAAAATCAAGTGAAAATGAAAAAATCAGATTTTCAAGAAAGCTTATGTGGCTTGCAAAGCTTCTTTGGGGCGGTTCATTCCTCCTTGCATTTGAGCATTTATGGCATGGCGAGGTTGTGCCGTGGTTCCCGTTCTTAACTGCAATGGCAAATTCTGAATCCACAACGCAGATGCTTTATGAAATTGCCACAGTCGGCGTTGCAATGGCAGTGCTTCTCACCGCAGTTTGGGCAGTGATGGTTATTGTTTCAAATGTAATCGAAAAGAGAAAAGATGCAGTTGAAACACACAATGAGGAAAGTGCAGTATGACATTACTTCTCACAGTTTTTGCCGCAGTAATTTCAACAGTTGTGTGGTACACACGCCCTGTTGACAACAAGCTTTGCACTGGTGTTCTTTGCTGGCTTTTCTGGGGTGCATCACTTATGTGGCTGGTTGACGCTGTTTTTGAATACGCTGAGCTTAAAGCGGAATATTTCAATCCCGCCCCTCTTGATATGCTCAATGACGCATTCCTCGGCTTATCTGTAATTGCTCTTGCTCTTGTTGTGTGGGTTGTAACTCTTCTTATAAAAGACCCCGACGGCAAGGTTAAGGCGGCACTTAAAAATAAAAACAAAAAATAAACGGAGTTTACAATGAAAGAAGTTAAAATTCTTGAAATAAAACAGAGTGTTTTTGCCAACAATGACGAGCAGGCTGAGCTTCTGAGAAAAGAGCTTAAAGAAAAGGGGATTTTTCTTTTGAACCTTATGTCATCCCCTGGCTCTGGCAAAACAACAACGCTCACCAAGACAATTGAAGCACTTAAAGATGAATACAAAATCGGCGTTATGGAGGCTGACATTGACTCTGATGTTGACGCAATAACAATTGCAAAAACAGGCGTTAAATCTATTCAGCTTCACACGGGCGGAATGTGCCACCTTGACGCAGGAATGACAAAGCAGGGTCTTGACGGACTTCAGACAGATGATGTTGATTTTGCCATTCTTGAAAATGTCGGCAACCTTGTTTGCCCTGCTGAATTTGACACAGGCGCATCCAAAAACGCTATGATTCTTTCTGTTCCCGAAGGGCACGATAAACCGCTGAAATATCCACTTATGTTTTCAGTTTGCGATGTTGTGCTTGTAAATAAAATTGATGTATTGCCTTATTTTGATTTTGATCTTGAAAAATGCAAAGAGTATGTTCATATGAGAAATCCAAAGGCAGAGGTTATTCCAATCTGCGCCAAAACAGGCGAAGGAATTGATAAATGGGCTGATTGGCTCAGAAATCAGATAAATGAATGGAGGGCTTAAAAGTGAAAGATGAATTTACACCAAATGCACCAGATTGCGCTATCCCCGAACCGCCAAAAGAACCCCGTGAGCTGATAATGAAGCTGGGCAGAAAAATTACAGACAGATTGCCTGCAAAGATTGGCGGAGTTAAGCCCGAAGATCCCGAATATTACGGTCTTGACGCTCTTGTTACTGACGAAATGGCAGAGATTGCCCTTAAAATGAAAGTCAGAGTTCCAATGACAATTGAGCAGCTTATGAAAGCAACAGGCAAAGATAAGGATTACCTTGAAAAAATCCTTTACGATATGAGCTATATCGGTCTGCTTGAATATAACTGGGAAAATCCGAAGCACGAAAAGCAGTATGTTCTGCCTGCATTTGTTCCAGGCAGTGCAGAGTTTTTCAATATGCGTTTTTCACAGATCGAAGAAAATCCTCAGCTTGGCAAATTCTTTGAAAGAATGACATTTATGCCCCTCGAAAAGGTTACACCTATGGTGCCTCCCGGAGGAGCAGGAATCGGTATGCACGTTATCCCTGTTGAAAAAGCAATTGAAGCAGAAAACACAAGCATTGATATAGAGCATATTTCATACTGGCTGAAAAAATATGAGGGCAAGTATGCCGCTGGTATGTGCTCATGCCGTGCATCCCGTCAGGTTCTTGGCGAGGGCTGCGGTGATGATTTTAACGATTGGTGTATCGGTGTTGGCGATATGGCTGACTACCTTGTTGAAACACAGAAAGGCAGATATATTACATATGATGAAGCTATGGAAATTTTCCAGAGAGCGGAAGATAACGGCTTTGTTCATCAGGTAACAAACATTGACGGCACAGGCAAGATTTTTGCAATCTGCAATTGTAATGTAAACATCTGCAACGCTTTGAGAACATCTCAGCTTTTCAACACACCAAATATGTCCCGTTCAGCATATGTTGCAAATGTTGCAAGTGAAAAATGCGTTGCCTGCGGCAGATGCGTTGAGTATTGCCCCGCTGGCGCAGTTAAACTTGGTCAGAAGCTTTGCACAAAAGACGGCCCCGTTGTTTATCCAAAGCACGAGCTTCCCGATGAAATCAAATGGGGTCCCGACAAATGGGATATGGACTACCGTGATAACAACAGAATTAACTGTTATGACACTGGCACAGCACCTTGTAAAACTGCTTGCCCTGCACATGTTGCAGTTCAGGGTTATCTTAAACTTGCTGCTCAAGGCAGATACACAGATGCACTTGCACTTATAAAGAAAAACAATCCGTTCCCCGCAGTTTGCGGAAGAATCTGCAACAGACGATGTGAGGATGCCTGCACAAGAGGAACAATTGACGAAGCCGTTGCAATTGATGATGTTAAAAAATTCATTGCACAGAAAGACCTTGATGCAGAAACAAGATTCATTCCTCAGATTATCGTTCCCTCAAACAGAGGCAGATTCACACAGAAAGTTGCCATCATCGGCGGCGGTCCTGCTGGTTTGAGCTGTGCATACTACCTTGCAGAAAAAGGCTATTACCCAACAGTATTTGAAAAGAACGAAAAGTTAGGCGGAATGCTGGTTTACGGTATCCCCTCATACAAGCTTGAAAAAGATGTTGTTGCCGCTGAAATTGATATTCTTCGTGAAATGGGCGTTGAATTCAAGTGCGGTGTTGAGGTTGGCAAGGATGTAACAATCGCCGAGCTTCGTGAGCAGGGATACAAAGCTTTCTACATTGCAATCGGTTGCCAGGGCGGCAGAAAGGCTGGCATTGCAGGCGAAGACGCAGAGGGTGTTATGTCTGCTGTTGACTTCCTGCGTGAAGCTGGCGAAAAAGAGAAATTCGACCTTAAAGGCGATGTTGTTGTTATCGGTGGCGGTAATGTTGCAATAGATGTTGCAAGAACAAGCATCCGCTGCGGCGAGCAGAAAGTTTCTATGTATTGCCTTGAGGATAAAGACAATATGCCTGCATCAGCAGAAGAAATTGCAGAAGCAACAGAAGAGGGCATTGCCATCAACTGCGGTTGGGGACCAAAAGAAATCCTCACAGAAAACGGCAAGGTTAAAGGTATTGTGCTTAAAAAGTGCGTTTCTGTTTATGATGAAAACAAACGCTTCGCTCCCGTTTATGATGAGAATGACACTATCACAGTTGAATGCTCTCATGTATTTATGAGTATCGGTCAGAGCATCGTATGGGGCGACCTTATTAAAGACACAAAGGTTGAGCTTGGCAGAGGCAACGGAGCTGTTGCAGATAAGCTTACATATCAGACAGCTGAGCCAGACATTTTTGTTGGCGGTGATGTTTACACTGGACCTAAATTTGCAATTGATGCCATTGCCGCAGGTAAAGAGGGCGCAATTTCAATTCACAGATTTGTTCAGCCAAATGCAAGCCTTACAATCGGCAGAAATCGCAACGATTTCATTGAGCTTGATAAAGACAACATTGTTGTTGATGATTATGACTGTTCAAAGAGACAGCTCACAGGTCTTAACAAATCAATCGACGCTAAAAAATCTTTCCGTGATGCTCATCTTCCACTTACAGAGGAGCAGATAAAAATTGAAACTGCAAGATGCCTTGGCTGCGGTGCATCTGTTGTTGACCCCAACAAGTGCATTGGCTGCGGTGTCTGCACAACAAAATGCGCATTTGACGCTATCACTCTTCACCGTGATCTTCCCGAATGCAGTGATTTTGTCAGATCAGAGGATAAATTCAAAAAGATTCTGCCCTATATGCTCAAGCGTGAGATTAAAATCAAGCGTGCCGCAAAGAAAAATAAGAAATAATGCACGAATTAGGAATTGTATTTCATATAATTGAATCACTTGAAAAGGTGGGCAAAGATAACGAGCTTGAAAAAATTCAGAGCGTTACTCTTGAGCTTGGCGAGGTTTCAAGTGTTATCGATGAATATCTTGGTGATTGCTGGCGATGGGCGGCAGACAAAAGCGAGCTTTTAAACGGTGCGGAGCTTAAAATTATTAAGCTCCCTGCCGTAACATTCTGCGAAGGTTGTCAGCAAACTTACCCCACCGTTCAGCACGGCAGAATCTGCCCTTATTGCGAAAGCGAAAAAACATATCTTTTAAAGGGTAACGAGATAAACATCAAAGAAATTGAAGCATATTAGCTTTACGGTCTTTAGAGCGGAGGGAACTCCACTCTGCAAATAAAATATTGAAAGGACGAAAAACAATGTTATTCCACATCTACGGAGAAAACTCCGGCTGGCAGTTACTTGGTTGGCTGCTCGTATTCGTTGGTCTTGTTCTCATCAATGAGTTTTCAAGACGCACAAAACTTGGTGGACTTTTCTGTTTCTGCATCCTTCCTGCAGCTCTTACAGCTTACTTTGTAGCTGTTTACATTGCAGCAGGCACAGGCGCTGAGTGGGCACTTAACAACCCCACTTACGTACATATGAACAGCTGGTTCCACTACGCAAAGCTTTACGCCTCAACAGCAGGCTGTATCGGCTTTATGATGCTCAAATATAAATGGGGCATCGGCAAAAAAGAATGGTTCAAACCTTTCCCCTTCATCATCGTTGCAATCAACATCCTTATTGCTGTTGTAAGCGACTTTGAGTCAGTTGTTCGTGCAGGTTCTCTTGCAGGCGGCTGGTGGTTCTCATCAGAGGGCGTTTGGCTTTATGGCGGATGGTGGAACATCCTCAACGGTCTTGCAGGTATCATCAACATCTTCTGCATGACTGGCTGGTGGGGCATCTACTCATCAAAGAAAAAGGACGATATGCTCTGGCCCGACATGGTTTGGCTTTACATCATCGCATATGACCTCTGGAACTTTGAATACACCTACAACAACCTTCCCACACACGCATGGTATTGCGGTCTTGCACTTCTCCTTGCTCCCACATTCGCAAACTTCTTCTGGAATAAGGGCGGCTGGATTCAGAACAGAGCTAATACTCTTGCTCTCTGGTGCATGTTCGCTCAGGTTGTTCCTGCATTCCAGGATTACAGCGTATTCACAACAAAGTCATCAGTTTATCCCGTTGACTTCGACATAATCGGTGCTACAGAAGCTGTTGCTCCCGCAAGCGCAGACCCCAGAGCACAGGGTATCGTTGCTATCATCGCTCTTGCAGTTAACGTTCTTGTTCTTACAGCAATCATTATGCGTTCAATCAAGGCTAAGAAGAATCCTTATACAAACGAAATCTTCACAGACCTTAAAGATTATCAGGTTGCTATGGATAGAGCTGAATAATTTAACTTTTTTACAGTCTGACTCCGTTTTTCGGGGTCAGATTTTTTTGCAATAAAAAAGGAAAGCGTGCAGGTCAGCCAAAACCTACACGCTCCCCTTTTCAGATAGGAAGATTCTTTATTTTCTTCAGCCGTTCAGAAAGAAGCTCTGCTAAAACAACGCTCACAACATCTTTCAGAATAAATGGAATTGAAACCATCACAGCCGATGAAAACAATGACGATTTAGTGAGGAACGAAAACCAGCTTATTCCTGTTATATGGCAAAGAATAATTCCGCCCATTCCTGTTAGAATTTTTAAAATTTTTCTGTCGATTTTTTCGGCAAATCCGCAAGAAAGTATAAGGAAAATAAATCCAAAAATGAACCCGCCTGTTTTGCCGAAAAGTGCCGCCGCTCCCCCGTTAAAATTTGAGAAAACGGGCACACCTGCAAGACCGATTAAAATATATGCGACAATTGACATAAGGCTCTTTTTTGCACCAAGGCAATAACCGCAAAGTGCAACGGCAAAGGTCTGCAACGTTACAGGCACACCGTATGGCATTGGCACAGAAATCTGTGCGCTGATGCAGATAATTGCCGTAAAAACCGATGCCACCGCAATGGATTGAATTGTTTTTTTATTTTTCATAGCTTAACTGTTAATCAGTGAAATGCTGATTGTGATTTCTTCAAGCACATCAAGCAACACTCTTACTGTATCAAGAGAAGTGAACATTGTTACATTATTTTCTGTTGCGCAGCGGCGAATCTGAACGCCGTCCTCATAATGCACGCCAGACATAATCGCACGGGTATTGATAACATAGCTCACATATCCAGAACGGATTGAGTCAAGAACGTCCGTACTGCCCTCGCTGATTTTACCCCTTACTCTTGTGCGGATGCCATAATTTTTAAGATACTCCGCTGTGAGAGATGTTGCCTCAATATTAAAGCCCATATCGTAAAATCTTTTTATAAGTGGCATTGCTTCAACCTTATCTTCGTCAGCAAGAGTTACAAGAACTGTGCCGTAATTCTGAAGCTTCATTCCAGATGCAACAAGCGCCTTATACATTGCTCTGTGAAGCTTATCATCATAGCCGATTGCTTCACCAGTTGATTTCATTTCGGGTGAAAGATATGAATCCATTCCGTGAAGCTTTGAGAAAGAGAATGCAGGAGCTTTAACATACCAGCGTTTCCTTTCTTCGGGGTAAAGGTCATATATGCCCTGTTCACGCAGGCTCTTGCCCATAATTACAAGTGAGGCAATATCTGCAAGACTGTAGCCTGTTGATTTTGAAAGGAATGGCACTGTTCTTGATGAACGGGGATTAACCTCGATAATATAAACATCGTCATTTTTATCAACAATAAACTGAATGTTGAAAAGACCGATAATACCGATACCAAGACCTAATTTTTTGGAATATTCAAGAATTTTGCCCTTAACTTTATCAGACACGCTGAATGTTGGGTAAACGCTCACAGAGTCGCCAGAGTGAACACCTGTACGCTCAACAAGCTCCATAATACCTGGCACAAAAACATTTTCGCCGTCGCAAATTGCATCAACCTCAACCTCTTTGCCCTGAATATATTTATCAACAAGAACGGGTTTATCCTCGTCAATTTCAACGGCAGTTTTGAGGTAATGACGCAAATCTTTTTCTTTAGAAACAATCTGCATTGCTCTTCCGCCAAGAACAAATGAGGGGCGAACAAGAACAGGATAACCAATATCTGCCGCAGCCTTGATACCGTCCTCAATATTTGTAACTGCAAGTCCTTTTGGCTGGGGGATGTTAAGCGAAATAAGAAGCTTTTCAAAAGAATCTCTGTTCTCTGCCTTTTCAATGGCGGCGCAATCTGTGCCAAGAAGTTTTACACCGTAATCCTCAAGAGGCTGTGCAAGGTTGACCGCTGTCTGACCTCCAAGAGAAACGATAACACCCTCTGGATTCTCAAGAGTGATGATATTCATAACATCCTCAACGCAAAGGGGTTCAAAATAGAGCTTATCGGATGTGGTGTAATCGGTTGAAACTGTTTCTGGGTTATTGTTGATGATAATAGCCTCATAGCCCTCACTTTTGATTGTTTTGATAGCGTGAACTGTAGAGTAATCGAACTCAACGCCCTGACCGATTCTGATAGGGCCTGAGCCGAGAACAATTATCTTTTTCTTTTGGGATACGATTGATTCATTTTCTTCCTCATAAGTTGAATAGAAATAAGGCACATAGCTCTTAAATTCAGAAGCGCAGGTGTCAATCATTTTATATGTTGGCATAATGCCGTTGGCTTTTCTTATTTCAAAAATATTTCTTGATGTTGTGTTCCAGTAATCTGCAATTGCAAGATCAGAAAATCCCATACGCTTTGCTTCATAAAGCACCGAAAGATCATCGGGAGCATTTTTAAGCTTGTTTTCCATCTCAACAATTGAACTGATTTTTCTGATAAAGAAATGGTCAATGCCTGTATTTTTTGCAATTTTTTCTTTGCTGAATCCACGGCGCAGAAGTTCTGCAATTGCATAAACTCTATCGTCAGTGCCGATTTTAATATATTCCGCCATTTCCTCTGTTGAAAAATCATCAAACTTTTTCATGTAAAGATGATAAACACCGATTTCAAGTGAGCGGACAGCTTTTAAAAGGCTTTCCTCCGCTGTTCTGCCAACGCTCATAACCTCGCCTGTTGCTTTCATCTGTGTGCTGAGGCTGTTGTTTGCATCTGCGAATTTATCAAAGGGGAAGCGTGGCATTTTTGTAACAATATAGTCAAGTGCAGGCTCAAAGCAAGCCATTGTATTTGCAAGCTGAATTTCGTCAAGACGCATACCAACGCTGATTTTTGCAGAAACACGGGCGATCGGATATCCGCTTGCCTTTGAAGCCAGTGCAGATGAGCGTGAAACTCGTGGGTTTACCTCAATGAGATAATACTGGAAAGATTTGGGGTCAAGCGCAAACTGAACATTGCAGCCGCCCTCAATTTCAAGTGAGCGGATAATTTTAAGCGCACTGTCTCGAAGCATATGATACTCTTTATTTGTAAGAGTCTGCGACGGGCAGACAACAATTGAGTCGCCAGTGTGGATGCCCACAGGGTCAAGATTTTCCATATTGCAAACGGTAATTGCGGTATCGTTTGAATCACGGATTACCTCATACTCAATCTCTTTATATCCCTTAACGCTCTTTTCAATAAGCACCTGATGAACTGGTGAAAGGGAAAGTGCATTTTTGATTAACTGCGAAAATTCTTCTTTATCCTCTGCAAAGCCGCCGCCTGTGCCGCCCAATGTGAACGCAGGGCGAAGTACAACAGGATAGCCGATTTTCTCTGCAATTATATATCCCTCTTCTTCAGAGCTTACAACCTCTGAGGGCAAAACAGGCTCGCCAATGCTTTCGCAAAGCTCTTTAAAAAGCTCTCTGTCCTCTGCCCTGTTTATGCTTTCACTTTTTGTGCCGAGAAGCTCAACATCACACTCTTTTAAAACACCAAGCTTTTCTAACTGCATTGCAAGGTTAAGACCTGTCTGACCGCCGATACCTGGGAGGACTGCGTCTGGTCTTTCTTTTCTGATTATTTTTGCAACATATTCAACTGTCAGCGGCTCCATAAAAACCTTATCAGCAATTGACGTATCTGTCATAATTGTGGCAGGGTTGGAGTTGCAGAGAATAACCTCATAGCCCTCCTCTTTTAAAGCCATACAAGCCTGCGTGCCTGCATAGTCAAACTCTGCCGCCTGACCTATAACAATCGGTCCAGAACCGATTACAAGAATTTTATTTATATCAGTTCTTTTAGGCATTTTTGTTTTCCTCCATCATAGAGATAAATTTATCAAAAAGATATGCGCTGTCCTGCGGGCCTGGTGCGCTTTCGGGGTGATACTGTACTGCAAAAACTTTATCTTCTTCGCAGGCAACACCCTCCGCTGTGTTATCCAAAAGATTTATGTGCGTCAGCTTTAATTTTGTCTTTTCAAGGCTCTCAACCTTAACCGCATAAGAGTGATTTTGTGAAGTTATTTCAATCTTATCTGTTTCAAGATTTTTGATAGGATGATTGCCGCCTCTGTGTCCGAATTTCAGCTTGTATGTTTCTGCGCCATATGCCAAAGAAAGAATCTGATGGCCAAGGCAGATGCCAAAAATCGGGAATTTTCCAATAAGCTTTTTGGCTGTTTCAATCAGCTCTTTAACATCTGTGGGGTTGCCAGGGCCATTTGAAAGGAACACACCGTCGGGAGCGATTTCAAACACCTTTTCAGCAGGAGTATTCCACGGCAAAACAGTAACATCACAATTTCTTTCATTAAATGAGCGGACAATATTCTGCTTCATTCCGCAGTCAAATGCCGCCACATGATATTTAGGATTTTCGCATTTATACTCTGTGATTTTCTTTCGGCTCACACGGCTGACAGCATCACATGGAAGCTCAGTTTTTTGAAGCAATTCAACGGCATCTTCAACAGAAATATCCACTGGTGTAATAAGTGCCTTACAGCTTCCGTAATTTCTGATTTCACGGGTGAGCTTTCGTGTGTCTATCCCCTGCACACCTGTTATAGAATATTTTTCCATAACTCCGCTGAGAGTTTCACTGCATCTGAAATTTGACGGCTCGTCGTTATTTTCACGGACTATCATTGCGTCAACTGTGGGCGTTTCTGTTTCATAGTCATCGTCTGCCATACCGTAATTGCCTATAAGCGGATATGTCATTACAATGCCCTGCCCTGTGTATGACGGGTCAGAAAGAATCTCCTGATACCCTGCCATTGATGTGTTAAAAACAAGCTCTGTTATTTTTTCTTTGGCTGATCCAAAAGCAGTTCCGCAATATTCAGAACCGTTTTCGAGGATTATTCTCATTTTCACTGAAGCCATTCTGAATCCCCTTTCTGAAAATCGTTTTATGATAATAAAAAAAGAGTCTTTGAGCCATCAAAGCTCAAAGACCCCTTTGCCTTTTACAACTGAATTTTACACCTTAAAGAATTTTTTGTCAACCTATTTTTAACAGTAAGAAGTAAAATGTTTGAAATTTTATTATAACGATATTTCCCTTTTGCCTTTTCAAACACAAAAATATATTGTATAATATTTTAAGAAAGTACGGCAATTCTCTGCCGTTAAAAGAGGTGCAGATATGAAAACTTTACGAGAGATTGAGCCATTCGCCTTTGGATTTAAAGAGGCTGATGTAAGCGGTGTTGACCCGAAATATGAAAGAAATTATCGCATTGCCTGTGGATTTAAAGCATTTATGGAAAAGTGCGAAATTTCAATAAATCCTGCGGACTGGTTTGCAGGCCCCTGCTGTGAATTTCCAAACATGGGCATTCATTATTCAAGAGGCGGTGGAATAGAATCTGATCCTAATATACGCAACAATCAAAAGAAGCGTTTTCCTTATCTTGCAGATGAAATTGATGTGCTTTACGATGAATTTGAGCCTATCAGAACATTTCGCTTAACAGGTGAAGTTTTTACAAACAATCACTTTAAGCTGATGGATAACAACTGCTGCTGGGGCGCAGGGTCAGGTCATGCAAACCCCGATTATGAAATGCTTCTCAGAATCGGCACAAACGGAATAAGAGAAAAAATAAATCTTTTCAAAAAAATTCATACCGATAAAAAATCGTTTTATGACTCACTTGAAATTGCACTTTCTGCCCTTGAAATTCTTGCAGAAAGATATAGAATTCTTGCAGAAAAAATGATTGAAACTGCAAGCGAAAATGATGCAAAAATTCTTAAAAGAATTGCTTCGGCTTTTCAGAATATTCCGCAGAATCAGCCGAGAGATTTTTTCGAAGCCTGTCAGTTTTTCTGGCTTGCTTACAGTTTTATTGATAACGACTCACCGGGCCTTTTTGACTATGCCCTTGGCAGATATTATGAAAAACATGACGAGCAGGACAGATACAAATGCCTTGAAAAATTATGGGAGCTTTTTTATAAAGTTCGTGCGTGGAATCTTTGCATTGGCGGCTCAGATGAGTTTTATAATGACAGATGTTGTGAGTTGACTTATGACATTTTGCGTGTTGCCCGTGAAAAGCACTACACAACCCCAAACATCACCATGCGCTTTCACAGAAACAGCCCCGAAAGAGCGTGGAAAGAGGCGGTTGAAACGATCGCAACGGGCATTGGTATGCCTGCAATTTATAATGACGAATGTGTTTGTCCCGCCCTTGAAGCTATCGGAATTCCTGCAAGCGATGCTCATCTTTACTGCATGAACGGATGCAATCAGATTGACATTTTCGGCAAATCGCATATGGGACTTGAGGACGGAGAAATCAGCGTTATCAAGGCTCTTGAATTTGCTCTTTTTGACGGTGTATGCCAAAAATGCTTTGAAAAAATCGGTCTTTCAACAGGCAACGCAGATGAGTTTGATTCATTTGAAAAATTGCTGAATGCCTTTTATAAACAGACAGATTTTCTCACTGACACTGTTGTGGAAATTTCAAATTACGCACAGCGTGTTTTTGCAGAGCACGCACCAAATCCGTGGCACTCGCTTGTTATTCAGGGCTGCATTGAAAAAGGACTTGATTATAAAAACAGAGGTCCCTATTACGGTCATGCACAAATTCTCACCGAAGGACTTCCCGATGCAGCAGACAGCCTTGCGGCAATAAAGCACTTCGTTTTTGATGAGAAAAAATACACAATGTCCCAGCTTAAAGATGCTTTGCAATCAGATTTTAAAGGTTACGAAAATATGCAGAAAGACCTTTATTCTTATGATAAATTCGGCAATGATATTGATGATGTTGATAGAATTTATGCTGAAATCACCGACCATATTTATCGCTACGGTCAGACTAAATCTGCATTCAGAGGAGGAAAATTTGGCTTTGGCTGCTCCACATTTGAGCGTGCGGCAAGATACGGTGCCAGCGTCGGTGCACTTCCAAATGGCAGGCACAGAGATGACTCAACCCTTGCAGACAGCATTGGTGCAGTGCCAGGCTGCGATGAAAACGGCCCCACCGCACTTCTCAACTCTGTGTTAAAAGCAAATCAATTTCTTGCCACAAGCGGTAATGTCTTGCAGATGAAATTCCAAAAAAACCAGTTCAATACTCCCACGGGAATCCTGTCTTTTATCGCCCTTGCAAAAACCTATTTTCGCTTAGGCGGTCAGACACTTCAAGTGAATGTTTTAAGTGCAGACGAGCTTAAAGAGGCAAAGAAAAATCCCGAAAAATATAAAAATCTTATTGTTCGTGTTGGCGGATTTAGCGATTATTTTGTTGAGCTTGAAGAGGGACTTCAGGATAATATTATCAAACGCACAGAGCAGGTAATGTAATATGGACGGAATGATTTTTGACATTCAGCGATTCAGCATTTTTGACGGCACAGGCATACGCACCAACGTGTTTTTTAAAGGGTGCAATTTAAAATGTCTGTGGTGCCATAATCCCGAATCCCAAAACAAAAATACCGAGCTTATGCTCAGCCACGCAAAGTGTATCGGCTGCGGTGAATGTGAAATTTTCTGCAAAAATACTTTCACAAATAAATGCACCGCCTGCGGAAAATGTGTTGAAATCTGCCCACAGAATGCAAGAAAAATCACAGGCAAAAAAGTAACAGCTGACGAGGTTGTGGAAGAAGTAATAAAAGACAAAGCCTTTTATGAAACTTCAGGCGGCGGTGTTACGCTCTCTGGCGGCGAGCCGCTTTTGCAATCAGATTTTGCCGCAGAAATTCTGAGAAAGTGCAAAGAAAAAAATATTGGAACAGCTATTGAAACAGCGGCAAATGTTCCATGGAAAAATTTCCAAAAAGTTCTGCCTTTTCTTGATATAATTTTGTGCGACATTAAGTGCATTGACGAAGTTCTTCATAAAAAGCTCACAGGTGTTCCTAATCAACTCATTTTAGATAATGCCCAAAAGCTAAAAAGTGAAAACAAAAATTTGATTTTCAGAATGCCTGTTATCCCCACCCTTAATGAATCAGAAATTGAAAAGGTGAAAGCTTTTGCAGGCAACACCCCCCTTGAAATCTTAGCATACCACAACACGGGCAAAGAAAAATATAATTCCCTTGGAAGAAAATATGATATAGAAAGTATCGTGCCTCCCTCAGCTGAGTATATGAAAGAAATAGCAAAAAAATTCAGTTGCATCTATACGCCATCGGGATTATAAAAATTCTTTCTAAAAATGAAATACAGCATTGAAAAACGAACACTTTTAATATATAATCTATAAATACAAAGGAAGTTTTTTATGACAAAAAGATACAAGCACACTGTTGTTATCGGCATTGACGGCATGGGCAATTACAACCGCAATGCAAACACACCGAATATTGATTCACTTTTTGAAAATGGCGCAGTTACATATGACGCACTTTCAATGGACCCCACAATCAGCGCAGAGAACTGGGGTGCAATGCTCATTGGCTGTAATCCGTCTGTTCATCAGCTGACCAACAGCATTGTTGACAGATTCCCTTATGAAAACAAAGACCTGCCAACAGTTTTTGCAAGGATAAGAAAAGAATATCCCGACGCTTACCTTGCCGCATGCAGTAACTGGGACCCTATAAATCGTGGCATTATTGAGCAGGATGCGGGTGTCGATTTAATCACAGCAGACGATGATGAATTGCTCTGCGCAGAAATCGAAAAAGTTATCGAAAAGAAGCCCGATTTTCTTTTTATTCAGTTTGATAACGTTGACGGCGCAGGGCATCATTTCTGGTACGGCACAGAGGGTCATATCAAGCAGATTGAAAAGACGGACGATTATGTTCTTCGCATTGCAGAGGCTTACAAAAAGGCTGGCATTTTTGATGATACACTTTTCATCTGCCTTGCAGACCATGGCGGAATAAGAGGCGGTCATGGCGGTTACACAAAAGAGGAACGCTTCATTTATTTTGCTGTTACGGGTAAAGGAATTGAAAAAAGTCAGATGGGATTTGCACAGACCAAAGATGTTGCCGCCCTTGTGCTTTATGCTTTTGGAATTGATATTCCGCAGTTTGAAAAAGCAGGATTTTCTTCGCAGATTCCCGACAATATTTTTACCCAAAAAGTGAACGATTATATCGCCCCTGCTCCTCAAAAAAATAACATAAAAACGAGAGTAACTCCTGCGTTTAAAAGTGAACAAGGTCTTGCATCATTTTTTGATGAAAAAAGAATAAAACTTGCAATGTTTTTTGATGATGAAATCAAAGATGAAACTGGCAAAAATAAATTCACTGAGCACGGCACAATCAAATATTACAGCACAGGCGTTTTCGGTGCAAGGGCAGAGCTTGGCAAAACAGGATATGCCGTTACAGAAGATTTGAAATTCAAAAAAGACAGCTTCGCCCTCGCCTTCTGGATTAAACTTGACAGCTCACTTAACGAGGAAGTCTGCGTTTGCTCCACACAGGATTGGTTCTGGAAAAATCGCAGTTCCCGTGGATTCACCCAGACATTTTGCGACGGTGATACACGCTTCTCTGTTGCCGACGGTGATGGCAGGCTGGAGCTTGTTACGCCTTATCACGATGATGTTTCAGAGGGTTGGCTTCACAATATTACTGTTTTTGATAAAGAAAAATCTGAACTGAGAATTTATCACAACTTTAAGCTTGTCAGAGTTTGCGCTCTTGAAGAAAGACACCTTTGCGATATGGATAACCTGCCGTTCACTGTTGGTAATGACGGCGCAAACCAGCACAATGATAAATATTTTAACTTCATTTTTAATATGGATGACCTGTTTATTTTTGACGGATCTTTCACAGAAAATGATGTTGAAAATCTTAAAAAATATTATAATTTTTAATACAAGAAAGAGGTAAAAAAATGAGCAAAATGAAACCACTTTATGACGGTATAAAGCTCAACTGCACTATCGTCAGCGACACTCATATTGATGAAAAGCATCCAATGCCATGGCTTCCAAAAATGAGGATGAAATGTGCATTAAAAAACGCTAAAGAAAGCATCGCTCCAGTTGATGTTTTTATGACAGTTGGCGACACAACATCCCGTGGCTCTGAAATAAACTGGAGCATGACAAAGGAATGTTTTGATAAAGTTCCAAATGCTGCAAAAAAGATTATCCTCCCTTTAGGTAATCACGACAGCTGGAATGACGACGGCTATGACGCTGCTCTTAAAAACTACAAAAAATATTATGAGCTTATCTGCCACGAAAAAAGAGAGAAGCCTTATTTCTCTTATGTAGTGAACGGCTATCACTTCATCTGCCTTGCAACAGACAGCGATTCAGGCTGTGAAGCCGCTATAAGCGATGAAGAAATGCAGTGGTTCACTGACGAAATGGCAAAAGCTGGCGAAAGCGGAAACCCGATTTTTGTTTTCTGCCATCAGAGCCTTAATCAGAAGCATGGCCTGCCAATCACCTGGGATAAGAGCGAAGAGTATTCAACTCTTGACGAGGGCGGAATCGGCGAAAGATCTGACGAAATTGAAAAAATAATGAAGCAGTATAAAAATGTTTATTATTTCAGCGGTCATTCACACATGGGTCTTTGCGGCGAAAACTGCTTTAAAAAGAATGGCTATGCAAGCTTTGAAAAAGAGGATAATCTTAACCTTATAAATCTGCCCAGCCTTGCCTGCGGAAATCACCACGGTGAAGACAAATCTTTCTGCGTTGGACTTCAGCTTGAGGTTTATGACGACAAGGTTGTTATCCGCCCAAGAAATTTCAAAAAGCACAGCTTTATTAAGTCTGTTATGATAAGGAACGGCAAGCCTTATCTTGAAGAAAAAATATAAATTTAAGGAGAATCCTTATGGAAAACAAATTAACAGAAACAAAACAGTTTTCTGCTTTGGAAAAAATCGTTTACGCTATTCTCGGCGCATTGATTTTAGGTGCAATGTGGCGAATGAGAGGTAGTCATGGCTGGGGCTCTGAATTCGGAGTTTTCACCTGCGGACTTCTTTTCACTGTATTCATTTATTCGGTTTTTAAACGCAAAACAAACAGCTCTTATTTTCAGATTATTGCGGCTTCAACTGCCTGCATGCTCACCACACCTGCGTGGGGCACACTTCTGCATCAGACATCAGGCTTCTTTGAAGTAAGCGTTAAAAACGACGCTTATGCAGGTCCTATGACAGCTGAATGTACTCCATGGTCTGGCGTTTTCATTATGCTTTGCCTTGGATTTGGCACAATGCCACTTTTCCTTTTTATCGTTTCAAGACTTTTCAGCGATAAGAAATATTCACTTGTAAAATACATATCTGTTTTTGCAATTTTCTTTGCAGTTTTTTATCTTGCAAACGCAACTGTTTCACATCCAATAATCAAGCTTGTTCAGCCCGAATCAGTTGCCGCTTTTAAAAACGGACTTGTTGAAAGCGGAAAAGACGGCTCTGTATATTCAGTTTACATGAAGCATTTTGCAGATATAAACTGGGCAAAGAAAATCCCCTTTGGCAGAAACTATTTTACAGAAATCACTGTTGTTTCTCATGCAATTGCTTCACTTGTAACCGCTATTGCAGTTCGCTTTGGCTTTAAAGATAAAGCAGGCGGAAAGATTATTTTCTGGGGAAGCACAGCATTCGCACTTGGCATCACAATTGCAAACATTTTCTTTGTTTTAGAGAGCAAGCTTTCTGTTGAAAAATATCCGTTCCTTGATGATGCATGGAGCTTCTGGGAATATTTCACAGGCTTCATTGCAGGACTTATTCTTATGATTATCCTCTTTGCGGTCAATAAAAAAATCCCCGACGAAGGCTTTAAGGATGATATTGTTCCATTTATCCCCGAAAAGGTTAAGAATATTATTCTCTGCGCATTTGTATTCGCTTTTGGCTTTGGCGTTTCAACTATCCGCCCCTTTGCCACAAGAGTTGACGATGCAGCACCTCTTTCCATTGTTGTATGGGCAGTTGGCGGTGTAGCAGTTCTTGCGTTCGCAGTTCTTATGCTTCTCGGCAAGCTTCCTCAGATGTGGAAACTTGACCCCTGCGGTGTTGCTGCAAGGCTCACAGCGGTTCTTTTTTCAATTCATCTTTTCTGCTATATGCTTATAGGCTATGGCTCAGAGCTTCCGTCAATACTCGTTCACATTCCTGTTCAGTATTTCATGATGGTTGTCGCTCCCCTCACCCTTATCGGTTATCTTATTGCAAAACGCAAAGAAATTTTTACATCAACAAAAGAATAATTTTTGCGGTGCAGAGCAAAAATCTGCACCGTTTTTTATTTAAAAAATATTTAAAAATCAATCAAAAAATCTTTATAAAATTTTTAAAATATGTTATAGTAATTGTGTTGATTTTTTGTGCTGATTTGGCGGTGATTTTTTGAAGTGCAATGATGTAATAAATGAGATAAAAAGCTGGGCAAGTGTTGAGATTGACCCCACAAAAACCTGCGATACAATCAAATGCGGTGATGGCGAAAAGGAAGTTAGCAAAATTGCAATATCTATGTTTGCAACGCCCGATGTTGTGAATGATGCCGTTAACTGGGGCGCAGATATGCTGATAGTTCACGAGCCTGTTTATTATGAGCATATGGATAAAAATATCGACTCATTTATTGGTGAGGAAAAGAAAAAGTTCCTTGAAAAATCAGGACTTACAGTTTTTCGTTTTCACGATTATGCTCACGCTATGAATCCCGACTTAATTTATGAGGGCGAAATGAAATATCTTGGTCTTTCGGGCAAGTGCGTTAAAGGCAAATATTTTGCTGTGAATAATTTCATTCTTGATAACAAAATGACGGCAAAAGAAATTGCAAAAACTATTCAAAAAAATCTCCAGTTAAAGCATGTAAGAATCGCCGGAAATCCTGACGCAGAAGGCACAAAAATTTCTTGCTGTTTTGGCACTCCCGGGCATCTTGAAAGTGAACTTTTTGAAAATGATTTTTTGCTCACTGGTGAAATCTGCGAATGGTGCATTGGTGAAATGGCAAGAGATTATGCTCAGTTAGGTTACAACAAAGCGGTTATCGTTATGTCCCACATCGGCTCTGAAAGAGCAGGAATGATGCTTCTGAGCGAAAAAATGAAATCAGCTTTCCCTGCACTTCAAATTAAATATTTTGAATGCGGTGAAGTTTATAATTATGTTGATTGAGAGGAAAAAATATGAAATATTTAAGTTATGTAAACACAAAGCAAGGCAGTGCTTCCCGCCACAGATTCAGTAACGGAAACACTCTTCCGCTGGTTCAGCTTCCCTTTGGTATGGCGGCTTTCTGCCCTCAGACAAGCGACGGCAATTACCGCTGGTATTATCATCCGCAGGACAGAGCATTGGAGGGCATCCGCCTTACACATCAGCCGTCCCCATGGATTGCCGATTACGGCGCAGTTTGCTTTATGGCTCAGAAAGAACCTTTGAAGCAGGAGGGCGAGGAAAGATGGTCAGGCTTCAGACCGCAGGACGCAATTCTCACCCCCTACTATCTTAAATACAGGCTTCTCAGAACCCGTTCTGATATTGAGTTTGCACCCACAGAGCGTGGCGCAAAAATCAGACTTTCTTTTGACGAAGAGGGCAGCAATTATTTTTCTGCTCACTCTGTTAAAGACAACTACACTTTTGAATTTAACGAGAAAAACAATACACTTTACATCACAACCGATAACACCTCTGGCGGTGATGCTGTTGATTTTTGTGAGTATGTTGTTGTGAAATTCCCCGAAAATTCTGTTGATGCAGAGGGCACAATGATTCAGTCAGATGACGATGCTTTTTGCGGCAAAAAAATCAGCGGAGAGGACACTGCAATTCACATTAAATTAAAAGAAAAAATTACAGAAATTTCTCTTGCAACCTCTTACATTTCATTCCAACAGGCAGAGATAACTCTTGCCGCAGAGGTTGAAAATAAGAGCTTTGACGAAATAAAATCTGACGCAGAAAATCTTTGGGAAAGCTACCTTTCAAAGGTTGAAATTGAGCCCACAGATGAAAAGCAGATGAAAACATTTTACTCATGTATGTACCGTGCATTCCTTTATCCTCACAAGTGCTATGAAATTGACGGCGACGGCAACGAGATTCACTATTGCCCCCACGACGGCAAAACATATGCTGGCAAACGCTATACCGATAATGGATTCTGGGACACATACAGAACAGTTTATCCTTTTTTTTCACTTGTTTGCAAGGATGAGCTTAAAGATATGGTCAAGGCGTTTATTAACGAATATAAAGAAAGCGGCTGGCTTCCAAGATGGCTTTCAATCGGCGAAAGAGGTTGTATGCCCAGCACACTTGTTGACGCTGTAATCTGTGATGCCGCCACAAAAAATCTTCTCGACAAATATACTCTTGAGCTTGCACTTGAGGGCATGATTCACCATTCAATTCACAATTCTGACAACAAAGATTTTGGCAGAAACGGCGCAGAAAGCTATTGCAAATTAGGCTATGTTCCATATGACGAGCAGAAAGAAAGTGTTAACCTTACACAGGATGCTGCATATGGCGACTGGTGCATTGCTGAGATTGCAAAAATCCTTGGCAAAACTGAAATTGAAAAAGAATACAGAGAACGAGCAAAATATTACAAAAATATTTTTGATAAAGATACAGGCTTTATGCGTGCTAAGGATTCAAAGGGCAACTTTCGCCCCGATTTCACACCAAACGGGTGGGGCCGTGATTACACAGAGGGCAGTGCATGGCAGAATTCTTTTGCAGTTCCTCACGATATTGAGGGTCTTGCAGAGCTTTATGGCGGTAAGGATAATCTTATAGAAAAAATTGACGAGCTTTTTGCAGCAAAGACCGATTATGAAATTGTCGGCTACAACTGTGAGATTCACGAAATCACAGAAATGGCGGCGGCAGACTTCGGTCAGTGCGCAATTTCAAATCAGCCAAGCTTCCACATTCCATATATTTATTCTGCCCTCGGCAATGTTGAAAAAAGTGCATACTGGGCAGAGAAGCTTTGCAACGAGGCATTCTCTTTTGAAGATGACGGATTCCCCGGCGACGAGGATAACGGCACAATGGCAATCTGGTACATTTTCAGCGTTCTCGGTTTTTATCCGTTCTGCCCAGGCAAGCCCGAATTTGTAAAAGGCAAAAAGCAGGTTAAAAATGCAAAAATCCTCGGCAAAGAATTTGATGCTGATAAATACGAAAACATAATCCCCTACAGCGATTTTGAATAAAATCCAACAGAAATAAAAAGGCGGTTAAGAGAGCTGAGTGCTACTCTTAACCGCTGATTTTTATGTAGTTTTAAAAATTATTTAGCGTTTGTTTTGTCGCCTTTTTCAGGAAGAATAAAGATGAAAACAAGTGAGCTTAAAAGGAGTGCAAAGGGATAATAAAGCATGGGGATAATATCAAAAGCTGAGATATTTCCGTCAAGAGCTTTAACCGCTGAAATTGCAACGAGCATCTGAGCACCGTAAGGGATAACACCCTGGAAGATACATGAGAATGTATCAAGAAGTGAAGCGGTCTTTCTCTTTGAAATGCCGTAATCCTGTGAAATCTCTTTTGCAATGGGGTTAGCCATAACGATAGCAACTGTGTTGTTTGCTGTTGCAATGTCCATAAGACCAACAAGAAGTCCAACGCCAAGCTGACCGCCACGCTTGCCCTTGAAGAGCTTTTTGATGCCGTTAAGAAGTGCATCAAATCCGTCGTTTTCACGGATAAGTGCGCAGATTGCAGAAACGAGAACTGCAACCATTACTGTTTCAAACATTCCAGCTGCACCTGAGCCCATGTTTGTAAGAAGATCAAATGCCTTAACACTGCCTGTTGCAAGCATGATGATTGAGCCTGAAACGATACCAACAAGAAGTGTAACAAAAACGTTGATACCGATGATGCCGCCAATAAGAACGAGAAGATAAGGAATTACCTGAATGAGGTTGTATGCGTGGTCAATATTGCTTGGAATATCTGCACCGAAAGAGCGGATAAGGATGATTACAAGAGCAATAAGTGCAGCGGGAAGAGCGATAGCAAAATTCTCACGGAATTTATCTTTCATCTGGCAGCCCTGACCGTTGCAGGCAGCGATTGTTGTATCAGAAATAAATGAAAGGTTATCGCCAAACATTGCACCGCCCATAACAGATGCAACACAAAGGGGCAGGCTGAAGCCTGAAGCAGAAGCAACTGTAACAGCGATAGGAACAATAAGTGTGATTGTGCCAACAGATGTACCCATTGCAGTTGAAACAAAGCAGCTTACAATGAAAAGAACTGCAACCGCAAACCTTGCAGGGATGATTGAAAGCATAAAGTATGCAACGCTTTCTGCACTGCTTCTTCCTACAACGCCAACAAAAATACCAGCCTCAAGGAAGATGAGAATCATTGTGATAACATTTTTGTCGCCAACATCTTTGCCCATAATAGTCAGCTTGTCATCAAATTTAACCTTGCGGTTCTGAAGGCAGGCTGTGAGCAACGCAACAAGGAATGCCACAACGATGGGGATATTGTAAAATCCCATTTCAATTTTCAGAATGTACTCGAAAAGAATGCCCAGACCAAGATAAAAAACAAGAAATACCCCGATGGGCAAAAGTGCCGAGACTTTGCCTTTTTTCATAAAAAATCCTCCAATTTATACGAATTTAGAAGGATTTTACCATACAATAAATAATTTTTCAAGAAGATAATTCATATTATGTTGGTATTTCTTTCAGATAAATTATGTGATATACTAAAGTAAACTGTTATTCGGAGGGATTTCCTTGTATAATATATCTGTTCCACTGGTTCGTTTTGACGAAAATTTTGAAAAAAATATTTCTGAAGCAAGAAAGCTTGGGGCAAGCAGAATTTTGCTTTGCCCTGCCAGAGCCACCTCGCCAAAAGAAAAAATCGAATCTGAAATAAAAAGAATAGAAAAAAGCATAAAAATTTATAACGACGCAGGCTTTGAAACAGGCGTGTGGATTTCAACAATGGGGCACGGCGGTCCGCTTGTAGGTCTTGACTCTGAAAAAGAGCAGGCATACACCCCCATAACAGGGCTTCACGGCATAACAACCGAGGATTCATTTTGCCCGCTTGATAAAAAATTTTCATCTGCCGTTTGTGATTATCTTAAAAAAATCGCCCGTGCAGGTGCAAAAACAATTTTGCTTGATGATGACTTCCGCTTCTCTCACAGAGGAGATTGCGGCTGCACCTGTGCGCTTCACATAAAAGAATATGAAAAAAGGCTTAGCGAAAAAATCACCCGTGAGCAGATTATGGAAAAAGCATTCACTGGCGGATACAACCGCTACCGTCAGATTTATTACGATATGCTGGGCGACACACTAAGAGATTTCGCAAAAGAAATGCGCTCTGCCATTGACGAGGTTGACCCGTCAATCCGTTTCAGCCTTTGCAGTGTAACATCCACATGGGATTGCGACGGTGCAGATTCCATTGAGCTTTCAAAAATTATGGCAGGCAAAACGAAGCCATTTCTTCGCCTTATCGGTGCGCCATACTGGGCGTCAGGCTCGTCAGAAAGGTCTGTTCAATACATTGCAGAGCTTGAAAGAATGGAGGCTCACTGGTGCAAAAATAAGGGTATAGAAATTTTTGCAGAGGGCGACACTTATCCCCGTCCACGATTCAATGTTCCTGCCGCTTACCTTGAAATGTTTGACACTATTTTAAGAGCTGACGGGAATTTTGACGGAGCTTTCAAGTATGGCATTGACTATGTATCCTCGCCATTTTATGAAACAGGCTACAGCGAAAATGCACAGAGAAATTCCGCTCTTTATGAAAAAATTGAGAAGCATTTTAATAATAAAAAGACAGTTGGAATAAATGTAACCTGTCAGATGAAAAAGATTCTTCACAAAGAATTTTCTGACCCTCAAAAAGAGCTTGACAGCGTTTGGGATAACGAATTTTATCAGACAGAGCAACTGATGCTCACTGGCTGTTCCCTGCCCTCAACTTATGAAAACGCAGATGTTACAATCGCCTTTGGTGAAAACGCAAAATACATAAGCAACGCTGGCAACGGATTTATAATTGACGCAGAGGGTGCAGAATTTCTTGAAAGAAAAGGCATCGACACAGGCATAAAAAATGTGGGCGAAAAAATATCTGTCCAAAATGAAATTTTCTTTAAAGAAAACGAGGTTGTTTATTGCGGAGATTTATCTACAGCGGTTGAGATTTCGGCAAAAGAAAATGCAGAAATTCTGAGCATTTTTGAAAGCGGAAACGAGCAATTCCCTGCAGCAATAAAATACGAAAATGCAAGCGGTCAGAGGTTTTTGATTTTCGCCTGCAAGTTTAATAAAGACAGAAGAATTTCAAATTTTATGAAAAACTATATGCGTCAGGAACAGCTCATAAGAGAATACAATTGGCTGGCAGAGAAAAAGCTCCCTGCCGTCTGCAAAAAGCACCCCAATCTTTATATTATGGCAAAGAAAGACGAAAGCTCCATGGCGGTGGGCTTGTGGAACATTTTCCCCGATAAAATTTTTGACCCCGTTATTGAACTTGACAAAAACTATTCTTCAATAGAATTTATTAACTGCACTGGCTCACTTCAAGGGGACAAAGTCATTCTTGACGGCAATATTCACGCATTTGACTTTGCAGGATTTGAAGTTTTTGAATAATTTTTTAATTCTCGGCAAACAATAATTTGCATTTATCACTGGTGTGTGATATAATTTAAAAAAATGTCATTTTATGAGGTGATTCTTATGAATTTTAAAGAACTCATTAAAGACGCAGCAGAGCAGATTAAAGCCTGCGGCGACTTTGCAAAAGAGGGTATAACTCACATCTGCTCAGAATTTGGTCCCCGTGAATGTGGCAGTGATGCTGAGCGCAAGGCACAGGAATATATGGCAGATATGCTCAAGAACTATGCCGATGATGTTACAAGAGAAAAGTTTGAAACAAATCCCAGAGCTTTCATGGCTTTTGTTCCCATCGCTGGCGGTCTTCTTTTAGGCACAACCGCTGCTAACCTTATTGGTGCATTTAAAAAGAACAAAGCTGCTGCTGTTTCTGTTCCCCTTATCGGTGCTGCTCTTGGCAGTGTTGTTGGTGAATTTGCTCTTTACAAACAGCCTCTTGACCCCCTTTTCAAAAAGGTTGAATCTGGCAATGTTATTGCTGTGCGCAAGGCAGAAGGCGAAACAAAACGCCGTATAATCATTTCAGGTCATACAGACTCTGCTCCCGAATGGACTTATACATATAAGCTTGGTTCAAAAGGCGTTGTTTCTGTTGCAGGTTATGGCGTTGCAGGTCTTGTTTACGGTATGGCTTCAACAGCTGTTTCACTTTTAAGCAAGAACGATAAACTCAAAAAAGGTATGGCTCTCGGTCAGCTTGCATTTGTTCCTGGTTTTGCAAGCCTCTTTGCTTTCACAAATAATAAGAGATTTGTTGACGGTGCAAGCGATGACCTTTCAGGCTGCTATGTTGCAAACTCAGTTCTTAAATTCCTTTCAGATAACGACATCCGCTTTGAAAACACAGAGGTTGTTGCACTTCTTGCTGGTGGTGAAGAGTGCGGTCTTCGTGGCACAAAAGCATATTTCAAAGATCATCCCGAGCTTCTCAATGACGGCGTTGAAACAATCTTTGTTGGATTCGACACAGTTCGTGATGCTGAATACATGATGATTTATAAGAAAGACCTTAACGGCCTTGTTAAGCTTGACGATAAGACCTGTGAGCTTGTTAAAGCCGCTGCATTAAAGTGCGGTGAGGATGTTCCTTTCGGTGCAATTCCTCTTGGTTCAACAGATGCTGCTGCCGCTGCTGAGGCTGGCATTAAGGCTGCAAGCTTCGTTGCAATGGATCCCGCTCCTGCACGTTATTATCACACAAGACTTGACACAGCAGATAATCTTTGCCCCGAAACAATCGCAAAGGGCGTTGAGATTGCTCTTCAGACTGTATTTGATTTTGACGAAAAAGGTCTTGACTAATCCACAAAAAATTCAGGGACTGTACCGCAAGGTACAGTCCCTTTTTGTTGCTTATTTTGTTGAAAAAAGTATTGTTTCTCCCCTGCTCATTTTAACGGTGATTTTATCAGAAATCACTGTTTCTTTTTTCTGTGGAATTATCTGAGAAATTTCTTTTTCATCGTCAAGATAAATTATTTTTTCGCCATCAGACACAGCGTGAATTGCCACAAAATTATCGTTCACATAAACAATATCGTTTGATTCACAATAAATTTTTATGCCGTTGCTTTCGCAAAAAGCTCTGAGCTCTTTAACAGAAAATTTCTCTTTAACCGCCGTTGACATTATGTAAGGAATTTTATTTTCTTTGCAAATGGAAATGGCTGTTTTCATATAATCAGTTTTGGTGTCAGACATAAAAATCACAGCCTTGTAATTTTCATAAACTTCTGAAAAATCTGAAAGGTCATAAACATCATAAGGCGCACCCATAAGACCTAATTCTTTTCGCTGATTATAAATTGCATTTCTGTGCGAATTATCCGTCATATATTTATATGCGCTTTCGTCAACAAACACAGCCAGCTCGCTCTTGCCTTTTCTTTGCGTAAGGCTCAGACTTTCTTCATAAATCTTTTTATAAAGCGTCATTTCTGCCATAATGTTTTCGCTGTCAAACCATCCGCCCCACATATCAAACCACCAAAGAGCGTTGCCCTTTATCAGTTGCCTGCAAAATGCTTTGCGAAGATTTTCTATAGATTCTTCCTCTGTTTCGGGCCCTTTCCAGATTGATGCTGTGTAAACTTTTTCTGGGTCAAGAGCAGGGTCTTTTTCACAAATAAAAGTGGTGAGATTTGTTCTTATATCACATTCCTGAAAGCACATTTTGCCGTGAAGCCTTACGGAATCCGCAGGGTACATTTCTGTCCAGTCCGCATCAGAATTTCTTACACCGATATACGAGCAGGGTGAGCAGATGAAGTCGATATTTTTATCATTCAAAAGCACCTTTAATGCGTGCGTTCCGTGAAGCGGCGATTGCACCTCAAGTGAATATCCGTAAAATGTTCCCACAACCACATTGCCGCCTGTTTCTTCTTTCACAGCCGAAGCAAATCCGCAAATAGCGTCCGCAATTGCAAAGCTTGCATATTCAAGAAAACGGGCAAGATTTTCGTCATTGTGATAATCAGCTTTTTGGTTTAGCTTTGAAATGTCGGGTAGTCCGCAAAAATCAAAATCTGAATAATATTTTTGAAGGAATTTTTTATATCCGTTTTCAGCATTTTTGCAGCAACCTGCGTTCATATCAAAGTGGAACCATTCCTCGGTGTTTCCACCTGCAATCTGATACCCAACAATGTGCGGCGCATACTTTGAATTGTTCACATATTTTACAAATTCACGAAGCATTTTCTCGGCATCACTCAGCCATTTTTCAGAATACATTGACTCTCGGCAGGATGTGCCGTCAGATTTTATATTCACTTCGTCGGGGTTTTCCTGCTCCCACCAAAGGGGCATACTGATATTCACACGGGGGAAAATATATGCGTCGGGGCACTCCTTTAAAATTCTTTCAATTGACTCATCAAACAAAGAAAAATCGGGCGAATTTTTATCGTCAAAAATTCCTTTTTTAAACGGAGGAGTGTTGGCAGTTGAGTTAATCCATCTGCCCGAAAAAAGAACGGGAACTGAAAAGAAATTGTACCCTGCATCTGCAAAGTTTTTGTAATTATTAAACTGTTCAAAATAAGTCATATAAGCAACTGACGGATAAACTTTTCCGTTTATGTAAAGAGCAGGGATTCCACCGCAATCCTTAACCTCTGAAAAAATGCCTTTAAATTTTTCCATATTTCTTGTAACCTCCATGTGCGGTTCATAGTCCGCCTCTTTATAAGTTTTTCTAAAATTAAAGCTGTAGCCAAACAGCGTTGTGAAGCTCAGAAACAGGCAGATTATTTTTTTAATAAACATCCTAACACCTCCACAAAAACAATAACACAATCTAAATTTATTTTCAATGTTTTATGTTGAATTTTTCTTTCAACTATGTTATTCTTTTTATGAAAAATTTTTATAAAACGGAGGTCAAATATGCTTCAAACTATCGTTCTTTCTTCGCTTACAAAAGTCTTTCTTGATGAAGCTCCAAAAGACGAAAAATTTTCTTGTTTTTCACTTCTTCAAAATGAATACGGTGCATTTCAGATTGCTTTAAAAAGCGATGAAAAAATTGAACTTAAAATAAAAATTGAATCAGATCTTGATGTTTCCTGCTTCGAGGTTAAAAACATCCCTGCAAAAAAAGTTTGCTCAACAGGCGATGAATATTATCTTCGCAAAGAGTCGGGACTTTTCCCAGATTTGCTTTGCGATTGCGATAAAATTATTGCAGACGAAAATTATCGAAGCCTTTGGTTTGAGATTAAAACCAACAAAGAAAATTGCGGAAATTATCCTGTAAAAATTCAGCTTCTTAACAGCGAAAAAATCGTCAGCGAAAACACTGTAACCGTTGAGGTTATCGGCGCAGAGCTTCCCGAGCAGAGCCTTGTATGCACAAACTGGTTTCACACAGATTGTATTCACACATATTATGATGTTCCTGTTTTCAGCGAGGAATATTGGCGAATTACAGAGAATTTTGCCCGTGCCGCAGTTGAGCATGGCATAAATCTTTTGCTCACTCCCCTTTTCACTCCACCCCTTGACACTGCTGTGGGCAAGGAGCGTCCCACCGTTCAGCTTGTTGATGTTACAGTTGAAAATGGCGAATACAGTTTCGGCTTTTCTAAGCTCCAACGCTGGATTGAAATGTGCAACCGCTGCGGTGTGAAATATTTTGAAATGAACCATCTTTTCACTCAGTGGGGTGCAATGCACACACCAAAAATTATGGCAACTGTTGACGGAAAATACAAGCAGCTTTTTGGTTGGAAAACTTGGGCAGCAAGCAAAAAATATACAGAATTTTTAACCGCATTTTCAAAGGAGCTTATTGCATTTCTTAAAGCAGAGGGCGTTGAAAAAAGATGCTATTTCCATGTGTCTGATGAGCCGTCAATGGAGCGTATCCGTGATTATGGCAAGCGCAGTGCTCTTATAAAAGAATTGTTCGGTGAGTTCCCGATTATTGACGCACTTTCTGACTTCGATTTTTACAAAAAAGGCATCATAAAAAATCCCATTCCCTGCATAAATTCCGCAGAGAAATTTTATGGCAATGTACCCGAACTTTGGACTTATTATTGTTGCGGACCCGACAAGGATTTTTATCCCAACAGATTTTTCGGCATGCCGCTTCAGCGCACAAGAGTTCTCGGCTATCAGCTTTATAAATATGACATCAAGGGATTTTTGCAGTGGGGTCTTAACTTCTGGTATTCACAGCTTTCTGACCATCCTATTAATCCATTTGAAACAAGCGATTCTGACGGTGCATTCCCCGCAGGTGATGCATTTGTTCTTTACCCTGGTGAGGGCGGAAAGGCACTGGCTTCCATTCGCTTCAAGGCATTCAGAGAAGCATTTCAGGATCAGCGTGCACTCCAGCTTCTTGAAAAGCTTGCAGGCAGAGAAGAGGCTCTTAAAATCCTCCAAAATGACGGAGAAATTAAATTTAACGAGTATCCTCATTCATCAGAATGGCAATTAAAAAAGCGTGAAGAAATCAACAGTGCAATTAAAAATTTAATAAAATGAAAGGAAGCTTTTTATGACTTTTCTTGTAACAATTTATAAAGGAATTGTAAGTGTTTTTCTTGCAGTAATGCTCTTTTTTACATCACTTTTTTCAAGCACACCTGTTCCAAATCCTGTGCCGAAAATCGCAGATGATGCAAGCATCCGTGCGGTAACATTTAATCTTCGATGCACAGGGTTTGGCAAAACATCAATCGCCTACCGTGCACCGCTTCTTGTTTCTCAGCTTAAAGAAATTGACGCTGACTCCATGGGATTTCAAGAGGCAAACCTCCGCTGGATGACCTATCTTGAAAAGAACCTTGAGGATTACGATTATGTTGGCGTTGCAAGGTCAGACGGCAGAGTTCTTGGTGAATTTAGTCCCGTGTTTTACAAGAAAGATAAGTACACCGCTGTTGACTGGGGCACATTCTGGCTTTCCAAAACTCCCGAAAAGGCAGGCTCAAAAGATTGGGGTTCAAATAATGTAAGGCTCTGCACTTGGGCACTTCTTGAAAACAAGCAGACAGGTGAAAGATATGTTCATCTTAACACTCACCTTGACCATGTAAGCCCCGAAGCAAGAGAAAATCAGATGAAGGTTTTGCTTACAAAAGTCAACGAATTTGTCGGCAAATACCCGATAGTTCTCACAGGCGATTTTAATGATACAGTTGGCTCGCCAATGTACACAGAGGTAACAAAGGTTCTTAATGACTCATGCCTTATTGCTCCCGTTACCGAGGATAAAAACACATACCACAATTACGGCGAAAAGAATGCGAAAATTGATTTTATTTTTGTTTCAGATGATGTAACTCCCCTTGTTTATCATGTTATTGACGACAAAGTGAATGACGCTTATCTTTCAGATCATTACGGAATTTATGTTGATATAAAATAAAGTTAAATTTTAGCTACATATGAAAAAATGGTTATGAGAAAATCGCTCCTCATAACCATTTATTTTTATTGAATTTTTAAATCAAAATCAGATTACTGCTTTGCGCCCTCATCAAATTTTTCAAGTGCTTTAACTGTTGCTGCATAGCAATCTGCAAGACCTTCAATGCTCATGTTATCATAGCTGTCTTTGCGTGTATGATAATATGACTCAAGCTTGTGATTAAGACCTGTAACGCCTGTTGCTCTGAAGCCAGCCTGTGCAAATGCTGCTGAGTCTGTTGCACCGCCCATAGGAGGAACCATGCCCTTGTTGATGTTTACGCCGATTTCTTTTGCTGATTCATAGAAAAGATCAGAAACATCTTTATCTGCTTTAACTGTGCCGTTAAGATCACGGTAGTTAACAAGAAGATATTTGGGGTCGTGAATTGTATCGTATGAGAAGATGAAAGTGGGAACATCGTCGAACTCGCCCTTGTGAGCTTCGCACCATGCTTTTGCACCACGAAGACCAGCCTCTTCTGAACCTGTAAGAACAACACCAAGCTCAGTGTTTTCAAACTCGATGCCCTCATCTTTAAGAGCTTTAAGAAGAGCGATACCCATGTAGCAGCCTGAAAGGTTATCGTTTGCACCGTCAACAACTCTCTTGTAGTTTACCATGAAGTAAAGACCAATAAGGAAAGGAACGAATGCAAGACCGCCAAGAGCCCATTTGAAAAGAGTTGTGCCAGCAGCGATTCCGCCGAAGCCGTTTGTTGCCATCTGAATGATTGCAAGGATAAGATAATAGAAAGCACCAGCGAAGCCGATGATTGCGTGAGATTCAAAGCCAACACCGCCAAGAGCGTAGTTTACAGGCCATTCCCATGCAGCGTCAGGATGTCCGTTAAAAATAATGCGGCGCTTTGTTTCGCCTGTGCACTTTTTAATAGCTGTTACATTATGACCTGTCTTTTTGGGGAAGAGCTTATCAACTGTCTTTTTGTAAAGACCAAACTCAAGAATTGCAAGAGCAAGACCGATAACAACAAGGATAGCTGATGCAAGAGGATAGAAGAAAAGAAGAACAAATGCTGCAAGAGCAAAAGTAAGAGTGAAGAGCATCCAGCCATAGAAAGAACCGGGGTTCTCTTCAAAAGCTTCAACATCAGCTCTGTCGCATCCGCAGTCCTCTTTCAGAACCTTTGCCATGTATTCGCAAGCTTTCTTTTCGCCCTCTGAGCCAGGATCACGCTTGCCAAGATTTTTGCAGATATATGTAATTTCGTTTACCATATATTCTGCTGCCTGTGTTTTTTTGTCAATTAATGATTTCAGATTCACAAGAATCCCTCCCGAAAAAATTTCATATACATTTTACCAACCTTAAAATGCAATGTCAAGAAAAATTGTGAATAAAACAGATAAACAGCGAATTTTGACGGTATTATTTTTATTTTTTGCCGTAATTTGCCATTAAATAATTATTGCAGGTTGCTGTCCACCGCCTATAATTAAATTTATTACAGATTTTGTAGCATTATACATAAAAAAAGATAATTCAGTCGCACGAATTTTCGAACACATTATTCAGAAACTATTGAATATATATAATTTGTTTGATATAATATATCTTGTAAAATTATGCGAAAGGACGTGAGCCGCATGCAGTATGATTTGCCCGAAAGCTACCGAATACCAACTTACCTGTTTCATCAGGGAACAAATGCAAGAGCCTTTGATTTTCTTGGTGCTCACAGGGCGGATGATAACACTGCGGTTTTTCGTGTATGGGCGCCCAATGCAAGAGAAATAAGCGTATGCGGCGACTTTAACAGCTGGAATCCTGACGCAGATAAAATGACTAAAATCACAGACGGCGGAATATGGGAATGTTTTGTCAGCGATGTGAATATTTTTGATAATTATAAATACCGTGTTGTTTCTGACGATGGCAGAGTTTTTATGAAAACCGACCCTTACGGATTTCACACTGAAACAAGGCCAGACACAGCATCAAAATTTTATGATATTGATAACTTCATTTGGAATGATAATAAGTGGATGAATGAAAGAAAAAATTCATCTGTTTATGAAAACCCTGTGAATATATATGAAGTTCACGCAGGCTCATGGAAAATGCACGAGGACGGTTCATTTTATTCTTACCGTGAAATGGCAGAGGAGCTTTGCGACTATGTGAAAGATATGGGATACACCCATGTTGAGTTCCTGCCTCTTTGTGAGCATCCCTTTGACGGCTCATGGGGTTATCAGGTTACAGGCTATTTTGCCCCCACCTCACGCTATGGCAAACCAGAGGATTTAATGTATCTTATTGACCGTTTTCATCAGAACGGAATAGGTGTTATCCTCGATTGGGTACCTGCACATTTTCCAAGGGACGCTCACGGACTTTATGAATTTGACGGACATCCCTGCTATGAATATGCTGACCCACGAAAGGGCGACCATGTTCAGTGGGGCACAAAGGTTTTTGATTACGGCAGAAACGAAGTCAGGTCATTTCTTATGTCCAGCGCACTTTTCTGGATTGAAAAATATCACATTGACGGACTTAGGGTTGATGCAGTTGCGTCTATGCTTTATCTTGATTATTGCAGAGATGACGACCAGTGGGTTCGCAACAAATATGGCGGGCACGAAAACCTTGAAGCCATTGAATTTATCAAAAAGCTTAACACTGTTATTTTCACAGAGCACAGCGATATTATGATGATTGCCGAGGAAAGCACTGCGTGGCCTATGGTGTCAAAGCCAGTGTGCGACGGCGGACTTGGCTTTAACTTCAAGTGGAACATGGGTTGGATGAACGATTGCCTAAAATATTTTTCACTTGACGGATATTTCAGAAAATTCAATCATAACAATCTTACATTTTCATTTTTCTATGCTTTTTCTGAGAATTTTGTGTTGCCCATTTCTCACGATGAGGTTGTTCATGGCAAATATTCACTTATAAACAAAATGCCTGGTGAATATGAAGAAAAATTTGCAGGTGTTCGCTCATTTATGTGCTACCTTATGGCGCACCCCGGCAAGAAGCTTACATTTATGGGCACGGAGTTTGGTCAGTTCATTGAGTGGAATTACAAGCAGGGACTTGACTGGCTTCTGCTGGATTATGAAAAGCACAGACAGCTTCAGGATTTTGTAAAAGAAATAAACGCATTTTATAAAGAAACTCCTGCACTGTGGCAGAACGATTTTTCGTGGGAGGGATTTCAGTGGATTGTCAGCGATGACAGCGACAATTCTGTAATTGCTTTCAGACGAAAAGACAAAAACAAAAATGAAATAATTGCAGTGTGCAACTTCACAAAAATCAAACGAAGCGGCTACCGAATCGGTGTTCCATGTGAGGGCACATATGAAATTATTTTTGACTCTGACGAAGCCCGTTTTGGCGGAAGCGGAGAGAATAAAAAAAGAATTATAAAAAGTGAAAAAATCCCCATGCATTCTCAGCAAAACAGCATTGCTCTTGACCTGCAGGGTCTTAGCGGTGTTTACATCAAGCTGAAAGAATGTAAAGAAAAGAAAACCGACGACAATAAAAATATTCATATAGAGGAGGTTACGGAAAATGTCCCGTAAACACGAATGTATTGCAATGCTCCTTGCTGGTGGACAGGGAAGCAGACTTGGAATACTCACAAAAAACATTGCAAAGCCTGCCGTACCTTACGGCGGTAAATACCGCATTATTGACTTTCCACTTTCAAACTGTGTAAACTCTGGTATTTACACAGTGGGCGTTCTTACACAGTATCAGCCACTTGAGCTTAACGATTATATCGGCAACGGTCATGCATGGGACCTTGACAGAGCAGACGGCGGTGTTCACATTCTTTCACCTTATCAGCAGATAATGGGCACTGAATGGTATAAAGGCACAGCCAACGCAATTTATCAGAACATCAATTTCATTGACCGTTATGACCCCGAATACGTTGCCGTTCTTTCAGGCGACCATATTT
The DNA here is from genome assembly GCA_024404115.1 of Clostridia bacterium. Taxonomy (GTDB): domain Bacteria; phylum Bacillota; class Clostridia; order Oscillospirales; family Acutalibacteraceae; genus CAG-488. The sequence goes on along the minus strand of JAKSQM010000004.1, from coordinate 53,000 downwards.
ATAAAATGGACTATTCAAAAATGCTCTCTTTCCATAAGGAGAAGAATGCAGACTGCACAATTGCAATGCTTGAGGTTCCGTGGGAGGAAGCATCAAGATTTGGTCTGATGTTTGTTAATGAAGACGGCGAAATCACAGAATTTGAAGAGAAGCCGAAGCATCCCAGAAGCAACAAGGCATCTATGGGCGTTTATATGTTCACATGGAAAAAGCTTCGTCAGTATCTTCTTGATGATGAAGCTGACCCCAATTCTGGCAACGATTTCGGTCATGATGTTATCCCTGCAATGCACAATGCTGGCGAGCGTCTTTTCGCTTTCCCCTTTGACGGATACTGGAAAGATGTTGGAACAATCGACAGTTTATGGGAGGCTAACCTTGACCTGCTTAACCCAAAGGTTGACCTTGATTTAACAGACACTTCATGGAGAATTTATTCAAAGAACCGTTCATCAACTCCTCATTATGTTTCTGAAACTGCAACTGTTCAGAATTCTATGATAACAGAGGGCTGCGAGGTTTACGGTGATGTTGATTTCTCTGTTCTCTTCTCTGATGTTACTGTTGAAGAGGGCGCAGTTGTTAAGGATTCAATCATCATGCCTGGCACTGTAGTTAAAAAAGGTGCAGTTGTTCAGTATTCTATTATTGCAGAGGATGCTGTGATTGAATCCAACGCAGTTGTTGGCAGACGACCTGAGGATATGGAAAACATCAACGACTGGGGCGTTTCAGTAGTTGGCGCAGGTGTAACCATCGGCGAGGGTGCTGTTATTGCACCAAAAGAAATGATTGGTGAAGACGTGAAGGGAGAGAATGACAGATGAGAGGAAATAATGTTCTCGGTATAATTTTTCCAAATGTAGGCGATGATTCACTCAGTGAACTTACCTCACTTCGTTCTATGGGCTCTGTTCCCTTTGGCGGAAGATACAGACTTATTGACTTTCCACTTTCTTCAATGGTTGATTGCGGAATGAGCAAAATCGGCATCGTTACAAAGGGCAACTATCAATCCCTTATGGACCATGTGGGCTCTGGCAGAGCATGGGACCTTTCAAGAAAAAACGGCGGTCTTATGATTATACCTCCGTTTAACACCGCAGGTGCAGGCATGCACAACACAAGAATGGAAGCTCTCAGAGGTGCTATGGATTTCATTCGCCACTGTGATGAAGAATATGTTCTTTTAACAGACTGCAATTTTATATGCAACATTGATTATCAGAAAATTTTTGATTTTCATATAAAAAACAATGCGGATATTACCGCTGTTTACACTAAAGGCACTGCACCCGAAACAACTGGCCTTGGCTTTAAATTCAACAACGGCAGAATTGTTGAAGCTGAGTTTGTTTCAGACGAAGAGGCAGATTATTCAATGAACATTTACTTTATGCGCAAGGCTTTGCTTGAGCGTTTTGTAAATGAATCTGTCAGAACAGGCGAAAATGATTTTGAAAAAATGCTGATTATGGATAACACAGCATCACTTAAAATCATGGGATTCCAGTATGCTGGCTTTGTAAGAGTTCTTGATAACCTTAAAAGTTATTTTGATTCAAATATGTCTTTGCTTAAAAGCGAAAACAGAAAGGCTCTTTTTGATAAAGAAAGACCTGTTTATACAAAGGTTCGTGATGAAGTTCCTGCCATTTACGGTCTTGGCTCATCAGTTAAAAATTCACTTGTAACAGACGGCTGTGTGATTAACGGAACAGTTGAAAACTGTATTCTTTCCCACGGCGTTCACATCGGCAAAGGCGCTGTTGTTAAAAACTGCATTCTTATGAACAACACATATATTGGCGACGGTGTTCACCTTGATTGTGTTATTGCAGATAAAGAGGTTGTTATTAAGCCAAACAAGCGTCTTGCAGGCGACTTCTCATATCCTATATTCATCGGCAAAATGATAGTCATTTAAAGGGCTGGGTTAAAAATGGATATTAAATCAATAATTATTCTGGCAGGGTTTATAGCTCTGTTTGTTATCGGCTATTTCACAGGCTGGTATTGCGATAAAGATTTCAGACTCTTTTTAAGAAAGACTAAGCTTTCCCCGTTCAAGGCTCGAATTTATCGCTTCAGAGATTCTAAAATTGAAGAGGACAAAGGTCATGCTGTTGTATGCGTTAATTTTCAGCAGCTTGCATTCCTCGACCTCACACTGGGAATAATCTGCTTTTTGTCAGTTTTTATAACAAAGAGCAAGCTGGTTTTCCTTGGCTCAGGTGCGCTTATGGCACTTATGGGTGCGATGTTCCTTTTCCAGCTTTATATAAACACAATGAAATATAAAGAGAGAAAAAGCCGATCAGAAAAAATGGATGAAACAGGCTTTGAAGAATACAGAAGCACTGCCCCTGTTGCACCAATGCCAAAAAGCAGCCAGCCTACGAAGCGTACAGCTGCGATTGTAAAATCTGAAGACACAAATACCGATAAAATAGATACCCTTGCAGGCGGTAGAGAATACCTTAAAAATAAGGGACTTCTTGATGATGATGTTTTTTCTCCTTTTGTTTCAGATGTTACAAACAAATTCAACAGTGTCGGCATCAGAGAAGATTTTTCAAAAGCAGATGATATTTCATCTGGCAAAGAAATGCTCAAGGATATGATAGAAAGACAGCTTAAAGAAGAGCCTTTCACAAGCTCCAATAATTTTGAAAAAAGCGTCAACTTCTATTCAAAGGACGGAGAAGAAGCTGACACTGCCGTTAAAGGCGAAAATGATAAACATAAGATTTGAATGACCCCGAAGTCAGTTCAAAACAGTAAATAATTATTCTCCTGTAAGAAAGGACGATAAATAATGAAAGTTTTATATGCAGCAAGCGAAGCAATGCCCTTTATGGCAAGCGGCGGCTTGGGTGATGTGGCAGGCTCACTCCCTCAGGCTTTAAGAAAAAGACTTATCGGCTGCCGTGTTGTTATGCCACTTTATGATAACATAAAGCAGGAATTTAAAGACAATATGCAGTTTATCACTCATATTTCTGTTCCCGTTGCATGGCGCAGGCAGTATTGCGGAATTTTTGAAGCAAGAGCAGGCGGAGTAATTTATTATCTGCTTGATAATCAGTATTATTTTAAAAGAGACAGCATTTACGGTCAGTATGACGACGCTGAAAGATTTGCGTTTTTTGCCCGTGCTATACTTGAAATGATTCCCGTTATCGGCTGGAAGCCCGATGTTATTCACTGCAACGATTGGCAGACAGCACTGACACCCGTTTATTATTCAACAATGTATGCCGATAAAGCAGGCTATGAAAATATAAAAACTGTTTTCACAATTCACAATATTCAGTATCAGGGCGTTTATGGCAAAGAGGTATTGGGCGATGTTTTAGGCTTTGGCTCAGAGCATGAAAATCTGCTTGATTATGATGGATGTGTTAACCTTATGAAAGGTGCAATTGAATGTGCCGATAAGGTTACAACTGTAAGCCCCTCTTATGCAAATGAAATTCTTGACCCGTGGTATTCGCACGGACTTGATTCTATTCTTTCACAAAGAAGAAACAAGCTTTGCGGTATCCTCAACGGCATTGACATTATAAATTACAACCCTGAAACTGACCCTGCACTTTGGAAAAATTACAGTGCAGCAGATTTCACCGCCAAAAAAGAAAACAAAGCAGAGCTTCAGAAGCTTATGAATTTGCCTGTTAAGGATGATGTTCCTGTTGTGGCAATGGTAACACGCCTTGTTTCACACAAAGGTCTTGACCTTGTTAAGGCTGTGGCAGATGAACTGCTTCAGAATGACAACCTCCAGCTTGTTATTCTCGGCTCTGGCGACTGGCAGTATGAAAACTTCTTTAAAGAGCTTGCAGGCAGACACCCCGATAAGGTTGGCTTGTGGCTTGGCTTTGTGCCCGACCTTGCACACAAAATCTATGCAGGTGCAGATATTTTCCTTATGCCGTCAAAAAGTGAGCCTTGCGGACTTTCACAGATGGTGGCTCTCCGTTACGGCACTATCCCCATTGTAAGAGAAACAGGCGGTCTGCGTGATTCTATTAAAGACAGCGGAGATGGCGAGGGCAACGGCTTCACATTCTCCAATTATAACGCTCACGAAATGCTCCACACTATCCGCAGAGCACTTGAGGGCTATGGCAATAAGGACGGCTGGAATATTCTTGTTCAGCGTGCGCTGGATAGTGATTTCAGTTGGGGTCGCTCAGCCAACGAATATATCAGACTTTACAAGGAGCTTACAAAATAAAAGATGAAATCATATTATATTTATCTTATCCGCCACGGTTTGACAAAGGGCAATGCCGAGGCAAAATATATAGGTCATACTGACGAGCCTCTTTCAGAGGAGGGCATCGCTCAGATAAACGAAATGAAAAGTAATTATGACTACCCTTATGCAAATGTTGTTTTTTCAAGTCCCCTTAAAAGATGCGTTGAAACAGCAAAGATGATTTATCCCTCTGTTAATCCTATTGAGATTGAGGGACTTATTGAATATAACTTTGGTGAATTTGAGGGCAAATCTGCCGCAGAGCTTGAAAATCATCCGCTTTTTGCAGATTGGCTTGCAGGCAAAGAGGGTGTAGCCGCTCCCTTTGGTGAAAGCAATGAGCAGTTTGCAAAGAGAATTGCACAGACATTCATCAAAATTGTAGACAGCCTTATTACAACAGGCACGCAGAAATGTGCTATTGTTACCCACGGCGGTGTTATGAATGCTCTTCTCAGCTTTTTCGGTCTGCCCGAAGCACCTATGCACGAATGGGCAACAGCTGGCGGCTGCGGTTATACATTAAGAATAACGCCCTCTCTCTGGTCGCAGGCAAGAAAGTTGGAGGTTGTTAATCAGCTTCCTCTTATCCCTGGCGAAGAAGAGGCATCTTCTTATGATATTGATGACGGATTTAATGTTGAAGATTATCTTTACGATTAAATAAAGGACATTTTAAAGGAGACGAATATGAAAAAGTACAAAAATTGCTACACTGTAGGACCTTTTGAGCAGTTCACAAGAAAGGTTTATACAACAAACGAGGGCCTTTCTTCCAATCAGGCAACTGCACTCACCTTTGATAAAAAAGGCGTGCTTTATGTTGGCACAAAGAGCGGACTTTCACGCTTTGACGGCGAAACATTCAAGGATGTTGACCTTGGCGGAGAGAACGAAATCAATATGCTTTACTGTGCAGACAACGGCTCAGTTTTTGCAGGCGCAGGCAACACTCTTTTTGAAATAAACAGCAAAAAGAAAATCACATCAGAAGCATTCAACGCAAAAATCGTTGATATGAAAATTGATGGCGACGGCGCACAGTGGATTCTCACAGAAAGCATTCTTTATAAAAGAAACGCTGACACAAAAGCTGTTGAGATAGAAATCGGTGTCCCTGGTGATGGCACAAAGCTTGCCGTTCTTAACAACAACAAGGTTTATGTTGGCACAAACGGCGGCGGACTTCATGCCCTTGCAGGCAAACGCTGGCACTGGTCAGAGCTTATGGAGGATATGACTGGCCTTATCAGCAACACTGTTACCTGCGTTGAGTTTGACGCTGCAGGCAATGTATGGGTTGGCACAGACAAGGGCGTTTGCGTTTATGACGATAAGAGCTACTGGCTTGATTGCTTCGGCACATACGGTCTGCCCGACGCTAACATCACAGGCATGGCTTTTGCAGATAACGGCGAAAAATTCTTCTCAACCACAACAGGTCTTATTCATCAGCATAACGGTAAGCTTTCATATTACGGCTACAAACGCTGGCTCCCCTCACCTGTTGCAACAGATGTTGTTGTATCAGCAGACGGCACTAAAATCTGCGTTGCCACAACAGACGGCATCAGCGTAATCGAAAAGAAAATTATGACCCTTGAAGAAAAGGCTGCTTATTTCCGTGAGCTTGCAGAGAAATACACTGTCCGCAAAGACGGCTACAGCCTTAGCAGAACTCTTGCAAAATGCGGTGTTCTTGACGAGAACGAGGGATATGTTGGCAACAGCGATAATGACGGACTTTGGACAGGTCTTTATCTTGTTGGTCTTTGCTATGAATATGCCGTTACAAAAGACGAAAAAATTCTTGAAATGGCACGCCGTTCACTTAAAGCTATGATTAAGCTTACTACAATCACAGGCAAGGAGGGCTTCACCGCAAGAGCGCTCCGCTATTCTGACGAGCCTCACTTTGGCGCATACAAAACCAACCACGAATGGCGACTTATCCCCGACGGCACAATTGAGTGGCTGGGCGAAACTTCATCTGACGAAATGACAGGTCATTTCTTTGCATATTCAACATACTATAATCTTTGCGCAAACGAAGAGGAAAAGGCTGAAATCAGAGAAGTTGTAAGAAAAATAATTGACCACATTATTGAGAATGATTTCAGACTTGTTGACATTGACGGCAAGCCTACCACATGGGCAAATTGGAACCCCGATGACCTTAACAATGACCACAAATGGATTTATGAAAAAGGCACAAACTCTCTTGAAATTCTTGCATTTTTAAAGACAGCCGAGCATATGACAGGCGATAAGAAATACGCAAAAGTTTTTGACGATTTTGCAAACAAATATCATTACGGCATGAACATTATGCAGTATAAAATCCCCGACGGTCATCTGCTTCATATTGACGACCAGCTTGACTTCATCAACATCATGACATTTATGAGCAATGTTGATGACCCCAACCTCCGCTCTCTTGCAGCAATGGGTCTTACACATCACTGGAACGATGAGCGTGTTGAAAGAAACGCATGGTTCAATGTAATTTACGGCGCTGTTACAAACGAAAACTGCGACCTCGATGTTATTGTTGACGAACTTGTTGACTTCCCCCTTGACACAATTTCATGGGAAGTTTATAACAGCCACCGCACCGACCTTCAGTGGGATCATTCACCAGAAGAGCTCGGTATGTGTCCTCAGCTTTACAGCCCTCTTGAGGCACACGAAAGAAGAATCTGCAACAGCGACTGCAACCGTTTTGTATGCGACTGCGGCTGTGAGGATCTTCTTGATGCACACGAGGATGACAAACCCAGTGCAAGACCTATGTTCCCGGGTGTAAGCTGCAGCAAGGGCATGGATCTTGAAGTACCCAACAACTTCTTCCTCCCCTACTGGATGGCAAGATATTACGGAATGATTAAATAATCGGAAATCGAAAGGAGAATTTCTATATGGATGACAGTCCGGGCAGTCTAATACTCAAAATTGCAATATTGCTGATACTTATTTTTGTAAACGCATTTTTTGCAATGAGCGAGCTGGCGGTTATATCACTTAACGATAACAAAATTGAAAAAATGGCAGAGGAAGGCAACAAAAAAGCCAAAAAACTTGTGAAGCTTACAGAAAGCTCATCAAAGTTCCTCTCAACAATTCAGATTGGTGTTACCCTTGCAGGATTTTTAACATCTGCATCTGCATCAACAACTTTTGCAAAGATGATAACAGAGCGTCTTATGGCAACGCCTGTAAGGTCAATGGGAGAAAGTCTTATTAACGGATTTTCTGTTGTAATTGTTACAATAATTATGTCATATTTTTCGCTTGTTCTTGGCGAACTTGTGCCAAAAAAAATTGCAATGCAGATACCCGAAAAAATCTCTTTTAAAATTGTAAATATTCTGCTGTTTTTTTCAAAACTTTTCAGCCCCGTTGTTAAGGTGCTTGCCGTTTCAACAAATGCGGTTGTCAGAATTTTAGGCTTCAATCCCCACGCAGACGAAGAAACTGTTACAGAGGAAGAAATCCGAATGATGGTTGATGTTGGCGGTGAAAAGGGCGTTATTGAAGATGTTCAGAAAGAAATGATCAACAATATTTTTGAGTTTGATGACCTTGACGCTGGCGATATTATGACCCACAGAACCGATATGGTTGCCCTTGAAGTCAATGACCCGCTTTATGAGGTTATCGAAAAGGCTATTGCAGACGGTTATTCAAGAATCCCTGTTTTTGAAGATGATCAGGATAACATTATCGGTCTTGTTTATGTTAAGGATTTGCTTGAATATGTTGGCAAAGAATTGCCCGATAAATCGCTTCGTGATATTATGCGTGAGCCGATGTATGTTCCCGAATCAAAAATCTGCGGCGACCTCTTTAAAGAAATGACAGCGAGCCACACGCAGATGGCAGTTGTTGTTGATGAATATGGCGGCACAGCAGGCATTGTTACCCTTGAAGATATTGTTGAGGCGATTGTGGGCAACATTCAGGATGAATACGATGATGAAGACGAAGAAATTTCAAAGATAAACGAAACCACTTTCACCATTGACGGCATCACAAACACAGAAGAAGTCAACGAGCTTACAGGTGTTGAACTTCCTGAGGGAAGCTATGACACACTGGCAGGATTTATCATCAAAGAGCTTGGCTTCCTACCGAAAAAAGGCGAAACATACGAGGTTGAGTATAAAAATCTTAAATTCACCGTCATAAGCGTGGAGGAAAGACGAATAGAAAAGGTTAAAGTAGAAATTCTTCCCATCCCCGATGAGGATGAAGAAAAAGACGAACAATAAAGCAAAAGGCACTTCATTTTTGAGGTGCCTTTTTAAAATGTAAACTAAACTTTATAGACTTTTTTGTTTTTGCAATATATAATTTACGCAGGAGATGATAAAATGAAACACTCAAAAGGATTTATAATCACTGTCAGCATCAGCATTTTTCTTTTAATTTTTCTGCCAATAATTTTTGTGATTTCCAATTCAAAAATCGCCTTTAATTTTTATATTTTTTCTGTTGCCTTTTCTTTCATTTTTACTTTAATTTTTGGCATAAAAAATATAATAAAATCCCGTCAGTTTTTTAAAGAAAATGACACAGAAAATCTTACAAAAATGTGGCTCAGTTTAAAGCTTTTTAATGTGCCTGTTTTCATTCTGAATTTTATCTTTTGTGTTATTGTTATTTCTATGGGATTCATATTTTTTCCTTTAAATATTATTTTAACAATTACAAATTCTGTTTATGTTTTTATGTGCGTTATTCTTACAGGAATTGTGGGGTGCTTCGCCATAAAGCAAAATAAAAAAGCAGGCAAGAAAATTCATTCCGCCTGCTATGTGTTTCAGTTTATTCCGTTCTGGGATGTTATCTGCACCCTTATTATAAAAGGTAAAGACCTACTGTAAAAAAATGCAGAATTGACCCTGCAAGAACGAAGAAGTGGAAAACGCTGTGAAAATAACGCTTCTTTTTGCCAACATTATAAAGAATTGTGCCGATTGTATAGGCAATGCCGCCAGAAAGGAGAAGAATGGCGGCAGGTGCACCGTAATGCCTATACAATGGCAAAAATTCAAAGGCAATCAGCCATCCGATTGCAACATAAAAAATAATTGAAACATTTTTATATTTCAAAAAATCCATGGCATTAAGTGCAATGCCGATAATGCAGAGAATCCACACAACTGAAAGCAGAATATAATTTCTTGTGGGATAAACATTTCTTAATTCACTGAGAAGAACGGGAGTAAAAGAACCGCAGATAAACACAAAAACTGCGCAGTGGTCAACCACTCTGAAAATTCGCTTCGTATCAGAAACTTTTAAGCCGTGATACACACCTGACATTGTGAATAAAAGTATCATCGAAAATCCATAAACAATGCTTGCAAAAATTGCAATTTTATTGTCGTTTTTTATTGAAACAACCAGGCAATAAATCAGCGCAAATAATCCAAACAATGTGCCTGCAAAATGTGAGAAAGAATTTATCAATTCTTCCTTGCGTGTGTAGTCTGGTAACGGGATGCTTTTAATCATAAAAATCCTCCTGAAAAATCAGATTAAATAAAGTGCGATTGTTAAATAATGAAGTATTGAACCTGCAAGCACAAAGAAGTGGAAAACGCTGTGAAAATACGGCTTCTTGCTGCCGATTCCGTAAAGGATTGCACCGAGAGTATAAGCGATTCCGCCGCCAAGCAAAAGTCCAACAGGTTTAGCTCCAAAATTCATATATAAAGGGTAAAGTTCAAACACAATCAGCCAGCCGATACCGATGTTTCCTATCATGGAAATTACTCGGTATTTTTTTAAATCTATTGAATTAAAAACAATGCAGATTGTGCTGAGCCCCCAAACAACGGCAAACATAACAATGCTTTTAACAGGTGCATATTTTCTCACTGCGCAAAGAAGTACAGGTGTGTATGTTCCTGCTATTAAAATATACACGGCGCAGTGGTCAATAATCTGAAAAACTTTTTTAGCAATTGACACGGGAAGTCCGTGATAAATGCTTGACATTGTATAAAGAAAAATCATTGATAATCCAAACACAACACTGCTGAACATTGAAACAGCATCGTGATGCTTCAACGAAATATAAACACAGCTGACCAGTGCAAATATGCCGAAAACTCCGCCTGCAATGTGTGAAATTGAGCTTATCATTTCCTCTGCCTTTGAATATTTTGGCAACGCTCTGTCAATAAGTTTTGTCCTTGTCATAAATTTACCTCCTGCCATCGGCTTGAATCTTTGCATTTATTTTACACCTGTGCAGGAGAAAAAGCACTCTATTGCTGTTTTTGCAATTCTACTATGCCAAAATGCCATTCTACTGGGGGTAGAATCGCTGTATATTCGTCAATTTTTTCTTGAATGAAATGGAATTTCATAGTATAATGTAGGCAAGCTATGAATGGAGTGATATTTTTGAAAAGCGAAGAAATAAGAAAAAATATTTCTCACAATCTTGTTAAATACAGAAATGCGTCAGGGCTCACACAATCCGCCATTGCGCAAAAGATAAATTACACAGACAAATCCGTTTCAAAATGGGAGCGTGGCGACGGCACTCCTGATATTTTTGTGCTTAGCTCACTTGCCGAATTTTATGGCGTAAAGGTTGACGATTTTCTTTCAGACGGAAGCGAGGCACCTTTGCCCCAAAAGCCGCTGCTTCAAAAGAAAAAGCATCTTTTAATCAACCTGCTTTCTGTTGGACTTGTGTGGCTTGTTGCGGTTACACTGTTCTTTCTTCTGAATCTTATTTTAGGGCTTCTCCATGCAGATTGCAGTCGCAACGCTGTTGTTTTTATTTTTGCAATTCCTGTAAGCGGAATAGTTCAGACAGTTTTTTCTGAATTATGGTGGAGCAAGCTTTCAACGCTCATTGCCGTTTCAATTATAATATGGGGATGCGTTGCGTGTGCATTTATTATGTTTATTTCTTTTGATTTGAATTTTGTTGGAAGAGATAAAATTTTTCTCATATCTGCGGTGCTTCAGGTGCTTGCAATTCTTTGGTTTTTCCTCAGAAAAATCAAGCAAAAAGCAAAAGCAGAATCAATTGAATAGTTTAGTTTTTTTCGGCAACGCAAACAGCGATAACTGTCATATCGTCTGTGCGCTTGCCGATTTTTCTATCTGCGGCACATTGAAGAATGTGCTTTGCCAGCGCACTGGCATTCAGATTATTCCACGATTTCAGCTCACTGAAAATCCAGTTAAACTTATCACCCGAAACTCCGTCAGAAGCAAGAATAATTATATCACCCTTGTCAATATCAAATGAACTCTCAGACATATTCACATTGTCAAGGATGCCAATAGGCGTTGACTCCGTTTCAATAACAGATGTTTTTCTCTTTTTTAAAATGAAAGTTGGCGCCGCTCCGCACTTAAAAACCTGCGCAGTTTTGAGCACAGGGTCAAGGCGTAAAAAGTCCACCGTTGAAAAAGATTCGTCAGTGCTTTTCATCATCATGGCGCAATTCACTGCGGCGGCGGCTGTTTTTTCGTCAAGCCCAGATTTAATAAGCGTGCTGAATGTTTCGCAGGTGAATGCAGAGTCAACTGCCGCCCTACTGCCTGTGCCCATACCATCACTTAAAAGCACAACCTGCCGTGAAAAAGAATCTTTAAAACAGCGGTAATAATCGCCACAAACATTTTTGCCCTCACCAGCTTTAACGGCGGCGGCAATGTTAAAGCTCAACTGCTCTTTTTGTTTAAACACAAGGTCATAAACATTTCCGTTTTGAATAAGCGTCGGAAAATCCAGCTCATAGCCTGTGTCTGTATTGAGCTTTTCTGTCAGCGCAGTTACGCTGAAATTATTCTCTGGCTTCACAAAAGAAATATCAAAATAATCTCTGCCTGCTTTGTCGGTACAAAGTCGGGCATCTTTTATTTTTACACCAAATTCTTCTGCCGAGGTTGCACAGACAGAATCGTACCTTGACTCTTTAACCGCCACGCCCGTTGCGGCTTCGCAAGCCTGACCGATTATTCCGCCAAATGTTTTAAACTGATTGCCTGCAAGGGTCTGAAATCTGTTGATTTTATTGCCTGCATTCACATTGGTGCAATGAATAAAATATGCCTTTTTCATTTCTTCAAGAATCGTTTCACTGTGGCAGCAGGTTTCGCTGAAATTCTCTGGAAAAAGAGAGAAATTTGGCTCGCCTGTCTCAAAAGATTTTGCAATTTTTTTGAAGCACGGATTATCAGAATTTTTGATTTCATTTATGCAGCTGTCGCAGATTTCGCACTGGGCGCACACCCTCTCTTTTGTTCTGATAAGCTCCGTTTTTAATTCGGGCATCATAAGCGGTTGAAGCGTTTTTCTCACAGCGTTTACGCAATCGCTGAGGGACTCCACCGCACTTGCAATTTCGTTGGATTTTTCGTTGTCCGCTGTTCTGATTTTCTCATTTTTTTCGTCAAAATTTTCTGTCAGCTCAAGCCTGTCGATTGGAATAATGCAATAGGCAATTCCAGCCGACACCGCCGCAGGGAGAATCGGCAAAAATTCTGTGTATTCTCCAAACAAAAATCCAGCCGCACCGCAGGCAGAAACTATCAGTGCTTTTTCAAATTTATATTTAAATTCAATGAACGAGCAAAGGCATCCGCAAAGGGCAAACATCACACAGGTGAAGTCGACATCTCCGCTCATGGCATAAACAAAAGCGCAGCATATGCCAGTTGTAACTCCGCCGAAAAATCCTTTTATCTGCGAAAAAATCAGAATGGATAAAAAGAAAACAAAACAGCTGACAGCCTGTCCTGCAATACCAAGGGCTCGAAGATGTGCGGCGGCAAAAATTATTGTAAGAACAAAGCAGATAAATTTCTTTTCGTTTTCATCGGTTCTTTGTAAAAATTTTCTGTTTTTAATCTGCTTTATGGCTTCGGTGAAAACAGGCACAGACGCACCGCAAAGAGCCGTTTCGCAAACAATTGATATAATTAAATCTGTACTTTTGCCCTGCGAAAGAAGAAAGATGAAATTAACCGTAAAACTGCATACGGTGGGGCAGAGAATCCTCAAAAGATTTTCTTTTTTCATCAGAAATGCTCTGAGTGCAATGTGAAGCGTTGCCGTTGAGGTGATTGTTATTGCAAAATAGCGGAAGCTTGTCAGCCCCGAATGAAAAAGAAAAATTGAAAGAATTGAGCCTGCCGCCGCTGAAACAGAATAAAGCTCACCGCAGGAAGCGGCAAAGGACGCTGCAAAGGGCGAAAACGAGCCGCCTATATAAGGCAGAGCAGAAAGAAATCCACCTAAAAAGTAAACGGTATATTTAAGCACTTTGGATATTTTGCTGTCATTCACAAAACCACTCCCGTAAAAAATGTATTCTTTTTTGATTATAAAACTGCTTGAAAGAAAAAAAGGTCGCAAACCAGTTGTAAAAAACTATTGTAATTTGTCGATAATGTGTGATATAATAAGATGAATAATTATAGTTGGCATTTTTCTGTAAGAATCCCTTGCCAAAGGAGAAATCATGGAAAACAAAATCGAAAAAGAAAACAGCGATCTTATAATCGGCAGAAACGCTGTGGCTGAGGCATTAAAAAACAACAGAGCAATTGACACGCTCCTTGTTTCTAAAGGAGAGAAAAACGGTTCTCTCGGCAGAATACTCAGAGAAAGCAAAGAAAAAGGAATAGTAGTCAAAGAGGTTGACAGAAAGAAGCTTGACCAGCTTTGCTCAGGTGCGGTGCATCAGGGTGTTGCGGCTTATGCGGCGGCTCACGCTTATGCAGATGTTGAGGATATATTTGCCCTTGCAGAGGAGAGAGGCGAAGCACCTTTCATTATTATCTGCGATGAGTTAGAGGACCCTCACAATCTCGGCGCAATTATCAGAAGTGCAGAGGCTGGCGGTGCTCACGGTGTGATTATCCCCAAAAGGCGCAACGCTTCGCTGAATTATGTTGTAGGCAAAGCATCAGCAGGTGCTGTTGAATATGTTCCCGTTGCAAGGGTGGCAAATCTTGCGTCAACTATTGAGGAACTTAAAAAGCGTGGCGTATGGATTTATGCCGCAGATATGGATGGCGAAAACTGGTGTCAGGCAGATTATGCAGGCGGTGTTGGCCTTGTTATCGGCTCAGAGGGCAGAGGTGTCAGCCGTCTTGTTAAAGAGAAATGTGATTTCATTGTTTCCCTGCCTATGAAAGGCAAAATCAATTCGCTTAATGCGTCTGTTGCCGCAGGGATTCTGATATATGAGGTTTCACGGCAGAGAGCCGGAATAAAAGCAAAGGGGTGAGCTGATGGCTGACAATGCGGGTAGAAGCTGGTCAATGGATGAAATTGATATGCTGTTGAGCAGAACCAACAAAAAAGCGGATAACAAAAAAAGCGGCGCTTCAACTGGAAGCTCAGCCGCTAAGGCTCGTGCTGAAAAAAAGGCAGGCACAGCCGTTAAAACAAGCTCAAGAGCGCAGGCGGCGGCTATTAAAGAGCTTTTTGCAGATGAAGCAAATGACGAAATAAATGACGGCGGATTAACTGACAAAAACGCAAAGCAGAGAGTTGCAGAAGCTGTAAGAGGAATTAAAGAAGCTAAAAAGGCTAAACCTCAGAAGCCTCAGATGCGTGCGCAGAGCTTTGACGAGCCTCAGATTCACACTAAAAAAGATTCTGAGCTTTATGATTTCCGCAACAATTTCAGCAAGGAGCTGAATGAGGGCAACCTTAAAGCAGATTATATGGACAGCAAAACAAAAGTTGTTGAGCGACCCGGATTTGTTGTTAAAAAAGGCAAGGCAGATGCTGGCGACGGCCTTGAGGGTGCACCGCTGATTGTTGACGCTGAAAAAGCAAAGAACAGCAAAGATCTTTTTAAAGAAGAATCTGCTCAGAATAAAAAAGAGGATTTCAGCTGGTCTGACGATCAGATGAAGCTTTACGGCTTTGACGGTTACGGCGAGGTTAAGCCCGATAAAATCACAGAGGAAGAGGCAGAAAAAACTCTTCGCAAAAACCGCCGTGAAAAAATTGATAAATTCAAGCTCTTAGGCATTGCCGAGGCTGAAGAGAAAAAAGATGAAAAGGACTGGAACATTGAGAAGCTTTTTGCTTATCAGCAGACCTCTGCAAGAAAACAGCCCAAAGCTAAAAGAGTAAACAACGCAGGTTTTGAATACACTAACCCAAAGGATGCCAACAGAATACAGGGCAACATTGCAAGACTTAAAAGAACTTCATTTATCAGAATGATGATTTTTATCGGCATCACCGTGCTGATGATTGCACTTAACATTGTTGCAGTTCTGACCGCTGGATATGACACAAAGATTTTGCAGACCTTTGACCTTATTCTTCTCATCGGCTGCCTTGTTATCGGTATTGGTGCTATCAACAACGGTGTTATTGCCATGCTTAAAAAAGAGCCCGATATAAGAAGCTCAATCGCTCTTGCTTCACTGGCGGCTCTTATTCAGAATATTTGCGCATATGCAGGCAACTTCATTCTCAGTCATCATTCATTTATGATTTCAAGCTGTGTTGCAGGTGCTTTTGCATTAAACGAAATCGGCGAATATGTTCGTCATTTAAGAACAGCAGACGCTTTTGAATTCTGCACAGGCAAGCAGAAAAAGAAGCTCTATTCTGTTCAGGAAATTGAAAATAAAAACGATAAATACGAAATCGGCAGAAGCCTTCATATGAACACGCCCGACATCAGATATTCATGCCGTGCAAAGTTCCCCTACAGACTTATTGAGCAGTGCGAAAGCAACGTTTCTGTTGATAAGCTTCAGTCAATGCTTCTTCCGATTGTTATTGGCGGCTCTGCCCTTTGCGGATTGATTGGCGGACTTGTTGGTAAAAATGTGCTTACAGGTGTTACCGTATGG
The DNA here is from genome assembly GCA_024404115.1 of Clostridia bacterium. Taxonomy (GTDB): domain Bacteria; phylum Bacillota; class Clostridia; order Oscillospirales; family Acutalibacteraceae; genus CAG-488. Next base: position 36,871 of record JAKSQM010000004.1, on the reverse strand, counting down.
GCGGCTGCAATGTGCGCCAGCGTTCCTGCTTTTGGCACACTTTCAATTCAGCTCCCAATGAGATGGGCAAACAAACGCCTTAACAGCGCAGGCGGTCTTATTACAAATCAGAATGCTATTGATGATTTCAGCCACGCAAACTCAATTATTATTGACAGCGCAGAGCTTTTTGACCTTGACGAATGTAAAATGCACGGCTTCAAGCCTTTAAACAACATCCGTGTTGATGACATTATGCTTTATGCCGCCGCAATGGTTATCCGTTCAGGCGGTCCACTTTCAAAAGTATTTGATCAGGTTGTTACAAAGCGTGATCTTCTCCCCGAGGTCAGCTCATTTAATTATGAAGAGCGCATGGGCATCTCTGGCTGGATAAACGGTCAGAAAGTTATTATGGGCAACCGTGATATGATGCGCCACCACAATTTTGAGCTTAGCGAAGACCTTGACGAAGAGAAATACAGCCACGATGGCAGAAAAGTAATTTATCTTGCAATTGCAAACAGCCTTGCGGCAATGCTTGTTGTAAGCTATGCGCCCAACAAAAAGCTTGGCTCGTTTATTAAGCGTCTTGGCGATAAAGGTGTTACAGTTCTTGTTCGCAACACCGATTCAAATGTTACAGCCGAAATGATTAACCGCACATTCGGCAAAAGATTCAACAACATAAACCTTATCAGCAGCACTGCAAACAGGGTTTATAAAAAATACAGAGGCAGAGTTCGTGATAACACAAAGTCTGGCATTATCCATGACGGCAAGGCTCATTCATTTATGAGAAGCTTCACAATGTCTTATTCACTTTGCGGAACATTCAAAGTGTTGAACCTCGTTCAGCTTGTAACCGTATTTGGCGGACTTCTTCTTACACTTATTCTTGCTCTCACAAAGGTTCTTTCAACTGTTGGTATGTGGCCGTTGCTCGTTTTCCAGCTGGTTATGACGGTTGCATCAATAATAATTGCCAGATTCAGAGGAATTTTCTGATACGGAGGAATAATTATGATTTTTAAAGAAACTTCTCCCATAGGCGGTCCCGTTGTTTGCGCTGTGGGCAAAAATTATGTTATCTGCATCCCTACAAACAAAGAAGTGCTTATCAAAGCAGAGATTGGCGACAAAACATATTACTGCCATTCAAACGGCGTAAGGGTCAGCAATGCAAAGGTGCAAAAAATTGTTGTGCCTATGTATGTGCTTGATAAAGAAAAACGCTACAAGCTTATTTATGAAGTTGTAAACAAAAGGCTCCCCTATTCTTGCGATAAAGAGCCTGCTGTTGTTGCCGAATTTTTCTTCAGGCCTGTTGAAAAAGAAACTGACATCAATTTCTATCATCTTTCTGATGTTCACGGCAGCGGCAAAGCGGCAATCAAAGCAGGCAGCTTCTTTGGTCAGGATCTTGATTTTCTTATTCTCAACGGCGATATTTCATCAAGCAGTGATTCTGAAAAGGACCTTATGCTTACATATGAAATCGCTTACGAAATCACAAAGGGTGAAATCCCCTGCGTTATTTCAAGAGGTAATCACGACCTTCGAGGCAAATATGCAGAGAAGCTTCAGGATTATATGCCAACCGATAACGGCAAATCATATTACACTGTAAGGCTCGGCTCAGTATGGATGATTGTGCTTGACTGCGGTGAAGATAAGCTTGACAGCCACAAGGAATACTCTGGTACAGTTGCTTTCCATCCTTTCAGAGAAATTGAAAGAGGATTTATCAGCAAGGTTGCATCTGACCCCGCAGGTGAATATGCAGAGGATGGCGTAAAATACAGATTTGTTCTTTGCCACATTCCTTTCTGCCACGATGAAGACGCTGAATGTAAGGGCGAGCGTCCCTTTGACATTGAAAAAGAGATTTACACCGACTGGTGCAGAATGATTAAAGAAAACATTAAGCCTCATCTTTCAATTTTCGGTCATATTCATCAGGTAAAGACTATTCCGCCCGAAAGCGATTACGATAACAAAGGTCTTGGCGGAGATATGATTCTTGGCGGCAGACCCGTTAAAAGAACAGGACTTCCCGATAAGATGGAAGGCGCTGCACTCACAATTGAAGAGAACGGCATCCGTGTAAGATTCACAGATTCAAATGGAAAAGTGCTTGAAGACAAGAAACTTATTAAGATTTTTTAAATAAATCTTGACAAATACAAAATAAAGGTATATAATACCTGTGCAACAAAGCGGAACGAGTGTTCCCACCTACACGGTATCGTCCGATGCGGGTCAATAACAAACCTTTCAGGTTAACTATGTTTATTGATTTTCGCGGGCGAGGCATATCGTCCGCGTTTTATTTTTGGAGGTGCTTGAATATCAGTACGAAAGAACTTCAGATCAACGAAGAGATACACGACAAAGAGGTCAGAGTAATCTCAAACACAGGCGAGCAGCTTGGCATTATGTCGGCCGCCGAAGCTCTCAAACTTGCAGAGCAAAGTAATTTTGATCTGGTAAAAATTGCTCCGCAGGCAAAGCCGCCCGTATGTAAAATTATGGACTACGGCAAATACCGTTTTGAGCAGGCTAAACGCGAAAAAGAAGCTAAGAAGAACCAGAGGATTGTTGAAACAAAAGAGATTCGCTTATCTCTTAATATCGACACTCACGATTTTGAAACAAAAGTTGGTCATGCCACAAAATTCTTAAAGGCTGGCAACAAGGTTAAGGTTTCAATCAGATTCAGAGGAAGAGAAATGGCTCACCCTGAGCACGGTCTGGTAACAATGCAGAACTTTGCAGAGGCTTGTCAGGAATACGGAATTATTGAAAAACCTGCTAAGCTTGAAGGCCGTTCAATGCTGATGTTCCTTGCAACAAAACCCAACAAATAAGTTATTATAAATAAGGAGGAAAAATCAATGCCTAAAATTAAAACCCACAGTGGTGCAAAAAAACGCTTTAAGATTTCTAAAAACGGCAAACCCATCCGTGCTCATGCAAATAAGTCTCATATCCTCAACAAAAAAACAACTAAGCGTAAAAGAGGACTTCGCAAGACTTCTGTTGCAGATGTAACAAATCAGAAGCAGATCAAGCGTCTTGTTCCTTATAAATAATAAAGCAAGCTAACTTAAAGTAAAATATATTTTGGAGGTAACTTAACATGGCTCGTATTAAGGGTGCAACAATGACCCGTAAGAGAAGAAATAAAGTTCTTAAATTCTCAAAAGGCTACTATGGCTCAAAGAGCAAACTTTTTAAAACAGCAAAACAGGCAGTTATGAAATCAGGTCAGTATGCTTACATTGGCCGTAAGCAGAAGAAGCGTGATTTCCGTCGCCTTTGGATTACCCGTATTTCTGCTGCTTGCAAGATGAACGGCATGAACTACTCAACATTCATGAACGGCCTTAACAAAGCAGGAATCACACTTAACCGTAAGATGCTCTCAGAGATCGCAGTTGCTGATCCCGCAGCATTCACAGCTCTTACAGAAAAGGCTAAAGAAGCTCTTAAATAATAATCTATAATCACGCCCTTTTCATTGATTAGGGCGTGAATTTTCGTATGGAGTGAAATTAAATTGGAAAATATCACATCAAAAAATAATGACAAAATCAAGCTCGCCATTCAGCTTAAAGACAGTGCCTCTGCACGCAAAAAAGCATCTTCTTTTTTTGTTGAGGGTGCACGCCTTTGCTATGACGCTGCGGTGAGCAATGTTGATATTCTGCAATTCTTTTTTACTCCAAAAGCTAAAGAAAAATTTTATGATTTTTATTGCGAAATTTCATCAAAAGCCAACAGCATTTTTGAAATAAGCGAAGAAATCAGCAAAAAAATGTCGGACACTCAATCCCCTCAGGGTATGTTTTGTGTATGCAAAACTGTTGACAAAATTGCTGAAGCGGATAAAATAAATAGCAGGGGTAAATATATTCTTTTAGAAAACATTCAGGATCCATCCAACCTTGGTGCAATCAGCAGAACGGCTGAGGCTCTCGGTGTTGACGGTATGATTGTTTCGGGAGGATGCGATATTTATAACCCCAAAGCTTTAAGAGCGTCTATGGGCGCATTCTTCAGATTAAATGTTATTAACTGTGATGATTTGCAGAAATTTATTTCACAGGCAAAGGCTCTTAAAATGACAGTTGCCGCCTCCACCCCCTCAACAGATGCAGTTGTAATCACTGATGTTGATTTCTCTGGCGGAGTTATCTCTATTGTTGGCAACGAGGGCAACGGAGTCAGCCGTGAAACAATGGAAAATGCAAGCATAAAAATCACTATCCCTATGGGCGGCAGAGCGGAGTCTTTAAACGCAGGCACTGCGGCGGCAATTATTATATGGGAGATGATGCGCCATGGCAGTTGAGCATTGGATACGCTATCAGCTCGCTTTAGGTGCAGGCTGCCGCAAAACAGGCGAAGCTATTGCATATTTCGGCACTGCTGAAAATCTTTTTAATTGCAGTGAATACGAATGGAAGCTGTCGGGAATATTCACCCCTCAGCAGATAGCGAAGCTTAAAAAGTCATCTCTTTCTGACGCTTATGAGGTAATGGAGAATTGCAAAAAGGTTGGCTGTAATATCGTTACACCCGATGACAAGCTCTACCCAAGGATGCTCAAGGGTCTTGACGATTTGCCTGCTGTGCTGTATTACCGTGGAGATTTAAGATTTCTCATTCACAAAATCGCAATTGCAGTTGTGGGCACAAGAGAAGCTGATGAAAACAGCCTTTCTGTTGCCAAAAGTCTTTCATCTTCCCTTTGCCGTTCTGGTGCAATAGTCATCAGCGGCGGCGCATTGGGTGTAGATAGTGCCGCTCACACAGGTGCAATTGAAGCAAAAGGCAAAACAGCGGCTGTGCTCGGCAACGGATTCGGTGCAAACTATCTCTCTGTTAATGACGAGCTGAGAAGTGAAATCGCTCAAAACGGTGCTGTTATAACAGAATATCCGCCTTTCACCCCTGCCATTGCAAGGAACTTCCCCATAAGGAACAGAATTATTTCAGGTCTTTCTCATGGCACGGTGGTTGTTGAGGCTGGCGTTAAAAGTGGCTCGCTGATAACTGCAAACATCGCCCTTGAACAGGGCAGAGATGTTTTTGCCGTCCCGGGTAATGTTATGAGCGAAAAATTCAAAGGCGTTCACAAGCTGATAAACGACGGCGCAAAGCCTGTTTTCTGCGCAATGGATATTCTTGAAGGCTACGCTATAAAGTACCCCTCGGCAATTGATATTGAAAAAATTGAAACAGAGCTTACAATGAGCAGCAGTGTTGAAAAAATCAACACCAAAACTGTCATTGAAGAAAAGAAAACGGATTTTCATCAGGAATCACTTCAAAAGGTCGCTGACCTTTCAAAGCTTTCTGAAGAAGCAAAAACGGTTTATTCCGTCTTTGGTGATGAACCTATACATATTGATGATATAATAAGAAAAACAGGGCTTGGCTTTTCAAGAGTTTTCAGCTCTGTAACTGAGCTTGAGCTGGCGGAGCTTATCGGCTCCTCGGCAGGCAAGCTTTATCACAAAATAAATAATTAGGATGATGTTTATGTCAAAACTTATTATTGTTGAGTCGCCTACAAAGGTTAAGACAATTAAAAAATATCTTGGCAAAGATTATGATGTTACCGCCTCCATGGGTCATGTAAGGGATCTCCCTGCCGCCCGCCTGAGCGTTGACATCAAGCATGATTTTGCGCCTAAATATGCAGTAATAAAAGGAAAGGAAAAGCTTGTCAAGGAGCTCAAGGAAAAGGTTGAGAACAGCGACGAAGTTTATCTCGCAACCGACCCTGACCGTGAGGGAGAAGCAATTTCATGGCACCTTGCCACACTTCTGGAGCTTGACACTGAGAAGCAGAACAGAATCACTTTCCACGAAATCACAAAATCGGGCATTGAGGCTGGTATGAAAGCCCCCCGTTCACTTGATATGGACCTTGTAAATGCACAGCAGGCAAGAAGAATTCTTGACCGCCTTGTTGGTTACAAGCTGAGCCCCTTTATTTCTCAGAAAATTCGCCGTGGCCTTTCCGCAGGTCGAGTTCAGAGCGTTGCAGTAAGACTGATTGTAGATAGAGAAAACGAAATCAGAGCATTCGTTCCAGAGGAATACTGGACCCTTGACGCAAAATTCAACGCACCTTGCAGAAAGCTTTTTTCAGCATCTTTCACAGGTGATGAAACAGGCAAGGTTAAAATCACAAATAAGGAGCAGGCAGACAGCTACATCAAGCGTCTTGACGGTGCAAAATACACTGTAACCTCTCTTAAAAAAGGAACACGCAAAAAGAACCCCGCTCCCCCATTCATTACATCAACTCTTCAGCAGGAGGCTTCAAGAAAATTAGGCTTCCAGTCTCAGCGCACAATGCGCACCGCTCAGGAATTATACGAAGGCGTTGACATTGAGGGCATCGGCACAACAGGTCTTATTACCTACATGAGAACAGACTCTCTTAGAATTTCAGAGGAAGCAAGAGCAGCCGCAAACGAATATATCAAATCAGCATACGGCGAAAAATATCTGCCCGAAAAACCCAGATATTTTAAGTCAAGAAGCAATGCACAGGACGGACACGAAGCTATCCGCCCCGCTGTTCCCTCACTTACTCCCGAAAGAGTAAAGAGCAGCCTTTCATCTGACCAGTACAAATTATATTCACTTATCTGGAAGCGTTTCATTGCTTCACTTATGGCTTCCTGCGTTCAGAACACTGTTAAAGCTGAAATCACAGGCGCAACAGAGGAAGATATGGCAAACGGCAAATTCTGCCTTTTCTCTGCCGCAGGTTACAGCATTAAGTTTGACGGCTTCACAGCTCTTTATGAAGAGAGCAGTGATGACGAAGACGAAGAGGGCGGCAAAAAGCTCCCTGAGCTTAACAAGGGCGATAACCTTAAACTTAAAGAGCTTAACGGCAATCAGCACTTCACACAGCCCCCTGCAAGATACACCGAAGCATCACTTATTAAAGCGATGGAAGAAAACGGAATTGGCAGACCAAGCACATATGCCACAATTATCACCACAATCACAAAGCGTGATTATGTAAAAAGGCAGGCAAAGCTTCTTGTTCCCACAGAGTTGGGCGAAGCCACAACAGGTCTGCTTAAAGAGAGATTCCCAAAAATTGTAAACGCAAAATTCACCGCACAGATGGAAACTCAGCTTGACGATGTTGGCGAAGGCAATGCCGATTATGTTCAGATGCTCCACGGCTTCTATGATGAATTTGACAAAACATTGCAGAAAGCCAAAGAGGACATGAAAGATGTTAAAATCCAGCTTGAAGAGGATGTTACAGACATTCCCTGCGAAAAGTGCGGCAGACTTATGATAATCAAAACTGGTCGTTTCGGCAGATTCCTTGCCTGCCCCGGTTATCCCGATTGCAAAAACGCAAAGCCGCTTGTTACAAAAACAAACGCAAAATGCCCCAAGTGCGGCGCATCTGTTATTGAGAAAAAGTCAAAGAAAGGTCATACATTCTTTGGCTGTGAAAGCTGGCCTGATTGTGATTTTATGACATGGGATAAACCTACAAACGAAACCTGCCCCCAGTGCGGAAAATCACTTTTCAAGCGCAAGGGCGGTATCCTCGCCTGCCTTAACGAGGATTGCAAGTTTGAGAAAAAAGCAGAAAGAAAGAAGAAAAAGGATGAGTGATGTTTTAGTTGTAGGTGCAGGCCTTGCAGGCGTTGAGGCTGCGTGGGCGCTTGCCAACAGAGGTGTCAGCGTTACCATTGCAGAGATGAAGCCTGCGAAGAAAACCCCTGCCCATAAAACAGATTTTTTTGCAGAGCTTGTCTGCTCAAACTCCCTTAAAGCGGAGCGTTTAGGCTCGGCGGCAGGTCTTTTAAAAGCTGAAATGGAGCTTCTCGGCTCGCTTTGCGTTCAGTGTGCAAAGGCGACTAAAGTGCCCGCAGGCGGTGCGCTTGCTGTTGACAGAGAAGCTTTCGCTTCACTTGTTACTGAAAAAATCAAAGCTCATCCCCTTATTTCAATAGAAACAAGGGAGGTCGAGGACATCCCCGAGGGCAATGTTATAATTGCCGCAGGCCCCCTTGCCTCAGAGCCTCTTGCAGAAAAAATCAAGGCTCTTTGCGGTGGAAATTTAAGTTTTTTTGATGCCGCCGCTCCTATTGTTTCAGCAGAAAGCATTGATATGGAAAGTGCATTCACCCAGTCAAGATATGACCGTGGCGGTGAGGATGATTATATCAACTGCCCCATGAACAAAGAGGAATACGAGCTTTTTTATAATGAGCTTGTAAATGCACAGTCCGCAGAGCTTCACTCTTTTGATAAAAGAAAAGGTGTTTATGAGGGCTGTATGCCAATTGAGGTTATGGCATCAAGAGGTGCAGACACAATGCGTTTTGGCCCCTTAAAGCCTGTTGGATTAAGAGACCCCCGAACAGGGCACAGACCTTGGGCGGCTTTGCAGCTTAGAAAAGAAAATGCAGACGGCACAATGTATAACCTTGTTGGATTTCAGACCAATCTGAAATTCGGCGAGCAAAAAAGAGTTTTTTCACTTATCCCCGCCCTTAAAAATGCAGAGTTTCTCCGCTACGGTGTAATGCACAGAAACACATTTATTGATTCCCCAAGGCATCTTAACGGCGACTTTTCATTCAGAGGCAGAGAAAATCTTTTCTTTGCAGGTCAGATGACAGGCGTTGAGGGATATATGGAATCTGCTGCCGCAGGAATTATGGCTGGCATAAATATGGCAAGGCGAATAAGTGGCAAAGAAACAGTTATTTTCCCCAATTTTACAATGATAGGCGCACTCAGCCGCTATATAAGCGATGAGAGCGTTAAGGATTTTCAGCCGATGGGCGCAAACTTTGGCGTTTTGCCGCCCCTTAGTGAAAAAATCAGAGATAAAAAGCTTCGCTATGAAGCACTTTCAAATAGAAGTATGGAATATATGAGAGAGGAGGCAGTTAAAATATGAGCGATCTTAAAAAGCTGCAAAATAAAATCGGTTATCAATTTAAAAATGAGGCATATCTTGTGCGAGCAATGACACACACATCTTATGCAAACGAATGTGGCGGCGACCATAATAAAAGCAACGAAAGACTTGAATTTTTAGGTGATTCTGTTTTAGGATTTATCACCGCAGAGAATTTCTTTATTAACTTCTCAAATCTTCCAGAGGGCGAGCTGACTAAGCTCCGTGCCGCAACAGTATGCGAAAAATCACTCAGCGAGTTTGCGCTTGACCTTGGCTTAGGCGAATATCTTCTTTTAGGCAAGGGCGAAATCTGCACAGGCGGCTATGCAAGACCCTCTATTTTGGCAGATGCCTTTGAGGCATTGATTGCAGCCATTTACCTTGATGGCGGTATGGATGCGGCAAAGGGATTTGTTTTGAAATATGTTGAGGATGCTGTTAAAAAGCACCGTGGATTCAAAGACTACAAAACAATGCTTCAGGAGGTTGTTCAGCGCAACCCCGGTGAAGTTATTGAATATGCCCTTGTTGGCGAATCAGGCCCCGACCACAATAAAAGATTTGAGGTTGAGGTTCACCTTAACTCAAATGTTATCGGCAAAGGCGAAGGCACAAGCAAAAAGAAAGCGGAACAGCTTGCCGCTAAAGAAGCTCTGGAGCTGATGGGACTTTGAAGCACACAACTGTAGCACTTTTTGTGCCTCACAAGGGTTGCCCTCACCAATGCGTTTTTTGCAATCAAAAAAGTATATCTGGCGAAACCAAAAGCATAACCGCCCTGGATGTTCACCTTGCAGTGGAGCAGGCAGAGAAAAATCACACCGTTGAAAATGCTGAAATTGCGTTTTTCGGCGGCAGCTTCACCGCTATTCCAAAAAATTATATGTTAGAGCTTCTGAATGCAGCGGTGATACATATTGACGGCAAAAAGTTTTGCGGAATAAGAATTTCAACAAGACCAGACGCTATTGACAGAGAGATTTGCGAAATCCTCAAAAAATATAAAGTTACCGCTGTTGAGCTTGGCGCACAGAGTATGGACGACAACGTACTTTTAATGAACAGACGAGGGCATACCTCCGCTGACATAAAAAATGCCATGACTCTTTTAAAAGAATACGGCTTTGAAACAGGGCTTCAGATGATGACGGGACTTTACGGCTCAGATGAAAACGAAAGCATCAAAACAGCGGAGGAAATTATCGCTCTTCGCCCCGAAACCGTTAGAATTTACCCAACAGTTGTTATTGAAAACACTCCCCTTGCGGAGCTTTACAGAAGCGGTGAATATATTCCGCAGACGGTCAGCGGAGCGGCGGACATCTGCGCAAAGCTCATTTTGATGTTTCATAAAGAAAATATCAGAATTATCCGTGTCGGTCTTCACTCTGGCGGCGGAGTTGACGAGGGTTATGTGGCTGGTGCTTTTCACCCCGCTTTTAAAGAAATCTGCGAAAGCAGAATATATTTAAACGAAATAAAAAATCAGCTTAAAAATAAAGGCAGATATGTAGTGTATGTTCCGAAGGGGGCAACATCACAGGCTGTCGGTCAAAAAAAAGATAATTTATTAAAGCTCAAGGCTCTCCAGTTTGATTGCAAAATCAAAGAGTCAGAGGAGCTTCCAAAATATCAGGTACTTGTAAAGGATATTGAACATGATACTTAAAGCACTTGAAATGCAGGGATTCAAATCGTTCCCTGATAAAACCGTTTTTAATTTTAATAACGGCATCACCGCAGTTGTTGGCCCCAACGGCTCAGGCAAAAGTAACATTGCAGACGCTGTCCGCTGGGTTCTCGGTGAGCAGTCATCAAAAAATCTCCGTGGTTCAAAAATGGAGGATGTTATTTTTGGCGGCACAAAAATCCGCAAGGCTCTCGGCTATGCAGAGGTTACGCTTCGCCTTGATAATAAAGACCGCTCTCTCAATTGCGACAGCGATGAGGTTGCCGTTACAAGAAGATACTACCGCTCAGGCGAAAGCGAATATTGCCTTAATGCACAGGTTGTAAGGCTTCGTGATATTCATGAGCTTTTTATGGATACAGGTCTTGGCAGAGACGGCTATTCACTTGTAAGTCAGGGCAGAGTTGCCGACCTTATTTCATCAAAATCGGGTCAGCGCCGTGATATGCTTGAAGAGGCGGCAGGCATCTCCCATTACAGATACAGAAGAACTGACGCTAACCGCAGACTTGACCAGGCAGAAGAAAATATGGTTCGTCTGCGTGATATACTCTCTGAGCTTGAAAGCCGTGTTGGCCCTCTTAAAATTCAGAGCGAAAAGGCACAGAAATTCCTTGTTCTTTCTAAAGAGAAAAAGAATCTTGAAATCGGCTTGTGGCTTCACACAATTGAAAACTCTAAAAAAAGGCTGAAAGAGCAGGAAGACAAGCTCTCAATTGCCAATGCGCAGTATGAGGATGTTGAGAATCAGCTTGAAGCTATCCGTGATGAAATGGATGAGGCTATTGAAGCTGGTCAGAGCATCAACCGCAGAATTGACGAAATCCGCAGGGAGCGACAGGAAAAAGAGGAGCAGGCAGCTCAGAAAGAGGCTGTTGTTGCTGTTGAAAAAAATACAATCGAACATAACCTCAACACTGTTGAGCGACTTAAAAAGGATGTTTCTGACGCATCAGACACAGAACATTCTCTTGAATCGCAGATAAAAGAGGGTGAATCCTTTATCAGTAATATTCAATCTCAGATTGCTGAAAAGAAAAAGGAGCTTGACAGTGCAAACGCAGAGATACTTTCTGTAAAAGCAGAAAATTCTGAATTTGCAGAAAAGTTGGCAGAGATTACACAGCAGATTGCCGACATCAACGAAAAAATCGCAGAAAAGCGCATTGACGAAACCACTGCTGTTTCATCAATTGAAGAAATTAACGCACGAATTGCAAATATTGACGGCGTTCTCACTTCACGAAATGAATATGTAAATTCACTGACTGAAACTGTCAGCCAGTGCTCACTGGAGCTTGAAGAGCTTAAAGAAAAGGCAAAAGAAATTGCCAATGCCGTTGCAGGCTACAATATGAGAGTTCAGTCAAAGAGCGAAAGAGCAGGTATTCTCAAAGCTGAAATTGACGATAAGACCCTCGAAATTCACCAGAAAACAGGCAGAATCCACATTCTTGAAGATATGGAAAAGAATATGGAGGGTTACGCAGGCAGTGTTAAGGCTGTTATTAAAGAGGCAAAGGGCGGTATGCTCCGTGGTATTCACGGCACACTTTCACAGCTTATCAGCGTTGACACAAAATATGCCGTTGCTGTTGAAACTGCACTTGGCAACGCTGTGCAGAATATTGTTACCGATAACGAAAACGATGCAAAGCGTGCCATCAATTTCTTGAAAGATTCAAAGGCTGGCCGTGCAACATTCCTGCCCATTACATCTGTTAACGCAAAGGAATTTACTGAAACAGGGCTTGATGACTGCTACGGATTTGTTGACATGGCAGACAAGCTCCTTGATTATGACGAGAAATATTCAGAAATTATAAAGTCCCTCCTTGGCAGAACAGCCGTTGCAGAGGATCTGGACTGCGCAATTACAATTGCAAAGAAATATTCATACAGATTTAAAATCGTTACTCTTGACGGTCAGATTATTAACGCAGGCGGTTCAATGACAGGTGGTTCCCGTGGTCAGAATGCAGGTATTCTTAACCGAAGCAACGAAATTGAGAAGCTCACAGCTGTCCTCAACAAGCTTGAAAGTGAAAATACAAGACTTAAAGCTGATTATAAACTGGCTACAGAGGAGCTTTCATCTGCACAGGCAGACCTTGACGGTGCGCAGGCAGACCTTAGCCGTGCGCAGGAGGATATAATCAGGAAAGAGAGCGAATATGAGCTTGTTCAGGGTAAGCTGGACACTGCAAATGCCGCCCTTGAAGAGCTTCGCAGAGAAAAGGTTCGCTCAAATCAGCGAATCACTGAGCTTGAAGAAGCAAAAGAAACTGCACTTAAAGGCATTGAAGAGCTGAACGGGCAGGCAAACGCTCTTAGAGAAACACTTGACGAAGCATCACAGTGGAGAGAAGAGCTTGAAAATAAAAAAGAGGAGCTGGCTCAAAAAGAGGCACAGATTAACCTCGCTATCCTTGCACTTCAAAAAGATGCACAGGCACGAAGTGAAGCTGTTGAAATTCTTCGCAACAGAATGGAAAGCCACGAGGGCAGAGTTGCCGACCTTAATAGTGAGATAAGCGCTATCCTTGACGCTAACGCTGAGATTGAAGAGAAAATTGCACTTCTTCAAAGTGAAGCGGCGGCTCTTCATAAGGAATCATCAGATGCAAGCGAAGAGATTCAGCGACTTACACAGGAACATACCGATTATGACGCAAAGGATGCAAAGCTTCGCATTGAGGAGCGAATGAAAACCGCAGAGAGAGAAAAAATCAGCGGTGAGCTTGCAAGACTTGAAGAGCGTAAGACAGCTATGGAAAAGCAGCTTGACGACACAGTAAACAAGCTCTTTGACGAATATCAGCTGACCCGCCGTGAAGCGGAAGAATTAGATATTGTTATTGAGGATTATCAGCAGGCACAGCGTTCTTTGCAGGATATTAAAAATAAAATCCGCAGCCTTGGCAATGTTAATGTTGGCGCAATTGAGGAATATGAAGAAGTTTCTCAACGTTATGAATTTATGGGCGCACAGCTTGAAGATATTGAAAAATCAAGAGCAGAGCTTGATAAGCTTATTAAAGAGCTGACAGATAAAATGTCTGAGCAGTTCAGAGAGCAGTTCCAGAAAATCAACACCTATTTTGGTGAAACATTCGTTGAACTTTTTGGCGGCGGCAAGGCAGAGCTTGTGCTTGAAAATCAGCTTGATGTACTTGAATGTAACATTGAAATCAAGGTTCAGCCCCCTGGCAAAAATGTTCAGAATATCGACCTGCTTTCTGGCGGTGAAAAGGGACTTTCTGCAATTGCGCTTCTCTTTGCAATTCTCAAGGTTTCCCCCTCACCTTTCTGTATTTTTGACGAGGTTGAGGCGGCACTTGACGATGTTAACGTTACAAGATACGCTAAGTATGTCCGCAGAATGACAAAGAACACACAGTTCATCCTCATCACTCACAGACGAGGAACAATGGAAGAGGCTGATGTGCTTTACGGCGTTACTATGCAGGAAGAAGGCGTATCAAAGCTTCTTGAATTAAAGACAGCTGAAATGGCAAAGAAGCTTGGCATAGCATAAATGAATAAAAAGCAAAAAGATGATTTAAAAGAGTAAATCTCTTTGAATCATCTTTTTTTATAAGGTGGTGTTTTTATGAATGAAAAAGCAAGGTGGATATGGCTAAGCGGTGATTTTGAACTATATCATCATATGCTTTTATCATGCAGACGGCAGGAATTGGGGGTTGATTATCCCTGTGCATGGCGTGTTGCAAGACCTGAGCTGACAGGTGTTTTTTATAAAAGATTTGATGTTCCCGAGGACGGCACTTTTCATGTTTACTCTCACTCAAAGGGATATGTAACCTCCGCAGGAATACGCTACCCTGTCAACACAGATATTCCATATAAAAAAGGTAAGTTAGAGATTGAAGTTTGCCTTTATGATATTGAGGGCTTCCTCTCTTTTTTCATTGACGATAAATTTGTTAAGACCGACTCCTCATGGACGGGCAGTTGTGCAGACAGGCTTTGGATGCCTGTTGGCTGTGAGCCTGCATATTTTAGTGCAACAGATGACCCGAAAAAATTTCCCTTTGAATATGAGAGTATCTCCCCCGTTGCTAAAAGAAAAATCAACGGCGGTACGCTTTATGACTTTGGCAAGGAATATTTCGGTAAAATCATTTTTGAAAATGACTTCACAAATGAAACAACGCTGATTTACGGTGAATCAGAAAACGAAGCTCTCGATTTTGAAAATGCCATTGTAAGAGAAAAGCTTCTGAAAGGCGACTCAAAAGAGAGACCCTCCAGAGCATTCAGATATATTTTTATAAGTGATGAAAGCGGTAGAAAAATTCCGTTCACTGCACAATATGAATATCTGCCCATAAAAGATATTGCAAAATTTGAATGCGACAGAGAAATTGTCAAAAAAATATGGGATGTAAGTGCCTACACATTCCATCTTAATTCAAGAGAGTTTTATCTTGACGGTATTAAGAGAGACAGATGGGTATGGTCTGGGGATGCATATCAGTCATTTATTATCAACCGCTATCTTTATGCAGAGCCGTCAATCACAAAAAGGACTATCACTGCCCTGCTTGGCAAGCCTGAATATCACTGCCACATCAACACAATTAACGATTACTCCGCATTTTTGATAATTGCTGTGTGGGATTATTATTTTGCCACCGCAGACAAGGCTTTTGTTAAGTCTGTCTGGAGCAAGGTGAAAGCTCTTTGTCAGTTTATTATTTCCCGTCTTGATGAAAAAGGCTATGTTGTACGCCGTGATGGGGATTGGATTTTTATTGACTGGGGCGATGTTGAAAAAAGCGGAACTCTTTGTGCAGAGCAGATACTTCTGTGGCAGGCTTATAATTCCATGGCTCGCCTTTGTGAACTTATGGGCGAAGAAAACAACTACAACGCTCTTGCAAAAATGTTGAAAGAAAAAATCTATAAAGATTATTATAACGAAGAAAAGCAATGCTTTATTGATTGTTATGACACTGACAGCGGGCATATTTCCCGTCAGACAAATGTGCTGGCAATTCTTTTTGATTTTGTGGGCATTGATGAAGCGCAGAAAATCAGAAAAAATATTCTTGATAATGACAGTATAACACCTATAACAACGCCCTATTTTAAGCTATATGAGCTGATTGCACGGTGCAAATGCGGTGATATTGAAACAATGCAACGGTATCTTGAAGAATACTGGGGCGGAATGTTGTCCCTCGGTGCAACATCTGTGTGGGAGCAATATGACCCCATGGCAGAGGGTGAAAAGCACTATGGAATGTACGGCAAAAAGTACGATAAATCCCTTTGCCACGCATGGGGAAGCGGTCCGATTTATCTTTTAGGCAGATTTTGCGCAGGGGTGAAATCAACTTCCCTCGGCGGCAAAACATTCACCGTTTCACCTGCAAAGGGAATATATAAAAACTTCAGTGCAGTTGTTCCCCTGAACGATAAAAAAATCGCCGTTGAATACAGCGAAAACTCCATATCTGTTTTAACAGATGCTGAGGGCGGCACACTTTTGGCAGGTGGCAAGGAATACCCCATGCCTGCAAACGAAAAAATCACAATAGAATTATAAGAGGATGTTATATGAATAAAAGCTTAGTTTTAAAAGGAAATCTATGCGCACTTTATTCCACAATTGTGTGGGGCACAACATTTATTGTTACAAAAAATCTTATGGGCAAATTCAACCCCGCGGAAATTCTTTTTACAAGATTTTTCATTGCATTTATTGTGCTGCTGCTCATAAGGCTTATAAAAGGCAAAGACCCGTTTGAGGGTGAAAGAAACAAAAAAGATGAGCTTCTTTTAGCAGGCTGCGGCTTAACAGGACTTTTCCTCTATGGCACGCTTGAAATTCTTTCAATGCAATACACCTACGCTTCAAACACAAGCACAATCGTTTCAACAAATCCGTTTTTTATTGCACTATTTGCAATTCTCTTTTTAAAAGAAGAGAAGCCGAGGGTTAATTTCTTCCTTGGATTCATCATTGCAATATCGGGCATTGCACTTATCAGCTTCAACGGTGCAACGCAGTTTGGTCTTAACCCTCTTGGTGATTTTCTTGCATTCCTGTGCGCTGTTGCGTGGGGTGTTTACACAACGCTTGTTAAAAAGCTCTCTAACAAAGGCTACACCACAATGTATATCACAAGGCACACATATTTCTGGGGTGCGCTGATTATGGCAATAAGCCTGCCTTTCTTTGGCATCAACACAGATTTCACAAGATTCGCTGAGCCAAAAGCACTTCTCAGCCTGCTTTTCCTTGGCATAATCGCTTCCTGCACCTGCTTCCTCACATGGAACTACGCCACAAGGGCAATCGGCCCTGTTAATTCGGGAATTTACATCTACGCTATCCCCGTTGTTACAATCATCTTTGCGGCAATTGTGCTTCACGAAAGCGTAAATCTTCTCTCTGTTGCAGGCATCGTACTTGTTGTTATCGGCACAGTGATTTCGTCCATCCGTAAAAAAGAAAAAACAGCATAAAAATAAGGCGGCTCAAACGAGTCGCCTATTATGAGGATTCTTATGAGATTAAAAGAATTGCGCAAAGCACGTGGTATTTCTCAGCTCAGGCTGGGAATGGAACTGAATATGTGTCAAAACACAATCAGCAGATACGAAACCGGCGAACACGAGGCAGGATATGCCGAGCTTATTGCCATTGCTGATTATTTTGATGTGTCAATTGACTATCTGCTTGAAAGAACGGATAATCCCGAAATAAACAAATAACGGAGAAGCTTAATCAAAAGCCTCTCCGTTTTCTTATTTTATTTAATTAGCGATAGATAATTTCTTCTCTCTTAGGTCCGTTAGATACCATTGTGATGGGAGCTTCGATTTCTTTCTCGATGAAGAGAACATAATCCTGTGCCTCTTTGGGAAGCTTATCAAACTCTTTGATACCTCTGATATTCTGCTTGAAACCGGGAAGTGTAACAAGAACTGGCTTTGCTTTCTTGAGAAGGTGTGTGTTGGGGAAGTCTTTTGTAACTTTGCCGTCAATCTCATAACCTACGCAAACCTTGATTTCATCAAGATAATCAAGGCAGTCAAGAGCAGTAAGAACAACCTGTGTTGCGCCCTGGCACTCAATGCCGTAACGTGTTGCTACGCAGTCAAACCAACCCATTCTTCTGGGTCTGCCTGTTGTTGCGCCGTATTCACCAGCGTCGCCGCCGTGATTTCTCATCTTGTCTGCTTCTTCACCAAAGATTTCGCTTACAAATTCGCCAGCACCAACTGCTGAAGAATATGCCTTTGTAACTGCAACGATTTCTTTAATTGCGCCTGCGGGGATACCTGCACCAACTGTGCCGTAGCCTGCAAGTGTTGATGATGATGTAACCATAGGATAAATACCGTGGTCGGGGTCTTTAAGTGAGCCAAGCTGACCCTCAAGAAGAATCTCTTTGCCCTCTTTGATTGCCTTATGAACGAAAGCAGTTGTATCTGCAACATAAGGAGCAATCATCTCTTTGTATTCCATAAGAGTGTTGAAAAGCTCATCAACATCAATAAGGGGTTTGTGATAAACATGCTCAAGAAGAAGATTCTTGATTTCGCAAACGCTTTCAAGCTTCTCTCTAAGCTCTTCTGGATAGAAAAGATCGCAAACCTGGAAGCCGATTTTTGCATACTTATCTGAATAGAAAGGAGCAATACCTGACTTTGTTGAGCCGAACTGCTTGTCTGCAAGACGCTCCTCTTCATATGTGTCAAGTAAAACATGATAGGGCATCATAATCTGTGCTCTGTCTGAAACAAGGATGTTGGGCATTGGAACGCCCTTCTCTGTAACTGATGCAAGCTCTTTAACAAACTTGGGAATGTCAAGAGCAACACCATTGCCTATAATATTAACTGCCTCGGGATGGCATACGCCTGAGGGAAGCAGATGAAGAGCAAACTTGCCATAATCATTGATGATTGTATGACCTGCGTTTGCACCGCCCTGAAAACGGATAACAATATCTGCCTTATCAGCAAACATATCAGTGATTTTGCCTTTGCCTTCGTCGCCCCAGTTAGCGCCTACGATAGCTTTAACCATAAGGTTGCACCTCCAAAAAATATAGGTATTTGTTAAAACGCATAATACCCGAAAATACTTGATAAGTATATCGCAAACAACAATAGCTTGTCAATAAAAAAATAGTATTATTTAAAATATTTGAGATTGATTTTATATTATAATTATGATAAACTGAATCGTAAGTTTTGAGAGGTGCTTTTATGAAAGAAAGAATTCATTGGATAGATATTTCAAAGGGAATTGCTATTCTCTGCGTTTTTATCGGTCATACAATTTCAACGCCTAAGATTTTCTCTGACTTTGTTTATTATTTTCATATGCCGCTTTTCTTTTTTATGTCTGGCTATTGCTTCTCTGCCAAAAGGAACACAAAAGATTTTATAGTGAACAAATTAAAAACTGTTGTTTTGCCAATATTTACCTTAGGCTTTACCGGCTCGGTTATTGTTGCGGTTCTTATGAATTTTCTGAAGCACGAAGAAATTCAGTGGAAATGGATTTTTCTTAACCCCGTAATTCAATATAAAGAGCATTGCCTTCTTTGGTTTCTTGCATCGCTTTTTGTAGCGTTAACTGTTTTTTATTTCATTGTAAGGATATTTAAAGACAAGTTAGTTCCCATTGCGATTACATCAATTCTTTTAAGCGTATCAACGCTTGTTTTGATAAAAACGACTTCTATATTTTTACCTTGGAACATTCAGACCTCTCTGGTTTCTCTGATGTTCATTTCTGTTGGTTATATTATAAAAAAGACTTCTTTTTATAAAAAGCTCAATCACATATGGGTCTTGGTTGCCACCGCTTTTGCCTGTATAATTTTTGGCTATCTGAACGATAATTTTTTTGAATCGGTTGAGATGCACTCAAACGACTATGGCAATCCCTTGCTGTTTTATCTTTCAGCCCTTGCAGGATGTCTTATGGTTATGTCTTTCTCTATTCTTATTGAAAAGAATTCGGTGCTTGAATATTTCGGCAAAAACTCACTCATATTCTATGCTCTTGAGCCTATTCAGTATTTTGCAAACTTTGCTATTAAAACTGTCAATCATCACATCAGCTTTTCATCAGCTTCATGGTTCTCTATTATAGAAACTACTTTTGCAATTGCCAGTATCTGCCTGTTAAGCTGTGTTGCAGCTAAAATTATTAATTTCTATTTACCGTTTCTTATTGGGAAAAAACATAGCAAGATTGAATTGAAATAATTCTTTTTTTGTGATAAAATAAAAAAGCTCAGCATAATGCCGAGCTTTGATTTATTGTTTAATTGATTATTCAGCTGTTTCGTCTGTAATTTTTTCAACTGCTTCTTCTGCTGAAAGTTCTTCTTCAGGCTTTTTGTGTCTGTGAATAACGAAGCGGTTAAGAGGATATGTCCACAACGTAGGGATTGCCATACCGATAACCTTGATGATAAGATCCCATACACCGCCGATAAGGTTGTGGTTCTGTGCAAATGTTGTCATTGCAGAGCCAAGCCAGCCGTTAGCAAAGATTGTGAAGATAACCATTAAAACATAGAGGAATGTGCTGAGTGCAACATTTGAATCTGCCTTAAAGGTGATTTTGCGGTTCATGATGAATGCGATTGTGTAACCAACTGTTGTTGAAAGAACAAATGCCAAAAGATAGCCTTTTGACTCAACGCCAATCATGTTAAGTGCGGGGTTTGTGATTTTCTGACCAAGAAGGTTTACAAATACAACATTGAGAAGAAGCATATGAACGCCTAACTCAACGAGAGATGAGCTTGCACCTGCAAATGTGAACTTGATAAATTTCCACAGTTCCTTATATTTTTCGGTGAAGCTGCCTTCCTTTTTTACTTTATCATTGCTCATTAAAATAACTCCTTTTTATTTAATGTAGTGAGCTAATTATAAAACATTATTGAAAAATCGTCAATACTTTATTAAAAATAGAAAATAAAAAAATAACGAAGGGATGAAAAACTATGAAAACATTACAATTTAACAAAAATGGTAAATTCAGAATCCTGCAAATTTCTGATGTGCAGGATACAAAAGCAACATCTGTTGACACACTTAACTTCCTTGAAGCCGCTATCAGCGAAACAAAGCCAGACCTCATTGTTTTAACAGGCGACCAGCTTGATGTTCTTGGTCTTTGGGGCAAGGGCGAAGCTCTTAAAAAGAATGTGCGAAATGCTATCATGGGCATTATGGCTCCCCTTAAAGCATCTGGTATCCCTTTCCTTGTAACATTTGGTAATCATGATTGCCAGACAGGTATGCCAAACGATGAGCAGGCTAAGATTTATGCAGAAATTGAAAACTGCATCTGCTTTGACGATATAAATGACGGCAGACCTGACGCAGGCACATACAACCAGCTTATTATGTCATCTGACGGAAGCAAGCCTGCAATGAACATCTATATGGTGGATTCTAACTCATCTCACCCCACAGCTGTTGGCGGATACGATATGGTTCACGATAATCAGGTTGCGTGGTGCAAGAAAAAGAGCCTTGAGCTTAAAGTGTTGAACGGCGGCAAGGCTATCCCCTCAATTCTTTTCCAGCATATCCCCGTTTGGGAGATTTATGATGTTCTCAAAGAAGTGCCAAAAGGAACAAAAGGCTCACTTGCAGCATTCAGAAGCAGAAAAGGCAAATATTTTGCAATTGATGACGAAGCAGTATGGCAGAAAGGAACATACGGCGAAGTTCCCTCTGTTCCCGAAGAAGCTAACCCTCAGTTTGACGCAATTGTTGAGCAGGGCGATGTTTTTGCAATGTATTTCGGTCATGACCATTACAACAGCTTTGTTGGCAGACATAAAGGCATTGATTTAGGCTATTGCCCAGGTGCTGGCTACAACACATACGGTCTTAACCCCCGTGGTGTGAGAGTTTTTGACTTTGACGAAAACGATGTTACAAAATACGAAACAAAGGTTCTTCGTGTTGATGATTTCTACAAGAAGCCTCTTTATGAGCCTGTTAAGAATTTTGTTCTTATTAACGCTCCCTCAAGCCTTGACGCTGCAATTCCTTTCACACTCAAAGTGCTTCCTATGCTGATTGCAGTTATCGCCGCTTCAATTATTCTTCATGAGTTTGTGCCTGTTGCCGTTGTAATTTTCTGGATTGCGGTTGCAATTTTTGCCGCAGGCTACGGTGTATTTTCACTTATAAGAAACACTGCTGAAAGAAAGAAGCTTCTTTCAAAATTCAATAAAAAATAAGGAGAAATAAAAATGTCATTTTTTACATCAGACTGGCTTCTGACATTTGACATGAATGTCTATAAGATGGTTGAGCATCTGTGGCTTCAGAATCCCGCTGCAGCCCGCATTATGGATACTTTCTGGACTATCATCACTCATCTTGGTGATGACGGAATTTTCCTCATTATTGTCGGTCTTATTCTTTGCATTTTCAAAAAGACAAGAAAGCTTGGCTTTGCCGCTCTTATTGCCCTTGCATTTGCTTCACTTATGAATAGTGTTATTCTCAAAGATCTCTTTGACCGTGCTCGTCCTTATATTATGGATCAGTCAAACTGGGCAAGAGTTGCAACAGACGGCTGGATGTACACCATGCCCTTTGAAAATCTTAAAGAAACATCTGTTTCATTCCCCTCAGGTCATACTGCATCTTCATTTGCCTTTGCAATGGGTGCTCTTTATATCGACAAGAAAAAGGGCATTATCCCACTCATCCTTGCATTCCTCATCGGTTTTTCAAGAATTTACATTCATGTTCACTACCCGTCAGATGTTATCGGCGGTATGATAACAGGTATTGTTTTCGGTCTGTTAGCCTGCGTAATTGCGTTTAAGGTATTTGGCAAGCTGCTTGATACAATCAACGAAAAGCTCAACTACAAGCTCTTTCCTCTTGACGAAAAGAAAGAGGACAAGCCTGTTGAAGATGTTACCG
The DNA here is from genome assembly GCA_024404115.1 of Clostridia bacterium. GTDB lineage: Bacteria > Bacillota > Clostridia > Oscillospirales > Acutalibacteraceae > CAG-488. The sequence continues at coordinate 14,270 of JAKSQM010000004.1, read as the reverse complement.
AGCTTAAAGAAGAATTCTGATTTCTGGAGTGATAAGCTGTGTCAAGAATAAAAAGATTTGTTTACAAATGGAAAAACAGCACGGTTAAGCAAAAAACTCTGTGGATTTCAATGCTGGTTTTGGGCCTTTATATTTTAAGTCCCATTGACATTCTTTCGGGCGTTGAAATTGATGATATTATCGCTTTCATCGGTCTTGCAGGTTCATATTTTGCGCTGAACGATAAAAATGCGGCATATGCAAATAATGAATATGACGAGGAAAGGTCAGAAGAATTTATCGACCAGAGCGTAAAGCTTGCAAAGAAATATAAAAACAAGAAAAAATAAACTTATAAAAAAGTATCCGAGGTCTGCTCTTAATGAGTAACCTCGGATTTTTTATGCAGTATTTTAATTATTTACTAAAGGTTATACCAATTCTTTTATCTTCTTTTTAATCATAGTTGTCGATATTCCCTTAGTATAAGGAAGATAATAAATATCTACTCCTAACGGCTCAAACTGTTTTTCAGTAAGCTGATATCTTTCACTGCCCTTCCAATCATCGCCCGAAATCAAAACGTCAAACTTATATTCTTCCCAGGCTTTAAGCTTGTCTGTATATGTCATAGGTACAACTTCGTCAACACATTTAAGCGCCGCAACCATTCTTGCTCTATCTTCATAGGGAATGATTGGTGTAATGTGTTTTGTTTCCTTTACATATTCATCAGTGCAAACAGCAACAATCAATTTATCACAAATTTTCTTTGAATTTTCAAGGATGTTAAGATGGCCTGTGTGTAAAAGATCAAACACGCCTGTTGTGTATCCTATTTTATATTTTTTCTCCATTTTTAATTTCCTTTCGGATATTTATATATTATCATTTTATCAGTATCCAAATGCATTCCAACTATCGGAGTCATATAATTTTCACCATAATTAAGTGTCAAATAATTATCATAATCTTTTGGAATATTAAACATTCTGTCAACAAAAATATGCTCTATTGTATCATCAAATATTCTTCTATCAGGGGTCATTTGTTTATCAATAAACTCAGACATAGCAAAATATTTTCCTGATTTTTCAGATCCCATAAGACTTGTAAGATTTTGCATTAATCTAATTAAAATTTTACGAATCCAATCGGGAGCTTTATCTGAGAACTTATATATAACATGACCATATACTTCATCTGTTGCTTCGCCAAATCTAATCTTATCTCGAATATAATATTTTTCATGAAGCATACAACTGATGCCATAAAATAATTTTTGCAATTTCATGAGTTTGGGATTTTTGGCGCAATAGCAATATTCAAAAATATCAACTCCAATGCCTCTGTTCAGATTCAAAGTTCCAAATCTTATTCCTGGGGAGCAAGACGCATTATATCTTAACTTTTTGAGTGTGTATGGAGTGTTTGGCTCAAAATCGAAATCTGAAAAGCTAATTCCGTTTATATTATTGCCATGTTTTTTGAAATATTTTTTTAGTTTTTTGACCTGCTTATATTGCATCATCAAATCAATGTCATCATCCCACGGTATAAAACCATTGTGTCTGACTGCGCCAAGACATGTTCCGGATTGCAAAACAAATCTTAAATTCTGTTCTTTGCAAATATCGTCAAGATTGCATAAAATATAATAGCCTATATTCTGAACATCTTCAATCTTAGCCATTCACTATATCCCTCCATCATATTTAGGACTTTATTTTATCTAAAGTTCAAGGCAAACTGCATATACTCTTCGCCTTGGGTAGAGTATATCACGAAGTAATGTATTTGTAAACTATTATCAATATGTTCTTGTGCATATTTCTTTAATTTTCTCTCTCAAAGCTATGAAGTCCTCAAAGGCTTCTGGCTTCTGTGATGGATTTCGAAGCAGTGCTGACGGGTGATATGTGCCCATCATATAAAATCCATTTTTATTTATAAAAGTGCCATGCTCTTTTGTAACTCTGAAATCGGGGCTGATTAACCTCTGCGCCGCTATTCTGCCAAGGCAAACGATAATTTTCGGTCTGATAAGCCTTGTCTGCTCTTTGAGCCACTTAATGCAGGCTTCCTGCTCCTCCTCTTTCGGGTCCCTGTTGTGAGGAGGTCTGCACTTAACAATATTTGCAATGTAGATATTTTTGTTTCTGTCAAGGTCAATGGCGGCAAGGTATTTATCAAGAAGCTGACCGCTTTTGCCAACAAAAGGTTCGCCCTGCAAATCCTCCTGTTCGCCTGGTCCCTCACCAATAAACATAACCTCTGCGTTTTCATTGCCAACGCCAAAAACAAGGTTGGTTCTGCCGTTTGCAAGGTCGCAGCTGTGGCAACCGTAGCAATCGCCTTTTAAGCTTTCCCAGTTGTTATACATTGCCTCTGACCTCCTGTATATCCTTTTCAAGCTGTTCTTTCAGCTTTAGAAGTGAGCCGAACTGCCTTTCGGGTCGAAGAAATCTTACAAGCTCAACAGTAATATCTTTTCTGTAAATATCACCGCTGAAATCAATTATGTGCGTTTCAGAAAGTGCCTTTTCCGCAAGGAAAGTTGGTCTTATGCCGATGTTCGTAACACCCTTGAATTTTTTGCCGTCAACAGTAACCAGCGTTTCATAAACGCCGAATTTCGGCACTGCAAGGGCATCGTCAATTCTCTGATTGGCTGTGGGGAATCCCATTGTTCTGCCCCTTTTATCGCCATCCATAACCTCACCGCAAATGGCATAGTTTCTGCCCAGCATCTGCGCCGCCTTTTGCACCTCGCCATTAAGAAGAAAATTTCTAATAGCCGTTGAAGAAACTGTCATTCCGTCAATTGAAACAGGCTCTGACACATTACATTCAATGCCGTTTTCTTCGCAAAGCTCTTTCAGCGTTTCGCTGTTGCCTGTTCCGTTTTTGCCAAAGGAATAGTTAAATCCACAGCAGACAGCCTTTGCGCCCAGCTTTTCAATAAGAATCTTCTCAAAAAATTCCTCACAGGAATAATTCATAATTTCTTTAAAGCTGACCCTGCAAATGCCAAAACCCATTGCCGTCAGGCTCTTTTCAATTTCAGCGTCTGTCATAAGACGGGGCAATTTTTCGCTAAAAAGAAATTCTTTCGGGTGTATATCAAAAAGCATAACCTTTGCTTCAAGATTATGCTTTTTTGCTATTTCCATTGTGCTTTTCAACACAGTCTTATGCCCGATATGTAAACCGTCAAAATTACCAAGCGCAACAGCACAGGCATTATTCAATTTTTCATCGGTCATAAAATCACCGTCAATCGTTTAAAAAATCATATGTAACCTTTGCAATTTCCTCTGCACGGTCCTCAAGGCAGATATGACCTGCGCCAGCCACCTCATAAAGCTCCGCACTGGGGAAAGCATCAAGCACCTGCTCTTTCATTCCGCCACGAAGAACCATATCTTTTTCAGCATTGATAATAAGAACAGGGCAGGTTACTTTATCTGTTTTGTCAAGCTCGGTTACTCTGACATCCTTTAACATATAGCAAAGACCCATGCCTGTGCCCTTTTGCTGCAAAGGAGCGGTAACTCCGCTTAAATCATAATTTTTTGTGTATTCCTTATTTTGTGTTGCCGCAAAAACAACCAGCTTCATAAGGAAATCTATTTTTGTAAGCTTTTCAAGCACAAAGTTCATCATCATGCCCATAGGCTTTGATGTAACAATTTTGCCTGCGAATGATGGCATTGCCGCTGTTGGAGCAGGGCAAATAAGAAAAAGTGATTTAATATCTAAATCCTCTGCAATGTTGATTGCAACACCGCCGCCCATTGAATGACCTGAAACAATCCATTCATTTGCAGGAGCAATGCTGAGCATAAGAGCCTCAACAAGCTCTTCCCTGTCAATATGCTTTGTTTCAGCTGTTTCTCTTGTGGAATAGCCGAAGTTTGGCAGGTCAACGCAATAGCAATCGTAGCCTTTGCCGCTCATCTGCTGTGCCATATTCTGCCACGAAAATGATGACTGACCGAAGCCGTGAAGCATAACTATTCTGCCTTTGAAATCGCCTTTATGCTCTGACACTCTGTAATGAATAGTGTAATCGCCCAATTCAAAAAACTGGCTGTTTGAAAAAGGCTTTTCGTCAGATGCAAAGGCAGGCATAACAAATGTAAAAACAAGAATAACGCAAAGAAGTGCAGATATAATTTTTTTCATATTAACCTCATTTCGCTCTGTGGAGCATTTTCATTCTCTGTTCTTTTGAAAGAATACGCTTACGAAGTCTGAGAGATGTAGGTGTAACCTCAAGAAGCTCGTCGTCCTTGATGAATTCCATGCACTGCTCAAGGCTGAGAGTTGTGGGAGGAACAAGACGAAGTGCGTCATCACTACCAGATGCACGTGTGTTTGTAAGATGCTTTGCCTTACATACGTTGCATACGATGTCCTCGCTCTTTGAACATTCACCAACAATCATGCCCTCATAAACATCAATGCCTGCGCCAATGAAAAGACGACCTCTATCCTGTGTGTTGAAAAGTCCGTAGCCTGTGCTGAGACCTGTTTCGTGAACAACAATTGAACCGTTCTCTCTTGTTTCAATATCTCCCTTATAAGGCTCGTAGCCTGCAAAGAGCTGATTCATAATGCCGTTACCGTTTGTGTCTGTCATAAACTCTGAACGGTAACCGATAAGTCCTCTTGACGGAATCTTAAACTCAAGGTGAGTTGAGCCGCCCTCACGGGTGCCCATATTCTCAAGCTCACCACGGCGTGAACCAAGCTTTTCAATAACAGAACCAACATACTGCTCGGGAACCTCAACAATAAGAAGCTCCATAGGCTCGCAAAGCTGACCGTCAATTGTTTTGAAAATAACCTTAGGTCTTGAAACCTGGAATTCATATCCCTGACGGCGCATTGTTTCAATAAGAATTGAAAGATGAAGCTCGCCACGGCCAGAAACTTTGAATGTATCTGTTGTTTCAGTGTCTTCAACACGCATACTTACGTTTGTTTCAACTTCCTTATAAAGACGATCACGAAGATTTCTTGAAGTAACGAATTTACCCTCTCTGCCTGCAAATGGGCTGTCATTAACAATGAAGTTCATTGAAAGTGTAGGCTCGTCAATTTTTACAAAAGGAAGCGGCTCAATGCAATCGGGTGAGCAGGCTGTTTCACCGATGTTAATATCTGTGATACCTGAAACGCAAATAAGGTCGCCCATCTCTGCTGTTTCAACCTCAACTCTTTTAAGGCCCTCAAACTGATAAAGTCTTGAAATTTTAACATTCTCTGTTGAACCGTCTGTTTTGCAAAGAACAACAGTGTCGTTTCTCTTAACTCTGCCTCGCTCAACTCTGCCAACACCGATTCTGCCGATATAATCGTCATAATCAAGGCTGGAGAAAAGAATCTGAAGAGGTGCGTCTGAATCGCCCTCGGGTGGAGCAATGTGCTCAAGAATAGCGTCAAGAAGAGGTCTCATATCGCCCTCTCTTACATCTGAATCAAGTGAAGAATATCCGTCCCTTGCAGAAGCAAAAACAACGGGGAATTCAATCTGATCTTCGTCTGCACCAAGCTCAATGAAAAGGTCAAGAACCTCGTCAATAACCTCGTCGGGTCTTGCGCCAGGGCGGTCAATTTTATTAACAACAACAAGAACCTTTTTCTTTAAGCCGAGAGCTTTCTGAAGAACGAATCTTGTCTGAGGCATACAACCCTCAAATGCGTCAACAAGCAAAAGAACGCCGTCAACCATCATAAGGATACGCTCAACCTCGCCGCCGAAATCGGCATGACCGGGAGTGTCAACAATATTTATTTTTGTGTCTTTGTAATGGACAGATGTATTCTTTGAAAGGATTGTAATTCCTCTTTCTCTTTCAAGGTCGTTGGAGTCCATAACTCTGTCCTGTACCTGCTCGTTATCACGGAAAGTACCGCTCTGCTTCAACATTTCATCAACAAGTGTTGTTTTGCCGTGGTCAACATGAGCAATAATTGCTACGTTTCTGATGTTTTCTCTCTTTCCCAAAATTTTCACCTTTTTTCACATAATATAACCTTTATATTGTAAAACAAAACATTAGTTTAGTCAAGATTTTTTCGTTGTAAGAATCAACAAAAATATCAAAAAAATGCCGTATTCACACTATCAGCATGAACACGGCAAATTTTATAAATCGTCGGCGTCCTGTTCGGGGTAAAGGTCATCATCCTGCGGATTGCCTGTGTAGCTTCCTAAAACATCCACAGCATCATCTTCGTCTGCATATTCCTCCCACACACCCAGCATATCAGCAACAATGGGGAAGTTTTTCTTAACATCATTTTTCTGTTTCTTTCGCTTCATTTTTAATGCACCTCTTTTCTTTTTCTTTAATATTTTTCTCATAAATTTAAGCATTATTACAAATTGACAAAGCCCAAAATTCTGTTTATAATATAAGGTGAAATATTTTTATGAGGTGCAAAATGGATAAACGAAATTTTGATGACGGATGGACTCCGACAGATTATGAAATATACACAATTGAAGAAGAACCAAAGGTAGAAAAACCTGCGCCGAAGCCTGCTAAAAAAGCCCCACAGAAGCGCAAGAAAAATTCAAAAGGCAAAACGCTTGTTGCCACAATCATAACAGCGATTATTGTAATTGCGGCACTGCTTGCAATTCTTCATTTCTTTTTACCGCAAAAAGAAAATGTCTATAAATTTTTCACAAATGAGGGCACTACGCAGGCACAGACAGAGCCTGTTATTAACACTGTGAAAGTAACATTCCCTGAGGGTTACACTATCTATCAGTATGCACAACTTCTTCAGTCAAAAGGTGTATGCTCAAAAGAGGATTTTTATAAAGCGGCAAACACCCCCGTTGAGGGATTGACTATCCCCGCTGACGAAGAGAGAGTTTTCCTCCTTGAGGGTTATCTTTTCCCCGATACTTATGAGTTTTATAAGGACGAGCCTGCCGAAAGCGTTGTTAAAAGATTTATTGATAACTACAAAGCAAAGGTAACAGACGAAATGCAGGCAAAGGCGGAGGAGCTTGGCTACACAATGGACGAAATGCTCACCCTCGCCTCAATCATTCAGAAAGAATGTGATTACGGCATTGACGAATGTCGCAACGTTTCATCTGTTTTCCATAACAGACTTAAAGAATCAAAAGACACTTATCTTGGCAGTGATGTAACATATTTTTATCTTAAAAATATGGCAGATTATTTAGGCGGAAGTGAATCACCTAAGTTTGATAATTTTCTTTCACTTTATTACACTTATTCAGGATTCAGAAAGGGTTTGCCGTCAGGCCCTGTTTGCAACCCAGGACTTAAAGCAATTGAAGCAGCCGTTTCACCAAACGAAACAAACTATCACTTTTTCCTTACAGATAAAGACGGCGTAAAATTCTATTATGCCGAAACATTTGAACAGCATCAGCAAAACTATCATCTTGCAGGATTGGACAAATAATTATGAAAAAAATATTTACTTTTTTACTGGCAATTCTGATAATTTTTTCGTTTGCATCGTGCAAAAAAAGCAAGCAGGAAATTACAGCTCCGCCCGAAAATGACAGCGTAATTTATGAAGAAATCGGAAGCGGTAAAAACAGATTTTATCTTGAAATTGTCTTTGAAGAAAAAGAGAAAAATTATCTTATTTTAACAGACGAATCAACTGTTGGCTCTGCCCTCGAAAAGCTCGAAATTATCAGCGGTGAGCAGGGTGATTACGGTATGTATATCACAGCTGTTGAGGGCGAAGAGCATCGCTATGAAAAAGGCGGTAAATACTGGGCGTTTTATGAGGACGGTCAGTATGCCTCAAAGAGCGTTGATTTAACAGAAATCAAAAATGACAAGGTTTATTCTTTAAAGGTTGAATAAAATGGAAGCAGCAAGTATTATCTTTTCAATAACCGAAATACTGGGCATTGTTGCCTTTGCTGTTTCAGGTGCAATGATTTCAATACACAGAAAGATGGATTTCTTCGGTGTAGTTTTTCTTTCACTTGTTACTGCCCTCGGCGGCGGAGCGGTAAGAGATTTATTTTTAGGCGTAATTCCGCCAAGAAATTTTTTCAATTTTGCCCACCTTACTATCTCAATAGTTACCGCAAGTATCATATTTGTTCTGGCGCAGATTTTCAGAAGACCTTTCTTTAAAAATTACAAAAGAATCAATCATCTTGTTAATGTTTTTGATGCAATCGGTCTTGCATCTTTCGCGGTAACGGGCGTTAATCTCACCGTTCAGAAAGGCTACGGAGATCACGAATTTTTTGTTGTGTTTATGGGCATTCTCACCGCTGTTGGCGGCGGACTTTTGAGGGATGTTATGAGCAAACAAAAGCCTATGATTTTTTGCAAAAATATTTATGCCACAGCCGTTCTTTTTGGCACAATAATTTATTATGTGATGATGTATGTATTCAAGCTCCCCGAGATCCCGTCAACAATTGCGGCATATGTTATTATAATTACAATCAGAATGTTGGCTTCTGTTTTTCGCTGGGATCTTCCTGTTATAGAAGACCCCACGCAGACTACTCAACAGTAACACTTTTTGCAAGATTTTTTGGCTTGTCGATACTGCACCCTTTAAGCTTCGCAGTGTAATAAGCAATCAATTGAAGCGGCAAGACAGACAGCGAAACAGAAAAAATATCTTCCGTTTTAGGAACATAAACTATCACATCATCTGCATCACCTTTGTAGTTTTCATCATTGGTGATGCAGATTATTTTTGCCCCTCTTGCCTTGCATTCTTTGATGTTGCCTAAGGTCTTTGTTGCAACAGATGAATCGCACACAACCGCCACAACTGGTGTGCCATTTTCAATCAGTGAAATAGTGCCGTGCTTCAGCTCCCCTGCCGCATACGCTTCGCAGTGAGCGTAGCTGATTTCTTTTAATTTCAGTGCGCCCTCCATTGCTGTGCAGTAATCAAAACCTCTGCCAATAAAGGAGCAATAATCCGTATCTTTTAAAATTTCTGCAATGGATTTTGCATAGGAATTTTCCTTTAAAAATTCACCGATTTTTTCAGAAATTTTTGAAAGCTCGGTGCAATAATTTTTATATTTTTCACGGTCAATTTTCCCAGCGGAATAAGAGAGCCTGATGCACAAAGCGTAAATCACTGCAAGCTGTGCGGAGAATGCTTTTGTTGTGGCAACAGCAACCTCTCTGCCTGCCTTTGTGAGGATGACACAATCACTTTCCTGTGCAATTGTGCTAAGCTCGTTGTTGACAATTGAAACGATTTTTGCGTTTCTTTTTTTAGCTTCACGCATTGCCGCCAAGGTGTCTGCCGTTTCACCGCTCTGGCTGATAATCACCACCAAAGTGTTTTCGTCTGCCGAGGAGCTTCTGTTAATATACTCTGACGCAATAAACGAAAATGCAGGGATATTTAATAATTTCTGCGCCGCATATGCGCCAACCACGCCTGCATGATAAGCCGAACCGCAGGCGATAAATTCTATATGATTAAGGTGCTTTATTTTTTCACGGTTCATTTTAAGACAGCCTAATTTTATTTTGCCATCAACAAGAATGTTTTCAAGTGTGGCAGAAAAAGCAGTCGGCTGTTCATAGATTTCTTTAAGCATAAAATGCTCATATTTTCCCTTGCCCTCATACCGTTGAGCTTCACGGATTTTAACCTCGGTTTTTCTTATGCGGCATCCGTCAATATCAAAAACTTTAAGCCCGTCTTTTTTGATTATGCCAATTTCATTATCGCCCAGCTTATAAATTTTCCCGCTGTTTTTATAAAATGCCGCCACATCGCTGGCAAGGTATCCGCCGTCTGCATCAATGCCCACAAAAAGCGGACTTGATTTTTTTGCACAAAAAATTGTGTCGGGGTAATCTGAGCAGAGAATCCCCAAAGCGTAAGAGCCGTTGAGCTTAGGCATAATTTCACTGAGCGCACTTTTTACATCGCCCTTATACGCTTCTTCCAAAAGAAAAGCCACAACCTCTGTATCTGTTTCGCTTCTGAAAATATAGCCTTTTTCTGTAAGCTCTCTTTTAAGTTCAACATAGTTTTCGATAATTCCATTGTGAACCACCGCAAATTTGCCGTCCGCACTCATGTGAGGGTGGGCGTTTTTTTCGTCAGGTGCGCCGTGAGTTGCCCACCTTGTGTGCCCGATACCGACTTTTGCCGCACTTCCCTGCGGTGCTTTTTCTTTAAGATTCGATGGACTGCCCATTGTTTTATACATGGCAATTTCGCCATTTTCAAAAATGCCCATACCTGCGGAATCGTAGCCACGATATTCAAGCCTTTCAAGTCCCTGCAAAATAACAGGAACAGCCGCCTGCACACCTGTGTAACCGATAATTCCGCACATAAAAAAGACCTCTCTTTGTAAACTGAATTGATTATAGTTTACGCAGAGAGGTTTAATTTATTCTGTTTTAATTGCCAAACATTATAAGCAGGAAGCCAGCCGCAACCGCTGAACCGATAACACCTGCAACGTTGGGACCCATTGCGTGCATAAGCAGGAAGTTTGTTGGGTCGGTTTTTGCGCCCTCATTCTGTGCAACTCGTGCCGCCATGGGAACAGCAGAAACACCTGCCGCACCGATAAGAGGATTGATTTTGCCCTTTGTGATAATATAAAGGAGCTTGCCGATCATAATTCCGCCTGCGGTTGAGAAAGAGAATGCCATCAGACCGAGGATAACAATCTTGAATGTTTTAAGCTGAATGAAATCTGCACCGTTTGCTGTTGCACCAACGCAGACACCAAGCATAATTGTAACAATATTCATAAGTGCGTTTCTTGCTGTGTCTGAAAGACGCTCAACAACACCGCACTCTTTAAAGAGGTTACCAAGCATAAACATACCAAGAAGCGGAGCAACTGAGGGAAGAATAAGTGCAACAAGAGTAAGAACAACTATGGGGAAAATAATCTTTTCTGTTTTAGATACTTTTCTCAGCTGTGTCATTTTAACCTTGCGTTCTTTTTCTGTTGTGAGAAGCTTCATAATCGGTGGCTGAATAATAGGAATAAGAGCCATGTAAGAATATGCCGCCAAAGCTATGGGAGCTAAAAGGTGAGCCGCTAACTTTGATGCAAGGAAAATTGCTGTGGGGCCGTCTGCACCGCCGATGATTGCAATTGAAGCAGCCTCTGTTGGCGTGAAGCCAAGAAGAATAGCAACGATAAATGCAATGTAAATGCCGAGCTGTGCCGCCGCACCAAGAAGCAGGCTGATGGGATTTGAAAGAAGCGGACCGAAATCTGTCATTGCGCCAACGCCCATAAAGATAAGGCACGGGAAAACGCTGGATTTAACACCAACATACATTATTCGCAAAACGCCCGATTCATACCAGTGCGCCCCTTCAACAACATGGGCAGATTCTGAAATATCGCCCAGCATACCGCCTGTTGTGTCCAGCATAATATCTGCACCAGGGAGGTTGGCAAGAAGAATACCAAATGCTATAGGCACAAGAAGAAGCGGTTCAAACTTTTTGGCAATTGCAAGGTAAAGGAACACAAATGCAACGCCCATCATAACGAGATTCCTCCAGGTGAGCAGGTAAAATCCTGACGATTCCCACACACCTCTCAGAACTTCAACTAAAAGATTCATAGGCGTCCTCCTTAAATAACGGCAAGAACGTCGTCTGTATCAACTGTTGCGCCCTTTGAAGCAATAATCTGCTTAACTGTTCCGTCAACGGGTGCAACAATATCATTTTCCATTTTCATTGCTTCAAGCACAAAAAGAACATCGCCAGCCTTAACGCTCTGACCAACTGCAATATTTACACTGAGGATACTGCCAGGCATAGGAGCTACGATTTTTTCGCCTGCAACAGCTGACTGATTATTGCCAGCAGGAGCAGCCTGAACAGCAGGTGCAGCGGGAGCAACCAGAGCTGCGGGAGCAGGAGAAAAGCCAGCCTGCTTAACAGCTGTAATAGCGGCGTCTGTTTCTGTAACATCTACCTCATATATTTTTCCGTTTAATGCAACTTCGTATTTCATTTTTCTTCCTCCGAAAGCTTAATAGAATTAAATCTGAGTCTGTTCAGTGGGATTCCGCTCTGATGGCTGACAATTGCCATAATAACAGCGGCATCCTCCTCTGAAACATTAATGAGCTCAACGCTGCCCTCTGACTGATTTTCTGGCAGAGGAGTTTCCGCAGGCAAAACAGCTTTCGGCATTGGCTGAGGCTTTTTCTTTTCGTTCAGCTTATCAAAAATTGTGCCCATGGATTTAACAAAAATTGCAAGGAGTCCGAGAATGAGGAACACTATCATAAATCCAACAAATGAAACAAGCAGTGTTCGGCTTGTGGTCATATCAGCATTTTCGCCATAAATTCGGGTAAACACTCCTAAGAACTGCATTTTAACCCTCCTTAATCGCCTTTATGCTATAGGTATAGGTATGTCTTTCTTTTTCATCCCTTGCGTCAAAGAATTTCTCTGCAAGCTGTGGGAATGCGATATATGAAAGAACATCTTCATCACTCTTTGCACGCTTGCCAAGCTCAGACTTTGTGCTTTCAAATGCAGGTGCAAGTGTATCTGCAAACTTGCCGGTGATAGGCTCGTTATCGCCAAGAACAAGCTTTTTAAGCTCATCGCTTACCTTGCCAGGGGCTTTGCCGTATTCGCCCTTAACATAACTGCCAACCTCTTTAGAGATATTTTTATATCTGCCTGTGAGAACATTTGCAGTTGCCTGAACACCAACCATCTGACTCATAGGTGTAACAAGTGGCGGATAACCCATATCTTCTCTTACTTTCGGAACTTCTTTAAGAACATCATCAAGCTTATCAAGCTTTTTCTGCGCTGTCAGCTGAGCCACAAGATTAGAGAGCATACCACCAGGAATCTGATAATTAAGAGCGTTTGTATCTGTTGCCATAACAAGAGGATTAAGAAGTCCTGTTTCAAGTGCCTTTGCTCTGACTGGCTTGAAGAAATCATTTACCTCTTTAAGCACCTTATCGTCAAGGTCAACATCATAGCCAAGCTGACGAAGAGTAAATGCAAGGGTTTCTGTTGCAGGCTGTGATGTTCCGCCAGAAAGGCATGATGTTGCTGTGTCAATAACATCTGCGCCAGCCTCAATTGATTTGAGGATAGTCATATATGCAAGACCTGTTGTGCAGTGAGTGTGAACAACAACGGGGATTTTAACAGTTTCTTTAATTGCCTTTACAAGGTCATAAGCATCCTGCGGGCCCATAATACCAGCCATATCCTTAATGCAGATTGACTGAACGCCCATCTCTTCAAGCTGCTTTGTGTATTTTGCGTAATTTTCAAGTGTATGAACAGGGCTTGTGGTGTAGCAGACAGTGCCAGATGCGTGTGCACCTCTTTTAACCGCTTCATCAACTGCTGTTTCAAGGTTTCTGATGTCGTTAAGTGCGTCAAAAATTCTGATAATATCAATGCCGTTTTCAACGCTTTTTTCAACGAATTTTCTAACAACATCATCAGGGTAATGCTTATAGCCTAAAAGGTTCTGACCACGCAGAAGCATCTGAAGCTTTGTATCGGGGCAAGCCTTGCGGATTTTGCGAAGTCTTTCCCACGGATCCTCATTAAGGTAGCGCAGGCATGAATCAAATGTTGCGCCGCCCCAGCATTCAATTGAGTAGTAGCCAGCCTTATTCATAGTCGCAAGGATATTTTCAAAATCCTCAAACGGCATTCTGGTTGCTATGAGGGATTGCTGAGCATCTCTCAGCACAGTTTCTGTAAACTGAATTTTTTTCATTTTTATTACCCGTTTTCTTTATATATTTTTGAACTTACAATTAAAATTCCAAGTTCTTTCCTACATATGCATCAAGCTCGTCAATTGAGATTCTTACCTGCTCCATTGTATCTCTATCACGAACAGTTACACAGTTATCCTCAAGTGATTCAAAGTCAAATGTAATGCAGAGAGGTGTGCCGATTTCGTCCTGACGGCGGTAACGCTTGCCGATTGAGCCAGTTTCATCAAAGTCAACCATATATTTTTTCTGAAGCTTTTCATAAACCTTAATTGCTTCGCCTGAAAGCTTCTTTGAAAGAGGAAGAACAGCTGCCTTGAACGGAGCAATAACAGGGTTAAGGTGAAGCACAACTCTTGTGTCGTTCTTTGCTTCGTCAATAACCTCTTCATCATATGCTTCGCAGAGAACTGCAAGAACTGTTCTGTCAAGACCATAAGTTGACTCGATAATATAAGGAATATATTTCTCGTTTGTTTCGGGGTCAAGATAATCCATCTTCTGACCGCTGTATTCCTGATG
>JAKSQM010000039.1 GCA_024404115.1 Clostridia bacterium | reverse complement strand
TTTGTTGATCTATATCAGAGCGTTTCCAGAAGCTCTGCAATTTTTTCCTTTGTGGCAAGACCGTCGGAGAAAGCCGTAGCAGCGCCTGCTGCTGTGCCAAGCTTCAGGGCGTATTCATAATCGCCCTGCAACGAACCTGCCGTAAAGCCTGCCACCATTGAGTCACCGGCTCCGACCGAGTTTTTCACCTTGCCCCTGCACACTCCGCAGCGGTGCATTTTGCCGTGCTCGTCAATGAGCATAGCACCGTCGCCCGCCATTGAGATAAGTACATTGACTGCACCCATCTCCTGTAATTTCCTTGCATATTTCTCGATATTCGCATCGCTTTTCAGCTCTACGCCGAACATTTCACCCAGCTCGTGATTGTTTGGCTTGACCAGAAAAGGCTTATATTTGAGTACATTAAGCAGAAGATCCTTCGTGGCATCGACAACTACTTTTATCTTCTTTTCGGAAAGCTTTGCAAGTATCTGCTCATAAATATCCGAGGGCAGTGATGATGGAATACTTCCTGCTAATATGAGGGTATCTCCGTCGGACAGGGTGTCAAGCTTTTCAAACAGAGCTTTGATAGCCTTATCGTCAATGTCGGGTCCCTGACCATTCAGCTCGGTTTCCTCTGCCGATTTTATTTTAACATTTATTCTCGAATTTCCATTTTTGAGACGAACAAAATCCGTGTCTATCCCCATATCTGCAAGACCCTTTTCTATCGCTTCACCCGTGAAGCCTGCCATGAAGCCGAGCGCCTTTGAAGCTATGCCAAGCTCTCTTAAAACGATAGAAACGTTAATGCCCTTGCCGCCGAAATACATTTCTTCTCTTTCGGAGCGGTTTGTAGCACCGAGCTTCATTTCCCCAATATGAACAACATAGTCAATAGCAGGGTTAAAGGTTACCGTATAGACCATGTCACATAACCTCCTTTATATTTGCCTTGGTGTGATATTTTTTATCCTGTAACTTGTCGGTGATTATCTTCACCCATCCAAGCTGCGCAAACGTTACTGACGCAATTTGATTGAATTTGGAATGATCTGCAAGAACGTAAATTGTTTTACTATTCTGCACTGCCGCAGATTTAACACTTGCCTCATTGCGATCGGGAGTAGTTATGCCCGCCGAAAGAGAAATGCCGTTAGCTCCGATAAAGCTTTTGGTAAAGTTGTAGCCCTGCAAACTGCTGACACATTCAGCACCTACTATCGCCTCGGTAGCCACCTTTATTTCTCCGGCAGGGATATACACTTTAAATCCCCTCTGCGCCAGTTTTTTTGCGTGAACAAATGCGTTTGTAACAAATGTCACTTTCTTGTCGGGCAGGAAATCTATCATTTTTTCGGTGGTAGTTCCTGCGTCGATATAGACAAAATCGCCATCGTCCACCAATGATGCGGCATACCGTGCAATAGCAATTTTTTCTTCTGTAAACAGCTTGGATTTTGACTCCACATCGTGCTCGACTAAGTTGAGTGAGCGGTCGTCCGTGGAGATCGCACCGCCATGCACCTTTTTTATCAAACCTCTTTCATCAAGCGTTGTCAGGTCACGGCGTATTGTTGATTCGGACGCTCCAAGCAATTCACACAGCTCTGTGAGCGTTACACTTTTATTTTGCTTTACCTGTTCCAATATTATGGAATGTCTTTCCTCAGTAAGCAAACTATCACCTTCTTTACGATTTATTTTGAACGTTTGCGAACGTTTATGACTGTTTCAGATATGATAATAACATGTGCAAAGTAAAAAATCAATAGTTTTCAGTCAAAAGCATTTAAAATCCGCAAACTTTGTATGATCATATAGTTTCCTTTATCTCTATTTGTGCATTTTTACAAAAAAACATTGCACACTTATATCGATTCTTATGCTAACAGACAAAAAATCTGCGTAAAATCCATAAACGCAAGGTTTGCTTGAGAGCGCTTTTTCATGGGAGCTGAAAAATCAGCTTACCCGTCCCGATCTTTTTTCAATGCTTACAGATACAAGCAAAGGCGGGATTATTTCCTCTCACTTCTTACAGGACAGAAAAATGTGTTTTGGTCTATAGAAATTTATAATTTTTTCATCATCAACAGCGCATTAA
>JAKSQM010000038.1 GCA_024404115.1 Clostridia bacterium | reverse complement strand
GTTTGGGGGATTGTTACGCTTTTCGTTGGTCATAAGTTGGTGGCGGGTTCTCTATATTCGGGGGGATTATATTCTTTTCTTCCGTTTTAATTGTGGTTGCATTTGATTTTCTTTGTCTTTTATTATTTATTTGATGGGGGTTGTGGTTTGTTATATATATGTATATATGTGCGGTGGCTGGGTGCGGGGCGCGGTGGCTGGGTGCGGGGCGCGGTGGCTGGGTGCGGGGCGCAGATGTTGCCTTGGTTTCTTGTCGGCAACATCTGCACTCCTTTTATTAAGGAGTTGGGTTTGATTTGTGTGGGAGGATTGGTTTTGTTTTTTTAGTATTTGCGTGCCGTGAGAGTAGATTGCCACGGCTTCTATGAAGTCTCGCAATGACACAACTAAAAATTTATGCTAGAGTGTGGGAACCCCTTCAGTCAGCTTCGCTGACAGCTCCCCAATGGGGCGCCTGATTAACGGGAGCAGCAGGCTACTCCCCTACGGTGTGATGCCACAAAATTCTTCATTTAATTGTTGCAATGTGAAGCTGGCGAACGCAGTTCGCCCCTACGATGTGCCGTTCACTTTTTCACTATTCATTACAACCTATTACTTCAAGTTCTACCCCTCTGTCATCTGCGATGACATCTCCCCTGTCAAGGGGCGACGGGAATGCTCGGTGCGTACCGTGAGAATGGATTGCCACGGCTCTTCGAGCCTCGCAATGACGATGCCCGTATTTTTCGTTCAAATTTATATCTTTGCTAACATTCAAAGGACAATCCCTCAGTCTTTTTGCACGGCAAAAATCCAGCTCCATTTACACAAGGGAGCCGTTTGTGTAATTGGTGCAAAAACCTTATTCAACGCAAAATGCCAGCCCTTTTGCAAGGACTGGCACTGGAGGCATATATTTAATTTCAGAACATCCAACCGAAGAGGTTATCTATCATAACTGCAAAGAGCAGAGGAATATTGCGGAAGAACTCCTTGATTGCTAAAATAAAAGCTGACTGTACCTTTATTTTATATGTGCATGAAAGTCCGTCATCTGTTGAAATGGTGAGTGTTGTTGTGCCCTTTTTATTGGCTGTGATGTAGATTTCCTGTGTTTCTTCATCGTAATCAATTGAAGCGATTGACTCATCACCAACGGACACCTTTACCTTTGTTGTGGGTACGGCACCTGTAGGTACTACAAGAATACTATTACTGTATTCATTGCCAACTGCCATTTCAATTGTGTCTTCGTCATCCATCCACTCAAGTGCAAGCTTCTCTGCTTTTATCTCTTTATTGAAAGCAGCATCAAATTTTATCTGTGCATCCATAACATCGAATTCTTCATCTAACGCATAAACATGGAGTGCATAAGGCTCGCCTGCTTCAAGATAAACTGTGTAATCAAAGTTAAGGTCAACAGAGCCGTCGGGGTATTCTCTGCCGTTATCAGAGCTGCTGTCAATATAACCCTCTGTGGAGTATAAATCAATTTCAGGGTCTATGTTTTTGGGCGATGATGAGCAGAAATTATAATATCCGCTCTGGTCGGGAGTAAATATGAACCAGCTGCCGCCGTTTGCGGTGGTATTTGTGCCAAGTTTAAGCTCCTTGGCATCTGATTTTGCTACGCTGAATTTAACCTGTGCTGTGCCGTAATATTCGCCCATTTCATTTGAAACAGTTATTTCAACTTCACTGCCGCTCTTTGCATAAAATTTAATATCTGCGTTGAATACGCCAATAGCATCTTCTTCGTCATCCATATTTATGCAGGAGCCTTCTTCAACGATTACATCGTCAACAGATACTGAAATTTTGGCTGCGCCATTGTTCAGCATTTCTGCATTGATTGAATAAAGAGCTGATTCATCGGGAGCGAAATTGAAGCGTTTGTATGCCCCTGATTTGAGAGAGAGGGTTTTGACTTCGCCAAGGGACACGGTTTCGCTTGCAGCAAATGCAGGCACTGTGAATGAGAGCATCATAACAACTGCAAGGATAATGCTGATAAGTTTTTTCATAAAGAATCCTCCTTTTAATTACCGAACAGAATTATAATATTTGTTCAGGCTCAAACAGATAATATCATATCAATTTGTAAATATCAATAGGTTTTAAAAACTTTACATTTTCTTTATAATTCCCAGTTTTTGGTTATTATTTATTAAATTTTTCTTGTTCAATGAAACACTATATAGAGTTGTAAAAGTTGTGCTTGCCGTAAGAATGGATTGCCACGGTTTAAAGTGGCAACACTTTTTGGACAAAAAAGTAACAGAGAT
>JAKSQM010000037.1 GCA_024404115.1 Clostridia bacterium | reverse complement strand
ATTTGGGGAGCTGGTGCAAAGCCGGCTGAGAGTAGGATGTTATCCTTGACCCATATAACCTGTTCGGATAATGCCAGCGTAGGGAGAAAAATTATGTTTGACAAAATCATTTTAAATTTACGAACACAGTGTCCTTTGGTTCACAACATCACAAATTACGTTACAGTAAATGATGTTGCCAATGCAGAATTAGCAATCGGTGCAAGTCCAGTTATGACTGACGAAATCGATGATGTTAAAGACATGGCTGCAATTGCCAGCGCCATCAACATCAACATCGGAACTTTGAACAAAAGAACAATTGAATCAATGTTCCTTGCCGGAGAAATTGCTAACAAAAATGGAACTGTTGTAGTTCTTGATCCAGTTGGAGCCGGAGCAACAAAACTCCGTACTGACACATGTGTTCAGCTTATGAACAAAGTTCACTTTGATGTAATCAAAGGCAACATGTCAGAAATCAAAGTTCTTGCAACAAGCTTTGGTGTAACAGAAGCTCAGGCTCAGGAATCAAACACAACTAAAGGTGTAGACGTTAACGAAAACGATGCAATCTCTGACAAAAATCTTTCAGCAAACATTGCACTTGTAAAAGCCTTTGCAAAAAAAGTAAACAGCATCATTGCAGTAACTGGAAAATTCGATCTTATCACTGACGGCGAAAAATGTTATGTAATCGCAAACGGTCATGAGTTGATGGAAAAAGTCTGCGGAACTGGATGTATGATCTCAGGTCTCATGGCAGCTTTTGTTGCAGCAAACAAAGACAACAAACTTGAAGCAGCTGCAGCATGTGTTGCAAGTATGGGAATTGCCGGCGACCGCGGTGTTGCTTCTCTCAAACCAACACAGGGTAACTCAACATTGAAGGAATCAATCATCGATAACCTTATGCTCATTGATGATGCAGCATTGCAGGCTGAGGCAAAAGTTGAAGTTAAATAAATCAGAATTAACAAAAGCACTTGCAGTTTACGCAGTTACTGACCGTTACTGGCTCAAAGAAGAAACTCTCGCCCAGGTTGTAGAAAAAGCAATTTTAGGCGGAACAACTTTTGTTCAGCTTAGAGAAAAAAATGCAACTGACGAGGAATTCTTGGAGCTGGCACTTGATGTTCAGAAAGTGTGCAAAAAGTATAACGTTCCATTTGTCATCAATGACAATGTGGAACTTGCTGCAAAAATCGGTGCTGACGGTGTTCATGTAGGGCAGAGCGATATGAATGCCCTTGATGTGCGCGCCCTTGTTGGTCCGGATCAGATTCTTGGTGTTTCTGCACAGACGGTAGAACAGGCAGTTCTGGCAGAAAAACAGGGCGCGGATTATCTGGGCGTGGGAGCAGTGTTCAGTACAAACATGAAAGATGATGCGGACTATGTTCCTTACGAAACATTGAAGGCTATCTGTGACGCAGTAAGTATTCCGGTTGTGGCAATCGGCGGAATTACGGCTTGCAATATGCATGAACTTAAAGGAAGCGGAATCTGCGGTGTGTCGGTAATAAGTGCCATTTTTGGTAAAGAAGATATTACGTCCGCTGCCGGTGAACTCAAAATAAAGGTAAAAGAATTTTTCCAGAAATAAGAATAAAGTACAATGACAAAACGCGTAGCCAAAAGGACAGGCGGACTGCGTTCGTTAAGCGAAGTCTACGCAGGCAGTCCGACAGGCATTTTGGCGAGAGCGTTTTGTCATTAGTATTGAATTCTGTGGGGGTAGAGAATGAACTTGAATGTGTCGATGACAATTGCCGGCAGTGACTCAAGTGGCGGTGCTGGAATCCAGGCCGACATCAAGACTATGACTGCAAACGGCGTCTATGCCATGAGCGCAATCACAGCCCTCACAGCACAGAACACAACAGGCGTTCAGGGAATCATGTCGGTTGAGCCACAGTTCCTTAAGCAGCAGATTGATTCCTGTATCTCGGACATCATGCCGGACAGCGTAAAGATCGGAATGGTTTCTCAGACAGAACTGATCAAAGTCATTGCAGAACGCCTTCGTTTTTACAATGTAAAAAATATCGTTGTAGATCCTGTCATGGTTGCAACAAGCGGTGCAAAGTTGATCGAAGATTCCGCAATCGAAGTTTTAAAAAAAGAACTTCTTCCACTTGCAACCTTGTGTACACCAAACATTCCCGAAAGCGAAATCCTTGCAGAAATGAAAATTGAATCTGCAGATGACATGATTACTGCAGCAAAAATCATCAGCGACAGATACGGCTGTGCAGTTTTGTGCAAAGGTGGTCACAGTCTGAATGACGCAAACGATCTCCTTTACGAAAATGGAGAGCATAAATGGTTCAAAGGAAAGCGCATCCATAATCCCAACACTCACGGGACAGGCTGTACTTTATCCAGTGCCATTGCTTCTAATCTTGCAAAAGGTTTTAATCTTGAAGAAAGCGTTTC
>JAKSQM010000036.1 GCA_024404115.1 Clostridia bacterium | reverse complement strand
GCTCGAAATTGAGCATTAAATTGTTGCAATGCAAAGCTGGCGAACGCAGTTCGCCTCTACGGTGTGCCGTTCACTTCTTCACTATTCACTACAACTTATTACTTCAAATTCTACCCCTCTGTCAAGGGGCGACGGGAAGCTCGGTGCGTGCCGTGAGAATGCACACAATGACAATTTATATAAAATTCAAAACACACAATTGAAAAAATTTTTTTGTTATGATATAATCACATTACCAAATTACAAAAGGAATGATTTTATGAAAAAGGCAATTAAAAAAATAGTTTCTGCATTTCTTGCCGCTATTATGGTTGCAGGCTTTGCAGTTACAGGCTTTGCAAAAAGTGATTCAGTTTTTGCGGATGACGCTTATGCAACAGTTATCACCGCTTCCGACTTCCAGCAAAACGGAAAAGGCGCATATGACCGCTTCGGCAAAATCCTTGACATTGCAATCGGCGACGGTATGCCCACAGCCGACTCAATGCTTGTTGGCGGCGACTACACAATGGTTCTTTTTGACAATGCTGTTCCCGGTATTTCAAGAATCAGAAGCACTTACCTTAACGCATTCCCCGAAAATGACCCTGCATCTGTTGTTTGTATTCAGGGCAACCACGACAACCCCAAAAAGGAATTTGCTGAAACTGGATTTTATGACATGGGCACATACTGCCTTTATGCAATTAACGAGAATGACTTCCCTTGGAAGCAAAGCTCACGCAAGGACAAGGGCGTTAAAGCTGTTGCGGCTGACATTGAAGAAAACCTTGACGCTATGATTAGCTCTGGCGACAAGCGTCCTGTTATTGTTATGACCCACGTTCCCCTCCACCACACAGGCAGAAACAATTACGGCGACAATATGTACGCTTCATACATTTTTGATGTTCTCAACGAAAAGGGCAAAGACCTTGACATTATCTTTATTTTTGGTCATAACCATTCAAGCAAATATGATGATTACATTGGCGGTGCATACAACTTTATGGCTCCTGGCGAAAAAATCAGAGTTCCGCTTGCTGACAAAAAAGGTGCTGACTGCTACACAGAGGAAACACTCAACTTTACATACACAAACTGCGGTTACATCGGCTATTCAAACAACACAGACAGCGAAACATCAACATCTACACTGACACTTGGATTTATTCAGTTCACAGCAGAGAAAATTCGCTTTATAAAATACAGTGAGAACGGCGTTTTTGCAGTTAAAGAAATTGAGAAGCTCAACAAGGGCACTGATTCAAAAGCTCCCCAGTACCCCGAAGTTGAGGACAGCTGCCTTTGCCACACAGACAAGCCTGTTCTTGCAATTCTCTGGAAGGTTTATATTTCACTTTGCAAGATTTTCAAGGCAAATCAGGCTTGCGTTTGCGGTGAAGCACATTATTGATTAAGCTAATTTTTGAGGCGATATTATGAAAGCAATTGAAGATTTATTATTTGAGCTGAGGGACGCTGAGTATGCCGAATTTCAGGCAAAGCTGACCCCGTCTGTTGACAAAGAGCTTTTTATTGGTGTGAGAGTGCCAGAGGTGCGAAAGCTTGCTAAAAAAATAAAAAATGACCCAATTGTTTCGGATTTTATCAGCGAGCTTCCTCACAAATATTATGACGAAAATATGCTTCACGGTCTGTTGGTATCTGAAATAAAGGACTACGAAAAGGCGGTTGAGGAAACCGACCGTTTTCTGCCCTTTGTTGACAACTGGGCGGTGTGCGATATTATGTCGCCAAAGGTTTTCAAGAAGCACAAGGCTGAGCTTTTGGAGAAAATCAGAGAGTGGTCAAAGTCTGACAAAACATACACCGTAAGATTTGGCATTGAGATGCTTATGAGCCATTATCTTGATGATGATTTCAAGGCAGAATATCTTGAATTTCCTGCGGCGGTGATTTCAGACGAATATTATGTTAATATGATGGTTGCGTGGTTTTTTGCCACGGCTCTTGCAAAGCAGTGGGATGCAACAATCCCCTATTTGGAGCAGAAAAAGCTCCCCGAATGGGTGCATAAAAAGACCATTCAGAAAGCAAAGGAAAGCTACAGAATCACCGACGAGCAGAAAGCTTATCTTAAAACTTTGGTTCAGAAATAAAATATTTCAGGAAGCAGTAAACAGCTGGAAAGAGAAATCTTTTCGGCTGTTTTGATTTTCCACGACTTGGCACAATGCTGACTGAAAAAATAAGCCCTCCTTGTGTAAAGGAGGGTGGCGAACATAGTGAGTCGGGAAGATTGTTCGTTTTAAAATTAGCTCATACTTAACTTTCAGCAGACAATCCCTCAGTCTTTTTGCAGCGGCAAAAATCCAGCTCCCTTTACACAAGGGAGCCGTTTTATTGTGCATTTCAAGTGGATTTGTACGATATTTTCTTAGCTTTTTTAATTTATTTCGGGAAGAGCAAGCCCTTCCCCTACGGTGGTTGGTGCCGTTTTATGCTACATAGCAGATGAATTTGTGCTGACATTCAGAGCGGGATGTCGAGGACGCCATCCCCTACAATTATAATTAAAAACATAGTACAAATTTTGAAGCTTTCTGCAAATAGTTAGATAACCCCCTCAGTCTGCTCCGCAGACAGCTCCCCAAAGGGGCGCCTGATTAACGGGAACAGCAAGCTACTCCCCTACGGTAGGCGGTATTCAGCCGTTAATCATTAAATTATTGTAATACAAAGCGGAAACAAATCGTGGGTAATTGGCTGTTTCTTCTTGAAATAGGTTTGCATTTATGATAGTATTAAGTTACTGAAAATTCAGTTAAAAAAACGGAGGTTTACATATGAAAACTTTGAAAATTGGTATTATCGGCAACGGCGGAATCTGCAACGGTGCGCACATCCCTGCTTATCTTAAAGACCCCAGAGCCGAAATTGTTGCGGTTTGCGATATTATTAAAGAGCGTGCAGAGGCTATTAAAGAAAAATACTACCCCGACGCTAAGGTTTACACCGACTATAAAGAGCTTCTCAAGGATGAAAATGTTGAGTCGGTTGACATCTGCACGCCTAACTATCTGCACTCAATCATTGCGGTTGAGGCTTTCAAGGCTGGCAAGCACGTTTTCAGTGAAAAGCCAGACGCTATCAGCGTTGAGGAGGCTCTTAAAATGAAAAATGCCGCCGAAGAGGCTGGCAAGGTGCTTATGGTTATGAGAAACAACCGATTTGTTTCTGCGTCAAAATATATCAAAAAATATATTGAGGACGGCAAGATGGGAGAAATCTATGCTGGCAGATGCGGTTGGCAGAGAAGACGAGGAATCCCCGGCAAGGGCGGCTGGTTCACCACAAAGGCTCAGTCTGGCGGCGGTCCGCTGATTGACCTTGGCGTTCACATGATTGACCTTGCTATATGGCTTATGGGCAACCCCACACCCGTTGCTGTAAGCGGCAACACATACTGCAAATTTGCAGACACTGACACAAGCGACTCTGTAAACTCTGACTTTGGCGACAAGGTTAAGGGCGGCACATTTGATGTTGAAGATCTTGCTATGGGTCTTATCCGCTTTGACAACGGCGCAGTGCTTCAGATTGAATTCAGCTGGGCATCAAATATTGACGAAGAAAAGCGTTATGTTGAGCTTCGTGGCACAAAATCAGGCGTTACATGGGACGACAACAAGTTTGAAATTTACACCGAGGAGGACGGTCAGCTGATGAACCTTGCCCCCGCTGGCGATATTGACACAAAAGGTCATCAGAACAACCTTTCACACTATCTTGATGTTATACTTGACGGCGCAGAGCCTTGCTTCAAGCCGCAGCAGGGCGTTGATATGATTAAGATTCTTTGCGCTATTTATGAATCTGCAAAAACAGGCTTTGAGGTTAAACTTTAATTCGTTTTAAGCAAGTAGTGTCAAACTTTCAAATTCAGCATATTATTGCTAATTGAGTGCAGAATCGTTCTATAAAATAAACAAAGCTAAAGTATAATAAAATCATGGGATTTTTATTCCACCGCAAAAAAGACGGAGGTAATTTATGAAAATGAAAACGATAAGAATTATTGCGCTTATTCTTGCTCTCGTTCTCACCGCTGGCGGCATCACAGCCTATCAGCTACTCCCCCACTCACTGAATTATGATATTGATTCTGTCAAGTACATAGGCAGTGGCGTTGAGGTTTTGAGAGAAAATGAGGATGAAGTAATCATCAAGGAAAGCGGCGAAGATTTCAAGGTGCTTATGTTCACTGATATTCACCTTGACGGCAACAACAAGACTTCAAATGTTACACTTACAAACCTTGTAAATAACATTGAAAGAGAAAAGCCCGACCTTGTTATTGTTGGCGGCGACACAATCACAAACGCTCTTAACCGCAAGAGAACAAAGCAGTTTGCTGAAATTTTTGAGAAAATGGGCGTTTACTGGGCTGGTATTCTTGGCAACCACGAGGGCGACAACGCATTCTCAATTAAGAGAGATGAAATGGTTGATATTTTCTCATCATACGATCACTGCCTTATGAGAAAAGGTGCTGAAGACGTTTGGGGCAACTGCAACTACGCTCTTGTTATTCTCAACGAAGACCATTCAGTTAAGCACACATTCTTCTTTATGGACACAGGCGATGAAATGACCGTTGAACAGAAGAAAGAATACAACCTTGACGTTAAAGAGGACTACTATGACGGCGTAAAGGAAAGTCAGGTTAAGTGGTACACTGCTGAAAACGAAAGACTCAAGCAGCAGTTTGACAGCATTGATTCAAAAGATTTCACATCAACTGTTGTTGTTCACATTCCCCTGCCCCAGTATGAAACTGCGGCTGCTGACGGCAAGTTCCTTTATGGCGAAAAGCTTGAGAATATCTGCGAATCAGGCTTTGACGCAGGCTTGTTTGATGCAATCAAGGCTGGCGGAACAACAAAATCTGTTTTCTGCGGTCATGACCACCTTAACACATTCGGCGTTGAGTATGAGGGAATCCTCCTCAGCTACATTCAGCCATCAGGCTACGGCTCATACACAGCAGAGAAGCTTGGCTATGAAGAGAAAGACTGGCTTCAGGGCTACACACGCCTTACTCTTCACGAGGACGGCACATTCACACAGGAAAAATTCCGCAACGCTCAGATTAACGCTGAATAATCTGAATCGGAGGTTAAATTATGATTAAAGAAAAAGCCAGCCGATTTAAAGGTCAGCTGATGAACAACCCGTCATTCACCCTTAAAGAGCAGTTGGGCTATGCAAGCGGTATTTTTGGTAACTGCATGGCGCAGGACAGTGTTGAGACTTTCTCTGACAAGTTCTTCCGCCAGTTTATGGGTATTGAGGGCAAGCTGATGACATGGATGAGCAACATTCTGCTTCTTATCGGCTTTGCAGTTCCCCCTGTTGCAGGCAACATACTTGACACGCCTGTTAAGCTCAACAAGCGCACACCAACAAAAACAATTCTTATGCTTATGCCCATCCCCTTTGCGATTACAGCAATGTTATTGTTTGTTGTGCCTTTCTCAAGCTCATTCAAAAACTTTTTATGGGCATTGCTTGTTAAGCTTGTTTATAACACAGTTGACGCATTCTATGACCTTTCACTTAACACTCTTTCACTTCGTATGACAACAAATGCGAAGGACAGAAAGAATTTCTACACTGTTTCAACACTTTCATCTGCCCTCGGCTCAATGCTCCCAGGCTGGATTATCCCGATTTTTGTTGGCAGTGCCGCAGACGCAAACAAGCAGAAATGGACATATTTCTTTATCGCTCTTATTTTCTGCATTCTTGGTATCATCACAATGTATGCGCCTTACTTCACACTTGAAGAGAAGATCAGAGTTGCAGAGAAGCCAAAGAAATCTGCTATCAACTGGGACCGTGAAACATTATCCACAATGGTTAACACACGCACATTTATGATTGTTCAGATCGCTAACTTCTTTGAGCAGATCAGACAGCTTTCATACAAGCTTCTCCCGTACATTTATGACGATGTATTTGACGATTACAAGATGAAAGCAATTATTGACGCAATCAGCGGCGGACTTTCATACGCAGGTCTTGCAGCTGTTCCCGTTATCACAAACGCTGTTTCTGCAAGAACAGTTATGTGTGGCGGTTACGCATTTACAGGCATTTTCTATGCGATTATGTCATTGTTCAGCATCGGCTTTGATGTTAAGAAGCTGAGAAAGAGAAGATACATTATCGGCATTATGATTGGTATTGCAGGTATGCCCAACAACGCAATTTCAGCATCAAAGAAAGTTGTTGTTGGCGACTCAACAGACTACATGGAGTGGTATTCACAGAAGAATTTCGGAACACCCATCCGTTCAGAGGGTCTTGTAAGCGCAACACAGAGCGTTCTCGGCAACCTTTACAACCTTATCAGAACAAACATTTACAACATTGTATTTGACAAGCTGAACTACAAGCCAAACACAATTGACGCTATCACAGGCAAAGAGATTAAAGCCGCTCAGACACCTAAGACGCTGAAAGGCATTTATCTTATGTTTACACTTTGCGGTATCATCGGCAACTTCCTTGCATCAGCATCTTATCTGTTTGATGATTACACGGGCAACAAGAAAAAGAGAATTCTTGCAGAGCTTGACCAGATGAGAGCAATCCGTGAAGAAGTTACAGCCAAGAGATTGGCAGAGGAACAGGCACTTGAGACAGACGCAGAAGCTGAAACTGCTACAGAAATAGGTTAAAATAGTATATGAAAAGCGGGCAGCCGAAAGGTTGTCCGCTTTGTTTTTTGGGGATAGGCGTTTGCTTCAAATGTGGATTGGCATAGATTCTGCGAAGCCTTGCAATGGCAATGCCGACAGATTTTCGTTCAAATTTACACTTGTGCAATCGGTTAGAAACGGGAAGAGCAAGCCATTCCCCTACGGTGGTTGGTGCCGTTTTATGCTGCATAGCAGATGAATTTGTGCTGACATTCAGCACGGGATGTCGAGGACGCCATCACCTACATTTTTAATTCAAAGCAACCTAT
The DNA here is from genome assembly GCA_024404115.1 of Clostridia bacterium. Taxonomy (GTDB): domain Bacteria; phylum Bacillota; class Clostridia; order Oscillospirales; family Acutalibacteraceae; genus CAG-488. The sequence goes on along the minus strand of JAKSQM010000036.1, from coordinate 136 downwards.
AAATACGGGAGATTTCTGCTAACATTTAGAGGACAATCCCTCAGTCTTTTTGCAGAGAAAAAATCCAGCTCCCTTTACACAAGGGAGCCGTTTTATTGTGCGATTCAGGTGGATTTGTGCGATATTTTTTGATTCA
>JAKSQM010000035.1 GCA_024404115.1 Clostridia bacterium | reverse complement strand
AATCTACAGGAGAGACTGTTGCAAAATATATAAAAAATACTGATAGAGTGCTTGAATGCGCATGCGGAACAGGTGCTATTAGTATTTATATTGCACCTAAATGTAATAAACTGTTTGCATCGGATTATTCTGTTGGAATGCTAAAACAAGCCAAAAAGAAGTTAAAAAGTTTTGATAATGTTGAGTTTAAGAAAGTTGATATTACAAATATAAAATCAAAAGATGATTCATTTGATGTGGTCGTAGCAGGAAATGTGATTCATTTGTTACCAGATCCACAGAGTGCGATGAAAGAACTTACTCGTGTCTGTAAGGATGGTGGTAAATTAATCATTCCAACATACATTAATGGTGATGAAGGAACAAATAAATTGGCTGTAAAGTTTTTAGAAAAACTTGGTGCTAGTTTTAAGCGTCAGTTTGACTCAGAATCATATGAAAAGTTTTTTGCAGAAATGGGATACGAAGATGTAGCATATGAAGTTGTTCGTGGAAGAATGTCTTGTGATATTGCTATTATTGAAGTTAAAAAGAATTTTTAAATTCTAATTTACGCAATAGGCATTTACCCTATTTGTCTATACGAGCATTAAGGCAACTCAACACTTGTATCGGTTCGACATACCCATTTTAAGGCGAAAATAGGTGTTCCACCATTCCCTTGTACAGTGGGTGTTGAATAGGTTGTTCAACCACGAACCGAGCCACGTTGAGACGGTTGTTTCGATGTCTCGAGCCCGAGTTGAAACTACAGGGCTATTGCCAGAGAGACAAATTTGTATTTATCAAGGAGCAAATATTTATGAGCGATAAAATAAAAGACAAGAATGGAAAGATTGTTTATTCCCATGCAGATGGTGAATATGAGCTTCGGTCTCATCCCTTTGAGCCCTGTCTATATATATGCAGAGACGAAGAGACGATAAAAGTGATTCATAATGCATTTGACGTTTATGAACTTCCATCGATATTTGAAGCAGGCGAAACTGTGAGGGCAATCAACGGAAAGGATTTCGATGAGGAAGCTTTTTGCAAAGTTCTAATTGCTGCAATAAATGACACACGCTATGAAATGGACTGGCCTTTTGCAGCAGGGCTGGTAAGATGACAAAATTGAAGTTTTTGTGCCAAGAGTAAATAAATTGTTTTACTGTCAGTGGAGGTTTATATGCAAGAGGAACTACTTAGAAGCGGAACGACAAGTTCAGAAATTACATATTACATTTACAGAGATACTGACGGAACAGTATTTGTTGAAACCTTGTGCAACAGGCACTATACTATTGCACAGAGTGTTGATGAGTTCTATAATATTCCAGAATCCAAACTGGAAAGCCTGATTTACAGTGCAGAAATGAGCGTCGCAAGATAAAAAATAAACAAAAGACAGTAATTAACCTTTCAAGCCATATTTAATCAGTGGTTGTTTTTATTACAGAAGTATAAAAGGAGCGATTTCATGAGCCTCAAAAGATATGAGGGGTTAGATATTCTCAAGACGATTTGTGCATTTATGGTTGTGTGTATCCATGCAACCTTTCAAGGCAGTCTTGGTGTTAACATAGCATCACTTGCAAGGGCTGCTGTACCTGCTTTTTTTATGATAACAGGATTCTTTTACGATACAATAATCGCCCGTGGCAAAGAGAAGCAACAGCTTAAAAAGATTCTTTTGCTATGTGTGGTGTCGAATATTCTATTTTTTATTATGAAGTTACTCCAATCTTTTGCAAAAGACGAAACTTCAAAATATATTTCAGAAACTTTTACACTCAAAAACATTCTTGGCTTTTTTATTTTTAACAATTCAATGTTTTATTACCACTTATGGTATTTCGGCGCAATTCTTTATGTGCTTTTAGTTTTTTTAGTAATGAGAAAATTTTTGCCTCATTGGGAAAAGATTGCCTATATAATCACTCCGCTTTTACTTATCTGCAATATTGTTTTAGGTAAGTATTCTCTTATTGAAGTGGATTCATATTCGTCAAACATCGCTGTGCGCAATTTTTTGCTCACGGGTTTTCCCTGCTTCACTATAGGATTATTTTTGAAAAAGCATGAAAATAAAACAGAATTTATAAAGAGAAGTAACATTTTATCCGTTGCTTTAATTGTTGTGTTTGTGGCATCAACTTTTTTGGAGCGAATGATTTTATCCCGTCTGAATGCTACGCCGAACAGAGAGATGTATTTAAGCTCTGTGCTTCTTGCCGCTGTTCTTGTAATAGTTTTTTCTAAAGAGTCATGGAATAAGATCGGACTGAAAATTACAAAAAAAATCGGCAGAGAATACTCATCGTTGATTTATATTATTCATCCGATGTTTATTTTCGTGGTGGAAACTGCTGTTGGTATGCTTAATGTAAAATCTCTCTATCTCCCTGTGGCACCAATAATAATATTTGCCGCATCAACTGTTTTCTCTGCGTGCTATTGTTTTGCAAAAAGCAAGGTGAAATCCAATATAAAACCAGGCGAAAGCAAATAAACAATAACCTATGCCAGACCCCTGTTAATTGACATAAAAAAAAGAGTATGATATAATTTGTGTGATTTTTATAGTCAGAAATAATATTAAGGTGATGTTCAATGAAAAATAATAGCTTAAAATATGGTATTATTATAGTTACGCCTCATTTTAACGGCTTAGGTATTGTACGCAGCCTTGGTGAGGCAGGAATCTCATCTGTGTGCATCAGCACATCACCTATAACATTGGCAGAGGGCAGTAAATACTGCATTGGAGCTTACAGATATAAAAATGCAACTGATCTTGAACACGTAATCCGAAATATTGTTGAAAAGTTTGGCGGAAGACCCGCTATATTTCCCACATCTGATATTGCTGTTGAAGAATTGAATGTTATTTATAACAATATAAAAGATATTACATATTGCCCTGGGTTTGTTAATGATGATGCTTGTGAACAGCTCAGCAAGGATATAATGAGTGAAAAAGCTCGTCATGCAGGATTTGTTGTGCCCGAAACAGTGAAAATCTGCGGAACAAAAGATGAAAATGCAAAACAAATAAAAGATTTTGGCTTACCTCTAATCCTTAAACCTGTAAGTGGTACAAAGGGTTCAAAAGATGATATTAAAGTGTGCACAACTCAGCAGGAACTTGTTGAAGCCCTTGAATGGCTTGAAAACGATGGAAAAGGATATGACACAATTCTCTGCCAGCGTTATGTTGCAAGTGATGATGAATTTATGATAGAATACTGCGGTTGTACCATCAATGGCAAGACCACGCTTGCAGCAGGTCAACTGCGTAAAATCAGAGAATATCCTGTTAATCGAGGCAGTACATCATATGCAGTTATTGAACCTCAGATTACATATGTTGATAAAACAAGCGTGGACAGATTCTTTAAAGAAGTAGGCTTTAACGGAATCTTTGATTTAGAGTTTAAAGTTGTAGATGGCATCCCTTATTTTCTTGAGGTTAATTATCGTAACGGTGCACCCTCATATGCTTTCACCCGTGCAGGATTTAATATTCCAGCTGTATGGTTTAAGGGCGTAGAAGGGGAAAAGATTGAACAGCCAACTGTTAAAGAAACACACCTTATGTGCGAGGGAATTGACTTTAGTCATGTTTTAAATCGTAATATTTCTCCGTTTAAATGGCTTCGTCAGTTCTTTAAAGCTGATGTTCATATGATAATTAACAGACTTGACCCGAAGCCCCTTTTGAAAGGAATACGTTTTATTTCAGCGTATATCAGTTCTAAATTAAAATAACCGTTGAACAAGGAGAATTAGAAATGAAGTTTCAAAGATTATTTACTAAAACTGAATATGCTGTTGCTTGCCGTTTCAGCAAAGCTGGTTTGTTTAATGACGGTAATGAGCCTTTTGCCGTTCTTATGCCCACAGAGGAAGAGTGGTATGCTGATCCATTTGCAGTTTACAAAGACGGCGAGTATTATGTCTTTATGGAGGTTATGTCTAATTCCACAGGATACGGCAGCATAGGCGTATCTAAACTTGATGAAAACGGTGAGCTTACCAGACCAAAAATCGTTCTGAATACGGGCAGCCATCTGTCGTTCCCTTTAATATTTGATTATAATGGCAAAACATATATGACCCCTGAAAGTGTTGCCACAGGGGAAATTCAGCTTTATGAATGTATAAATTTCCCTGATAAGTGGGTTCTGAAAGATAAGATTTCAGAAGGCTTATATTGCGACACAACCATTTTTGAGAATAACAGTAAATATTTTGCTTTTACATCAATTGAAACAGACGATTTGTATGGCTGCAATCTGTTTCTGCTGGAGCTCGACGAAAACCTTCACGCCATCAGAAGGAAACTCATTTCAACAGATTACAAAATTTCAAGACAGGCAGGAAATATTTTTTATACAGAAGATGGCATGTACCGTGTTGCACAGAATTGTGATAATGGTGAATACGGATATTGTCTTGAATTTCTTGAAATAACTGATGCAACGTTTGAAAGCTACAGTGAAAAGTGGGTAAAAACAGTTCTTCCTCAGGAAATAAAAACAAAAGAAAAAATCAAAAGCATAGCAGGAACGCATACATATAATCGTGTTAATGATTTTGAAGTTGTTGACTTAAAGCTTTGCCCTTTCTCATGGAAAGCAACTTATCTTAAATTTCGCATTGTTTTTAAAGAAATTTTAAGCAGGATTTTTCATAGATAAATTAAAATCAGCCTCCGTTCATTGAGCGGAGGTTTTTGTGGATTGAATAACGGTTATTGCAAAAGATTAAAGAAAGAAGATATACAATGAGTATTTACGCAGTAATTGACCTTGAAATGTGCCGCATAAATCGTACATTTGAAAAAATTCCGTACCCTTGTAAAAACGAAATAATACAAATCGGTGCTGTTTTACTTAATGAATCTTTTGAAGTAACCGAGAAGTTTATGTCTTATGTTTCGCCAGAATACGGAATAGTTGACTCATACATAGAAAGTCTTACAGGCATAACACGAAAAAACACAAATTCTGCTCCCGATTTAAAGGACGCTCTTGAGGCTTTCACTTCATGGCTTCCCGATGATGCAACAATTGTAACATGGAGCGAAAACGATGAAGCACAGCTTCGAAAAGAAATGGCGGCAAAAAGAATTGAAATACCAAAGCTTGGGGATATGCTGAGTTCATATGTTGACTGTCAGGTTATTTTTGGAGAAAAAATGAATTCGCCAAAGGTTTACAGCCTTTCAGAAGCATTAACAATTACAGATATTAACTATGAGGACGGCGCACACGATGCGCTGGTTGACGCATACAACACCGCTTTACTTTTTGCAAAACTGCAAAACGAAGAAACTATAACTCTGAATAAGTACTATTACAGCGAGGGTGAGGACGAGCATCTTTCGTCAAACCCCTTTGCAGAGCTGTTGAAAGACTTTTAAGAATGATATAAATTAACCTCCGTTCAATTGAGCGGAGGTTTTTTTGCGCAAAAAAAGAGCCGGGGATTGCTCCCCGACTCCCGTGAGTCATTTTATGCGATTAAGCGTCAAATGTGTAAGTGAAGAAAGTGCCATTGCTCTTATCGAAGATAGTCCATGTCTTGTTAAGACCGATCTTCTTGATAAGGCTGTTCTGACCTACAGATACTTTAAGGATACCGTAAACTTCAACTGTGCCGTGAAGGTCAGCATCAACATCGAGGTCTGAACCAGCAATTGCTGCTGAAACAGCGTCAACTGCTACGTTAACAGTGCTTTCTGTGATTACGTTGCCTTCGCCATCAAGGAACTTGAGTGTTGCATAAACGCTAGCGCCGATACCGCCTGTTACGTTTACGTCAACTACATCATAACCAAGGATGCCAAGACCAAGACCTACACCAAGGCAAACTGAGAAATCGCCAGCTGCGTTGATCTGCTTGTCAAGCTTCTCTTCGTCATGGATGAATCTGCCCTTGTTGTTGATGATTTCATAGCCTGAATAGTTGTTTGATGTAACAACTACCTGCATTGAACCGTCAACGCCGATAACAACTGAGAAATCAATTGAGATTGTGAGAGATGTGTTGCCGATCGGGATGTCAAATCTTGCGATGTCAATCTTTGATTCGCCTGACTTAACTGTGAAGAGACCCTGCTTAACTCTGTCAAGGAATGTAACAGCGTCTGCGCCCTCACCAAGCTCTTTTTCAGCGAGTGAGCATACATAGCCGCCGCTGATTGTTGTTGTGTCAACAAGAGTGTACTTAGATGTAAGATATACTTCGTTGAACTTAAGGTTTTTGATGCTTGCATCAAACTTAGCATTGAGCTTAAGGTTCTGGAGATCATACTCTTTGCTTACGTTAACGTTGCCGTTACCAAGAGTCTTAGAAATACCGAACTTAAGACCAGTGTCTGTAACCTTAGCCTTAACTTTGAAGCCTTTTACTGAGAAGCTGATGTTGATCTTCTGAAGAAGGTCAGCGTTGTAAAGAGCGTCAAGAGCCTTGTCTTTAAGGTCTGTGAAAATTGAGTCAGAATTGAAATCTGAAACGCCTTCGCTTACAACAGCACCTGTACCGTCTGTGATAACAGCAGCAGCAAGGTTGGGAGCGAATGTGCCTTCGTAATCAACGTTGTCGATTACATCTTCAGCTTCAACAGCAGCTGTTGTAACAACGTTGCCGTCAACTGACTCTGCACGGTAAGCTTCGTTGCCAGCTACGAAAATATCGCCAGCGTCGATGCCTGCATCCTCAGAGAATGTGATAACGTCGCCGTCTGCTTCGAAGTCAGCGTCAACAACTTTTACGCCGTCAACATACTGAACGTCAAATGCGCTCTCTTTGAATGTTTTGTTGTTTGCAAGCTCAAGTGCGCAGTCAAGTGCATCCCAGCAATCGTCTGCATCCATTGCTCCTACAGAAACAGTGTTGAATGTGCTTGTAGCGATTACGCCCTTTGCAACTGCAACTGCAACCTTGTCATAAGTAGCAAGCTTATCAGCGTTCTTAATTTTAACTGATGCAAGCTCTTCAGGTGTAGCAGTAAGGTTTGCAGCGTTAACGAGAGTAGTAGCTACGAAATCCGCTGTAACAGGCTCTTCGAGGTCGAGTTTGTCTGTGTCATAATCAACGAGAACGCCCCACTCTGATGCAACTTTAACTTCATCAAAGTCATCGTTTTTAGCAAAACCAAACTCTACATCAAGCTCATACAGCCAGTCGCTTGTAGAAACAGTATCAGTGCCGGGAGCAACAAAGCCAGGTACGATAGAGCTGATAACAAGCATGATAACCGCCATGATTGTTGAAAGAATTTTTGCCATGTGTTTTTCCTCCTGATAAAATTTAGTTAAGGGAATCTTCACGTATAAAAGTGGTACAGCGCTAATACTACTTTAAAAGTACCCGCCAAATCAGTGAATACATCCGTGAGTATAAAAACCCTCATAATCATTATACTCTAAGAAGTAAAAAAAGACAAGATATTTTACAAAATTTTTCAACCGCATCAAAGAAATTTTAAACTAAATGCTGTATAAGCCAAAAAAACAACAATTACAGGGCAATATGAACAAAAAATTTTAAAAAGGGGTTGATTTTAGACCCGCTATAATATATAATTGATAGGCACTTCGGGGTGTGGCACAGTTTGGTAGTGCGCTTGGTTCGGGACCAAGAGGTCGCAAGTTCGAATCTTGTCACTC
>JAKSQM010000034.1 GCA_024404115.1 Clostridia bacterium | reverse complement strand
CTGAAATAGAGATCAAAGCAATGAGGAATATGAGATTCTCTTATTGCTATTTTTTGTTTGCAAATTATAAGCGATTTAAAAGCTCTCCCATAGCCTTAACGCCGTTCAATATTTAAAAGAAAGAAAAAGTAAAAAGAAGCCATAGTCTGAAAAGGCTGTGGCTTTTCTTTTCTCTCCCTCAGTCTTTTGCTTACGCAAAATCCAGCTCCCTCGTCAGAGGGAGCCAAGAAAGCACCGAGCTATTTGTCGCCCCTTGACAGGGGAGATGTCATTTGAAAAATGACAGAGGGGTAGAACTTGAAGTAAGAAGTTATAGTGAGAGTGAAGAAGTAAAAAATCGTGTCATTGCGAACATCCGTGGCAATCTACGCTCAAATTAAGCACAATGCAACAATAAGTTTTACGGACTGCCGCAGTCGCTCCGCTCCTTCGCAGAGACAAACTGACTCATTGTGATGGATTAAAAAAATATAACCCTCACCTAACCCAAAGCACCGAAACCATTTGGCTTCGGTGCTTCGATTTTATTTGTCAAATGCAGGGTTGAATGCGTAGAAATTCTTATCGTTCATCTTGTCGGTGGCAATTCTCATTGCTTCGCCAAAACGCTGGAAGTGAACAATCTCTCTTTCACGCAAAAATTTAATCGGCTCACGCACATCGGGGTCGTCAACAAGTCGCAGAATGTTGTCGTATGTGGTGCGTGCTTTCTGCTCCGCACCCATATCCTCTGCAAGGTCGGTGATTACATCGCCCTTAACGCCGATAGCCGCCGCATTAAACGGAAAACCGCTTGCCGCCGTAGTATAAACGCCTGCGGTGTGGTCAACAAAATATGCGTCAAAACCGCACTTCTTGATTTCTTCGGGCGAAAGATTCCTTGTCAGCTGATGCACAATCGCACCAATCATCTCCAAATGCCCAAGTTCTTCTGTACCTGCCTGCGTACCGTCAGTTGGGCATAAAACAGTATACTTAAAATAAGTATACTTGCAACATTATACCACAAAGTAATCTTAAAATATACTCAAATTAAGATTATTAGGGGCGAAAATATGAGAAATAAGAACAATAAGCACCTTGGCATAGAAATAGACCCGACATTGCACGGCAAGCTGAAATTTATTGCAAAGTATGAGGGTCGCTCAATAAACGGGCAGATTCTCTATTTAATCAGAAAATGTATTCAGCAATTTGAAAATGAAAACGGCGAAATCACCGAAACGGATATGGAAAAATAAAAAGCTGTATCAATTCACATTTTGTGTTTTGATACAGCTTAATTTTTCGTACGATTATTACAAAATCTATTGATTTAATTATTGTATTTTGTAAAATTGATGATATAATGTGTTCAAGGTATAATTTACAAAATCATCAAAGAAAGGATAAGTTTATGAAAATCAAAAATTATGATGTGATTGTCGTTGGCGCAGGTAACGGCGGACTTTCAGCCGCACTTTATCTTGCACAGGCAGGCAAAAAGGTGCTTGTTCTTGAAAAGCACAATCTCCCTGGCGGCTGTGCAACCAGCTTCCGCAGAGGTCGCTTCGAGTTTGAAGCAACTCTTCACGAGCTTTGTCAGATGGGCACAGGCGAGGGTGAAGGCAAACGAGGCGCTGTAAGACAGCTTGTTGAGGATCAGTACGGTCTTGATGTTGAGTGGTGCAGTGCAAACGAATCATTTGGCGCAATTGCAACTGACGAGGGTGGCTTCAATGTTTCCATGCCCGCAGGTGTGCAGAATTTTATAGATGAAATGGAGCGTCAGGTTCCCGGCAGCCGTGAGAGTATGACTACCGTTATGGAGCTTGGCAGAATGTTGGTTGACGGTGTTGAGTGGCTCTCTGCTCATAATAACGAGCCTAATGCAATCGCAAAGGTTGAAATGCTCCTTAAATATTATGACCTTATGTGTCTTGTTCCCCAGCCATGCGATGCTATGCTTCGCAAAATCGGTGTACCCGATAAGGCACGCAATATCTTTGAATCTTACTGGACATATGTTGCCGCAGATTCAACAGAAATGAGCTTTGCTCCTTATGTATTTATGACATATGTTTACCTTACCCAGAAGCCTTGGTTTGCAAAGAACCGAAGCCACGAAATCAGCCTTGCTTTTGATGCAAAAATCAGAGAAGCAGGCGGCGACATCTGGTACAACACAGAGGTTAAACGCATTGATATTAAAGATAAGCAGGTTCACGGCGTTGAGCTTGCAAGTGGCGAATACATCCCCTGCAAGTGGATTATTTCAAACCTTATGCCTCACGTTGTTTATGACCGTATGGTTGACCACAACGAGGTTCCCGAATACGAAAAGAAAAAGATGAATGCTCAGCGTATTGCACAGGCGGCATTCACACTTTACCTTGGTCTTGACGCTACTGCCGAAGAAATCGGACTTAAAAACTACGATACATTTATCCGTCATAACCCCGATAATCATCAGCAGTTCCTGTCATCAGATTCTATCGAAACTCATAAGGACATCACCTGCACAGTTCTCACAAATGCACTTCCCGATGCGGCAGGGGAGCACGCCGCATTCCTTCAGATGAGTAAATTCTATGACGGCGACCCATTCAAGGATGTTACAGAGGAAGAATATTTCAAACTTAAAGAAAAAATTGCAGACGAATGTATCTCCCGTTATGAAGAGGTTACAGGATGCGACATCCGCAACCATATTGAAGAAATCGTTATCGCTTCACCTGTTACATGGGCACGCTACCTCGGCACTCCCAAGGGCGATGTTTACGGCTACTATCCTGCAACATGGGACGGAATGTTCCCCCGTGTTCAGTGCGGTCATCATGAGGATTATCAGGTTAAGGGTCTGCGCTTTGCTGGCGGACACGGCACACAGATGGACGGCTACTCTCAGGCATATCTTTCAGGTGCAGAGCAGGCTCGTTATATGCTCATGGATATGAAAAAGGAGGGTAAATAATGGCTAAGTATAAGTATAAAAGAGACGTTTTTAAGGGACTCACTCCATTCCCGTTTTTAGGCGAAGTCAAAACCCGTGTTCAGAAGATTGAAGAGGCAGAGGCAACTGTTCCCCAGTCTGTTTTCAATGTAAATAAGCTTGCAAAAAGCCTGCACCCCTCTGTTCAGTTTGCAAAAATTGCAGAGGTTATTGAAGAGGCTGATGCAAAAACATTCGTTATCGTTCCCGATTGCGAAAAAGGCACAGAGAAGCTTGCGTTTTTCCGTGCAGGTCAGTATATTTCTGTTGCACTTGATATTGGCGACGCAAAGCTTTGCAAGCCTTACACTCTCAGCAGTGGCCCCAAAGCCGCACTTGAGGGCAAATACACAATAACCGTTAAGAAAACTGCTAACGGCTACGCTTCAGATTATATCCTCAACAACTGGGCAGTTGGCACAGAGCTTATGCTTTCTGCACCTCTTGGCGAGTTTTATTACAGCCGACTTCGTGATGCAAAGAATGTTATTGCAGTTGCAGGCGGCAGCGGTATCACACCTTTCCTCTCAATGGCAGAGGCTATTGCAGACGGAATTGAAGATTTCAACCTTACAATTCTTTACGGCAGTCGTAACGAAAACTCAATTCTGCTCAAAGATAAGCTTGATGAAGCTGCTGAGCGTTCAAACGGCAAGGTTAAAATCGTAAATGTTCTTTCAGAGAGTGATGCAGAGGGCTTCGAGCATGGCTTCATTAACGGCGAGCTTATTAAGAAATATGCTCCCGATGATGATTATTCAATCTTTGCCTGCGGTCCAAAAGCAATGTATGAATTCTTAAAGGAAGAAATTGCACCCCTTAATCTTCTTCACCGCCGTGTACGCTTTGAGCTTTCTGGTGAGTATGGCAACCCCGCCAACGACCCTGCATATGATAAAGAAAATCTCGGCAAAACATTCAAGGTATCTATCCTTGTAAGGGGAGAGGTAACTGAAACAGAGTGCAAGGCTGAGCAGACAATTCTCAATGCAATTGAAACAGCTGGTATCAGAGCTCCGTCAGACTGCAAGAGCGGTCAGTGTGGCTGGTGCCATAGCCGTCTTATTTCAGGTGATGTTTTCATCCCCGAAAGTGCAGATGGCAGACGAATTGCAGATAAAAAATTCGGCTGGATTCACCCCTGCGTTTCATATCCTTTGAGCGATATTGAAATCGAAGTTTTCCCCATTGCTGAATAAAATTATATAAAATAAAAAATGCGGATTGGTTTATCGCCAGTCCGCATTATTTTTTTGTCAGAAAACAATCTTTTGCTGCATTGTCATGGTTTCGTCTTTTGTCAGCTTGTAATATTTAATCAGCGGGTGAAGCCTGTGGCTTTCATCGCCAACAGTTTCGGCATAAATTATATCCCCACTGCGATAAATTCCTTTTTCGTCCTTGGTGATTTCGTCCGCCGTTTCTGCATAAAGAAGCTCACTGTTTTCTTTGATGTAGCGAAGTCCCTCAGAAAGGCGCATTGTGCAGCACTGCGCCGCCTCAAATCCGCTGATTTGCAAAATCGAGCGTGTTTCGCAAACAATTTTTGATGTGCCTGCGCCACCGTTGCAGCGCTGTATTGTGGCAAATCCGTTGTGATAAATCCTTGCCGCCAGCGTGCGGTATTGTGCGTCGCCTGTAATTTTGAAAAGCTCCGTTGAAAGCATCAGCGAGTCAATAACAGCGCACGGCTCCGTCCATGTTTCGGGGCGACCCCACCAGTTGTAGTTTTCGTAGGTGTATGTCATGCCGTAATCCACATATATTTTAAGTATGCTCTTTGCATTTTCAAGGAATTTTTCCTCTTTTGTGATGCTGTAAAGGCGAATCATACCCCTTGCGGCGGTGAGTGTGCAGTGGGTCTGCGCCTTGATTTCACGCTTGTCAATCTGCATAAACTTCTCCACCATCCTGTCAAGAAGCACCTTTATACGCTGGTCTTTGGTGATTTCGTAAACCTGCGAAAGTCCGTCAATGCTCATAAATGCACAGCAGGTGTCGGTGGAAAGGAGCCAGCCGTCAATTGCCTGCGAGGTGTGTCCGTCAACCTCACCGCTCAAATCCTCTTTTCTGCGCAGGGGATAGTCAAAAATCTTATCTGTTAACGGCAGATAAAGATTTTCTGTAATTCCGCAGATAATTTTCAGAATTTCCTCATTTTTAAATCGCAGATAATATTCGCAAAGTCCACGCAAAAGCCAGCTGTGTCCCGAAAGCTGCTGCTCAAAAAATTCTTCCTTAATCGGTCCGAGATACCCTTTTTCGTTGAGCATTTCGGGTAATTTTTCTATCATCTTTTCCATGCAGGGGATTTCGCTCTGCCCAGCATTCAACAAACTCACAAATGCAAGCAGCGCACGCCCTTCTTTGTCGCCAGGCCAGCGTGCGTCAATTGGCGCAAACACATTGTCAATATCATAAAATGGCTCGCTTAACCTCTGATGATTAAGGCTGAGCCTTTCCTCTAATTCTTTCAGCGAAAGCTCAAGTCTGTTCATATTTTCCCTCTTTCCTTATTTTTCAAGCACATATTTCTGAATGAACTTTTCAATTGCTTTGTTGTAGGCAGATGCACCCTCAGGGCAATTTTCAAGGTCGTGCCACGCACCGTTGTATGTTATAAATTCGTGGGTTACACCAAGCTCCGTCAGCTTTTTGTCAAATGCCACCGAGCCGGAATAGGGGAGCACAGTGTCTTTTGTGCCGTGGGCAATGAGTGTCGGCACGCTGTTTTTGTTCACATATTTCACTGGCGAAATATCAAAAAGCACATCCGTTTTCTTTAAAATGTTTGATTTTGTAAAAATTTTGCCCGTCATATGTGTCAGATGCTGTGCCCATTCCGCCTTGTCAATGTACCACTTCTCTGTGTCAATTTCGTGCAGTGAGCCGTCATAAATTGCAGGGTCGGTAAGGTCTGCCACAGGGCTTTTTGCCACAACCGCAACAGGCTTTATTGGTGCTTCCTCCGCCCTTGAATAGGCATATAAAAGCGAAAGATGCGCCCCTGCGGAAACGCCGTTAAACATAACACCCTTGATGTTTATGCCCCTCTCTGCGGCAACAGTTTTTATCCGCTTCAATGCGTCTGTTATGTCATCAAGAATGTCATAAACCGTAACATAATCTGGAAATCCGCAAAAACGATAGTTGATAGATGCGCTGATAATTCCTCGTTTTGCAAGGTTGTCCATAGCGTTTATAGAGCCGTCCTTGCTGCCTGCGCACCATGTGCCGCCGTGAATATACATCACCATGTTGGCGTCGCCCGTGAGGTTTTCGGGTATGTCAAGGTCAAAAATCTGCCTCGAGCTATTCAAGCCATAGGGCATATTTCGGTACTTTACAATGCCGCTTTCGCTCTTTAAAGTGAAGCCGCTGAAAAGAGCTACAATCGACAAAATAAAGCTCATAAATCGTGTAATCATCATAACCACTCCAATACATTTATCGGTTTTTATAATACTATATTATAAATATTTTGTCAACAAAAACAAATTTCCGAAATCCAAAAAAGCGAACATATTTAATAAAAAAGTACGGTTTTAAATGCGTTCAAAAACATTCAAAATGATAGATAATAGACTATTATTTGTAATATGATTGTATATTATAAATCACAACTTGAAATAATGGATAATTACACAACAACAGTACTATAATTAGCAAAAATTGACAGTTTGTTCAGAAAAATACACATATTGAACTAAAAATCGTTTCTTAATCGTTACTTTTTTAACTATTTTTGCCGTAGATTTTTTAATATCGAATGTGTTAGAATTTAGGGCACAGAAAACGGAAATGACAGAGATTTCACAATCTCTGATAAATTTTTAACTATGAAAGGATGATCAGCGATGAGAAAATTAGGGTCAAGAGCATTAGCAATGTTCCTCAGCATTATAATGATCTTGAGCTGCATGAGTGCAGCATTCACAGTCTTCGCCTCTGCGGCGGATTGGAAATATGTTCAGGGCACAACCTATGAACCTGTTACAATCTACAAAGAGGTACTTCAACCACAGAACGGTAAAACCTACCGTATTGCAGTGTGGTATTACGACCTGTTCCTTAGTGTAAATTCAAGTGGAACAGTCGGCAAGGCAATAGGCACACAGCCTGACACAAGCAAAGTTTATTACACAACAAATGATGGCTCAGATGTTAAATTTGACACATCAATGATTTACTCTGAAGATGACCTTCCAAACTGCGATTTTATAATGCAGAATGGTACACTTCAGCATGTGCCAACAAAGCGATATATCTATTACAGCAATTCAAGTTCACCATCACTTGCAACAAGCTCATCTTATAAAACGACATTTACTTATACGGTAGATACTACAAAGGGTATAAGACAGCTTTCTGCAACAATTGGCAATAGAACAAGATATCTTGCGCTTAATAATGACACAAACAGAGTTATTTCATACACAACAAGCACTAACTACGCATATGTTATATTACTTGAAAAAACAACTGTTTACAAAAAGGTTGCATCAGGTGAGGGCGGATATTATAAATATGACGGTGAAAAGAAATTCACTGTTGATCAGGGCAGTAAGTTTAACGATGCCTATATCCGCAATCAGATTTCAGTTTTGCACAAAGCTGATTCTTCAATTCCCGATGCAGAAGCAGATATTCTTGACATCAACAGCGATGATGTAACATTCAGCTGGAACACTCCTGTTGACACATCAAAAATCGGCACATACACAGGCACAGTTTATGTCAACGGTCAGAAGCTTGATACAATCGAGCTTGTTGTTCGTGAAGCAGGTGAAAGCATATCAGCAAAGGCAGACCCATCAACCTCAAAGATTGAAAATCAGTTTTCAATGACATCTGCTGATGACGGTAAAATGGCAACAGATAAAACCGTCAGATACGAAGGCGACGAATACGGCGCATTCGGCACATATGAGAATGACGAATTTTCAATTGCTCTTTCAGCCCTTGGTCAGTCTTTCCCAACAGTTGAGACTGTTGAAGCACAGTCAATCAAAAGAAACCACCCCGATGTTGTTTTCGTAATTGACGCATCAGGTTCAATGAGAGTTTATAACCTTGCAGGCGGAGAAATGTGCCGTGGTGAGGCAACAGCAAAAGCTCTTAACGAAGCTATTAAAGAGCTTTACGAACAGGACCCCGAAACCCGAATCGGTATCGTAACATTCAGCAACGATTACCACGAAGCAGGCGTTTTCCTTCCCCTTGATAAATACACTCTCCCCGAGGGTCAGACAGACTACATCACATGGGACGGCAGAATGGTTGCAAAAAGCACAACTCCCCCTGTTGAAAGCACTTCAAATGCTATTTATAGCTTTAATACTGCAAGATACTTTAACCCAAGAACAATTTCATCAAGCACAAGTGCTCCGCAAACATATCCTTATTATTATGTTGACAGAAATGGTCAGCTTTCGAGAACCGATCAGGTCTATGATTACTCTCAAAGCAAATATGTTGTTACTACAACTAACCTTGGAACTATCGCTGATGGCAAATATATCGCCGATGGTGGTGCATTTGCATTCTATCGCAAAGGGTCAACAATATATATTTTTGACGGTTCAACATTTGATGGCGTAGGCACCTCAGCACCTTACAAAACATATAACAACCTTGATTTACAGGTTAAAACAACATCAGCACCCCAAACAATAACCAATATTAAGAGTATGACTGGCTGGCCTGGTTATTCAGATGCAGGCTTCTATAAGCCCGATTTTTCAGAAATAACAAAAATTGCAACAGTTCAGAACGGTGTAACATATTACGCCTTTAACTACTACGATGATTCACTTATGATTTATTCAAGTGAATATCCCGAATGGCCTGTTGCCCGTATGAAGCCTTCTCCTATGGATGGCGGTAACTACCCGGGAACATATATTGATGATTATATTACAATCACCTGTATTAACGGTGGTGCTTTAAGATACACTGTTAACACCTATGCAACCAAAAAAGGCGGCAATGTTTATTTTGAAAAAAATGATTATATGATGGCAACAAACTTCCTTATTAACTCAAAGGGTCAAACAATAATGCCATCAAGCTACCAGTTCGTAGGTAACCAGGGTACTTACACTCAGTCAGGTCTTAAGGCTGCCGAAAATCTGTTTAAGGAAGCAGATAACAAAGAAAACCGTGTTCCCTCAGTTGTTCTTATTTCAGACGGTATTCCCACAATCGGTAGCTCAAACACCACCAATCCTCCTCTTAAATATGGTGATAGCGGTGTTTCAGGTTACGGTCTTTCAACTGATGAAAAATTTAAGGATGATTTAACAAACTTTGGTTTGTGGACAATCGAAACAGCTATAAGTGTTAAGAATAATGTTCAGAATATGTATGCTGCAAATAACGGCAACAAAAAAGCATTGTTCTACACAATCGGACCTGGTGTTAACTATATCATGGGTCAGACAGTGCTTGACCCCACAGAGGAAAACCTTGATAAAGCAGCAGCTAAAACAACATATGATGATGCAAATGCAGAGTCAGGTGTTGGTGTTCCCGCTGATCTTGCAAAAAAAGTAAGAGCAAAATATTCTAACCTTGATTTGGTTGACTATGCCGACTGGTCATATTCAGGCGATATGTCAGGTCAGGATTTGACAAATGCATTCAAAAAGGTTGTTACATCTCTTATGGAGGTTAACCGCCCTGTTGTATCAACAACTGAAAAAACCGAGATTATCGGTGAAGTATCAGAAGCTATGACATTCACAGATACAATCGGTGATGGAATGTTACTGACAGGCGACCCCGTTGTAAGATACAACAACAAAAACTATTCACATACCTCAAAGTCAGAGAAAACAGTTGACGGCTTAAAGGTTACAACCTATAAGTATAACTATCAGGTTACTGAAACAAGCACAAACAGAAGATATGACCTTAACGACCTTACTGTTACCGTTACAGAGAATAAGGACGGCACACAGACAGTTAAGTGGTTTATCCCCTCCGAGCTTGTTCCCATCATTGTTTATGATTATTCACAGAATCAGTACATCTCAGCTAACCCCATCCGCCTTGTATATAAAGTAGGTCTTACAGACGAGGCAAAGGAAGAGGGCGGTGTGTTCTACACCAACAGCACAGAGGATAAAGCAAATGTTGAGTTTACCCCTGTAGTCGGCAACCCTTACTATTACGATAATAAAAAGGGTTCAGACGGTCAGATGCACTCAACTTTAAAAACAGACCTTGACAAACACACCGAAAAAGTAGATAATATAACTAATACTGACCCCGATTCAAATCACCAGACAGTTGACAAAAACACAGGCAAAATCACATCAGAGCTTGGCAACAACGGTGAAATCGAAATCAAATACACCACAATTGAAGTTACCAAGGTTTGGGCAGACGGCAACGACGCAATCGGCAAACGCCCCGATAACATCAAGGTAAGAGTGTATAAAGACGGCTCAGCTTATGGCGATGTATATACCCTCACAGAGAAAGACGCTATCAGCAAGGGCAAGGATGCCAACGGCGAAGACATCTGGGCATTCCAGATTAAAGGACTTCCCTATGAAGAGGGCTCAGTTTATACAATCAACGAAATTTCAATCAGCGGTTATGATACAGAGATCGTGTATAAAGACGGTCAGCCCACAATCACAAACTCAAGACCAAAGGCAAAAATTGCATACGAACTTTATCTTGTTGATAAAGATGGTACACCCATCAATGATAAGGGCGAAACAGTATCATTTAAAGACAGAACAGTTAAGAGTGAACTTGTTGAAATTAACCAGTACCTTGGCTCAACAGGCACAATCGACCTTGACGAAATCGAAAAGCTTCTTCCTGACGGATATTACATCTATAACCCCAATTCATCTTTCACAGAGGATTACAAGGGTAACGAACCATCCACAGGCAGTAAGGTAACAATCAGCGATACCACAGGCACAACAAAGGTGTTCTACCCCGAAAGTGCAAAGACAGGCGCAAACGGCACTGTAACAGGTATCACAGATTATAGCGATGTTAAGGTTGCATTCGCAATTGCAAAAATCGCAATCAACCCCGATGTTATCGTTGTGGATTACGGCAAAACAATCCTTTGCTCACCACTTGATAACGATAACGGCAACAGCGTTAAGATTATCGGCGTTGGTCCCGTTGACGGAACAACATATTCAGACTCTTATGTTTCTCAGAACGGCGTGTTCAAAGTAGAGGGCAACAATGTTATCTTCTCACCGTTCAGCTATATGAGCAGCATTAACAGAGTTAAGTATTATGTAAGCACTGCTTCAACTGACGAAGCATACAAACAGCTTAACTCAACAATCTCAGTTATCCCCGCAACAACAATGTATTACGAAGATAACTTCGGCGGCAGTCAGGCAAACGGCGGTCTTTACATCAATTACACAGGTGAATGGATCACAACAGACGGCAACGGCAACACAACCGCAGGAGTAAAGGCTAATACAGACACAAACGACAGACAGGACAGAGGCGAAGTCGGTCAGGGTCATACACCTTATGGCTATGACAGCTCATATGATGATTGCGCACAGTTCAGCAACGGCACAGCATCAAAGG
>JAKSQM010000033.1 GCA_024404115.1 Clostridia bacterium | reverse complement strand
TCCCTTGGGGGAAGTGGCAAAATCTTTGATTTTGACGATAGGGGTTCTCTTTAAAATTCGCAGAAATTTGTTGTTTTGTATGTATTTCCACACAACCACCGCCCACGCACCACGCCCAAAACAAAACTGTCGCATCGGTTTCCCTTTGCGACAGCTTTTTTATTTTGTCTTTCTGAACTGCATTGGTGTCTGCCCGTGCAGCTTTTTAAATTTTCTGTTGAAATGCTCAACGCTGGGGTAGCCCGATTCCTCCGCCACCGCCTCAACGGTCATATTGGTTGTCAAAAGCAAATCTTCCGCCTTTTTCATTCTGAATTTCTGCACATTTTCGCAGAATGTCAGCCCCGATTTTTCTTTAATATATTTTGAAACATACTGCTTTGAAAGATAAAATTTCTCCGCCAGCGTGCTGAGCGTAACAGTGTTGAAATTATCCTTGATGTAGTCAATCATTTCAATCACTCTCGGGTCGGTGTCAACGCTGAAATTGCGCACCTTTTTTATCTGATTCACCGCCACCGTCAGCGCATTAACAGATGATTTCATAATATCCTCGTTGATGCCAACGCCCCAGTGGAAGCCGTCCGCACACTTGATGCAAAGATACGAAACCGCCTTCGATTTTGAGCCCTCTGTCAGTGCGTGCTCCTCATAAATGTGAATGTCAAAATCCACATCAAAGCATTTTTTAAATGCGTTGCTCACTGCGTCAAGTCGGCCGTTGCCCTCGCTTTTTACAGTGAAGCTCTTGCCCGAATTCAGCTTGATAACCGTTTCCGCATTGATGATGCTTGATTTCCTCGTGAATACGCTTGCAGGGCAGGTGAAAACAGGCGTGCTTTCAACATAAAGTCGCTCAAAACAGCGGTAAATCTCGCTGTTGTTCGTCATGCCGTTTTCGCTGTCAATTCTTCGGCGGATTCTTTCGCCAGCCTCAGCTTTCAGCTTTGCAGGTATCTGCAAGCCAAATTTCTTGCTCAGCACATAATTTATTCCGCTTTTGCCCGAAAGTCCGTCATTTCTGATAACATCATTGTCAAAATCTCTGCCAATATCGGCGGGGTCAATGGCAAGGCAGGGTACGCCCCAGTGCACTTTTTCTTTGCCGTCAATTGCTTGCCTTATGGAATTCTGATGATTTGGCGAAAACACCGCCAAGGCAGATTCACCCGAATAGGGCATCTTTTCATAAATGTGAAGCCCCGTGAAACGCTCAAAATTCTCACGGATTTTCGGAATATCTGAAAGGTCAATTTTAGGGTCAATGCCAAGGGTATAAAGATTCATGGCAAGGTTCACAAGGTCAATATTGCCTGCCCGCTCGCCAATGCCAAATAATGCGCCCTCAATCCGCTCAACCCCTGCGCTCAATGCCATTTCGGCTGCGCTTATGCCAGTGCCTCTGTCGTTTGAGGGGCGGAAGCTCAATATCACACCGTCTCTGAAATTCAGATTGTTGCTGATTTTCTTAATAATCGAGGCAAAAATTTGCGGCATGGTGAATTCTGGCACAGGCACAATGTTGAGAATGATTTTCTTTCGCCTGTTTGGCTTAAAAATTTCTGTTGCATCGTTAAAAAGTTCAATAACTTTTTCCACTTGTGATGCTTTAAAAAATTCCACCGTGTATTGTGCCGTCAATCTGCTTGTGCTTTCCACCGCTTCACGGGCTTTAATAAGCGATTTTTTCGCTTCTTCCCTTGCCGTGCTGAAAGATTCTTTCTCTCTTAAAAGCACAGTGCTGTGCAGATTTACAATAACCTTTTTGAATTTTTTTACAGCTTTCAGCGTTTCCTCAATGCCTGCTTTTTCAGCGTTTACATTCACTTGAATGGCAGTTTTCTCTGGCACAAGTCCCTTTGCTTCAATGGCAGAGATAAACTGCGCATCAAGAGCATTCAGCGGACTTCCCACATTTATCTGCCGAAAGCCTATTTCTGTGAGCATCTTAAAATATTCTTCTTTTTCATATTGTGTCATTGCTTCGCCAATTGCACGGCTGCCGTTCATAAGGTCAACACTGCATAAAACAGGCGAAAAATCAATGAATCCGTTCTCTCCGTATCTGCGTGTGTTTTTCACCGTATCACCTCAATTCTGCCAATAGTCTGCTTGCTTTATCTCTTTGAAATATCAATGGGTGTAACACCCTCTGTCATCTTTCTGAAAGCTTCGCTTTTAATGAGCTTAACCTCCATTTTGCTCTTGAGCGTCATATAGTTTACACCGTCATAGGGGTATTCGCTCTCGTCAGTTATCCAGCCGTCTGGCAGGTAAAGTCTGCCTTTCATTCCGTCGGGGATAGCTATGCTGATAACCGCCTTGTCGCCGTCCTTTTTCCACTGAACGGCAATTTTGCCCATGGGCGAATGGTGCCATCCATCTGCAAATGTAAGATTTTCTATAAAATTGGGGCAAATGTCAACCCTTGAAATATCGTTGCTGTTGGGGTTCAGCTTGATGCCTGCAATTGCCTTAATAAACCATGCAGAAACATCGCCCCAAAAATGATGATTCATTGAGTTGTTCTGTTCGGGGTAAAAATCCTCCCAAAGTGAGGTTGCACCCTTGTTTATCCAGAAGCCGTAAGAGGGGAAGTCGGGGCGTGAAATCATCTTGTATGCAAGGTCAGCGTAGCCGTTATCACTGAGAACATGGAAAAGGAATCTGCCTGCAAGGAAACCGCCGTCAAGCAGGTCGTTTGAAAGATGAATAACATTCACAAGTCTTTTCACTGCAAACGGAACTTCGTTCTTTTCAAATACACCAAAATAAATTGCCATTGCAAGAGCCGTCTGAGTGTCGCTGAGTACAGTCATTTTGTTGAAATCCACAAGATTATTTCTGATAGCCGTGCGGAATTCATCCTTTAAAGCATATGCAAAATCGCTCTGTGCCTTTTTGCCGATTTCAGCGAAAATAAACCCTGCCATATCACAAATCGCCATTGAAATAATTGAATCTGTAACAAGAATCGGACATTTTGGATTTCCCGAGCCTCTGTTGGGGTGAAGCCAATCCCCAAGACCTATGGCAATAAGTCCGTTTTCATCACGCCTGTTTGAAATGTAGTTGATATATCTTAAAATTGAGTCTGCATTTTCTTTAAGAATTTCCTTATCGCCCCTGTATTTGTAGGTGAAATAAGGGAGGAATGTAAGCACGCTGTCCCACATAGGTCCGTTGCCCCAGTGATAACCCCAATCAGCTGTGGGGATAATTCCCGGCAGACTTCCGTCCTCTTTCATAGCACAGCGAATGTTGTTGAGCCATTCGTGATAGCTTTTTTCGGGGCTGAGATTCATCAGCATATGCTCCGCAGAAACAGAAGCGTCGCCAGTCCAGCCGTTCTTTTCTCTGTGAGGGCAGTCTGTGGGGAAATAATAGAAGTTAGCAAGGTCAGAAACTCTTGCAGCCGCCTGAATTTTATTAAGCATTTCGTCAGAGCAGTTGAATCCGCCCTTTTCTTCCAATGCACTGTGAGCCTCAATGTATGTCAGTGCATCCTCTGTGGCTTCGCTTTCGTCAAGACCTGTAACAAGGCAGTAACGGTAGCCATGATATGTGAAATCGGGAATAAAAGATTCTTCGCCGCCCTTGCAGATGTAAATATCTCTCTGAGCGTAAAATTCGGGGTAAAAGCTGGAGAATGTGAACGGGTCAACATTGCCGTCTTTGTCAAGAACTTCTGAAGTGAAAAATTCAATTCGTCTGCCTTTTTCAGCACCGCTAATTTTAAATTCAAAAATGCCAGCGGAGTTCACGCCGAAATCATAAACAAAGCCTTGAAGCTTTTCGGGCATCTCAATTGTTTTCCACTGCTCTCTTCTGCCGGGGGTGTATCTTTTAATACCACCCTTTTTAATAGAAACCGCCTTGATTCTCTTTGACTCTTTAATTGGGTCAGCCTCGCAAAGCTTCATTTTGCCTCTCGGCACTTCGCAAAAATGAGCATTGCCCCAGTTGCTGTCATCAAATCCCGCCTTGTTCCAGCCGTCCTGCTCTTTCGTTGCGTCATAAAATACACCGCATCGCAAATCGTCAAACCAGATGGGGGATTCACTTACCTTGAAGCTTTCGTCTGCTTCAAAGCTGATTTCTTCGCCATTTTCATAAACTCCCTCAAAAATAAGTGCAAGCTTAGGTGCTGACCTCCATGTGGCAAGGTCAAAATCCCAGATTCTGCCACCGGGGCAGTTCTGCATACCGTTGCCCAGCATAACACCAATAGCATTTTTGCCCTTTTTCAGCAGGGGAGTGATGTTGTATTCATCAAAATAAATAATGTGGTCGGGGTTAGAAATATACGGCGCAAGGAAGCCCTTTGTGATGTCCTTGCCGTTAATGTAAAGCTTGTAAAATCCAAGACCCGATAAGGTGATTTTTGCATCAGAAAGATTTTCGTTTATTTCAAATTCCTTTCTGAAAATCGGTGCAGGAATATGTTCATAAAATGTTGTATATTTATATGTTGCAGCAATAAATTTTTTTGAAAAGCTCATAAAAAAACCTCCGTAAACTTTATACTTAAATTATAAATTGTTTCTTTAAAAAATTCAACAAAAACGCAAAATAAAAAGTGTCAAAAATTTAACAAAATCCGTTGACACTGTATGATTACTGTGTTAAAATATTTATCCAAAATAATATGAAAAGGGAGCATTCTGATGAAAAAGATTACAGCCGTTTTACTTTCTGCCGCAATCGCATTCACCGCAACCGCCTGCAGCAGAGTTATTGTGCCTAAAAAAGCAGACGGCGGCAACTCAAATGAGAATTCAAAAACAATCAGCACATCCGCAACAGTGCCGTCAAGCGAAACCACTCAGCCTGAAACGACTGTATCCACAACGGCAGAAACAACCACAACTACAACAACCACTACCACTACCACAACAACCACAACACAGGCAAACGGCGCAGCCCGCAACCTTGACCAGTTTAAGGGCAAAAAGCTTATTGCCATAACCTTTGATGACGGACCCTATACCCCCGTTACCTGCTCACTTCTTGACAGGCTGGATAAATACAACGCAAGGGTAACATTCTTTGTTCTCGGCAGCCGTCTTGACGGAAGTCAGAGCTACCGTGAAACTATGAAGCGTGCCTATGAAATGGGCAATCAGATTGCCAGCCATACATACAGCCATTCAGACCTCACATCACTTTCCAAAGAGGCTCTTTATAATGATGTTGCAAAGGCAAATGCCGCCGTTAAGAATGTTATCGGTGTTGAGCCAACAGCAATCCGCCCGCCATACGGTGCAATCAACAGCACAGTTGAAGCCGCCGCAAACAAAAACATAATTATGTGGAGCGTTGACTCCCTTGACTGGAAATACAGAAATGCCGACACTGTCTGTTCAAATATCTGCAACAGCGCATTTGACGGTGCTATCGTTCTTCTTCACGATTTGTATCAGACATCCGTTGACGGTGCTATAAGAGCCATGGATATTTTGCAGGGCAAAGGCTACGCATTCGTAACTGTTGACGAGCTTGCACAGCTTCGAGGCGTTCAGATGAATACAAGCACAAAATATTTCCAATTTAAGCCAGAAAATTAAAAATTTCTTTATAAAAACACTTGCAATCACACATATTATGTGATACAATATTTCGGCAAAACGCATGCGAGGTGTTTTCTGCGTGAAGTTCATTGCACCAAAAATGTGCAAGATGTGCGCATTTTAAGCCCCGCAGAGGTACTAAACTTAGGAGGAAAAAGAAATGTCAGTAGTATCAATGAAACAGCTGCTTGAAGCAGGCGTCCATTTCGGACATCAGACAAGAAGATGGAACCCCAAGATGGCTCCCTACATCTTCACAGAGCGTAACGGAATTTACATCATCGACCTTCAGAAAACAGTTAAGAAGCTCGAAGATGCTTACATGTTCGTTCGTGACGTTGCCGCTAACGGCGACGAAGTTCTCTTTGTAGGTACAAAGAAACAGGCTCAGGATTCAGTTAAGGAAGAAGCAGTTCGCTGCGGTATGCCCTATGTTAACGCTCGTTGGCTCGGCGGTATGCTCACAAACTTCAACACAATCCAGAAGAGAATTAAGAGACTTGCTCAGCTCAAGACAATGGAATCAGACGGCACATTTGATATGCTTCCCAAAAAAGAAGTTATCAAACTCAACCTCGAGATCGAAAAGCTTGAGAAATTCATGGGCGGTATCACAGAGATGAAGAAGCAGCCCGCTGCTATGTTCATCGTTGACCCCAGAAAAGAAAGAATCGCAGTTGCAGAAGCTCACAGACTTGGTATTCCGATCATTGCTATCGTTGACACAAACTGTGATCCCGATGAAATCGACTATGTAATCCCCGGCAATGACGACGCTATCCGTGCCGTTAAACTCATTGTTGGTGCTATGGCAGACGCTGTTATCGAAGGCAGACAGGGCGAGCAGACAGCTCCCGAAGCTGAAGAAGCAACAGAAGAAGCTGCTGAATAATTAAAACTTTAAAACATTTCAGGAGGTAATAATTATGGCATTTACAGCTAAAGACGTTAAGGCTCTCCGTGAAAAGACCGGCGTTGGTATGATGAAATGTAAAGAGGCTCTCGCTGCTGCTGATGGCGATATGGACAAGGCAGTTGAGATCCTTAAAGAAAAAGGACTTGCACAGGCTCAGAAAAAGGCAACTCGTATTGCTGCTGAGGGCGTAGTTCTTGCATATTATGATGAAGCTAAGGAAGTTGCAGTTCTCGTTGAGGTTAACAGCGAAACAGACTTCGTTGCTAAGAATGAGAAGTTCGTAAACTTCGTTAAGAGCATTGCTAAAACAGTTGTTGAAGCTAACCCCGCTGATGTTGAAACACTTAACAACACAAAGCTTGTTGACAGTGATCAGACAGTTGAGGAGCTTCGTCAGGAGCTCGTTCTTGCAATCGGTGAAAACATGAAGGTTCGCCGTTTCGAGAGAGTTGAAGGCAAAGTTGCTTCTTATATCCATGGCGGCGGCGCAGTTGGCGTTCTTGTTATCTTTGATACAGACGATGCAACAGCAGCTAAAGCAGAGTTCGTTGAAATGG
This sequence comes from Clostridia bacterium, assembly GCA_024404115.1. GTDB lineage: Bacteria > Bacillota > Clostridia > Oscillospirales > Acutalibacteraceae > CAG-488. The sequence goes on along the minus strand of JAKSQM010000033.1, from coordinate 6,422 downwards.
GCAAAAACGTTGCAATGCAGGTTGCAGCTATGAGCCCTGAATATCTTGCAAAGTCAGACATCTCTGACGAAGAGCTTGCAAAGATGAAGAACATCATCGTTGAGAGCTCACTCAATAAGCCCGATACACTTCCCAAGCCCATCCTTAATGCACTTTTCGCAAAGGCTGTTGGCGAGAAGATTTTCAGCGATGCTGATATCGCAGCTTATGAAGAGCAGAAGAATAATAAGTTCCTCTTCAACTTCCTTTCAAAAGAAGCTGTTGAGCAGCTTGCAGCACTTGCAGTTGCAGGTAAAGAAGAGTATGTAAGCAACAAGATTTTTGCTGGCGCAACAGATGGTCGTCTTAAGAAGCAGCTTAAAGAAATCTGCCTTCTCGAGCAGCCCTTCGTTCGTTCAGACCTCTTTGATGGCAGCGTAGGCGGCTATATCGAAAAGGTAGCAAAAGACCTTGGCGCAGACATCAAAGCTGTTAAGTTCCTTCGCTATGCAAAGGGTGAAGGCATCCAGAAGAGAGAAGACAACTTCGCTGACGAAGTTGCAAGCATGATGTAATTTAAAATTTCATAATGTTTCTCAACCGCCGTTGCATCGCTTCGGCGGTTTTTTCTGTCTAAACAAACATTCTTAATTCGTAGCATAAACGGCACAATCCATCGTAGGGGAGTAGCTTGCCGCTCCTCTAATCAGGCGCCACACTGGGGAGCTGTCAGCGAAGCTGACTGAGGGGGTTATCTAACTGTTTTCAGAAAGCTTCCAAACTTGCAATATGCTTCGATTTACATCTGTAGGGGATGGCGTCCCCGATATCCCGTTCTGAATGTCAACACCAATATAAATTTGAATGAAAAATTGCCAGCAACCTATTCTTAAATTTTGCACAAATTCACTTGATTTGTACCATAAACACCGTAGGGGAGGGGCTTGCTCCTCCCGAAAAGGATTGCCTTTTGAAATTTAAATATCACCTCAAAATTAAACAAACAATCCTCCCGACTCAATAAAAAGAGTGCAGATGTGCCGCCAAAAAAATACACAAACATAGGCAACATCTGCGCCCACGCCCACGCCGACCACCCCCACGGGGTTCATCCCCGTGCTAAACGAATCGAATTAAATTCACACGACTAAAAAATCTCTCCCTCAGTCTTTCGCTATGCGAAATCCAGCTCCCTCGTCATAGGAAATCCAAAAAGCACACTGCTAAACTTAAAAAATACCAAAATAAAACACCGTTTTGCACCGACCCCAAACATTTTTATACAATCCACCGCCATAGCCACCTCCTCTAACACCGCTCCCTCCGCACAGACGGAGGACATTTTTATGCCCCAACCGCCCCAAATCACCAAACAAAATTTGACCTTCTTTGATTTTTAACAAATTATTCACAATTTACTATTGACAAACAGGCAAAAAGTGGGTATAGTATATACAGAGTTAGCACTCAAACAGAAAGAGTGCTAAATGTGCTAAGGAGGTGATGAAATGGAACTGAGCGAAAGAAAACAGAAAATCCTCGGTGCTGTTATTGAGCAGTACATCAAAACAGGCGAGCCGGTTGGCTCAAAGGCTCTTCTCTCTGCGCTTGACATCTCCGTTTCATCGGCTACCGTCAGAAACGAAATGGCTGAGCTTTCTGCCATGGGTTATCTTGAGCAGCCACACACTTCCGCAGGCAGAATCCCCACCAACGAGGGATACCGATATTATGTTGACAATCTGATGGTTGACAGGCAGATTGATGAAAACATCCGCCGTCAGATTGAGGCTGGCATAAGCAACGCTCTTGGCGACCCCGAGAAGCTTCTTGAAAAAGCAGGCGAGGTTCTGGCAGACCTTACAGATTGCGCAGTTGTCAGCACCACACCGTCGGGCGAGGGCGCATACATCAAGCGCATTGAGGCTGTGCCTGTTGGCACAAGAACGGCAATGATTGTTCTCCTCACATCAACGGGTGTTTTAAAAAGCAAGGTTTGCAGGTCAGATTTTGACCTTAAAGCCTCGGTGCTTGAGAAGTTCTACAATGTTGTCAAGGCTTCTTTCATCGGTCAGAGCCTGCACGCTGTTGACACCCCCATGATGCAGAGCCTTATGGCTTCTTTAGGTGCGGATTTCTTCACGCTGATGCCGCTTGTTACGGCTATTTCAGATTTAGCGCAGGATGCCGCACGAACAGAGGTCGTTTTAGGCGGTCAGTCAAATCTGCTTCACCACACAGGCTATTACGGCTCCACCGCTTATGAGCTGATGGAATTTCTTCGCCGTGGTGAGCCGCTTAACAAAATGCTTTCGGGCGGCGCAAAAGATAAAGAGGTCGATGTTAAAATCGGCAGCGAAAATCCCTACCGCCAGCTGATTAAATCGAGCGTTATAGTTTCAAACTATAATATAAACGGAACGAAAAGCGGTTCTATTGGAATTATCGGACCTACAAGAATAGATTATGAAACGCTCATCCCCAGCGTAAGATATTTAACAAACCTTGTGGGCGAGCTGCTTACACAGACATTTAAAGATGAATGAGAGGAACAGCACAATGGCTAAAGAAAAAGAAAACATTGAAAATAACGAAACCGAAGCCCCCGAAAAAGAGGTTGAGGTAAACGAAGCAGAGGAAGCTCCCAAGGAAGAGAAGCAGGAAAAAGCTTCCAAAGCTGAAAAGAAAAAGTGCAAGAAAGAGAAAGACGATAAATCACAGAAGCTTCAGAAAGAGCTTGACGAAAAGAACGAACAGTATCTTCGCCTTGCCGCTGAATACGATAACTTCCGCAAACGCTCACAGAGAGAAAAAGAGGCTCTTTACGGGGAGTGCAAGTCAACAGTTGTCAAGGAGCTTCTTAATGTAATAGATAACTTTGAAAGATGCGTTGCCGTTACAGAAAACACTTCTTTTGAAGATTACCGCAAGGGCGTTGAAATGACATATAAGCAGTGGAATGACGCACTTAAAAAGCTTGGCGTTGAAGCATTCGGCGAGGTTGGCGAAACATTCGACCCCAATCTTCACAACGCAATTATGCATTCAGAGGATGAAAATCTTCCAGAAAACTCAATTCAGAATGTTCTGATGAAAGGCTACAAACTTGGCGATAAGGTTATCCGTCCCGCAATGGTAGCGGTTGCAAATTAAGGATAACATCATCATATAAACAAACTTATATATAATTTAGGAGGAAATAAATTATGGCAAAGGTAATAGGTATTGACTTAGGTACAACAAATTCATGCGTAGCAGTTATCGAGGGTGGCGAACCCGTTGTTATCGCAAACGCAGAGGGCGCAAGAACAACTCCTTCAGTTGTCGGCTTCGGCAAATCAGGCGAAAGAATGGTAGGTCAGATTGCAAAGCGTCAGGCAATCACAAACCCCGACCGCACAATCTCATCAATCAAGCGTCAGATGGGTACAGATTATAAAGTAGCAATTGACGATAAAAAGTACACTCCACAGGAAATTTCAGCTATGATTCTTCAGAAGCTCAAGGCAGACGCAGAAGCATACCTTGGCGACAAAGTAACAGAGGCAGTTATCACAGTTCCTGCTTACTTCACAGACTCACAGCGTCAGGCAACAAAGGACGCAGGTAAAATTGCAGGTCTTGAAGTTAAGAGAATTATCAACGAGCCTACAGCAGCAGCTCTTGCTTATGGTATTGATAAAGAGGCTGACCAGAAAGTTATGGTTTATGACCTTGGCGGCGGTACATTCGACGTTTCAATCATTGAAATGGGCGACGGCGTACAGGAAGTTCTTGCAACAGCAGGTAACAACCGTCTTGGCGGTGATGACTTCGACCAGAGAATCATTGACTGGATGATTGACGAATTCCAGAAAGCAAACGGCATTTCACTTAAAGGCGACAAGATGGTTATGCAGCGCCTTAAAGAAGCAGCAGAGAAAGCAAAGATTGAGCTTTCAGGTGTTACTTCATCAGATATTAACCTTCCTTTCATCACTGTTGATGCAACAGGACCCAAGCACCTTGAGCTTACACTTACAAGAGCAAAGTTCAACGAAATCACAGCAGACCTTGTTGAGGCAACAATGGCTCCCGTTCGCCGTGCAATGAGCGATTCAGGTCTTTCAACATCAGAGATTGATAAGGTTCTCATGGTTGGCGGTTCTTCAAGAATCCCCGCTGTTCAGGAAGCTATCAAGAAGTTTATCGGCAAAGAGCCTTTCAAGGGCATCAACCCCGATGAGTGCGTTGCAATCGGTGCAGCTCTTCAGGCTGGCGTTCTCGGCGGCGAAGTTAAGGGACTTCTTCTCCTTGATGTTACTCCTCTTTCACTTGGTATCGAAACAATGGGCGGTATCAACACAAAGATTATCGACAGAAACACAACTATCCCTGTAAAGAAGAGCCAGATCTTCTCAACAGCAGCAGACAATCAGCCTTCAGTTGAAATCCATGTTCTTCAGGGCGAAAGAGAATTTGCAAAGGATAACAAGACTCTCGGTGTATTCCACCTTGACGGAATCCTTCCTGCTCGCCGTGGTGTTCCTCAGATTGAGGTTACATTTGATATTGACGCAAACGGTATCGTTCATGTATCTGCAAAAGACCTTGGCACAAACAAGGAGCAGTCAATTTCAATCACATCTTCAACAAATATGTCAAAAGAAGATATTGAAAAGGCAGTTCAGGAAGCTGAGCAGTTTGCACAGGAAGATAAGCAGAGAAAAGAAGAGGTTGACACAAGAAACAACGCTGACCAGCTTGTTTACCAGTGCGAGAAGCTTATGAGCGAAGAGGGCGCAAAGTTTGACGACGCTGACAAGGCAGAAATCAACTCAAAGGTTGACGCTCTTAAAGAAGCTCTCAAGGGCGATGATATTAACCTCATCAAGTCAAGACAGGATGAACTTCAGACAAAGTTCTATGAAATCAGCGAGAAGCTTTATAAGGCAGCTCAGGCAGCAGGCGCAGATATGGGCGGTGATCCCTCACAGGGTGCTCCCAACGGCGGTGCAGGCTTCGGCGGTGCTGACGAAAACGGCTACTATGACGCAGACTACAAAGATGTAACAGATATGTAATTTATTTGCCCAATGCGGGGCGGCGGTTAATCTGCCGCCCCCAAGTGCGGTAAAAATGAATAACGAATAATGGACAGCGGAAGCGTTATTTGTTATTCGGTATTCATTGAAAAGGAGCAGACTATGGCAGACAAAAGAGATTATTACGAAGTCCTCGGCATTGATAAAAACGCATCAGAGGACGAAATTAAAAAAGCATACAGAAAAAAGGCAAAGCAGTATCATCCCGACTTAAACCCTGGGGATAAAACCGCAGAGGAGAAATTCAAAGAGGCAAACGAGGCTTATGAAGTTTTAAGCGATGCCGATAAAAAAGCACGCTATGACCAGTACGGTCATGCAGGCGTTGACCCCAACTTCGGTGCAGGCGGCGGCAATCCCTTTGGCGGATTCGGCGGCGGAATGGACTTTGACCTTGGCGATATTTTCTCCAGCTTTTTCGGCGGCGGTTCAGGCGGCGGATTTGGCGGCTCAAGAAGACAGAACCCCAACGCACCAAGAAGAGGCGAGGATTTAAAGGCAAATGTTACCATTTCATTTGAAGAGGCTGCAAAGGGATGCAAGAGAACTGTTGATATTCACAGAATAGATGTATGCCCCGATTGCGGCGGCTCTGGCGCAAAGAAAGGCACATCACCTAAATCATGCCCCGATTGCCACGGCACAGGTCAGGTAACAACACAGCAGAGAACACCTTTTGGCGTGATTTCCACACAGAAAGCCTGCCCCAAGTGCGGCGGTAAAGGTAAGGTTATCGAAACTCCCTGCCCCAAATGCTCAGGCAGAGGCAGAATCACAAAGCCGGGCAAAATCGAAATCAACATACCCGCAGGTATTGATGACCGTCAGGTGCTCAACCTCCGTGGCGAGGGCAATAAGGGTCTGAATGGCGGCCCTGCTGGCGACCTCCATGTTGGCGTATTTGTAAGACCACATCCGTTTTTTGAGCGTGATGGCTTCAATGTATGGTGCGAGGTTCATGTTTCATATGCACAGGCAGCCCTTGGTGATAAAATTAAAGTTCCCACTCTTGACGGCAATGTTGAGTATAACCTCCGTCAGGGCACACAGCCAATGGATGTTTTCAAACTGAGAGATAAAGGTATCCCCAACCTTAACGGCAGGGGCAGAGGCGACCAGCTTGTAAAGATTATCGTTGATGTTCCCTCATCCCTCACCGATGAGCAGAAAGAACTCCTCAAAAAATTCAACGAAAGCCTTGGCAATAAAACCCCGCAGGGCGAAGACAAAAAAGGCTTCTTTAAAAAGAAGAAATAAAAGATAAATCAAAACTGTCGCAATTTGCGGCAGTTTTTTATTACCCTATCAAAAAAGCTTCCCTTGGGGGAAGTGGCAAAATCTTTGATTTTGACGATAGGG
>JAKSQM010000032.1 GCA_024404115.1 Clostridia bacterium | reverse complement strand
CACCGCACCCGCACCCAGCCACCGCACCCGCACCCAGCCACCGCACCCGCACCCAGCCACCGCACCCGCACCCAACCACCGCACCCGCACCCAACCACCGCCCCTGCTCCATCACGGGGTTCATCCCCGTGTACATAAGGTGAATTTACTTCACCTACCCAACATTTATTTCTGCTGTACCGCTCAAAAGAGAGTCTTTATATTGAAAATGAACTTTAAAATATGATATAATATCCCAAATCTTATTAACGGTTGTGATTTAATGAAGAAATTTTTATCTATTCTTTTAGCGGTGGTGTTTATTATGTCAACGGCTACAATTGCTTTTGGTGCAGACAGTTCATCAGAAATCTATGTTTCACCAGACGGAAACGACAGTGCAGACGGTTCTTTCACCTCACCCCTTGCTACGCTTGAGGGCGCAAAGGAGCTTGCCAAAACAAAAGATGGCAGCGTTACTGTTTATTTCAGAGAGGGTGTTTACACTTTCACAGACACTGTGAATTTCACCCGTGGCGACAAGGCAAATGTTACCTACAAATCATATAATAATGAAAAGGTGGTTTTCACCGCAGGCACACCTTACACAGGCTTTGAGGAATGCACCGTCAACGGCGTTAAGGCATTCAAAAAGAATGTTGGAAAGGATGCCAGCATCAGCACACTTTTTAACAGTGAAAAGACGCTGAAAAAGACAAGATACCCCGAAACAGGTTATCTTTATCCGCAAGGTGTTGATGGCAAAAATCTGTTGGTTCCCGACTGGAGCGGTGAAATATCCACTTTCACATCTTATGTTGCGATGTATGTGAATAAAGACGAAATGCCCGAAATGAAAAATCCAAACGATATTGTTGTGCGTATTCTTCACTGGTGGAAGGATGAGATTCTCCCTGTTAAAGGCTATGACAGCAGCACGGGGCTTCTTGAATTTACAAGGCGCACCAATATGAGGATTAACAAGAATGACAGATTTTTCTTAGAGAATGTTTTTGCTGCTCTCAACGAGCCAGAGGAATGGTATTTTGACAAGAGCGAGGGCGTGCTTTATTATGTTCCAAACGAGGGCGAAAGTGCCGAAAATCTCACCCTTTGGGGCGGCAGCCTTGAAACGCTTGTAAAAGTCAGCGGTGTTGATTCTATAAGCTTTGAGGGGATTGTTTTCAGAGGAAACGGCTACACGCTTCGAGCTGGCGGTGATATGTCCTCGCAGGCGGCATATGATGCAAAGCCTTGCCTTTTTTATGAGGATACACACAATTTCACCGTGAAAAACTGCGAATTTAAAGACCTTGCATCCTGCGCTGTTTTTATGGGCTCGGTTGTTACAGATGCAAAAATTGAAAACTGTATTTTTTCAAATATCGGCGCACAGGCGGTTTATATCCGTGGCGAAAATGTACCTGTTGAAAGCGAAAGAGTTACCAAAAATATCACTGTTACAAACAACCTGATTTCAGGCTACGGCAAAGTATTTTTCAATGCGGTTGCTGTGCTTGTAATTCATGCAAACAGTGTTGACATCACACATAATGAAATCCATGACGGCTATTACACCGCCATTTCTGTCGGCTGGGTTTGGGGTTACGATTACACCGTTACATACAACAACAAAATCTGCGATAATCTGATTTATAATATCGGTCAGGGATGGCTCTCTGACATGGGCGGAATTTACACCCTCGGCAATCAGCCAAACACTGTGATTTCGGGCAATGTTATTCACAATGTTGCCGCCGACCCCGACGAGGGCGGTTATGGCGGATGGGGTGTTTACCTTGACGAGGGTTCGTCATACATCCTTGTTGAAAACAACCTTGCCTATGCCTGCGGAAGCGATTCCTACCACCTGCATTACGGCTCATACAACACAGTGCGCAACAACATTTTTGCTCTCAGCGGTGAATCGCAGGTGAGAGTTGTTTCAAGCTTCAAGCGTTCTGTTGCCAATGACGGCGGCAGAAAAACTGCGGATTTTATTAACAACATCATCCTCACAAACGGCAAGGCACGCACATTCTCTTGCCATGATGACAAGAGAGCTTACGCTGACGAAAACAACATTTTCTGGGATGCAACATATGGCGACGAGCTTTACACAAGCAGTGGAACAGATGCAAAAAAATCTTTTTCACTTGAAACAGCAGTAAGAAAAGGCTTTGTGAATTCCCCGATTGTTGCCGACCCGTGCTTTAAGGATGCACTGAATTTTGACTTCCAGCTTTCTGAAAGCTCACCTGCAATTGAGGCAGGCTTCAAGCCGTGGGATTATCAGAATGCAGGCACTCTCAAAGGTACAACAATTGGTCTTGACACCGAGGGCGGACAGACAGCATACAACGCAGAGTCAAAGGCGGTGGAAATCACCCCCTCAAAAGAGAAAATGCACTTCTTTGTGAATATCATCAATAAAATCTGGAAATTCTTAATCAAGCTTTTTAAATAAGTGTAATTTTAAGTATGGATTGCCGCCGCAGTCCATACTTTTATTTTGCCATTTACTGCATATCCCCTTGATATTTTCGGGAAAAGATAATATACTAAGGTTGAATTTTAAGGAAGTTAAAAGGTGTGAAAAGAATGAACTGTGATTTTATTGACACTGTAATGAAAAAAATGTCAAATATATGGATTAATTTAAATAATCTAATAAGTGATAAAGAATTCGCTATAATTAAGCCATCGTTAATTGTAGTTGCCGTATTATCCAGCTTGTTTTTCCTTTCTTGGATATGTAGAAAAATATTGAAGAAAGCACCGATTTTTTCTGGGTTTCAAAAATATTCAATAGTAACATTTCTTTCGACCACTTTTTTGTTTTTTAAATTAAATTCAGCTGAAAAAGGTTTGGGTGTTCGTATTATCGACTCGGTGTTTTCATTTGCAAAAATCTTCACTTTCAATCTTAGCGCAGGTGAAATTATTGAAAACTACGAAAAATATAAATTAGAAACTGTCAAAGATTATGTAATTTCCGATGTGTTAAGATTATACATCAATATCATTTCAATAGCTGTTTTGTTATGCACAGCCTTTGCGATATTTGCATTGATTTCAAAAATCTTAAATGATACCGTAGTTCAATTAAAGTATTATTTTAAAATTGGCGAGTCATATATCTTTTCTGAAATCAATGAAAAATCCGCCTGTCTTGCAAATGATATAAGAGAAAAAAATAAGCACGCACAAATCATTTTTGCAGGAGTAAATAAATCAGAATTAAATAAAGAAGAGCTTGATTATTTAAACAGTTTTTCGGGCGGAAAGGTAAATACAACAAGCAGACCGATTACAAATTTTCACTTAACAAAATTTCGTAAAACTAATGTTTATTTAATAGACGAAGAAGAAAAAAATAATGTAAAAAACGGCAAAACTATTTTTGAAAATAATAAAAAATACAACGCAATAATCAACATTTTTTCACCCCTCCGCAGTGCTGAAACAATCATAAACAGTATAGATAAAAATAACTCAAATGCAACAATAAATCTCATCAATCCTGCTCAGATTATTGCATATGATACATTGTGGAAGCACCCCATGTTTGAATCAGCCGAAAGATGCGGAAGCGACACTATGAATGTTATGGTTGTGGGCGCAGGGTATATCGGTATGGAGTGCGCCAAAGCCGCCATGTGGTGCGGTATTATGGACAGCTTCAAGTTTAAAATCAACATTGTTGATAAAGAGGACCGTGAAAAAGAATTTGACGCTCAGTTCCCCGATTTCAAAAAAAATGCAGATGAAGCAGGTATTCCCGTTGATTACAAATTCCATAAGGCGGATGTAACCACATCTGATTTTACAAATGTTCTTGAAAAGTGCAGTGATACCAACTACATAATCGTTGCAATCGGTGATGATGAAATCACAATGAACACAACAATTGCCATCAGAAAATGGTTTGTAAGAAAAGCGGTCAATGAAGGACAATATAACCCCGAAAAAGTTCCCACAATTATTCCTATAATCAGAAATTCAGATTACCGTGTTTTAGCAGAAATCCTCAGCGATAGTAAGCATGAATCAGACAAAGACAAGAAAAAGTGCAAGATATTCAAGAGAAAAAGAAAAATAGAAAATAGCAAAGCCGATGATTATATCTATCCAATTGGAAGTAACGCTGACGTTTATAAACAGAATGTAATTGATGAGTGGACTATTGAGAGATTGGCTGAAATAATTCATAATAAATATTGTGAAGCACGCAAAGAAAAAAACGAATCAGTAATAGACTATAAGGATCTTGTTCAGACAAGAAAGCGCTCGAGTCGTTCAAGTGCAGTTCACTCTTTATATAAGCTTAAAGATGCAGGGATAGTAGTTGATATGACGGATAATGCATTCCTTAGAAAAGTATCTGATAGTTATACAATAAAAGCTCAGCAAGAACAAGATGCAGTTATTGAATCAATTATGTATGTTGAGCATGGGCGTTGGTTGATATTCCAACTCCTTGATGGTTGGGTTCCTATTGATGTTGAAAAGCTTAAGGCGATATATCCGGATAGAAGCGATAAAAACAGAGAATATCATAAAATTTCAGATGGTATGATGCATGGGACTATTGTGCATTATGATGCGCTGAATAAAGTAGATGAAGAATTGTACAGCAGTAAAAAACAATTCAAGAGCAACGATAAGATGATAGTAGAATATATAGTTAAAGATATGTTGGATGAAGTTAAAGTAACTGCAATATCTTTAAAGAAAGGAACAAAAATATGAACTATATACCTTGCCCTATTGATACAAGTGATGTTCAGTTGAGTGATGATTTACTCGAACTTTCAGAGAAACTTTCAGAAAACACCCACGAAGTGTGGGCAACTGGAAGAGTGAAAGAAGGCTGGATTTACGGAGACTCAATTGATGATGAAAAGAAAACAACTCCGTGCCTTGTTTCATATTCACAGTTACCAGAAAGTGAAAAAGAGTACGACAGAAACACTGCGATGGAGACACTTAAACTTATAGTTAAACTTGGATATAAGATCGAAAAAAATAATTAACGGAGAGATAAGCATGAATATTTTTATTATATATTCCAGAAATAACTTGGATATGGTAAACAAAATAAAATGTAAATTACAGAAAGGCACAAATGCGAATGTTCGCTTTTTATCTAATTATAAAAAATATGAGCTCCCAATATGCTGGCATAAAAAGTCAAGAGAGCTTATAGATGAATCTGATATGATACTTTATTTTATTGGAAAAAATTCCAGCAATAGTAAAAATATTAACGATGAATTAAAATATGCAAAAAAGAAAGGAAAAAGTATAGTTTGTTATATTTCAGAAGATGCACCTGATAATATTAAAGATTCTTGGAAAAATGATAAATCTTTCATAGATGAAAATGGAAACCTGTTATTGAATAAGGCTCTGTATAATAAAATCAAATCTTTAAAAAAATGGAGTTTCAATCCTAAAAAAGTAATTTCATCCACAGATGATTTAATAAAAGAAATAAAAAAATATGAAAGTAATGACTATGTCAATTTATTAAATAATATTAAAGATGCCAATGATGAAAAATTATTTGAACAGTATAAATTCTTCGCAAAAACATCAGAGGATTTATTAACAAGAAGACAAGCAGCAAATAGTTTTTATTTATCTGCAAATGTTGCAATCATAACAATAGCTGGTACAATGCTTTCAATAGAAAGCTTAAACATGAAGTTCAGGGCTTTATTTTGCTTAATCACTTGCATAATAGGTCTAATTATAAACCGCTCATGGCACCAGATACTTGAGTCATACGGAATTAATAATTCCAGTAAAATGGTTATTTTACAAATGATTGAAAAGAAATTACCAGCCTCACTTTTTGATGCTGAGTGGAATGTTATGGATAGACCATATAAAAAGGAACCGTATGTTTCGTTTACAAAAAGTGAAATTAAATTAGTAAAGGCATTTAGATTTTTTTATTGCGTTGCTGGTATTATACCACTGTTGTATTGTATGTATAAGTTTTTAATCGTTAGTGTGTTGGAATTTTTTGCTTTAAAAGGATGAACGACTTTATTACATTTATACCATCAATAATCCATAAATAAAGAATTTGTTATTTGCAACACCTCCATGGAAACTCTCAAACTCATAGTCAAGCTTGGCTACAAGATTTCAAAGTAAATATTAAAAAGACGATTATGATATGGTTTTGCCAACATAATCGTCTTTTTTTACGCCATAAAGTCAAACAAAAAACTCTAAAATGTATATTTAAACACAACAATCCGAACAGAAATTTACATTTTGTTTATGCTTCTGTTATTATTATCTAACTTTTATAGTGTATATTATCCAAGGCTTATGTGAGTTACAATAAAACGAAAGGAGTGAGCGTATGGAATTCCGCCACGAATGGAAGCACGAAATCAACTTTCAGGATATGCAGATTTTAAGGCAAAGACTAAAGGCTGTGATGAAGCCCGACATTCATTGCATAGACGGCAAATACGAAATCAGAAGCCTTTATTTTGATAATCTTTATGACACCGCCCTGCGTGAAAAAATTGACGGTGTGAACCGCCGTGAAAAATTCAGAATCAGATATTATAACGGCGACACATCTTTTATTGTTCTTGAAAAAAAGAGCAAGGTCAGCGGTCTGTGCCAAAAAAGAGAAGTGCGTATTACCGCTGAAGAAGCACAAAAAATTGTTGACGGCGATATTCAGTGGATGAAAGACAGTGAGCGACCACTTGTCGAAGAGCTGTATTCAAAAATGCACTCAAAAGGTTTGCGACCCAAAACCATTGTGGATTACACCCGTGAGCCGTTTGTTTTTTCGGCAGGCAATGTGCGTGTAACAATGGATTACAACATCCGAACAGGACTTCACTGCACCGATTTTTTAAACCCGCAGTGCGTTACTGTTCCGGCAGGGGATTCAACAATAATCCTCGAGGTCAAATGGGATGAGTTCCTGCCCGATATAATTAAGGACGCAGTTCAGCTTGAGGGAAGAAGTTCCTCAGCATTTTCAAAATATGCAGCATGCAGAATTTATGGTTAAGGAGTATTTTTTATGACAACTTTCAGCGATATTTTTAAATCAAGCTTTTTAGAAAATGTAAAGGCAGTAAGCCTTGTGGATATGGCAATCGCCCTTGCCCTTGCATTTGGCCTTGGACTTTTCATTTTCCTCGTTTACAAAAAAACATATCAGGGCGTTATGTATTCATCAAGCTTCGGCGTAACACTTATTGCGCTCACTATGGTAACAACAGTTGTAATTCTTGCAGTTACATCTAATGTTGTTCTTTCCCTCGGTATGGTCGGCGCACTTTCAATTGTCCGCTTCAGAACAGCAATTAAAGATCCCCTGGATATTGCGTTCCTTTTCTGGTCAATTGCAGTGGGCATTGTTCTTGCCGCAGGTATGATTCCTCTTGCAGTTGCAGGCAGTGCAATTATCGGCATCGTTCTCCTTATTTTTGTTAATAAAAAATCTCACAAAAATCCTTACATAGTTGTTGTTTCATGCACCGACCGTGAGAGCGAAGCAAATGCCCGAAAATACCTCAAAAAATGCACAGATAAATGTGTTATAAAAAGCAAGAGCGCACAGAAAGGTGCAATTGAATTGAATATGGAAATTCGCCTTAAAAATGATAACACAGATTTCATCAACAATCTTTCAGAAATGAACGGCATCAACAGCGCAGTTCTTGTAAGCTACAACGGCGAATACATGGGATAAGGTGAGAAAATGTCAACACACAAACATTTTGATAAAATCTGCTGTGTTGTTATGGCGCTGGTTATTCTGCTCACAGTTTTCTTTGTGAACGGTGAAAAATTCGGCTTGAAAATGGCATCAAAAGCCATGGGCTATGAGAGCAGAATTTTTGATAAAAATACAGTGCATACCATTGATATTGTTATGGATGACTGGGATTCTTTTCTTGAAACCTGCACCAACGAAGAATATACATCCTGCTCCGTTGTGATAGATGGCGAAGCCTACAAAAATGTTGCGCTCCGTGCAAAGGGCAACACCTCGCTGACCAATGTTAAAAATTACGGCAACAACCGCTACAGCCTTAAAATTGAGTTTGATGCCTACGACAGCAACAAGACATATTACGGACTCGACAAGCTTTGCCTTAACAATATCATACAGGATAACACCTTTATGAAAGACTACATCACCTACACAATGATGGATTCTTTCGGTGTCGCTTCGCCCCTTTGCAGCTTCGTTTATGTAACTGTCAATGGCGAGGATTGGGGTTTGTTCCTTGCCGTTGAGGGCGTTGAGGATTCATTCCTCCAGCGTAACTACGGCAACGAGGACGGCGACCTCTATAAGCCAGACAGCCAGTCAATGGGTGGCGGCAGAGGTAACGGCAAAGGCTTTGACATGGATGAATTTAACGGTGAAAATTCACAGCAGACCGAAGAAAAAACAACTGAAAAAGCCACCGAAAACCAAACCTCAACAGAAACAAAAATCGAGGTAACAAAAGCCAGCGCACCACCGCAGACAGGCGCACAAAATGGAGTTCCGCCACAGGGTGGCGCAGGGGGTACACCTCCGGGCGGATTTGGCGGTCAGCCTCCCGAAATGCCCAACGGCGAACCTCCGCAGATGCCAAATGGAGAAATGCCACAGATGCCCGATGGCGAAACACCACAAATGCCTGACAGCAAAACTGACGAAAATTCAGCAGAAAAAACTGATGTAAAAATGCAGGAAAAATCAGACGAAAAATCCGGTGAAAAAGATGCTGAAACAAGCACAGAAAAGCAGGAAAATTCAACACAGAAAACCGACGAAAAAAATGATAAATTCGGCGGCGGATTTTCAATGAAAAGCGATGATGTTTCGCTGATTTATTCTGACGATAATTTCGACAGCTACTCAAACATTTTTAACAACGCAAAAACCAAGGTAACGGACAAAGACAAAACCCGTCTTATTGCTTCTCTCAAAAACATTAACGAGCAAAAAAATCTTGACACTTCCGTTGACATTGAAAGCGTAATCCGCTACTTCGTTGTGCATAATTTTGTCTTGAATTTTGACAGCTACACAGGCTCCATGATTCACAACTATTATCTTTATGAAAATGACGGCAAGCTCTCCATGATTCCATGGGATTACAACCTTGCTTTTGGTGGATTTATGTCAATGGGCGGTGCAGATTCTCTTGTGAATTACCCCATAGATTCTCCTGTTTCAGAGGGCACAGTTGATTCCCGACCGATGCTTTCGTGGATTCTCAACAGCGAAGAATATACAGAAGAATATCACAAGCTTTTCTCTGAATTTCTGAAAGAATTTTTTGATAACAATTCTCTTTCAAAAGAGATAAAAAGAGTGGCAGAAATGATAAGTCCGTATGTTGAAAAAGACCCCACAAAATTCTGCACATTTGAAGAATTTCAAAAGGGCGCAGAAACCCTCGAAAAGTTCTGCACTCTCCGTGCTGAAAGTATCTCGAAACAGCTTGACGGCACAATCGGCTCAACATCAGAAGCTCAGACAAACAGAGAAAATTTTGTCAGCGCAAACGGCATAACAATTTCTGATATGGGCTCAATGGGCAATATGGGCGGTGGAAAAGGCGGAGATAAAAACAACTCCGTTCAACCGCAGGAAAACGCAAATTCTGAACAGAAAAATCAATCAGAAACAAACGGCGAAACACCACCAGAGCCGCCCGAAAATGACGGCAACGCTCAACCGCAACCACCGCAGAATAACGGTGAACAACAAGGCAAAATGAATGGCGAAACTCCACCAGAGCCGCCCGAAAATGACGGAAACGCTCAACCGCAGCCTCCGCAGAATAACGGTGAACAGCAAGGCGAAATGAATGGCGAAATTCCGCCCGAGCCACCCGAAAACGATGGCAATAATCAGCCTCAGCCACCCGACGGAAACGGCGCACCACAGCAGACAGCAGTTACAAAAGATTCAATAATAATCGCATCTGCATCTGTCGCTCTGCTTCTTGGCATAATTCTTTTTGCACTTTTCTATAAGCGCAGAAAATAAATTTTATCCCTCGCATTTTTGCGGGGGATTTTTGCATATTATGTTGACAAATATATGCTATAGAGCGTATAATTTATTTGTATTATTCTATCAAAAGAGGAATTTTTATGGCGATAATTAAATGTAAGATGTGCGGAGGAAACATCATCCCGTCCGTTGGCGGATTTGGTGTGTGCGATTCCTGCGGACTTCAACAGTCTTTGACTGAACGCTCTTTTGTGCCAACTGAAAACACCTTTGAGCAGTTCATTCCAACTAAAAATAAAACGGCATCCAAAAAGGTTGATGAAACAATAGAACCGCTGATTAAACGGGCTTTTCTTTTTCTTGAGGATGGCAAGTGGCAGAATGCAGACGAATACTGCGAAAAAATTCTTGATTCTGACCCCGAATTTGCCCCTGCCTACCTTGCAAAGCTGATGCTTGAATACAGAGTGAAACGCCCCGAGCTTCTCTCAAATCTTACGCAGGATTTCACAGGCAGCGGAAACTATCAAAAGGCAATGCGCTATGGCGATGACGCAATGAAAGCTGCGCTTACAGGCTACTATAAAAACGCAAAAAGCAACATTGAAGCAAGAGCAATTCAGAGCAATTTCAATGTGGCATCCGCTAAAATGAAAAGTGCAAAAACTGAGGCGGATTTTTTGCAGGCGGCTGAAATGTTCAAGGCAATGGGAAGCTTCGGCAACTGCCCCGACCTTGCCGAAACCTGCACCAAAAAAGCTGAGGAAAAACGCTGTGCAGAGATTTACTCTGCCGCACAGAAATTGGCTTCAAAAAGTGATGAAGCATCGCTGAAAGAGGCTATAGAAAAATTCAAAGAAATCCCAAATTATAAAGACGCAATCACCCGTGTTGATAAATGTGAGGCAAAAATCAGACGCTCAAAATCTTTGGCAGGCATCAAGGGCATCGTGGCAATTGTCATTCTGATTATTTTCACCACTGCCAAATTCGTCTGCTCTGCAAAGTGGGCGTCATACCTTGACCTTTCAATTATAAAAGAAGATTTGGGCATCAAAGGCTGGCTTCAGATTCTCGGCACAGTTATCAGCCTTATGGCGCTGGAGGTTGTTCTGACATCTGCCGTGAGCCTTGCGGCACAGACGCTTAAAATCAAAAGGCTTCGCCTTGGCGAGGTTGTGATGTTTGTAATCACCGCCGCAGAAAGCTTTATGATGGCTTCAATCAGTTGTCCGCAGATTTTTGGCGAAAAATTCGCAACAATTTATCTTTTCTATTTCATTTTTTCAATAGTATGCAACTTCACAGTTTACATATTGATGCTGGCTTTAACAAGGCTCATCAGAAAGCTCACTAAATAATCAGGAGGAATTAAAATGGCTATAGCAAGCGTAATCAAATATGAGGGCGATAACTCCACATTTATATGGAAGCATCCCCGTGAGGATTTCAAAATCGGCACACAGCTGATTGTTCACGAATCACAGGAAGCTGTCTTTTTCATGGACGGTCAGGCTCTCGACCTTTTCGGAGCTGGCAGACACACTTTGCAGACAGAAAATCTTCCACTTATCGGCAAATATCTTGACAGAAATTTTGACGAAAAAACCGCTTTCCACTGCGAAGTTTACTATATAAATAAGGTTGAGCAGATGGCAATCCGCTGGGGCACAGATTCCAAGGTTGAATTTATGGAGCCTACATATAAATTCCCCATTCAGATTGGTGCAAGCGGTGAAATGAGCCTGCGTGCAGACGATTCAAGAAAGCTGCTCATCAAGCTTGCAGGCACAGAAAAAGCTCTTAATCAGCAAAAGATTGTTCAGAGCTTCCGTGCAATTCTCATGACAAGAGTTAAGACTTATTTTGCTTCCCTTATTAAAGAAAAGCACATCAGCGTTTTTGAAATTGACGAGCATCTTGAAGAAATTTCTGACGAGCTTAAAGCAAAGCTTTCTGTTGATTTCAAAGACTACGGTGTTGCACTTGAAAAATTCTTTGTAACAACAGTTGTGAAGCCCGACGGTGAGCCTGAATACGAAAAATTCAAATCACTTCATTTCAGACAGTATGCAGACATTGCCGAGGCTAAGCTTCAGCAGCAGCTTGGCATAATTGACGCTGAAACAAAAGCACAGAGAACGATTATTGAATCCAAAGCCACCGCACAGAAGCGTGAGCAGGAGGGTTACACATATCAGCAGGAGCGTGGCTTTGATGTTGCGCAGGATGTTGCAAAAAATGAAGCATCAGGTCAGTTCACCAATATGGGTGTCGGTCTTGGCACAATGACAGGTGTCGGCGGTGTAATCGGCGGTGTTGTTGGCGGAGCTGTAGGCGGTGCATTTGCTTCTACAGAAAGTCAGAGCGGTGCAAAGTGCGCAAAATGTGGCACAGCACTTCCTCAGAATGCAAAATTCTGCCTTGAGTGTGGCGAAAAAGTTGTGTCTGTCGGCACAGTTGTTTGCCCCGCTTGCGGAAAGACAGTTTTAAAAGGCAAATTCTGCCCCGAATGCGGATATAAATTTGAATCATCAGTTTGCCCCAAATGCGGCACAGCAGTGCCCAACGGCGCAAAATTCTGCCTTGAATGTGGCGAAAAATTCTGAGGAGGAACAGAAAAATGAAAATAAATTTTAAAAAGTATGCAGTAATCTGGGCAATTCTCTTTGCCATTTTCAATGCACTTTGCTTCATCACACCGTCAGAAATCAATGGCGAATCAAAATATACAAACGCTTTCTGGATTGGCTACATTTTCATTGCCCTTGCATTTATCGGTCAGCTTGCCTGCACATGGTTTGCTTTCAAAGAGGGCACTGTAAAGGGGCTTATTTATAACTCATCACTTATCACAATCAGCACTGCAGGTCTTGTTGTGATGCTGGTTGTTGGCTCAATCACAATGCTTTCAACAAAAGTACCCCAGTGGCTTGGTATTCTTGTGTGCCTGCTTGTGCTTGCATTCACCGCCATTATGGTTATCAGAGCACAGTCCGCAGTTGATGCAGTAGAGCAGATTGAGCAGGATGTAAAGAAAAAATCAATGTTCATCCGCTCCCTCACCGCAGACGCAGAGAGCCTTATGTCAAAGGCTGTCAGTGATGATGTAAAGGCAGAGGCAAAAAAAGTTTTTGAAGCAATCCGCTATTCTGACCCAATGTCAGACGATGTGCTTTCAGGTGTTGAAACACAGATTGAAAATGCTTTCAGAGATTTCAAGGCAGCCGTTACCGCAAATGATATTGAGTTCGCAAAGAATTCAGCAAGAACAGTTTTGGAGCTTGTTGATGAGCGCAATGTTAAGTGCAAGCTTATTAAATAATGAATGAACTTCACCGCATCCGAAAGGGTGCGGTTTTTGTTTGCCCAAAGCAGGGGAGTGGCTCCTCCTGTTAATCAGGCGCCCCGCTGGGGAGCTGTCAGCAAAGCTGACTGAGGGGGTAGAACTTGAAGTAATAAGTTGTAGTGAATAGTGAAAAAGTGAACGGCACATCGTAGGGGCGAACTGTGTTCGCCAGCTTTTTATTATAACAATTTATGCTCATTTTCAGGCTTACTGCTCCAAAATTTACACTATGCTTAGAATTAAAATCGTAGGGGATGGCGTCCTCGACATCCCGTTCTGAATGTCAGCAAAAATTCATCCGCTATATAGCATTGAACGGCACGATAACACCGTAGGGGAGTAGCTTGCTGCTCCCGAAAAGGATTGTCTGTCGAAATTCAACAATCAGCTTGATTTAAGCCAAACAACCCTCCCAACACAAATCAAAATCAACTCCTTGTTAAAAGGAGTGCAGATGTTGCCGTTAAATTTCATCAACCAAACCAAGGCAACATCTGCGCCCACGCACCGCGCCCACGCACCGCGCCCACGCACCGCGCCCACGCACCGCG
>JAKSQM010000031.1 GCA_024404115.1 Clostridia bacterium | reverse complement strand
CTTCGAGTGCTTTCTTTGCATCTTCTTTAGCCTGTGCAAGTGCTTCGTCTGCTGCTTTTGCTGCTTCAATAGCCTCGTATGCACCGTTTACAGTGGGAACATAGAATTCACCGTTGTCAACTGCTTCTTTTGCATTTTCGAGGATTTCTTTTGCTTCGTCTGATTTTGCGTCTGCAAGTGCTTCATCAAGTGCTTTCTGGCAAGCTTCTTTTGCTTCTGCAAGCATCTTGTCATCATCATCTGCTTTGTCAAGAGCTTCCTGCTTAATTCTTGCAATGTCTTCAGCTGTTTCTGCGTTTGCAATTTCAGCTTTAGCGTTGTTAATGTTTGTTCTTGCTTCGCCTGATGTTGCATTTGCAAGTCTTTCATCAAGTTCTGCAATTGCGGCATCTGCTACTTCTTTAAGAGCTTCGTCTGCTTCTTTTGCTCTGTTAAGAGCATCCTGCTTAACCTCATCAACTGCTTCTGATGACGGTAAGTAATCCATTCCATTTTTTGCGTTTGTAAGAGCTTCTTTTGCGTCCTTTGACTTTGCGTTTGCAAGTGCTTCGTCAAGGTCTGCCTTTGCGGCATCTTTTTCTGCGTTAAGAGCATCTTCTGCTGCTTTAGCGTTCTTGAGAGCCTCATCCTTTGCATTGTTTACATCATCAATTGATGTTGCATTGTCAACTGCTGTTTTAGCTTCGTCAAGAGCGTTTTTAGCATCAGCTGATATATAATCTGCCTTTGCATCGTCAAGAGCTTTCTTTGCGTCTTCTTTAGCCTGTGCAAGTGCTTCGTCTGCTGCATCTGCATTGTCAAGACCTGCCTGCTTTGCATCTGCTACTGCGGGGAGGTTTGTTGCATTGTCAATTGCTGATTTAGCATCATCAAGAGCTTTCTTTGCTTCGTCAGATGTTGCATTTGCTTTCTCGTCTTCGAGTGCTTTCTTTGCTTCATCCTTGGCTTTTTCAAGAGCTTTATCAGCACTTGATGCTTTTCCAAGGCCGTCTTCTACTACCCAATCAACTGCGTTGGGGCTTGTAGCATTTTTAACTGCTTCTATAGCATCATCAAGAGCATCTTTTGCTTCGTCTGATGTTACATCAGCTTTCTTTGTTTCAAGATCGTCAATTGCTTTTGCCTTTGCAGAGTCAAGATCTGCATCAGCTCCTTCTGCATCTGTATAAGCTTTTTCTTTAATAGCATTTACTTCTTCAATGCTTGTTGCGTTGTCGATGTCTTTTTTAGCATTCTCAAGTGCTTCTTTAGCGGCATCTGATTCTACCTGATTTGTTCTGATAATGGTATCAATTTCATTCTTAGCGCCTTGTTTTGCCATATCAAGATCATTGTCAGCCTGATCTGCAAGACCTTTAGCTTTTGTTACAGCACCGCTAACAAGGTTTTGGGTTGTTGCGTTGTCAACATCTTTCTTTCCATCCTCAAGAGCTTTCTTTGCAGCGTCTGATTTATAATTTGCTTTTGCATCTTCAAGAGCTTTCTTTGCTTCATCTTTTGCGGTTGCAAGAGAATCGTCTGCTGACATTGCATCGCTGATAGCGGCATTTTTAATATTATTGATTGCATCAATATCTGTCTGACTATCTATTGATGCAATTGCGGTATCAAGAATTGCCTTTGCATCGTCTGATGTGTAGTTTGCTTTTGCAGCTTCAAGCTCTGCCTTTGCATCATCCTTGGCTTTTGCAAGAGCTTTATCAGCCTCTGCTGCATCTGCAATGCCTTTTTCTTTAGCCTGATTAACTGCGTCAATACTTGTAGCCTTTTCAACTTCGGCTATAGCATTATCAATAGCTGCCTTTGCTTCGTCTAATGTGTAATTATCTTTTGCAGCTTCAAGCTCTTCAATTGCATCGTTCTGTGCCTGTTCAAGAGCCTGATCAGCCATAGCAGCTTTCTGCATACCATCATGCATTGCATAAGTTACATTCTCAATGCTTGTTGCGTTATCAACAGCACCCTTTGCATTTTCAAGAATCTGCTTTGCTTCGTCTGATTTGCAATTTGCTTTTTCAGCTTCAAGTTGACTCTTACAGTGTTCTTTTTCACTATCAAGACGTTCCTCTGCTGAACCTGCATCAAGAAGACCCATATGCTTTGCTGAATCTACTGCTTCAAAATCTGCTGCATTGTTTACACTAGCAATAGCTTCATCAAGAATTTGTTTTGCATCGTCTGATGTGTAGTTTGCCTTTGCAGCTTCAAGCTCTGCTACTGCGGCTTCTTTTTCAAATGCTAATGCATCTGCAAGAGCCTTATTAACAATTGAGTCGATATTTGATACATCGCAATTCTGAATAGCAGATTTAGCATTATTAAGAGCTTCTTTTGCCTTGTCTGACTTTGCTTCTGCAAGAGCGGCATCAAGTTTCGCCGCAGCTTCTGCTCTTAACTCGGCATCATTACATAATGTATATGTACCATTGTACTTAGTGTACTTACCTTCCATACCAGAAACTACAACTTTCTCAATGACGTTATTATCATTGAAAGTGAAAGTATAATATGTTTCATCTCCATCGCTATCGAAGATAGTTCCTTTATACACGTTGTCGCCGAGGTAATCTAACATTGTGTTGGGGAAAATACCAGTGTAACTGCTATTATCAAAATCGACATAAACTTTACTTGTTGGAGATGTTCGAGTAAGAGAGAACTCTATAGAGTTATCACCCATATATTTACCTTCGCCAACTAAGTCCATTAAGTCTTTCCACAGTATCCTCTTGAACTGGAACTCATATGTACCGTTTCTTTCAGCTTTGGGCATACCTGTAATTTCAACCTGCTCAATTTTGCCGTTATCATTGAGAGTGAAAGTATAGGTTGTTGTGTATCCGCCAGCGGTGATAGTTGCCTTATACTTGTTTGGACCAATCTCAACTAACTTATCTTTTACATCTACTGCGATATATCCAGAGTTATTGAATAAAAGCGAAATAAGAGTAGTAGAGTTTTTGGCATATTCAATCTTGAAATTTACAGCGTTATCATTCGTGTATGAACCGTAGCTATCAAACGCATCGAGCATATCTTTCCATGTGTATGATTTTTCTTCTTTAAGACCACAGCCTGTGCAAGTGCCATTTGCATAGGAATGTTCATGCTTAATGAATGATAAGTTGTCAACATTCACACCGTCAAGGTTTCTCATTTTTGTTTTGAGAACTTCAACATCACTTTCGGGAGTGTAATAGATTGTTTTGAGGTTATTACAATGGTTAAGTGATGCTTGGGAAAAATTTACATCACTGCTTAACAAAATGCTTGTTAAAGATGAGCAATAATCAAAAGCGTACTCATCCATATAGGTAACCTTTGGCATTGCTGCATATTTAAGGCTTGCACTGCCACTGAAAGCCTCTGTACCCATTGATGTAACATTTGGCATTATGATACTTGTAAGACCAAAATCGCTCTGTCCGGTAGCCATATCGCCAACTCGTGTTACTTCATCAGGTAACACAACATCGCCGGAAGCCATACATCCCGTCAGCATATCGCCGTCGATAAAAAGACCTTCGACTGCCGCAGCTGTTACACTTGTGAGTGATGCCGCACCCAGTATCATCATCAAAGCGAGAATGATACCGAGGAGTTTCTTTGTTTGTTTCATTTTTTTGACCTGTCCTTTCGTTTAATATTTTTTTGGGCAAACTCTATTATAGCATATGAAATTGGAATAATATTGGAATAATTCGCCCCTTTTTTGAAAAAAATGGAAAAAGTTTTTATTTTATTTTTGTCAGATTTGCCCAATTTTTAAAAAATGATAGTTTTGATTTAACAAATGTCTGTCTTGCGTCTATTTTTTCAACAAAGAGAATGGCAAAGATTTGTAGAAAATAGGAATTTACTTTATATATATAAATATGGTAGAATATAGGTGAACTAATTTTGCGGAGGGATTTATTTGAATTCGTCATTTTTACACAAGCTCTTTGGCACAACGCCCAACAAAGGCGTTCAGCCTAAAGAAGCAATCGCATACAGCATAACGGGCTTCGGTCAGAATCTTATCTGCACCATTATTGGCTCTTATCTGACTGTTTTCCTCACTGACGCACTTCTTTTTGGTGCGGAGGGCGTTAAAATCGGTGCGATTTCGGGCACTATGGCTGTTGCATATCTTATGCTCGGCACCCGTGTTTATGATGCAATGAACGACCCTATCATGGGCAGTATTGTTGACAAAACACGAACAAAATGGGGCAAATGCCGACCTTTCCTTAAATGGATGGCTGTGCCAATTGCGCTTATTACAATCGCCTGCTTCTGCCCGTTTCTTCCTGAAAAGGCAACATCATCTTTCGTTGCAATTTCTGTTATTTATGTTCTCTGGAGCATGATTTACACTGTTGCCGATGTGCCTTACTGGGGACTTTCCACCTGCCTTACAAACGATACAACTGTCAGAGGTAACATCCTCACAGTTGCAAGACTTGTATGCACACTTGGCGCAGGTCTTGTTACAATCCTTGTGCCTATCATCACAGACGGCGTTACAAGAAAATACAAGATGCCCGACCCGCTTGATTCCACAAAGCTGGTGCTTGACCCGCAGTATATTTCACAGAATGCACACACACTTAAATGGACTTATTTCATCTGCGCTGTTGTTTGCTGTGTTATTGCCCTGCCCATGTTCTTCTATGGATTCAAAAACACAAAAGAGCGTTTCACTTCAACAGACAAAGCACCATCACTCGGTCATAATCTGAAGCTCCTTTTCAAGAATAAACAGCTTCTTCTGATTGTGCTTTCAGGTGTCCTTGGCGGTGCAAGAATGGTTTATACATACACAGGCGGTCTTTATTTTGCAAAGTATGTTCTTAAAAATGAGGGCTTGTTTGCACTTATCACAATGCTTGTTGTACCTGGCGGACTTGTGGCATCACTGCTTGTTCCGTGGCTTTCAAAGAAATTCACCAAAAAGTGGACTTACATTATCGTTCATCTCTTTGGCGGTGTCGTAATGGCAATTATGTATTTTGTAGGCTATGACGCACCCTGGAAATTGGCTGTTGCGGCTATCGGTCTTGTACTTCTTGGTATTCCACAGGGCGTAAACAACATCATCACCTACGCTATGATTGGCGACACAGTTGACTATCTTGAATGGAAAACTGGTGAGCGTGGCGAGGGTATCTGCTTCGCAATGCAGACACTCATTAACAAAATCGGTATGGCTCTCGGCGCATTCATCGGCGTATTCTCATACTCTTGGGCAAAAATCAACCCTGCGGCTGCTGACGGTGTTTACATCACACCTGCAAACGAGCAGTTACTGTGGAACATCCTTATTCTTTCGGGTGTTATCAGCATGTTTGCCTGCGCTGTGCCCATGTTCTTCTATAACATCACAGAGAAGCGACAGAGAGAAATGGTTGCAGAGATTGAAGCAAGAAAAGCAGAAAATGAATAAAAAAGTTTTCGTCAGCTCCCAAACGGGGGCTGATTTTTTTGCGCTCCGTTGCGATGTTATAGTGCTGTTTGTGCTACGAATCAAGTAGGAGCGAACTGCGTTCGCCAGAAAATGACCGTTTAATTTGTAATGCAAATCGGGCGAACACAGTTCGCCCCTACGGTGTTATCGTACTTTTTATGTAGATTTGTACGATATTTTCTTGTTTTTTTCGGGAGGAGCAAGCCCCTCCCCTACGATGTGCCACTTCTTCACTATTCACTACAACCTATTACTTCAAGTTCTACCCCCTCTGTCAGCTTTGCTGACAGCTCCCCAGTGGGGCGCCTGATTAACGGGAGGAGCAAGCCACATATCTATATGCAACAAAAAAGAGCCGACAGCTGTGAGGTTGTCGGCTCAGATTATTGTTCATTTATTTTAAAATAATATCTCTGCTTTCGGCAAGGTTTTCCATACCGTAAACAAAAAGTATCTGATTAAAGCTCTCTGCGCTCAGAAGCTGTGAAACAGGCTTCTTATAATAACGCAGGTCAATCATAACAATTTCGCTGTAATTTTCAGCAAGGAAAGGTACAAGGCAATGGGCAAATGAATCCTTTATTACAAGAAGCTTGCCGCCCTCGTTGCCTGTTTTTATTCTGACAAATGGATGGTTGCCGTCAAGGAAAACTGTGTATTTATCACTGCCTTTAAGGTTATCGTCAAAAAACATATTTTCGCTTTTTTCGGTGTTGCCGTCCTCAATCACAACCTCTGCCGCACCGTTTGTCTTTTGACTGCGCATAATCTTCATTGTGTCGGGCTTTGTGAGCGTATAAAGTGAGGTTGAATATGATGTGCCGTAGAAATTGTCGGCTGTCTGAATATTAAAGCTGTTTTCCTCCGCCGCTGTCAGATTCAACGCTTTGCAGATTTCGTTGTAGCCGATAAATGCTCCGTCGCAGGTCCAGTGGTGGTCGGTTTTATAAAAAATCTGTTTATCGTTTTTCTGAGCATTTAAGGCATCAGAAAGATTTATAAACTTCACGCTGTCTTTGCACTGCGAAGTCAGCTTTTTAAAGCACTGGTCATCATTATATTTAAGTGCGTTTTTCGGCAGATTTTCGCCATAAATAAAGCCTTTTTCGGGCACTGCGGTAATGGCTGTGGGAATGCCAGTGCTTCTTGCAAATGCGGTGATTCGCCTTACATTCGTATCGAAGCGGTTTTCTCTGTCAAAGGGCTTCTCAATAAGCCAGCCGTCAGAGCCGAGGTAAATTCCGTTAGAGCCGTTGTTGCCCTTGGCAAGCTCGAAGTAGGAATTCAGGCTTACAAGCACATTTCTGAACGGAGCGTGGTCGGAAAGATATTCCTCAAAATCAGAGGTAAACTTGCCTGAGCTGAGCGATTCAAAGCTGAACTTTGGAAATTCTGCAAGATAACGCTTCTCTGTTTCAGAAAAGTTGGTTTTTGGCGTGAAAGCATAAAGAATCGCCACCGCAAAAACAAAAACGATGAAAACAGCAGATATTAACTTTGATTTCATTTTATTTTTCATATCAGAATTTGAAGTAAAGGAAAGGATTGTAGCTGTCGCCAACAACTGATGCAGTTGATAAAACAAGAATCAGCACAATGGCAATCACTTCGGCAACAACGAAGCCTTTTCTTTCACGAAGTTTCATATATATTTTTCTTATTATTGGTGTTGACGCAACGCAGGCTGCAACAAGCAACAATATTGAACCCTTTATCACTGCAAGAGCGTCGGCTGAGATAAATCCGCCGCTGAAAAGCCTCGGTATGAAGCCGAGCAACGCAGAAAGTCCGCCAACATCGTCTGCAAAATAGAAAATAACCCATCCGAAAACGATGAAAAACAGCGAATAGATATGGGAAACAAATGAGGGAAGCTTGTTAAGAACTTTAAGCAGGAACAGCTTTTCGATTATGAGAAGTATGCCGAAATAAAGTCCCCAGAGAACGAAGTTCCAGCTTGCACCGTGCCACAAGCCTGTAAGCATCCACACGATTAAAAGGTTAATGAGTGTTCTCGCTTTGCCACGGCGGTTGCCACCCAGCGGGATATAAAGATACTCTCTGAACCATGTGCCGAGGGAAATATGCCATCTGCGCCAGAATTCTGTAATGCTCTTTGAAATATACGGATAATTGAAGTTTTCAAGGAACTCAAAGCCCAGCATATTGCCAAGACCACGAGCCATATCTGAATATCCGCTGAAGTCGAAATAAATCTGGAAAGAGAAGGCGATAACGCCAATCCATGCGCCTAATACACCGCCATTCTGTGTTTCACGAAGTGAGTCCCACAACGCTCCCATAGGATTTGCCAGCAACACTTTTTTGGCAAGACCGAGAACAAACAGCCTTACACCGTGAGAAAACTGCTCAATGTTTTCCCGTCTGTTTTCAAGCTGAATGTCAACATCTCTGTAGCGTACAATGGGGCCTGCAATAAGCTGAGGGAACAGCGAAACATATGTACCGAATGCCACAATGCTTTTTTGCGCCTTGGTGTCTTCACGGTAAACATCAATGGTGTATGACATTATCTGGAAAGTGTAGAACGAAATACCGATGGGCAACGGAACGCTGATTTTTGGAATATTCATAAACGGCAGTGCAACATTGAGATTTTCGGTAATGAAGCCTGCGTATTTAAAGAAGCCCAGTATGCCAAGGTCGATTATTACAGATAAAATCAAAATCAGCTTTTTATGATTTTTTGATTCTGTTTTTGCAATCATCAAACCTGCGATATAGTTTATTACTATTGAAATCAGCATCAGCAGAACCATAACAGGCTCGCCCCAGCCATAGAACACAAGGTCAGCAATTAAAAGAAACGCATTTCTGCATTTTCGTGGCAGAATGTAGTACACTGCGAGAACAATCGGCAGAAATACAAATAAAAATAATGGACTTGAAAAAACCGTTTGCCCTCACCCCTCTGCAAAAAAATTAGTTATGGTTTATTTGAAAAATCCGTTGTAAATATCAGCCATTTTGCTCTGGTCAGCTGAAATAAACATTGCAACATATGATCCGTTTGAAATTACCTCGCTTGTGCCGAGGATGCTGAACTGAGCAGGGTCATAATTTTTCATGCTGTCTTTCTGATAGTCAATGTGCTTGTTAAGAAGATCAGCAATTTCTGTTGCAGAAGCGTCATCAACAGCTTTGATGATAACGATTTCGTCTTTGTATCCGCAGGCATCCTGCACTGCAACAAAATCCTCAACCTTGTCAGCCTCTATGCCGTAATAATCTGTAAGGTCGTCCGCAACAAGCTCGACAGTTTCTTTTGGCATTGTAACGCTTTCTGTGATTTTCTGATAAACCTCTTTAACATTGATGTCTGTAACCACGCTCTTTCCGCAAGCGGCAAGCATAGTGAGAACCATAAGAACAGATGTGATTGAAAGTACAATTTTTTTCATTTTTATTTCTCCTCAATGCAAATTTTATTAAGATAATCCACCCATGCTTTGCAGCCGATATTTGACATATGAACGCCCTTTGCGCCAGGGTCGCCACAATATGAGCTGATTAAAATGCCGTTTTCATCTTTCATAGCTGATGCAACATCAACATAGGTGTAGCCGTTTTCATCACAGAAATTTTTCAGTGCAACATCAAACTTGTTGATATTTTCGTTGCTGAATTTGCCGCTGTCAAAAAGTGCAGGTGTTACAGACTCGATATAAATATCAATGTCGGGATTTTTTTCTTTAATTCTGTCTGTGCATTCCTTTGCGTTTGCCATAGCCTGCTCTTCGGGATAGATGCAGAAATCATTCATTCCCAGCATAATAAACACCTTGTTTGCGTTCATAAGTGCAAGTGCATCTTCAATGTGCATTTCTGTGCCGTTATATCTTGGGTGAATGGAGTTTTTGGCTCCGATTTCGGGGAGAGTGTTTGAATAGCTCATACTGCCCTCTGCCAAAAATTTTGCATTGCCGAGGCATTCACGCCCTTGATTCCTTTCAGATGTAACATAGTTTT
The DNA here is from genome assembly GCA_024404115.1 of Clostridia bacterium. GTDB lineage: Bacteria > Bacillota > Clostridia > Oscillospirales > Acutalibacteraceae > CAG-488. The sequence goes on along the minus strand of JAKSQM010000031.1, from coordinate 5,697 downwards.
TAAGACCTAAGGTTACGCTGTCGCCTACAAAAACAGCGCCGTCAAAAAAATTATCTGATTCAGGTTCGGTTACTTCTGTGGTTTTTTCTGTTGTTTTTTCAGAAGTGCTGACCGTCTGATTGTTTTCCTTTTTGGTTTCATTGGTTTCTGCTTCATCTTTGCTGCTACAGCCAAAAAATAAAGTTGAAAAAATCAGTAAAACTGCAACCATTGCTGATATGTACCCTAATTTTTTCAAAATAACATCACTTTCCTTACCATTTTTCATTGTTATTTCATATTTTCTCATTATACCAACCGAAAAATAGTATGTCAATATGTGTCGAAAAAAAGTTACTCTATGTTCATAAGAAAGTAACCAAATGTAATAAAAGGTTACTCTATGTCATAAAAAATCAAATGGATTTTTGACGAGGTAAAACGAAAATTAAATTTCTGTGAGTTGATTGACATATCACACACATTTGTTATAATAGCTGTGAAGGTGATATAAATGTATAAGCTTTTTATTGTTGAGGATGACGAGGGCATTGCATCTGAAGTGAAAAATCTTGCCACCTCGTGGGCGTTGGATGTTAAAATCTGCGATGATTTTCGCAATGTTACAGAGGAGTTTAACAGCTATCAGCCTCACATTGTTTTAATGGATATAGGTCTGCCCTTTTATAACGGATACCACTGGTGCAGTGAAATTCGCAAAATTTCAAATGTGCCTGTTATTTTTGTTTCTTCGGCGGCGGACAATATGAATATTGTTATGGCTGTCAATATGGGCGCAGATGATTTTATTGCTAAGCCCTTTGACGGCAATGTGCTGATGGCAAAGGTGCAGGCACTTCTGCGCAGAAGCTACGATTTTGCCGCCAGCGCACCTGTGCTTTCTCACAAAGGGGCATTTCTTAACACTGGCGACAACACCCTTGTATATAACGACAACAAAATTGAGCTTTCAAAAAATGAATACAGAATTCTGCTTTGCCTTATGGAAAACAAGGGCAAGGTTGTCAGCCGTGAAAAGCTGATGGAAAGGCTGTGGGAAACGGATTCTTTTGTTGACGAAAACACGCTCACGGTCAATATCAACAGGCTTCGCAAAAAGCTGGATTCTTCGGGACTTCCAGGCTTTATTGCAACAAAATTCGGCGTGGGGTATATAATTGAATAATATGAAGCTGTTTTTAAAATACATAAAATCAAAAAAGAAAATAATAATTTTAAGCGTTATTTTCACAGTGATACTGTGCCTTTCGTTTTTGTTTTATCATCTGCCTTTAAGGGCGGTGGTGTACCCAATTGTGCTGTGCGTTTTTATTGGCATACTTTTTATGATTTTTGATTATACAAAGGTGAAAAGGCTTCACGAAACGCTTCAGAATATCAAAAAATTAGGCTCGGCTACGGTTTCTGATTTACCGCAATACTCATCTCTTTTACAGCAGGACTATTATGATGTTATATCTGCCTTGCGTGATGAAGTTATGCTTAAAGAGGAGCATTTCAACGAAAAATACCGTGATATGTCTGAATATTACAGCGTGTGGGCGCATCAGATTAAGACCCCCATTGCATCAATGAAGCTCACATTGCAGGGCGCAGATTCACAGGAAGCAAGGAAGCTCATGTCAGAGCTTATGCGAATTGAGCGTTATGTTGAAATGGTGCTTGCGTTTATCCGCCTTGACTCCACCTCAACGGACTATGTTTTCAGAGAATATGATGTTGACACAATCGTAAGGCAATCTGTAAGGCAGTTTGCTTCTGATTTCATCGGCAAAAAAATCAGCCTGCAATATGAAAACATAAACGAAAAAATCGTAACAGATGAAAAGTGGTTCGCTTTTGTTGTTGAGCAGATACTTTCTAACGCTGTGAAATACACAAAAGAGGGCGGCGTGAAAATATATAAATCAGATGACAACCACCTTTGCATTGAGGACACAGGCATCGGCATTGCCCCCGAGGATTTGCCGAGAATTTTTGAAAAAGGCTACACAGGCTTTAACGGCAGGGCAGATAAAAGTGCCAGCGGAATTGGTCTTTACCTTTGCAAAAGGGTGTGCGGCAACCTTAAAATGAACATCACCGCCAAGTCTGAGGTGGGCAAAGGCACCGTGATTATGCTGGATTTAAATCAAAATAACATAAAGCACGAGTAAATATTACAATAATGTAAGATTTGAAGCGGGAAATGTAAGCCGATAAAATGGCAATTCATTTCCCGTCGGTTTATAATATACCCGTAATCAAAACACAGGAGGCACTTCACAATGAGTTTTCTTGAAGTAAACAATGTTAAAAAGACTTATTCCACACGCTTCGGCGGCAACAAAGTGGAAGCACTTAAAAATGTAAATTTCACCGTAGAAGAGGGTGAATATGTAGCGATTATGGGCGAGTCGGGTTCTGGCAAAACCACTCTTCTTAACATCCTTGCAGCTCTTATTAAACCAACAGGCGGTTCGATTATCCTTGACGGCAAAGAGCTTTCTGCTATTAAAGACAGCGAAATTGCACAGTACCGCAGAGATAATTTAGGCTTCGTTTTTCAGGATTTTAATTTGCTTGACACATTCTCAATTGAAGATAACATTTATCTTCCCCTTGTGCTCGCAGGCAAAGGCTATAAGGATATGAAAGAAAAGCTTGAGCCACTTGCAACTGTTCTTGGCATAGGTACACTTCTTAAAAAATACCCTTATGAAGTTTCGGGCGGTCAGAAGCAGAGGGCAGCCGTTGCAAGAGCACTTATAACAGACCCGAAGCTTATCCTTGCAGACGAGCCAACAGGCGCACTTGATTCAAAATCAACAGACGAGCTTCTTCGCCTTTTCGGTGAAATCAACAAGAGCGGACAGACAATCGTTATGGTAACTCATTCAGTTAAAGCCGCTTCAACAGCCAACAGAGTTCTTTTCATCAAGGACGGCGAGGTTTATCATCAGCTTTATCGTGGTGAGGACACTAACGAACAGCTTTATCAGAAAATTTCTGATACTCTTACTTTGCTTGCAACAGGCGGTGAGCAGAAATGAAATCAGTCTTTCTCCGTCTTGCATCATCGGGTATAAAGAAAAATAAAAAGCTCTACATACCTTACATAATTTCATGTATCGGCTCTGTAATGATGTACTATATCGTTACATTCCTTTCAGAATCCCCTGCAATCAAGCAGATGTCAGGTGGCACAAACCTTTCACTGGTGCTTGGTATCGGCAAATTTGTTATTGTGATTTTTTCACTGCTTTTCCTCTTTTACACAAATTCGTTCCTTAACCGCAGACGCAACAAAGAGTTTGGTCTTTACAACATTTTGGGTATGGATAAAAAAGGCATCTGCCGTGTTATCTGCTGGGAAAGTCTGATAGTTACTTTAATAAGCATCGGCGCAGGTCTTTTGGCTGGTATCGCATTCTCAAAGCTTGCGGAGCTTTGCCTGCTTTATCTTTGCAAGGCTCAGGCATCATACAGCTTTGCAATTCCCCCAAAAACAATTTATTACACAGTTACACTTTACGCTGTTGTTTTCATTGCACTTTTTATCAAGTCAGTTATTCAGGTGCTTCGCTCAGACCCGCTTGACCTTATGAAAAGCGAATCCGCTGGCGAAAAACCGCCAAAAGCCAACTGGGTGTTTGCAATTTTAGGCGTTCTCCTTTTAGGTGGAGCATATTATCTTTCAATCACAACAGAAAGCCCCCTTACAGCACTTATTGTATTTTTCATAGCCGTTATTATGGTAATTATCGGCACATATATGCTCTTTATGGCAGGCTCTGTTGCACTTTGCAAAATCCTTCAGAAAAGCAAAAAATATTATTATAAAAAGAATCACTTCGTTTCTGTTTCATCAATGGCATACAGAATGAAGCGCAACGGCGCAGGTCTTGCATCAATCTGCATTCTTTCAACAATGGTGCTTGTTATGGTAGCATCCACCGCCAGCCTTTATTTTGGCGCAAACGATTGCATTAAGGCACGCTATCCGCAGGAAAATCAGGTATCACTTCACTTATACGATGTTGATAATATCAAAGAAGAGAAAGCTTCAAAATACAGAAGCGAATTTGAAAAGGTTTTCGATAAATATTCAGTGAAGCCACAGAATGTTAAAGAGTACGGCTACGCTTCAATTATGGGACTTCTTTCAGATAAAAAGCTTGACCCCGATTCACAGGGCAAGGCTAACAGTGCCCTTTCATTTAAAGATCTCCGTGGACTTTATTTTATGGACGAAACCACATACAACAGAAACACAGGCAAAAATGTAAAGCTCAACAAAGGCGAGGCAATGGTTTACACAATCCGCTGTCAGTATGACAAGGGCACAATCGGCATGAACGATGCACAGTTCAATATTGTTGGCGCACTTGATACATACCCCGTGTTAAGCGATGCACAGGTTGCAGTTACGCCGTCAATTATGGTTGTTATTCACTCAATGGACGAGTTAAAGCCGTTGCAGGGACTCATAGATTATAACGGTGATCCGATGCTCACCATCCGCTGGTATTACGGCTACGACCTTAAAGGAAGCGACAAAGTGGCTGCATCAGTTTTTGACGATATTTTAGATTCACTTGATAACATAAATGAACTCAAGCAGGCAGACGGCGGTTACTCCTATACTTCAGATTGCCTTGCAAAATCAAGAAACGATTTCTATTATACATTCGGCGGCTTCTTCTTTATCGGCGGACTTTTCAGCATAATGTTCATCTTCGCCATGGCAATGATTATCTATTACAAGCAGATGTCAGAGGGCTTTGAGGATATGAAGCGATTTGAAATTATGCAGAATATCGGCATGACAAAGCAGGACATCAAAAAGAGCATCAATTCACAGACGCTGACAGTTTTCTTTGCTCCGCTGATATTGGCAGGCATACATTTCTGCTGTGCATTCCCACCCATATGGAAGCTTTTACAGCTGTTTAATTTGCAAAATCTTACGCTGGTAATTATTGTTTCAGCAATAGCATTTGTAATATTTGGACTTATTTATATGGCAATTTACAAAGCCACCGCAAGAGCATATTTCTCATTGGTAAGCAAAAAAGAATAAACAAAAGCACGGGCGAAAAATCGTCCGTGTTTTTTTGCTGGTTTTGCTCGGTTGAAATGTTGGTGCTGATTTCTTTTATTTAGTGCGGGAGTAGCACTTTTTCACTATTTAGCGGCAACATCTGCCCTCCTTGTGTAGAGGAGGGTGGCGAACATAGTGCGTCGGGAGGATTGTTCGTTTAAATTTGGCTGATAGTTAAAATTCAACGGACAATCCCTCAGTCTTTTTGCACGGCAAAAATCCAGCTCCCTTTACACAAGGGAGCCGTTTTATTGTGCGTTTTAGGTAAATTTGTATGATATTTTAAGTAAATTTGCCTTGTCTATTCGGGAGCAGCAAGCTATTCCCCTACGGGGTGCCGTTAAATTTCACTTCTTCACTATTCACTATTACATATTACTTTCCAAAAAATTCCCATCAAAAATTAGTGAAGAGTGAATAGTGAATAGGTAATAAGTAAAAATTCCCGTTGATAAATCAACGGGAATTTTTTGGAGGTACCACCCAGATTTGAACTGGGGAATCGCGGTTTTGCAGACCGCTGCCTTACCACTTGGCTATGGTACCAATATATAAAAAATGGAGCGGATGACGGGGCTCGAACCCGCTACCTCCACCTTGGCAAGGTGGCGCTC
>JAKSQM010000030.1 GCA_024404115.1 Clostridia bacterium | reverse complement strand
TCTTTTTGCCTCCTTTTGTCATTTTTTATCTGTCCAATTTTATTATACCACTTTCTTCGCCTCGCAATGACAATACCGACAATTTCTTGCTTAATTTTATATTGTTGCTGACATTCAGAGCGGGATGTCGAGGACGCCATCCCCTACTACCTTGTAACAGCTAAAACTTTACGATACTATGCGGCATCTGATTTCGCCATGCTGCGTTTTCCGCCTTGAGGGGCGTCAGCCCATCTGCGTCGTCAGCCTTGCCTGCCAAAATCATTTTTGCATCCTATGTAAACTTTTAGCTGTTACAAGGTACTACGGTGTGCCATCCACTTCTTCACTATTCACTACAACTTATTACTTTAGGTTCTACCCCTCTGTCATTTTTCAAATGACATCTCCCCTGTCAAGGGGCGACGGGAAAACTGCTATCTTTTTTCAGATATTTGAATTTCGACGGACAATCCATCAGTCTTTGGCTTCGCCAAATCCAGCTTCCTTTACACAAGGGAGCCGTTTTATTGCGCTATTTAATCAGAGGACTTCTGATTCACTTACTGTATCACCGCTGAACTTTCGGATAATTATGAAATAGCAGATTGATTGCATTATGATTGTGGCTATCCATGATGCGGGGTATGAAATGAACAGGAATTTCATATCTCTGTGGTGCGGGAAAATGCCATAAATCCACACAATTCTTGTGCCAACTGTGCCGATAATTGAAAGTATCATTGGCACTGCAGAATGTCCCATTCCACGAAGCGCACCAGGGATGCAATCCATATATCCACACAAAAAATATGTAAGGGTGGTGAGGCTCAGAATCTGAAGTCCGTACTCAATAACAACAGGTGATGAGCTGTAAATGCCGATAATTTTATCACCGAAAAAGTATGCAACTGCACCAAGCATAAGGCAGACAACTGTTTCAAGAATCAGACAGTTAAAAAGAACCGATTTCATTCTTTTATATTTGCCTGCACCTAAATTCTGACTTGTGAAGCTCATACACGCCTGTGTAATGGAATTTGCCGAGGTATAAAGGAATCCGAAAATATTATTTGCCGCAGTATAGCCTGCCATGGCATTGGCTCCAAAAGAATTTACAGAGGATTGGAGCATAGCGTTTGAAGCGTTAATAACAATGCCTTGCAAGCCGGCAGGGACACCGATTGAAACAATATTCTTTAAATGTTTGGGGTGGATTTTTAATTCGTTCATTTTAATTTTATATGCGTCGGGACTTTTGAACAGCACCCTTATTACAAGAACGCACGAAATCAGCTGTGAAATGATTGTTGCAATTGCAACGCCTGCCACATCCATATGGAAAACCACAACAAGAAAAACATTAAGCCCTGCATTGACAATGCCTGCAATAATTAAAAAAATCATTGGGCGTTTGGTATCGCCAACAGCACGAAGAATTGCCGCACCGAAATTATAGAGCATTGAAAATGGTGTGCCCAAAAGATAAATTCGCAGGTAAAGCTTTGACAGGTTGATTATATCGTCGGGCGTGCCCAGAAGCTTCAGCGCAGGGTGGGCAATAAGCTGACCGAAAATCAGAATAAACGCTCCCGAAATAACGGCAATTGAAATTGAGGTATGGACAACCTCACTCATTTTTTTGTATTCACGGGAGGCATAAAATCTTGCGGCGCACACATTTGCACCGAGGGACAAGCCCATAAACAATGCAGTCATAATGTTTATGAGTGCGGTGTTTGAGCCAACAGCGGCAAGGCATTGACTGCCTGCAAACCTGCCAACAACAATGAGGTCAACTGCGTTGAACAACAGCTGAAGCGCATTTGAAAACATCAGCGGCAGGGAGAAAGATATGAGCTTAGGCATAAGAGCGCCTGTGCACATATCAATTTCAAATCGGTTTTCTTTCATGGTATCACTCCGTTTCGAAGGGAAATTATATCACACAGCAGAGATATTGCAATAGAATTTTTGGAGAAAGTATTGTAACAATTGTAAATAAAATTTTTGCTGTCTGCCTTATGTAAAGAAGAGCAGTAAATTTGGAAGATTGTTTATATTTATTGTTGCCTTTTGCTTACAGTTGGAACAGATTACTTTTGCTTGGTACAAACAAATTTAGGAGAAGCAAGCTCGCCCCTCCTAAATTTGTTTACATATTATTCCTGTAATTATTCAACGCTCTTAATCTTCTGATAAAATTATCAAAAGCATCTTCCTCATTGTCAAATATTTTTTCTCCGTCAGAGATTTTTGAAGCCCTTTCATTTGTTGCATATACAATATATTTCCCCGACAATTTTTTTATCACCATTTCGTCAGAGGCATCATTTCTGCTTTCAAAAAAGCTGTAAGAAATTAAATGCTCATTCTTTATTATCTTTTTCGCTTCCGCTTTTTTCATCCGCTCATCTCCTTGTTTGATTATCCAATCAGATATAAATATCAAGCAATTCGTTTATTGTTTCAATGTCTTCATCAATATCGGTGTTTGAATACTGATTTTCATCACGGTTAACTGTAACAAGATGCTTGTTGCGTCTGTAATTCAGCTCAACAATATATACGCAGATTCCGCTCCAGCTGCGGTGAAAATAAACCTTGCCGTCCTCATAATAATATAACCATCTGTCCTCCATTTCTTCTGGAAGATGTCCTTTTTTAAGACGGGCTATATTCTCAGCGCTGAACTTTCTTTTGATTTTAAATTGAGCGTTCTTTTGCGGCATGGGCGATGTGTCCCAATCGTTTTTGGTTACAATGTAATCGTCATTTCTTCTGTCCATAGCATTCTCCTTAAAATCATACAAGCTGAGATTTGTAGAACTACTATCTAATCAATTTTTTATCTTTTGGGTGTGCTTGCAAATAATCTTTCAACCACATTTTATTCCCTAAACCTACAGTTGATTCTTCTTTGGATTTTTCTTTAATAATTGATAATGCTTTTGACTTAATATTATCAGGATATTGCATCACTTCAATTATATGGTGTGCAACTAATAAAGATATTTCAGGCTCTTTATTCAAAAGATCTGCGAAAGATTCTTTTAATTCGGGGTAATTTGTTTGTATTTCAGTGGCTATTTTTCTGCATTTATTCATTGCACGATTATGCTTCGCAACACTACTTTTTATTTGATAATCTGTTGTTTGGGTAACTGCAAGTGATAACAAATAATCTTTTATTAAATTGTTGTCCGTCATATAATTTTCCTCACAAATTCTGATTTATAATTCTGCTACATAATCCATTTTAGCTTAATCAGTTAAGAAATTTTGCATTTCCTAACTGATTTCTTTCCCTGTGCGAATGAAATGCCCCTCCTGAATAGCGGCAAATGTTGCGGCAACACAGGTTAAAATAATCCATACCGCAACAATTTGCTTTGGAAGCATACCAACACAAAGCGGAATTGCAAACAGCATCACTCCGCATATTTTATTCATCACTGTATGCTCAGAAATAAATCGCTTGTAAAGCAAAAATCCGCAGATTATGTTGATACATTTAATAACAGCAATGCCGACAGTCCAAACGATTAGCCATATTGGAACAGGCACAGCCTGCACCACTTTAATTATTGCAACTAATGTAAAAGCAATATCTGCAATTGTGTCAAGCTGTGCACCGAGCTTTGTTTCTTTCCCGAAATGTCTTGCAGCTATGCCGTCCAAAATATCGCTGATGCCGCCAAGCACATAAAATGCATAAAACCATTTTGAAAATGCGGGGCAAAAGCAAAGAGCCAACGCACAAATAATTCTGAAAGATGTTATCACATTTGCCATAAATGATTTATACAAACAGGTTGCGGATAACCTCGCACACTGCCCAAATTACATAAACAAGACTTCTGAAAATTTCCATATTCTGACCTCCTTATTTTGCAACCTTTGGAATAACATTCATTGCTGCAAGGATTTTTTCGCCAATAAGGCTCAAAAGTGCAACGCCTAATCTCTGATACCACAGACGGAAAATTCTTGAAAAGAATCCGTCAACAAGGATTGAATGTGGTGCTTCCTTTTCAGCTCTGCCCTCATATTGAAGCTCAAAGGGCTGTGAATATGTAACGCCGTGAGCATCGCTTTTAAGCACAAAACGAATGTAACAGCCAAGGTCATTCTCATAATCCCCAAGGTCAATGGTGTATGAGCATGAGCCTGTGTTGTCCTCTTTAATCACCTTGCCGTCTGCAACCCACTGGATTGTATCACAGCCACGATCCTTATCACATTCAACGGTGATTTTGTTACCGTCAATTTTGATGTTTGTAACAATCGGTACAAGTCCGTCGCCTGCAATTTCATTTTCACGGGATGTTGTTTTCTGATACTTACTTGCCGCAAAGAATGCGCCAGAAATCATAGCTTCCTTAACATTCTCCTCTGTGTTTTCGCTCATGGGGAAAAGCTCAAATGACCTGCCAACCTCGTCGGGATATTCAGAATCGTCATCTGCAAAGCCCCAGATGTTTCTGCCCTGGGGAATAACTATTGGCAGAAGTTCGTCCCAAAGCTCACGGTCGCCCCTTGTGCAGTTGTCTGTGTTGTTGATAATCTCAAGACCAAGGCAGGTTTTGTATTTTGTAAGAATATCTGCAAAATATCCAATGTAAAAATTCTTGTGTGAACGCTCAGGGAAATTGTTTGAGTTTACCCAGTCGCCAACGTGATTCAGCACGCTGTAACCGCCTGCCTTTTCAATCTCACGGGGAGCCGTTTCGTAGTCATTTTCTTTGCCCCAGACACCCTGTCCGTAGGTGGTGAAATATCCGTTTACATGGGTTTTGGAAACAACAGCCATATTGCACTCAATACCGCCTGTAATGTCAATCATGCCTCTGCCGTTTCTGTCTGTGCCATTTGTGTAGTAGTTATACTGCTCCTCTGTAAGGGGAGTGGGTGTCTTGAAGCCGTTAAAAATGCCGTTGGTTCTTCTCTTTTCTTTCCAGCCGTTGTTGATAACGCCGTGGTCAGTGAGGGCGATAATATCATAGCCGTCAGCATAATAAAGACCAAGCCACTCATTGATGTCGCACTTGCCGTCAGATGCAATTGTGTGGCAGTGCAGGCAGGCTTTGTAAGTTTCACTGTTGCCCCAATCAACATTCTGATAGGGGTTAATTACAGTGTACTTTGTGCCCGTTTTTGCGAATGCCACTGTCATTGTGCCAGTCAATAACAGCACCAGCGCAAGAATAACTGATAAAATCTTTTTCATAATATGTATCCTCCTATTTTTAAAACCCTGCAAGGGGTTTAATATTACCGTTGTTAAAAATGTCCATAACAGCTCTGTTGTATTCAAGCTTTGTTTTTGCTTTGAAAATCTTTTTTGTGATTTTTTCACCGTCAACAAAAATTCTGCTCCAGTATGCCCAGTATTCTTTCATATGAAGCAAAAGCTGTACTTCTGTGTTTAGCCGTTCAATTGTAACAGCATAAAAATCCTCATAAAACGCACAAAATTCATCTTTTGTCAAAGGCTCTTCGCCCTTGATTTCACCTGCCAACTTAGGATTGCACACTAACCCTCTGCCGCACATAATCGTGTTCACTTCGCTGTGATTGTTGAAAAATTCTGTCGCATCATTTCTGTTAAAAATGTTGCCGTTGTAGCTGATTTTTTCGCCGAAAGCTTCTTTAAAAATCTCAAATGCCGCAATAGAAACATTGCCCTTGTAAAAATCCTTTTCAAGTCGGGGATGAACAATCATTTCCGCCACAGGGTAATGAGAAAAAATCTCTGCCAGCTTTTCCGCTTCCTGCAAATCTTTTCGCCCGACCCTTGTTTTAATTGAAATGGGCAGGGGAGCGGAATCAAAAATTCTGTCAAGAAAATCGGTGAGCATTGGAATATCACCTAAAAGCCCTGCACCCTTTTTCTTTTTTGTAACCGTCGCCGAGGGACAGCCTAAATTAAGATTAACTTCTTTGTACCCCATCTCTTTAAGCTCGTTTGCCGCCCAGAGAAAATCATCTCCGTTATGCCCGATAAGCTGCGGCACAACATTCAGTCCCTCGTTCATTTCGGGCAAAATCTCTCTTAATTCACGGTTAGTGAAACTGTGATTTTGCGTTGGTGAAATAAACGGAGTGAAATATTTGTCTGCCGATGTAAAGTGCTTACTTTGCACACGGCGAAAGAATGAAGTTGTGCTTCCCTCAAGAGGTGCCATTTCAATTGTTTTTGTCAATGCGGACACTCCTAAAAATTATTACTTTTATTATATCACACAAAAATTCACTTGTCATCAACTTTTAACCAATTAAATAAATGAACAACTATTGACATTTATGGCTAATAAAAGTATAATATTTCTTAGTCAGGGGTGCGGAAAACACTCCATATTCTTTGCACTTTTGGGGATGTGCAGTGCCTGCAAGCACATGAATGTGGGAGGTTTGCCGCCGAAGCGGTTGATTTTTGCAGGGGTTGATTGCTGGGGTTGCACAGAATATGTGTTTCACTGTCGTAAGTAGTTACGGAGCACTGTCGAATAATATTCGGGCAGGCTCTTTTTTTCTGCCCAAAGAAAGGAATACATATTATGAAAAAGAAAATCGCACTATCAGCCTTTTTGGTTCTTGCAGTTGCGGGTCTTTGCTATGCTGTTTACGGTCATGCTCTTGATAATTATGATTTCACAGGCACAGCATGGTCATTGTTGCCTCCTGCGGTTGCAATCATCCTTGCCCTCATAACAAAAGAGGTTTATTCATCACTTTTCCTCGGTCTTGTTTCGGGCGCACTTCTTTATTCACACTTCAACACAATTGATACCCTTGAGTCAGTTTTCCTTGACGGTATCCTTTCGGGATTGTCAGGAAGCAGTAACCTTGGTATTCTCACATTCCTTGTTACTCTCGGTATCCTCGTTTCGCTCCTCAGCCGTTCAGGTGCCACAAAGGCATACGGCAGATGGGCAGGCAAGCGTATCCATTCACGCAGGGTTGCAATGCTTTCCACATTCGCCCTCGGTGTAGTATTGAGCGTTGACGATTATTTCAACACACTCACCGCAGGTAATGTTATGCGACCCATAACAGATGCAAACAAAATTTCCCGTGCAAAGCTTGCATATATTATTGATGCAACAGCCGCTCCTATGTGCATGATTATGCCAATCTCCAGCTGGGCAGCTGCAGTTTCTGCAAATGTTGAGAATGTAAACGGCGTTGAGATGTTCCTCAAAGCAATCCCCTTTAATTTCTATTCTCTTCTTACTCTTGCAATGGTTGTTTTCACATCTGCTATGCAGTTCGATTACGGCCCCATGAAGCTCCACGAATATAACGCAAAGAATGGCGATGTTTTCACAGTTCCCGCCCCCAATTCATCATCAGACGAGATTGTTGAAAACGAAAAGGGCAAGCTCATTGACCTTCTTTTCCCTGTTATTCTTCTTATCGTTTCCTGCATTTCATATATGCTTTATACAGGCGGTCTTTTTGATGGCAAATCACTTATTGACGCTTTTGCAGACTGCAACGCTTCACTTGCTTTGAGTATGGGCGCACTTGTAACAGTTGGCGTAACAATTATCTATTATTATATGCGTGATCTGCTTTCATTCAGCGAACTTATGGAATCTGTAGCAGCAGGCTTCAAGTCAATGGTTCCTGCAATTCTCATTCTTATTTTTGCATGGTCATTAAGTGAAATCACCGTTCTTCTTGGCGTAAACGATTTCGTTTCAGGCGTATTCTCAGGAAGCCTTTCAGGTCTTTCATCATTCCTGCCTGCACTTGTTTACCTTGTATCAGTTGGTCTTGCATTTGCAACAGGTACATCATGGGGTACAATGGGCATCATCCTCCCAATCGTTGTTGGTATCGGTCTTGACGAAAAGATGACAGTTATTGCAATTTCAGCCTGCCTTGCAGGTGCTGTATGCGGCGACCACTGCTCACCCATTTCAGATACAAACATTATGTCATCAACAGCAGCAGGCTGCGACCACCTTGCTCATGTTGAAACACAGCTTCCCTATGCGGTGGTAGTTCTTGTAATTTCAGCTATTACATATGTTCTTGCAGGCTTTGTTAAGAATGCGGCTATCTGCCTGCCCGTAGCATTTGCAACACTCTTTGTAACACTCTTTGTTATCAGAAAAATCACAAAAGATAAAATCCCCACACAGAAAGTTAAAGAAAAAGAGCTTGCACAGAAAGCATAATAAAACAGCTCGGTGCAAACTATGTAATAAGATTTATTAAACCCAAAAAATTACCCGTCGAAAAGAAAATCTTTCGGCGGGTGTTTTTTATGCAATTGTTGTTTCTTTTGTGTCAAGGTGGGCAGAGATAAACTGCTTCACCTTATTTTCATAGCCGTCCTTATCCACATAATAGCTGAATGCGTGGATAGCGTCATCCACCCAATAGAAGTCTTTCTCTGTAGGGCAGGCATCATAAAGCATCTGACCGCATTCAAACGGCACAAATGTATCGGCTTTTCCGTGAATGAAAAGCACGGGATTTTTTGCTTTATCCATATTTTTAAGCGGGTTGCTTTCACTGAAAAAGTAGCCTGCTTTTATTTTGCTTGCAACACTGCCGAGAGCAACAAACGGCTTCAGCTGGAAGCCAACAACATCCTTGACGGTGTTATTCATAACATACGGTGCGCTGATAAATGCACAGTCTGAAATTATCAGCTTCACCTGCTTCGGCGGATTTTTTTCATTGCAGATAAGTGCTGTTGCCGCACCCATTGAAATGCCGTGAAGAATGATTTCAACATCTTCGCCAAAGTTTTCTATAATCCAGTTGACCCAAAGGAAGATGTTTTCGCTGTCAAATGTGCCGAAGCCTGCGTATTTGCCCTCACTTCTGCCGTGGGCGGTGAGGTCGGGCATCAGAACATTATAGCCTAAATCATTGTGATAAAAGGGTGCTATGTGGCTGAATTCATCAACACCGTTGCACCTGTAGCCGTGAATGCACAAAACAAAGCGGTTTGTTTTGTTTTCGGCAGGCAAAAACCAGCCTTTCATCTCTTCGCCGTTGACGCTCACAAGCGAAACATCCTGCGGATTCATTGCGAAAAATTTCTCGTTATTCACCTTGCGCCATTCTGCTCTTTCTTTGAGGATGCCGTCTTTAAATTCCTGCGGTTTTTTGGGTCTTTTAATGCCGATTGTGCAGGCTGTTTCTGCAACAGCAACAGAAAGGGCAAGCAAGCCTGCCCCTGTGCCTAATATAACTTTACTTGATTTTTTCATATTGACAAGTTAATCAAACGCTGAGAAGACCTGCGTCAATAACAAACTGTGAGCCTGTTGCATATCTTGCCTTATCGCTTGCAAGGAAGAGAACAAGGTTTGCAGTGTCCTCTGACTCAATCCACGGAACGGGAAGAAGGTTGCCTGCACTTGCCTCTGCAATTTCTTCGGGAGTTTTGCCTTCCATAGCGGCAAGACCGTCATTCATAGGAGTGTTAACGCCTGTGGGATGGATGCTGACAACACGGATGTTGTAAGGTGCAAGCTCGATTGCCCAAGCCTTTGTAAGACCTGTAAGACCCCACTTTGAAGCAGTGTAATGAGATAATCTGTTACCGCCACGAAGACCCATAACAGAAGAGTTGTTGATAATAACACCGCTCTTCTTTTCCATCATATATTTAACAACACGGCGGGTAACGATGAACGGTCCTTTAAGGTTGATGTCAATCATTGCGTCCCACTCTTCGTCTGTCATTTCGTGAACCTTTGCGTATGCGCAGATACCAGCGTTATTAAAGAGAATGTCGATTTTGCCGAAAGCAGCGATTGTACCCTCAACAGCGGCTGTAACTGCCTTGTCATCTCTTACATCGCCTGCAAAGATTTCGCATTTTGAGCCAAGAGCTTCGATTTCTTCTTTAAGAGTTTTAAGTTCATCGCTTGTGCCAAACTCATATTTTGGATATTCAATCTTTTTTGCAACATCAAAAGCGGCAATATATGCGCCCTCTTTTGCAAGTGCTAAAGCTGTTGCTCTGCCCTGTCCGTGTGCTGCACCTGTGATAAATGCAACTTTTCCGTTAAATTCGCCCATTTTATTATTCCTCTACTTTCTTATTTTTGTCGTAACGGTACTCATAAAGTACCTCGTCAAGGTCAACCTTTGTGATTGTGTTGAAAAGATTTGTTGCATACATAATGCCTGCGAATGCGATTATTGTAACAATCTGCTCATCTGTGAACATTGCTTTAAGTCCGTCATAAATCTCGTCAGGGATATTGTGAGGGTCCTGTGCAATAACAATGCCAAGGTCAAAGAGAAGCTGTTCTTTTTCGTCAAGCTGCATGCAGCCAACATCCTCGCCGCTCTCTTCAAGAATTTTTGTGAAGAATGAACCGCATACAAGGCACTGGTTGCCTGTTGAAATTGCATATGAAAAAATTGAAAGTGCTCTTTCGCCAAGAACGGGTACAAGCTCGTCATAAAGTGTGTACCACTCCATATATGCCTTGAAAGAGGGAAGATTATGAAGAAGTGTGCGCTTCATATTTGTGATTCTTCCGTGCTTTGCAATCTGATCATCGTATTCATTTTTAACTTCCTGCGGGGAAGTTTCGTAATCCGTCATAGGTATGTAACTCATAACTGATTCCTCCTGTAAACTTTATGTTATCATTATATCATATACTTTATAAAAATAAAGCAATAATCTAAAAAATGTGAATTATTTTATCACAAGAAGTGATGCGGCAATAAGCATCTGCGCAATGTAATATGCGGTGATATAAACGCTTCTGACGGTGAGCGTGTTGAATCGCTTATCGTCAAAATATTTAATTCCCAGTGAAAAATCTGAAGCAACAAAAAGAAGTGTGCCCACACCGAGGGTGAGAACAGACTGCCAGCTGCCAACAGAGATACCGAGGTTAAAAGCCGCTGAGAACATTACATCAATCATCAGGGCATAAATTGCAACGGGAACGGCAAGCTTTGAAAGCTTCACCTTTAAGAGCATTTTTGCCAGAACAAGTGCCACAAGAACAACTGCAAGGGGAACAAAGAAAGTTATGCCGAGAGCTGCACCGATTTCTTTTGTCTTTTTGAAAAATGCGATAATAAAGAAAATATGACCTGCAAGGAATGCGCATGCGCCAACGATATTGACCGCTAATTTGAACTCTTTTGATTTACCCTCAAGGAACGGGTCAGCTGTGAGGAAAACATCGCCAACCCAGCCGAGGGCAAGGGCAATAAGAATAAATCTCTGATATGTGCCGCCAAAATCCGCACCAGAAATATATATGTTAAAAGCTGCAAATCCAACAAAAACAGTGGAGCAAATCATCTTAATAAGCAGGGTGGATTTCTTAGTTTTCGGCCATCCGCTTTTAATAAAGATGGGCACAAAAATAATCTGCAACAAACAAAAAAGTGCAATAATAAAATACATAAAACTACCTCTGAAATTAATTTTTTGCTGAAAGAAGTTTCAGCGCATTTTTATAAAAAATTTTATCCTTTTCTTCCTGTGAAAGGTCAAGGCTTTTCATTGTTTCAACAAAGCTTTTTACATTGCCCCACGGGTAATCTGTTGCAAAAAGAATTTTGTCTGCACCGTGGCGGAGGATGATTTCTCTGCACTTCTCTGTGTATTTATCGAGCACATAAGAGGTGTCAAAGAAAACTGGTTTTGACACGAGCTTTTCCATAACCTCGTCGGGCAAATCGCACCCGCCCATATGAGCGAGGACAAGCTTGTTGTCGATGATACCCTTGAGCTTTTCAAGCACATTGCAGACCATATCTGGCGTACAGCACACATCATTTGGGAAGCCAACATCCACACCTGCGTGGGTAACGGTGATAAGTCCCCTCTTTGCCGCCTCTGCCATAATTTTTATATAGGCAGGGCTGTCGAAATATTCGCCCTGATAATCGGGATGAATTTTGATGCCGAAAAGTCCTGCGGATTTTATGGAATCAAGAATTTCTTCAACATTTTCGCATTTGGGGTGAATTGCGCCTGCGTAAAAAATGCCATCTGTGCCGTTGATTGATGCCGCCATGCGGTTGATAGAATCCACCTGCTTCGGGCTTGTAGCAACGGGCAGAATTACGCTGTAATCCACACCTGCATTTTTCATGGTGCATTTAAGGTCAGAAAGAGTTGCCTTGCCGTGGGCAGTGATATTAGCCTTTTTTTCAAGAGAAGCGACTGCCTGCGGTGCAATTTTATCGGGAAAAATGTGCGTATGAAAATCAATTATCATCATAACACCTCGATTCTTTTTGCGATAGTTTAAACAAAAACGAACGATATATAATTTATCACAAATGACAGTTTTTGTAAAGGGAATAAGTGCAGTTAATATTATATCACTATTTGCCTACCAAAGCAATAGGGAATTGATAAATGTTAGTTGTGATTGTGTACTTACCGTAAGCGTAGATTGCCACGGCTTCTGCGAAGCCTCGCAATGGCAACGCTTTGGCTCGGTGCAAATTTTTTCGGGAGTGGCAAGCTACTCCTCTACGGTAGGTGGTATTCCGCCTTCATTCATTGTTGTTATAAAAAGCTGGCGAACGCAGTTCGCCCCTACGGTGTGATACCGACAGCTTTTGTTCAAATTTGACTTTGTGCTGATATTCAGAACGGGATGTCGAGGACGCCATCCCCTACAATATGGTACTTTCACTTCTTCACTATTCACTACAACTTATTACTTCAATTTCTACCCCTCTGTCAAGGGGCGACGGGAAGCTCGGTGCTATTTTTATAGTGGATTGCCTTGCAGCCTCCCAATGACGATTACACCCCCACAAAAAATGGCTATGAGCGTTTGCCCACAGCCATTCGTTTCTTTTATTTTATGCGTTTTCTGCTCGTCTTTCTGCAAGCTCTTTATACATCTGCTCTTTCTTTTCGCCCTCAACATCATACATTGTTTTGAGGAGGATAGTCTTGATAATACTGCCAAGTGCATATGTAAACACAAGAAGTGCAAGAAGCCACAGGCAGGTGTTCATATAGTCGGGTTTCGCTCTCATTGTAACAACAAGGTCGCCCTCAAGGCTTGATTCATAGCCAATCCAAACAAGCATATAAGGAATTGCTATCTGATACAAATATGAAAGTCCGCTCTTAATCCAGCCGGGGATGATGCCCTGAACAGCCTCAAGACGCTTGCCTGACTGCCATTCAAGATAGTCATAATACTCAACATTGAAGTGTGATGTTGAAAGCTCGTTGATACCAACACCGATACCGAAAATGAAATAGAACAGATAGAAGAACCATTTGTTCCATCCCTCAAAGAAAACAAGACCAAGCTTTGCTTCGGCGAATGCAACAAAGAATACTGCGGCGGCGGCACCTGTAATATAGTATCCGCAGAATTTAAGGAGCTTTGTAGGCTCATATTTTTTAGAAATTTTTGCGGTGATAAGGTTGCCCACAACTGTGCCTGCGGCGGTGGGAAGTGTAAGCAAAAGATTATTTGCAGAGCCAACTGTGATAGCGGCAAGGAATGTGCTGAATTTGCCGAGGTTATAGAGTGTTTCTGCAAAGCTCATATACTGCATACAGCGGTAATTTTTGTATTTGAAAAGCTTGAGCAAATCTTTGCTGACTTTTTCTTTTTTATCGGGCTGAACATCAATTCGCTCCTTGCAGAAAAGTCCGCACATAAGGTTGCCGATTGATGAAACGATAGCGGCAATAAGTGCAAGACGCATATACATTGCGTTTTTGTCATCGCTCAATTTACCGTAAACCATTGTTGCAAGGTATGCTGCACCGTAGCCGATATAATAGAACAGCTGCCAGCAGGTAGCGATTGTCTTTTTCTCTTTGGGGTCGGGGGATACAACCTGAACAATATTCTGTGAAAGTGTGTTGAATGTGTTAAATATGGTTTGCGCCATGGCAACACCGTATCGCCAATAGGTCATTTTTTCAATCGACCAATCGGAAGGCACCCAGAAGAAAAGGACTGTAAGGGCGAACATAGGAATAAGGTTGATAAAATACCACTGGCGATAATGACCCAGCTTTGTTTTCCATTTCTGAACAATGATGCCCGAAAGGAGTGCAATGATGATGCTTGCGATTGTTGTGATAGTTGTCTGCACAGCGATTTTGCTTGCAACGCCTGCGGAGTTTACGCCTGCGGGGCCGTAATAAAGCTCATGGAGGAAAGCGGTTGCAAGAGTACCTGTGAGGGTCATGGAGAACATACCGCCGATTCTTGACATGCCTATGCTCACATACTCAATGGGGGTTACGAAACGGGTTTTCTGCAAAGAATTTGAAGCTAAAACTTCTTTTTGTTTAATGCTCATATAATCACCTTTTTACTTTTCAAAATAAATTGCGCCAGTCTGCGAATAAATAAACGGCGGCAGTTTGCCAGTATTTTTGCTGTGAAGAATTTTCTGCTCAACCTTGCCGTAAACTGCACTGTAAAGTGGGTGCAGGTCATACTCAACCTGTGCAGAGATAAAGCCCTCACTTTCAACAGGGAGAGTTACCGCAAAAGGCTCAGTGCTTGTTGCCTTATAAGAGTATTTCAAACCGCTGTTATCAATTATTTTAAGGGTCTGATTCTTTTTAAGGCAATCAACGCTGACAGTAACCTTTGTGGTATCTGTGAGCTTCACGGTGTCGCCGATTATGCCGTCATCACTGGTGATATAAATTGTCTGCCCTTTCACGCTGGGTGAAATTGTGGTGTGCCCTGCCTTGATAGCATTGAGGATAGCGTCCTGCGTACATTCCTCTGCGTAAACTCGTGTTACGGGGTTATCAAGGTGAGCGGTAACAACATAATCCATATGGAAATCGCTTCCGCCAACGGCAGGGATTTTTTTGCCTTTGCGCAATTCATCCTGCCACCATGCAGTTGCAATCATATTATCTGTGTGCTGAGGGCTGTTCCAAACCTCAACGCAGTCAACCTTTTCGGGTTCAAGAGGCCAATGCCAGCCACAGTTACTGCACATAGGGTGATTCATGCAGATAAACGCACCCTTTTCACGAGCCATGGCAATTTTTCTTTCCCATTCGGCATAGGATTCACATTTAAAGTTGTCAATGGGTTCTTTAACGCCCCAGATGTTGGTGTGTCCCCAAGTGTCATCTGTCAGCTCCGTGCCTGGGATAACAAGCACCTTGTCGCTTTTGGGGATATAGTCGCAAAACTGATTATGGTCTGTGATAATCAAAAAATCAAGACCGATTTTTTCAGCTTTTTTAACAAGCTGAGTGGGGGTCAGGTTCCCGTCTGAATGGGTAGTGTGCGAATGAACAACGCCAGTGTACCATTTTTTCAATATAATCACCGCTTTATTTGTTTATTTTTTCTATTATATAAGAAAATTGCGTTTTGTGTCAATAGAATATGTGAAGCGGAGAGAAATTTTGTGTAGAATGGCAAATAGTAAGGCGGTATTTGCACAGAGGATACAAAAAGCTGCCGCATTTCTGCGACAGCCGCGAGAGATACTTAATCTCCTTAATCTAACTTTATGTTAAATTTATCTTTTGCAATGTGCATAGCAAGTGCACATATTTTTATAAGCTCTTCGTTTTGAGGGTTTGACATTCCCATTGAGAATATTTTAAATAAATACTCCCTTCCCTCATCATCTGAGTCAATAAATTTAAGCATATACGCCGCAAGTCCTTTGGCGTATCTAACCGTTACCTCTGCATTATTACTGCTTTTTTGCAGTTCTTCCAGTGTGTCAAGGGCTTTCTTCGCTTCTGCCATATCTGTTTGATTGCAGATATAGTTTGTAAGTCCTTTGGCGTATTCTACCGTTACCTCTGCATTATTACTGTTTTTATGCAGTTCTTCCAGTGTGTCAAGGGCTTTCTTCGCTTCTGCCATATCTGTTTGTCGGCAGAAAAGGTTGAAAAGTCCTTGGGCGTATAATACCGTTACCTCTGCATTATTACTGATATTATGCAGGTCTTCCAGTTTTTCAAAGGCTTTCTTCGCTTCTGCCATATTTGTTTGTCTGCCGATATAGTTTGTAAGTCCGCTGGCGTATTCTACCGTTACCTCTGCATTATTACTGATATTATGCAGGTCTTCCAGTTTTTCAAG
>JAKSQM010000003.1 GCA_024404115.1 Clostridia bacterium | reverse complement strand
TTATCGCCAACTTTAAGACCTGCGGGAGCGATGATGTATCTCTTCTCGCCGTCTTCATACTTAAGAAGAGCAATGTGAGCTGATCTGTTAGGATCGTACTCAATTGTTGCAACCTCAGCTGCAACATCGAACTTATCTCTCTTGAAGTCGATAATACGGTATTTTCTGCGATTTGCGCCGCCACGATGGCGAACTGTGATTCTGCCGTAGCTGTTACGGCCAGATTTGTTGCTTACTGGAACAAGAAGGCTTCTTTCAGGAGCAACCTTAGAAAGTTCTGAATAATCTGTAGTCGACATATTACGACGAGCGTTTGTAGTCGGCTTATAGAACTTAATCGACATTTTATCCACACTCCTTTATTAAGTGATTTGAGCGGCTTAGCGGAGATGTCAAACTCCATACATTACCGCTTTTTTAATTGGGGGAGATTACATCATACCGTCAAAGAACTCAATTGTCTTTGAATCTTCGGTAAGAGTAACGATTGCCTTTTTCCAGGATGCTGTGAAGCCCTGTGAAGTACCCTGTCTGCGGAGCTTGCCGAGGCAGTTGATTGTGTTAACTTTGGCAACCTTGATATCGCCGGGCTTTGATGAGAAGAGATCCTCAACAGCCTTTGCGATTTCGATTTTGTTTGCACTCTTTGCTACTGCGAAAGTGTATTTCTTCTCAGCAGTGTTCATCATGCTTTCTTCTGTGATGATAGGACGGAGGATTATATCCTGTGCTGCTTTACTCATGCAAATACCTCCTCAAGTTTTGCAACGGCATCTTTAAGAACTACGAGTGTGTCGCAGTTAAGGATGTCATATACATTAACTGTGTTTACGATGTCAACCTTAACGCCTGCGATGTTGCGTGCGCTTCTGTAAACAACGTCATTCTTTTCAGGAAGAACGAAAAGTACTTTCTTACCTGTTTCAAGAGCTTTAAGAACGTCAACAACGCTCTTTGTCTTGATTGCTTCGAGCTCAAGTGAATCAAGAACTACCATCTCATCAGCAGCAACCTTTGAAGAAAGTGCTGATTTCATAGCAAGCTTCTTAACTTTCTTGTTGATGTCGAAGCCGTATTCACGAGGCTTGGGGCCGTGAGCAATACCACCGTGGATCCACTGTGTTGCTCTTGTTGAACCCTGACGAGCACGGCCTGTGCCCTTCTGTCTCCAAGGCTTTTTGCCGCCGCCGCTAACTTCGGAACGAGTTTTGGTGGACTGTGTGCCCTGGCGCTGATTTGCAAGATAATTAACTACGCAAAGATGCATAGCTGACATATTGGGCTCAATGCCGAATACTGACTCTGCAAGCTCAATATCGGAAACCTTGTTACCCTTGCTGTCAAATACTGAACAATTAGGCATAATTCAAACTCCTTCCTTAAGCTTTTTTGGCGTCTGCAATAACAACGATTCCGCCTTTGGGGCCGGGGATGGCACCCTTGATAGCGATGAGGTTGTTCTCTGCATCAACCTTGGCAACTGTTAAATTCTGGATTGTAACGCGTTCTGCACCGAGATGACCTGCGAGTTTCTTTCCCTTGTAAACTCTTGAGGGGTCGGAGCAAGCGCCCAATGAACCTGCGTGTCTTGCAACGGGGCCAGTACCGTGTGTTTCTTTAAGTCTGGAGAAGTTCCAGCGCTTAATAGCACCTGCTGTACCTTTACCTTTGCTTGTACCGATTACATCGATTTTGTCGCCTACTGCGAATACATCTGCTTTGAGGATGTCGCCAACATTGATAGCGTCAATGTCATCAAAACGGAACTCTTTGAGTACCTTTTTGGGAGCTACATCGCCTTTTGCGAAATGACCCTTCATAGGTTTGTTGACACGCTGTGCTTTCTGGTCACCGTAGCCCATCTGAACTGCTTTGTAACCGTCGTTCTCTACAGTTTTCTTCTGAACAACTGCACAGGGGCCGGCTTCAACAACAGTAACGGGGATTACGTTACCTTTTTCGTCGAAAATCTGTGTCATGCCGATTTTCTTACCGATAAGACCTTTTTTCATTATTTTTTCCTCCTTATAGGTTATTGGTTGGCTCTGCCAACTTGACCTGCGGCATTATAACCGAGATTAAAGTTTAATTTCGATTTCTACGCCTGCGGGAAGCTCAAGACCTTTCAGAGCGTCAACGGTCTTAGCAGACGGTCTGATAATGTCGATAAGCCTTTTGTGTGTGCGCTGTTCAAACTGTTCACGAGAATCCTTGTACTTATGAACTGCGCGAAGGATTGTAACGATCTCTTTCTCTGTAGGAAGCGGAACAGGACCTGAAACCTGAGCGCCTGTGCGCTTTGCAGTTTCAACAATCTTCTCTGCTGCCTTATCAACTACGCTGTGATCGTAACCCTTGAGTCTGATTCTGATTTTTCCCTTAACTGCCATGAGTTTTGCCTCCTTAAAATTTGGCGGGCATCGTTCTGAGTTTTTTCTTTCAACGCATCCGGGTGTTTAAACCCTTCGCATTTAAAAACCGGAATGGGTTAGTTCCGGGTAGTGTGCATCTCAAAACGCACGAGTACATACAGTGCTCATCAGGGAAATAAGCACTTTTAATGTACAGGATATTCTTGCGCCCGGTTTATAAATCGGACATACTCCGTGAGAGTTCCCAACTTCTGAGAGTTGCCACATCCCACATCACCGCATATCTACACACCATACTACAAAATAATATAGCGTACTGTAGGATTATAGCACAGTACGCCTTATTTGTCAACGATTTTTTTGGAATTTTTTACGAATTTTTGAATATTTTTTTGTAGCAATTTAACATTGGAAAAATGTGGATTTTTTGCACAATTTTAGCATAAAAAGTGCAAAATCCGACATCTGAAATCAATGAAATATGCTTATTTTAAAGGCACTTCAGACAGCCGAAAATTTAATCGGTTTAGCAGGGACACCAACTGCTGTGCAATTGGCAGGAATATCTGTTACAACCACTGCGCCAGCGCCGATAATTGCGTTTTCGCCGATAGTTTTTTCCTGTATAGCCTGCATACCTGTGCCAAGCTCAACGCAGCTGCCAACCTTTGTGAAGCCAGACACTGTTGCATTGGGGTAAAAGGTTACATAATCCCCAAGGGTGGTGTCATGACCGATTGTGCTGCCAGAGCAGATAATAGGATGATTGCCGATTTTTATATTCATAGTTATCATTGTATGGGCACAGATTATTGCGCCCTCGCCGATTTCAACATAATCTGACATTTCAACTGTGGGGTCAATAAGCGTTGCAAACTTTTGGTTGGGGAAATCGGTTTTGATTCTCTCAACAATCTTTTTTCTCACCTTTGCGTTAGCAATTGAGCAGACAACATAAGCATCGGGGAATTTTTCAATATCGCTGATTTTGCCAACAACCTTGCAGCCAACCAGCTCTTTGCCCTGTATGGCTTCGTTATCATCAATGAAACCCAAAAGATTCCATGTTTTGCATTTATCATTTATCCTCTTCACAAGCCATGTAACATCTCTGCCCATTCCGCCTGCACCGATAATAAGCAAATCTTTCATTTTATTCTCCCTGTCAGAAGCAGGCTCTGATAACTTCAATTATCTTATCCTGCTGAGCCTCTGTCATTTTATTATCTGACGGTAAGCACACGCCACGGGCAAATATATCTGCACCAACATCCTTAACACCGCCAGCGATATAAGCGTTTGTTCTGCATCTCATTGTGCCGTCCCTGCCGATTGCTTCGTGCATTCTATACATGGGCTGCATATGCATTGGCTTCCACACTGGTCTGCCCTCTGCATTGATTGAGCTGATTGCTTCAAGAATCTCTGTGGGGCAGGTTTTGCCCTCTTCCTTATTATAAAGGGCATCTGTTTCACCACGAACCTGCTTGCACATTGCATCCTCATCAATTATAAGAGCGGAAAGCCAGTAGTTTGGCTCTGTGCCCTCAGTGATTGGGTTCATCTTAACAGGCAGACCTTTGAAGCCCTCTTTATATCTTTCATAAATCTTTTTCTTCTGTGCAATATGCTCCTCAAGGTGGAGATACTGACCACGGATTACACCTGCGATTACATTTGACATTCTGTAATTGTAGCCAACCTCTTCATGCTGATACCATGCGGCATTTTCTCTTGCCTGAGTTGCCCACTTTCTTGCTTTGTTGGCATCCTCAAGGCTGTTTGTCAAAAGGCATCCGCCAGCTGAGCCTGTGATGATTTTGTTGCCGTTATAGCTGACAGCACTGTAATCACCAAAAGAGCCGCACTGCTTACCGTCAATTGTTGCGCCCATTGCCTCGGCGGCATCCTCAATAAGAAGTGCGCCGTGCTTTTCGCAGATTTTTTTGATTTCGTCCATTCTGCCAGGGAAGCCGTAAAGCTCAGCAGAAACAACAAGCTTAACATCGGGATAAAACTCAAACGCTTTTTCAAGAGCAACGGGGTCCATATTCCATGAGCTTTCCTCTGTATCAATGAAAACAGGAATACCACCCTCATAAACAACAGGGTTAAGTGTTGCGTCAAATGTCATATCTGAGCAGAAAACACGCTTGCCCTCAAGTGCGCCGTGAGAAATTGCAGGCTTGCCGTAAAGACGTTCACCTGCAAGTTTGCAGCAAAGGTGAAGACCTGCTGTGCAGCATGAAAGACCGACGCCGTATTTAACCTCTGCCTTTTCAGCGGCAATTTTTTCAACTTCATTTATATTTTTGCCTACAGTTGACATCCAGTTAGTGTCGTAAGCTTCTTTAACATAATCCATTTCTTCACCGTGCATTGTGGGTGAAGCAAGCCAAACCTTACTCTCAAATGGCTTGATGTCAGTTCCCTTAAACATTTATATTCCTCCAGTCAAAAGGCTATATACAAGCAAAACACTCACCAGATGCGGTGAGTGTTTTATTTTTAATTTAATCTCTACCGTCTATATTATCTTTTTCAATAATAAGATTTGATGAGTCAACAGCATTCTTACCGCCGTAGCCGTAGCCGCTGTATCCACCACCATAGCCATAACCGCTGCCGTAGCCGTATCCGCCGTAGCTGCTGCCGTAGCCATAACCAGATGAGTAACCGTAGCCACCGTATCCGCCATAGCCGCCGTATCCGCCATAGTTGCCATAGCCGCCGTATGTGCCTTTCTTCTTGCCGTAGCCATAACGACCGCTTCTGCGATAATAGCCTTTCTTCTTATAATAACGGTTGTTTTCTTCGCCAGAGCTCATGGTGAGGATTGTGCCGATGATCTCAACGCCTGCACCTCTGATTTCATCAAGAGTTCTGTTTACTTCGTTTGTTTTTGCATAATCTCGCCTTACGCAATAGATGATACCGTCTGTAAGAGGAGCGATTACCAAGCTATCGGTAACAACGTGTGAGGGTGGTGAGTCGATAATAATATAGTCAAACTCTTTCTTTGCCTGGTCAAGGATGTTGCGAACCTTTTCAGCATCCAGAACCTCGGTGGATTTAAGTGAAACACCGCCTGTGGGCAAAACGAAAATACCAAGAGATTTTATGAATTTAACTGAATCAACATATGTTGATGTACCTTTGATGATGGGGATAAGACCGTATCTTGTATCGCTCTTAACACCAACGGCTCTGAGGACAGCAGGCTTTCTGAAGTCGCAGTCCATAAGAAGAACTGACTTACCTTTCTGAGCGAGGGCGCAGGCAATATTAACAGAAACTGTTGTTTTACCTTCATCCTCGTATGTGCTGGTGGTAACGAAGCACTTATATCCTCTTTCAGCGTGAACATTTTCGATTTTAGTTCGTATTGCCTTAAAGCTTTCAATAAACGAGAAGTCCACTTTCTTTTCGTCCGTTATCAACAGTGAGCCGGAAGGAACTTTCTTTTTCATAAACAGACCTGTGGGCTTTTCGATAATGGGAATAGCACCGAGGACTTTTGTATGAGTAAGAGTTTTAAGTTCATCCATGCTCATAATTGTATCTGTAACAAGAACTGAGAAGAATACAATCATAACAACAAGAGCCGCACCGATAATAAAACCGTAAAGAGCACTGGAAACAGCATTTGACGATGAGCTTACATATGGAGCAGACGGTTCTTTAATAACATCAATACTAAGTGATGTATCGAAGCCCTGAACATATGTGGGGAATTCCTCAATAACAACATCAAGTGCTCTTTCGCAATAGCCGCTGTCGCCACTGCTAACTTTAAGAACGAAGAAACCTTTAAGGTCATCATTAACAGTGCTTACGCTAAGACTGCCTCTGATAAAGCTCTCTGAATAAACTGTTTCAAGACCCTGAGCGTCAAGAGCATCTTTGATTCTTTTAACCATTTTATCGCTCTGCAAAAGGAACTGGTAACGCTCAACCTCACCTGCTGTATAGAAATCCTTTTGTTTGGTAACTATTGTTTCGGCTTCACCAGTATCTGAATAGTCCGTTACCCTTTGGTAACTGGTTTTCATAAATGCAAGTGTTGCCTCTGC
Source organism: Clostridia bacterium (assembly GCA_024404115.1). Classification (GTDB taxonomy): domain Bacteria; phylum Bacillota; class Clostridia; order Oscillospirales; family Acutalibacteraceae; genus CAG-488. The sequence continues at coordinate 221,725 of JAKSQM010000003.1, read as the reverse complement.
AGAGTAGTTTGTAACATAAGTGGATTCAGAAATAATATATCCACCTGCAGCAAAGATAACACCCACAAGAAGCACTGCCCACAGCTTGCTGACAATGTTTTTTACAAGTCTGACAATATCAACAGACGAGCCATCCTCATATATATTGTGGGGCATAGATTCAAAATTTTCATTTGGCATTTTATCAGCTCCTTAAAATTCCACCAGTTATTATATCAAATAAACTATTACTTTGTCAATAAACTCTGCGTTTTTCAAGCCTTGGATATGAAGAACGGCGTGGTACATCCTGATTGTTTATTACAAAATCACCGTTTCTTTCAAGCAACTTGAACATTCGGCTGCCATCAATATCCTGCGGAAACGCTCTGAGCATTTCGCCAATATCATTTGGTCGCCTGTGAAGAGAATGTGCATCTGTTGCAATAAACGCCGCCGCACCCTTATAAGCCATTTCATATGAAAGCTCAAAGGCCTCTCTGCCATCTCTGCTGGCAAGGCTGCCTGCGTTTATCTGAAAAAGAACTCCTCTTGAAACAAGCTCATTTACAGCGTCGTAGTCATTCTGAAAATATTCATATCTTTCGGGATGTGCAATAATGGGCACAATATCCATTGAATAAAGCTCGTTAAGATAATCAAAAATATCTCTCAGTCTTTTGCCCGAAAAGTCAAACTCAACCAGAAGATAACGGCTGTTATTTATTGTCAGCCTGCGGAGATTCTGCGCAAAGAAAACATCGTCATTTACATAGACCTCTGCACCGCCGAAAATTTCCATATCAATTCCGTTAAGCTGGAGATTCTTTTTTAAACGATTTATTCTTTCATCTCTTTTTTCAATAAAGAGGTTAACATCGCCCATTGAATTAAAATGGGGCGTTACAACCGTTTTTTTTATGTGGTGATTTCTGCCAAGCAGGCAAAGACGAAGAGATTCTTCAAGGCTCTTTGCTCCATCGTCCATATCCGGCAGAATGTGTGTGTGAATATCAATCAACTTTATTAACCTCCCTGAGCATCAGATATGCTCTTATGGCAAAGCCCTGCGCCGCAGGAACAACGATTGACGCTGTTGAATAAAAACCTGCGCCCATGGTATCGCCCTGGGACCAGTCAACTGTTCCGTCTTTTCTTGTAACTGAATAAATATATTTCATCGCCCTTTGAGCAGAAGAAAAATATTCATCTTTACCTGTTATTTTGCCTGCAAGGCTGAGAAAATAAGCGAGCATCGCAGTGGCTGAACTATCCTCACCAGAGAAGAGAAGCAGGTTTCTGTCAAACGCTCCGTTTTCACTCTGATAATGCGCCATTGTTTCTGCAAAAGAATCAATGAGATTTAAAAGCATTTCTTTTTCGTTTTTAAATTCACTTGCGTTTTCAATAGATCTGTATGTATCTGCAAGTCCTGTCGCCCACCATGCGCATCCTCTGCCCCAGCCGTAAATTCCAATAGGGGCATCGTTTCTTTTATCGAAACAGTGAATGGGAAGCTTCAACTCTTTATGAAAGCCGTGAAGATAATATTCTTCAATAATTTTTATTGCAACTGTCATTGCTTTTTTATCGTTGAATTTCACTGCATACTCTGCAAGAAACGGACAAACAAGACCGATTGTATCAACAAACAAAATGTTGCTGTTTCCGCCATAAGGAATTGAGCCAGTTTCGTCATATTTTTTTAAAAGAAGCTGAGCAATTTTTTCGGCAAGAATTTTTATTTTTTCATCGCTGATTTTTTTATTATTCATTATAGCAAAGGCGAGCATTGCAATGTCAACTCTGCCTGAATTAAACCTGTCTTTTTCTGACAAAACTTTTTCAATAAAATCCTCTGCTTTTTCAGGTGAAAATTCGTTGGCTGAAAGAAGCACTGAACCCTCCTGCCAGCTCTGAATTGCGTTGCCTTTATAGTTGCCCTTTACAATGTCAATAAATCTTAATCTTTCGTTATAATTTTTGGGCACAACTGGTACGCCTTTGGAAAGCCATTTAAGCACAGTTTCTTCTGCTTTTGACAGCCACTCTTCTGAAGAATTGAACCTGCCCATTCCCCTGCGATTTAAAATATCTTTCACAAAAGGAACTGCATCAAACAATGCAACAACAAGAAAGAAAAGGAATATTAAAAGAATAATTATCTGAAAAAAAATCATTTAATTCACCTGAAAAATGTGATTATAATTTTAAAAGCTGTTTGCCAGCTTCCGCTGAGCTTTGGAGCTTTTGCGGAATAACAACACGAAGAGTTTCTCTTATTTCTTCTTCGTGCTGAGCAAGCTTTTTAAACTGAGAAATAAGCTCATCGGCAGAGGAAAGGTTAAGTGAATCCACAACAAATTTTTCTTTGCCGAAAAGGTCCTTGGCAATGCCCCTTGACTTAACGCTGTAGCCCAGCACGATTGTGGGAACACAGCCCGAATAAGCGGCAATTGTTGCGTGAGTTCTGGCACCGATAAACATTCTGAGCCTTGTGATGTAGCCTTTATATTGCTTGGCGTTAAGGTCGCCAGAAATTTTCACAACTCGCTGCGGACAATCAAGCTCATCATAAATTTTATTAAGCACGGTGCAATCGTCATTACCCTCCTCTGTTACATGAGGGATAAGTGCAATCTGAAAATCTGTATTGTTTATAATTGAGCGGAGAAGCTCAACAGAAACAGTGAGAAGCCTTGGATTTTTATTAACAACCAGCGGGCTTAAATTGAAGCCGATTGTTTTGTTTGGCTCAAAGCCGTCGGGCAAGGGAAGCTCCTCTTTTTCCATACAAAAAGCGGGGTCGGAAAACATAAAGAGTTTTTCTTCTTTTACATACTTGCTGAGCAGTTCATAGGTGAGCGGTTCTCTTGCAAAAACTGCGTCAAAATTTTTAAGTCCTTCAATCTTTTCTTCTGACAAATCCTCTTCGCCGATTGATGCTCCCCACAAAACAGTTTTCTTTTTATTTTTGTGAAGTTCTTCTGTTATAGCTCTTGCAGATGCGTTATCACCATAGCAATAAGTATCACCGCCGATTGAAAGGCAGATTTCACTATCCTTCGCATTCTTCACAACAGGAGAATACTTTTTTTTGAAAAAATACTTTTCATTGTGAGCAAATTTAATTTTGAAAGCTGAGATAATTTTTTCAAAAGATGTAAGCTCTCTTGTTTCCATTTTAATGGTGTTGAGGTTAAGAGCAGAGTCGCTTTCGGGGCGATATGATGCGAGGGTAAAAGAAGCATTTTCATCAGCAGATGAAATGATATTTACAGTTCCTCTTATAATTGCTTCACAGCCACGGTTAAGGCTGCCTGCATGATCAAATAAATAATATTTCATAACAAACCTTTATCCGACAAATTTATCGTATCTTAATTTTTTTATTATGCTTGAGAAAGGATACGCACCAACGCAGGCAAGCTTACACTGGAATGGCTCAATATCTTGAAACATTGTTTTAAGATTTTTGCCAATAGCCTTGCCGTAATAACACATCTTTATGGCATCCTTATATTTTTTATTTCCACAGCCATCATTTATTACAGACTGCATCCAATAATAGTTGGTAACATAACCCTCTTTAACATGATTTTTATACCATGATGTCATAAGAGAATCAGGCTCATTTTCATAATAATATCTAACAAAATTATTGGTGTAATACTGTTTGTATTTTTTGTCCATTTTATTCCAGACAACGCACTCTGTAATAAAGTTTGTTCCCTCCGGTTCCGGATAAGGAAATTCTTTAAGCTTTGCTGTTTTGATACAACTGAATTTCTCCCCAGGGCAGGTTGCCGCAACCTCACGGGGATTCTCTGATTCATTTATATCTTCGGGGAATGGAGGACTCAGCGGTTCTTTTGTTTCAGAGTCAAGGCATCTGCCAACAACGCTCCAGTATTCATCACGCTTGCTCTCATCAATAGAATCCCACACGCTAAGGAATTTTTCGATAGTTTCGGGCGGTATTGCATCATCAGAATCAAGGATAATTATATACTCACTGTCTGTAAGATAATTGGCATAATTTGCCGCCGTGTGTTTGCCGCCATTCTTTTTATAATAATATCTTATAAGAAAGTCGGCTTCGTTTCTGTAACGCTCAATAATGTCTGAAATGTCATCACTTGAGCCGTCATCAATAATAAGCCATTCAAAATCTTTATATGTCTGTGAAACAAGGCTGTTAAACACTCTGTCGATAGTTCTTCTTCTATTATAAAACGGAGTGAAAACTGTAACCTTAAACGGATACTCAAGTCTTTCTTTCACTTCAAATTCAGGAGTGATTTTTTCTTTTTCTGTTGCTTTACCGTCATCCTTATGAAGCTTTTTATAAGCAGCTGATTTTACATCATTGATTTTATAATTTCTGTATATTCTGCCTGCTTTTTTGTGAAGAAGCATTTCTGCAATTTTTTTATCATCACTGTCTTTAAAGCATCCGTCATTAACAAGCCTTTCAACGCATGTTTTCACGGTGTCATCTTTTGCAGAATTATTTATAAGCTTCTGAAATCCCTGCTTTGAACAGCTGCGAAAAGCAAGGCCGATATATCCGACAATCTGCTGAGCAAGACGCTCACTGTATGTCTTTTCAACATAAGATTTTTCAAGAGCAAAATTTTTATAAAAATCAATTGTTGTTTTATAATCATCAAGCAGTGTATAGAAATAATCGTTTCGCTCTTTATGGATTGCACCTGACGGCACAAATCTGTAAAAATATCCGTTTTCGGGGATGTAATAAGCACTGCCGCAGGATTTAAGAAAATCCAAAACAAACAGCTTGTCTTCGCCGTATTTCATGCCCTCTGTAAATCTGATATTATTACAGGTTATAACGCTCTTTTTCATAACCTTATTCCATACAGAATTCATCGCAGAATCTTTGAGCATAAAATCTGCAATTTCGTTTGCAATATAGCTGTGCTTCAGAATTTCTCTTTGCTTAAAAGGATATTTTATAAAATTATTGAAATTGTCGTATTCGTGAACAAAATCAAAAAGAACCATTTCAGGAGCATTTTTGCTGATTGACTCAATAACCTTTGCAATAATTCCTTTAAACAGAAAATCATCAGCATCCACAAAGAAAATGTATTCGCCACAGCTCAGCTCAACGCCCTTATTTCGGGCAGCAGATACACCGCTGTTCTCTTGTCTGTAATAAACAACATTAGAGAATCTCTCTGCATACATCTGACAGATAGCAGATGAAACATCTGTCGAACCATCATCAATAAAAATAAGCTCTGTGTTTTCAAATCCCCGCTGTGTAATGATTGAATCAATACATTCACGAAGATATTCTTTGGCGTTGTAAACAGGAATGATTATAGAAATCAGAGGCTTCAAAGTTATCACCCGAAATTAAAAAATTTTCTGCCAGGGAAGTAGACTTCAGAAATATAATTTGACAATGCGTAATTTTGCAATGTTGAATAGTAATAATAGAACATAACGCAAACAGCATAATAAAGCCCTCGGTCTTTTTTCTGAACTCCGTTATAAACAACCCATGCAAGAAGTATTATATAATAAACATTTATATAAATCGCAAGCCTTGCAAAAATCCAGTTATATGTTGATATAATATAAAGTGCGGCATTTACAAAACCTATATTTGTCAAAACATCTCCAACAAATCCCAATTGTCGCATTCGTGCTCGTGAGAAATAGGCGATAATAACGGGAACCATTGAAACCAGAACACGAATAAAGCTTGAGCCGCCCTCTTCACCGCTTGTGAACCAGCCCTGAGTTGCATAGTTATCAAAAGATGTTTCTTCAAGAGCAGAGAGGAACGATGGAAGAATAAGGTCAAACAGGGAAAGACCTACAAGGCTCATAAACAGAAGCAGGAAGGAAGATGGCTTCCATGCTTTGCGCCGTGAGAACCAGAAGACAAAAAACATAATCCATGCACTGCCGTGCATCGCCCATGCTATAAGTACAAATATAGAGTATTTGATAATTGCGCTTTTTTTCTCTGAAAAAAGATATTTTGTGCCAAGCAAAACTATACCCGTCGCACAATACTGCCTGATACCATTCATAGACAAGCCAAAATAGCCTGTTGCCATAAACAAGTAAATTGCAAGGTCATACGGGTGCGAATATTTGTAAAGAACAACCAGAACAGGTACAAGTGCTATAATAGCGGTTATCATGATAAGCACTTTGTAATCGTCTACCGTTTCTTTTACTATATCTGCTAACATAGGGTACAAGGTTTCTTCTCCAATATGGAAATCAACCTTTCCGTCAGGCATCATTTCTGTAAAGTCTTTTATATAGTAAAATGTATCTCCCGAATCTGAACGCAGACCCGAAAAAGGAACATAAAGCAGTATTGGGACAATCAAACTCACGGGATTGGGCAACGGCTGACCAATACCGCCTAATTTAGGCAGCGGGTGGTACCTGCTGTAAAGCGCCAGACCCCAGCAGATTATTGTATAAATCCACGCAAGTCTGAGATAAAAATTAACATCTACTCCGCTCATAATTACCTCTGTAAATTCAAATAAATACTGCTCATCTGAACAGCTACATTTTCTTTAGAAAAGCGTCTGATATTTTCTGACGCACTATTAGAAATCTGATTATATAAATCTGTATTATTTAAAAGAAGATTTATTTTTTCTGCCATAGCTTCGTAATCGTTCGGCTCAACAATAAAGCCGTCTTTGCCGTTATTGATTAAAGCTCTGTGTCCTCGGTTATCCCCTGCAACGGTGGGAAGTCCGCAAGCCATAGCCTCCATAACATTAACGGGCAGACCCTCACGCAAGCTGGAAGCGGCGCAGACATCGCTGATTTTAACAAGAGTTTCAACATCATCGCAATGACCTAAAAAGTCAACTCTGTTATCAACGCCAAGCTCCTTTGCAAGGGAAACATAAGCTCCGTCAAAATTATCTGCACCCGCAATCAGAAGTCGGGCATCGGGAATTTTTGTAAGAGCTTTTATCAGCATAGACTGATTTTTATTTTTATTCATCTCTGCAACATAGATGATTATTTTTTCATTTTCTGAATAGCCTGCTTTTTTGCGAAGAGCCATTTTTTCTTCATAAGAAACATGGAAAAATTTATCGCAATTATAGCCTACGCCATCAACAAGTTTAACATCGGGATGTTTAAAATGTTTTTTTGCAAAGGTGTAATCTTCATCGTTGATTGTAATAAGGCAATCTGTCTTTAAGCTCATCACAAGCTCAATGGGATAATAAATAAGCCAGTTGAGAAGCGGTGCGCCTTTATAGAAATGAAAGCCATGGGCTGTGTATAAAACACTGCCCGAATTTTTTTTATTTGCCGCCAGCCTTGTGAGCATTCCGCCCATAGGAGTGTGGCAATGAATAATATCAAAATGATTATCGTTAATGACTTTTTTAAGCTGCTTATACGCAGTTATATTGCTCTTACCAAAGGGAGAGCGTGAAAATGGAATATCGTGCTGAACATCACAAAAAGGAAGCTCCCTGTCGCCCTTGCCTGCAACATGAACCTCCCAACCCATATCGTGAAAAAGTTTAAGGTATGGCAAATGAAAATAATAGAAATGGTCTGTTATTGTTGCGGCGAACAATATTTTTTTCATTTTCTTACCTCTTTTCTACTGGTGTTCCCTTAAATTTTTCCATAGTGTCTGCCTCACTGCTGTTGATTCCGCTGTGAGAGAGAACATTTTTTATAGTCATAAAAATAATTTTTATATCAAGTGAAAGGCTCATATTATCAACATAATAAACATCGTAGGCGAATTTCTCTTCCCACGAAATTGCGTTTCTGCCGTTTACCTGCGCCCAGCCAGTGATACCTGGTCGAACCTCATGGCGGCGCATCTGCTCCTTTGAATAAAGGGGCAAATATTCGCAAAGAAGCGGACGGGGACCGATAAAGCTCATCTCGCCCTTTAAAACATTCACAAACTGAGGAAGCTCGTCAACACTTGTCTTTCTTAAAAATGAACCTAAAGCAGTCATTCTTTCCATATCAGAAAGGGGGTTGCCGTTTTTATCTGTTGTCTGCTCTTTCATTGTTCTGAATTTATAAACAGTGAAAATCTTTCCGTCTTTTCCCGGGCGTTTCTGTTTAAAGAGAATATGCCCTCCGTCAGAAATTTTTATAGCAACACACACCGCCGCCATAAGCGGAGAAAAAACGGTGAGTATCAGAAGTGATGCCACAATATCAAATAATCTTTTAAAAAATTTATACAATGTTTTCACAACTTTTCTTAAATTGCATTTGCCTCTTCGGGCTCGTGGAAATTGGGAACAATCAGCTTGAGAAGTTTTCTTATGCCCTCAGCATCTGCCGTTTTAAGTGCTTCAAGCTGAGTAACAAAAAGGTCATCATCAATCTCAATAGGACTTGTAACATAAATCTTATTGTTTGCAGTGAGTCTGCGCTTATCATATTCTTCCTCAAGAGCCAGCTCTTCATAAAGCTTTTCACCAGGGCGAAGTCCTGAGAAAATAATATCGATATCAACATAAGGCTTATGACCTGAAAGGACAATAAGATTCTCTGCAAGGGTCAGAATCTTAACAGGCTCGCCCATATCAAGCACAAACACCTCGCCGCCCTCAGCCATACCGCCAGCCTGAACAACAAGTTGTGAAGCCTCGGGAATAGTCATAAAATATCTTGTAATATCGGGGTGAGTAACTGTAACGGGACCGCCATTTTTAATCTGCTCTGTAAACAGAGGAATAACACTGCCGCTTGAACCTAAAACATTGCCGAAACGCACTGCGGCAAATTTGGTGGAATTTTTGCACTCTCTTTCAAAGTGCTGAATAATCATCTCTGTTACACGCTTTGTTGCACCCATAACATTTGTGGGGTTAACAGCTTTATCGGTTGAGATGCTTACAAAACGCTCAACGCCATATTCAACAGCAGTTTTTGCAAGGTTATATGTACCGAATACATTATTTTTAACAGCCTCGCCGGGGTTATCCTCCATCAAAGGCACGTGCTTATGAGCCGCCGCATGGAAAACAACCTGCGGATGAAATTCGTCAAAAATTTCTCTAAGTCTTTTTTCATCACGGACAGAGCCGATTCTGATAACTACCTCGGGGTCGCCACCATAATATCTGTCCAGCTGATTTTTAAGAACAAAGGCATTGTTTTCGTAAATATCAAATATAATAATTTTAGATGGAGAATATTTTGAAATCTGACGGCAAAGCTCACTGCCGATTGAACCGCCACCGCCTGTTACAAGGATATTTTTGCCTGTGAGATATGAGCAGATTTTGGTATCTAACTTAACCTCTGGGCGTGAAAGTAAATCGGTAATATTAACATCACGAACACCTGAGCTGTTATCCTCTACCATTTCAAGAAGGCTGGGCGAAATTTTAAGGTGCCTGCCAGTAGAAACGGCAATGTGAAGAATTTCTGCCTGCCTTTCATCCGAAGCAGAGGGTATGCAAATGATGATAGTGTCTATTCTGTATTTTTCAGCAAGGGTTGGAATATCGTTGCAATTGCCCTTAACAGGTACGCCTCTGATGCTCTGACCCAGTTTAAGCGGGTTATCATCAACAGCAACAACAGGCTTACCCTTGCAGTAATTGCCGGATTCAAGTTCTTTAATGATAATCATACCCATATCGCCTGCGCCGACTATCATAACTCTTTCAGTTTTTTTGTGGTTGAAAATATTGAAGCCGTTGACAGTGCGCCTTACAGACCTGTAGCCTACACGCATAGCACACACAAACAAAAGAGCCATCAGCGTTCCGTAAAAATAAAATGTTGCGCTGAAAAATCCACGGTCAACCGCACCTATATCAAGATAAGACATAACAATATCAATGGATATGCTTATAAGACCGCCAAGCACCGTTGCAACGCTGATATTGACCATTTCTTTTGCGCCTGCATATTCCCACATGCTTTTATAGATACCAAACGCCCAATAAAGAATAAGGAAAACAATAGTCAAAGGAATACATCTGATTGCATAATGGGCTATATCAACATTCGCCTTTTCAAGAAGAAATGAAATTATATAAGCAACATTTATAAAAAGTATGTCGTAAACAATCATCAAAGCTTTTTTGAACCTGATGTTTTTAAAATCCATAGTACCAGCTCTTTCTAAAAAATAAACACTACACTAAGTTAATTGTAATTTTAATATAAATAAATAAAAATGTCAATAAAAACACTAAAAGATATGTTGACTAAAAATGGGGTTTAGTGATAATATTTAGAAAAAACTATGTGAGGTGCAATATGATAGGTTTAGGAGTGTGGGATATTCCCGTAAACTCGATGTTTTATAAAGGCAGTGCAGAAATAACTGTGGCAGGCAGTGAGGATGAATATGAATTCAGCTTTAAAGTGCCCGGATTTAAAGTTCCCGAAATGGAAATTTCAAATGTAACAGTGGTTGACAATGTGCTCGGTGCAGACGCAACCTGCGATATGCTCAAGGGCAAAATGCTCCATGTTGATGTTGAATTTGACGGCGACCAGTGCCACGGTGTTGTGAAAGGTCCTATGGGAGTTAAAATTAAATTAGAGGGAACAAGAATTGGTTAACGAAAGTCTGCGGAGCAAAACCGCAGGCTTTTTATTTTGGAGTGCTTGCAATGACAAAACAATAAATTTTTGCTAAACTCAAAGAGAACCCCTATCGTCAAAATCAAAGATTTTGCCACTTCCCCCAAGGGAAGCTTTTTTGACTTTGTGCTGATATTTAAAAAGACAGCACGGGATGTCGAGGACGCCATCCCCTACGGCGTGCCACTTTCACTTCTTCAATATTCATTATAACCTATTACTTCAAGTTCTACCCCTCTGTCATCTGCGATGACATCTCCCCTGTCAAGGGGCGACGGTTGGCTCGGTGCTTTTGTTGGATCGTGAATTTAGTTCACTTCGTTGACACGGGGATGAACCCCGTGAAGCGGTGGTGCGTGGGGCGCAGATGTTGCTTTGGCTGTTGATGAAATTTGACGGCAACATCTGCCCTCCTTGTGTAAAGGAGGGTGGCGAACATAGTGAGTCGGGAGGATTGTTCGGCTTACTTTTCACTGATATTTAAAATTCAAAAAACAATCCCTCAGTCAGCTTCGCTGCCAGCTCCCTTTACACAAGGGAGCCGTTTTATTGTGCGTTTCGGATGGATTTGTACGATATTTCTTGATTCAATTCGGGAAGAGCAAGCCCTTCCCCTACGGTGTGTTCACCTTTTCACTATTCACTACAACTTATTACTTCAAACGGGAGTAGGCTGTAATCAACTTCACACAAACAAAAACGCAGAGCCGAAGCTCTGCGTTAATTTAATTTTCAGCGATTTTTGCGGTGAGGGTTACGGTATCGGTGATTTTTTCAAGTGAAAGTATCGGCTCGCCGTTTTCATTCTGCCAGCTGACAAAATGTGTGCCAGCCTTACAATACGCCCCTGCGTTGGGCATATCAGATGAATCAACACCTGCGCCTTTCTCAACAGTGAGAGTTTCAATCTCGTTGCCGTTTACCACAAAATGCACATTGCAATACGCTCTTTCTGAAAGGACAACATTTATTGCTTTAATCTGCGCAGGGTATGTTTCAAGGATTGCACCTGAATATCTTACTCTGGCAGAGGCAAAGTTGCCTATATCATCTTCTCTTATGGCAGTGCCCTTTTCGTCTGTGATTTTGATGCCCTTTGTGCTGAAAGTGATTTTATCTGACGATTTGTATTCATCAGAATTTTTATCGGGATTCACAGTGAGCATATCACCCGAAACGGCCTCTATTCTTGAAGAAAAGATATGAACGTTTTTGGATTCTGTTGCCGAGGATGTTGTTGTGGTTGTTGCTTCGCCAAATGTAATCTGAGGAATTTTCCCCATTTTAAACAGCGCAAAACCAACCGCTGCCAAAAGCACTATGACAGCCATAAACACTGCGAATTTTTTCATTTTTTACCTCTGTTATCTGTTTTCTTTAGAAACAAGGCGGATGTAGCTCTTAAAGAATGCTACGCCGTCATCAAGAACCTTAACGGGGCAACGCTCGTTTGTGCCGTGAGTTGTCTGAAGAATTTCAACAGAGAATCTGAACGGTGCAAAACGGAGAACGTTTTCGCAGATTTCCTCATAGAAATATGCGTCTGTGCCGCCCATAACAAGGTAAGGTGTTGTGGCAACTGCCTTGTCGCTATACATTGATGAGCAGATTGCGTCAATTGCGTTGAAAGCATCTGAGCCAACAGGTGAGAAGCGTGAGGGCTCTTTACCACGGAGAAGCTCAACCTCAATATCCTTATATCTTACAACATCACGGATGTGCTTTTCAACATCTGCAACGCTTTCGCCAGTGATGGGGCGGAAGTTAACTGTAACACTTGCTCTCTGAGGAAGAACATTGGGAGCAGGGCTGCCCTCGCACATTGAAACGCCTGTTACTGTGCGGAGAAGGCATGCAGATGCAGGAATTGACTTCATAACCTGCTTGAGGAGGGGCTTCATAAGCTTATAGTTGCAAACAACAAATCTGCCCGGGAATTTTGCTGTTCTACCGATTGTTTCAAGGAAATTATCCATGAAAGGAAGCCACTTAACATCGCACTGATGACCTTCAATATCTTTAATAACGTTAGCAAGCTTGCCAAGACCGTTATGCTTGGGAGACTGTGAAGTATGGCCGCCCTTATCTTTAACTGTTACTTTGTAATCGCAATAGCCTTTTTCTGCCATACCAACACCGATGATGTAAGTGTCAATAAGACCTTTGATGTCAACTGTGAGAACTGCGCCGCCCTCGTCAACAAGGCTGTCAAAATGGATTCCACGGTCTTTAAGAGTTTTAACAATAGCCTCTGCGCCCGGGTCTGAGGAGCAAACAACCTCTTCGTTATGACCGAAGCAAAGATAAACATCTCTTTCGGGCTGGAATCCCTCTTCAAGAAGAGTTTCGCAAGCTTCCATAACGCAGATAAGGTGGTTTTTCATATCAACTGAGCCTCTGCCCCAGATGAACTCACCATCATTATATCCCTCAAATGCGCCGTGCTCCCAGTCTTTTTCTGTACCAGCTGTAACAGGAACAACGTCCTGATGAGCAAGGAGAGCCATTGGCTCAAGGTCGGGGTTAGCACCTTTCCAGATATAAACAAGGCTTGCGTTTGAAATAACCTCTTTGCTCATTGTTTTATGAACAAGGGGATATGCTTCCTCAAGGAATTTATGGAACTTATCAAACTCTGCCCAATCAACAAGGTTGGGGTCTTCGTTTGAAACGGTTTTGCACTGAATAGCCTTTGAAAGATTATTCTGAACACGCTCAGAATTAACTTCCTCTTTTGGAACTGCGGGGAAATCTTTCTTTTCAGGGGTGAACTTTGCGGCTTTCACAGCATTTGCTGCAAGTAATGAGCCAACAGCTGCTGCAGGAATTATTTTTTTAAGTTTTTTATTCATAAGAATCGCACTCCTTATACGAATTTCTTTTTTGACTAAGTATCCTGTTTATTATATCTTATTATGAAAAATAAATCAAGTCATAATGTGAAGAAGCTCATCTGCGCACTTTCGGGAAGTCCCTCAAGAGCACCTGCACTTCTGAGAGTTTCAATAACTGACTTACTGACTCCAGAGCGTTGCTGAAGCTCTTCAATAGACATAAACTGTCCTCCGCCGTCATCTCTTGCGGCGGCAAGTGCTTTTGCGGCACTTTCGCCTGTGCCAGACATTGAAAGGAACGGAAGTCTGATTTTGCCGTCCTCAATTCTATAGACAGTTGCGTCAGATTTATAAATATCAACGGGCAAAAATTCAATTCCTCTTGCCATCATTTCGTTGATAACCTGCATTGCAACATACATACCGTCATCCTTAGCGGTTGCCGACTTTTCTTTTTGCTTAATGGCAATATCTTTCATAAGCTGACGGACAGCATCTCTGCCGTTCATAATTGCAACAGTGTCAAGGTCATCACCACGAACTGTCATATAGGTTGCATAATACTCTCTGGGGTAATATATTTTATACCACGCAAGGCGCATTGCGGCAATAACGTATGCGGCGGCATGAGCCTTGGGGAACATGTATTTGATTTTCATACACGAATCAATGTACCATTCGGGAACATCATGATCTCTCATAGCCTTGAAGTGGGTTTCATTAAGAAGCTTTGTGGCATTACCTTTACGGACAATTTCCATTATTTTAAATGCCATATCAGGCTCAAGACCCTTGTGCATAAGATAAACCATGATACTGTCTCGTGTTCCGATAACCTCTGAAATGGTGCAGGTGCCTTTTTTAATAAGATCCTGCGCATTGCCAAGCCAAACGTCAGTACCGTGTGAAAGTCCAGAAATCTGAAGCATATCAGAGAAGTTCTGCGGTTTAGCGTCCAGAAGCATCTGACGAACAAACGGTGTACCAAGCTCGGGGAGAGAAAGAGTACCTGTTTCGCAGTCAATATCCTCTGCTGTTACGCCCAACGGCTCTGGAGTTGTGAGAAGCTTATACACCTTCGGGTCGCAGACATCGGCATCCATAACAGAAACACCTGTTGAATCCTCAAGGTGCTTATAGAATGTGGGAACATCATGACCGAGGTTATCAAGTTTAAGGATAGTATCGTGCAAAGCGTGGAAATCGAAGTGAGTTGTACGAAGTCCTTTTTCAACATCGTCCGCAGGGTGCTGAATGGGGGTGAAGTCCTCTGCCTCCATATCACCTGGCACAACAACCATTCCGCCAGGGTGCTGGCTGGTGGTTCTCTTGATGCCTACACAACCTGCTGAAAGTCTGTCTTCCTCCGCTTTATTAAGTGCTCTGCCTCGCTCCTCCTCCCACTTTTTAACAAAGCCAAAGGCGGTTTTATCTGCAACTGTGCCGATTGTACCAGCTTTGAAAACGTGAGAAAGACCGAAAAGCGTTTCTGTGTATCGGTGAGCCTGAAACTGATACTCACCGCTGAAGTTAAGGTCGATATCGGGCTGTTTATCGCCTTTGAATCCAAGGAATGTTTCAAAGGGAATATCGTGTCCGTCTCGGTGCATTGGTATTCCGCAGGTGGGGCAGTTTTTGGGCGGCAGGTCAAAGCCTGAGCCAACGCTGCCGTCTGTGAAAAATTCACTGTGCTTGCACTTGCGGCAAACATAATGGGGCGGAAGCGGATTAACCTCTGAAATACCAGATGCGTGGGCAACGAATGAAGAACCAACGCTTCCTCGTGAACCAACATAGTAGCCGTGTTCCTCTGAATTATAAACAAGCTTCTGCGCAATCATATACAAAACGCCGAATCCGTTTGAAATGATTGATTTAAGCTCTTTTTCAAGTCGTGTGCTGATAAGCTCTGGCAGAGGGTCGCCGTATTCATCCTTAATTCTTCGCCAGCAGATTTCTGTAAGCTCTTCGTCTGCACCCTCAATTTTTGGCGGGAAAGTGCCGTATGGAATCGGTCTGATTGTTTCGCACATATCGGCGATTTTATTGGGGTTGGTGATAACAACCTCTTTGGCTGTTTCTTCGCCTAAATATGAGAATTCTGCCAGCATTTCGTCAGTTGTTCGAAGATAAAGCGGTGCCTGCTCGGAAGCATCTTTAAATCCCTGACCAGCCATAAGAATTTCTCTGAAAATTGAATCGCCTTTTGCAAGGAAATGAACGTCGCCCGTTGCAACAACAGGCTTGCCCAGTCTATCTGCAATTGCAATAATTTTTCTGTTGATATTTTCAAGGTCAACAGTTGATCTTATCTGTGCGTGTTCATCACGGTTACTTCTGACCATGAACATATTATTGCCGTTTGGCTGAATTTCAAGGTAGTCATAAAATTCAGCAATTTCCATTATGCGTTCTTCGCTTTCGTTAGCGATAATTGCACGGTAAAGCTCGCCTGCTTCACAGGCACTGCCGACAATAAGACCCTCTCTATGCTCAATAAGTCGGCTCTTGGGGATTCTCGGTTTCTTTCTGAAAAATTCAAGATTTGACGCAGTGATGAGCTTATAGAGATTTTTAAGACCTACATTATTTTTAACAAGAATTATCTGATGGTAATATTTTAGCTGACGGGGGTCTGCACCTGCTTCGGTAATATCGTCAACAAAATATGCCTCAATGCCGTAAAGGATTTTGATGCCAGCTTTTTCGGCTGTGTTCATAGCTTCGGGGAATGCCTGAACATTGCCGTGGTCTGTTATGGCAATTGCCTTATGACCCCATTTTGCCGCCTGTGAAACAAGAGCTTTTGCACTTGAAACACCGTCCATTGCAGACATATTTGTGTGAAGATGAAGCTCAACACGCTTTTCTGGGGCATTGTCTTTTTTGCCGATTTTATCAATAAGAGTTGCCGACTTGCAATCAATAAGATATGTTTTTGCAAAGGTATCGTAAATAACGGGTCCTCTTATAATAACAGTGCAGCCGTCTTTCAGCTTCTCTGTCATCTCTTTGCATACCTGATTCTGACCGAAAGCCTTAACTGCGTATGATGAGGTATAGTCTGTAATATTAAAATTGATGATTTTTTTCTTTTTATCTTTAGTGTCTTTAACTTCAAGCTTAAAGACATCGCCCCACACAATTACATCGCCTGAATCGGGGCCGATTTCTTCAATGGGGACAGGCTTTTTATTAACAAATGTGCCGTAGATTGTTTTGGCATTTGAAAGGGAGATGGGCAAATCCTCATAGGTCTGCTCAAGAGGATTTTTCTTGACCTCCTCTGCTCCCTTTTCTTTTTTCTGAGCGGGGGCAGCTACTTTGATTTTTGCCGCCTCCTGCTTCTGCAATTCAAGCAGTGCCTTTGCTTCATCCTCTGAGCTTTGAGAAGATGAAACAATATTTATCACAGCAGGCACACCAAACCTGTCTCTTATAATTTTCTTTATGTAATCTTCAACGCCAAGCTGTTTTAAAATCTCTTTGCCGTTTCGTTTAAGGGTGATTGTAAGGTTATTGCCCTCAACAGAATACAACGCACCATCAAGAAACTGCCAACCTGCGCTGAATTTCTTTTTCAGTTCATTGACAAGGTAGGGAATCCATTTATGGCTGAACATTTCGCCTGCATATTTATAATCAAAGGCAAAGCCGTTAAGTACCATAAACTGCGTTATCTGGGATTTTGCTTTTTCAACAAGCTCGTCAGGCACATAATCCTCAAACCGCACAGACATTTCGATTGTGCGTGTTTCAGCATCTGCGCTGATTTCGGTGATAACGGCACTTTTAAAATATTCAGCCTGCTCGGCATTGACACATTCACCGAAAAGCGATAAAAAACTTCTTTCCTGCATTGTAATCCTCTTCTTATAACTTCTCTATTTCTTTAAGGAGTTCATCCACAACTTCACTTTCGGGAACCTTGCGCAAAATTTCACCTTTTTTGAAAATCATTGCGCAGCCATCACCGCCAGCTATGCCGATGTCAGCTTCTCTTGCTTCGCCAGGGCCATTAACAACACAGCCCATAACTGCAACCTTAATTGACTTTTTGCAGTCTTTAAGAGCTGACTCAACACGGTTTGCAAGTGAAATAAGGTCGATTTTAGTTCTGCCGCAGGTGGGGCATGAAACGATTCTTACTCCGTCTTTTTTAACACCGATTGCTTTAAGAATATCGTTGGCAGCTTCAACCTCTTTAACAGGGTCATCTGTAAGAGAAACTCTCACTGTATCGCCGATTCCGTTAAGGAGCAGTGAGCCGATACCAACGCTTGATTTAATAAGACCCATTCTTGCAGTGCCAGCCTCTGTTACACCAAGGTGAAGGGGATAATCGCACCTTTCACTTGCAAGGGTATATGCTTTCACCATATTCTCAACATCAGATGATTTAATTGAAATAACAATATCGTTAAAATCAAATTTTTCAAGAAGTGATGCGTGATAAAGTGCGCTCTCCACAAGTGCTTCGGGTGTGGGTGAGCCGTATTTTGCAAGAATTTCTTTTTCAACAGAACCTGAATTTACACCGATTCTGATGGGGATATTTTTTTCTTTACATTTATCTGCAACAGCTTTAACTTTATCGTCAGAGCCGATGTTGCCGGGGTTGATTCTGATTTTATCTACACCTGCATCTGCGCAGGCAAGAGCAAGGCGATAATCAAAATGAATATCTGCCACAACTGGCACAGTGAGATTCTTTTTAAGTGCTTCAATAAGCTTCACAGCTTCCATATTGGGAACAGCACTTCTGATTATCTGACATCCTGCCTTTTCAAGCTCAAGTGCCTGCTTAACGCTTGCTTCAATATCTTCCGCAGGCTTATTGAGCATTGACTGAATGCTGACGGGCGCACCGCCGCCGATTAAAATATTGCCGACTTTAACCTGTTTTGTAATTTTTCTTTCCATATTATCCACCTGTTACCAATACCCATATATCTTTAAACGAAATAACTGCCATAAGTGCAAGGAGCAGGGCAAGACCGATGCCATGAACCATTGCCTCATATTTTGGATTCAACGGCTTTCTTCTGATAAGCTCAATGAAAAGGAAGAAGAGCCTGCCGCCGTCAAGAGCGGGAAGCGGCAGAAGATTCATTATGCCGATGTTGATTGTGATAAGTGCAAGGATTTTGAATAATCCTGTGTAATCATGAGCTTCGCTGGAAGCCTCCGCCGTCTGCGATACAACATCCACAACGCCAATGGGACCTGAAATATCCTTAACAGAATATTTGCCTGTTATCATATCAAAAAGGCTCAGATAAACCATTCGGCAAATGCAGACGGATTCTTTGAATGTATCTTTAATAATAGTCAGCGGAGTTGTTTTGACACCAACGATTATCATGCGGTTGATTACATCTGTGCTGATATTTTCAACTGTTACTTTTTTGCCGCCTCTTTCAACTGTGGCGGTGAACTTTCCGTCCTCGTCAAAATCACGGGAGGAAAGATAATAAATATCTTCGTAATAAAAAACATTTTTGCCGTCAATCTTTTTGATTTTGTCGCCTGTTTTAAGTCCGTCAAACTCAGTGAGAGGCTCCTGCTTTTCTACATTCTCTGCCTGCTGTGTTGCAGACTGCTCCGGCAGGAAATAATTTATAAATGTTGTGCCTGAAAGATCCTCGTGGTTGACAGCAAGAATTGCGCAGATGATTATAAGACCGATAATTATATTAACGATTGCACCTGCGGCAACGATAATTATTTTTTGCCAGCACGGCTTTTTATTGAATGCACGCTCGTCGCTGCTTGCCTCATCCTCGCCTTCCATGCTTACATATCCGCCAATGGGCAGAAGTCGCCATGAATAGGTTGTTTCACCTTTCTTTCGGCTGAGAAGCTTGGGACCCATACCGAGAGAAAACTCGTTGACTTTTACACCGAAAAGCTTTGCAAAAGAGAAATGCCCAGCCTCGTGAACCATAATTATAAAACCAAAAAACAGAATAGCAACAAGCACTGTCCATTTACTTAATAGCCATGTAATAACTGACAAAAATAATCACCTCTTAAAATAATGCAAAATCAGATTTTTGACGCAACATAATCTCTTGCCCATTTATCCATATCGCACACATCGGCAAAAGTATAGTTTGTTTTTGAGGGCGCACTTTCGCACACACCACGCACAAGGCGCTCAATATCAAGAAATTTAATTTTGCCCTGACGGAAAGCAAGATTTGCCGCCTCGTTTGCGGAATTTGCCGCCGCAGGATAAAGTCCGCCTTTTTCAATAGCGTCCCTACATATATTTATGCAGCCAAACGCATTATAATCAGGCTTTTCAAAAGTAAGTGTGCCGTAATCCGTTAAAGAAAGCTGTTTAACAGGGGACGGAATACGGTTGGGGTATGTGAGAGCATACTGAATGGGAATGCGCATATCGGGCACACCAAGCTGAGCGATAACAGAATTATCACAATACTCAACAAGTGAGTGAACAACGCTCTGGCGGTGAACAACAATGTCAACATCCGCAGGCTTCATTGAGAAAAGCCAAACCGCTTCAATAAGCTCAAGTCCTTTATTCATCATTGAGGCTGAATCAATAGTGATTTTTGCGCCCATGCTCCAGTTAGGATGGTTGAGAGCCTGCTCAACTGTAACATCTGAAAGGGATTCTCTGCTTCTGCCAAAGAAAGGACCGCCAGAAGCTGTGAGAATAAGACGCTTAACCTCTTTTTTATCTCTGCATCCCTGTAAGGACTGGAAAATTGCAGAATGTTCGCTATCAACAGGTAAAAGGCTGACACCTTTTTCTTTTGCTTTGCCTGTTACAAGTGAACCGCCTGCCACAAGAGTTTCTTTGTTTGCAAGGGCAATTTCGTTGCCGCTTTCGATTGCATTGAGGGTCGGTTCAAGACCTGCCATACCAACGATGCTGTTGAGAACATAATCTGCCTTTAAGGCGGCGCAGAAGCACACACCCTCCCTGCCAGAGAGAATTTTTGTTTCTGTATCTGCCACTTTCACGGCAAGCTCTGCCGCTTTTTTCTCATCTGCAAGTGCGGCATACTTGGGTTTATATTTTCTTATCTGCTCTTCAAGAATATCAACGCTGCCGTTGGCTGTAAGCGCAAGAACCTTATAGCCCTGCATATCCACAACCTCAAGTGCCTGCTTGCCGATAGAGCCTGTTGAGCCTAAAATAGTAATTATCTTTTCCATAAAATCATACTCCGCCAAATCGTCTGTTGCGGTTGTTGTAATCGTCTATTGCTTTGTCTAAATCGTCTGTTGTGAAATCGGGCCAGAGAATATCAGAGAACCATAACTCTGAATATGCTGACTGCCACAACAGGAAGTTGGAAAGTCTTAATTCGCCACTGGGGCGGATGATTAAATCGGGGTCAGACTGACCTGCTGTGTAAACATTATCTGAAATAGAATCCTCGGTGATGTCTTCGGGATTCATTTCGCCGTCCTTTACCTTTTGAGCCAGCTTTCTGACAGCCTCCACAATCTCAAGTCTGCCGCCATAGTTTATGGCAATGTTTACTTTGATTCTGTTGGCATCCTTTGAATTTTCTTCGGCAGTTTCCATAAGGCTTACAATGTCATCGGGCATATCATCACGCCTGCCGATAAAGTGCATCTGCATGCCCTTTTTGATGTTTTCGTTTTCTCTGTCCTCAGCTTCACCAAGGTAATCTCTGAAAAGATCCATAATGGCGGCAACCTCTTCGGGAGGACGGCGCCAGTTCTCTGTTGAAAAAGCATAAAAGGTTATGCTTTTGATACCGATGTCGCAAGCATAGGAGCAAATTTTTCTGAATACATTTGCGCCCTCCTTGTGTCCGTCCCAACGGTTAAGACCACGCTGTTTTGCCCAGCGGCCGTTGCCGTCCATAATTATGCCGATATGTTCGGGAAGTTTTCGTTCCATAGCAATCTCCTTATGCATTTACAGGGGAGCTACGCCCCCCTGATTCAGTTAATTTATTAGTCTTTATAGTACACGGGGATAAACCCCGTGAAATGGGGAATGTGCATAGTGTAAAGTGGATTGCCACACCTTTTTCAAAGGTTCGCAATGACAATGCCGACAAAACTTCGCACGAATTTTTCTTTGTGCTGACATTCAGAAAACAATCCCTCAGTCAGCTTCGCTGCCAGCTCCCTTTACACAAGGGAGCCAGTTTAATCAGGCGAATATGTGCTAATATTTATGCTCGCAACCTCGCAATGACAATATCAATTCATTCGGGAGGAGCAAGCCCCTCCCCTACGATTGACTTTTCACTTTTTCACTATTCACTATTACTTATTACTTTAAGCTGCCCCTATCGTCAAAATCAAAGATTTTGCCACTTCCCCCAAGGGAAGCATTTGCAAGACAAGACGGACTTTTGCAGATGTATGAATATACTTCAAGAAAGTCTAACGCAGTATAAATCATACACAAAGCCAGCCATCGCATCAGATTTTTGCTCATTTACAAGGCGATACCGTGCAGATGTATAAAAATACTTCAAACGGTATCAACGCAGGAAACAATCCAAAAACCACGCTCGCCTTTGCTAAATATTTTTGCTTATATTCAAGGCGTTGCTCCGCAGATGTATGCAGATACTTCAAGGAGTGATAACGCAGAAGATAACAAAAAGATTAACAACCTTGAATAAATTTGAATTTTAAACAGAGTAAAATTTCGCAAGACAAGACGGACTTTCGCAGATGTATGAATATACTTCAAGAAAGTCTAACGCAGTATTGCGGAATTTGACGACGGTTTAAAGTCAAATTTCCATTACTTCGGCTTCCTTAGCCTTGGCTACTTTATCTACTTCTTTTACGAAATCATCGGTGATTTTCTGAACTTTTTCTTCACCGTTCTTGAGATCGTCTTCGGTGATTTCTGATGCTTTCTGCATCTTTTTGAGCTTATCCATTGCATCACGGCGGATTGCACGAACTGCTACTTTTGCATCCTCTGCCATTTTGTTTACATCTTTAACGATTGTTTTACGGCTGTCCTCTGTAAGTTTGGGGAATGTAAGGCGGACAACTACACCGTCATTCTGAGGATTGATGCCGAGGTCTGATGCCTGAATTGCCTTTTCAATGCCGTGAAGAACTGACTTATCCCAAGGCTGGATTGTGAGGATTCTTGCCTCTGCAACTGATACTGATGCAAGCTGATTGATGGGTGTGGGTGTACCGTAATAATCAACTGTGATTTTGTCAAGAACTGCTGCTGATGCTCTGCCAGCACGGATTGAGGCATAATCGCTCTTGAGATGAGCTACTGTTTTTTCCATCTTTTCTTTGGTATAATTATAAACTTCTTTCATAAGTAAATTCTCCTTTTTAATAAATTATTCTTTAACTATTGTGCCTATATTTTCACCCTTGACTGCCCTTACGATATTTTCGGGGTCTTCAAGGTTGAATACAAGAATTGAAATGCCATTATCACGGCAAAGTGATGCTGCTGTGCTGTCCATTACTTTAAGTCCCTTTGCAAGAACCTCTGAATGTGTGAGCTCATCATACTTAACAGCGTCATCAAACTTGTTGGGGTCTTTATCATAAACACCGTCAACATTTGTTGCCTTGAAAATAACGTCTGCTTCGATTTCAGCGGCTCTTAATGCTGCTGTTGTATCTGTTGAGAAGAAAGGACAACCTGTGCCGCAGCCGAAGATTACAACTTCGCCATCGTTAAGGTGAGCCACTGCATCTCTTGCAACATACTGCTCTGCGATTGGCTGCATACCAACAGCTGACATAACCCTTGCCTTAACGCCAAGCTGCTCAAGAGCTTCGCAAAGAGCAAGTGAATTCATAACAGTTGCAAGCATACCCATATTATCTGCACGGGTACGATTCATTGAGCCGCTGCTTCTGCCTCTCCAGAAGTTACCGCCGCCAACAACAAGTCCAACCTGAACGCCCATATCGGCAACTTTTTTAACATAAGAGCAAACATTTGTTACCATATCAAAGTCAATGCCATGACCGTTTGCGCCTGCAAGAACCTCACCGCTTAATTTGAGTAATATTCTTTTATACAATTTAATTACCTCCAAACACAAATATACATAGTTATTTTAACCTAAAAAGCAACTGATGTAAAGAGGATAATATGATATTTTTACTTTTTTTAGCACTATCAGTTTTATATTTCTCAACTAATATTAAACATAAGAAAAAAGAGCTATACTTTTTTTTACATTTTATATAGACAAACAGTACAAAAAAATGTATAATAAAGTGATTATTTTAATTTGGAGAGGTTTGGTATATAGTGAATCCGAAGGTAAGCGTCATAACCCCCACCTATAAGCGACCCCATTTTCTTGAAAGAGCCGTTGACTCAATACTCAACCAGACTTATAAAAACATTCAGGTTGTTGTTATTGACGATAACGCAGAGCTTCCCGAAAGCAGGAAGAAAACCGAAGAGGTTATGGCAAAATACAAAAATGACCCTCGTGTTCTTTATATTCAGAATGAGAAAAACTGCGGCGGCGGAATTTCACGCAATGTTGGCATAAGCGCCTGCGACGGTGAATATGTTGCATTCCTTGATGACGATGATGAATTTGAACCTCCCAAAATTGAGGCTGAGCTTAAATTTGTGATGATGCACGAACTGGACTTCTGCTTCTCTGACCTTCACATTTATAATGGCGAGGGCAAGCTGGTTGAGCACAGAACACGCAGATTTGTTGACGACTGGTCAGCAGAAAATCTTTTAAGGCTTCACGTGCTTCATTCGCTGACAGCTACACCCACATTTATGATTAAGCGTGAATTTCTTCATAAATTCGGCGGATACAGAGAAGTTCCTATGGGTCAGGAATTTATGCTGATGTGGGACGCTTTGCAGTACGCAACAAATCACCCCGAAATTAAATTCGGCTATATCCCCTGCTCATACATAAAAGTTTATCTTCACAATGAGGGCAGAATCTCTGTTGGCAAAAATAAGATTGACAGTGAAGAGAAGATTTTTAAAATTAAATCTTCACAGAAGCCTGCACTGACTAAAAAAGAGGTTCGCTATATGGATTTCAGACATTTCTCGGTGCTTGCGGTTTCGTATCTCAGAAGCGGTATGAAAGCAAAGGCTGTTATCAATCTTTTTAAGGCATTTAACATTTCACCTGTTGACACGCTGAAAGAAGGACTTCAGCTTATCAGATAAAACGGGCAACATATATTTATATTTAAGAAAAGGAGGGAGCATGTGGTTTCATTCAGAAACGGTATTTTAAAGATACAATTTGATAAGAAAAATGACAGAAATTTTTATCAGCTTCTGTTTGACATCTGCATATATTTCGGAACTATCTTTTACTTTCTTGAAAGAACCTCCCTTCATTATTTTGGTGTAGGATTTTTCCTTGTGGGCACGGCTCTGGTCGGCTTTAAGAGGGTTATCGGATTCAGATTCAACAACATTGCTCACACAGCGTGGTACCTGCTTTTTATTGCATTCGCTGAGCTATCGTCCCTGTGGGCATACGCTCCGCTGACATCTGCGCTGAGATATATCAGATTTATGCTGTTGATTGTTGTTATCTGCTTTGGCGTAACGCAATACACCACAAGTGTGGCAGACGCAGAAAGGCTTGTTGAGGTTTATGCGGCGGCGGCATTTACGATTGCACTTATTGAGTTTATCGGCACTCCTGTTGAGGACTGGATGGCAGGATATTTCGGCAGAGCAATTGGCGGCGGCAACACAAACACATTCGGCTACATTCTTCTTTTCGGTGCAATAATTGCGTTTTATAAAGGATATGTTAAGGGCAAGCGATGGTGGTATCTGCCAATGATTATTATGCTTGCAGGCTGTGTTCTTTCAAGTTCACGAAAAGCGGCGCTTATGTCTGTTTTCGGCATACTTTTCATTATGTTCTTTTCATTTAACAGAAGAAATCATTTTCTTCATCTTGCCATTGCCGCAATTGTTGTTATCAGCGCATACCTGATTGTTATGACTAATGAATCACTTTATGAGGTTCTCGGCAACCGACTTGAAAGCCTTTTCAACTTTATAAATGACGGAACAGGCGGCGACGGAAGCCTTTATAAACGAGATTTTTATATTCTTTATGCTCACGAACTATTTGCAAGAAGTCCCATTCTGGGTCAGGGATTTGCAAACTTTGCCAACCTGCTTTATCATGAGGTTGGCGGCGGATACATTTACGCCCACAACAATTATTGGGAAATTCTTGCAGACTTAGGCGTTGTTGGATTTGTTGTTTATTACTGGTTCTATGCTTATATCGGTTTAAAGCTTACAGGCAACTTCTTTAAAAAGAAGCTGAGCGAAATTCAGACACTGGCAATTGTAATGTTCCTTGCGCAGCTGTTCCTTGAATGGGGCGTTGTTTCAATGTATAACCTGAGTAATCAGTTTATTATTGCGCTTATATTTGCCTGCACCTTTACCGATAAATTCAGCGACCAGAAAAAATATTATTATTCAGATAAATCTGATGGTGGTGAATGATATGAAAAATGTATTGTTTATTCTTAATTACACCAGTCCTTACGAAGGAAATTTCATACGCTCTATAAACGCTCTGGCTGAGGAGCTGAAGCTTGATGGCTATCAGGCTGTTTATCTTTTGCCGCAGGAAAGCCAAAGCACTGAATGGGCAAGGCAGATTGAAACTGACGGCAAGACAGTTTATTATTTTAAGCCCACAGTATTTTCAATTTTAAAAAACATCAGACTTATTAAAAAAATTGTGAAGAAGCACAAAATAGGCATAATTCATTCGCACTTTGCAAATTATAAAATTCACATACCTGTATCATTTGCATTGTGGCGAAACAAAAAGGTGGACTACATTGTTCACGTTCACACTGAGCCTAAAAAGAGAAGCGCTTTTTATGACAGGCTGGCGGCATTTTTTACAAACGCAACGCTTTACATTGCCGTTACTGATTCAATCAAAAACACCCTTGCAATCACAGGCAGAAACACTGTTGAATTAAAAAATGCAGTTGATTTTTCAAGGCTTGATTTTGTTGACCGCAGGTTTAAAAAAGAAGATTATATGTCAGCCCCCGACCAGAAAATTATTTTTATGTTCGGTGATGACTTTGATAAAAAGGGCGTTGATTTTGTTGTCCGCTCCCTTTATGAATACGATAAGGAGCGTAAATTCAGGCTGTTCCTTGCAGTTGGAGAGAATAAAAACGAAATCAGAAACCGTGTGAAAGAGATTTGTGAATCGACTCCCCCATGGGTTAAGTTTTTGCCGTCAAGGAATGACATTGCAACATATTTCAATGCGGCAGATGTTTTTGTTTCGGCAAACAGGCAGCAAGGATGCCCCTACACCATGATTGAATGTGCTTACCTTGGCATACCGATTATTTATTGCGACGAACCCGGCATAAATGAATTGAACATACCGTGGTCGATAAAAATAAACAGCGGTGATTACGCTTCGCTTTATGAAGCTATTAACGAAATAGTTAATGAAGATAAAAACGAAACTGCGGCGATGGGAATTGAATCAAGAGAGTATGTTATGCAAAACTTCTCTTTAGGCAGTTGGGTTTACGAAGTTATGAACATTTATAAAAACATTTGCAGAATATAACGGAGGTATAAAAATGGCTTACGAAAAACAGGAAAGGACAAACAACGGCATTGAAATCAACATTTTTGCTTTCTTGCGTGTTGTTGCAAAAAAGATTTGGATAATACTTGTGCTTGCTCTTGTATGCGGTATCATTTCAACTACTGTTTCAATGATAAGAGAAGAGGATGTTTATTCATCAAAGGTTTCTTTTGTTGTTAACACTGTTACAGCTGACACAGAAAAAATCGACAACTCAGATATTAACGCATCAATCAATGTTGCCTCCACTTACAGATATATTCTTCAGAGCCGCTCTGTTATCAACACAATTGTTGATAAATGCACACGCCCTGTTACCTATGAAACAGTTAAGGCGGCTATGAAGGTTAACCTTGTTACAGGCTCCAATGTTATTGAGGTTATTATCAGCACAGGCAAGGCAGAGCAGTCATACGCAATTGCAAAGGCTCTTGTTGAAAACTATGAGGGAATCGTTACAAAGATTTATTCTAACGCAACACTTAATGTGTGCGACTTCCCTGTTCTTGCAACAAAGCCAGACAACACATCAACAGTATTTGTTGACGCAGTTATCGGCGTTGCACTTGGCGCAATTGCAGGTCTTATTATTATTCTTATCTATTATATCGTTACAGATACAGTAAGAAGCGTTGAGGATGTTTCAAGAAAGGTTGGCATAAACATTCTCGGCTCAATCAACAAGATTGATCTGAAAGCGAAAAATATGCTGATTACAAATAAGAAAATCGGCTTCTCGTTTATTGAAACGTTTAAGGCTATCAGAACAAAGGTTGAAAGCAACGCCGCCAAAGAGGGCAACAAGGTTTATATGGTTACAAGCGCCTGCGAAAGCGAAGGTAAAACAACTATTTCAACTAACCTTGCAGTTGCTCTTGCACAGAACGGCAAGTCAGTTCTTCTTATTGACTCTGACCTCAGAAGACCTGCTGTTTGCAAAGCGCTTGGTCTTGAACATTCAAGCAAGGGTCTTGCAGATGCAATCGCTCAAAAAGCTCCACTTGAATCTATTATTAAATATATCGAAAAATATAACATCTTTGTTATTGCAGATTCTCAGCCCACAGAAAACCCATCTGAGCTTCTTTCAACAAAGAGAATGGCAGATATTGTTAAGGCTTTAAGAAATGAATTTGACTTTATTATTATCGACACTGCCCCTGCAAGCGTAGTTACAGACGCATCTGTTATTTCTTCACTGGCTGACGCATCTATTCTTGTTATCAGTGAGGACAGAGCACCAGCAGGCAGAATCAGAATGGCAATTAACGATATTGACGCTAACGGTGCATATGTTATCGGCTGTGTTTATAACAAGGCTTCTGTTGCATCAAAACGCTATTCAGGCGGCTCATACGGTTATGGCTCATACGGCTCATATGGCGGCTACGGCGGTTATGGCTACGGCTATGGCGGATATGATTATTCATACCGCAGCGATGAGAATGAAAAGAAACAATCATAAAATCACAGGTAAACAAAAAGCCTTCTTCGCATATTATAAAGCGAAGGAGGTTTTTTTATGGATGATTTTGATAATTTAATTGAACGATACCGCCGTGAGCTGATGGAATTTTCAAAAAACAACTGCTCTAAGCCTGCGGTATCAGAGCAAAAAAGCAATCAGGAAGAAATCTGCACCGAATGCAAGGTAATGCCCGTTGAGAAAGAGCAGATTTTGCCTGTGAACACGCAGCCGAAAGAGGAAGCGGACACCCACGAAATGCTGACCGACACAGCCGACACTGAAACAGAAAAGGCTGAAAAAGCAGAGGTGGATTATTCTCAGGCTTCAAGAGAAAACAGTGTGGGCAATATGGCAGTGCCAAAATTCAGAAACTATGAGGAATTTTTAAGGAATAATCCGCAGAACGGCTCGCTTAAAGTGCAGGTTTTTGCCGCCGACCACGCATTCCCTGTGCCCAGCGCAAGGGTGGTTGTGGTGCTTGAGCTTCTGAACGGCACCAGAGAATTTTTTGACGGACTGACCGACATCAACGGCATTGTTGACGATATTATTCTGCCTGCCCCTGCAAGGGAAAATTCCCAGTCGCCCTCTGATTCCCCTGCCCTGCCCTATGCCTCATACACAACATATGTTGAGCATCCCGATTTTGTTGATGCAAGATACACCGATGTGCCTGTTTTTGCTGGCATAAAGTCTATTCAAGGCGTGGAGCTGATTCCGCTTGTGAGCGTTGGCAACGAGCCGAAATATGTGGAAACGGACGAGGGTAACTCCTTTGAGCGTCTGAAAGGGGTTATGTAAATGGCGACACCTGTTATACCAGAATACATTACCGTGCATCTTGGCACACCGCAATCCAACGCAAGGAATGTACGCATACCGTTCCCCGATTACATCAAGAATGTGGCATCAAGCGAGATTTACCCCACGTGGCCAGAGAATGCGCTGAGAGCCAATATTTACGCACAGACAACATTTGCCCTTAACAGAATTTACACCGAGCATTACCGCTCTCAAGGCTATGATTTTGACATTACAAGCTCCACCGCATACGACCAGTCATACAAGCCAAACAACGAGGTTTTCAGCAACATCAGCAAGCTCGTTGATGAGCTTTTTAATGATTATGTTGTGAAGCAGGGGCAGATTCAGCCGTATTTCACACAGTATTGCAACGGCACAACAGTTACCTGCCCCGGTCTTTCGCAGTGGGGCACTGTTACCCTTGCCAACAGAGGTCTGACACCGTATCAGATTTTGCAGAGATACTACGGCAATGACATCAACATTGTGTTCAACGCACCTGTCCGTGGAGATATTGCATCATACCCAGGCACGGCTTTAAGGTTAGGCTCCGCAGGCGAAGATGTGAGAACTATTCAGCGACAGCTTAACAGAATCGCTTCAAACTACCCTGCCATACCGAGAATCAGCCCCACCAACGGCATTTTTGAAAGCAGAACAGTGGCGGCGGTTAAAGAGTTTCAGCGAATTTTTAACCTAACGCCCGACGGCATTGTTGGCAGGAACACGTGGTACAGAATCAAGTATATTTACAACAGCGTTAAGCGTCTTTCTGAGCTTTATTCAGAGGGCATCACCATCACAGAAAGTCAGCGTCAGTATTCCACTTCGCTCCGCCGTGGGGACAGAGGCAACGAGGTGCGAATTATTCAGTATTATCTCAATTTTCTCGGATTTTTCAATCCCCGACTTTCGCAGATTACGGTTGACGGCATTTTTGGCAATGAAACATACAATGCGGTTGTCAACTTCCAGCGTCTTTATGGCTTGCAGGCAGACGGCATTGTGGGAAGAGGCACATGGAATCAGCTTCAAAATGCCTATAACGGCGTTTTGAACGCACTGCCAAATGAATACAAAAGCTATGCTTCCCTGCTTTACCCTGGGTATTTCATCACAACAGGTGCAACGGGCAATGTTGTAACTCAGATTCAAACATTTTTGAGGGTAATTGCAAGAAACAACTCTGCTGTGCCGAGTGTTACGGTTGACGGCATTTACGGAGCGCAGACAGCCGCCGCAGTTACGGCAGTTCAGCGTCTTTCTGGGCTTCCGCAAAACGGGCAGGTTGGTCCGCTTACATGGAACGCAATAGTCAACCTTTATAACGAATACAGATAAGTATAATTTCATTTTCAGAGAGAATAATAAATTCAGAATATTGTATTGTGAGAGATTGATATGCCTGAAACTATTCCTTTTGAAATTGATTATACAAAAAGAGTTAAACAGCTTGATGATTTTTTCAGAACAAGTGAAAATTTTGATGTGGTTGCAAGAGAAATCAAAATAGCTTCACGCTCGGCAAAGCTTTATTTCATTGACGGTTATGCTAAGGATGAAATCCTTGAAAAGGTGCTTGAATTTATTATGAAGCTGACCGACAAGGATGTGGACTCTGTAACTGAAACGAGAGAATTTGCCAACAAATTTTTGCCATACATTGAGGTGGATGTTCACGAGAATGTTATTCCCTTTTCCACCTTTGTGTATTCGGGTGCAATCGGTCTTGTGGTGGAGGGCTTCAAGGGCGGTATGCTTGTTGACGCACGAACTTATCCATCCCGTGGCATTGAAGAGCCAGACAATGACAAGGTGCTTCGTGGCTCTCACGAGGGATTTGTGGAAACGATGATTTTTAACACCTCCCTCATTCGCCGAAGAATAAGGGACAGAAATCTCACTATGGAGATTCATCAGGTTGGCGAGCGTTCGCACACAGATGTTGTGCTTTGCTATTTGCAAGATAAGGTTGACAAAAAGCTTCTTAAAAATCTGCAAAAAAAGTTAGACAGCATTGATGTGAAATCCCTTGCTATGGGGCAGGAAAGCCTTGCGGAATGTCTTATAAAAAAGCAGTGGTTTAATCCGTTCCCAAAAGTGCGATACACGGAAAGACCCGACACTGCCGCCGCCTGCGTTTATGAGGGCGATATAATTATTTTCACAGACAATTCACCGTCGGCAATGATTATCCCAACAGGGTTTATGGCATTTTTGCAGGACACAAACGATTTTTATTTTGCGCCAGTTGTGGGCACATTTTTGCGGTGCATCCGTGCAATAATATTTGCCCTTGCAATGTTTCTGACACCTGTGTGGTATCTTTTTGAAAGCAATCCCGAAATTGCACCAGCGTGGTTCAGCCTTTTTAATGTGAAAGAACCGTCTGCACTGCCGTTACTTTTTCAGCTTCTTATAATTGAACTTGTAATAGATGCCTTGAAGTTAGCATCGTTAAACACACCAAATTCTTTGAGCAATTCCCTAAGCATAATCGGTGCGTTGGTTTTAAGCGAGCTGGCAGTTTCGGCAGGGTTATTTTCAGCAGAGGCGGTGCTGTTTATGGCATTCGTTGCAATTGCAAACTTTGCACAGCCCAGCCTTGAATTAGGCTATGCCTTTAAGCTTTCGAGGGTGTTTATACTGATTCTCACTGGCATTTTTGGCTTATGGGGATTCGTTGCAGGCGTTGCGGTTGTTATTGCGCTGATTGCATTCACCAACACCTCCATGGGCAAAAGTTACCTTTACCCTGTGAAGCCGTTTAACCGAAAATCGCTTATAAGCCTGCTTATAAGAAAGCCAATCAGCAGAGAAAACACATAAAAAGAAAAGATGATTATGAAAGCAAAACGCTATCTCATAATCATCTTTTTTAATTAAAATTCGTTTATGATACTTTCGTATTTTGAAATTATATCGTTCATTACGGCAATTGTGTCCTCTTCGCCAATGCCTGCGGGTCTTGGAACATAGTCCCTTATCCACTCAGTTTCAAAGAACTCAAGTCGCTTGCCCAGAAGCTCGCCGTTATAAGCGTTGCGCTCATAGTACCAGTGCTTTGAAATATCCTTGAATTTTTTAGGCTTGCTGAAATATGCCGCCATCATTCTAAAATATTTATACCAGCGGTTAGTGTAGAAATGACCAACCATTCCGCCCCACTCTCTCCATGAGGTGTCATAAATCTTTGAGTTCTTGATAGGTCCGAACATTGTGTGATACATAAGGAAATTGATTTCAAGATTCTGACGAAGTTCCTTTGTATCGCCAAGCTGACGGGCGGCATCAAGGTGATAATAAAGATTGTTTTCGGGAACAGTGCGAAGTAAACGGTCAATATCCTCGCAAATTTCAAGGAATGCGTTGGATGTCTGCTCAAACTCTGCAATCATCTGATTGAAGAAGCACTTTGTTGCCTGCTCATAAAGCGGGAAAAGAGCGTTGCTCATTACCTGACGAAGCACAGACGACATATCCTTGCGGTAGTTATCGTTCTTTTTAGTGTCGCTTGCCAGTGAATTTTTAACAAATGCAAGCAAATCCTTGTTATCATAAGGACGCTGGAAAGTATCAAAGGGAGCGGTGTGCTTAATCTGTGTGCAGGGGCGGGCGCAAAGAGCGGATGCCTGATTGAGTGCACTGCCCTTGCAATAGCAAAGCTCCACGAGTTTTTTGAGATCATCGGCAAAAGCATCTGTGCCATATCTGCATTTTGAAAAATCAGTGAGGAAATCGTCAAGATTCACCTTTTCGCTTAAAGTAAGCACCTTTGCAGAAAGGGCATAGAAATATGGATTTTCACTGTCGCTGTCAAAGAAAAGTCCTGTACCAACTGCGTTTTCGTATTTTTCTTTGCAGGCAATGTACGGATTTTCGCTCATGGTTTCCATATCACCGCAAAGGACAGTTCTGCCGTAAAGGTTGCCCCTTAAACCAAGCACGAAGTCATTGCCAGCGAATCCATCACGGCTTTCATAATCTGTGCCATCCTCATCAATGATAATGGTGTTTGCCATTTTTTCTTTAACGGTGGGGATTGATTTTGACCTTACAAACCATTTGCCCTCGCTGTCAACCTCCTCAAGAATTTCAAGGAAGTCATCGCCGATTTCTTCAATAAAAGTAAGGTAGCCTTTGTAATCAACATCGGTGAGCGGGTCAAAAATATAGTTATGTACCTCGCCTAAAAGCTCACGCTGAGTTTCAAGGAAGGTTTTATTAAAAATACGCAGGTAGCCAAAATCATCTGACGAAATTGTCATAGCAGGGGGGAAAGCATTCCATGCAGGCAGCTTAATGAGGTCGGTTTTGGGGTAATGCCTTCTGAAAGAGAATGGCACTGTCAAAAGCAATCCCTGATGAACGGGGCTCATATCAAGCTCTTTTTCACGCTCTGTTATCATTTTGCCAACGGCAATTTTTTTGTTGAAATAATCTGCATGATTTATGGGGAGATAACCGAAAAGATTGCCTGTCAGCTGTTTATACCAATAAGATGAGCCGCTGATGAATGCAGAAACAGTTTCTTCTTTAATGCGCATATCTGTGAGCATTTTAAAAAGCACGCCATCACTGCCCACCAATGCAAGAGGAGTGTTGACGCCCTGCATTGCCATAAAGTCAATTTCTTTTTCCCATCTGTCAAAGCCCCAGCCGTCAGCCTCAGCGGCAAAACGCTCGTTGGTCATTGCCATTCTGATTTTTTGCTTGACGGTGAAAGACACTTGTTTCTCTGGAATGGGGGCATATTTGATATAAGAAATATCGAAATTGCCGTCTGTGAGCAAAACATTGCAGTAATCGTGCAGGTAGCGGTAATATCCCATTGCCATTGCAACCTTGTTGTTGCCGCAGATAACTACCTTTTTGTTTTCGCCAAAAACAGAATAAGTGTCGCAGCCGTTATCGTCCGCACAAGTTCTGAACTCAAAGGCATCTGCAATTTTTGGTGTGTTTCTTAAAACAAAGTTATTCATATACAATCCATCACTTTTTATAAATATCGTTTAAATGTAAAAGTCCTGTTGCAATCTGCAAAACGGCAAGTGCATCGGCGGAATTGCCTGTGCCATCACCATTGACATCGCAACGCTTCAGTGCATCGCCTGTCTGCACTTTTATTTCGGTTACATGCTGCAAAATCATCAGCGCATCAATTGAATTAACCGTCTTGCTGTTATCTACATCGCCAAGGTCGGTTACAACAAAACTGAGCTTTGCATTTGAGGTATCAAGAGCAACATCTGAGCCATAATCGTATCTTACAGATGAGATTTTGCCGTTATCGGTCAACGCTGAAAGGTAAGTTTCACCGCCAACATTCACACTGGATTTTACGCTGTCTGCCGAAACAAAAACTGTTCCGCTGCCTGTGGCAGAGCCAGATGACAGATGAAGAACGGCAATATTTTCATCAAGATTATCGTAAGAAGTGGTGCGGTCAGTAACATTCGGCACCATTACAATATTGCAAAAATCGTTCTTCGATTTATTGGAATCGCTCCAGCTAATTGGATAAAATTTCTGCTTTGCGGTATCTGTCATAGATTTTGACAGAACAGCATCGCTATAGGTTTTTGCACAGGAATAAAGTTTCCCTGTTTTGTTAAGCTCTGCGGAGGTAACCTTTAACAACGAATTTGTATAGAAAACCTGAGCAGAGAAAGGTCCCGCAAAATAATTCTTCCCTGTCTTTAAACTGAGGGTAACATCAAAATCCTCGTTATAAGAGAGATATGTTACATCTGAATTCAAGGATACGGAAGCATTAAACAACGGCTGAGCATAAACCCCTGAAACTGCACAAACCAACACCGCACACATTGCCAAAGCAATTATTCTTTTAAATAGCTTCAATGCCGTCATCCTTTCAAAATATATCAGCTTTATTTTATCACAAACATCAACTTAAAGCAAGTGATAACTAAAAAAAGAGAGCCGTGGTTTTACCCACGACCCTCGAAAAAATCTTGGAAATTATTTAACTGCTGTTACTGTAGCTGTAACGTCATCGCAAACTTCCCAACCCTCTGCTGTTCTATACTTAACTTTAAGAGTATGATCACCCTTGCTGTAAAGTTTAACATAGATGTTGTATGTGCACTGGTCGCCCTCGATTGTGCCGCTTGATGATGCATAGAATGTCTTTGCACCTTCTGTTGCGTCGTCAACAAGGATCTGGATCTTTGTAATATCCTTACCAGTTACAACTGTAAGAGGAAGCTCTGTTGAAACCTTAGCTGTGCCAGCTGAAGGAGTAAGAGAAACAACGTCAATATACTTAACTGAGTTCTCGATTACTACTTCATAACCGAGATCCTTTGTTTCCCAACCATCCTGAGAATCTCTTGAAATTACAGTGTATTTACCGGGCTTAAGTGTTGCAGTGAAGTTCCATTCCTCATAAGCGATATCTCTTGACATGTAGTCAACTACATTGCCGTCCTTATCATAGCTTGTGATGTACTCAGGATGATCAACTCTGCTCTTAGTTACAGTGTTACCGTTTTCGTCGATAAGCTGAACTTTGAAAGCTCTGTTTTCAACTGTGATTGTAAGATCCTTAGTATTTGTGGGTGATTCAGCAACTACTACGTTAGTAACAACGCCTGCGGGCTCCTTAAGAGCTGCAATAGCATCGTTAATAGCCTGTGCCATTGCGTCAACGTCAGCCTGCTCGTCAATCTTCTTGCCTTCAACAACTGCTGCGATAGCCTTCTCAACGTTTCTTACTGAAGCGCCAGTGTAGATTGACTTATCAAGAGCGTCGAACTTAGCGATAGCTTCGTTAACTGCTGTGTAATCAGCATCCTTGAGTTCAAGAGCGTCAATAGCATCGTTGATAGCCTTAGCCATATCGTCAACTGCGGTCTGCTCGTCGATCTTCTTGCCTTCAACAACTGCTGCAATTGCATCTTCAACTGCCTTTACAGAATCATCTGTGTAGTTAGCTGTATCCATTGCTGCGAAGTTGTCTTTAGCTGTGTTAACTGCTGTGTAGTCAGCATCCTTGAGTTCAAGAGCTGCATATGCATCCTTAATAGCCTTAGCCATAGCGTCAACCTTATCCTGGTCGTTGCTTGAAAGTGAATAGTCAACAGCGTTGATAGCTGCTTCGTATGCATCATATGTCTCATCTGTGTAAAGGTTGGGGTTGAGCTGCTGATACTGCTCGTTAAGAGCAAGGATCTCTGAATAGTCAGCGCCTGATACCTTAACAAGAGCGTTGATAGCCTTTTCAATTGCGATAGCCATGTTATCAACATCAGCCTGCTTGTCAGCTTTGTAGCCACGAACTACTGCGTCGATAGCTGCTTCAAGAGCTGCCCATGAATCCTTAGTATAATCCTTAGCGCTGAGCTTGCCAGCACGTGTGATCTGGCTGTCAACTGATGAATAGTCAGCATCTTTAAGAACAAGAGCCTTAACTGCTTCTGAGATAGCATCTGCTGCTGCGTCAACATCAGCCTGCTTGTCGATCTTTGCATTCTTGGGAACTGCTGCAAGAGCTGCATCAAGAGCTGCAAGAGAATCGCTTGTGTAATGTGATCTTGTGATAGCTGCTGCTTCTTCCTTAGCTGCATCTACCTTTGCATAGTCAGCATCCTTGAGAACAAGGAGTTTAAGTGAACCGTCAGCTTTTTCTGCTGCTGCATCGATAACTGACTGAGAATTGATGTCATAATCGCTCTTTGCGTTATACATCTCAAGTGCTGTTGCTGCTGCTGCATCCATCTTAGCAAGTGAATCGTCAGTGTAGAGAGATCTGTCAACACCGTTAACTTTCTCTACTGCTGCGTCAAGAGCTGTCCAATCAGCACCTGCATATGCAAGACCGTCAACTGCATCGTTAAGAGCCTTTGCTGCTGCATCGATAGAATCCTGTGCTGTGTAATCCTGACCAGCGGGAACAGCCTTAGCTGCATCATAAGCTGTCTTATATGCTGAATATGTTTCAGCTGTGTAGAGAGCTTCGTCGCCAACTTTTGCGTCAGCATTTGCGATAGCTGCGTTAAGAGCTGTGTAGTCAGCCTTCTTAACTTCAAGGTTGTTGATAGCTGCTTCAATGTCAGCTGCCATCTTATCAACGCTTGCCTGTTTGTCTTCCATAAGTCCACGAGCAACTGCGTTAACAGCATTGTTAAGAGCTGCTACAGAAGCGTCTGTGTAACCTGAAAGGTCTGCGGGGATCTTTTCAAGAGCTGCATCTACCTTTGAGTAGTCTGCTGCGCCCATTGTATTAGCGAGTTCGCTATTGATCTTTGCTGTAAGAGCATCAATGTCATTCTGAACATCGTCTGCTGCAAGACCAGCGCCAACATATGTGTTAGCAAGTGCAACGTCGTTCTGGATTGCTTCCCAAACGTCTGCTGCATAAGCTGTCTTATCAGCATCTGCTGCTGCTGCGATAGCTTCTTCAAGAGCTGATGTATCAGCTACTTTCTTAAGACCATCGATAGCATTGTTAAGAGCTGTTGCCATAGCGTCAACTGCTGCCTGCTTCTCGATGTCATAACCACGAACTACTGCCTTCTCAGCTTCCTTGAGCTTTGCCCATGAAGCTGCTGTGTAGTCTGCTTCTTTAAGACCAGCGATTGTTGATTCTGCTGTATCAACTGCTGTGTAATCAGCGCCCTTAAGTTTAAGACCACTGATAGCTGTGTTAATATCGTTAGTTGCCTTTGCAACTGCTGCT
The DNA here is from genome assembly GCA_024404115.1 of Clostridia bacterium. Lineage (GTDB taxonomy): Bacteria > Bacillota > Clostridia > Oscillospirales > Acutalibacteraceae > CAG-488. The sequence continues at coordinate 183,712 of JAKSQM010000003.1, read as the reverse complement.
GTGTCTGATGTTTCATCAGCATTAGCAACGATTGCCTGACCAGCTGCTACTGCATCCTCAAGAGCCTTAACTGTATCAGCTGTGTACTTATCCTTATCTACTTCAGCTGCCTCTGCAAGAGCATTGTTAAGTGCTGTGAGGTCTGCCTTTGTTGAAAGGTTATCAAGAACATCGCAAAGATCTGCTGTTGCCTTGTTGATTTCTTCCTGAGTAGTAGCTGACTTAGCTGCTTCTGCTGCTGCAACTGCTGCATCAAGATCTGCTGCTGAAGATGTTGTTAATGTATCCTTATCAACCTTAGCTGCATCTTCAAGTGCTTTCTCAAGAGCGTCGAATGAAAGTACGGGAGCTTTTTCAAGATTTTCGATAGCATCTGCAAGATTACCTGCTGCTTCGTCAACTTCGTCCTGTGTTTCAGCATCTGTCTTAGCTGCTACTGCTGCATCGTAGTACTCTTTAGCTTCTGCCCATGTATCAGCTGTGTAATCAGCCTCTTTGAGAGCATCGAATGCTGCGATCTGAGCATCGAGTTCTGTGTAGTCGAGTTCTGCTACGTCGTCAACAACTACAAGAGTAACTGGTACTGTTGACATCTGTGAAAGAGGCATAGATTCGATATCACCTGTAACATCGCCATCTGCAAACTGAGCATAGTCAGGCTTTTTACCAAGATAATAATCCAATGTTACTGTGTCGCCTACTTTTGCATCAGGAGATACGAAAAGAGGGAATGTAACTAAATCGATATCTGCATCAGGAACAAGTATACCTTCAACTTCATCATATGCAGAGTGAAGTGAAGTAACTGATACGCAATGGTATGCTGAAGGATCAGCAAGTAACTTTGTGAATGAAGTTCTCTTTGTAGCAATAATCTTTGACCAATATGTTACAGTATTGGTGAAGCCCCACTCATTCCATTCACTATCACAGTTTACGGTCTGAGCTGCACCACTTAATGTACCAGAGAACAGGGTAGTGTTATCAGCATCTTTACCTACTGAATAGAACACTGTTGTTTCGATACCGCCAAGGTAAAAGTCATTGTGTTTGATGTTAACAGTTAACCAAACAACCTGACCTGCTTTTACCTCAACAGGCTTTGTTGTGTCAGCATAATTGTGCTCTTCGAGCTCTTTATATGCTGCGATGTCTGCCTTCTGAAGTGTAGTTGTTGCAGAACCACTTGCGCCGAATTCACGACCACCGTTCTTAACCTCAGTTGCAATATTCTCGCAACCTTCGCTTGGATCTAAAACTTCGATTTTGAAGCTTGATACGATCTTTGCGGAAGCAGGAACAGCAGCATTAGCTGCAACTACAACTGTGCCAAGAACAAGAATAACAGCAAGAACAACACTCAGAATTTTTTTAGCTGTTTTCAAGTTGATTTCCTCCTAAAGTTTTATTATTTTAAAAAGCATACGCCTTTTAAAAATGCATTAAATAGCCTGACTGATGTCAGTAAGTCCGGAAATGTAACGAGAAATATTCATTACATCAGATACAGTTATTTCGCATGAGGCGTTAACATCACCTGCAAGTATAAATATCTCTTCTTCAATATCTGCAAGACCTGATACAAAACGAGACAATGCCATCATATCGGAAGCGGATATAACACCATCTCCGTTAACATCACCGTAAAGGAGATTTACATACTCATCAATTAAGTCTGTTCCAACCCATACTTTAACAGATGAGCCAGTGCCATATTCACCGCTCTTTTCAGAAGGAACGAACTGAAGAGTTGCATTACCTGTAGGCATAACGTTTGTTTCAATCATTGCTTTGTCCATACCATCTTCCCAGTTCTTGATGATATGTTCGTCATAATCAATAATGACATCTGAATCGGGGAAAGTTGTGATGCCGTCCTCTTCGCCACCAGCAATTGAAACTGACCATTCGTCAACATTGAAGGTTGCGTTAACACGGCAGATTGTTGTTGCATCTGCGGGATCTAAAACTGTCTGATTATAGAAAGCAAATGCGGGTTTGAGCTCTTCGGCTGCGGGAATAAGAATAGTGCCTTCGCCACTTGCGCCTGATTTAACCTTGAGCTGGAAGCTGAAGCACTTAACTGAATCAGCACTATAGAAACTGCCAATACCAGCTGCTGTGATATTTGCAACCCACTGAATAGCAATGATACCATATGATCCGGAATCATAATAGTCTGTTACATTCATAAGGTCGATGGGAGTGTCTGAAGTGTCTGTATTATAGTCGAGTGCGCCTTTTGATTCAAGGCATGAACCATAAGCGGTAAGTCTTACACCACTACCCTCAACAACTTCAAAAACATCACTGCTGAAAAGGATCGGGATACGCATACATGTTGCTTTGTAAGTTGAGCTTACAGAAACACTAACTGTAACAGTATCGCCAGGAGCATATGTGTTTTGATCAGTTGTGAGGCTAAATGTCATAGTACCTTCCACTGCGCTGGCGGGGAATGCAAACACAGCGATTGCAAGAATGATAGAAAGAGAGATTGCTAAAATTCTTTTTGCTGTTTTCATCTTTGAATTCCTCCTTTAATTATTATATACACTCAGGGAGATTGCTCCCCCTGAGCATATTTCTGAAATTAACGCTTACTTAACAGTAAATCAGAAGTCTAACTTTGCGAAGTCATAATCTGACAAACCAGAAAGTGAACGTGAAAGTGCCATCATATCTGATGCTGAAACTTCACCGTCACCGTTAATATCTGCAGCAAAATCAAATGCTGAATCGCCTTCATCACTGAATGCTGAAAGACCGGAAAGTGAACGTGAAAGTGCCATCATATCTGATGCTGAAATTTCGCCATCGCCATTGATATCGCCTTTGATTGCAATTACATATTCGTCGATTACATCGCCAGTTGCCTTATCAACAACCTGAATTGTTTTGCCTGTTCCGAATTCTTCGTAAACAAACTCAACTTTGCTCATATCGCCAGCTTCTGCTGCAAAGTACTCAGCGATGTCGATTTCGTAATCTTCAGGAGCTACACCAAGGAGGAGCTTTTCACCAGCAGAATTTGTAACGATCTGAGGAGCGCAGTCGGGGTTAACAGGGCTAACCTCTGCTGCAACGAGAACGAGCTCGTCTTCCTCTTCTGCTTCTGCTGCGATAAGTCTCTTCTGAGCTTCGATGAGCTCGATGTAAGAGAGGTTAATCTTGTGCTGAACTGCACTTGCATCGCTGTTTACGCTGTTAGCGAAAGCGATTGCGTTTTCATATCTATCGAAGCTCTCTTCTGTGTATTTTGAGCTATCGTAGTTTCTTGCATTAGCTTCGTTGATTGCACGAGCGAGGTTAACCTTGCTATCGTCAACGGGACGAAGTCTTGCATAGTAGTTGTTAAGTTCCCAAGTCTTGTAGATAACATCAAGAGCTTCGGGCTTCTCACCGAGTTCGTAATATTTGCCGCCCTCTTCGTACTCAGAAGCAAATCTGTCAGCTGCCTTGTACTTATCACGGAAGTTTGACCATGTGTACATAAGGTAGTTATCTGAGCTGAAGAATGAGTAATCGCTATCTGTCATGAAATCCTTACCCTTGTTTGAAGGATCGATTTCTGTAAGGCGATCTCTAAGAGCTGTAACGCCGCCAACTGCTGTTGCTTCAAGGTTTTCAACTGCTGTTTCAAGAGCTTCTGCGTATCCCTTGAAGTTCTTTGCAACACCTGTAGCTGCGCAGTATGTTGCAGCAGTCTTCTTTGTTAAAACAACAGATGCTGCCTGCTGCATAGCTGTAAGATATGCGTTGTAAGCTGTTGCATCATAGTCAGATGCCTGACGCTGAGCATTAACTTCCTTTGTAAAGAGGTCGATAAGACCATAGTCCTTATAAAGGTTGATGTAGCTTGTAATAGCTGTTGCTTTAGCTGAACCTATTGTAGGAGCAGTCTTTAACTGATACTGTTTATATCCGTTAGCGGTGAATGCCTCTAAATCCTGAGCCTCTGTTCCCTCGTATCCGTCAAGAGCAAGGGGCTTAAGAATTGCAGTACCGTCTTTAAGAACTGTCTTTGTCTCGGGATTTGCAATAACGAAAGAAATATTTCTTGCATCATTTGTCGCACTTGTGAATGTTGCTGTAAGAGTATTATCAGCACCAGTCTTATTTCTTACCTTAAATTCAAGGTCATCAAGACCCTTGGGGCTTGTGATGAAGAGGTTCTTAAGACCACCAGCACCCTGAACAGCACCTGATGTTGATGTCCATTCAATAGCATCATCTGAGTTTGTGCCTGAGAAGCAAGTATAAATACGAGCTGTAAGAGGAGCACTTGTAAGATTCTGACCGTCCTCTTTGATTACATTATACTTGATTGTGAAGATAACATCAAGAATAGCATTAACTGAACCGCTGAAGTTAACCTTAACCTTTTCGCCGCCGTTTATAACACGGTTTTCAGGCATTTTAACTGTGAAGCCAGTCATCTTAGTTGTAGTACCTGTTCTGTAAACATCCATTGTAACATCTTCAAGCTTAATCTTGAAGAGTGAGTCCTGATGGAACTGACCAGTTACAGGATCTGTGTAACCAGTGTTGATACCATAAGAACCGTTTGTGATTGTGAAGCTCTCGTTGATAGCACCTGAACGATAGTAGAACTTGTCAACTGAGAATGTGGGCTTCTTGAATGTTTCTTCTGTTGTGAGGTCAAGGATATCACAAACAAGAGGAAGAACAGCGGGAACGAGTGTTGCTCTGCTGTTGTAAAGATCTGAGAAGAGAGCGTCAACTGTGTTGCCAAGGTTCTGAGCTGTGATGATTTCTTCAAGTGTAGTCATACCAGTCTTAAGAAGGCCAGGGAATACAGTGTTGAGAACTCTTGTAACGATGTTGAGAATAAGCTGCTTGGGTGAAGAAGCAACAAATTCTGAAGAAGAGCTCTTATTGCAAAGGAGATCAATAAGATTCTCAAATTTGAGGTCAAGGATGTTTTTAACGAGAACATCTTTAACGAGCTTTTCGGTTGTTACATTACCGCCGAAAGCTGATGCATCAAACCAGCTCTTATCGATAATTCTGAAGATGATCTTATCAAGGTTAGCCCAACCAGAATCAGCTGTGCTGAGGTTGATACCTGAAAGAAGTCCGCCGTACTTATTGATTACCCAGTTTGCGCCTGCTTTTGCAAGAGCGTCAATGCCAATACCATATTCAAGGTTAAGGCCGGGGTTCTCGTTAAGAGCTTTGATACCGAAATCTGAAAGGATAGTATAAACAGTGTTTATATCATCTACAGGGTATGCTGTTTCGCTTGAATAATCTCTCTCGGGAAGCTGAGTTGCCATGAGATCCTTAACAAGGTAAGAACCAACTTTAACAAGGTTATCAGCTGTGTTGGGGATCCAAACGCCTTCGATTGAAGAGTTGAGGATTGTACGAGCAACATAAGCTACAACCTGCATGTCTGTCATTGTGTCGAGCTTAGCTTTGTCATAAATCTCAACATATGATGCGAAGAAATCACGACCTGTTGCAGAAAGAACTTCTCTGCCGATAGTGATGATGTTCTTAACGATCATTGAGTTGTCGCCTTTTTCCCACTTGAAGTCAAGGTTGGGAGAAAGAGCAAGGTTGATGATTGAAGCAAGAACGTCATTGAGCTGCTCAAGAACAAGCTTGCTGTTATCGAAGTTGTAAGGCTGGAACTGGAAGTTTACCTTGCCGTCGTCTGTAAGATTGAAGTATGTCTGATACTTTGAAATCTCATCAGAATAGTCAGCGAGGAGCTCATTGATGTCATCAATCCATAAACGATTTGCACGGGGAACAAGAAGGTCATTGTAGAGAATCTTGAGTGCGTCATCAATGAATGTAAGCATTGAGCCGTTTGAAATGTTGGTATGACCAGCAAGTTCGGGAAGAAGCGGCTCATCTCCGTTATAGCCTGTTACTACAAGCGCATCGATAAGATCCTGTGCCATTGTGTCTACTGTCTGTGTTACTTTATCAGGAGCATCTGTGTTGTATGCTGCTTCATAAAGCATTCCTTTAAGAAGGCCAGGAACTTCAAAGTCGCTGAGGTCAACGAACTGAGCAACGATTGAACCGAGGTCAATTTCGCCCTTTACGAAACCTGAAAGAAGACCTTTGTTGTCATAGAGGAATTTGAGGAGTGAGTTGATAACTGCAACATCACTGCCGCCGTTGGATCTGCGGACTGTAAGAGCACTGATATTAAGGTTCTGTAAATCACCAAGCATGTTCTTAAACTGAGTCCAGAGAGAACCATTGAGGATGGTATTAACACTGTCGAGAGCTGCGTTAACTGATGTAACATCAAGGTCACCAACGAAGATATCGTCTTTTGTTAACATAATCTGTTCAACATCGAGCATACGGTCAACTTCATCAAGTGCTGCTGTTGCATACTGCTCTGTTGTAAGAGTAGGTACGTCGATGGTGTTGTACTGGCTTGTTTTGATACCAGAATCTTTCCATGCAGTACCGTATGCACTTGCAAGAACTGAAACAGATGAGAATACCATGATAACCGCCAAAATGACGCTTAACAATTTTTTGAACTGTCTCATATTATTGGATACACCTCCATAAATATTTGGTATTAAAAATACCATACGATTCACGCAAAATTTTACATCGCAGCGTGATTACGATGAAGTCTGCTCAACAGGCTAAGGTACCTTGCGGGCGAGGCAATTAACACATCAATAATGCGCTTATTGATAAGTATGTAAATCGCACCGTTCAGCACTACCGCCATGAGGCAGAGCATCTACCAAAATCCCCTGATTTTCAGGATGGTGAAACGGCTCAGCGCTCCAGTAGACACATCAGGGCGCACGAGTCCAATTACACCATTACTATGGTTATTTTAAATATACTCTACCGCAGGGCTTTTGTCAATAAAAAAATGCAAAGAAATATACCCCAAAAACAAGATTTGTGCAGTTTACACATAAAACGCCCCTGTTTTTGTACACATAATAATTTTGTGTATTGTAAAGCAGTTTTACTTCACATTTAAAAAGAGGTGTAAAGGCATATTGCTTGACCGATTTTTCTTATACATTTATTATATATATACATAACACCGTGTTTATTTTCTAAACTTTTGCTAAAATATATAAAATATGATAAAAATGCTTGATTTTCACAAAGATTTCAACTATAATTTAAAGGTAGTCCACGGACTTAACCTATATCTTCCTTCAGGAGGTAAGATTTATGAATCTTGCAAAAAAATTAACCGCTATATTTCTTGTGATTGCCATGATACTCTGCTTCGCAGCCTGTAGCAACGAAGAGGCTGAAGCAATGCTTGATATAGGCACAATCAATATCGGCTTTATTGCAACAGGTGATGTTGACGAAGACGCATATTCAGCTCTTCAGTACGAACAGTTCAAATCAGCCTACAAGCTTGCAGGCGCTGGCGACGGTCAGGTAACAATTGAAAAAGATGTTACCGCAGGCGATGCCAAGAAAATGGAAACTGCAATTGCAGACCTTATTGCAAGAGGCTGCCGCCTTATCGTTGGCGTTGACCCCTCATATGCAAACGAGTTTGCAAAGTACGCTGCAGAAAACAGCAACATCTTCTTTGTTTGCCCCGGCGATGTTGCAAAAGAGGGCTCTGTTAAAGATAACCTTGCTATCCTTAATATAGGCAAGTATGAGGCTGAATATCTTGCAGGTATCGCAGCTGGTCTTTCAACAGAATCAGGCAAAATCGCTTATGTTGCAGATATGACATACGGCACAGTATTCAACGCTGACATCAACGCATTCGCTGAGGGTGCAAAGAGCGTTAAATCTGACGCTAAGATTTTCCTTACATCAACAGAGGATGTTAAGGCTGGTATCGACAAGGCAACTGAAAAGGGCTGTGATGTTGTATATTCAACAAACTATGTTAAGGATGAAGAAACAGGCGAAAAATTCTTCACTGTTCCCGAATCAATGGCATCTGCTATGACAGTTAACAAGATTGGCAAAGACGGCAACGAATTTGTTACAGGCACAGCATACAACTTTGATTACCTTTACACAAAGATTGTTCTTAACACTGTTAACGAAAGCTTTGCAGACCTTGCTAAATACACATGGGGCATTAAAGACGGCGTGTTTGATGTATTCCCCTCAACAGATGAAAAAGTTAAGTCAGCTGTTGACGCTCAGAAGGATAAGTTCCTCAAGGGCGACTCAATCAAGGTTGATTCAGAGAAGCTTGCTTCAAACGTTACTGTTCTTTAATCAAATCAAAACAAAATAACAAAATGCCCCTGTCAAACGGGGCATTTTTAATTAAAAGGAGTTTATATTATGAGCAACCGTTACGAATACGCAAAAGATATGTATGCCAAAATCGGCATTGACACAGAAGAAGTTATAAAAAAGCTCAGTGATGTTACTGTTTCACTTCACTGCTGGCAGGGCGATGATGTTACAGGATTTGACAGCCGTGAGGCACTTTCTGGCGGAATCCAGACAACCGGCAACTACCCAGGCAAGGCAACAAGCCCCGCAGAGCTTATGGCTGACCTTGACAAGGCATTTTCTTTTATGCCGGGCAAAAACAAGCTGAATCTTCACGCAAGCTACGCTATTTTTGAGGATGGCGAATTTGCAGACAGAGATGCTCTTGAGCCAAAGCACTTCAAAAAATGGGTTGACTTTGCAAAAGAGCGTGGAATGGGCATTGACTTTAACCCCACATTCTTTTCACACGCAATGGTTAAGGATAACCTTACACTTTCTTCACCCGACGAAGAGGTTCGTGCATTCTGGGTTCGCCACGGCAAAGCCTGCATAAAGATTGCTGAATATTTTGCAACAGAAACAGGCATCCCCTGCGTTATCAACTTCTGGATTCCCGACGGATACAAGGATATTCCTGCTGACCGCCTTGCACCAAGAGCAAGATTTAAGAAATCACTTGACGAGATTCTTGCAGAGCCTTATGACAAGAGCAAGGTTTATGTTACACTCGAGTCAAAGGTTTTCGGCATCGGTCTTGAGTCATACACTGTTGGTTCTGCTGAATTCTGCCTTTCATATTCAGATTACAAGGGCATCACTCCCCTTATGGATAACGGTCATTACCACCCCACAGAGGTCGTTTCAGATAAAATCCCCTCTTTGCTTCTTTTTAATGAGAAGATTGCACTTCATGTTACCCGCCCTGTTCGTTGGGACAGCGACCATGTTGTAATTTTTGATGACGAAACAAAGGAAATTGCAAAAGAGATTATCCGCTGTGATGCACTTGACAAGGTGTTTATTGCGCTTGACTATTTTGATGCTTCAATCAACAGAATTGCCGCTTGGGTAATCGGTTCAAGAAACCTGAGAAAAGCTCTTCTCTGCGCAATGCTTATCCCCTATGAGGAGCTTAAAAAGGCACAGGATGAGGCTGACTTCACAAAGGTTCTTGCACTGAGCGAAGAGTATAAATTCTATCCTTATGCTGATGTTTGGGCAGAGTTCTGCGCCCGTCAGAACATCACAGCTGACGAAAGCTGGTATGATGAAATCAAAGCATACGAAAATGACGTTCTGCTGAAAAGATAAACATTATATATAAAATAACACCTGCTGAAAGAAACGCACTCTTTCAGCAGGTGTTTTGTTTTGATAATTAAGATTTGCAGAAACAAAGGCGCCCCTTCGGGGAGCTGTCTGCGGAGCAGACTGAGGGGGTTACCCCCACCGTCAAAATCAAAGATTTTGCCACCTCCCCCAAGGGAGGCTTTATATTGACAATTTCTGATTTATCAATGCCTTGATTTTTATATACACAAATAGAATATGTGTTTCAATTCATTTCACAGTAATTACAACACTGCTTTTTGATAAAGCATAATCCGCTGCGGATGGGAAATTGCCCTTATCTTCTTTATAAGCTTTGCTGTCGGCTTCAAAATACTCTTCTTCTCCCTTGCCGTCAAGAAGCGACAAAGTAATCTTAAAGGAATCGTCATCATTTATATTCCCTATTACAAGAGAGCTATCTTTAATATAGCCGCCGCCTGAGCCCACTTCACCGCCGCTGTCTTTTGTAGGAGAATTTGAAAATCCGTATGACTCATACATGGAAAGCTCTGAGGACTTTTTGCCAGTGTAATCTATAAAGCAGAAGAAATCGGGGTGATAATTATCGTGAACACCTGTTCGGGTGAATACGGTGAAAGTAAAATCTCCATCCTGTGAAACGCTTTTCTCATAGCCATCATTGCTTTCTTTTGAATAGCTTTTGGCATACGAAGCGTCTTTATCAACAAGATTGCCATTATAGGCACTATAAGTATAGTCTGACAAATCAATGACAGAAAAACTATTTCGATTTTCTGTAACAGGCTGCTTTTCTTTTGTCATTAAAGCAGCGGTAACAATCACACCGTAAGCTATCAAAGCAACGATAATCACCGAACAAACCACACTGGGAATATCAATTAAGCGTCTTCCCTCAATTTCTCCCTTTGCAATTTTTGCATTGATACGGCGGGAATAGAAAATGTAATACACAGCCACCACAAGCACCGCAACAATCGCAATCAGAAAAATAATTCTTGAAATATTGAACATTTCTTTACCTCCTCATATGCCATAATAATCCTTGAAACGGATATAGTATGAACGGGTAACATCAACAACAGCATCATTTTTAAGTGTCAGATAAAACTTCTGACTTAATGCAGGTCGAATCTTTTTTATGGCATTTCGGTTTATAATCACAGAATTGCTGATTCGTATAAACTTTTCAGCAGGGAGGGTTCTTTCCAATACATACAGGCGCACAGCCGTGGAATACCTGTCGTTTTCTGTGTAAACAAAAACATCCTTGCCCAGTGTTTCAATATAAATAATATCTTCGATTGATACAAGAAAACGGTCATCATCTTTACGGCAGAGAAGCTTGCCTTCGTTATAATTTTCTTCTGTCAGAATCAAATCTGCGGTTTCGCTGATTTCAATCCCCAACGCTGTAAGTTCATTGCGTGTGGCTTCCACCCTGTCGGGATTCAGTTTTAACTTTATTCTCATATTGGCACCTCCCGTAAACTAATATACATCTTAAAAAGCTGATAGTCAATAAAAACGGAATGATATGCACAATAACGGAATAAATTGCACAAATTAAAACGTAGGAGAATGGTATTTATTTTTTAACCACCGCATAGCCACGAACGGGGAGGTGGATTTTATCTGCTGATTTTTCGCCTGTGAGGATATTTTCGTATTCGCCTGCGAGGTCAACGGTGCGTTCTTCGTCAGAGAAGTTCATTATAAATGTATAGTCCCCTCTCTTTTTAGCTGCAACGCCGTTGGGGATAGCGAAATCTGCATCACTTGAAACGCCCATATCATCAATGAGCATTTTGCAGAAATCGTCTGTGAAATCGCCATCATTTCTGAATGCGGCATAATATGCCTTGCCCTTGCCGCAGCTATTGACAGTTACAGACGGCTCACCCTTATAGAAATCACTTTCGTATGTACCAAGCACCTTGGCGGTGTTTGCGTGGATAATATCGCACACAACATTTACATCATATTCTTTGCCGTTAAATGTGGCTTTGTTATTGGAATTTTCAAGAAGTGAGTCTGTTTCTTCGCACCAGATGCCAAAAACATCTTTAAGGCTGTTGGAGGGAAGTCCACCAAAGAAGCAACGGTCGTCAGTATCTGCAACGGCACTTAAATAGGTCATAACAAACTGACCGCCGTTTTCAACGAAGTTCTTGATTTTGCCCTCGGTATCGTTATTTATCATATACATAAAGGGAGCAAGAACGAGGTCATATTTCTTAAAATCATCATTCATTGAAATTACATCAACGGGGATGCCACGCTTCCAGAAAGGCTTATACCATTTGATGCACTCATCAACATAATCCCTGTGAAGGTTGTTGTATCCGCAGAAATACTCTGTTGCCCACATATTTTCCCAATCGCAGATAACGGCAACCTTGCTTTCGCACCTTTCGCCAACCACGCTGCTGAGCTTTTCGAGAGTTTCGCCAAGGTCTGCAACCTCTTTGAAAACCCTTGTGTTTTCGTGTCCGCAATGGTCAACAACTGCGCCGTGATATTTTTCGTGTCCGCCACGGGATTTTCTCCACTGGAAATACTGCACACTGTCTGCACCGTGGGCAATTGCCTGAATTGAGGTAAGACCCAGTGTGTTTGGCTTGTGGAGCTTATTCACAGGGTGCCAGTTTGCATTTGAGGGTGTGCTTTCCATCATAAAGAATGGCTGACCGCCACGCAATGAGCGATTCACATCGTGGCAGAATGCTGTGCCAACTGCGATTTTTTCTGTATCGTCCTCATCCCAAAACGGGTAATTATCCCACGCAATGAGGTCAACATGCTTTGCGAATTTCTGATAATTTATGCCCGAATACATTCTCATAAAGTTGGTGGTTATGGGGATGGTGGGTGTAATCTCTCTCAAAGGAGCGATTTCGTTTTCATAAAAAGAAATGTGGTTGTCGGTTACAAAGCGTTTCCAGCAAAGCTTGAGGGCAGAAACATGGTTTTCGCCTCTTGATTTTGGTGAGCTGATCTGACTCCAATCGGTGAGGGTGTGGCTCCAGAAGCCATTCCACCATCTTTCGTTAAGGTCGTCAAGTGAACCGTTGTAATAATCCTTGACCCAGCTTCTGAAAGCCTCCTGACAAAGCTCGCAATGACATTCACTGCTGTATTCATTTGAAATATGCCACATTTTAAGGGCAGGGTGATTTTTGTAGCGTTCGGCAAGCTTTCGGTTAATTTCTCTTACCTTTTGGCGGTAGATCGGCGAAGTAAGGCAGTGATTGTGCCTTACGCCAAATTCGTTTCTGATTCCGTTTTCTTCCACACGGAGAACTTCGGGATATTTCTGTGCCATCCAAGGGGGTCTTGCACCTGAGGGAGTGGCAAGAATAACATCAATGCCGTTTTCGTAGAGCTTATCCATAATTTCGTCAAGCCACTGGAAGTTATAGACACCCTCCTGCGGTTCGAGCATTGCCCATGAAAAAATGTTGATTGTGGCGGAGTTGATGTGTGCCAGCTTCATAAGGCGCATATCTTCGTCCCATACTTCTTTTGTTTTAATCCACTGGTCGGGGTTGTAATCCCCGCCGTGGACGATATGATTAAAAAATTTATCCATAATTTACTCCGAAATTTTCTCTATATAAAATGTATGTGAATAATTCTGCTTTTTGTGGAGGATATACGGCTCACGCAGGCAAGCCATACCAGGCATATCTCCGCCAACACCGCACTGTGAATAATCTATATTAACAGTGGTGAGCGGTTCATATTTAAGCTCGTGAACATGAGTTGCCTTTTGGAGGGCAGCCTGTGTATAATTCCACAAATTAAATGAAAAAGGATTTTCACCAATAATCTTGATGCCCTCGCCGTTATCGTCTGTTATGCAGAGGTATCTTGTGTCTGTTCTGCATCCATTCTCCTGCGGACGCATATAGCGATGCTCAAGCTCTCTGACAGATGATTGATGAACAGCAATTTTTGCGCCTGTTTTTCTGTCGATATAATTTTCGTGAGGGCCTCTGCCGTACCATTTGGCATTTTTCAGTTTTTCCTGCAATGCAAAGGTAAGACCGAAGCGAACCATATCAATTGATTTAGGCTTGCCGCTGTGAGTAACCTTGATTTTGCCATCGGGATAGAAAAGATACTGCACCTTAACCCCCGACATATGGGCGGCTTTATATTTTGCGTTTACAGAAACTGTGCCGTCCTCATTCTGAGTAACAGATTTTGTTTTGCCCTTTGCCTTTTTAGTTGATTTTTCGTAGCGGAACTTTGGATTTATACGCATAAAGGGTGCGGCAAAATTGAAAACATCAATGTCATTATCTGTAAGCGCTCTGAAATAATTTGGCTTTGTGCCAGAAACGAGCATTTCACCGCTGCCATAATTCAGAGAAACAAGGCTTCCCTTTTTGATTGCGGCAGAGAAATTGCCAGAATTGATGTTTACCCTGCCGTGCTTTTTAGTAACATCAAGCTGACCTGCGGATTTTGTTTCAACAGTTGGCGGTGCAGACTTAATAACATACTGGTCAAAGGTGATTTCGTAGCCTGCCTTTGCCCACTTCTGGTCATTTTTAAGCTTAACAGAGAATGTTACAATGCACTCTTTTTCGGGCAGGAGGCTTATATCATAGCCAACCTTCAGCTCTTTTTCGCTTAACGGCTCAACATTGAAGCCATTGAGAACGGCTGTTTTAATCTCTTCGCCCTCAACAGAGATTGTGCAATGAATCTCATATCCCGAAAGGTCAGAGAAAAGATTTTTATTTTTAACATTGAATATGCCTTTTTTAGCATCAACACATTCAATTTTAACAGGGGCATAGACCTTTTTAACCTCAAAAATGCTGGGGTGCGGGATTCTGTCTGCACCGATAATTCCGTTTGCGTTGAAATAGAGGTTACTGCCTGTTATGGCGGTGAGATTGACAAGGTTAAACTTTCGGCTTCTCGGCTCTTTCTTTTCATAGTCGGTGCCATAGGTCCATTTCTCTGTGCCGTCTTTATCATAAACACGGATTGCCTGATCAACAAAATCCCATATGAAGCCTCCGCACATATTATCGTACTTCTCAAAGTCATCCATATACTCCTGGAAATTGCCCAAACTGTTTTCCATAGCGTGGGCATATTCGCAGAGGATAACAGGCTTGCCCTCATAATCGCTCGCCTTTATCGGCTTGTTATCTGCCGCAAGGGAGTTTGCCAGATTATCAAAAGCACTTATTTCTACAGGCTGTCTGTTGCCCATTTTGGTCATAACATCGGCGGTGGGGTACATTCGGCTGATAACATCGCTCTTGGTGAAATCAAAATCGCCCTCATAGTGGAATTTTCTTGTGGTGTCAAGGTGCAATGCAACCTCTTTCATCTTAACAAAGTTGCTGCCGTCCCCTGCTTCGTTGCCTAAGCTCCACATAAAAATGCAGGGGTGATTTCTGTCTCTTAAAACCATACGCTCCATTTTGTCGCACACAGCACCTGTCCATTTTGGATTACTGCCGGGGACGCCTTTTCGCCTTACACCGTGGCTTTCCATATCGCACTCGTCCATAACAAGCAAGCCGTATTCGTTGCACCAATCATAAAATCTTGGGTCATCGGGGTAATGACTTGTTCTGACAGCGTTGATATTGTGCTGTTTCATTATGAGAATATCCTGCTTATAGCGTTCATCGGGAACAAACCAGCCAGTGTCGGGGTCAAAATCGTGCCTGTTGACACCCTTTATAAGAAGCGGTTTGCCGTTGAGATAAATCTGTTCTTTAACAAACTCGACCTTTCTGAAGCCGACCTTAACAGCCTTTGCGCACACAACCTCTTCGCCCTTTGCGATAATCAGCAAAAGAGTGTAAAGCTCTGGATTTTCGGGCGACCACATACGGGGTGAGGGAATTGTTTCGGAGAAATTAAATTCAGTGTCCTTATCCCCTCTTATGATAATTCCTTTTTTGCCGAGGTTTATTATATTGTTGCCGTCAAGAAGCCTTGCATATAATATGCCTGTGAATTTATCTGCGCTGTAATTTCTCAGTTTAATATTGATTTTGGCTGTGGCAGAGGTGAAATCATCACTGAAATCGGTGGTGAAAAAGAAATCTCTGATACAACTTTTTGGCTCGGCAAAAAGGTAAACCTCACGGTAAATACCAGACATATTCCACATATCCTGATTTTCGATATAAGTGGCATCGCTGTATCTGTAAACAACGGCGGTTACATTGTTTGTGCCGTTACGCAAAAATTTAGTGAGGTCAAACTCGTGGGGAGTCATTGAACCCTGTGAATAGCCAACAAACTGACCGTTTACATATAATTCAAGGGCAGATTTGCACGCACCGAAGTGGATGAAAATTTCTCTGCCGTCCCAATTTTCGGGCAAAGTGAAATCTCGCCTGTAAATGCCAACCTCCTGCAAAGCGTGGTCGATTTTGGGGATTTTTTTCTCTCGTCTGCAAATGGCACGGGTAAATGTGCTGGCATAGTAAACAGGCACACCGTATCCCTTTAACTGCCAGATTGATGGAACTTCAATATCGTCCCAGCTGTCGGTGTTGAAATCGTCATCATAAAAGCCTTTTGGAAGTCCCTTTTTGATGCCTCTTTGCCAATGGAATTTCCACATTCCGTTGAGGGTCATTTTGTAGGGACTTTCTTCTTTTTTGACAGCCGCAGAAATATCGTCATAAGGAATGGCGATAACATGACCATCCTCTTTATTGATTTTAAAAATTTCTGAATTTTCCCAATTATAATTCATAATTATTTTCCTCTAAGAATGATTTCACCTGCAACAGTGAATCCATAATTTTATATGTCATTTTTGCATAAGCTTCATCGGGGTAAATCATATCGGGCACGCAGATAACGGGAATACCAGCGTTATTTGCCGCCTCAATTCCGCTTTTTGCATCCTCAAGCACAAGAGCGTCAGCAGGGTCAACACCTAACTTTTCGCAAGCGGTAAGGAAAATTTCGGGGGCAGGCTTTGCCTTTTTAACCTCGTTACCGCATACAAAATACTGAAAATACTTGCCAAGACCTGTGTATTCCATCATTTTCTGCACCCATTCCTTGTCAGATGATGAAGCAACAGCGCACTTGATGCCGTCTTTTTTAAGCATTTCAAGAAGCTCACGGGCACCAACCTTTACAGGTACACCGTTCTCTTCATAAAAAGCTACCATATTGTTGTGAACATCTGTGATGTCAAAAATATCTCCGCCGTATTTTTCTTTGAGAATCTGTTTGCTCTCCGCAAGGCAGATACCAAGAAGTGTGCAATAAAATTCCTCTGTAATCTCTTTGCCCATTTCGTTTGCCATTTTCTGAAACATACTGAATGTTACACGCTCGCTGTCAATCAGCAAGCCGTCCATATCAAAAACAACTGCTTTTATCATTGTTATCACCTCATTTGAAATTAAAAATATTATACCAACAATGATTATTATTGTCAATTTGGGAGGGAAATTTGTTAAAAAATTGCAAATAAAGAAGGAGCGCAAAAGTACTCCAGATTTTTTATATAGGTCTGCGCCAAAAGCAGTCAACAAAAAGGGCTGCCGATTTTGGATGCAGAAAGGATTTTTCTCGCCTGACGCTGTATGTTGATACTGCTAAGGCGAAAAAATTCTTAGAAAAGAAAAATGGCTACAAGGTTTATCTTATAGCCATTAAATAGTTTTTTCTTTTCGTTCTGCGCCAAAAGCAACCAACAAAAGGGCTGCCGATTTTGGATGCAGAAAGGATTTTTCTCGTCTGACGCTGTATGTTGATACTGCTAAGGCGAAAAAATTCTTAAAAAACAAAGACGGATATGTTTCCATAACCGTCTAATAACTGTTTCGTCTTTGTTTTTGGTCTGCGCCAAAAGCAACAGCCCGTCTTTAAAGTTTTTGACGCTTTATAACTTTCAGCCTTGAGAAATCTTCTCTTTCTTTTTCGTCAAGAGCGTCTGAAATAAATTTAATTGTTGCCGTAAATTTCGGTATCATAATATTGCTCAGGGCGTTGGTGCGCTTCTGTGTTTTCTTAATAGCGTCTGCAAGACGCATAACGCTACTTTCAATCTGCGCCAGCTCAACAGTGAGAACCTTAACCTTTTCAAACTGGATATATGCTTCATCAAGCTGTGAATTGGTTTCGTTCATTCCGTAGTAAATCCTCGGTGTTTTTTCACTGATTGAAATTTCCGGCAGCTCAACGCCCATAACTGTTCTGATTTTAAGCTCAACGCTGTTATCAACAGGAACACATTCTGCAAAAACACTGCAATCGCCCAGGGTCATAAATGCCTTTTCAAGTGCATCATAAGCCTGAACATATGCGGCATCAATATCTTTCTGAATGGTTGACGCTTTCTCTGCAAGGCTCATCATTTCGTGAACGAGAATATTTCTTTTTCTGTCCATAAGGTCATAGCCAAGCTTTGCAAGCTCAAGAGATTTTTTTTGAGCTGTCAGATTATTCTTTGTAATAAATATCTGCGCCATATGCGTCAACTCCTTTCGTTTTTATTTAAGATAATATTTCTGATATGTTTTATCATCAATTCGGTCAAGGTCTTCTCTTGGTAACATTCTTAACAAATCCCAGCCAAGCTCAAGAGTCTGAAGAATCGTTCTGTTTTCTGACTGGCTCTGTGCAATAAATTCGCTTTCAAAGCGTTTGCCAAATTCAAGGATTCGCTTATCCTTTGCAGAAAGCTCATCTTCACCGATAACACCTGCAAGTGATTTTGCATCCTGCACCATAGCGTAGCATGAGAAAAGCTGGTCAGAGAGCTTTGCGTGGTCCTCTCTTGTGTAGCCTGCGCCGATACCGTCTTTCATAAGACGGGAAAGTGAAGCAAGAACACCGATGGGAGGATAAATTCCAACAGAATCAAGAGTTCTGTCAAGAACTATCTGACCCTCTGTGATGTAGCCTGTAAGGTCGGGAATAGGATGGTTAATATCATCATTGGGCATTGTGAGAATGGGAATCTGTGTAACAGAGCCTTTTGATGAATTGATGATACCTGCTCTTTCATAAATTGAAGCAAGGTCAGAATAAAGATAACCGGGGTAGCCCTTTCTGCCGGGGATTTCACCCTTTGATGAGCTGAATTCACGAAGAGCCTCGGCATAAGATGTCATATCCGTTAAAATAACAAGGATATTCATATTAAGCTCAAAAGCAAGGTATTCAGCCGCAGTAAGAGCACATCGGGGTGTAATAATTCTTTCAATAATGGGGTCATTTGAACGGTTGAGGAACATAACAACCCTGTCCATAACATTTGCCTTTTCAAAAGACTGGCGGAAGTAATCTGCAACGTCATTCTTAACGCCCATGGCGGCAAAAACGATTGCGAAATCTTCACCGTCTGCAACAGATGCCTGCTTAACAATCTGAACGGCAAGCTCGTTGTGCTTCATACCTGAGCCAGAGAAAATAGGCAGCTTCTGACCTCTGATAAGAGTTGTCAGTGCATCAATTGAAGAAATGCCTGTGTTGATGTAGTTCTTGGGGTAAACTCTTGAAACAGGGTTGATTGGTGAAGAGTTTACATCTCTTTTTTCAACGGGATAAACCTCACCCAAACCGTCAGCAGGTCTGCCAAGTCCGTCAAAAACTCGACCCATAATTTCGGGTGAAAGGCTTAATTCAATGGGATGACCCTTGAAAGAGGTGTTGGTATTTACAAGTGAAATACCTTTTGTGCCCTCAAAGACCTGAACAACAACTCTTTCGCCCTCAATCTGAACGATTCTGCCTGTTCTGACAGTTCCGTTATCAAGGCGAAGCTCAACCATTTCGTCATAAGAAGCACCTTTAACACCGTCAAGAACAACGAGAGAGCCGTTGATTTCTCTTAATCCGCTGTATTCTATTATCATTTAAGCTCCCCCTTACTCTCTGATGCCTGAAAGCACTGATTTAATTTCATTATCATAAAGGTCAATATCTGCGGCATTTTCATTTGTAACATTGTTTTTAATCTGAATTACCTTATCAAAAAGACCTGTTTCTATAATTCTTGCAAGCGGAACCTGCTTTGTAATAAGCTCCTTTGCCATATGATGAAGCAGAAGAACTGTTCTCATCATTCTAAGCTGTTTATCGGTTGTAACGAATGTGTCAATATCGCTGAGAGCATTCTGCTGAAGGAAGCCGACACGGATAACACGGGCGGTTTCGATAATCAGCTTCTGGTCTTCGGGAAGAACATCTGAGCCGATAAGCTTAACAATTTCCAGCAGGCTCTTTTCCTCTGCAAGGATTGAGCAAAGCTCGTTTCGGCAGGATACGAAATCCTCGCCAACATTTTCAATATACCACTGTGAAAGGTCGCTGAGATATTCACTGTAGCTGTCATTCCAGTTGATTGCAGGGTAATGTCTTGCATAGGCAAGGCTCTTATCAAGTGCCCAGAAGCAACGGATGAATCGTTTTGTATTCTGTGTTACAGGCTCGGAGAAGTCTGCACCCTGCGGTGAAACAGCACCGATAATTGAAACGGAGCCTTCACTCTGATTAAGTGTTTTAACATAGCCTGCCCGCTCATAAAACTCTGAAAGACGGGACGGAAGATATGCAGGGAAGCCTTCATCGGCTGGCATCTCTTCAAGTCGACCAGAGATTTCACGCAGAGCCTCTGCCCAACGGGATGTTGAATCCGCCATCATAGCGGTGTGATAACCCATATCACGGTAATACTCTGCAATTGTAACACCTGTATAAATTGAAGCCTCACGGGCGGCAACAGGCATATTTGATGTGTTGGCAATAAGCACCGTTCTGCTTGTAAGGTTTTCGCCTGTCTGCGGGTCGGTGATTTCTTCAAATTCGTTAAGAACCTGTGTCATTTCGTTGCCACGCTCGCCACAGCCGATATAGATAATAATATCTGCATCGCACCATTTTGCAATCTGATGCTGTGTAACTGTTTTGCCTGCGCCGAATCCGCCAGGGATAGCCGCCGCACCGCCCTTTGCCATTGGGAAAAGGGTGTCAATAACTCGCTGACCTGTAATAAGAGGTTTCACAAGGGACATGCGCTCTGTAATAGGTCTTGGAGTTCTGATAGGCCATTTGTGGCAGAGGGTAAGCTCTTTCTTTTCGCCATCCTCTTTTTCTATAACAACAACTGTGTCATTAACTCTATACTGACCGCTCTTTTTAACCTCGATTACTTTACCGCAAACATCGGGCGGCACCATAACCTTGTGAGTGATAACAGCTGTTTCGGGGCAGGTTGCATAAATATCGCCTGCGTTAAGGAAGTCGCCAACCTTTGCGGTAACGGTAACATCCCACAGCTTGTTTTCGTCAAGCGGAGAGGGACGAAGTCCCCTTGGAATAAATGAACCTGCACTTGCGGCAATAAGCTCAAGCGGATTTTCAATTCCGTCAAAAATATTGCTGAGTATTCCAGGTCCGAGGGTAACACTCATAGGCTGACCCGTTGACTTTACAGGCTCGCCAGGTCTTAAACCTGATGTTTCTTCATAAGCCTGAATAACGGCGGCATCCTTATCAAGACGAATAACCTCGCCAATAAGACCTGCGTTGCCTACATATACCATTTCTGACATTGAAAGCTCTGTTCTGCCTTTAACAGTGATAACAGGGCCGTTAATGCCGTAAATAACATTTTCTTGCATAATTATCCCCCTTGGAGCGGAGAACCGTTCCAGTTTTTATGGTCTTAGTTGACCGACAATCCCGAATAGGAATAAAATTCCTGCTTCTGCTGTTCAAATCGGCTGTCAAGTGTATCATCTGCACGCATTGAATTTTTCTTGCTTGCGCCTTTACAGCCACCCAGCTTTATGGATTTATCAAATTCCACACCATCGCAGATGCTCATAAGGGCATCCTTGAATTTTTCATCCTCGGGGCGGATGAAAATAACGGCATCATCACCGATAGCTTCTTTGATTAACTGAACGCTCTTTTTGAGGAATTCAGCATAATCACTGCCTGCGGTGAAATTTTTTATTTCTTCAAGTGCTTTATCAAAAACTTTGTTTGCAGTTTCTTTACGCTTTGAAACAATGTCCATAATAAGGCGGGTGCGGTTTTTATAAGTGTCTGTATTACTGCGCTCACTTATTTTGCTGACCTCTGCCTTTGCAACTGCTTTTGCGTTGATTTTTGCCGCTTCTCTTGCTTTTTCAAGTTCTGAAGCTACAAACTCGTCAGTTTCCTGTTTAATTTTCTGATACTGCGCTTCTGCTTCTTTATTTATTGCACCCATAAACTGGGCTGCTTTCTTTTCTGTTTCCACGAAGCTCCTCCCTTTCTTTTACGGAATTCTTCGTTATATGCTTATGCCGACAGTTTCACGGATATATTTTGCCAGTGAATTGCCTGCGCTTTGAGAATTTTTATCGGGTATCTCAATAATCAGCGGTGTTGTATGTGCCTTGCGGAAGCTTTTAATAAGGCTGTCGCAGGCAGAATACAACGACTGATTCATAAGTACAACGGCTATTTCTTCATCCTTAACAGCGGCTTCAAGTGCTTCTGCGGCAGATGCTTCATCACTTACCACAACACCCTCAACACCTGCAAGGCGCATACCTACAGCCGTATCTCCGTTATCACAAATCAAATAAAGCTTCATATTATTAAACTTTATTAAGAATAAGAATTGATACAACGAAGCCGAAAAGAACGATTGACTCACCAAGAGCAACGAAGATAAGTGCTTTACCGAATGCTTTGGGGTCTTCACTTGTGGCTGCGATAGCTGCGGGAGCTGCTGCTGCGATAGCGATACCACCGCCAACACCTGCAACGCCTGTTACGATAGCTGCTGCGATAAGGCCAAGTCCGTTTGAGCTTGCTGCGGGAGCTTCTTCTTCGCCCTCAACTGCTGCTTCAGCGTCCTGTGCCTGTGCTGTTGCTGCAACGGCTGCTTCTTTAACATCTGATGCTGCTGCAAATGCTGTGATTGAAAGTGCAAATGCAAGAACAGTTACGATTGCGATTGCAATAATTCTTGTAAAGGATTTCTTTTTCATTAAATCTTTCATAATAAATACCTCTTTCAGTTTTTAGTTGAAATAATTACTTCGGTGTTTTCCTGTTTATTGGATGAGAATGCGTTTTTTATTTTGAATAAAAAGCCACGGTTTTTTCTCATTCCAACGCCCTCAAAGGCTTTGCCATCGCCCTCATAGAATCGGCTGAACATCTCGTAAAACTCAAGACGGAGAACCTGAATTCCTGAAAGAAGACCTTCAAGTGCAATAACAACAATGTTGCCAAGTACGATAATGATTGTTCCCTTTACGCTGAAGCCTTCGCCTGCGAATGAATAGAAAACCATCATAAGGCTTGCGTGAACAAGCATATATGCTCCTATACGGAGGAAAGAAAGTGTGTTGCTGAAATATGAGAGGATATACTCAATAACCTCAAAGAAATTCTGCATGATGAAGTCCGCCCAACTTTCGGGCATATACTCCTCTTTGGGGTGTTTATCAACAACACCGATAAGTACCTCTTTGCAATAGAGAATGGGCAATGCAACGGCTGCCATAGCGATGCAAACGGGTGTAGGGATGATTGTGATGTGAGCCATAAAGCTGACACCAGCACTTACACCTGCGCAATAAAGCAGGATGCCCGCCAAGCCGTTATTATCAAACAAGGCTTTTCCGATTTGCTTCTCTTTAATGCAGACAAACACATTAACAAGCATTGATATAATTACCAGTGCAATACCTATGCCGATTGTCATTACCAGCACGGTGTTGATTGAATCAAGCACCTCAAGGGGTTTGCCCTTCATGCCAAGAGCGTGATAAAGCGGATTGAGCAGCTCTTCGTTGCCAAATACGGAACCGACTATAAGACCGAAGAACATTGCTGAAATTCCGCAGGGAACAACAACCTTTGCAAGTTTTACTCCCTTTAACTTATAAAGTAAATATGCGCCAACGGCAAGGACGAAGCCCTGACCGAAATCGGCAAACATTATACCGAAAAGAAGTGTGAATGTAACGGCAACAAAGGGGGTGATATCCACACTGCCGTATTTTGGCAAGCCGTACATTTCAACAAACATCTCAAAGGGTCTGAAAAGCTTTTTATTTTTAAGCTTTGTGGGCGGTGCAGAGTGTGTATCCTCCTCCGGCTCATATGATTCAAACCTTGTTTCGGGTATTTCTTTAAGCTGACCTGTGAACCAGTCAAATGCACTTTCGGGCACCCAGCCAATCATCATAAAATCGCTGCCTGTTTTGGCGTCCTTAATAGCGTATCTTCTCAGGTCATATGCTGTGCTTACCAGCTTGAAGTGAGCGTAAATACTCTCAATTCTTTCGCCGTGCTGACCCCAGAGGTTCTGAACCTCACTGTCAATCACAGAAAGCTCTTTCTGAAGCTCATCCTTTTCGCTGTTAAGCGTTTTGATTACCTCGGCAGGAGTTCCCTCGCCGCCGTTGATGTCAATTCTTTCAAAATAAAGAGTGGCAAAAATTCTGTCTATCTCTTCAACCTTTGAAACAGGAGCGGCATAAACGCCCCAGCATCTTTTTTCATCCTGCTCACAGGGGATGAAGAGGATATTTTCGTTATCCTCATAAGCCTTGAGCTTTGGATAGCAGTCATTCGGAATACTTCCGAAACGCAGCTGCATAAATTCGCATGAAAGCAGGTCGCTTATCTGCGTTTCAAGGTTAGTGAAATGGCTGAGCTTTTCAGTTTCATCAGCACATTTTTCCAGCGTAGAGGCTATTTCAGTCCTTCTGCTGTGCACCTTGCTGAGCTTTGCAACAAGCTCGTCAATATAATCAACTTCGTCAGCGTCAACTATAATTTCTTTTTCGCTGAATTCTTCTTTCAGCGTTGCGCCCGAAATCTGCGCCAGCTCTTCAATTTTTTGAATGGTGGCTGTGTATGGGTTATCGTCATTGACGGGAACATAACCCATGTGGGCTGAAACATAGTTCATAGCATTCTCGGGGTGAAAATCGCCGCTTATACAACAAGAGGTTATAAAGCTGTCAAGGTTTTCAACTTTACCGAAAATTCTGACAAGTTTCATTTTTTCGATTGCCAAAAACATTCCTCCTTACGAGTAGCTTTAATTATCGGTTCCTATTAAAACAGATTCAATAGTCTCGGCTGGGATTTTGCCCCTTATGCCCTCGGCTATGTGAATTACGTTATCAACTTCATTCTGCTTTAAAAAGAAATAGCATATCATAACCGCAACAGGGTCGGTGCTGTATCTTATTTCTTTATGAAGCTTCTGATATATGATTCTCTGAGTGAAATCCTCAAGAGTGAGGAACTGAGTGCTTGCAAAATATTTTTTATAATATGAATCCGCCGCCTGCTGGAGCATTTCACGGGCTGTGCTTTTTTCAAGCATTTTTTCAACATCCCTGTGGGTGAAATGTGTAAAGTGAGGATTCAGATATTCTTTTATAGTGTCTTTATCCGCAGAGGCAAGACGCTTTAATCGGTAAATACGGACGATATTTTCCATATCCGTTTCATATGTGAGAAGCTCAGTTATCTCTTTTTTCTGCTTGCCCTTGTATCTTTCAACAATGCTGTATTCAGCGTCCCACAGAATTTTATTAAGAGCCGTTTCCATCTCAATATATGTTTCGGGCTGTTTATAAGTTGCCCTGAATGGCTTCAGCGCATCATCATAGGGTGTGCCTTTAAGCACTTTCAGCACGTCGTCAAAATTCTGAGCAGATGAAAGACTGATTAAATCAACATCTGTCTGCTCATTTATAAACGGCGGAAGAATTTTAAGATATTCCTCAGCTCTGCCGACAATGAGATAATGCAGGAATTTCAGAATTTCTGAAATATCATTTTTCATTATAAAGTATTTATAAAAATGCTCGCCCGTTGAGATTTCATATTTGCTTATTTTCTGAAAGACCTTTAATGTGTCAACCTTTAAAAGCTCCTCCACCTGAAATGCGCTCATTTCAGAGTTGGCTGTTTCAAAGGTTTCTGCATAAGCTGTGCGTGTTTTAAGGTATGTAACAAGCTCGTTTATATTTTTGCAGTTAACAAGGCTGTCATAATCCTGCTTTTTGAGTCTTTTGCCATAAAGGGCACGGCTTTTTGCCATAATTGCGTTTGAAGAAAATCCCGTAACGGTTCACCGCCTTTCATAAAATAAAAAATCAGAATCAGCCGTTAATTACTCCGTCAACAATTCTCTTGACCCACTGGTCGCCGTTTTGCTTATAGAGCTTATTCATCTCTGCCTCGGCAGCCTTGTGGCTCTCTGCAAGGTCTGCAAGCTGTTTTTCGCCTGCTGATTTTCGCTCCTCGCCCTTTTGAAGAAGTGCATCAATTGCATTCCTGATTTCTTCTTTTTCAATTTCTTCTTTTTTTGACTGCAATGCAACCAACTGCTCACGGCGGTATTCCTCTGCCTCAGTGAGCTTCTGCTTTGCTTCTTTGTCAACTTTAAGAATTTCGTTAAGCAGGTTTTCCATAATCCGCCCTCCGCTTCTATAATAATAAAAAATCCATTCACCGCCTGTTTTCGATACTGTCTAATATCTCAGGCAGAAAACGGAAGCTTTCAAATTATTCTGTACTGATTGGTTTATTATAGCACTATTTTAAGAAAAAACAATAGTTATTTTGTACAAATATGTTAATAAACAATTGAAAATTCGTTTTAAATCAGTTATAATTTTCACATAATGAGTAGTTGGCTTTTCAATTACTTAAATAATAGACAATTACGGAGGTTTTGGTATGAGTAAAAAATTCGCTGCCGTTTCAGCAATCGCCGCAGCAGGCGCTTATATGATTAAAAATAAGGAAACACCCGCTTCTGCTGCAAAAAAACTTTCAAAAAGAGTTAAACCTAATCAGGAGGGTCATGCAGATTATGACAACGGTGTTGCACTTACTCCCCCCATGGGCTGGTCAAGCTGGAACACATTTGCAAGCAGAATAAACGAGGATCTTATTTATGACACTGCAAAGGCTTTGAAAGAAACAGGTCTTTTAGATGCAGGATATAAATATGTTAATATTGATGACTGCTGGCAGGCAGCTGTCAGAAACGAAAAGGGCGAAATGGTTCCCGACCCTGTAACATTCCCCTCTGGCATTAGAGCTTTGGCAGACAAAGTAAATGCTCTTGGCGTTAAGCTTGGCATTTATTCTTCAAACGGAACTCTCACCTGTCAGGATCTCCCTGCAAGCTACGGTCATGAGCTTACAGACGCACGCACCTTTGCAAAATGGGGCGTTGAATATTTCAAATACGATTTCTGCCACAGAGTTTACACTTCCAGAATCGCACCTATGCTTGAAAAAATCTCTTTAAGCGGCGGCTCAATTGAGGGTCAGAAGCTTTATCTTGCAAGAGATGCTGAGCTTGAGGGCGACGCTAAGGTTATGAAGGCAGGCTCACTTGAAACAGGCGAATACATCACAGGTCTTTCATACGGTCTTGGTGCGGCTACATTCACAGTTGACGCTCCTGAGGACGGCACATACGCTGTAACATTCTATATGAGAAGAAGAAGTCAGCTTGCGAAGCACCTTGAGCTTGATGTAAACGCTGAAAAGCATTATGTTATTGATGTTCCTGGTTCTGAATTCATTCACGCAACAGGCAAGCATCACATTTATATCGACCTTAAAAAAGGCGAAAACAAACTGAAATTCTACAACCCCGTTGGTTCACTTATGGACAGCTCCGCTATTCAGTACCGCAACATGGGCAAATATCTCAAGCAGGCTGCTGAAGAGTATGCAGAGGAAACTGGAAATCCTGTTAAGCCTATCTGCTTCTCAATCTGCGAATGGGGATTCAATATGCCTTGGAAATGGGGTAAGAGCGCAGGCAACCTTTGGAGAACAACTCCCGACATTAAGGCTATCTGGCCCTCAATCCTTGCAATTTATGAGGTTAATGTAAATCTTTGGAAGTATGCAGGTCCCGGCGGCTGGAATGACCCCGATATGCTTGAGGTTGGCAACGGCAACCTTACCTATGAAGAGAACAAGGCTCATTTCTCACTTTGGTGCATGATGGCATCTCCCCTTATTCTCGGCAACGATATTCGCCGTTTCATTCTCCCCGACGGAAGTGTTGATAAGGACAACGAAATCCTTAAAATGGTTACCAACAAAAAGCTTATTGCTATTGACCAGGATGAGCTTGGCGCACAGTGCAGAAGAATCAGCCATTCACCTGCTGGCGACATTCTTGTTAAGCCTCTTAAAGACGGCAGTGCAGCAGTTTGCTTCTTTAACAAAACAAACGACCACCGTCTTTTCACTCTGCCAATGAAAGAGCTTACAGAGAAAACATTTGTTGAGCTTAAATATGCAGAGGAATATGAAGCAGAAAACCTTTGGGATGACACAACAATCAAGGTTGACTATGCCCTTGCAGACACTGTTCCACCTCACGGCGTATGCGTTTATAAAATTAAGAATATCTGATAGTCTGCACGATGCAGAAAAGGAGAATCTATGATCTCTGAAATATCCAACAAAATAGAAGCCAACAGATTTCTTATGGCTTTACGCCGTTTCTTTATGTCAAAGCTGTGCGTTGGCATTCAGCTTTTTATTGCAATGATTATTGTTGTGCTGAGAAATGACGGAACGCTTTTTGGTGAAAAGGTAAACAATATGCCAATTGTTTACGGTATTGCATTTTTCGCCATTCTCGATTCAATTATCCTCATTGCGTGTGACAATATTATTGCAACAACGCCTGCTTTTCTGTTCATCTCGGTTATTTCAATTAAGTGCTACAATTCGTTCAGCACATTCATCAAATTCTGGTGGCTGGCAATTCCCTTTGCCATCGGTATGATATTCCACTTTGTGGTTTATAAAAAAGAGTTCAAGCTTGAAAAGGGGCGGCTCTTCCTCCCCTACACCCTTGTTGCCGTGGCGGTTACGCTGGGCGGACTTGGCAAGGTTTCTTTTAAAGAATTTTTTCAAGGCACTTTCCTCTTTTATACAATCGGTCTTGGATTTGGCATGGTGGCAATTTATGTTTTGCTTTCAAGCTGTATCCACACAAGCAACGATTACAGCCTCAGAATGAGAATATCTTACATGATGATGACCGTGGGCATTCTTTGCTCATTCATGGTGTTCCACCAGTATCTGATGTATTTTGATATTGTTAAAGAGGAATTCAGAATAATCTATATGCAGTGGCGCAACAATGTTTCAACATTTCTGATGCTTGCAATGCCCTTTGCATTTTATGTTTCAACAAAAGCAAAAAAGCACAAATATTTTTATCTCGGTCTTGTTGAGTATGCGGCAATTATGCTTTCAGGCTCACGAGGCGGTGCAATGTTTGGCTCAATTGAAATTGCCCTTTGCCTTATTGTGCTGGTTTACACTGATAAGAAAAACAGAGCACACAACCTCGCTGTTATTTCGCTGGCGGCAATTCTTGTTTGCACATTTGCAAGAACGGCATACAGATTTTTCCTGCCCACGATTAACAGATTCCTTGAGGGCGACAGCATAAGAGAGGACAACATCAGGCGTGCCCTTGCGGATTTTAAATCCAACCCCGTTTTTGGCAGAGGATTTGGCAGAACTGAAATTGAGCAGGTTGGCTACATCAAAAAGAAAATGGCAGTCAACTGGTATCACTCCTCGCCTTTCCAGATAATTGGAAGCTTCGGCATTTTAGGTGTTGGCACATTCCTTTATCAGTTCTATGCAAGGTTCAAGTTTTTATTTGAGCATACAACGCATTTTAACCTTTCAGTTTTCATTTCATTTATCGGGCTTACGATGATGTCAACTGTAAACCCCGGTGAATTTTGCCCCATCCCATACGGATTTATGATTGCAATGTTTTTTGTTATTTGCGAAAAGTGCAACAATGCAACCAAAAGGCAAAACGGAAATGAAACGGAAGAAAATCTAATAAATATACAGTTTTAAACAGAAATGGTTATGAGAAACGCAAAATCTCATAACCATTTTTTATATTAAATGCAACCAACTTAATTTTTCGGGTTATATATAAGTGAAGGAGGTGGAAAAATGGATGACGAAAGAATAATCGGTCTGCTTTTTGAGCGGGATGAAAATGCCATAAAAGCGGTGCAGGAAAAATACGGCACATATTGCAGGAGTATTGCACACAACATTTTACATAACGATTCTGACGCAGAGGAATGTGTGAATGAGGCACTTTTTAATGTGTGGCAAAGTATTCCGCCAAACCGCCCGCACTCCCTTTGCGGATACACAGGCAAGTGTGTGCGCTACGCTTCACTTAAAAAATTGCGTGAAAACAATGCAATAAAAAGAGGCGGTGGTGAAGTTCAGCTGGCATACAGTGAAATTTCTGAATTTATCACCGCAAAAGACACAACGCACACCGCCATTGAAGCGGAGGAAACGGGCAGAATTATCAATGAATTTTTATCCTCACTTTCTAAAAAAGACAGACAGATTTTCGTTTGCAGATATTGGTATTTTGACTCGGTATCGCAGATAGCGAAGCAATTCGGTTTCTCTGAAAGCAAGGTGAAATCCATACTTTTCCGCACAAGAAAAAAGCTTAAAATTAAACTGGAAAAAGAAGGTGCTTTTTATGAATAAAACAGACACAAAAGACCCACTGTTTTTTATTGACGAAAGATACATTGAAGAGGCAAAATTTGAACGCAAAAGAGCAAGAATAATCACGCCAAAAAGACTCGCTGCAATTGCTGCCGCAGTGATGATTATTGTGTGCTCCATAATGCCCGTGCTGGCATATAACGATGTGAAGCCTGCATACGAGCTTGTTTATTCTGTTTCGCCAGAGCTTGCGCAAAGGCTGAAGCCTGTTAAAAAAAGCTGTGTGAGCAACGGTATTCAGATGGAAGTTGTTTCAGAAAACATCAAAAATGACACCGCAGAGGTACTTATTGCCGTGAAAGACATTGAAAAAGACAGAATTGACGGCACAATTGACCTTTTTGACAGCTACGATATTAAAGGCATTAAGGATTGCTCTGGCACCTGCCGACTTGAAAGTTTTGATGAGAAAAATAATACTGCGCTGTTTTTAATTTACATTCAGCAGATGAACAACAAAAAAATTGACCTTAACAAAATAACTTTTTCTGTTTCAAAAATGCTCAGCCAAAAGAAAAAAATTACCGATTTGAGTAACATAATTGATTTAAAAAATGTGAAGAAAACTGATGAAAAAATCAGCGTAAAAGAAGTTGATATTCGTGGCGGTGAAACAGAAAAAATAAATTCAATTTTGCCGCCAAAAAATTCTATTTCTGACATCACAAAAGGCGTTCATCTTACGGCAATTTGCTATGACGGAAATCAGCTTCACATTCAGATTTTTTATGAAGATATTTTAAGAACAGACAACCACGGCTTTGTGAATTTAATTAAAAAAGACGGGGAAGAAATTTACGGAAAAGATATAACCTTTTGGGATAAAAGCCATACGGGAAGCTATGAGGAATATGTTTTTGATGTGGATGAAAATGAGCTTGCAGATTGCACCGTTGGCGGTGAGATAGTCGCCTGCGACACGCTTATTGAGGGCGATTGGGAGGTAACATTTCCGCTGTCTTAAAGTGCCAGATTGATTCGGGAGCAGCAAGCTACTCTCCTACGGTGTGATTATGCCGTTCAACGCTACATATCAGATGAATTTGTGCTGACATTTAAAACGGGATGTCGAGGACGCCATCCCCTACACACTACATCTCTTTACTTCAAATTCTACCCCTCTGTCATCTGCGATGACATCTCCCCTGTCAAGGGGCGACAAAAAGCTCAGTGCCATTATTTGAGTAGCTTACCAATTTTCAGCAAATTGCTTTCATTGCTCCCTCTGACAAGGGAGCTTTTTTATGCTGTAAATAAATATGTGCAAAAAAAGACGGCTATGTTTCCATAACCGCCTTTATTGTTATTTGCTTTTAGCCCTACTTCAATTATTTGAAAAGGATTGTGAGAATCTTCTTGCCTGTGATTTCAAACTCAACGAAGCCGTCAGCATCCATTGTGAGAGGAGCAACATCTTTCTCTTCAAGAGAAACAAGTTTAACCTCGCTCCAGTTTTCGTCAGAATACTGGGGAAGCTCGAACTCTGCAAGCTGTCTTTCAACAGGAGACTGAGGATTCTTGATAGCAGCTTTGCCACCGTTGAGGCGGATTTTTGCTGTCTTTGCATTGTCTGAAGGATTGAACAGACGGATTACCCAGCCTTCGCCATCTTCGCTTCTCTTAACTGCGCTGACATTGAGTGTGTCATCTGTAAGCTCGATGAATGAATGCTCAAGAGGATTCTTGCCGTGAGCTGTGGGAGCAAGCTGTGCAGCTGAGAAAGTAAGGTTGAATGCTTCTGATTCGCCCCATACTTTGCCCTCTTCCCAATCGCCCTTATGAGGCATGAAAGCATAACGAAATGTGTTTTTGCCAATGCACTGTGAGCCCTTGTCAATTGAGCTGTAATCCTGCATATCTGATGTTACGCAGATTCTCAAGGGGAATGAGCGGAGAAGTGAAAGGAACATTGTGTTGCACTCGTCATCTGCTGCTTCATATGCCTTAAGACCTGTGTTAAGAAGAGCAACACCCTCTGTGCCGTCTGAAAGGTCAACAAATGAGTTCATAGGATGCTCTGTCATGGGGATTTCATCATAAATTGAGTAATCTACCTTTGCAACGGGGCGTTTAACAACATCAAACTGACCCTGTGCATGAACAAACTCTGCATTGATATTTGTGGGGAAGCCAACCTGAAGATAATGATCCTCTGACTGGTTGTCAACTGTTGTTTCAACCTCAACATATTTTGCGCCCTTCTTGAGAGTGATGATATTCTCAATCTTGCAGGGGTTAAGGTGCTTGGAGCGAGTCTTTTCGTCCATTGAGCGACCCTCGGGAAGTGCCCAGTCAATAACAACCTTATAAGAAACCTCAAGCTCGCCCTCGTGAAGAAGAGTAACCTTTGCATTCTCATTAAGAGTTGTGAATGTTTCGTCATTTTCAGGAACGATATGCTCCCAAGGATTGCCGATTTCGCCTGTATCCTTGAAGTAACCAAGTGAAGAATATGTTTTGCCTGTTTCTTTGCTGTAAACATCAAATGTACCGTTAGAATTGATTGTAACGATAAGATATTCATTCTCCATTGACTGAACATTCTTCTTCATTGTAACAGGGTTCTTTGCACGAACCTTGTAAAGAGGCTGCATTTTAAGAGTCTTGTAACCCATTGCAGGAACATCTTTAACATCAAGCATAATTGTGTACTGCTGAGTGTGAAGAACATTTGCAACATCGTTGGGGTTCTGAATAATCTGTGCAACATTCTTGTTTGTTGCAAGAACCTGATAATTGAGAACATTGCCGTCTTTATCTGTAATCTGGAAGCTGTCTGCTTTCCACTCTGCGGGGATTTCAACGCTAACCTTTACAGCCTCGCTTCTCTTGAAAGGTGCGGGGTTGAAGATTACGATAGCAGCGTCATCTCTTGAGAATGATTTAAGGTCGATGTCGCCTGCAACATCCATAAATGCACGCTCAAATACGCATGATGAAAGCTCTTTTGACTGACGGAAACGAGAAATAACATCTTCATAAACAATATCTCTGCCGCAAGCACCGATGCTGTCATGACCGTGATTCTGAAGAAGATAGTTATATGAAAGATCAATGAAATTCTGAGGATAAGGTGCGCCGCAAAGTGAAGCGAAAACAGCCATAGGCTCAGCATAATTCTGAAGTCTGCGCTCTGTGTCAAAGTTAGCCTGCTTGATGTATGTTCTTGCTGAAATAATCCAGCCCATCATGGGGCTAACGCTGCCCTTGGTGTAGGGAGCACGCATTTCGCCTTTAAGAACAGGTGAGTTCTCGTCAAACTCATCAATGATGCCCTGCTCCATCTCTTTAAGAGTTGAGTGGAAAACATGAGCATTGGGAAGAGCCTCGTTAAGGTCTGCAATCATCTGTGCTTCTCTTGCGTCGGGGCATGATGAGTCATGACCTGCGCTCCAGAAACGGTGAGAGGTTGTCCAGTCGTTATCCTGCTCTCTTATAGCCTGCTCGCCACGCTCTTTGATGTTTTCTTTATGATACTCATAATAAGGATGAGTGTACTGATAGTCAAGAAGTCCGTTCTCTTTATCAATGAATTTGAAAATACCGTTGTTGTCATTCCAAAGCATATCACGGTTATTTTCATTCTTCTGATTATAATAAACGGGACGCTGAACAACATACCAGATGTTGTATCTCGGGCGCTTACCAAGACGAGAACCGTAGATTCTTGTTCCGTCAGGGCTTTCCCAATAGAACTCTGATTTGGGAGTTGTGTATTCGTTAACACCTCTGTAGAAAGAAGCGAAGTGAATATCAAAGCCAGCATAGATCTGGGGAAGCTGTGAAATCTGACCCCAGCCGAAAGGTGAATAACCTGTTTTGCTGATGCCGCCCATATCCTTGCCGATTTTATGACCTAAAAGAAGGTTTCTTACAAGGCTCTCGCCGCCAACTGAAAATTCATCGGGAAGGCAGAACCAAGGACCGATACCAATTTTGCCCTCTGAAACGAGCTTCTTGAATTTCTCTTTCTTTTCGGGATAAACCTCAAGGTAATCCTGAACGGGCATTGTCTGTGAATCAAGGTGGAAATGCTTGAAGTCGGGATATTTCTCAAGAATATCCATAAGCATATCAAGCATATAACCGAGCATGTACTGTGTTCTTCTTGCAGAGAAACGCCATTCTCTATCCCAGTGAGTGTTGGATATAAAATGACACTGGATCTCTTTATCTTTATTTTCCATATTAACCTCCTGTTAACCTTTGATAATTTTCATAATATCGTTGAAGTTCTGCTCATAATATGTGCAGACTGCCTTTGTGCCGCTATCTACAATATTGCCGCCTGCGATACCGATTGTGGTATAGCCTGCAAGACGAACAGAGCAAACACCTGCGCCGCTGTCCTCAATGCCGAGAACGTGGTTTCTGTCTGCAAAAGCTTCGCCTAAGCCGACAATTGAAGTTTCTGAATAAAGCCATGGATGTGGCTTTGGTGAAAGCTCACCGAGAGTACCAACTGAGCCCTTACGAAGCGGGAAGCCAGCTGAAATAATTGCATCATAGAAATCTTTGGGGTCGCCCATGCCAAGTGTCTTGAATGCTGAAAGAATTTCGGGCCATGCTTTCTCATAAAGACCTGATGTAACAAGACCGATTTTAACGCCCATGCTCTTGAGCTCAAGAAGGAAGTCCTTAACGCCAACTGTGGGAGTGAATGCGCCCTCCTTGCCTCTGCCAGCCATAATCTCTTCCATCTCTCTGTGAGTATGCTCAAAATAGAAATCTCTTGCTTTATCAAGTGATGCGCCGGGGCAATATTTATCAATGCAATACTGAAGATGCTCAGATACGCTGTGACCTGAAACATAGGGAAGGTCAGCCTCTTCAAGCTCAAACTTGGGGTTGCCAAGAAGGCTTGCAATGCTCATCTGAATAATCCAGATCCAGAACTCTTCACTTCTTACAGTTGTGCCGTCAAGATCCATAAGAACAGCCTTAACTGGTCTTTCAAGGTGAACTGGCTGAACGGGGTAATATGTGGGGTATGCAATTGCAGATTTAACGCAGGCAAGTGAAGAATCGCCGAATGAAATGAATTCAACCTTTTCATCACCAGTTGAAACGATGTCAACAACACCGTTTTTGCCTGTTACAAATCTTCCGTCTTCGGTCTGTGAAAGCAGATTAAATCCGCTGTCGGGACCTACTGTTCCCAAATCGGGAATAAGAATGTTTCTGTCAAGTTTCATTTTTTAGTCCTCGCTTTATGTAAATCATTTAAACAGCTTAATGCAATATGCGTGCTGACACGCAAGATTGTCGGGGTTAATTGGCGGGAAAACAAGCTTCATTTTGCCGCCGTCATTCTCAATTTTAATGTCTGCCTCTCCGCCTAAAAGCTGAGCTTTTAACTGGGGGTCATAATCCACATCATTGAGTGTAACCTCGCCAAAGGGGAATTTAAGCAGGAAAGCGTAAATTGTTTTGCCGTCCTTGCTCTTTGTGTATCTTATAGAATCATCAGAGCTTATTTTATACTTTCTTGAAGCATAGATGCCCTCGCCGTTGACTTTCAGCCAATCGCCAATATCAAACAGCTTCTGCTGCATAATAACGGGGATTCTGCCGTCTGCTGTGGGGCCGATATTAAGCAGGAAGTTGCTTCCTCTGCTTACAAGGTCAATGAGCATATGAACAAGCTCTTTTGATGAAAGATAGTCATCGGGATTTTCGATTCTGTTAAAGCCGAATGAACCGCCTATGCCACGGCACTCTTCATTTGGTCTGTCATAGGTTTGTTCAGCCTCTGTTCCGCCATGGGTGCTGTCGCCATCCACATAGCCGTATTCACTGGTGAAATTGCCGCCTAACTTGCCACGGGTTTCACTGCCCCAGCGGTCATTTGGAACGATAAAATCTTTAACAGATGATTCGTTATAGAGCCACTGCAAAAACTCTGTGCTGTGCCATACAGAGCTGGGATGCTCCCACTCTCCGTCTGTGAAAAGAGTTGCAGGCTGATACTTTTCTACAATTTCTTTAAGCATGGGAATAAGATGCTTTAACGCATATTCCTCGGGGTCTTTTAAATAAAGAGGATGATACCATTCATAAACAGAATGATAAACACCGAAGCGCACATCTGTTTTATCAAGGGCATCTTTAAGCTCTCGGCAGAAATCTCTGTGAGGGCCAACATCAACGCTGTTCCAGCCGGGGGTATAATCACTTTTATAAAGTGTATATCCGTCATGATGCTTTGAAACAAGGTTTATATATTTTGCGCCTGAACGCTCAAAAACCTTTGCCCATTCGTCAGCATCAAAAAGCTCTGCCTTAAAGTCGTTGACAAAATCAGGATACTGAACCTTATCGCCATAAAATTTCTTATGAAATTCTCTGAACTTCACCTGATTGGGGTTGTATTCTTCTCTTTCTTCAATAGCATTCCAATACCATTCTGCATATGTTCCCTTAGGCGCGTATGCGGGCACTGAATAAATACCCCAGTGGATGAATATGCCAAACTTTGCATCACCAAACCACTCAGGAACGGGACGAGCGTTTAATGATTCCCAGTTATTTTCGTATTTCATAAAACACCTCCGTAGATATTCATTTAATATTATCACAAAACCGCACTTCAAGTAAAGACTTTAAAGCAAAAAACTTATCGCTTAGCAAATATAATTTTGATTAACTTTTATTGACACTCAATTTTGGTTAGAATATAATAGTAACAATATTTTTTCAGGTTGTGATTTTATGAATAAGAGAAAATCAGGTGTGTTGATGCACATAACATCTCTGCCCAGCAGATTTGGTATTGGCTCATTTGGCAAAGAGGCAGATGAATTCATTGACCTTTTAAGCGATATGGGATTTTCCATCTGGCAGGTGCTGCCCTTTCACCCTGTTGACGAGGTGAACAGTCCATACAAAAGTGAAAGTGCCTTTGCAGGCAATCCACTTATGATTTGCCCGCAGGAGCTTTATAATGACGGCTTTATTACAAAAGACGAGCTTGATTCATGTGTTTATGACGGCACACCGTACACAGCAGACTATGACTTTGCACGCAAAACAAAATCTTACATTTTAAGAAACGCATTTTACAGATGCACAAATGATGAAAAAGAAAAGCTGAAAGATTTTGCAGAAGAAAATCCGTGGGTGGAGGACTATGCACTTTTTAAGGCTTTGAAAGAGAAAAATAATGACGCTCCGTGGTGGGAATGGCAGGAAAATGAAAAGAATTTTGCCATTTGCCAAAAGGATAAAGAAAAATACAGGAACGAAATGAACTATTACATTTTTGTGCAGTATCTTTTCTTTAAACAGTGGAGCAGAATAAAAAAATATGCTTTGGAAAAGGGCATTAAGATTTTAGGCGATATGCCTGTTTATGTTTCGATGGACAGTGCAGATGTGTGGAGCAACACGGAGCTTTTTGAAATTGACAAGGATACATTTGTGCCAACTGAGGTTGCAGGTGTTCCGCCCGATTATTTCTCTGAGGACGGTCAGCTTTGGGGCAATCCCCTTTACAACTGGGTTGCAATGGAAAAAGACGGATTCCGCTGGTGGAAAAACAGGCTCACATATGAGCTTAAATTATATGACATTGTGCGTATCGACCATTTCAGAGGTCTTGCATCATATTGGGCAGTGCCTTTTGAGAGCAAAACAGCCAAAAACGGCAAATGGAAGCAGGGCCCTGCAATGAAGCTTTTTAATGCAGTTAAAGATGTTTACAAAGAGGGCGAAATTATCGCTGAGGATTTGGGTCTTTTTGGCGAGGATGTTATAAAGCTTTTAGAAGACACATGCTTCCCCGGTATCAGAGTTATTCAGTTTGGCTTTCAGGGCGGCAGCGAAAACGAGCATCTGCCACACAATTATCAGAATAATCTTGTTGCCTGCCTTGGAACTCACGATAACAACACACTTTTAGGCTGGCTTTATGAGCTTAACGATGACGAGCGAAAATATGCTCTTGATTATTGCGGCTTCACTGGCGACAACTGGGGCGAGGGCGGATATTATGCACCTGCCTGCCGTAAGGTAATCGAAACCGTGTGGCGTTCATGTGCCAACACTGCCATAATCGCCTTTCAGGATATGTGCGGATTTGGCAACGATGCACGAATGAACATTCCAGGGGTGCCAGACCTTAACTGGCGAGTACGCACAACGGCAGAAACGCTCCACGGCATTGACAGGGAATATTTCAAAAAAATTAACAGGATTTTTGGAAGATACAATGAAGTTTAATATTATAAAAAAAGAAACTGTAACATCAACCAACGATATTCTGAAACAGGAATGGGAGAAATTTGAAAGCGGAACGGTGCTAACCGCAAAGCATCAGACAAAAGGCAGAGGGCGAATGGGCAGAAGCTTTTATTCTCCGCCAACGGGGTTATATTTTTCCATACTTTTAAAAGATGTTAAATCCAACCCTGCCACGCTGACAGTGATGACGGCTGTTGCTGTTATGAAAGGGATTTATGACACATTCGGCATAAAAACGCAGGTGAAATGGGTCAACGATATTTTTTATGATGGCAAAAAAATCTGCGGTATTCTCACCGAGGGAGCTTTTTTGAAAGACAGGCTTCAATATGCGGTTATCGGCGTTGGGGTGAATATTGCAACAGAAAATTTTCCAGCAGAGATTTCTGAAATTGCAGGCAGCCTTAACAAAAGCATTGAGGATTCTGACAGACTTCTTCAAAATATTCTTAAAAACTTTGAAAGTGAATTGCAATCAATTCAAAGCGGTGAATTTTTAAAATTCTATAAAGAAAACTGCATAACTCTTAACAAAAAAGTGAGGCTTATTTCGCAGGACGAAGCCTACCTTGAGGGTGAGGCTGTTGACATTGACGAAAACGCAAGACTTACAATAAAAACCGACAGCGGTGAAATAAAACGAATATTTTTTGGAGAAGCGAAAATAATATAACAAAAGGAGAAAGCCGAAAGTTCTGATCACTTTCGGCTTTCCCTATGGTGGGTTATGAATTTGTACCCCATGAAAGGATACGTTTACGCAAGGAGAGCATTGATACGCCCGCCCTGTGAAAAACAAAACGAACAGGAAGAAATATATTTGATAATACAATTGTAACACAAATACGTTAAACAGTCAACAGGAAAGAAAAATAAATACATTTAATTGTAATATAATTGTAGTATATATTTGCGCCCCCTAATTTTTATACAATATGGAGTATGTTAGAACAGAAGGGAGATACTATATGAGTGATTTTAAAAATCAGCCGCTTACAATCAAGAAACGCGGAGAAGACGGCAACAAGATTATTTCTGTTCGTATCAGAGAGGACATTCTAAACAATCTTGACAAAATTGCCAACAGTGCGCACTATTCACGAAATGAACTAATCAATATCATCCTTGAACACGGTGTAGAGAATATAGTAATTGAATAAACGGCGTCCCTAAAAAAAATGACGGTCATTCGCAAAAACGAATGACCGTTGTTTTTTGTTTTATTAAGATTTAATTACTGACCAACATTTGCTGCTTCTGCAAGAGCCTCGGCTGCCTTTTCTTCTTTGGTCTTCATAAACTTATCTGCATTCTCAACAACCATGTCAAGAGTGATTTCTTTATCGCCATAGATTGCTGCAAAATCTTCAAAGAGCATATTGTCTTTGCCGATGTAGCAGGGCTTATATTCAACCTTAACAGCGTCCTTAACCTTAATGAAGATATTAAGAGCAAGAACAAGAAGGAACATTGCGATAACAACATAAATGCCAAATCCAACTGAGCCATTCATAAAGCCAGGAAGAACCTTTTCCATACTCTTAATGAACAGGCTGAATGTAACAATTGAACCAACTGAGAAAACAACACCTAAAACAGCAAAAATTGTGTTTCTGATGAATCCCTTAGGTGAGCATGAAAGGAAGCTGAAAATCAACTGAAGAAGTGCACAAACAAGAGCAAGTGCAATTGTTACAATTGAAAGTGCAAAGAAAACTGTTGCAGTACCAACAATTTTAGAGCCCATAAGACCTAATGCACCAAAATCAAACTCCATAAGCTCTGTTACAAGCTCGATAGCTGTGAATGTGCGGCTGGCTTCAAAGAATGGGCCTGCTGCTGAAAGCTTTGCCAAGGGCAAAAGGAACGCACAGATTGTGAGAACGAGAAGAACATCTCTTGCAATTGCAAAAGGTCCGCCTGCCATAGCTGCCTTTGCTCTGTCGAGCTTTTTCTGAGTGTGTGCATGCTCACGCTCAGCGTTAAGTGCATCCACCTCAAGGCGCTCTTCTATTTTATAATACAAAAGGTTTGTATTACAGTGAGGGCAGTTGGGCTTAATATCTGTTAATTTTAATTTCTCTCCGCATTTGGGACAAGAAGCCATTGATATTCCTCCTTCAAAGGATCAGTTATAACTATACTTCAGTATTCTAACACACAAATACAAATAAATCAAGATATAATATGGGAAATTTATATAAATCCTCCATCAACACCAAGAACCTGACCTGTTATGAATGACGAACCCTCCCCTGCAAGGTAAAAAATCGCCTTTGCAACATCTTCGGGGGTGCCGATTCTCATAACGGGCGTTTCTTCACAGAGGGCATTTATGGTGTCGCTGTCAAGATTTCCGTTCATTGGGGTATCAATAAGTCCAGGGGCAACGCAGTTTACGGTTATTCCAGAGGGGCCTACCTCTTTGGCAAGAGCCTTTGTTAAGCCAACAACCGCCGCCTTTGAGGCTGAATAATGCACCTCACATGAAGCACCGCAGATGCCCCACATTGAAGAAACATTTATAATTCTGCCATATTTTTTGTGAATCATAAAAGGCAGCACAGCCTTTGAGCAATTGAAAACGCTTTTAACATTAACAGCCATCATTCTGTCAAAATCTTCATCAGTGATGTCTGTAAAAAGCTTCTGCTGTGCAATGCCTGCGTTATTGACGAGAATATCCACATCGCCAAATTCGCTGACGGCAAAATCTGTGAGAGCCTTTGCCTCAGAAAACTGAGAAACATCTGCCCCGAAAACACGGACAGTCGCCCCCTCTTTTGAAAGGACTTCACAAAGTGAGAGGGCGGCTTCTTTATTTTTATTATAATTTATGATTGTGTTGTATCCGCTGCGGGCAAAGAGGGCGGCAGTTGCGCTGCCTATTCCCCCAGATGCGCCTGTAACGATAACAGTTTTGTTGCTATTCATCTTTTAAAAAGCTCCTGCAAGAGTGTTGTCCTTAATCCAGAGCTTGTTAACCTCAAAGAGAAGCTTGTCGGCTGACTTTGTGAAAGATGTGATTTCCCATACAAGGATTGCGCCATCTTCAACAAGCTCCATACGCTTCCACTCGTTCTTTGAGTTGAAATAATATTTTGCTGTGCCTGTTTCGGTTTTGTATTCCTCGCAGGTATATGTGTTTTTGCCGTCTTTAACCTTAGTGGTCTTTACATATTTAGCATCTTTCTTTTTGAATGACTCTGAAATATCGCCGATTTCGCCCATGTCATCGCCAGAAATCTCTGCGTATCTGCCCATTGTGGGAAGCGCCATGTAATACTTGCCGTTATTTGAGAAGCATCTTACAGAAATGGGACCCATTGAAACTGTTGCAGAGTAATCCTTAGCATCGTTTCTGAAAGCGATAACTGCGCTGATTGCCTGACCTGCTGCTTTGATGTTGCCCTTGATTGTGTATGTTCCGCTTTTAAGAACAGGCTCAACAACGCTCTTCATAAGAGTTGTGTTTTCAATTTTTGTTCCTTCTGGGAGCAAATCCTCTGTTGTGCCCTGTGTACCTAAATCAGGTGTTGCTGCGCTTGTTGTGCTCTGACCGTTTTTCTTGGTGGTCTTTTCGCCAGCCTTTTTGGTTGTGGACTGCTGCTTTGACATCTCTTCCTCAAACTGCTTCTGAAGCTCTTCAAGGTTGAGCTTTTCGGTTTTAGGAGTGCCGTCCTTTTTAGTAACAACTTCGCCGTTCTTATCTGTTACAAAAACAGTGATAGACTCTTCGTCAGTTGTTTTATCTTCGTCTTTTTTGTCTTTTTCTTTTTTAGTTTTTTCAGTTGTTGCAACTGATGTGGTGGTTGTGGTAGTTGTTTCATCCTTTACCTCAGGCTCTTTTGTTTTAACAAATTTGCATGAGCAGAATGTGAGAGCTATCATAACTACACACAAAACTATGCTTAAACTCTTTTTCATATAAACACGCCTTTCACGATAAAAATTAGATTTAATTCAAGAGCTGTATATAGGTTACAATATTTTTGACCTAAAATCAAGTACAATAAATGGATAATGTTTAAATTATTTGTAAACTCAATAAAAAATAAAGTTTTTTATTAAAATCTATTGCAAAAAAGAGGCAATTTTATTATAATATACCAGTCGCTGGTGTGG
Organism: Clostridia bacterium; assembly: GCA_024404115.1. Taxonomy (GTDB): domain Bacteria; phylum Bacillota; class Clostridia; order Oscillospirales; family Acutalibacteraceae; genus CAG-488. The sequence goes on along the minus strand of JAKSQM010000003.1, from coordinate 141,202 downwards.
CTCAATGGCAGAGCAGCTCATTCGTAATGAGCAGGTTGCAGGTTCGATTCCCGTCACCAGCTCCAAATTAAACTCCCTGTATTCCGCAGGGAGCTTTATTTTTATAAAAATTTAAGGGAGCTGACCGAAAAGTCAACTCCCTTTTTCTGTTATTCGTCTATTATAATTATTGGTCTGTGATAACCTGCTGTTTTTCAAGCACCCATGTTCCGCTGATGGTATCTGCCGTTTTGAAATAAACTGTATCACGCAGTGCATCACCGTTGCGGTTAAATGCGATTGCGCCCGATGCGCCGTCATACAAAACTGAAGAAAGTGCATTTCTCACGGCGGAGGGGCTGGGGGATTTTGCAGATTTCAGCGCCTCAAGGGCAACATAATATGCGTCATAACCCATAGCTGTGATAGATGAAATGGAATCACTTCCGCCATTTGATGTTTTTGCATTGGAATTTGAATTGACATAGCCTTTTATTCCGCTATAAAAATTCGCATTGGAATCTGGCATGCAGAATGACGAAATATGAAGGCTTATGTGGGTGCCCTTTACCATATCAAGGACCATATTATCATCAAGGCTGTCTGAGCCGAGAAGCGGTAAATTCACATCAAGCCTTGACATCTGAAAAATAATCTGTGTGGCATAATCAACAGAAACAGGGCAGAAGAAAATATCGCATCCCTCGCTCTTGGCTTTGTTGATATACTGGCTGAAATCAATTGTATCTTTTGTGAAAGAATCCTTAACAACAGTGCCGCCCATTGCTTCAAAATTTGAGGAAAAAATATCAATAAGACCCTGATCGTATGTGTTGTCCTTTTCGCCAAGGCAATACACTCTTGAGGCATTGAAACGCTCCGCCGCAAATGACGCAAGAGCAGAGCCCTGCAAATCGTCATCATAGCAGATTCTGAAATAATTATTGTTGCCCTGTGTAACAGCAGGGTTGGTGCAGGATGCCCCGATAACGGGAATCTGCGCCTTGCTGAAAACCTTTGATGCCGCAATTGACGCACCTGAGCCATATGAGCCGATAACAACTGAAACGCCTTTGTCAACAAGCTTCTGCGCCGCCGCAGGAGCTTTTTCGATTTCAGAGGAGTTATCAGCATAAACCAGCTGAACCTTGTATGTATCGCCGTCAATATCCACAGTGGACATTTTTGAATTGGCAAATTCAATGCCGAGAGCTTCTTTTTTGCCGCCGAAGCTGGAATGACCTGTCATTGGCTCAAAAACGCCGATTTTAATTGTTTTTGCATCCGCAGTGTGTACCTGTTGAGAGTTGCCGCAAGCTGAAAGGCAACAAGTTGCCAGAAGAACTACCATAAGAACAGCTAAAATTCTTTTCATAAAATTTCCTCCTGAACTGCACGGGGCAGTTAATAAATTTGCGGGGGTCTGAACTGCAAGGGTTTTAGCTTTATACGGGTCTTTATTTTATTTTGTCAGTTCACAATTTTAAATGTATATTCTTTTTCGGGATTCTCTGCATTATAAACGAAAGAAATTGAGTATGTGCCGTCTTTCTCTGTGTTTATCATGTAGCCGTCATATCCCCAGACAGATGAGAGATTATATTCCTGCCAGCCGTTATCTGTCATAGTGTAAACAGTAGGCTTATTCATTGAGGTGAAGCCTGTTGCCTTAATAGCGTTGTTGTTCCTGCCGCCCTTAACGGTTATAACAGCTTCATTATTCTCTGCCTTAACGGTGGGAACGTAGCCTTCCATTTCACCATTGAGAGCAACAAGAGGATTGAGGATACTATCTTCACGAACAGTTTGAACATTAACATCATCAGTTTCTTCGCCTGTTCCCCATGGAAGAAGAATGAGGTCGATTTTGATGCTGTCCCCTGCTTTGAATGTGATGCTTTCAGTGTCAAGAGTAAGGCTGCCCTCTGTCTTTTCTGAATCACCGTATTCTCTGAAAGCAAATGGAATATCCTGCTTTTTGCCATCAACTGTTATTGCGCTGTCTTTAACAAGAAGTGAGAAGTTGCAGCCGAAATATTTGCTTCCAAATGTATTGCTTGTGATGTTGTAGAATCCCATATAGGGAGCTTCACTGCCGAGGGTGTGATATGTTGTGTCAGATGAAACCTCGCCCTTTACAGGTGTGTTGTTCTCGTCAAGGTAGCTTGTGTTTTTGAATGTAACAAATCTGCCGTCAAAATAGAAAATGTCAAAATCTTTTTTGAAGTTATCAAAAGTGATTGTGTCATTGAAGTTAATGTCAAGGGTGTAGTATGTTCTGTTTTCGTCTGTCTGCGGGAATTCTGTATGAGTAACATCATAGGTGAATTTGCCTGAATCAGAAACATAGCTGTCTTTAACCTTTGCATATGTAGGTCCGTAGCTTAAAACTTCACTGCCTGCAAACTCTGACATTACATCATTTTTAACACTCTTATCACGATATTTTACGAATATAAGAGTACCAACTGAGTTGTGCTGCGGCTGTGTTTCCCAGAAGAATGTGCTGGCGGCTCTGAAATCGGGCAAAGTCCAGCCATCTCTGCCAAAAACGAAATAGGGCGCAATGCAGTTGCTTTCAGTTGTTCCTGTTGAAAGATGATAATAAGAAACATGGAACTCAATTGAAGAAAGCTGTTTAAGGGGGAAGTTGCCCCAGTTCTGATAAAGATTTACTATTGTAAACTCTTTTGTGCTTCCGTTTTCAACAACAATTGGTGTGAAAGTATCGCCATAGCAATAATCTTTGTATGAATATTTATTGTCGCCGCCATCGCCCATAAAGTTTTTGCAAACCTCAATATCAATGGGCATAAGGAGATCGTTTTTATCAAGAAGTGCGGCACATTCAAGTCCGCCTGATTTTGGAGTTGTGGTGCGGATAAAAATGTTTCTGTCTTTATCGTCGCCCTCAACAGAAAGCTTTGCAAACAATCTGAAATCGGGGTTATCATATGCAAACTGGAAGCCGATACCGTCCATTTCAACTGCATATGTGCCACGGAGTGCTTCGTAGCCAACAACCTTGGCGTGGGAGTTATCGTCGGTAAGTGTTACAGTGAGGGGATTTCTTTCAATCTCTGCCTGCTTCTGAATTTCATCAAACGAATGGTCATTGCTTGTGAAAATTCGGCAGCCGAAGTCGATTTTATAATCGTCATATCCGCCTGTTTCATCATATTTATTGATGCCCTTATATGCTGAAAGGTCGGCAAGAAGAGTGATTATATATTCTGAACAGTTGAGCTTTACTTCAAGGCTCTTTGCGCTGCCGTCTGACGGAACAATAAAGCCAACAATGCCTGCGCCGTCAATATCAAATGCGGCATACTCAACAGATGCGATGTCAATGCCCTTAACATCGTTATGAATACCGTTTTTATCTTTGATTTCAAGAGCGTTCACTTTCTCTTTGTCAATGCTGATTTCACTGCCAAAAGCCGCAGGGGCTTTGCGTGCTCTGTCTGCAAGAAGTGAATATTCCATATAGAGCCTGTCGCTGTAAACATGGAAATCTTTATCAACCTTAAATGTGCCAGAGTTCATATCTCTTACATGGCAGTCATAATAATACTCGCCAAGTCTTATTGTGTTTACTCTTGCATCTTTAAAAGAATCCTCAAAATAATGGCGGACGCCTAACTTATCTGCATAGAAAGATTTAAAAGTATCCTCAAGATAAGTGTTGCCGTTTTTATCCTGCAAAGTGGCAGTTTTCACAACATCTGTCAGCTTGTGGGTAAGCACAACATCCTTGTTGCTCATTATGTAGCCGTTTCTTTCGCTGTCGGTATAAGTACACTGCACCTGATTTTTAAGAGAAGAAGCGTACTCAACAGATTTGTAAAGGTCCGTTTCACTGCTGTCCGGTGAAGTGAAATCGCACACCTCATTTTTAACAGGTGTAACCTCTGCATTTAACATATCAGCTTTTTTGATGCCGATATTTATAAGAAATGTTTGTATCAATGCCAGAAGAAAGGCAAATATTTTTCTTATCATTACCATAAACGATGCCTCCATCAACTTTAATCATTACTAAATATAACATATGGTTACAAAAAAATCAATATTTCTATATGCACAATAACTGATATTATTGTGAAATATGTATAAAAACTAATGAAGCTTCTGAAATTTATTTCTCAAAAGCAAAAATCCGCCACAGCACTCTAAGCACCGCAGCGGATAAAAGTTCATTTAATTATTTAACATCAGCAGATGAAACGATGTCAACGCCTGTGCCGCAAACATCAGCAATGAGAACATCGCCACGCTTAACGGGAGCAGTGAGTTCAAGTTTTCTGATCTCTGCCATGCAGTCAAAGAGCTTATCTTTGGGAACGGGAGTTTTGCTTCTTACAGCAACAAGAGGAGTTTTTGCACCTGAAATTTTAGCAGTTGAGGTAAGAATACGAACAGGAGAAACAAACTCATTCTCTGCATAATTCTTTCCTCTTGGGCAGGTGTAGCCCTCAATGCTGTCAATTTTGCCGTTTTCACCCTCAACTGTGATAACACAGCCCATGGGGCATACGGTGCAGATAATATCTTTTTTCATGATTAAACCTCCTTAACAGCAACGGTAAGAGCTGAAATACCGTCAACAGCTACAGTAGCCTTTTCCATTTCGCCTGGATTTACCTTTATTGCCTTACGGCTGAAAAGAACATTTTCACCGTCGCAAACAGTGATTTTAACATTCTTGTTGGGCTTCATAACACGGAAATAGAGGTCAACCTTGCCATCGCAGGGAACAACATTCTGGGGGCAAACATAGCGAACATTTTCGCCAGCCTCAACCTTAATTGCATCTTTCTTTTCAAGCTTGCCTGCTGCAAAAAGAGCGGCATTCTTACCAGCTGTTGCACTTTCAGCAGATACATTATCAACAAGGTCATTAACATGAACAACATTGCCGCAAGCGAAAACTGAAGGAATGCTTGTCTGCATGAACTGATTAACTTCGGGGCCTTTTGTAACGGGGCTGATTTTGATGCCAGCGTTATTTGTAAGCTCGTTTTCGGGAATAAGACCAACTGAAAGAAGAAGAGTATCGCACTCGATAAATTTCTTTGTGCTTTCGATAGGCTTCTTTTTCTCGTCAACTTCGGCAATAACTACGCCCTCAACACGGTCGTTGCCCTTAATGTCAACAACAGTGTGTGAAAGAAGAAGCGGAATACCAAAATCGTCAAGGCACTGAACTCTGTTTCTTGTAAGACCTGCAAGGAAGTCCATAATTTCAACAACAGCCTCAACCTTTGCACCCTCAAGTGTAAGACGGCGAGCCATAATCATACCGATGTCGCCTGAGCCGAGGATAACAACCTTTTTACCAACCATTTCATTCTGGCGGTTCATAAGGCGCTGTGCTGTACCAGCTGTGTAAACGCCTGCGGGGCGAGTGCCGGGGATAACGATATTTGCACGGGTTCTCTCTCTGCATCCCATAGCAAGAACAACTGCATCTGCGCTGATTTCGCAAACGCCGTACTCTGAATTGATGCAGGTAACAAGATTCTCTGAAACTTCAAGAACCATGCTGCCAAGAAGTGTTTCAACGCCAGCTTTTTCAGCTTCATCAATGAATCTGCCGAAATATTCGGGGCCTGTAAGCTCTTCGTTGAAAAGTTTAAGACCAAAGCCGGGATGGATGCACTGCTGAAGGATACCGCCGAGAGATTCATCACGCTCAACGATAAGAACTTTCTCTGCACCCTCTTTTTTTGCGGCAACTGCTGCGGCAAGACCTGCAGGGCCTCCGCCTACAACACAAACATTACATTTGATTTCATACATAAGCGTCCACCTTATTTAACCTTTCCGCAAACCATATATGATTTACTGTTGCCCTTACGGATTTCGTCTGCGCTGACACCAAGCTCACGGGCAAGGATTTCAATTACCTTGGGACCGCAGAAGCCACCCTGACATCTGCCCATGCCTGCACGAAGTCTGCGCTTAACAGCGTCAACAGTTGTTGCAGGGATTGGAGAATGGATAGCGTCAACAATCTGACCCTCTGTGATTGTTTCACAGCGGCAAACGATGTTACCATAAAGGGGATTCTTTTTAATAAGCTCATGCTGCTCTTCTTTTGAAAGCTCTTTGAAGCGAACAACGCCCTTGCGCTTTGAAATGAAGTTTTCGTTCCATACCATTTCAAGACCCATTTCTTTAAGAAGGCTTGCAACATATGTGCCGATAGAAACGGAGTTTGTAAGGCCTGTTGAACGAACACCTGAAAGGTTTACATAATGCTTAACATCATCATATGTGTCAATATTAAGTCCCTCAGGGTTACGGTTGGGGCGAAGACCTGAATACTGTGTGATTGTATCGCTGAGGATTACGCCAGGGATAAGCTTCTGAACATCAGCACGGATAGAATCAAGACCCTCAACATTTGTTGATTTGTCATATTTATCTGTAAGGTCTTCAGCTGTAGGACCAACGAGCATATTGCCGTGGATTGTGGGGCACATAAGCTTGCCCTTTGTAACCTTTGTGGGGATAGGAAGAACAATGTGGTTAACCTTGCAGCCTGTGTTTTTATCAAGGATGTAGAACTGACCCTTTCTGGGGTTTACATAATAATCGTTCTTGCCAACCATTGCAGCAATATCATCGCAGAAAAGACCTGCGGCATTGATTATGTAATCAGCCTCGATATAGCCGTTTGTTGTTTCAGCGCCAACTACCTTGTCGCCCTCCATGCGGATGCCTGTAACCTCTGTGTTAAGCATAAACTTTGCACCGTTGGCAACAGCATTCTCTGCCATAGCTACAACAAAAATGAATGGGTCAATGATGCTCTCTCTTGGAATATAAAGTCCACCTTTAACCTCGGGGTTAAGGTTGGGCTCCATTTCAAGTATCTGCTCTTTTGAAAGATACTCAACATCATAAACTCTGTTTTTAACAGCCTTTTCTTTAATAGCAGGGAGCTGCTCGAACTGCTCGTCTGTAATTGCGGGAAGAATTGCGCCAACTCTCTCAAACGGAATGTCAAGATCTTCTGTGAGCTGGTCATATCTGGGGTTAGCGGCAACAACAAGCTGGGACTCAAGTGTGCCAGGCTTTGCGTCATAACCCGTATGGATAATTGCAGAGTTGCTCTTTGAGCAGTCTCCGCCTACATCTTCTCTTTTATCAACACAGATAACATTCAGACGGTATTTTGTAAGTTCTCTTGTAATAGCCGTACCGACTGCGCCTGCGCCGATAACCAATACATCGGTTTTCATTTTATTACCTCCATATATTCAGTTGTGAAAATTATACGCTCATAACACATAAATGTCAACAAAATATTGCACATCATATGACCGCAGTTTTATTTATCATTCAAGAAAATTACTCTGCTTTATTAAAAATTTTCTCAGCATTTTTTCTGAAATCATCGCAGGTTAAATCTCTTTCACGGGGCATTGACCACGGTGCTTTGAAGCCGATTTCATAAAGCCACACACCGTCATAATTTATTTCATTAAGAGCGGACACAACCTCATCCCAATTGATTTTGCCCTCAAAAGGAAGCCAGTGCTTTTCATCAACAAAATCATAATCTGAAATATGAGTTGTGATAATTTTGTCGCCGACTTTTTTAATAAAATCTGAAAGATTTTCAGACAAAAGATGGTTTGTATCAAGGCAGACTTTTAAAGAATCGTGAGCAGAAATAAGCTCAAGAATTTCATCAGAATTTCTGCCAAGGCAGGTTCTGGGCAAATCCTCAACGCAGATAACTGCATCAAAAGTTTTTGCAAAATCTGCAAGCTCTTTCAAGCTTTCTTTTGCAATTTCCATCCTTGCTTCTCTTTCAAAAACAGGCTCGCCACTTGAATGAATTATAAATCTTTTTATGCCGATTGATGATGCTTTTTCTATAAGAGATTTTAAATAAGAAACGGTATCGTTCTTTAATGACGGTGCAGAAATATCAAGCTCATTAAATGGCATAAAAGGCAGATGAAAGCTCCACAATTCAACATCATATTTTTGTGAAAGTCTGAGAGCGTTTTCATAATCGAAGACATCATAGTCTTCGCTGTTCATTGAAAGTTCCATTGCTTTTATGCCAGCTTCGCTGTAGCTTTTAAAAAGATTTTCGTCAACAGTTTTGCCGCAGGTTGAAAGACCGAGTTTATACATTTTTTATGTTCCTTTCTTAAAAAATTATTTATAAAAATCACAACCGTAATTTCTATTTGGGAGCTTCAAACCAATAGTAGTTTTTATTGATTTATTGTTTTCAAACAAAGGTGCATTATCACCCTCAACAAGCTTCCATTTGCCTGTATAAATATTATTTTTTATTTCAGTACCAACCATTGACGGCTCGTCTTTATCGTAGCAATAAGTGCTTGAAGTTTTTTCATTTTTTATAAAAATATTGTTTTCGATTTTATCGTTCAAAGCCTGACTGTTGAGCGTAATTCCTGTGCCGTTATTTTTAATAAGATTGTGGTGAACATAATAGTCAGAGCAGTTGTTGTCAAGATAAATTGCAACTTCACGGTTATCGTGTAAATAATTATAGGCTATCTCTGCGCCCATGCCGTTTGTGCCCCAAGTGTATGTAGCACCGCAATCCTTTGAAAGGAGGGCGGAAGAAAATCCCTCACAACCGAGGATTTTAATGCCGCTGCCGCTATGCATAACAAGATACCTGCCCGAATTGAACATTGTGCAGTTCATAACGGAATTGTCAACACCTCTTTCACTAACACAGCCGTAATAGCCGCCAGCGTAGCAGACATCGTGAATAAGGCAATTTTCAACAGTATTTTTTTCGCCCCAAAGAGTGATTCCGCTGCCCCATGTATCTGAAATTTCGCTGTTTTTCCAAATATTATTTTTACCGTCAATAAGAACGCTGATGTGAGAATCCTGATCAAAATAATTTGCGTTGACAAAATAATCAGAGCATTTCACATTCACATCATCAAGGGTGCAATTGTTGCCGTGGCACTTAACTACGCAGCCAAAAACATCAATATTTTTTATTGTAACATTGTCGGCATTTATTGTGATTGCACAGGTGCGTTTTTTGATTTGAATTTCAGAATTTTTCGGGCTTTTTCCGCAGGGGAAACACAGGTAAAGGAAGCCGTCATTTTTATCATAAAACCACTCCCCTGCTGCGTCAAGAAGTGATAAAGAATTGCAAACATAATAGCTGTCATTTTCCTTGTCAGGAACATAGCAATCCATGCCCTCTGGGTTATCGTCTGTTGCTGATTTTACAGGCTCTTCCCAAGATATACTTTTGCCTTTTGTGCAGGATGAAATTTCACGGCAGAATGGCACCCATTCGCCGCCCGACCACAGCACAAGCGTTGCACCTGTAAGGTCAACCTTTGGCAGGGATTTATCACAAAGAGTTGTCATATTTGTGCCCTCATCTGTCTTTGCTCTTTTCATGTGGCAAAGATCATCAATTGAAGCATTTGGCCAGCGTGCAATGTTCATTTGCTCGCCGTCAACAAACACGCTTTCAACCCTTTCGCTCACAGGGATTCTGTAAATATTTTTCTTATATTTTTCCCACTGTCCGTCTAAATTTTCGCCAGCAGTTATGAGTGCATTTGAGTTCTCTGCGCCCTCAATTATCACATCATTTTTATCAATAATTATTTCTTCGTTGAATGTGCCTTCAATCACAAAAACTTCTTTTGTTTTTTCGCTGACAAGTTCAAGTGCTTTGCTGATTGTTTTAACAGGCTCTGTTACCGTGCCGATATTTTCATCACTGCCTGTGATGCCGTCAACATAAATTGCATTCTTTTCAACCACAACTGGAACGGCAATTCCTGTGCCGAAAATTAACGCCATAATAAGTGAAAAAAATCTTTTTAATAAGGAATAAAATTTCATAAAACATCACCCGAAAATAATATATCATAATAAAATAAAAATTGCAACAAAGCCACGGATTGTTAATTTTTTATCAACGCTATTGACAACAATAAAAAACGGGTATATAATCTCTGCAAATCCTACTTATGGAGGTAAAAGTTTATGCTTAAAATAAATAATCTCACAAAAACATATGGCGACAAAAAAGCTGTTGATAATTTAACGCTTCACATTCAGCCAGGTGAAATTTACGGCTTCATCGGTCATAACGGTGCAGGCAAAACCACAACGCTGAAATCTGTTGCTGGTATTCTTCAATTTGACGAGGGCGAAATTTTTATTGACGATATTTCTATTAAATCAAACCCTGTTGAATGTAAAAAAATTATTTCATATATTCCCGACAATCCTGATTTATACGATTTTATGACAGGTATTCAGTATCTTAATTTTGTTGGCGATATTTTTGGTGTTCCCGCTGACGAAAGACTTCAGAGAATCGACAAATATGCGGAGCTTTTTGAAATCAAAAATGACCTTGCAGGAACGCTCGCTTCATATTCACACGGTATGAAGCAGAAGTTAGCCGTTATATCTGCACTTATTCACGAGCCGAAGCTTGTTATTATGGACGAACCTTTTGTTGGTCTTGACCCCAAAGCCGCTCACATTCTTAAAGGGATTATGCGTGATATCTGCAACAACGGCGGTGCAATTTTCTTTTCAACTCATGTGCTTGAGGTCGCAGAAAAGCTTTGCGATAAGGTTGCAATTATCAAGGGCGGCAAGCTCATTAAAAGCGGAACAATGGAAGAGGTTAAGGGCGATGAAAGTCTTGAATCCGTCTTTCTTGAACTGGAGGCGTAATTATGTTAAAAGCCTTAATAAAAAAGCAGTTTCTTGAGCTGAACACCTTTTATTTTCAGAATAAAAAGACTGGCAAAATGCGCTCAAAGGCAGGCATTGCAGGCACAATAATTTTGTTCCTTATGCTTTTTGGTATGCTGGGCATTGTGTTTGGCGGATTAGGCATTATGCTTGCTGGCTCGCTCAGTGCGCTTAACTTTGACTGGCTTTATTTTTGCATGATGGGGCTTATTGCAATTTTGCTTGGCACATTCGGCAGTGTATTTAACACATACGCAGGTCTTTACCACGCAAAAGACAACGACCTGCTTCTTTCAATGCCCATTCCACCGTCAAAAATTCTTTTTGCAAGGATGACAGGCGTTTACGGCATCAGCCTTTTATACACCGCTTTGGTGTGGGTACCTGCAATAATCGCTTATTTTTTTGAAGCCGCACCAACACCGCTTTGCATAATTTTCAGCATTTTGCAGTTATTTATTATCACGCTTTTTGTAACTGTTCTCACCTGCGCTCTTGGCTGGGTAGTTGCGCTGATTTCATCAAAGCTCAAAAATAAAAGTTTTGTAACTGTTCTGGCTTCACTTACTTTTATTGGATTATATTACTTTGTTTATTTCAGAATAAACGAATTTCTTCAATCCCTTGTTAAAAATGCGGACTTAGTTGGCGAAAAAGTTAAGAGCTTCTTTTATCCGTTTTATCTTATGGGACTTTCAGCCACAGGCAAGGTTTTGCCGATGGTTATTGTTACAGCAATTGTTGCCGCACTTTTTGCGCTGACTTATTACATTCTCTCCCGCTCATTTATTAAAATCACAACCACAAAAACGGCAGAGAAAAAAGCAGAATATCAGAGCCGTCAGGTTAAATCAAACTCAATCGGCAAAGCCCTTTTCAAAAAGGAGCTTGCAAGATTCACAAAAAGCTCAACATATATGCTCAACTGCGGAATAGGTCTTATTATTATGGTTGCATTTTCAGTTTTTGCAGTTATCAAGGCTTCAGCTGTGAGAGAGTTTATTTCAGAATTCTCTGTTGATATGCCTGAGCTTTCTGCACTGATGCCCATTTTTGCAGTTGCAATCATCTGCATGATGATTTCTACAAATCAGATAAGTGCGCCGTCAATTTCTCTTGAGGGCAAAAACATCTGGATTCTTCAATCTCTCCCCATTGACACAAAAGAAATTCTCAACGCAAAGCTGAATCTTCACACAGTGCTTAATGCACCTGTTGCGGCTTTAACCGCCGTTGCCCTCGGCTATGTTCTTGAAGCAGATTTCAGCACAATTATTTATATGGTTGTGGCTGTCATTGCTTACTCTCTTCTCACTGCTTCAATAGGTCTTTCACTTAACCTTAAAAGCCCAAATCTTGACTGGACAAACGAAACTGTTCCTGTTAAGCAAAGTGCCTCTGTTGCAATTGGTCTTTTTGGTGGATGGGCAATTTCGTTAATTATTGGTGCTGTCGCTTTTATTTTAAGGAATAAATTCGATTTGTCATATTACATTCTCGCCTGCGCACTGGTGATGGTGCTTGCGGCAAGATTCCTTAACAAATGGATAAACACAAAGGGCGTTGAAATTTTTAAAAGCCTTTAAATCGCATAAAAAAATCACGGGTCAGCGTTGAACTGATCCGTGATTTTTATTTATTCTTCTACTGTTTCATCTGATGATTTTTTGTCTTTGGATTTTTTATCCTTTGACTTTTTATCAGATGCTTTTTTGTCTTTTACCTTTTTATCTTTTGCTTTCTTTTCTTTCACTTTTTCATCTTTTGACTTTTTTTCTTTAGCCTTTTCTTCTGCTTCTTTCTGGTCAAAATCCTCAAAGTATCCCTTGTGAACTGCATCAATAATATAAGGCAGCTGGTCAAAAGCAACAACGCCTACCGGCTCAAGGAAGCCAGGGAAAAATGTATCAACATCAAGGGCAAGATTATCTGCCATAGCTTTCATAGGCTGCTGGCTGCTTGGTCTGAAAAGAACAGTTTTGCCGTCCTCATCAAATATAAACTCAATAGTTCTGCGGCAGACAGATTCAATAGGACGCATATTTATCTGAAGAACGTTTTCAGAAGTCCATGCGGCGGTGCTGTATGCTGTGAAATTCATATTTGCAAGGCGAATTGGCGATGTTCTGTACTGACCGTCCATACCGCAGGTGATTGTGTTATGCTCAAAGCCTTCATCCCATGTCATGGTACATTCATTCTCTTCAAAATGGAACTGAACGTTGTTTATATTGCCAGCCTTTTCAGCGGACATATAAACCGTGGGGAGAGGAAGCATACTTACAGGGAAGCCTGCAACTGAAAGAATAAGATTCTTTTTAAATTTAATATTTCTGCCCTCAACGGTTTTTTCAAGAGGACTGTGCTCGGCAGCAGGAATAATATCTGCAAGCGGAGCAAGACCGATTTCGTGGTCTGCCTTAGGCTCGCTGTCTGGCTCAATGAAAAGATCATCCACATGACGCCACAGGCAATCACGGGTTTTCTGCTCATCGATTTCACCGCTGGTGAGGATGATAGAAGCATCTCTGTTCTTAAAAATAATGCCGAACTGTGAGAACATGCCGTCCATTCTGATAGCAGGTGCGCCTGCGCAATGCCATACACAATAGCCGTAGCCTGACTGGCTGTCGGGCAATTTATTAACTGTGGAGTTATCTGCGTGCCTGCGGAGGGTCTGACGCACCCATTCAGCAGGGATTATCTGCTTATCGCCAAATTTACCGCCGTGCTGATAGCAGGTTACGAACTTTGCAAGGTCCTCTGTTTTAATAAAGAGACCCCAGCCGCCAGCCTCAACACCGGAGGGTGAAAGCTCCCATGCAGGGATTTCGATTCCAAGAGGTTCAAAAAGCCTTGGTGTAAGGTAGGAAACAACGCACTGACCTGTTACCCTGTGAATAACTGAGCAGAGCATAAACTGATTTTCGCTGACATACTGCCAATGACCGTCGCAGGGAGTGAAGCCCCACGGGGATTCAAAAAACTGCTTTTCCCAATCGGGTGTTGTTTTATCAGCCATTACGCTGATGTTTTTGCCCGACTGCATTGTGAGCAGTGAATAAATTGTCAGCTTTTCAAGATTTGGATCTGGCTTTTTGGGTGTGAATTCGGGGAAAATGTCGATAAGTTTAGTATCGACAGTGAGAAGTCCCTCGTCAACTGCAAAGCCAATTGCCGCAGAGGTAAAGGTTTTACTGACTGAATACATAGCATGAGGAAGCTCAGGTGAATAAGGGTCTGCCCATGTTTCAAAGGCAACCTCACCCTGACTTAACACCATAATGCTGTGAACTTCAACATCGTTCTCTTTAAAATCGGCAATCAGAGCTTCAATAGCTTTTGAAGAAACACCTATCTGCTCCGGGTAATCCGCTCTTTTAAGAGAAACTTTTTTACCAGTTTCCGTTACCATTCATATCACTCCTGTATGTAAAATTATTTTTTTCTGCGTTTTACAAAGAAAATCTGAGCGGCAACAACTGCACAAAGGCAAAGCACAACTGTAATAATCCTGCCAAATGAGAAATTCAGTGCCGCCTCTGTTGTGCTTGTACCCTCTGCAAGGTCAAGGGCATTAAAAGCATTGTTGAGGTTTGAGTAAGCAGCATTAAGCTGTGCCATAGAGGCAACACCGTCTTTTGCTTCAATAGCCGTTTTGTATGCAGTGCCGCAGGTTTCCATAAGATTTTTAGGATATGCGCCGTCTTTATACTCGTTCATTTTTTCTGTAAGAGCTGAAAGCTTCTGCCTCAACTCCTCTGACTGCTGAACATAACGGCTTAACATTTCGGGATAATCTGTTTCAATAATTGAATAGCCGTGGGCAATTACATCGTCCCAGCCAGCTACATTATCGCCACGCTTGCCATTATATCTATCTGTCATAGAAAAAATAGCACTAAGTGAGCTGTTTTTAATTCTCTTTTCAACATTTTCATAAAAAATTACGCCAAACTGGTTTTTTGTACCCAGCTGAACAAGATGAAGCCCTGCTTCTTTTGCTGATTTAATGGCTTTATTAACGCTGAAAATAATATTTCCATCATACTTGATGATTGTTTCGGGAACTGATTCTTTCATTGAAAGCTTTGTAATTATATCATCTGCCTTGCCGAAAGGTCTTAAAACAGCGGTGGAAGCTGATGCAGAGGTATTGATTGTTTCAAGAATTGCATCAAGGTCATCAATTGCAAAATCAATAATGAGCTTTTTGCCGAAAGCGGCAGAAAGAGCCTCTGAAAGAGTGGGGATTTTGCAATCTGTTTTTTTGTTATGAGGTCCGCCGTTTCTGTTGCGGAGATAGAATTTCTGAATTTCTGCAAGGGTATAATCTGAAACACTGCCCTTTGCTGTTTTGCCGTTTTCATCAACACAGGTGCGTGAAAGGGTATCGTCTGCCATAAGCACGGGGATGCCGTCAGATGTTACCTTAACACCTACAGATATATATTCGCAGTCGCAGGCATTTATTGCTTCAAGTGAATTTTCGGGTGCATTCTCCCAATTGCCTTTATTGGCGCAAACCTTGACGGTTTTGTCGGGAACAAATGCTTCTTCTTTCTCTTCGTTTTCAGGATTTTTTTCGGCTTTTTCTGCCTGCACCTCATCAAAAGATGCAGAGCCTAAAGAAGCAAAAGCTGTGAAAGCGCAGGCTGACACAGCTAAAATCATACAAAGTAAGATTGAAATGAATTTTTTCACAATAAAATACCTCGCAAAAATAAAAAAATTTAAAAATTAGGCAAACAAATGTTTGCATTTGCCGAACATTTGTGCTATAATAATAAAAAACTACGAAAGGATGAATCTCATGGCGATAAACGAGATGCAGCGTAAAATATACGATTTTCTTGTTGAGAGAAGCAGTGATGGCGTTCCCCCGTCTGTAAGAGAAATCTGTGCGGCTGTTGGTCTTAAATCAACATCCTCTGTTCAGGCTCACCTTGATGTGCTGGAGCGTGAGGGATATATTATGAGAGATCCGCTTCTTAAACGCTCAATCAGAATAGTCGGTCAGGCTGACAACATTATTCAGGTGCCCATTATAGGAACAGTTACGGCAGGTATGCCTATCCTTGCGGTTGAAGCTATTGAGGGATATTTCCCTTACACTGGCAGAGTTTCTGCTGACAAGCAGCTTTTTGCGCTTCATGTTAAAGGCGAAAGTATGATTGAGGCAGGTATCCTTGACGGCGACCTGATTATAGCGGAAAGAACTCCCTTTGCAAGAAACGGCGACATGGTGGTTGCTCTGGTTGATGACAGCGCAACGGTCAAAACTTTTTATAAGGAAAACGGTCATTTCAGGCTTCAGCCCAAAAACGAAGCCTTTGACCCCATAATTGTTGACGAGGTTGCTATTCTTGGCAAGGTTGTTGCAAGCATGAGATATTATTGATAAACGGCTGTGCTTCGGCACAGCTTTTTGTTTTATTGAAGTAGCATTGCCACTGTGGCGCAGATACCTGTTGCACCTGCAATTGCGGCGGCGGTAATAAGTGCAATTTTCTGGCGGAAGAATTTATCGGCTCTTCTGCCTTCTTTTCTTTTCTGTTTAAGGCTGGCGTCAACCTTTTTAAGAGCTGAAAGAAAAGCATCTTCAACGGCGGCATAATAGAGAAGCTTCGGCTCCTCGCCATCATTGGCATAGAGCTTTTTAATAAAAGTATCTTTTTCGTCTGCAACAGCGGTGTAGATAAATGTTGAGCCGTCTGTGTTGCTGGCAAATGCACTTGAAACGGCGCAGGCAAAATCTGACTCTGTATCAAGTCTTGTTTTCTGCGCAACTGTAACTATGTAATCCTGTATAGTCTGTGAGGGCAAACGCTCTTCGGGCTTATCTGCCACAAACATTGTTGCATTTTCTCTGTCTGCATGGTAAAGGCTCTCTTCAATAAGTGGAACACAGCCGAGATTCGCAAAAGCAAGGCGTGATTTGCCTTTTTTAAGGATTGCTGAAAGCTTTGTTGCAAGAACTGCACATTTGAGCATGGAAATATCCGCAGGATTTTCGTACCCTGCCATACCTGCAATAAAGCTATAAAGTGAGCCGTAAACGACCTCGATTGTTTTAGTATCATCAAGGGGCATAAGAATAATGCTCTTTGCGCCCTCTGTTATGCCAAAGCCGCAGCATCTGAAATCAGACACAGGGAAAATCTCTGCTTCTTTTGGGAAAAAGCAGTTGTTTTCATAAGCGGTTTTTGATATTTTTTTCTCTTTTAAAAGGGGCAGAAGTTTTTCAATAAGTTCACTGTTTCGCTCCGCTTCAATTTCAAATGCGTCGCAGAGTGTTTTTTTGATTGAGTTATATGCAGAAAGCTGAACTGCAAAAATGACAGCATCTGCTGTTCTCAATGCCTGCGCACCTGAAATCAACAGTTTTTTAGGTGAAGTGAAGTTATAAAACTCCTCCTCTTTTGCTGTGAAAATGCTCACGCAATCTGCAATTGCATCCTTGCACTGCTGATATTCAGTTTCTTCGCCTTTAATAAAAGAAAAAAGTTTGATTTCCATAATAAAAATTCCTTTAAATTATCTTTCTTTGTTGAATGCCTTGGGGAATCTCTGGTTTACATTATCCTGAGCGGCAGAAAGGTCAACTTCTTCACTTTCGCCGTCCCTTACAAGGCGAGCCATAACAACAAGCCTTGAATCATCATAAAGAACGCTACAGGTTGACATTGTGAGAATTTTATCTCCGTACTCAACATCAACACCTGTGATTATATAAGAACGCTGCATAACCTCTCTGTAAAAATTCTCAAACTCTGTTTTGCTTGAAAATTCGGGGTTAGTGTAGTTGAAAACATAGCCGCCGTCATCCTCAGGTCTTGTGTTTATGAGGAACGAGGCGAAAACTTTCCATTTATAATCGTTGTATAAGGTATTGAAAGTTACAACAGGTCCTGCCTTGTATCCGCTGGCGGTTTTGTAAACATTGAGCATACCAAACTGGGTGCCGTCTTTCATATTATGACCGTAAAGCACTGTGTTGGTATTGAGCTTTCTAAGGTTGTTTCTGCAATCTGCAAAAAGTGCACCGTGCTTGTCTATCTTGCCGTCAATTGTGTGGGTGAGATAAAATTTGTTGTCATTTCTCTGCACCACGGGGAAATCCATTTCAAGACCTGCAACTGTGAATTTGCCCGAAAAATCGGGGAACTCTTTTTTAAGCAAAAGATACTGATCCTGCACATCTGAATATTTATAATCATCAATCATTTCAGAGAGCTTTTTAAAGTGGCTTGGAACCCACACCACCTCATAAAGAATATAAATAATGCTGACAGCCACACCAATAATGGCGAGCCTTATTGCAAGCTTTTTGAAAAAAGCCACTATTGGACTTTCTTCGTACTCATATTCATATTCTTCTTCAAGTTCGTTTTCATTCATTGCTATCACTTAATTTTCTTTCTTTTGCCTTTTTATTTCTTCGTCAAGACGCTTATTTTCTTTTCTTGCAAGTCTGAATGCCTCTTCAGCCTCCTGCTTCTGGGCGAGCGCCTTTTCGGCTGCTTCTTTCATCTTTTCAAGCTCGGCTTTAAGCTTTTCAGTTTCTTCTCTTGCAAGTCGGGCATCTTCGGCAGCCTTTTCTGCCGCCAGTCTTTCTTTTTTTAGCTGGCTGATAAACTGCTTTTTCTCTGCCATCAGCTTTTTCTCCGCTTCAAGAGCGGCACGCTTTGCAATCTCTTCAGCAGAAATATTCTCTGCCTTATGGGCATTTGCAGGCTGAAGCTCCATAATCTCTTTAGGGTCGGTCAGAGGAACAGCATTATTCTTACCGTTCTTTTTAGCAGCCTTGCGGAGCTCCTTTGCCCTGCGTTTCTCTGCTTTGAGAGCGGCTTTAAGTGCTTTTTTCTCTTCTTTTTTGCTGTTTTTCTTTTTAGCCTTTGCAACACGGGAATGTTCTGCAAAAAACTCCTCTGTATCAGTGGCAGGCTTTGAGGGTGCGTCCTCCATTTCAGCCTCATCATACTGATAAATAACCTTTGTGTTGGTGCTTTCTTTATAAAGCTCAAGGAATTTCGGTGCATTGGGGTCTTTTTTAACCTCGGTGCGCTGAAGTTCTTTTTTATCTGACTTATCCTTTAAATCGTCTTTAATATCTGTGCGGTCAAGCTTCGGTGTTTCAACAACCTTAAACTCACTGCCAGGTATCGGCTCCTTTGCAAGCACGTGATCTCTTATATCGTTAACATCAAATTCTGGTTCAAGTGCCTCTGCCGCTGAAAAAAGCTCTGTCAAAGGCGACGGTTTAAGCCCGTTATTATCGTTTGGAATACTGCCAGAGGGTGTGCCGTAATAATCGTATCCCCTTTTGCCTGGCTTATGCTTGCGCAAAAAGTTTGCCCTCTGAGGCGGCTCCATTGTTTCTCTTACATCTTCGTCAACCTCAATTTCGGAGTAAGACTTTTTAAGCTCCTCCACACCCTTGGGTGCAATATAATTACTGAGGTTTTCTGTGGGATCGGGTAAAGGCTGACCCTTATCATCAACGGGAATAGCATCTGGTTTTATTTTAACTTCCGGCTTTTCGGGCATTTTTGTGTTTTCATAACTGTTTGCCATCCATCTTCCCCCTTCTGAATTTTTCGGTCTGTTACATTATTGCCTTCCACTTACGGGAAGCAGTGTAAGGATTGCTCTTCTGATTTACATCATACCAAAGCTGAGGTCTGCGATAATCATTATGCTCTGTTACGCTTTCTTTGCCCTTTGATGCTTTTTCGCCATTTCTGAGAAGTCTGCCAACAACAACAAATCTTGTGTCAACTCCGCCCTTGCGCAGGTCATCATAAACATGAGCGCAGGTTGAAAGTGTGATAATCTTATCTGATGAATCAAGTCCTGCATCTGTTGTGTAAATTGCATACTGGTTAAGAAGTTCGATATATCCCTTGAAGTTTTCGTTATTCATGTTGGGATTATAGTAGTCAAATACAAAGCCTGCATCAACATTTGTTTCTGTTGTGGCATAGAATGCGGCATAAACCTTGAAAGTGCAATTTCCGCTAAGAGTCTGGAAATTGATATAAGGATGATTCTTATAGAAATCGGGATTTTCGTATTTATCAAGTGAGCCAAAGAACAGCTTGTTATTCATATGATGAGCATAGATAACTGTGTTTTTGCTCAATGCTGTGGGGTTGCATCTGAAATCCATAAACGGTGAGCCGTATCTTGCGCCCTTATCATAGAAGTTATAGGCGTTGAGGTAACGGGCATTGTCTTTATACTGAACAATTGGGAAATCAATTGGAGTATCGTCAATTGAAAGCCAGCCAACAGAGTTATTATTCTGAGTATAAACAGCTTTCATGTCATCGCTGATAAACTGCGGGAACTTTGTTGCAGGATAGTGAACCTCAAGCTTTTTATATGGCTGATAATCTGGTGAAGTGCCGATATACTCAGTATTTGAAAGCTCTTTTTTATCTCTGCCAGCAAAGAAATATGTATAGCCTGCAAGGCCAGATGCGGCAAGGATTGCAATTATAAGAATTGCGCAGATAGCAGAGTGGAACGCACTTTTGGGTGAGGGCATGGGAGGCTTATAATTGAAAAATTCCTCTGTAAGCTCAACAGGCTCAATGCTGTTTTCACTATCGCCTTTAAGTCCTTTAAGGTTAAGGATTGATGAAAAATCATCAAGGCTCTGGTTATCCGCTGCCTTTTCGGGCTGTTTGCCTTCCATTTTCTCCTTATGCTTTGCGGCTTCCTCTGCTCTTCTTGCGGCTTCGGCTGCTGCCTTTTCTTTCTCTGCGGCACGGCGAGCCTCTTCTCTTTCACGGCGGGCTTTAAGGATAGCCTCACGCTCGGCTGCTTCACGCTCTTTTTTCTGCTTTTCACGAAGCTCAGCCTCTTTCTGTGCACGGAGCATAGCCTCTTTATCTGCCTTTTCCTTTTCTAATTTTTCAAGGCGTGCTTTTTCAGCGGCTTCTTTTTCAGCGTCCTCCTGCTCAAAAAGCTCCTTAAAAGGTGTCAGGTCAAAGCTGGATAAATCCACACTGTTTCTTCTGTAGTCTTTCTCTGGATTAAACTTGTCGTCCATAATTCATTCTCCTGAAAATGTATTGTCTTATATCTTTCCGTCAAGGTAAAGTCTTACAAGATTCAACGCATTTGAAGCATTGACATATCTGTTGTATTCTCTGCAATTCTTACCGCTATGCCCTGTTAAGAGCTTTTTGACGAACAAAGTTCCGTCCTTTGCGGCAAGACCTATATAACTCAAGCCAACAGGCTTGTTAGTTCCATCACTGCCAGGGCCTGCGATGCCTGTAACGCTGACGGCAACATCTGCTCCGCTTAAACGAAGCACACCCTGCGCCATCTGCGAAGCAACCTGCTCGCTTACGGCTCCGTAATTTTTAAGGTCATCCTCATTAACACCAAGAATCTGATGCTTTATATTGTTTGCATAAGAAACGATGCCGCACTGAAAAACCTCTGATGAGCCTGCAACTGAGGTGATTCGCTGTGAAACAAGTCCGCCTGTGCAGGACTCTGCCGTAGCGACAACCATTCCTTTTTGTTTAAGTGAATTTACAACGGCTGTTTCGATATTTGGCATATCAATGCCATAAACAAACTCGCCGATTTCTGCAAAAATCTTTTCAATAATCGGCTTCATAAGCTCCTCGGCAGATTCTTCATCATCTGCCATAGCTGTTACTCTTAAAAGAGCCTCGCCGTCTTTTGCATACGGTGCAACGGTGGGATTTTCACCGTCAAGATATTTTTTAACTTTTTCTGCAAGGGCACTTTCGCCGATACCGAATGTACGTATCTGATGAGAAACAATTGTTTTTTCTGAAAATTGTGAAAGGTAAGGCACTGCGCTTTCGTAATACATTGCTGTCAGTTCTCTTGGAGGGCCAGGGAGAACAAGAATATGCTTGCCGTCCTTTTCCATAGCACAGCCTGGGGCAGTGCCGTTATTATTGGGGAACACTGTGCAGCCCTCTGGGAGCATTGCCTGCTTCACATTGCTTTCGGGCATTTCTATATTTTTATTTGCAAAATACTGTTTCATTTTATCAAGACTTTCTTCGTGAAGAAAGCACTTTTTGTCGAAAAATTCACAGCAGATTTCTTTTGTAAGGTCGTCGGGCGTGGGACCTAAGCCGCCAGAGGTGATGATAATATCGCTTCTCTCTGCGGCAATTGAAAGAGCTTTTTTAAGCCTTTCGGGGTTATCGCCAACAGTTGTCTGATACACAACACCTATGCCCATTTTTGCAAGCTCGGTTGATAAAAACTGAGCGTCTGTATTAAGAATATCGCCTAAAAGCAATTCAGTGCCAACACTGATGATTTCGCAAGTTGCCAAAATTCTCACCTGAAATTATCTATCATAATAAATTTTGTGTTATCAAGAGCATCCTGAACAAGGGCATCAATATCAAGTGCCTGCTCAGCCTCTTCAAGCATATAAAGCTTCGGCTTTGTTCTTGGGTGCTTGGGGGTGAACACTGTGCAGCAATCCTCATAAGGGAGAATTGATGTTTCAAAGGTATCTATCTTTCTTGAAATTGCAATAACCTCGTCCTTGTCCATACCGATAAGCGGTCTGAAAACGGGCATATTGGGCACTGCATCTGTGCAAGCGATTGCCTGCATTGTCTGACTTGCTACCTGTCCAACGCTTTCGCCTGTGATAAGTGCGCCACATTCCTCTTTTAAAGCAAGCTTTTCAGCGCAGCGCATCATAAATCTTCTCATAACAAGGGTGAAAAGGTCTTCGGGGCATTTTTCTTTAATTTCTTCCTGTATTCTTGTAAAGGGAACAACATAAAGCGGGATATGACCGCAATACTGAGCCACTTTTTTGCAAAGGGTGTGAACTTTCATCTCTGCACGGGGGCTTGTATATGGTGGTGAAGCAAAGTGAACACCAACAAGGTTAAGTCCTCGTTTTGCCATCATCCAGCCTGCAACGGGGCTGTCGATTCCGCCAGAAACAAGAAGTGCCGCTCTGCCTGCTGAGCCAACGGGCATTCCGCCTGCGCCCTTTATCTGATTACCGTGAATGTAGGTGTAATAATCACGAACCTCAACCATAACAACAATGTCGGGGTTATGAACATCAACCCTGAGGTGAGGGAACTGCTCAAGGATTTTGCCGCCAACCTCTGCGCAGATTTCAGGAGATTTAAAGGGGAAATGCTTGTCCGCTCTCTTAGCCTCTACCTTAAATGTTTCTGCGCTCATAAGCTGATCGCAAAGGTAATCCCCTGCGCTGGCAAGGATAACATCCATATCCTTTTCAACAGCGGCGGCTCTTGAAAGGGCGGCAATGCCGAACACCTTTAAAAGTCTGCTTTCAGCTTCGTCAAGGTCAGCATCTTCATTTTCCGGCTCAACCATTATTGTTGACTGAGCCGGTGTGAACTTGAATTTGCCAAGACCTCTTAAACGATGACGCATATTTTTAACTAATATATCTTCAAACGTGCGGCGGTTAAGACCTTTAAGAGCAAGCTCACCGTTTTTAATAAGAATTATTTCCTTCATTTTATACTCCATTCAGCTAATTATAATCTTCTCATTATTGATTTCTGCGCTGAAGCAATTCCCTCAATAAGGTAATCAATTTCAGCCTTTGTTGTGTATCTTGAAATGCTGATTCTCAATGCACTGTTAATGCGCTGTGTGTCAAGATTCATTGAGGCAAGTACTCTGCTTTTGTGTCCTTTAGAGCAAGCCGAGCCGCCCGAAACATAAATATTCATTTCTGAAAGGAAATTCAGCAAAACCTCTGAGGGGAAGCCCAGAACAGAAATGTTGGTAACATAGGGAAGTGCATCCTCCGGGGAATTGATAACAACTCCGTCAAGCTCCCTTAAACGGAACAAAAGATAATCACGAAGCTCCGCTGTCTTTTTTAACTGATAATTTATATCGGGTAAAGCCGCTGCCGCCGCACCGAAGCCTGCAATTGCAGGAACAGGTTCAGTGCCTGGTCTTATGCCGTGCTCCTGCCCTCCGCCAAATGTTCTTGAAACGATTCTTGTTCCTTTTTTAATAAACAGAGCACCGACACCTTTTGGTCCGTGGATTTTATGTGAGCTGATTGTCATAAGGTCAACGCCCATTGAATATGGCTTCAACGGCATTTTGCCAAAAGCCTGAACAGCATCACAATGAATAAGCGCTCTTGAATTTGCTTTTTTAACAGCCATTCTTATTTTTTCAACAGGCTGAATTGTGCCGACCTCGTTATTAACAGCCATAATGCTCACAAGTGCTGTTGAGGGTGTGATGCTTGCCATAAGCTGACGCTCGTCAAGTCTGCCGAATTTATCACATCTGATACGGACAACATCATACCCCTGCATTTCAAGCTGCCTTGCAGGCTCGTTTACACTTGGATGCTCAACTGACGAAAGAATGATTCTTGTCCCTTTAGCTCTGTAGGCATTGGCGGCACCGAAAACTGCAAGGTTGTTGGCTTCTGTTCCGCCAGAGGTGAAAACGATTTCATCATCTGCACAGGAAAGCTTTCTGGCGATTGCGTGCCTTGCCTCGCCAACCATATCTGCCGCTTCTATTCCGCCATAATGGAGGGACGATGGATTACCCCAACATTCTGTTAAGGTTTGGTTTATTGCTTTTATTGCCTCAGGGCAAACAGGCGTGGTTGCACTGTTATCAAGATAGGCTTCCATTAGTCAGACTTCCCTCCGATGCCGTTACTACTTCCATAATAAAATATACAGTACCTATTATACATCAAATAAACCTCTCTTGCAATATTTTTTACACATTTATTTATATATGAAAATGATAACTCAAAAATTGAAACTATTGGTCAAAAGTCGGTTTGATTTTTTGACCTTTAACCTGTGTTTCATAATTTATAATATGAAGGTCAAAATAATCCTGTGATTTATTCTTTAAATCAAAAAGTGTGAAAAATTAAGAAAAAAAGAGAAAAATCAAGTATTTAAGCTCTAATTTAAGATTTATTTATTGTAAATATCATTTTTGACCTTGTTTGACCTTTTGACTTTTAACGAGTTTGGTCATATAATTATGTCAAGGTCAAAGAAAGTCAAAGAAGTGAGATGAGAAAAATGAATATGAGCAATGAAATAGCACGTATGATTCTCAGTATGTTAGAGCAGGACGGATTCACAGAAATTCAGCGAAACGAGTTTGCTCAATCAATCGGATGTGTACCAAGTCAGATTAACTACGTTATTTCGTCAAGATTCACGCCCGAACACGGGTATATTGTAGAGAGCAGGCGTGGCGGCGGCGGATACATCAGGATTCAGCGGGTAAGCTACGACAAAGGTGCGGCACTTATGCACGTAATCAACAGCATCGGTTCACAGGTTGATGAAGCCACCTGCCGTGCGCACATCAAAAATCTCAATTACAGAGAACTTTTGGGCGATGAAGTTTCAAGAATTGCACTTGCCATAACAAGCGACAGCGCATTGAGAATGATTGACCCACCAGTGAGAGATGAAGTGAGAGCTTCTGTTTTCAAACATCTTCTCTTAAATTGCCAGAAATAAATATGAAAGGATGACGATATATGCTTTGTCAGAATTGTGGAAAAAATGAGGCTACAACACATGTTAAAAGAGTAGTCAACGGAGATACAACAGAAACACATCTTTGCGCACAGTGCGCACAGCATTTAGGCTACGGAGATATTTTCTCTGGCTTCGGTCTTAACCTTGATGACTTTTTCGGGGGATTTTTAGGCGACACAATGCAGAAGCTTGCCTCCCCTGCACAGCAGAAATGCCCCAAATGCGGCAACACATTCAGCGATATTGCACACAGCGGCCGCCTTGGCTGCAGTGAATGCTACAGAACATTTTATGATAAGCTGCTCCCCTCCATCCAGAGGATTCACGGCAGAATTCAGCACAACGGCAAGCAGATAACCCCAGCTGTTAAGTCAGAAGAAAAAGAACCCGAAGCCACCACCGAAGATAAAATTGCCGCTCTTCAAGCGCAGCTCAACGAAGCTGTTGAAAAGCAGGAATTTGAGCAGGCGGCAGTTTTGAGGGATGAAATCAAAAAAATTCAGGAAAATAAAAGTGAGCAGTAAGGAAAGGATGGCTGACATATGAATAAATGGTATATAGAAAGCGGCGAGCAGGGCGATATAGTGCTCAGCACAAGAATCCGCTTGGCAAGAAATATTGACGAATATCCGTTCCCTGCAAAGCTCACCGCAGAGGGCAAAACAGAGGTTTGCGAAAAGGTGAGAAATATTCTTCTCACACGCAAGGGCTGGAATTTCTGCTACACACCTATGGACAAATTCTCAAAATCGCAGGTAATTTCTCTTGCAGAAAGGCACCTTATCAGCCCCGACTTTGCAATGCAGAAGGACGGCGCACTTGTGCTCACAGATGATGAAGCAATCAGCATTATGCTTTGCGAAGAGGATCATATCAGATTGCAGGTTATGATGTCTGGTCTTGCGCTTAAAGAGGCATACTCTGTTGCAGACACAGTTGACAATATGCTTTCAGAGGAGCTAAACTTCGCTTTTGATGAAAGAATCGGTTTTCTCACCCGCTGCCCAACCAACCTTGGCACAGCAATGAGAGCATCTGTTATGCTTCACCTGCCTGCACTTACAAGATGCGGTCAGATGAGTAAATTAGCATCAACTGTTTCAAAGTTAGGTCTTGTTATCAGAGGTGCTCACGGTGAGGGCTCTGCACCAATGGGCGATATTTATCAGTTAAGCAATCAGATAACTCTCGGCATTTCAGAGCAGGAGGCACTTGACAATCTTCAGTCAATTACGCTCCAGCTTGTTGCGCAGGAAAGAGCCGCCGCAAAATCTCTTATGGAAAATGCGTCAGAGGTTGATAAAGTATGGCGTGCAATGGGCATACTTAAAAATGCAAGACTTTTAAGCTGTGATGAATTTATGTCCCTCTCTTCACTTGTAAGGCTTGGCGCAAGAGAAAATATCATTGAAATCGACCTTAAAACTCTCAACGAGCTGTCATACAGCGTTCAGCCTGCAACAATAAACGCTGTTGAGGGCAAAGACCTCACTGCGGCACAGCGTGATGAGCTGAGAGCAACTATGGTCAGAAACGCACTTTAAAATAAAACAACCCGAATTATAACGAAAAGGAGTGGTGCTGAATGTATAAATTCACAGGCTTCACACAGAAAGCAAATATTGCCCTTAATGATGCCATTGAAACGGCAGAGAATCTTGGTCATACCTACATCGGAAGCGAGCACCTGCTCGTTGGTCTTCTTCACAGTGATGGGGGCATTGCCTTCACTGCACTGACCACAAGAGGTGTAACAGCCGATGAAGTTGAAAGAATTTTAAAATCCACCGTTGGTATCGGAACTCCAACAGTTCTTTCACCCAATGAGTTTACTCCACGAAGCAAGCGCATAATTGAAAGCGCAATTGCCTTTGCCCGTTCCCTCGGTCATTCTTACGTGGGCACAGAGCATATACTCATTGCCGTTGCAAGGGACACAAGCTGTTATGCAATGAATATTCTTAATCAGCTTAATGTTTCGGCAAACGACCTTATTAACGAAATTCAGAAAAATCTTGCTTCACCAAATTCTGAAAAAGCAGAAAGCAGCAAGCAAAATAAAAAATCTGCCACACCCACAGTTGAGCAGTTTGGCAGAGATTTAACCGAAATGGCACGAAGCGGCAAAATCGACCCCGTTATCGGCAGGCAGACTGAAATTAACAGAGTTATTCAGATTCTCAGCCGAAGAACTAAAAATAATCCCTGCCTTATTGGTGAGCCTGGTGTTGGTAAAACCGCAATTGCAGAGGGTCTTGCCCTTAAAATTGCACAGGGCGAGGTGCCTGAGCTTCTGAAAGACAAACGGATTATTTCGCTTGACCTTACAAGCATGGTGGCAGGCACAAAATACAGGGGTGATTTTGAGGAAAGAATAAAATCTGCTGTTGACGAGGTTATCAAAGCTGGCGATGTTATTCTTTTCATTGACGAGGTTCACACCCTTATGGGTGCTGGCTCGGCAGAGGGCGCAGTTGATGCGGCAAACATCTTAAAGCCATCACTTGCAAGGGGTGAAATGCAGGTTATCGGCGCAACAACCCTTGAAGAATACAGAAAAAATATCGAGAAAGACTCCGCTCTTGAAAGGCGTTTTCAGCCAATAGTTGTTGGCGAGCCGTCGCAGGAGGAGGCTATTGAAATTCTCAAAGGACTTCATGATAAATACGAAGCACACCACAATGTAAAAATCCCTGATGATGCTATTGAGGCGGCGGTTCATCTTTCCGCAAGGTATATTGCAGACAGATACTTGCCCGACAAAGCCATTGACCTTATTGACGAGGCGGCATCAAAAATTCGTCTGCGTGCCTTTACCCCTCCCGAAAGCATAAAGAAGCTGGAGGATGAGATAAAAGCAATTGGTGATGAAAAATCTGCCGCTGTTAATTCGCAGAATTATGAGCTTGCGGCAAAGCTTCGTGATGAAGAAAAGGAAGCGCAGAAAAAGCTTGACAATGCCAAAAGCGAATGGAGCAGAAAGACCTGCGAAATGCGTGGCGAGGTTACACCCGAGGACATTGCAAGCGTTGTTTCTGAATGGACACACATTCCCGTTGTTCAGCTGACGCAGGCAGAAAGTGAAAGACTTCTGCACATGGAGGACGAAATGCACCAGCGAATTGTTGGTCAGAACAAGGCGGTTTCCGCTGTTTCAAAGGCAATTCGCAGGGGCAGAGTGGGACTTAAAGACCCCAACAGACCTACAGGCTCGTTTATTTTCCTTGGCCCAACGGGTGTTGGTAAAACGGAGCTTTGCAAAACACTTGCCGCCACAATGTTTGGTGATGAGAATGCACTTATCCGCCTTGACATGAGCGAATATATGGAAAAGCACACCGTTTCAAGAATGGTCGGCTCACCTCCAGGTTATGTTGGATATGACGAGGGCGGTCAGCTGACAGAAAAGGTGCGCAGAAAGCCATACAGCGTTATTCTTTTTGATGAAATTGAAAAGGCGCACCCCGATGTTTTCAATATGCTTTTGCAGATTCTTGATGACGGTATTCTGACAGATTCACAGGGCAGAAAGGTTGATTTCAAGAACACTGTAATTATTATGACATCAAATGTGGGTGCAAAGCTCATAAGCGGCGGCGGTGCAAACGCACTTGGATTCAACCCCGACAGCAACGGCGGCACACTCAGCGATATGAAGATTCACGATGCTGTTATGGGCGAGCTTAAAAGGATGTTCAGACCCGAATTTCTTAACAGAGTTGACGATATTATCGTTTTTGAGCAGCTTAAAAAGGACGATATAAAAGAAATTGCCCTGCGACTTCTTGAAAATCTCAAAAAGCGCACGGCAGGACTTGGAATTGACATCAGTTTTGAGGACAGCGCAGTTGAAAAAATTGCAGACGAGGGATTTGACCCTGTTTATGGCGCGCGCCCCCTGCGCAGAGCGATACAATCACAGATTGAGGATCTGTTAAGCGAAAAAATGCTTGAGGGCACTGTAACCGCAGGCAAGGAATATATTTGTAAGTACGAAAACGAAAAATTCGTTTTTGAGGAGAAATAATTTCAGCAGCCGAAAGAGAAATCTTTTGGCTGTTTTTGGTTTGACATTTAACCTGTATCAGGTTACAATTAGTAATTACAAGGTGGTGATGTGATGTATAGGCGGATTCGGGATTTGAGAGAGGACATGGATTTGAACCAGACGCAAGTGGCGAAAATGCTGGGGATGAGCCAGACAGGTTATTCCAAATATGAAACTGGCGAAAACGATATTCCAACCTCAATTCTTATTAAATTAGCTGATTTTTACAACACGAGCATTGACTATATTTTAGGGCAAACGGACAACCCCGAACGGTATAAATAAACCTCACCATGTGCGGTGAGGTTTTTGTTTTATGTGGTTGTGTACCATGATAATGGATTGCCACAGCTTCTGCGAAGCCTCGCAATGACAAGGCTTTAGAGCTGTGCAAATGATTTCGAGAGCAGCAAGCTACTCTCCTACGATGTGATGTCATAAAATTTTTTCATTTAATTGTTGTTATGCAAAGCGGGCGAACACAGTTCGCCCCTACGATGCACCATGCTGTTTATGCCACAAATCAAACGAATTTGTACGAAATTTAATAACAGATTGCCACAATTCAGTACAAACACAAAAACAGCTCCTTTTTACGGGAGCTGTAAATCTTTATGCTTCTTTTTTTACGCTGTCTTCTTTTCTGACAACTTCGGGCAATGCGCCATTCTCAACACAATCACGGTTGAAAATTACCTTTTCAATTGTGCTGTCGCCAGGGGCAGCATACATTGTGGGGAGAAGAACGGATTCCATAATTGAACGGAGTCCTCGTGCGCCTGTTTTCTTTTCAAGCGTTTTCTCTGCAATGGCAACAAGTGCGTCATCATCAAAAACAAGCTCGATGCCGTCCATATCAAAAAGTGCCTGATACTGCTTGATAATCGCATTCTTTGGCTCTTTGAGGATGCGAACCATATCCTCTTTTGTAAGCTGGCTCAATGTTGTGATAACAGGAAGTCTGCCCACAAGCTCAGGGATAAGACCGAACTTTGACAAATCCTGATGAATAACCTTGCTCATAAGGTTTTCGGCTGTCATTTCTGACTTATTCTTAACCTCTGCGCCAAAGCCGAGAGCTGAACCGCCCATGCGCTTCTCAACAATTTTTTCTATGCCGTCAAAAGCACCGCCGCAGATAAAGAGAATATTTGTTGTGTCAACCTGAATAAACTCCTGCTGTGGATGCTTTCTGCCACCCTGTGGAGGAACATTGGCAACTGTGCCCTCAAGGATTTTAAGAAGTGCCTGCTGAACGCCTTCACCGCTTACATCTCTTGTGATTGAGGGGTTCTCTGATTTTCTTGCGATCTTGTCGATTTCGTCAACATAGATTATGCCACGCTGTGCCTTTTCAATATCAAAATCAGCTGCCTGAATAAGCCTTAAAAGAATGTTTTCAACATCCTCGCCAACATAGCCTGCCTCTGTGAGTGTTGTTGCGTCTGCAATAGCAAAAGGTACATCAAGAGTTCTTGCAAGGGTCTGCGCAAGCATTGTTTTGCCAACACCTGTGGGACCTAAAAGCATAATGTTACTCTTCTGAATATCCACATTGCTTTCGCTGCCCTTATAAACACGCTTATAGTGGTTATAAACTGCAACACTGAGGGCAACCTTTGCACTATCCTGACCGATAACATATTCGTCAAGATTTCTCTTGATTTCAGCAGGTGTGGGCAGATTGATTTCTTCTTTTTTAGCTTTCTTTTTGCGAGTTGAGGGAGAATAATTATTCTCTTCGTCAATAATGCTCTGGCAAAGCTCGATACATTCATCGCAGATATAAACGCCAGGGCCTGCGATTATTTTCTCAACCTGATTCTGTGTTTTCTGACAGAATGAGCAGCGTATATTTTTTTCTCTTCTTTCGTCGTCTCTGTTCATCTGCTATATACAAATCCTTTCGGTTTATCTGTGCTTGAGAACCTTGTCAACCAGACCGTATTCCATAGCTTCCTGTGCTGTGAGGTAATTATCTCTTTCAGTGTCAAGAGCGATCTGCTCAATTGGCTTGCCAGTGTTTTCTGCAAGGATTTTGTTGAGCTTTTCTCTTGTTCTGAGGATATGCTTTGCAACGATTTCGATTTCTGTTGCCTGACCCTTTGCACCGCCCATTGGCTGATGTATCATAATTTCACTGTTGGGAAGAGCAAGTCTCTTGCCCTTTGCGCCAGATGAGAGCAGGAATGCGCCCATTGAAGCTGCCATACCCATGCAAATTGTGGAAACATCGCACTTAATATACTGCATTGTGTCATAAATAGCCATACCTGCGGTAACGCTTCCGCCAGGGCTGTTGATATAAAGGCTGATGTCCTTTTCGGGGTCCTGACCTTCAAGGAAAAGAAGCTGAGCCACAACAAGGCTTGCTGTTGCATCGTTAACTTCATCTGAAAGAACGATAATTCTGTCGCTTAAAAGTCTTGAAAAAATGTCGTAGGAGCGTTCTCCTCTGTTTGTCTGTTCAACTACATAAGGTACTAATGCCATAAATATGCCTCCTTTTTAACTGCATATAACGAAATGAATGGCGGCAGATAATCCTACCCCCATCCACTCCATTTAATTATAGGCTTTAATTGTTAAAATTATTCAGCGGCTTCTTCAGCTTTTTCCTCTGCTTTTTCTTCAGCTTTCTTAGCTGTTTTCTTTGCAGCAGTCTTCTTTGCAGGCTTTTCAGGTGCAACTGCAACTGCGTTATCAACAACGAACTGAACTGCCTTGCCGTTGATTATATCTGTTTTGAGGTCGTTAACAGGGATGATGCTCTTGAGCTGGTCAAGCTCCATCTTATACATCTCTGCCATCTCTGCAAATTTAGCCTCAACCTCTTCTTCAGAAGCTTCAATGTTTTCGAGCTTTGCAATCTTTTCAACTGCGAGCATGAGCTTAACCTGCTTCTCAGCATTCTCACGAAGAGAAGCCTTGAGAGCGTCCATGTTCATGCCAGTGTACTGCATATACATATCAAGGCTCATGCCCTGACCAGCAAGACGCTGTGAGAATGCGTTGATTTCATCCTCAACTTTGTTATCATACATAACCTCGGGGATTTCGCCCTGAACGTTAGCTGAAAGCTGCTCAAGAAGAGCTGACTCAAAGTCTTTATCTGCTTCTTCTTTCTTTTTCTTTGTGAGGTCAGCCTTGATGCTCTTTTTAAGAGCTGCAAGTGTTTCAGCCTCATCGCTTACATCCTTTGCAAACTCGTCATCAAGCTCGGGAAGCTCCTTAGCTTTGATCTCGTTTACCTTTACTTTGAATACAGCTGCTTTGCCTGCAAGCTCGGGAGTGTACTCTGTGGGGAACGTAACATTTACATCAAATTCGTCGCCAGCGTTATGACCGATGATCTGATCTTCAAAGCCGGGGATGAACTGACCTGAGCCGATTGTAAGCTCAAAGTTTTCGCCCTTGCCGCCTTCAAATGCAACGCCGTCAACAAAACCTTCAAAGTCGATAACAGCGATGTCGTCTTTAACAACAGCTCTGTCTTCAACAGTGATGATTCTTGCGTTTCTTTCCTGAAGAGCTTCAAGCTCTTTTTTAACGTCTGCTGCTGAAACAGTAACGTCTGCCTTCTCTGCTTTAAGGCCTTTGTACTCGCTAACTTCGATTTCGGGCTTAACGGTAACTTTCATTGTCATTTCAACGCCGTTATCGCCAATCTCTTTAACGTCAACATCATAGGGAGCTGAAACAGCCTCGATGCCTGATTCTTTGATAGCGTCGCCAACTACATCGGGATAAAGAATATCAAGAGCATCCTCATAAAATACGCCCTTGCCGTAGTAACGCTCAACCATCTGCATGGGAACCTTGCCCTTACGGAAGCCGGGGATAGAAATTTTGCCTTTCTGCTTGTTATAAGCCTTTACGACAGCAGCTTTAAAATCTTCGCCGCTGATTGAAACCTCAAGTGTATATGTGTTGGTTTCTGTTTTGTTTGCTGATTTTAACATCATGTTTCCTCCTGTGAACATTCTTTAACTAATACATTATAACAGATGTTTTTCTATATTTCCATACTTTATTAAAAAAATATGTTAGTTTTTTCAAAATTTTTCTATCAATTTGGGGCAAAAGTTCAAATAATCGCCCGAAATAAGGCGGAACTCTATGCCGAACATTGAACTGTTGAATGAATATGAAATTGCGGGCCCGTGAAGATGACCGTAATAGCAGCGGGTAACACCGCCCTCCACCAGCTCGTGCATTATCTCTTCACACACCTGACCGCCTGCAATTGGCGGATAATGAAGAAATGCTATTTTTTCGCCGCCTATTTTTTCAGCCTCCTGAATAGAGGCTCGAAGCCTGCCAGCCTCACGAAGAATGATTTTTTCGTCTGCCTGCTTTGCGCTGTCAAAGAACCATCCTCTTGAGCCGCAGAGGGCAAAATCCCCTGCTTTATAGGCGTTGTTGTTGAGAATATCTATTGTGGTGATGCCGTTATTCTGAAAGAAAATATCTGCCTTTCTTTTGGTTGACCACCAGTAATCGTGATTGCCCTTGAGGATGATTTTTTTGCCTGGAAGTCGGTCAATAAATTTAAAATCTTCAAGTGCTTCGTCAAGGCTCATGCCCCATGTAATATCCCCTGGGATAACAACAATGTCATTGTCAGAAACGATTGCTTCCCAGTTATTTTTTAATTTTTCTTCATAATTTTCCCATCCTTTAAAAACATCCATTGGC
Source organism: Clostridia bacterium (assembly GCA_024404115.1). Lineage (GTDB taxonomy): Bacteria > Bacillota > Clostridia > Oscillospirales > Acutalibacteraceae > CAG-488. Next base: position 107,167 of record JAKSQM010000003.1, on the reverse strand, counting down.
TTATCTGTGCCAAAAGAAAGATGAGTATCGCTGATTGCAAATAATGACATTGTATCACCTCGAATATTTAAAGCTTTTCTGTTAAAAATAACAAAGGGCAAAACCCAATATAATAACGGAGGAAATCATTTATGCGTCATGTAATTAAAGACATTAAGTGCGATGTTACAAACTGTATCTACAATGAGGGCAACGGCTGCTGCAGCGCAGGCGAAATCAAGGTTGGTCCCTCAAACGCTAAAAACAGCGCAGACACTCTTTGTGCAACATTTGAATGCTCAAAGGGCGGCTGTGGAAGCAAAAATAACGGCTCCGCTTATTGATTAAAAAAGGCGTAACACGAAAACTGCGTTACGCCGTTTTACATATAATATTGCTTATTTTGAAAGCATATCGAAAACAACCTTTTCCATATCCTCTTTTTTGCATACGGATGTGAAACGGGGTGTTTTTTCTTTAAGATTTTCAAGCTGAGGAGGACACTCTGCGCCTGTTTCTGCGTGAAGACCGAGAACTATATCAAATTCATCCATACCCTCGCAGATACCCGGACGGACAGCGTCAAGAACGCTTGCACTGAACTTAAAGGGGTTAGCTGTTGAAGCAATAACAGCAGGAGTGTTATCGGCAGTTACGCTCTCATAATCGTCATAAACAGATATTGCAACGGCTGTATGAGTATCGCAAAGATAGCCTGTTTCGCCATACACTTTTGCGATTGTTTCTTTTGTGCCTTTATCATCACAACTGCCAGCTTCAAAATACTCTTTAATCTTTATAAGAACATCTTCGCTTACCTGATATTTACCGTCAGCTGAAAGCTCGCTCATCCAACCGCCGACAGCCTTGTCGTCCATTCCGCTGAGAAGGAAGAGAAGTCTTTCAAGGTTTGAAGAAATGAGAATATCCATTGAAGGAGAAATTGTGGTGTAGAAATCACGGTTTTTATTGTAGATACCTGTTTTAAGGAAATCTGTGAGAACATCGTTCTGGTTTGATGCGCAGATAAGCTTCTTAACAGGAATACCCATTTCTTTTGCATAATATGCGGCAAGGATATTGCCGAAGTTACCTGTGGGAACAACAATATTGATTGGGTCGCCAAGATTAACCTTTTTCTTTTCAACCATATCGCAATAAGCTGAAACATAATAAACAATCTGAGGAACAAGTCTGCCCCAGTTGATTGAGTTGGCAGATGAGAACATCATGCCCATATCGTCAAGCTTCTTTGCAACGGACTTATCTGTGAAAATCTTTTTAACTCCGCTCTGAGCATCGTCAAAATTACCCTCGATAGCGCAAACGCCAACATTTTCGCCCTCCTGAGTCATCATCTGGAGCTTCTGCATGGGGCTTACACCGTCATTGGGATAGAAAACAAGAATTTTTGTGTTGGGAACATCCTTGAAGCCTTCAAGTGCAGCCTTGCCAGTATCGCCAGATGTGGCAACAAGAATAACAATCTGCTTATCGGGCACTGTTTTTGAGGATGCTGTTGTGAGAAGATAAGGCAGAAGCTGAAGTGCCATATCCTTAAATGCGCATGTAGGGCCTTTCCACAATTCAAGAATTTCAGTATTGGGGTTAAGTGTGTGGAGCGGAGCTACCTTTGGGCTGCTGAAATTGCCCTCTTTATATGCACCGTTAACACAATAGTCAATCTCTTCCTCTGTGAAATCGGTAAGGTAAAGAGAAAGAATTTCTTTCGCTCTTTCAATGTAACTGCAATTTACAAGACGGCTGATGTCGTCAAGTCCGATTTTCGGAATCTCTTCAGGAACAAAGAGTCCGCCTTCTTTTGAAATACCGTGAGCAATAGCAACAGAGGATTCAACTCTTATGCTCTTATCACGTGTACTTGTGTACAACATTTCAATTCTCCTTTAATATATTAAATTTATTTCCCTTGGAAAATGTCTTTTGACAATTCCGTTGTATAATATCACACTTTAAAGCCGATTTAAAGCCTAAAATGCGTTTTTTATGTGATTTATTTTCACAAGGTTATATTTACTGTCAAGCGTTACTTCAATAACATCAAATCGGGAGTTAAGCTCCTGCTTCACTTCTCTCATATAAACCTGTGCGGCGGCGGTGAGCTTCCTCTGCTTTTGAAAATCAACACTTTCGGCAGGGTTTGCAATGGGGTTTTCGTTTCTTGTTTTAACCTCAATAAAGGATGTAACGCCATCCTTTTCGGCGATAATATCAATCTCGCCCATTCGGCATTTATAGTTTGCAGAGATGATTGTGTATAAATTATCTCTCAGATACCGAGCGGCAAAGACCTCGCCCCACAAACCTGATTTATTGACATACATTATTTTTCACCTGTCAGCTTTTTAAGAAATGTTCGTCTGTGAATATCACTTATGCCGTATTTTTCCAGCATTTCATAATGGAGCTTTGTGCCATAACCTTTATGCTTTGGAAACTGATATTCGGGATATTTTTCGCTGATTTCAAGCATATATCTATCCCTCGTAACCTTGGCAAGGACAGAGGCGGCGGCAATTGACGCAGAAAGTGCATCGCCCTTTACAACAGTTTTTGTGTCGATGCCTAAAATGGGATCTCTGTTGCCGTCAACCAGCACAAAATCGGGCTCAACAGAAAGAGTTGAAACCGCTCTTCTCATTGCAAGGTATGTTGCCTGCAAAATGTTGATTTCATCAATCTCTTTCTCGCTTGCCATGGCAATTGAATATGCAACGGCTTCATTTTTTATAACATCATAAAGAGCCTCACGCTTTTTTTCGGTGAGCTTTTTTGAATCGTTCAGACCCTCAATATTATGGTTGGGGGGCAGAATAACAGCGGCAGCACAAACGGGACCTGCAAGGGGTCCTCTGCCAGCTTCGTCAACACCGCAGATGATTTTATAGCCCATCTCTCTTGCTTCATTTTCAAATTTATGCCAGTCAACAAAAACTTCCTGTTTTTTCATTTATTTATCCCCCGGAAATTCCATGGTGATTTTGCCTAATTTACCTGCACGGTATTCATCAAGGAGCATAACAGACGCTCTTTCGGTGTCTATCTCTCCTCCGCTTATGAGCATTCCCCTTTTTCTGCCGATAGCTTCAAGAAGCTCATAGCTCTCAATATTTTCAAAATCAATATTTTTAAGCTTGTAACGCTCTGAAAGTCTGTCTGCATACTCGCCTTTAAGCACCTCAAGCAGACGCACTGCCATTGTTTCACTGTCAAGAATAGTGTCTTTAACAGAGCCGATAAATGCAAGCCTGTCCCCTACCTTGGGGTCATCAAATTTTGGCCACAAAACACCAGGGGTGTCAAGAAGCTCAATGCCGTTGCCGATATTGAACCACTGGTTATGTCTTGTTACACCTGGTTTATCTGCCACCTGCGCACGGTTTTTGCCTGCCATTTTGTTGATAAAAGATGATTTGCCCGTGTTTGGGATGCCAACAACCATCACTCTTAAAGCTTTGCCTGCCATGCCTTTTTCTGTGTTGGCACGGATTTTTTCTTTAAGAACCTCTTTAACAAGTGGGCGATAAGCGTTAAGACCCTTGCCAGACCTGCAATCAACAGGGATAGCAAAAGAGCCGTTATCTGCAAAATATTTAATCCATTTAGCTGTTGCGGCTTCGTCTGCCACATCGCATTTATTAAGCAGAATAATCCTTGGTTTGCCTGCGGTTATCTGCTCAATTTCAGGGTTCCTGCTGCTGAGGGGGATTCTTGCATCAAGCAGCTCTGTAACGGCATCAACCATTGAAAGACTCTCTTTAATAAGCCTTCTTGTTTTTGCCATATGACCGGGAAACCACTGAACGGTCTGTTTCTGAAAATCTGTACCCATATCTATAATCCTTTAAATAAAGGGAGCAAAAAGCTCCCTTGAAATTTGTTTATTTAAAAATTTTGAAGCTGTCTGTGGGGAAAACTCTTGCAATAGCCTTGCCGATAATATATCTTTCGTCAAGAAGTCCGATAGCATCTGAACGGCTGTCTGTTGAATGCTCACGGTTATCTCCCATAACAAAAAGCTTACCCTCAGGCACTGTAACCTCGCCAGAGAAGCCTAAAGAATCTGTAGTGTTGCCAGCTATGTAATCCTCATGAAGAAGAACGCCGTCAACATAAACCTCGCCTGTTACGAAGTCAATCTTCACTGTCTGCCCACCTGTTGCAATAACTCTTTTTACAATAGGTTCGTTGAACATATTGGGCTGAGTGCTGATAACAATATCGCCATATTCATAATGCTGCTTTGCGGCAGAAACAATAAGCCAATCGTTATTGTAAAGTGTTGGCTGCATTGATTCACCAACAACACCCACGAAGCGGAAAATGAATGTGAAAAGGAGCATAATTGCTATAACAGCGGAGCAGATAACACCCACTGCATCATAACCAAAAGGCAGACTTTTTTCTGACTTCTTTTTATCTTCCTTTTTTTCTTCAGTTGATTCTATTTTGATTTCTTCTAATTCGCTCATAGCAAAACCTTCAATCAATTATATAAATCTGATGTGTCAAACTTACGGATGTTGTTAAACGGCAATACTCTGTAAACAGCCTTACCTAATATGTATCTTTCGTCAATAGGTCCTATTCTTGATGAACGGCTGTCAAGAGAATCGTTTCTGTTATCGCCCATGGCGAAAACGCATCCCTCTGGAACATGGTAAGGGAACTGAACATCATAATGAAGAGCGGTAGGCTCTTTTATGTAGTCCTCTTCAAGCAGTTCGCCGTTTACACGAACCTCGTGAGTTTCAAAATCAATGTCAATTGTTTCGCCGCCAGTGGCAATAACTCTTTTAACAAGAGGCTCATGCACATCGTTTGGCTGAGTGATGATGATAATATCCCCACGCTCATATGATTTTGAAGATGAAACAAGAAGCCAGTCCTTATCGTTAAGGGTTGGCACCATTGAGCGACCCACAACATTGACCGCTCTGAAAAGGAAGGTGAAGCACAGCAGAATTATAATAAGAGCCATAACAACTGAGCCTGCGGCATCAAATGTCTGGAACCAGTGCTTGCGCTTGGTTTCAGCCTGCTTCTGCGTCAGACCACCTGGATAATATTTTATTACATTACTTTCGGATTTTCTGAAATTATACAAAACAGATTCCTCCGTTTAACTTTTATGAAAAAAGGGTATGCAGATTTACGCTCCGCATACCCCCACCGGTACGACTTCGGCGTACCTTACGCTCTTTTTGATTAGTTGATCTTCTGCTTAACCTTAGCAGCCTTACCAACTCTGTCGCGCAGATAGTAGAGCTTACTTCTGCGAACCTTACCGCTTCTGATGAGTTCAACTGACTCAACGTTAGGTGAATGAACAGGGAATACTCTTTCAACACCTACGCCATAAGAAACACGGCGAACGGTAAATGTTTCGGAAACACCTGCACCTTTGCGGGCGATAACGATGCCTTCAAATGCCTGAAGTCTTTCTCTCTCGCCTTCACGAATCTTAACCTGTACCTTAACGGTGTTACCTACTTTGATTGCCTCAGATACGTTCTCTTTAAGAGAATCCTGAGAAATGAGTTTAAGTGCGTCCATTTTATAGACCTCCCGAAAATTTCAGGCGTTCATACCGAATACTCGGCAGAGGACCGACCGCTTTAATGTTGGGCATTAAATCCCCACTTGAAGCCAAGCGGATACAAATGCTGAATAATTATATCATAACAATATTGATAATGCAAGTGTTTTTTGAAAATATTCAGTCAAATTTCACCTGAAGCTGACGCCGTTTGCAATAATAAGGTCTTTTCTTTCAATATACTGCAAATCGGGGCAGATACCTGTTTCTTTTGAAAGTGTTTCAACCAAAAGTGCAGGGTTAAGGTTGACTGTATTACCAGCCGCAACAGTGAGATTCATCAAGACTTCGCTGCCGTCAAGAGCAACCTCTTTTTCAAAAATCTGCTCAATGAGGTTTACCTGCTTCATGACCTTGCGTCTGCCTTTTTTGCCCTTTTTCTCTGCAAGAAGCTCACCACCGTCTAAAAGTGCAGTTGACTTTTCGCAGAAAGCCTTTGCTTCATCATCTGAATTAAAAATAAGCTTCACCTGATATTTTGCACCGCAGATTTCGTTAATGTCATAAACAGGGGCGGTAACAGATTTTATCTCTGCGCCCTCCGGCATAACGGCAGAGAATTTTTCTTTTATCTCTTCATCTGTCATGGTGTCAGATTCAATTCTTATATCCATATATTCGCACTCACTGCTCTGACCCAGTGAAAGGGGCAATGCAAATGCGATATAGGGGTGAGGGTTGAAGCCCTCAGTGTACCACATAGGAAGCTCGGCACGGCGAACGGCTCTTGCCATCATTCTGTTCACATCAAGGTGTGAAACATAAATCATTCTGCCTGTTTTAGTGAAACGGATTCTAACACATCGCATGGCATTTACCTCCGTTGAGCTTATTTGCTCCGCAGCCTGCACATTTCTGACGGCAATTCTGCGTTGTTTCACTTCTGTGAGCCTTTTCGTTCTCTTTCATAAGGAACTTTTTGCTTACACCGTAATCAAGGTGATCCCACGGAAGAACCTCTGAGAAATCACGCTTTCTGTTTGCATAAAATTCTGGCTCAATGCCACATTCCTTGAATGCTTCCATCCACAAATCAAAGTGGAACTGGTCATCCCATCCGTCAAAACGGCAGCCCTTTTTCCATGCAACCTCCATAACCTTTGAAAGTTTTCTGTCGCCCCTTGCGAACACACCCTCAAGGAAGCTGGTGGGGGTTAAATGTGTGCTGATATTTATTTTCTTTGTTCTGACGCTTGCCATAAGGTGCTGCTGCTTTTCGCTTAACTGCTCCATTGTGTCCTGCGCTTCCCACTGGAAAGGAGTGAACGGCTTAGGCACAAATGAGGATGCACTGATATTGACAGTTACACCCTTGCCCTTTGGCTTATCGGGGTTATTATAAAATTCGTTGACAACCTTTTGACCAAGCTCGGCAATGCCTGCAACATCATCAAGTGTTTCGGTGGGCAGACCAATCATAAAATAAAGCTTAACGCCTGTCCATCCGCCTGCAAATGCTTTGCGTGCAGTTTCCATAACCTCGTCTTCGGTTACATTTTTGTTTATTGCATCTCTCAATCTCTGTGTGCCAGCTTCGGGTGCAAATGTCAGACCGCTTCTGCGCACGGCAGTGAGCTTCTGCATAAGCTCCTCTGAGAAATTGTCAACTCTCAATGACGGCAGTGCAACGTTGATTTTTTTATCAACTGTCCAGCTGAGCATTTTATCAAGAAGCGGTTCAATTTCTGTATAATCGCTGGTGCTGAGAGAGCAGAGAGAAATTTCGTCATAGCCTGTTGTTTTGCAAAGGCTCTTGCTCTGCTCATTAACAACATCGGCACTTTTTTCTCTTATAGGTCTGTAGATAAATCCTGCCTGACAGAATCGACAGCCACGGATACATCCTCTGAAAATTTCTGATGTTACCCTGTCATGAACAATTTCAATTGAGGGAACAATGAAGCTTTCGGGGTAATGAACAGTGTCAAGGTCGCTGATAACTCTTTTAACTGCCTTTTCGGGTGCGGTGTATTTGGGAGTTACGCTCTTGACAGTGTTATCCTCGTTATACTCAACATCATAAAAAGAGGGAACATAGAAGCCCTCAAGTTTTGCAACATCGCAGAGGAACTCATGCTTTGTTGAGCCTTTCTTTTTATGAAGCTTCAATAAATCAAGAAGCTCGTTTGTTGTTTCTTCGCCCTCGCCAAGCATAATAACATCCATAAAATCTGCAACAGGCTCGCTGTTGCAAACGCAGGGACCGCCAGCCACAACAAGAGGGGTGAGAGATTCTCTATCCTTTGAATAAAGAGGGATGCCTGCTAAATCAAGCATATTGATAACATTGGAATAGCTTAATTCGTATTGAAGAGTGAAGCCGACCATATCAAAATCCTTAACAGGGTCGCCGCTTTCAAGGGCATAAAGAGGGATGTTTTTTTCTCTCATCAGCTCTTCCATATCAACCCACGGGGCAAAAACTCTTTCGCACCATGCGTCATCTCGCTTATTCACAACAGAATAAAGAATTTTCATTCCCAGATGGGACATTCCTATTTCGTATGTATCGGGAAAGCAAAAAGCATATCTTAAATCGACTTTGCTTTTGTCTTTCATTACGCTGTTAAGCTCACCGCCAACATATCTGCCCGGCTTCTGAACTTTCAGCAATATTTTTTCTACTTCTGTGGGTATCATATTTTTCTCCGTTATTTTAAAGTTACTATGCTTACACCGTCTTCGCCCTCGCCAAAGGTGCCAAGACGCTGAGTTTTAACATAAGGGCTTTTTTTAAGGTATTCCTTAACGGCGGCTCTGAGTCTGCCTGTGCCTTTGCCGTGGATTATTGTAAATTCGTTTAATCCTGAACGCAAAGCGGAATCCATAAATCTGTCAAGAGTTAAAAGACATTCGTCAACTGTCATTCCTCTTAAATCAAGGCGTGTTTCAGCTGACATTGTTGCTCTTGAATCCATCTTGCTGCCGTTGCGGTATTTAGGAACTTCCTGCTTCTTTTTCTTTTCAACAAGGCGAAGATTTTCAATTTTAACTCTTGTTTTAATAGAGCCCATCTGAACCTCAACAAGCCCCTGTTTATTAGGAAGAGCAGATACTCTTGCTTCGCCGCCAATATCTGCAAGGAGCACATTATCACCCACCTGCAAAGGACGGGGTAGAACATAATCTTCATCATCGGCATATTCATTAACAGGGTCTGCCGCCGCATCAATTGCAGAAACGCCACGCTTGATAGCCGCCCTTGCACGGCGAGCCATCTCTGCCGCATCCTTTTGCTTCGCCTGCTCTTTTTTGAGCCTTTCAAGCTCGTCAAGCATTGCATAAGCTTCACGCTTCGCCTGCTCTGTTATTTTAAGGGCATTGGATTTTGCTTTTTCCATTTCTTTATCACGAAGAGTTTTTATCTCTTCTTTCATTGCCCTTGCTTTTTCAATCTCTGCCTGAGCTTCAAGTTTAAGCTTTTCAGCTTCCTTGCGCTCGCTTTCCATTTCTTTTCGGCTCTCTTCAAGTCGCTCAACAACATCCTCAAACATATTGTCTTCTTTAGAAACCAGCCTGCCTGCGTTCTCAACAATCTGCGGTGAAAGACCAAGACGCTGTGAAATTGCAAAAGCGTTTGACCTGCCAGGGACACCGATAAGGAGCTTATAAGTAGGCTTGAGGGTTGTAACATCAAACTCACAGCTGCCGTTGATAACGCCCTCTGTCTGCAAAGCGTATGCTTTAAGCTCGGCATAATGGGTGGTTGCGGCGATTTTTGCGCCCTGCCTGCGGAGCTGTTCAAGAATAGAAATTGCAAGTGCCGCACCCTCAATTGGGTCCGTACCTGCGCCAAGCTCATCTATAAGCACAAGGCTTTTACCGTCTGCAACAGAAAGTATATCAATTATATTTTTAATATGTGATGAAAATGTGGAAAGGGACTGCTCAATGCTTTGCTCATCGCCAATATCTGCAAGCACATGGTCAAAAACAGATATTCGGCTCTGGTCATTGACAGGGAGCATAAGACCGCACATTGCCATAAGGGAAAGAAGTCCCACAGTTTTAATAGATACGGTTTTACCGCCTGTGTTGGGTCCTGTAATAACAAGTGTGTCAAATTCACCGCCAAGTTTTATATCAACCGCCACAACCTTTTTGGGGTCAATAAGAGGATGCCTTGCTCTGCGCAGGTCGATTATACCCTCGTTATTAAGGATAGGCGGTGTGGCTTTCATTGCGTAGGCAAGCTGTGCCTTACCAAAAATGAGATTTAATTCAACGGCACATTCATAGCTGTCTTTAATACTTTTTGCAAATGAGCCGGCAGACGCAGAAAGCTCTGCCACAATGCGCTCAATTTCGTCAGCCTCCTGATTTTTAAGGAGCTTAATTTTATTGTTTGCCTCAACAACGCTCATCGGCTCAACAAAAACAGTTGCACCGCTGGAGGAAGTATCATGCACAAGGCCTGCGATTTCGCCACGATGCTCCGCCTTAACAGGCACAACAAATCTGCCGTTGCGCATGGTGATTATATTATCCTGCAAATATTTTGAAATATTGGGATTTCTTGTGATTTTGCTTAACTGATCTCTGACGTGAGATTCCTGTGAACGAATTTTTCTTCTTATATCACCGAGGGTTTTTGATGCAGTGTCTGCCATCTCTTCCTCTGAAATAATTGCGTTTCTTATGGAATCCTCAAGGAATCTGTTTGGCTGAAGCGCATTAAAAAGAGAATCAAGGCAGGTTTCAACACCAGAGCAGGTGCTTCGCCACTGAACGATTGTTCTGATAACATGAAGCACACCAGCAATGTCAAGCAGCTCTCTGAAAGTCAAAAGGCTGCCTGCATCTGCTCTGAAAAGGGCATTATTCACATTTACAAGTCCGCCGAAAGCAGGCCCACCAAAACGGGCAAGAAGCATATGAGCATCTTTAGTCTGGTCAAGCATTGCCTGCGCCAATGGCAAAGATGATTCAGGCTTCAGCTCCCGTGCCATAATCCGTGCATCCTCACAGGAAACATGGGAAGCAAGCATTGAAAGAACTTTATCAAGTTCCAGCGATAAATAATGTTTGTTTTCCGTCATAGTTAATATTCCTTTATGTAATACTCTTGTAAAAATCAAGAGTTTTATATTTTCTGTTTGTCTGCGCTAAAAGATATTTTTCGCATACATCCGCAAGCACAGCGAAATTATCTTCATTAAGAGTGAATGAGAACAGCTTCTCTTTCTCTGAATAGCAGATAAATCTCATTGCAGAAACAACACCCGCAGGTATTTCTTCGCAAGGTACATCTGCCGTGCAGGAGCTGCAATAAAGATGCCCGTCATAAACGCAGAAATACATAAGGTCATCCTCATACTTTCCACATTCTGTGCAGGCAATAAGGTCTGGCATATAGCCTGCAAGGCAAAGCGTTCTCAGTTCCATAATTGATTTAAGCTGTAAAGGATTACGCTTATTTTTTGCAAGAAAATGCAGGCTGTTTAAGGTGAGCTTCAAAAACTCCTCCGCATCACTTTCCTGCGGAGCTAATTCATACTGAAGCTCACAAAAATACTGCGCAAGGGCAAGATTGCCTATATCATTTCTTAAATCAAAGAAAATCTCTATAGGCTGAATTTCATCAATAACATATGCGTCCTTGCCACGGTAGATTGACATTTTGGAATAGGAAAAAAGCTGACTTCCGCACTGGGAACGGCTTTTGATTTTTTGCGCCCCTCTGACGAATGCACGAAGCACACCGTAGTCTTTAGTCAGAACAGTAACAAGCCTGTCATCACTGCTTGTTTTGTGCTCCTTTATTATCAATCCTTCCGTGTTCATCCGCATTCTTCAAATTCTCCCGCACTGTATGCTTATATTGTAAATAGTCATTTATTTTGCCGCTTTTTGCAAATTTATCCCATGCGGCAAGGTTACTAACCTCCATAAAAACACCTCTGCAATTTTGTTAAAAATATTATTTGCAGTTTTGCGTTTTTATTTCAAAAAGTTTATCCAAAAATAAAGGCAAAATTTTGTGTAGTTTTACATCTGGTCAAGACCAAAATTGTGAATAAGTCCCTCTCGGTTTCGCCAATCCTCTTTAACCTTAACCCAAGTGTGAAGATTAACCCTGCACTGGAAGAATTTTTCCATATCTTCCCTTGCTCTTGTAGAGATTCTTTTAAGTGAAGCTCCTTTTTTGCCGATAATAATTCCCTTATGGCTTTCTTTTTCACAATAAATAATTGCGTCAATATCAAGAATATCGCTGTCTTCTCTTTCTTTCATTTTTTCAATGCTGACAGCGGTACCGTGGGGGATTTCTTTATCAAGTCCTCGAAGAAGCTTTTCTCTTATAATCTCTGCGGCAATAACTCTTTCGGGCTGGTCTGTAAGTGTATCCTCAGGGAAAAAGAAAACAGACTCAAATGCAAGTTTTTTCAGTTCGTCCACAAGGTCATTCATATTGATGCCACGAAGAGCTGAAATGGGAACAATTGCTTCAAAGGGATAGAGCTGTGAAAACTCCATAATTCTGCCCATAAGCTGCTCTTTATCGGGGATAGTATCCACCTTATTGATTGCAAGAATTACAGGAAGCTTTTCTTTTTTGAATCTTTCAATAAGCTCTTTTTCAGCAGGGCGAAGCTCACCTGCAGGCTCTGTTACAAAAAGCACTGCGTCAACGCCTGAAATGCTCTCGTCAACAGCCTGAACCATAAATTCGCCAAGCTTTGTTTTAGGCTTGTGGAAGCCAGGTGTATCTGTAAAAACAAGCTGTGTGTCATCCTCTGTGAGAACACCCATGATTCTTGTGCGTGTTGTCTGCGGTTTGTCAGAAACAATTGCAATTTTCTGACCGAGCATTCTGTTAAGAACTGATGATTTGCCCACATTGGGGCAGCCTACAATTGCTATAAAAGCGGTTTTAGTCATTCTTTTTACCTCTGAAAAAATTACGTATTTTTTTCGGTCCTGCCAGAATAAAAATTCCGTCAAGAACAAGTGTTAATGCAAGTATCACTATATAAAGTGGATTTGCAATATAATAATCAAAAAGTGCCTTGAAAGCATCAGGCTGGAACATAATAAGAATACCAACAATAACAGCTAAAATTGCCGCAATAAGCACTCCGCCAGCTGCCGCATCCTTTGCCGCCTTGACATAAGGATTTTTTTCAAGTGTAGCCGCATTTGCCGCATTCTCGATTCCAGTATTAAAAAGCTCCCCTGCCATAATAAGAGCCGACATCATAAGGAGAACGGCAAACTGAGTTTTGCTCACCTTGAAGAAATCGTATCTTAAAAGGAAGAACATCATATAGCCAAAAAGGCTTATGTGAAAGCGGAGATTACGCTCATTGATTATTGTGTTCCATATACCCTGAAAGGCATAGCCGAAGCCTTTTATAAAAGCTTTCATATTATTCACCAAGATAATAGCTGCTGTTTCTCTTAACACCAAGCTGAGTAAGTATCTGCTCTTCCTTTTCTCTCATGCGAACCTGCTCAATTCCGCCAGCCTCATGGTCATAGCCTAAAAGGTGGAGCATTGAATGAACGGTAAGGAATCCGATTTCTCTCTGAAGAGAATGACCGTACTGCTCTGCCTGCGCAACAGCGTGCTCTATTGAAATAACAATATCGCCAAGCATTTTTGCGCCAGTGTCATAGTTAGTGTCATAAACTCCATCCTCACCAAGAGGGAATGAAAGAACATCGGTGCTTTTATCCATATTTCTATATTCAAGATTCAGCTTGTGAATTTCTTCATCATCAACAAATCTTACGCTGATTTCGGCTGAATCATCAAACTTCTCGTTTGCCAGCACAGCATTGCAGCATCTTCTTATGAAGAGTCTTATGCCTGTGGGGATCTTTACTGCTTTCTGGTCATCTGAAATGATAACTTTAATTTTGTTGCTCATTTTCTTCTTTTAACCTCCTCAAATTTTTCGTATGCTTTTATAATGTCCTGTACGAGTTTGTGTCTTACAACATCTTTTTCGCTGAAGCGGATTGTTTTAACATCCTCAACATCTTTGAGGATTTTTGACGCTTCAACAAGTCCCGAACGTTTACCGTCGGGCAGGTCTATCTGCGTAACATCGCCTGTTATGACCATCTTTGAATTAAAGCCAAGACGGGTTAAGAACATCTTCATTTGCTCGGGTGTTGTGTTCTGCGCTTCGTCAAGGATAATAAAGCTGTCATCAAGGGTTCTGCCTCGCATATAGGCAAGGGGTGCCACCTCTATGTTTCCCCTTTCCTGATAACGCTGAAAGTTTTCTGCTCCCAGCATATCAAAAAGAGCGTCATAAAGAGGGCGCAGGTAAGGGTCAACCTTCTGCTGAAGGTCGCCCGGCAAAAATCCCAGCTTCTCCCCTGCCTCAACTGCAGGGCGTGTGAGAATTATCCTGTTGACCTCCTTGGCACGAAAAGCGTTAACCGCCATGGCAACTGCAAGGTATGTTTTGCCTGTACCCGCAGGGCCGATACCGAAAACAATTGTATCGCTTTTAATAGCCTCAACATACTTTTCCTGACCCAGTGTTTTGGGTTTAACAGGTCTGCCCTTTGAGGTTATGCAGATGCAATTGTTAATCATTCCGCCGATTTTATCCTCACTGCCCTCATCCACAAGAGAGAGAACATAGCGGACATTCTGCTCATTCAGCGGCTCGCCTTTATTTATAAGCACCATAAGGCCGTTGACAGCCCTTGATGCCTTTGCAACATCATCTGCCTCGCCAGTGATTTTTAAATCAGAGCCACGGCTGATAACATTAACTCCGTATTTATTTTCAATAAGCTTTATGTTTTCATCAAAGCTCCCGAACAGGGACACCGCCTGCTCCATACGGTCAAAATTTATAATCTGCTCAAACATTCAAGCCTCCGTTATTTATACAAAAATTGTCAAAATAATAGACAATTACCCTATTGTTAAGTGCATTATATCATATTTTGCACAAAAAGTCATCATTTAACAGCAATAATCATTTGAAATATTTGATAGTTTTTAAGGCGGTGATTTGTGCATATTTCACATTTGCTAAATAATTTGTATAAAAACATAAAAAAATGTCATTTTTCTCTTTTAAATTCTCTAAAAGTATTGTATAATGATGTGTATATTTTTATGGGAAATGAAAGGGAGTTTTCAGATGGAAGTTAGCAGAATTCGTGTTCGCATTGGCGGAGCTGATTACCACCTTACAACTGACGGGGATGTTGCATATCTCCGCAATATAGCCGGGGAGGTTGACAGCGTTATGACCTCCATTATGAAAGAGAGCTACAAGCTTTCAACAGCTCAGGCGGCTGTACTCACATCGCTCCAGTTTGCAGATGAAATGCACAAGGCTGAGGATAAATCCTTGACCATACGCAAAGAGATTCAGGCTTATATGGAGGACGCTTCAAGAGCGAAAACAGAGGCTGAAATTGCAAGGCGTGAGGTTGAACGCCTTAACAAAGAAATTGCTTCATTAAAGAATGAGCTTTCAAGGTATAAGTATGAATAATATTACAGAAATTCTTGCGCCCGCAGGTTCACCCGATGCCCTGCGGGCAGCAGTGTTATGCGGTGCAGACGCAGTTTATTTAGGGGTGAAGGAGCTTAACGCCCGCCGTTCGGCAGAAAATTTTGAGCTCGAAAATTTAAAAGAAACGGTTGATTTCTGCCATTCAAGAGGGGTTAAGGTTTATCTGACACTTAATACTCTTATTGGCGACAGTGAACTGCCAACAGCCGTTAAGATTATTGAGTGCAGCTATACCAGTGGTGTGGATGCACTTATTTTGCAGGATTTTGCCGCTGTTGACATTGTTAAAAAGGTTGCACCAGAAATGGCTATGCACGCATCAACTCAGATGTCGGTGCAGACTCTTGACGGCATCAAGGCTCTGCACGAGGCAGGCTTTTGCCGTGCAGTTTTGCCAAGAGAAATGAGCAGAAGTGAAATAGAGTATCTTTGCAAGAACTCGCCCATTGAATTGGAAATGTTTGTTCATGGCGCACTTTGCATGTGCGTTTCGGGTCAGTGCTATCTCAGTGCAATGTTAGGCTCACGAAGTGGCAACAGAGGTGCCTGCGCTCAGCCGTGCAGACTGCCTTTCAGTGCAGACAACAGCGGAAGCTACGACCTTAGCTTAAAAGATTTATCTTTGACAGATGAAATCCGTGAGCTCTCGAAAATGGGTATTGCATCATTTAAAATTGAGGGCAGAATGAAACGACCCGAATATGTTGCGGCGGCGGTTACTGCCTGCAATCAGGCTTTACTCGGCAAAGAGGATGCAAGACTTAAAGAAAATCTCAAAAGCGTATTTTCACGCACGGGATTTACAGACGGATATTATAAAGGCACGCTTGGCAAAGAGATGTTTGGCACAAGGCGCAAAGAAGATGTCGTTTCTGCCGCTCCTGTTTTAAATGAGCTTTCAAAGCTTTATGAAAAAGAGAAGCCGTCAAAGGCAGTTGACTTTGTATTCACTGTAAAGCTTGAAAAGCCTGTGAAGCTGACGGCAACCTGCGAAGGCTTCACCGCAGAAATTGAAAGTGAATTTATCACCCGCCCTGCACTTAACAAGGCTCTTGACGAAGCTTCTGCAAAAGAACAGCTTTCAAAAACAGGCGGAACGCAATACTATGTGAATGAAATAAACTGCACAATTGATGATGGAGTCAACGTGCCTGTTTCTGTGATAAATCAGCTGCGCAGAGGTGTGCTTGAGCTTCTGACAGAAAAAATAATTTCTCTCCCAAAAAGAGAAACAAACAAATATAGTTTTCAGTTTAATTCTCACAATACAAATAGCAAAAAAATCATCTGCCGATTCAGAAATGAAGAGCAGATTCCAGAAAATATTGACGGCATAGATGAAATAATTCTGCCTGTAAATTCTATAAAAAATCTGACAAATGTTTCGGCAGAAATTCCAAGAGGAATTTTTGGAAACAGCGAAAAAATTCTTTCATCTCTTTTATCGTTAAAGAGCAAGGGGATTAAAAAAGCATGGGCAGGAACATTTGACGGAATGGTGCTGGCGAAAAAAGCTGGCATGAGCGTTACAGCTTCATTTGGCTCGAATATTTTTAACACAACCGCATTAAAATTTTATGAGGATTTCGGTGTTGAGAAAGCATTGCTTTCAGCAGAAATGACCCTCGCCCGTGCAAAGGAGCTTGGCGGCAGGCTTCCACGAGGAATTTTTGCCTATGGCAGAGTGCCGTTGATGCTCACAAGAAACTGCCCTGTTAAAAATAAAAAAACCTGCGCTCAGTGCAAGCAGCAAAGTGTGCTGACAGACAGAAAAAATATCAGCTTCCCTGTTGATTGCGTATCGGGCTGCAGTGAGCTTCTTAACTCAAAGCCTGTTTATATGGCAGACAGGCTTAACGAAATTAAAAACGCAAATTTTATTCTTTTATATTTCACAACCGAAACAAAAGATGAAGCGGCAAAAATTATTGAAGCCTATAAAAAAGGCAAAAAGCCTGTTGGTGAATTCACAAGAGGGCTTCTTTACAGAGGTGTTGAATGATGATAAAAAAGCTTCAGAAATTACTTAAAAATGACGGCAAAGGTGTGCTGATTTTATCTGAACAAAACAGGCGATATTTCACAGCTTTTCCCTCATCTTTCGGAATACTTATTGTTACAAAAAATGACGCTGTTTTTTTCACAGACAGCAGATACATTGAAGCGGCACAGAACAAAATTAAAGGCTGTGATGTGAGGGAATCGAAAAACCTCAAAGAGCAGTTGCCCGCAGTTTGCAAGGAGCTTAACATAACCTCGCTTATGGGCGAAACCTGCATAACTGTTGACGAGCTTAACACAATGCGCAGAATCTTTAAGCCTGTGAGAATCACCACCGCAGGCACAGACAAAATGATTTCTTCCTGCCGTGAAATCAAGACAGAATATGAGTTAGAGCAAATAAAAAAAGCTCAGGGGATAGCAGAGCGTGCATTCGAGCATATTTCAGGCTTTATAAAGCCCGGCATTACAGAGCGTGATATTTCACTGGAGCTTGACTATTTTATGCTCAAAAACGGAGCAGAGGCACTCTCTTTTGAAACAATCGCAGTCAGCGGCAAAAAGTCATCTATGCCCCACGGTGTGCCAGACAGTAAAATAATCGAAAACGGCGACTTTATCACTATGGATTACGGCGCAGTTGTAAACGGCTACCACAGCGACATGACAAGAACTGTTGCAGTGGGCAGTGTTTCTGAAAAGCAGAAAGAGGTTTACTCTGTTGTGCTTGAAGCGCAGTTAGCCGCAATAGAAAAAATAAAGGCTGGCATTCTTTTGAAGGATGCTGACCTTGCCGCAAGAAGCGTTATTGAAAAGGCAGGCTACGGCGAATATTTCCGCCATTCAACAGGTCATGGAGTTGGCGTTGAAATTCACGAAAGCCCCAATGTTTCACCAAAAGCTAAGGGCAGACTTAAAGCTGGCAGTATTGTTACTGTTGAGCCGGGCATTTATCTCCCCGATGAATTTGGTGTGAGAATTGAAGATATGGTTTATGTAACAGACACAGGCTGCATTAACCTGACAAGCACAAAAAAAGATTTAATAATCTGTTAATTTTTTAATAATTATTTGATTAGTTAAATTTTTTGTGATACAATAGATTGAATTTAGTTAAGGAGGTATTCCTTTGGCAGACGACGAGAAAAAATTAGCTGACGGCGAAGTTGAAGAATCCGCCGAAGCAAAAGACTGGCAGTGGGACGCATCTGCTCCCATGGCAAACGAAAATTTCCTTGATTTCTCTAACTCGGCAGAAGAAGCTGACGAGGAGGAAGAGGCAGAAGAAGCTGAAAAAGAAGAAGCAGATGAGGCTGTTGAAGCCGTAGAAACTGCTGAAGCTGTTGAAGAAGCAGAAAGCGATGCAGAGGAAAACGAAGAAGAGGAAGAAAAAGCTGACGAAAGCGGCGAAACTCCTCCAGGTTACTGCATTATCTGCGGTGAAAAAATCCGCAACAGTAAAAGTGAATTTTACTGCAACGAATGCCGTTCAAAATATATGAAGGTTGATTACGGCGCAACCCACATCATCCTTTCAGTTGTGATGGTTTTCATTGCTGTTTTTGGCATTGTGATGTTCACCGCAACTTCAAAGATTGCAGGCTCAATCGGCGAAGCAGACAAGCTTCTGAAAGACGGCAAAATTTCAGCCGCTTCTGACGCTTACGGTGATGTTTCATCAACAGTTGGCACTCTTAATGAAAGACTTAACGCATTCCTTCAGGGTATCAGCACAAATTTTGAAACCGTTAAATTCTTTGACGCAGGTCATAAGGTTGACAAGAAGCAGGCAGAGATTCTTTCAAAAACATTCTCTCTTTCTTATGATGATGCTGATAATTTCTTTTCACTTGTTGAAAATTCATTTAGTGAAAAAGAGCTTAACAGCCCCAAGTATGCACAGGTTAAGGGCTGCTACGATTACCTTAAAAAATTCTTTGCAGATTACACAAAGATGAATCAGGATTTGCAGAGTGCATACACACCTTTCTTTGAGGCGGCATATTCAGGCGAAGCAAAAGCAGACGAGCTTTCAAAGATGGCAAAGGATGTTACAAACGCAGTTGATAAATATGCAGCTGAACACACCGACATTGGCAACGACATTGTTTCATATTTCAAATACAGCATGCTTTACTATGCACAGCAGTATTACGGCGTAAAGATGGACTCTGACGAGCTTTTCGGATATGTTAAGAAAGCATATGACGAAGCAGGCAAATATGATTATCTTCTTTATCAGGATGTTTCATCATTTGCGCTTTCTGTTGAGGAATACAACGCTGTTCTTGACGCTGCAAACAAGGCTCTTGAAAAGAACCCCTCAAATTCAGACGCATATTATTTCAAAGCATTTGCATACCTCAGAATGGAGCAGTTTGACAAGGCTCTTGAGGCTTGCGACAAGGTTGCTGAATTCAGCACAGACGAATTTGACAATGTTGCAATTAAGGCAAACATTCTTCGCAGACAGGGTCAGTTCCTTGCAGCTGCCGATATTTGCGAGGCTGTTCCCGCAGCTAACAAGTCATCAGAAATTTCAAGACAGGAAGCTATTGCATATTACCTTGCAGGCGATGAGGACAACGCACTGAAATATGCAAAAGAATCATACGATTCAGCTTATGCCGCATCATACAACGGCGGCGCATTCTCACTTGAAGCAATTAACACCAGCGCACTTATTTATAAGCTTTGCGGTGATGAAGAGGATTATGACGCTGTGATTGAAACACTTAAACAGTCTGACGAAAAGCTTGAAGATTCTGTAATGGCAGTTATCAAGGGCGATTCAACATTTGAAGATCTTTTCATGACAGGAAAGGGGGATATCTGATATGACAGTATTTTATCTTATTTCTAAATACGCAACCATTTTCGGCACAGTTATTAAAGGATTATGGGAACATATCACCTGCGGTATCCTTAAATTATTTGTTGAGGACGGCAGATACCTTGAGCCAACCGAGCTTTGCGGTCATGTTGAGCATGAATTGACAGACAACAAAGCAAAGGCATTCTTTATGTGCTTTATCCCCAGTGCAGTTAATGCTATTCTTGCCGTATTCCTTGGCGGTGCAGGATTTATGGGACTTTTTAAATTAGGCGTTAAAATGAGTGAGCCGATTTTTTGGGTTTATGTTGTTCTTCTTTATCTTGGAATTTCATTTTTCTGCAACATCTTCCCACTTGTTGAGGATGCAATGAACAACTGGAGCAGACTTTATAATTCAAAGCTCACAGATGAAGAAAAGGCAAGAAACGAAGAGATTAAAAAGCAGCGTGCACAGAACAAAGCACTTGAAAAAGAAGCGAAAAAGAGTGCAAAAGCTAACGCAAAAAAAGGTGCCGCTCCTGTTAAATTCAAAAAGAATTCTGACGGCGGCGAGAAGATAAAATCAGACACAAATATCGTTGCAAAGGTTCTGCTTTTCATCCCCTCTGCAATTCTTTATGGCGGAGCCTATCTTGAAAAATACGGCATTACATTTATCATCAGCATTGTTGCAACAGCACTTGCAATTATTCTTAAATAATTAAAAGCAATGTAGCCAAGAGGCTGTCGAATTTAGATGCAGAAAGGATTTTTCTCGCCTGATGCTGTATATAGATACTGCAAAGGCGAAAAAATTCTTAGAAAAGTAAAACCAATTATTAAATAAAACTTCACAATAAAATAAAGATGGTCTTAAACAGTAACTTTTACTTTTAAAACCATCTTTTTTATTTTATTTATTTTTACTTTTCGGTCTGCGCTTACGGCACAGATTCACAAAGCTACTTTTCCTTAAAATGCGCCTTTCACCCGCCTTGCGCCCCTTTGCTCCTCGCAATACGCCAGTATTACATCGTCGCAAAAGAACACAAATCGGGCAAAATTCATCATTTTAAGGTGCAAAGCAATTTTTGATGAGAAAATTTTTTCGAAGACAAAGAAAAGCCACTTTGCAATACTGGTGTATGCGAATGTGGCTTTGATGCAGTATTCGGGAAAATAATCCGTCAAAAATAAAAGTATCCTTGCGAACCTGTGCCGACTGCGACATCCTCATTTATTTTGTTATAAATTTCTTCATCAAGTTGTATCCCTCTTCGAGATATATTCCTGTTGCCTTTGCAGACTCTTCGTTGATTGACTGAACACCGCTGTCTTTCTCCTTTGATTTCTGATAAATCATATAGGGAACAGGGTCGCCTGCGTGGGTCTTTGTTGAAAGCGGTGTAGGATGGTCGGGAAGAATCATAATCTTGTAATCCTCGCCGATTTCTTCAAGTCCTTTAAGCACAATGGGAAGAACCCTTGAATCAATATATTCAATCGCCTTGACCTTGTTATCAGGCTCAAAGCGGTGTCCGCATTCGTCGGGAGCTTCAATGTGGATATAAGCGAAATCGCAGTCATCTTTAAGGTCTTTCACAGCAGCCTCTGCCTTGCCCTCAAAGTTTGTGTCAATATAGCCTGTTGCGCCCTCAACCTCAGGAGTTTTCATGCCTGCGGCAATGCCGATGCCTTTAAGCAAATCAACAGCAGAAATAACTGTACCCTTAACGCCGTAAAGCTCTTCAAAAGGTGTCAGCTCAGGTCTTGTGCCCTCGCCCCAAAGCCAGATTGAGTTTGCGGGGCGTTTACCCTCGGCAATTCTCTTTTTATTAACAGGGTGGTCTTTAAGAATATCGTAGCTCTTTCTCATTAAGTCGGTAAGCTTTTTGGCGTTGGGAGAGGTTGAAATATAGCTTCCCACAACCTTGCCCGAAATATCGTGAGGAGGTGTCATTTTGCCTAAATCAGTTGTGCCCTTGTGGTGGATAAGGCAATGACGGTAGCTGACACCGCTGTAAAAATCAAATTCACCGCCGCCAAAATTTTCCTGCACGGTTTTGATGATTTCAGCTGCTTCTTCGCTTGAAATATCACCTGCGGAATAATCGACCATAGTTTTATCGTCATAATTTTCTTCATCTGAAAGGGTAACAATATTGCAGCGCAGAGCAATATCGTCCTCTGCCATTTTAACGCCGATGCTCACCGCTTCAAGAGGTGATCTGCCTGTAAAATATTTTTTTGGGTCATAGCCCATAACTGTAAGGTTGCCGATTTCACTGCCAGGCTTCTGACCCTCACCGATTGTGCGAACAAGTCCAACCTCGCCCTTTTGAGCAAGTGAATCAAAAATCGGCTTGTTTGCCACCATCATAGGTGTTTTGCCGCCCAGCACATCAATGGGATAATCTGCCATGCCGTCATAAAGTACAACAACATATTTCATAACTGTCTGCCTCCGTGGATAATTGTTTGATTTATTGTATCACGATGAAAAATAAAATTCAACACTTGTTATTGAAAATCATTCTATAGTATGTTATTATATGTAACGCACATTAAAAATTTCGGAGAGAAACAAGATGCTTAAAGAGTATTTCAAGGCTTTTGAAAAAGACAGAGATTTTAAATCACGCACGGGGAAAGATGAATTCTGGCGTGCGGCACTGCCCGATTTTATTATTCTCGGCGCTCTGATTGCAGGATTCTTTTGCCTTAAAAGCTTTGACATAGTTTTTCTCGCCCTCGGCATAGCTTATGTTGCTGTAACATTCACCTCCCGCCTTGCTTTATGGACAAGGCGACTGCACGATACAGGAATTAAAGGCACATTTGTTTTTGTGATTCTGGTGCCCATCCTCGGATTTCTCGCACTGCTCTTTGTTTTCATGAGCGATTCACAGCAGAAAGATAATGGATTCGGCAAATTCACAAAAGATACAAAGAAAAAGAGAAAATAATCCGCCCGTAGCATAATTGGATAATGCATCAGATTCCGATTCTGACGACTGGGAGTTCGAACCTCTTCGGGCGGGCCAAAACGAAAGAGCTTACCGTCAAGGCAAGCTCTTCTTTATTTATCTTTTAAGCCAAGTATATAATCAGTTGAAACATTATAAAACAACGCAAGATGTATAAGAATATCTGTTGGAATATCCCTTTGCCCTAACTCATAATTGCTATATACCTGCTGTGAGCAATTAAGCACCTTGGCAAGCTCTTTCTGCGTTAAATCGTGATCTTCTCTTAAATCTCTAATTCTGCTATACATATAATACCTCATAAGACTTTATAATGATATTATATGTATTCAATATTTTTGCTATTGACTTTTACTGCAAAATGCGGTAAACTGTTGGTACAAAATAAATATGAGGTGATTTTAATGTTTTGTCCAAAATGCGGCAACGATGCTGGAAATGCGCAATTTTGCCCAAAATGCGGTTCATCAGTTCTCGAAGCTTCAAGTCCAGAATCAAAGGCATCCAAACCTAAAAAGAAGTTCTATAAGAAATGGTGGTTTTGGGTTATCATCGTTATAGTAGTTATTAGTATAGGAAGTTCTGTCGGTAAAGATTCAAGCACTTCATCAAACAACACTTCTGACACTGCAACACAAGAAAGCAGCACCAAAGCCCCTGAAAAAACAACAAAAGCTATTTCATACAATAAATACAATGTAACCGAGCTTTTTGACGATCTTAAGAATAACGCTATGAAAGCTCAAAGCAAGCACAAAGATGAATACGTAGAAGTAACAGGCTATCTCTATTTAATAGATGCAAGCGGAAAGTACATTTCTATAAATGCAGGCGAAAACAACTATGACTATTTATTGGATGATATGCAGCTTTATATCAAGGATGATAGCCAAAAAGAAAAAATAATGAACTTGTCAAAGGGTAACAAAATGACAATAAAATGCCATATTACAACCGTTGGTGAGCTTATGGGCTATCAGGCTGATATTATTGAAATTCTTTAAACAAAATCAACTGATTTACTGTAAAAAAACAGGGGCAATCACACCCCTGTTTTCGTTATATTGGGTGCGTTTATGCGTGAAAATAAGGAGATGAGTTTTTTACAGCTCCTTTTGCTACATCAAGCTATTTAGTTTGATCAATACGGACTCCATGCGAGGATTTTGGCGATGGCGTCGGCGATTTTTCCAAATAATCGCTGGAAAAAATTGCCGTTCACCTGAACCTTTGTGTTCACAAGAAGCACTTCAATTCTGCTGCCGTCTGCGCCAGTGCCAACAGCCTTGCTATACCACAAAGCTTCACAGCCCTTATCACAGACAAACTCTATATTGCTGTCGTTGATTTCGTCGGGGAGTGTGCCGTCCTTTGCAATAAAAATGTAATCAACATAATATGTTCTGCCGCTTTTAAGCTCATCCAGATACACATCGCCCACATAAGATGAAACAAAAACGGGGTCATCACGATTCACAGTGTCAAGGGCGATATTGCCCGACTTGATTTCTATAAATCTTTCACAGTTTTCATATGTTGCACCGCTTAAATCACTCTTTAAATAAAGGGTGATTTTTTCGTTATTTTCGGCAGCTGAAACATTCATTGAAAAGCAACACAAAGCGAGCGTCAAACAAAGAAAAATTGAAATTATTTTTTTCATAAAATTCCACCTTTCTTATAAAAAATAACCCCGTCAGATGGCGGGGTTGCAAAGAATCAAACAGCACTGTCTTTATTGATTTCGTATTTATCGGTGAGGATTTTAACAAAATCAATAAGTGAAAGGATGTAGCCGATGCCGAAGCAAGGGGTAAGAATTATTTTAAGTATGCCTTTTTTGTTTTCGCCAAGCATAAAGTTGTGAATGCCGATGAATCCCAAAAAGAAGCAGATGAGAGCCATTGTTACCTTATCGTTGCCGTTAAGATAATCGGGGTTGGCATTATTGACGCTTCTCTGAGTGAACATTGACACTTTAACGGGCGCACCGCACTCTGCGCAGAAGCGGGCATCAGGTGTCATATTGCTTCCACAATTCTGACAATAGCTTGTTCCATTGCCTTTTTTAACGCCGCAATTAAGGCAAACATCCTGCAAATCATTCATTTCTCTGCCACAATTTTTACAATACATAATGACCTCCGAATATTTAAAATTTAATAATAATCTGTATAAACCAATTGATTAAAAAGCCTGACGCTATAAGCAGAAGTATAATTTTATCTGCCTTTTCGCTGAAAAACCTGCCGTTTTTTAAAAGAAAGATATAAAGAATCGGCACCGACCAGAACATTGGATGAAGCTTAAACGCTGAAACAAAATCAAGCTTCAAGGCTGAAAGCAATGCCCTTGTCATTCCGCAGCCAAAGCATGGAATACCTAAAAAGTGCTGAAACAGGCACGGCACTTTTAAAAGATAAAACACCGCAATCAGCGCAGGATAACCCACTGCAACGGCAAGAATAACGAAATAATTTTTGTTAAAAGTATTGGCTTTTTTCATATAAAAATCCTCTTTGTATGATTATATCACAGTGTTTTATGCTTTACAATAAAAGTGATGTCAAATTATTGTAAATTTTTTGAAAATGTGATAAACTCATTTTAAAGGAAGTGATTTTTATGAATAAATACGATATAGCAGCTTTTATCTGGCCGTCATACACAGGTGATGAGGGCAGAACCCGCATTTTCTGGCCTGAGGGATACGGCGAATGGCAGACAGTTAAAGCCATGACAGACAAAGGCTATGAGGGATGCCGCTGGCCGAGAAAGCCCTTATGGGGATATGTGAACGAGGCAGACAGCCGAATTATGGAAATGCAGATTAACTGCGCAACAGATTACGGCGTTAATGTTTTCATTTATGACTGGTACTGGTTTGATGACAGACCGTTCCTTGAAAACTGCCTTAATGACGGATTCCTCAAGGCAAGAAACAACAAGGATATGAAATTTTATCTTATGTGGGCAAACCACAACGCCACACATCTTTGGGATAAGCGCAACTCCTCTGACGATCTTGACACGGTTATCTGGAAAGGTAGTGTTACACCTGAGATTTTTTCAAAAATCTGCGACAGAACTATTGAAAAATATTTCAGCAAAGAAAATTATTACACAATTGACGGATGCCCTGTTTATATGATTTTTGACCTTGATAATTTTATCAGATCGTTCCCCTCAACTAAAGAATGCCGTGAGGGCATTGAGGAATTCCGCAGAAAAACTGTTGCAGCAGGCTTTAAGGGACTTCATATGCAGGCTGTTCACTGGGACAGAAGAACATACGGCTGGCTTGACGAAAGCGACCCCTGCTACGGCAAAGGTCTTAAAGAGGTTTATGATTACCTTGGATTTGACTCTGTTACAAGCTACAACTGGGGCGCATCCATCCGCTTTGACGGCGACTACAAAAAGCTCACCGATGAATACACAGAAAGCATTGAAAACACAGATAAGGAAATCAACATTCCGTTCTATCCAAATCTTTCTGTGGGCTGGGATAACAATGTCCGATTCCACAAATTCATCCCTGGTGTTGTAACTGGCAACACACCCGAAGCATTCGGCTATGCCTGCCGGAAAATCAAGGATTTTGCAGACAAATCTCTTGAAGATGGCAACATGAAAGCTCCGCTTATTACAGTAAACAGCTGGAACGAGTGGACAGAAACAAGCTATTTGCAGCCAGACGATTTATACGGCTACGGATACCTTGAACAGATTAAGGAAGTATATTCTGATTAACGCAAAATAAATGATATAGAAATAGCTATGAGAACCGAAATTCCCATAGCTATTTTTTTAGTCTTTTTTATTCTTTTTTAATTTTGCCAGCGGCTTTTCGGGGTTCATAATCACATTGAAAATCGGCTCCCATATTTTAAGCGAACAGATAACTGTAACGATAATTGCAAAGGGAACAAACCACACCTCTTCGGGAATGTGAGAAACAACATTTGAAAGTCTGCCATCAACAAAATGAATGAACACATAGTGAAGCATATAAACCTGAAGTGAGCGTGTGCCAAAGGTTGAAATAATCTTGCGGTCGGTGAGCTTATTGGGTGTAAGGCAAACAACTGAGCCGCCAACGAGGGTAACGATTATGTAATAAAGAAGCCTTAATGCGCCGCCTGCTTTTTCGTATTTGCCGAGGGAAACGAACGCTCTTCTGCCAGTAATAAGAGGCTTGAACTGATGGAAGAATCTGCCCTTTGCAAACACAAGAACTGTGAAAACAACAAGGATAACAGCTGATGCAATTTTTACCCATTTCTTCTCAGAAAAATCTGCAACCTTTTGCGGGTCAAGGCAATAGCCTGCATAGAAGAACGGATAGAAAACAATAACTCTCATTATTGCAAGAGTGTCGCCAACATTGCTGTCATAACCTGCAACGCAAGATATAAGAATAATCAGCGGTAAAATATATTTTGGGTCAAAATTTTTAAGTGCAATTGTAATCAAAAGGAAGAAAAACATTGCAAGCATATACCACGGCAGGTCGCCGACAGTAAAAAGTGAAATGCTCGGTGTGCCGTATGCAATTATGCGTGAGAAGAAAAGAATTATTTTTGAAATAAAGAACAGGAAGAGGAAAAGAATTACTTTGTTATACTTTTTTTCGTTCACTGTATGTTTGCTGAAAAGACCCGAAACAAAAATAAACACGGGCATATGGAATGTGTACATCCAGAAAAACAAGCCGTTCATCCAGCCTGATTCATCTGTGAAATTCTGAATAATATGACCTAACACCACAAGGAAAATTAAGAAGAATTTCAGAATATCCCACTTTTCAATTCGTTTTGACTGTGCCATAAGTAACCTCCGCCTATTTATACATATAGAAAACCATATCACAGCTCTGTTTCTGCCCTATTTCATATGTACCAAACGGGGTTGAAGTGAATGTGCTTTCCTGTGAATACTCCCCTGTGAGAGGATTGAACCATTTATAGTGATAAACTGTTGATGGCTCGAGGCTGCCGATTCTGCCTGTGAGCCTGCCTGTGAAATCGTTGCCGTTTGGCCTCTGACCCACTGAATTATCACTGAAATTATAGAAATAAATGACCATCTGTGAATTATCGCTGTTGCTTGCCGCATAGGCATAAACATCAACATCACGGTCGAAATAAAGAATGTTGTTAAATCGGGGAACAAGCTCCCACCAATTCATTGAAGAGAAAAACTCTTTCATATATCCCATCTGATATGAGCTTTCGTATTCAAGAGCGTCCTGCCATGTGGCATTGATTTTCTCTTCTGATGTGATTGTGTCAATGCCGTCAGATGTGTCGTTTTCTTCGTCATATGTATTGAGGTAGCTCCAAGTATCATGCGCACCCCAGCCGTAGCCGAACATTCCGCTAAGGTAAGATGCCCAACCCTGCATTCTTGAGCCGAAATTTTTAGTCCAGAGATAGCAATATCTTCCCTCATAATTTATAACGGGTTTGCCCTGCGAATTATACCAGTAATCTTTTTCTCTTTTCTGATTGCTGTTTTCTTTAAGTGAGGGCGACCACTGCGCACCGTACCAGTTATGCGCACTGGAATCACGGAAAAGGGACGGCTCAGTATCTGCATATTTTTTAAGATTTTCGCTCTTGCTCTTACCATAGGCGGTAACTCCACCCGAATTTTCCTGATGAGCGGTTAAGGGGTGAGAATAAGCGTCATATTTATAAATATAATCTGCAACAAGCTTATAGGGGTTATTGAGGAAATTCCACAGAGGGTGATTATCGTCCCTGCTGTAAAAATCCCTGTCAACCTCCTGCCCCAAAGTCCACATAACGGGGTACGCACTGTAGCGTGCAACCCAGTAGCGTGAGATTTTTTCGAGGTAATGCTTCACATTATCTGAAAGAAGCGGAGCGGTAACAGTTTTGCCGTCCTTTTGACCGCTGACAGTTTCACTTGAAAAGCCGCCCATATTGTCAATGAGATTGCTCATATATGCAGGGAAGAAAAACTCTGCGTTTGCATGGGTCAGACCTTTCTCTGCAATAGCTTTGAATTTTTCATCATAAACACGAAGTCCGTCAATATCCTGCTCCGTTATGCCGTTTGCAAAATCGAATGTTGCACCGATAGGCTCACTTTGCATAACAGTGAAGCCCTGCTCTGCCCTTTTTGCACTTATGGTTTTTACCATATCAACGGTTTCATCACCAAGGCTCCAGTGAGTATCTCCAAGATAAAAGAACGGTGTGCCGTCATCATATGTCATATATTTTTTGCCGTAGGAGGTGGTAACAAATCCGTGGCGGTAAACATCGTATTCGCCGCTATACTGCGAGCAGATAACCTTGCCAGCTCTGCCGTTAAGAGAAGTGTTTTCTTTATCTGTGCAGGTGGTTTCATAAAGCCACTGACCCTCTGACGGGCAGGCAAAACGAACTTTCCATGTGTTGCCCCCATCCCAGAAAGCAGGGATAGTTAATTTAACACCGTTGCCAACAAGAATCAAGTCAACATCCACATCATTGAACGGGTCGGCATACAATTTTTCGCTTTCAAAGGTCAGCTCATTTGCAAGCCAGTTTTCAGTATTTATTGTTGTTTCAGCTGTTTTTGCAAAGTTTTCGTCTGTATCATCGAGGATAACTTTTTTCTTATAAGTTGCCTCTTCGGGGTAATCGTCCTTTTTGCTTTCAGCATCACGGATGATGTTTGCTACTGCTCTGCCAACAAAGCAATATGGCACACCGAAAGAGTCAAAAAAGCTCTGCACAGCCTTACCGCTTTGAATAAAGCCTGAATTGAGCATAATTAAAATTGAGAGAAAAAATGAAACAAATTTTGTCATACCAAAACCTCCCGAAAGTCCACAAAAAACTATATCATAATAAGAGAAAAAAATCAAGTTGATAGATATGCAAAAATCCGCACAGTTCGCAGTGAGCTGTGCGGAAAAATTTTATATTCTAAAGGCTGAATTCAATAATACTTTTCTGATTATAACGAGAGTTTCATAAAGCTCATTATCTGAAAGGTTTTGAAGTTCACTCTTTTTCCATAAAGATATTTTTTCTGCAACCTCTTTGTAGCAATTAGTATAGAAAAATATCATTTCAATTGCCTTTTCTCTTTGAAGAGGTTCGTGAAAATCTGTATATCTTATGGTGAGGTGGTCGATTTCATCGGCCTGCAAAAACAATGTTGTTCTGTTTTTATTCATTTTGCACCTCACAGCTTTCTGATGTAATACTTGCATCCGCCCTCAAAATAATCGGGTCGGCGCATAGCATCAACACCTAACAAATCAATAAGCTTCACTGTGTGGGTGTGGATTGAGCCATCCTCAAAAAGGTCAATAACTCTGCCGCCACGCAAATCATCATGGCAGGACATATTGTAGCCTAAAGCCGCATCCTGCGCCATAGTTATTCCGCAGTATTCACCCTGCAAATCGCAAAGATGCTCATGACCGAAGAAAATGCCCTTTACATCGCCCCTTTGCAGGCAGGCGGCAAAAAGGCCGAAATTCACTTCACTACAGCCGAGTGTTTCTCTTTTTGAGCCGATTGCACCGCACTGCTCGGGATTCCTTGCAATATGGACAAACTCGGGCAGAGGAATGTGCATAAACATAACCGCAGGGATTTTTTTGCCCTCTTTTTGCTCCGCCTTTTTTGAGGTGTTGTAATACCACATCACCTGCTCAAAGGTTGGCATTGCACCCTTTTCGCCCTCATTAAAATGCTCTGGCAAAACAAATTTTGTATTTTTATCAAGAGAGAATTTTTCGATTAAATCCACAACTTCTCTGTGAGAATCAAGAGCGAAAATATTAAAGGCAGTGCCCTCCCCTTTTGAAGAGAAAATTGGTATGCAATAATTTCCCACACCGTCAATATCTTCATGACAATTTTCATTAAGGCAGCCGCTTATGGATTCATAAACCTGCTCTTCATCTGAAATATCAAGACCCATTTCTCTATCGTGATTACCAAAAACGGCAGACCACGGGAGATTTCTTGAAATTACAGGCTCTAAAATAGCCTCAAACTTTTCTTTTGCCTCGGCTTTGGTTGCGGCATCAATGCACTGGTCGCCGCCGATAAAAACAAAATCGGGGTTTGTTTCTGCAATGAGAGCATCAAGGCCTTTAACAACCTTATAGTTATAATCCTCTTTAAGCTTATTATTTTTTCCAAGGTGGAAGTCAGAAACCATAAGGATTCTGAACTTGCCGTTTTCATTAAAGCGCAAAGTTTGCTTTTTCATAAAAACCTCTTATCAGAATGTTGAGCTCATATCCTGCTGAGTCTGCTCACGAACAACCTTTTCAAACTTTGAATTTTTGATTTTTTCCTGAAGCATCTCATAATAAAGATCCTCATCAAAGGGAATTTCAATATCCTTTTTAAGCCAGCTTGAAAGGAAAGCTGCGTTTGAAATTGTAAGTCCGTTGATGCCCTCTGGACCCTCGGCAACAAGAGGCTCGCCCCTTAAAATGTGAGCGGCAAAGGCATTGAGAACGCCCTCGTGCTGATTATTTTTGCCATCTGTTTCAATTTCTGTCCACTTGCCAACGGGCTTGTCAAATCCGCCCTCGGCTGTTTCAGAAAACTCTGTAAGACCTTTTTCAAGCTCAAATACTTTAATAACAAATCTCTTTTCAATAAGGTCATATTCGCAAAGAATTTTTGCCTTATCCATTGTGATTTCAAGGCGGTTAGCACCGGGGAAATCGCCTGTTGAGGTGATGAATGTGCCTGTTGCTCCGTTGGGATATTCAACATAAATTGTAACGTCATCCTCAACCTCGATATTGTGCCATTTGCCCTCGTGGCATACGGCTCTTACCTTATTGGGCATACCGCAAATCCACTGCCATAAGTCAAGCTGATGGGGGCACTGATTGAGCATAACTCCGCCGCCTTCGCCTGCCCATGTTGCACGCCATGAACCTGAATCATAATATGCCTGTGTGCGGAACCAGTCTGTGATAATCCAGCTGACACGGCGCATTTCACCGTATTCACCGCACTGAACAAGCTCACGCACCTTTCTGTAAATGCAGTTTGTGCGCTGATTGAACATCATTGCGTATGTTTTATCGCTGTTTTCAGATGCGGCAATTGCCTCTCTTACCTGCTTTGTGTAAACGCCAGCAGGCTTTTCGCTGAGGGCATGAAGTCCGCCCTTGAGAGCGTCAATAACCATTGGTGGATGATAATAATGAGGTGTTGCAATAACAACTGCCTCGCAAAGTCCGCTGGCAATAAGCTCGTCTGCTGTTTTGAAGCATACAACTCCTGGAACTTTTTCACGGGCATTTTCAAATCTGCGCTCATCAATATCTGCAACGCAGGTGATTTCTATTTCGGGCAGATTGCCGTTAGCGTAGCTTTTAAGGTAGTTACCGCCCTGATTACCTATGCCGATTATACCAAGTTTAACTTTTTTGTCGCTCATAATTATACCTCACTTATTTCTCAAGGGACTGCATAAATGCCCATGACTCTTCACAAGCCTTAAATGGGTCGTCATCTACCCAGTCAATATCCTGCTCAAACATAATGTATGGAATTTCAAGCTCGCAGGCTATATCGTAGCAAGCTTTAAGGTCAACAAGACCTTTGCCAAGTGAAACGAACTTACGGTAGCCGTTTTCGTCAATAATATAATCCTTAAAATGAAGAACCTTAACTCTGCCTTTCATTCTCTTGAGAATCTCAACAGGGTCATTGTCGCCATAGTGAATCCATGCAACATCGGGGATGAAATGGAATGTATCCTTATCTGTGTTTTCAATAAGCATATCCATAAGTGTGCATGCCTTATCGCCAAGCTTGAAGAACTCAAAAGCGTGGTTATGATAGTTGAATGTCATACCATTCTCTTTAAGAACCTTGCCGATTTCTGTTGCTTTATCAATAAACTCCTGAACTCTCTTTGAATTTTCACGGTTTTCACCCGGGCAAGAGCCTAAGCCGAGAGCATCACAATCAATGATTTTATGCTCTTTAATAAGACCCTCAAGGTCTTCGTTCATTCTGTCAAAGCTCTTGTGAGTTACGCAAACTTTCATATTGTGCTTGTCAAGAATTTCTTTCTGTACTTCAGCAGGAATATCACCGATAGCTGAAATCTGAACATCTGTAACGCCCATTTTTTCAAGTCTTTCAAGAGTCTTGTCAAAATCCTCTGCTGTTTTGATGTAATCACGAAGGGTATAAAGCTGGATACCCATAATTGGTTTTTTCATAAAAAAATACCTCTTTCTGTTTGTTTATATTTTTAAATCAGATTGATTTAAGATAGCTGTCAAATGCGCTTAAAAGTCTGTCATTTCTCTTGCCGTTATCGTCCAGGGCGGAACAGCCGTGCCATGCGGCGGCAACTCTTTTTTCGGGAGAGAAAGCAATGCACTGCCCTCTTGCGCCTGTTTTGAGGAAGATACCTGTATCTCTGAACTGGGTGCAGGCAAAGTCCTCTTTTTTGGCATTTTCAATCCACTCACGTGAAATGATTTTTTTGCCATTATAAACCCCTTCGCAGGCATATGCAAGACCTAATTTTGCAGAATCTTCTGAACGGGAAAAAAATCCGCCACCGCAAATGGGATAACCCTCGGGGCAGGTTGCCATTGCCCACTGTGCAAATGAAAGAGGTTTAAAAATATTTTCACGCATAAAAATTATTGCATTCATGCCGCTAACCTTGCTGATTATTCTGCCAAGAAGATAATATGCGGCATCTGAATATTTATAAAACTCGCCTGTTTTCTGCTCAATTTTTATAGAGAAAACATACTTCAAAAAATCACTGCCGATTTTTTCAATATCGCTGTCTTCGTCAACACCGTAGGGGATATTTTCCATACCAGTTTTGTGGCGAAGAATATCTTTGACAGTTACATTGTTCCAGCGTTCATCAAGGGTATCGCCCATCTCTTCTTTTGTGAAAAATTTTGTTGCTTTATCATCAACGGACATCAGTCCTCTGTCGCAAAGGATACCTATTGCTGTAGCCACAAAAAGCTTTGTTGTTGAATGACCATTATTTGCATTGTGGCTGACGGGATTTTTCCATCTCTGAACGCTGTTTTCATCCATAATTACAGCGTCATACATGGGGTCAGTTTCGTTCATTACTGCATCAAAAAATACATTTGACATATTAAAGACGCTCCTCTTCACCAGGGTAATTTTCAACACAATCGGCTGAATAAATCATATATGTTTTTACATTCCACGGGTCGGCTTCGTCAACATCAACTATTCTGCCGCCACGGAGGTCATCATCACAATATCCGTCATAATTAAGACCTGCATCATATGCCATTTTAACGCCGCAATATGTGCCCTCATAATCGTTAATATGGTCATGACCGCAGATGAATGTTTTAACATCGCCCCTTTGAACGATGGTTGAAAACAAACCCGAATTTATCATATTGCATCCGCAATGCTCACGCCTGCTGCCACGGTAAACTGTCTGTGCAACATTCTTATAAAGGAGAATGTATTCAGGCAAAGGCATATGGCTGACCATAAGAGCAGGAATTTTTTGTCCCTCATGCTCTTCTAACTCTTTTGAAGAGTTCCAATACCACATAAGCTGGTCAAAACGGAAAGTATCGTAATGAGAATCAAGTGAAAAATTATCGGGGAGGAAAAGCCACCATCTGTCTTTCT
Organism: Clostridia bacterium; assembly: GCA_024404115.1. Taxonomy (GTDB): domain Bacteria; phylum Bacillota; class Clostridia; order Oscillospirales; family Acutalibacteraceae; genus CAG-488. Next base: position 72,605 of record JAKSQM010000003.1, on the reverse strand, counting down.
GCAAACCAAATTCATCGGCAAAGTCCCCTGCACCATCGTGAGAGTCAAGCCCCCACACATTATAGACGATTTTTTCGCCGTCCGTGCTTCTTACGGGCAAAACAAAATTGCCAACACCGCTTACATCTTCGGGTCCTCTTTTTGAAAGACAATACTCGAACTGCTCATAGATTTTTTGCTGAACCTCGTTTGATATGCCCTTTTCATCATCATGACCGCCAAAAACGTGTGCCCACGGGATTTTTCTATCCTCAATGCAAGGGATAACCTCTTTTAAAAAAGCGGTTATGCTTTCAACAGATTCTGCCGCATCACGCCACACAATATCACCAAGCAAAAGCACAAGGTCTGGCTTTGAAGCGTCAAGAAGTGCAGACAAATCCCTTGTTAAACGGCGGTCAAAATTTGCGACACCGTGAAAATCTGAAAGGCACAAAATTCTGAATTTACCGTTTTTAAAACGAAGTTCTTTTTTTAAATATAAATTATTTTCAAGCTCTGACATAATCTGCTCCGATTATTTTATTTTTGCAAGTGCCTCTTTAACGGCATAGTAAGAGGGCTTTGGCTCGCCATCTCTTGTTACAAGCCCCCAGCGTGTTTCAATGGGGCAATCATCCTGACCGCAGATGTAGCAATGGTCAGCATCTGAATAGCAATAAATTATTGCACCTGCAACGCATTTCTTTTTATAAAATCTTGCAAAAATATCTTTATAAAATTTTGCCTGACCCTCTGGTGTGTGGTCGTAGCCGGGGATTTTTGTAATCCGTGGCATTTCTCTGTAAAAATGATTTGTAATATCACTTTTAAAAATCAGATTAAAGTATCTGCTTTCGTTATTTTCGCAAACCTTTTTGGTGTGCTCTTTAAGGCTTTGAGGAAGCTTCTCAACCAAAGAAGCAATTTTTTCTTTTGCTTCTTTTTCGCTTCCAACACCGTAGGAAGCGAGAATATCAATTTTTTCTTTTTTAGTTTTTGGCTTGCCGCCGCTCATATAGCCAAACTCCTGAATAATAACAGGCTTTTTAGTCATTGCCCACACATAGCGGATAAGTGCATCAAAAAGGCACATAAAGCCTGGGAATGAATCAAAGCAGCCGAGATAAATATCAATACCCACATAGTCGCAATATTTAACATATGGCAACAGCTTGCAGTGCAAATCTGCCTGCGGGCCTGCGGAGTTATAGCCAACGATTATATCGCCCTTGTGGGGATAAACCGCTTCAAGCTGAACAGCGATAAACTCTGCCGCCTCGGTCATATTAAGAGGAAGTGTGAAGTGGGGCATACCCATTTCGTTGGTTATCTGAAATCCTGAAACAATGCCCTGCAAATCTTTAATAAGAAATGTTGTAATTTCTTTTACTTTTTCTTTGCCCTCGGCATTTCGGATATCTGCACCGCCCTCAATATAGCTATTGGGGTAAGGTGTTACAGCCATAACCTTTATGCCGTTCTGTTCATAACCCAAGGCTCTTTCTTTAAAAGAAAGATAGTGTGTGCTTATGTTTCCGTCTTTATCAAAGGGGAAAGGAATATCAAACCTTACCCAGCCGATGTTTGCGCCCTTAATCTGCTCATAATTTTCATTTGGATGGCACACTCCGCAGATAAAGCCTTTCTTGCGAAAGGCTTCTGTTTCGTTATTGGAGCTTGGAATGAAAAATGATTTTACAAGATTTTTGGGCAAATATTTAAGTCCGTATTTTATCTGTTCTTTAAGAAAATTTTCCATAAATCACTGCTCACTTTCCAGCATTTCTGACATTTCGTCAATCATTTCGTTCATCTGTTCGTTTTCCTGTTCTTTTGCAACAAGAGCTCTGCGCTCATTAAGTGCAATATACATTCTTTCTCTCTTCTCGCCCTCAAGGTCATAGAAGATATAAGGAATCATTCGGATAATGTTGGGAATAATGCTGACACCCGTGAACAGGAAAAATACCTTTTGGTAGATTAGCTTACTCCCCTGCGACCACGGCAGCATTGGAATTGTGGCATCATAACCAGACCACTTGAAGAGAACGATTGTAAGAACAGCGTTGATAGGCTGAGTTACCTTTTTAATGAGGTCGGTAAGGATATTAACTGTACCGTCAGGACGCTCGCCTGTAACATATTCTGTATAGTCGTTGATTTCTCTTCTAAGCTCTGCTTCAAATACATTTGCAGGGCCGTTGTTAAGTCCGTTCAAGCCATAGAAAATAGCATAAACTGCGATAATTGCCCACTTGTTATCAACAAGGTTCCAGCCTAATGCAACCATACCTACAACGCTGAAAATATCCCATATTCTGAGGGCAACAACAGCACGCTTGTTGTTATTCTTAAACAGCTTCTGGAATGAAGGAATAAATGCAACGCTGAGGGTGTTGAAAACATTGTTTGGCAGGTATGCAATGAATGAGGGAATTGAACCGCCAAAAATTTCCTGCTGGGTAACAACGTCCCATGAATATCCGCCATCGCTCCACCAGCTTACAGAGAAATCTGCAATGAAGTTGCGAAGTGCATATTTGTTTTTGAGAACGTAGAAAATTGACTTTGAAACAGGTGCAGGTTTTGGCTGAAGAACAATTCTTTCACGGCAGCCGATTGCCATTGCGATGTTACTTGTGCAGCCGATAATTGCGCTGACAGTTGCAAGCACCATATAAAGTGTTGAAAGGTCAAAGTCAATGTAACCTTTGTTATTGAGCTCCATAAGGGGCGGGAAAATTACATAAATCAGCTGTGAGCCAAGCTCGCCGATATACTCAACAAGGAGGCCGACAGTGATTCTGTCTTTGGGGTTGGCGCTCTGAAGTGTTACAAGGTTATCTCTGGGGATTGTGTAGATAGTGGAGAACGTTTCCTGCACAAACAGCATGACGAAAACGAAAACTATCTTTTTAGGGTCATTGCCCGAAGAATCGCCAAGGAACATAGCACCCGAATACAGCATTGCCGTGCTGAGGAAATAGGGAACGGCGGTGAACATGATGTAGGGTCTTGATTTGCCCCAACGGGTACGGGTTTTATCATAAACCGCACCCATAAGAGGGTTATTGAGAACATCGTAAATGCTGATAAGTGCAAGAATGGCTGTAACATAAACCATGTCAATTTTAAGAACATTTACGAAATAGAGCGTTCTGTAAAGTCCGATACTCCAAGTCATTTTTGTGGCAAACTGACCAACGGCAGGGAGCATCATTTCTTTTGTGGAAAGAACGCTGGTGTGGAACATTTTAACAGCAATATTACTGTATTTATTCAGCTTTTTTTCGCCAAGACTTGCGGCAGAGTTTTCTTCTGAACCGAAGACCTTTTCGGCAAAATTCTTTGTCTTTGGTTTTTCGCTCATTTAACTCTCACCTCACAAGTAGATTTATAAAATTCATCATCTGAAAGGGCATAAACATTAACCGTGCCCTTTTTAACTGCGGTAACAACGCCGTTTTCATCAACTGTTGCAATTGATTCATCCTGCGAATACCATTTAACCGTCTTAATAGTTGCTTTTTTAGGTGAAACATCAACTGTTAATTTCTTTGTTTCGCCCTGCTTCATATCCATCTTTTTATCTGAAACTTTAATTGATTCAACAGAGTATCTTACAAGCACCTTGCAGGTATCTGAATATGTTTTGCCGCCAAAATCAAACGAAGCGGTAACAGTTGCTTCGCCTGCTTCGTCGCCTGCCTTGAAATATCCCTCATCATCAATGGTGAGAATATTTTCGTCTGAGCTTTCCCACTTAACATCATATTTAAGCGGGTCATCACAGGTAAGTGTTGCAAGGAGGTTATCGCTCTTTTTAGGCTCAACAGTTTTCTTTTTATCCGAAAGAACAACTGACGGCCATGTGAAATCGAAATAATCATCCTTTGTCATTTTGAATGTTGAACTGAACTTGCCAGCCTTTTCAAAATCGCCCTTGAATGAAGCGTCTGCCTTAACATTCATTTCACGGCTGAACTGAAGATTGTGAATTTCATCTGTAAGTCTGTTCACCTTAAATGTAACTGTGAGAAGCTCATAATCAATTTTAAGATTTTCAACATCAACAGTGTTTTTAACATCCTCACCCATTAAGGCAAGTGCTTCTTTGCCCTCTTTAGGCTCGAAGTTATTTTTAAGAACATCATCACTGTTTTTAAGTGTGAAGCTGATTGTGTATTCATCACGGTATTTTAAGTTATAGGGATTTTCGTTACCGCAGGCATCGCATTTTGCGAGAGGTTCGTCGCTCTCTTCACCGCAGGATTCACATTTATAAAAAATGTAATCGCAGTTGAAATCCTCAATATCAGATGCTGAAATGTGAGGCTTTCTTAAAAGAGCGTCAAAGCCTTTGAAATAGTCTGCCTGTGCTTTCGGTGCGTTATCGTTAAGATAATCTGTGAAAGCATCGCTTGTGTAAAGAAGTGTATCTTTAAGCTGAGAAGAGCCGTCTGTTTCTAAAGTGTCTTTATCAATGTCATATTCAGAATGGCTTTCAAAATATGGCTTCTCTTCAAGTGCCTTGTTAAGGCAAAGCTCAAGATATTTCACGGCATCCTCTTTTGTTTCGGGAGCAGGTGAAAGGCTTTCAACATTTTCGCTTGGCGGCATTGTGCCCTCCATAGCAAGAACATTGTTAAGTCCCCAGATGAATCCTGCAATAAAAACAAGAACAAGGAAAACAACAACTATAACCGTTATAACGGTTACTTTATCAGCCTTTTTCTTAGCCTTGGTCATCGCTCTCACCTCCTGCCATATGCTTCTCTTTATACGCTTTCTCTTCTTTGGCGATTTCTTCATCAATTGCCCTTGTGGCAGCCGTTTCAACAACGGGCTGGGGCAGGTCATCAATTGAAACCTCGCCTGCTTTAACCTTTTTATAGATTTCTGCTCTTTCAAGCATACCCTCGTCATATTCAACCTTAATGCCCTTTATACTGAGAATAAGATTGATTGCAAGAACAACGCCGAACATTGCAATAACTGCCAACATTCCAAATCCGTTTTTGCCGCTGACGATTGCAGAATTCTTAACAGCTAAAACAAATGATGAAGTAATAATCATTGAAACAACTGCGCCGACAATGCCAAGGGCAGCCACAACAGATGTGATTTTTTGCATATTTTTAACGCTGATAAAGCAAAGCAGAGATGTAAGAAAAACTACCACTGCCAAAAATGCCACTGCCAAAAGTGCAAAAATGGCAAGCTGGAGCTTTTTGAACTCTGCCCCTGCAAAGGGTGAGGCTGTCATAGATGATATGTAACCTAAATCGCCTGAGGTGAAAAGGTTCACAATACCGAGGATGCTGAAAGGAATATCTGTTACTTTATAGGGCAAGGCTACCTGTGCGCTGCCAGAGGGAAGCAACAATGCCACCGCTGGCAGAAGCATAACTATGAGCCTTGCAATAGTCAGCTTTGAGCCGATAAAAGCTGTTTTAAGTCGTCTGACTTTACAAAGAATACCCGCCTGTGAAAGCTCTGCGATTTTGGCTTCTCTGTAGAAATTCTCTTCAAAGCCAAAGAAGCGCATATTAACCTTGCACTTGGGGCAATACTGCGAAATATCAGTTATTTTTAACTTATAATCGCATTTGGGGCAGGTTGCCATTCTTATTCCTCCTTAAAGTGAGTGATTATTTTGTTAAATCAATGTGATAAACAGAATTTGTGAACCACTTGTTTGTAACAAAGTTTCTGGGTCTGATAATAACTTCATCATCATAAACCTCTAACTGCATACCGTTGCATGAGAAGGGATTGCCGAAAATGTTAACGATACCGTAAGTGGGCAGGCTGATGTATGTAACGCCGTTTACTTTTTCAACGCTTGCAAGTCCGTATTTTTCGTCAACAGCATTGCTCTTGATGCCAGCGTGCATATGACCGCTTACATAGAAAACATTATCGTATTTTTCAAGAATATCTTTGATGGGGTTTCTGTCAAGTAAAATTCCGCTGTCGGGCCAGATTGTGCTCTGACCGTTCATATCGTCCATAGGCCAGTGGCAGCAAACGAAAACAGGCTCGCCGTTGGCAGAGGCAAGCTCGCTGTCAAGGAAAGCAATCTGCTCGTCGCCCATTGTCATTGAATCCCAGTTACCGCCGTTATAAACTATATCGCCAAGAACGATGAATTTATATCCCTTAATCTCGGTTGAGTAATAGTTATCTTCGTGGTTTGTGCCCATGTATTCATTATTGTATTTAATGAAGTTTTCTTTTGCCTGCTCTCTTGTGATGTCAGTTTTATTTCTGTCGCCAGCGTGGTTAATATCGTGGTTACCTGCAACAGAAACAACAGGTGCAGGGCTGTATTCTTTGATGATTTTAAAATAGTCTGCAAGTGAGGGTTCGTCAGCATAGTTTGTAAGGTCGCCTGCAACAACAACAGCGTCAACATCAACCTTTGCTTTTGCAAGGTTTTTAAGGCCTTTTTTAAGGAACCAAGGGCGAACAATTTCATTCTGCTCAAGATGTGTATCTGAAATCATCTCAACAAGCAGCTTGCAATCGTCTTTTTTTGTGTTGATAACAGGCTTTTCAAGTCCTGCATAGGGGAAGATTGTCATGACAAACGCCATAAGGAATGCCATAAAATTTGAAAGTATTGCTTTAACTATAACCATAATTTTTTCTCCTTTTTGATAGTAAATAGTTTAAATCATTATAATTATAAATTTTTTCTTTAAAATTTGCAATACAGTGGCAGCAATAAGTCAAAATAAATCTAAAAAATTAAGATAAAGTAAAAATTTGTCTATATTTTTATATTCGCTAATTTATCGGTAGATGTCATTTCAACAAATAAATTGACGGCAATTTGTGCAAATATACTAAATTCTATAAATGCAAAAATAAAAAATATATAGTCATTTTAAAAGTTCATTGACTTTTGACTGTTTAAAGTATTATACTGTAAGCAAAACAAAAACAAAAATTGACCAAAAGGCAGAGTGATACTATGGCATTTATCAGAAATAAAAATGAAGAGCGCACAGGCTATCAGGCAAGCGCAAGATGGTTTGATAAAATCGACAGTCAGTGCGATTTTGTTATGGTTTACGGACTTAACGACACCGCACCCGAAAGAATCAAAGAATACAGAGAGCAGGGCTATGTTATTCATTTTATGACAGGCATTTCATGGGGCTCTTATTCTGACTATCTTTATGGCAGATATGACGGCATCAACCACTGGGACGAGGCACAGACAGACAGGGACGGCAACATCATTGCCCACGGCAAGGATTGCCCCTATATGGTGCCTACAGTTTCGTTTGCCGACTACATCACAAACAAGCTGAAAGTGATTGTTGACGCAGGTGTTGAGGCTATCCATGTTGAAGAGCCAGAATTTTGGGACAGAGCTGGCTATTCAGAGGCATTCAAAAGAGAATTCAGAATCTATTATGGCAAGGATTGGACTCCCCCTCACGAAAGTGCAGATGCAAAATACAAATGCTCCCGCCTTAAAGCATATCTTTACACAAGAACAATTGACAGAGTAAGCTCTGGCATTAAGGAATATGCTTTAAGAAAATACAACAAGGCAATCAGATTTTATATTCCCACCCACTCAGTTCTTAACTACACCCAGTGGAAGATTGTAAGTCCCGAGGGCAAGCTTTCTGACATTCCCTGCGTTGACGGCTGCATTGCGCAGGTATGGACAGGCACAGCAAGAGAAAAGAACTGGTTTAACGGCGAATTTAAAGAGCGCACATTTGAAACAGCATATCTTGAATACGGTGTTATGCAGGAGCTTGTTAAGGGCACAGGCAGAAAGATGTGGTTCCTCCACGACCCAATTGAGGATAACCCCATTTTTGACTGGAACGATTACCGCAAAAATTATTTCTGCACAGTTGCAGCTTCACTGCTTCATCCCCGTATAAATACATATGAAATCTGTCCGTGGCCTAACCGTGTTTTTACAAACACCTACCCCAAAAATTCACCCGATGGAATCACAATTCCAGAGGAATATGCAACAATTCTTAACAACACATTCAACACACTTGGCACAATTGAAAACTGCGAAGAAAAGGGACTTAAAATCGGCGTGCTGATGGGCGACTGCCAGCTTTATCAGAGAGAATATCCCGACCACTTATTCTCAGAAGAGGCAAAGCGTGAAACAGGCACGGTGCTTCGTGATGACCCTGCAGTTGTTGAAAGATTTAAAAATGAACTGTTTAAAGATGAGAATGTTGACAAGGAGCTTATGCTCAAATATATGTCTGCTTCTGCATTCCCTGGGTTCTATTCACTGGCACTTCCCATGCTGAAATACGGCGTTCCTGTTCGCCCTGTGCTTCTTGATAACGCACGCCGTTATGCAGGCTATCTTGACGATTATTCTGTTCTCGTTCTCAGCTACGAATTTATGAAGCCAGATTATCCCGACATCAATAACTCTCTGGCAGAGTGGGTTAAGCAGGGTGGCACACTTATTTATATCGGCAACGGTGAGGACCCCTACAACAGCATTGACTCTTGGTGGACAGGCAAATACAAAAATCCTGCGGAGCATCTTTTCAATATGCTGGGCATTGAGCCAAAGAATGAAAAAGAAATTTTCACCTGCGGAAAAGGCATTGCCGCCGTGTGGGATATTAACCCCTGCATTTTCAGTTATTCAAAAGAAAATGCAGAGAAGCTTCGTGAATTTGTATGCACTGTTCTTAAAGAAAAAGGCATTGTTCCCGAATACAAAAACTACCTTTCAATTGAGCGTGGCAACTACATTATTGCCGCTGTTATGGACGAAAGTGTAAACGACGAACCGCTCACATTTGAGGGCAATTTTGTTGATATGTTTACACCAGATTTTGCGTTGACAGAAAAGGTTACACTTCACGAAAACGATAAATGTATGCTCCTTGACCTTGATAAAATCAAGAATGAAAAGCTGTGCGTTATCGGCACATCTGCAAGAGTTTATGAGCTGAAAGAAAACGGCAAAGAAATCACTGTTAAGCTTCGTGGTGCAAGCCCCCTTAATGCAAATATCAGACTTAAAGTTCCGTTCAGCGTCAACGAAGCCACAATTGACGGTGAAAAGACACAGTGCATTTATGACGAAAAGACACAGACCGTTCTTGTTTCATTTGAAAGCAAAATCGGTGAAAGAGAGCTTATTATAAAATGATTTTAAATAAAGAAAATTTAATAGAAAAATTCAGTTCAATCAACGATTTTTCTTCTATGCAAAAAACTTTCAGCCCATGGTGTTCCAACATCGGTATTGAGGTTTCTGAAAATAAAAAAGGTGCAGGAAGCTTGTGGCTTCACTACAACCGTTCTTCAAGAATATTGTGGGATAACTTTATTGATTTTAATTTGAAGCAAAACAAAAATCTTTCATCTGCTTTTTCAATATTTTTTGGTGAAAAGGAGCAGAATGCACAGCTGACCTTTACTGACACAGACACAATATATTTCGCCTCAGAAAATCTCGATTCAGTAAAATTATTTTCAGAAAAATCTGAAAAGCTTCATTCGTGCTGGATTGAAAATCACAACGAAAAAGAAATTGAAATCTGCGGATATTCTTTTAACACAGACGACAGAGATCCCGACGAAACAGTTCCTTTTTATATTTATTTAAAAGCCGTTTGCGGAAAATTTTTTGTTGAAGAAAATAATATTTTTGCCAATGCAGAAAGTAGAAAAATCGCATTCACTTTTTCAGTTAAAGCTTTAGAAATCGACAGAAAAAATGCAAAAGAAAAAATAAAAAATTCTCCAGAAAATTTTTCTAAAGCAAAAGAAAAATGCAGGGAATTTTATCTTCAATGCTTCGAAGATTTTGACCTTGAAATTAAATCAGAGTTGGAAGAAAAAATTGTTGCAAAAGCCGCTTACGGTTTGACGGCAAATCTTGCAAAAGCTCCAGGCAAGCTTAACAAACACATTTCATCTTTTCCAAGTCGAGGCTCATACCCCACTCACTTTTTGTGGGACACCTGTTTTCAGAATCTTGCATATGAGAAATTTTCGCTTTCACTTGCAAAGGAATTTCTTTTGCAGATTGCAGAGTTTCAGCGTGCCGACGGCAAATTTCCGCAGTTTATGTGCTCAACATGGGAGCGTCCCCACTATTCACAGCCTGCGCTTGTTGGCTGGGCAACAATGAGGATAGCTAAGGTGGATAATGACGCTGATTTTATTAAGAAAATGCTCGCTGCCATTGAAAAGAATAACGATTGGTGGCTCAATTCCCGTGGGTGCGAAAAGGGACTTATCAGCTGCCCTCACGGACTTGAAACGGGGCAGGATGACTCTCCCCGATTTGACAACGGCACAACTTATGCCTGCGATATGAACGCATATGTGCTTCATCAGCTTCACTGCGCCGCAGAGCTTAACAGGATTTGCGGTGATGAAAATAAAGCAAAAATGTGGGAAGAAAAAGCACAGAAACTTTCGCAAAAAATCATTGAAAATTTATGGTGCGAAGAGGACGGAATTTTTTATGATGTTCTGCCAGAAACAAATGAATTTGTAAAGATTGTTTCGCCTGTTTCTTTTCTGCCTTTGTGGGCAGGCATTGAGCTTCCAAAAGAAAAACTGGATGAAACAATTAAAAAATATCTTCTTAATTCTCAGTATCTTTTCGGCTCAGTTCCGTTCCCCAGTGTTGCGTATAATGATGTAAATTACGGCAGTGATAAATGGTGGCGAGGTCCAACATGGATGCCCAACGCTTACCTTATGCTTGAAACGCTTTCAAAATTTGGTTACACTGAAGAAGAAAAAATCGCAGAGGAAAGACTCTTTGATGTGATGCTGAAAGACAGGGAAATGCACGAGCTGTTTGACTCAGAAACTGGTGCAGGTCTTGGTGCATCAGAGCAGGGTTGGACTAACGCAATTTTCATTAAACTTTGCGACAAAATAAACAGAGGTTAAGCCATGCTGATTTCGAGCAATAAAACATCTTTTCACAACAAATACAGAGTCATTGGCGAGCAGGTTGCGGACTATGTTTTTTCGCCTCATATGCACGATCAGTGCGAATATATTTTTGTGAAAAAAGGAACCTGCTTTTTATATGTTAATTCGGAGCTGATAACGCTCTCTGAGGGCGAAGCGTTTTTTATAATTCCGTGGCAACTTCACTCCATTGAGGGGCAAAAGGGCAGCGAAATGTATATCGTTACTTTTTCAAATGAAGCTATTGCTTTTTTTGATGAGCATATTGATATTGACAACTGCTCCACGAAGCCGTACATTCCAAACAGGAATGTGAATGACACTGTTATTTCTCAGCTGGTGGAGCAGAAATGTTCCAGCATAATTGCCCTTTGCGCCTGTGCAAATTTGATTTGTGATGATTTTTTAAAGAATAATCCGCAGCCTAAAAAGAGTGAAAAAAACGGCGCTGACAGCACCATTGCCATCAACGCCGCAAAGTATATGAGAAATCATTATAAAGAGAAGCTGACACTGCCGCAGGTTGCAAGAGCGGTGGGAACATCTGCAAGCTATCTCAGCCGAGTTCTCAGCCAGTCAAACAGCCTTGGTTTTTCGGGTTATCTTGACGAATTAAGAATATCATATGCGCAGATGCTTTTGCGCACAACGGATATGAAAATTGCCGACATTGCCAAAAGCGCAGGCTATTCAAACATACGCACATTCAACCGCAAATTTAAAGAGCATTTCTTTCAATCCCCCACAGAGTTGAGAAAAGAAGAAAAACAAGAATCGAAGAAAAATCAATAAAATATTTAAAAAGCACTGCCGACTAAAAGTTAGCAGTGCTTGTTTTTTAATTCTGTTTTCTGACGATTTTGTATTCATCATAGCGGTCATAATAAGGGCAATTATAATATGTGCCGCTCATGAATTTATACATTTCATCTTCATCAAGGTTTATATCACAGCAGTAACATTCGCACTCGTCATCATAGATATAGTTTGAACATTCCTCGCAGTTGGTTGCCTGCATAGCTGAACCTCCTTAAATAAAAAGGGACAACATAAGCTGTCCCTTAAATTATTTTATCTTATTTGTTGTTGCGTCTGCCGCCATCTCTGCGACCGTTATTGTTGCGGGGGCGTCTGGGAGCGTCTGAAAGCTCGTTTTCGGGAACAAGACCCTCAACCTCAATAAGCGCCTCACGGCGTGAAAGGTTAAGTCTGCCCTGCTCGTCAATGCCAAGAACCTTAACGATAACTTCGTCGCCAACATTTACAACATCCTCAACCTTTTCTGTTCTCTTAACATCAAGGTGGCTGATGTGAACCATGCCCTCTTTACCAGGAGCGATTTCAACAAATGCGCCGAAAGACATAAGTCTTGTTACAACGCCCTTGTAGATTGCACCTGTTTCGGGGTCATTAGCGATTGTTTCGATCATAAAGAGAGCACGCTGTGCATTCTCAAGGTCAATTGCGCTGACAAAGATGTTGCCATCCTCTTCAACATCAACCTTACAATCACATTCCTCACAAATCTTCTGAATAACCTTGCCCTGCTTGCCGATAACATCGCCAATCTTTGAGGGGTCAATCTTTGTTGTGAGCATCTTGGGAGCATATTTTGAAAGCTCTTTTCTGGGCTCTGCAATAACGGGAAGCATAATCTCGTCAAGGATATAGCAGCGAGCCTTATAAGTTTTATCAAGAGCTTCACGAATGATTGCGGGAGTAAGACCGTGAACTTTAAGGTCCATCTGAATTGCTGTGATACCTTTCTTAGTACCAGCAACTTTGAAGTCCATATCACCGAAGAAGTCTTCAACGCCCTGAATATCAACCATTGTCATGAAGCGGTCGCCCTCTGTAACAAGTCCGCATGAGATACCTGCAACGGGAGCCTTAATGGGAACACCAGCAGCCATAAGTGAAAGTGTTGAACCGCAAACTGAACCCTGTGATGTTGAACCGTTTGAAGAAAGAACTTCTGAAACAAGTCTGATGCAGTAGGGGAACTCCTGAACTGAGGGGATAACAGGAAGAAGAGCTCTTTCTGCAAGTGCGCCATGACCGATTTCACGACGGCCAGGTCCTCTTGATGGCTTTGTTTCGCCAACTGAGTATGAGGGGAAGTTGTAGTGATGGATATATCTCTTCTCTGTTTCGTTATCAAGACCGTCAAGAAGCTGAACATCGCTCATAGGTCCAAGAGTTGTAACTGTGAGAACCTGAGTCTGACCACGGGTAAACATACCTGAACCGTGTGCACGGCTGATAAGGTCAACCTCTGCGTTAAGAGGACGAATTTCGTCAATAGCTCTGCCGTCAACACGCTTGCCCTCGTCAAGGAGCCAGCGTCTTACGATGAACTTCTGAAGCTTGTACATGCAATCGTCAATCTTTGCGATTTCTTCGGGATAAACTTCATCAAACTTCTCATGAACTGCGTCATAGATAGGTTTAAGTCTTTCATCACGGATACGCTTGTCGTCTGTATCAAGAGCAAACTTAACATCATCAATAGCAAACTCTTTGATTGCTTCGAACATTTCGGGTGCGGGGTCATTTGAGGGGAAGTCAATCTTCTCTTTGCCAACCTCAGCCTGAATGCCTTTGATGAACTCAACGATTTCCTGATTTACTTTGTGGGCATACATGATGCCGTCATACATATCGTCATTTGATACTTCGTTTGCGCCAGCCTCGATCATAGCAACGAGGTCTGATGTTGAAGCAACTGTAACAGCCATCTGAGAAACCTCACGCTGTGCCTCTGTGGGGTTGATAACGAACTTGCCGTCAACAAGACCAACTGAAACACCAGAAATGGGGCCATCCCACGGAATTTCTGAAATTGAAAGAGCAACTGAAACGCCGATCATAGCTGTGATTTCAGGTGAGCAATCCTGATCAACAGACATAACTGTTGCAACAACGCCAACATCGTTTCTCATATCCTTGGGGAAAAGAGGACGGATGGGTCTGTCAATAACACGGGAAGCGAGAGTTGCCTTTTCGCTTGCCTTGCCCTCACGGCGCTGGAAAGAGCCGGGGATTCTGCCTACTGAATAAAGCTTCTCTTCATAATCAACAGAGAGAGGGAAGAAATCAACGCCTTCTCTGGGCTTGTCTGCCATAGTAGCTGTGCAGAGAACTTCTGTTTCGCCATAGCGAATAAGGCATGAGCCGCCAGCAAGCTGAGCCATTTTGCCGACCTCAACAACGAGGGGACGGCCTGCCAATGTGGTTTCAAATGTTTTGAAATCCTTAAAAAACATAACTTTTACCTCTTTTTTAATATATTTCTTCGTCGAGGCAGGTTTAGCAATAAATCCACACTTCAAAATTTAAAATGTCGATTCACTGCTAAAACCGCCCATTAAGGCACCCCGACGATAGATTCAAAAATAAATCATCATCCTTACAGGATGTAAAACAAGGCAGGCAACGGTGTGGCTGCCTGCCTCTTTGGGGCATTATTTACGGATGCCGAGTTTTGCGATGATTGCACGATATCTCTCAATGTCAACCTTCTGAAGGTATGCAAGGAGGTTACGTCTGTGACCAACCATCTTGAGAAGACCACGGCGTGAGTGATGGTCCTTCTTATGAACCTTAAGATGCTCAGTAAGGTCATTGATTCTCTTTGTGAGAACAGCGATCTGTACTTCGGGAGAACCTGTGTCGCCCTCATGAGTAGCATATGCCTGCATTATAGCGGTCTTTTCTTCTTTTGTCATGATTATTCACCTCATTATTTATTTTTGCCCGTCATCTCAGGTTAAGGCAGGTGAACACCGACGAGCGGTTTAAACCAAAATCCGAGAAGCGGAACATACGCAAATTATTATACCACAAATTTTGAATTTGTAAAGTAGTTTTATTTTATTATCTCATAAATTTTTCAAAAAATGCTGTTATATTTTTTGTGCATTCTCATTGAGAAGCAGTCGTCGTCTGCAACGATTATGTGGTCAATCAGCTCAATATCAAGCTGAGCGAATATATCTTTTAAATCAACAGTTGCGTTAACATCTGCCTGCGACGGCACCGCAAAGCCTTTTGGGTGATTGTGAGATATAATCACCTTTGACGCACCGCACCTGATAGCCGCCTCAACCAGCTCCCTTGTTCTGAATGCTGTTTCGGTGGATGTGCCTCTGTCAATCTCTGCTGTTTTTATGAACTGACCTTTATTATCGCAAAAAATTGAAACAACAACCTCGTTGCGCTCATGGCTGAGCCTTGATTTAAGGAAGTTCATTATTTCCTCTTCGGTGAATTCCTTTTTAAGCTCGTTGGATTTCATCATATACCTTTTGGCATAGCGTGAAAAAAGCACAATCAGCGTGGCGGCATTTTCGCCAACATCCTTGACCTGCAATAAATCCTCATATGCGGCATTCATCACCGCTTCAAGGTTGCCAAATGTATTTATGAGCCTGTGGGCAATTTCGTTTGTATCTCTTCTCGGGTAGGCATAAAAAAGAATCATTTCAAGAATTTCGTGGTCAGGCATAGAGTCAATATTTCGATCAAGAAAGGATTGTCTTACTCTTTTTCTGTGCCCGTCATGGAGTCCTTTTTCTTCCATACATATGCCTCCTTATTTTTTCTTTATTTTATCCCAGTAATCCTTTGCCGCCTGCTCATTTTTATTGTCGCCATATTCATAATAGCGTCTGTTTTTAATTTCGTCTGGCAGATACTGCTGTTTTATCCAGTGATTCGGGTACATATGAGGGTATTCATAAAACTGACCCTTAACCACTGCATCCTCGCCGTCAAAATGTTTATTCTGAAGCGTTCTTGGAATAGGCCCTGTTTTGCCCTTTGCAACATCTGCCATGGCGGCATTTATTGCGTTATATGCAGAAACAGACTTTGGCGAATTGCACACAAGAATAACTGCATCTGCCAATGGGATTCTGGCTTCGGGCAAACCTACCATCATGGCGGTGTCAACAGCCGCCTTGACTATGGGGATAATCATGGGGTAAGCAAGTCCCACATCCTCACAGGCGCAAACCATAAGTCTGCGGCAGGCAGAGGGTAAATCGCCAGCTTCAAGAAGCCTTGCAAGGTAGTGAATTGCGGCATCGGGGTCTGAGCCACGCATACTTTTCTGATAGGCAGAAACAATGTCGTAATGCTCGTCGCCGTCTTTATCATATTTCATTGCACTGCGCTGTGTAAGAGCACGGGCGGTTTCCTCTGAAATTTCAATTTTTCCGTCCGCTTCTTTAGTTGAAAGAACGCACAGCTCGGCGGCATTCATAGCCTTGCGCACATCACCGCCACAGGCTGTTGAAATATATTTTACTGCTTCATCGGGAACAGAAATTTCTATGCCCTTTTCTTCTGACATAAAGTTGAACGCACGCTTCACCGCAGGAACAATATCATCTGCGCTGACGGTTTTAAATTCAAAAACAGTTGAACGGCTGAGAATTGCATTATAAACATAAAAATAGGGATTCTCTGTTGTGGAAGCAATGAGAGTGATTTTGCCGTTTTCGATGTATTCAAGAAGTGTCTGCTGCTGTTTTTTATTGAAATACTGAATTTCGTCAAGGTAAAGAAGCACGCCGTTTATAGCTTCAAAAGTATCAAGCTGATTAACGATAGCCTTAATATCGGCAGTGCCAGCGGTTGTGCCGTTTAATTTGCAGAATTTGCGGTTGGTGGTTTTGGCGATTATATTGGCAACAGTTGTTTTGCCCACGCCTGACGGACCGTAAAAAACAAGATTTGGAAGCTCGCCCGATTCAATAATATTTCGCAAAGGTTTGCCCTCGCCTATCAGATGACGCTGACCCACAACCTCGTCTATTGTCTGGGGTCTGATTCGCTGTGCCAGCGGTTCATACATAAAATCACTCCGTTCTGCAAAACTCTCACAGCATATTTTAACATCTAAACGCCGTTTCGTCAACATAAAAAAGGGATTCACTTTTAAAGCAAATCCCTCATCGTATATTTAATTATTTGTTATTGTTAATAAAGCTTCTGAATTCATCAAGCGTATATATGCTTGCCTGAATGCCGTCTGGGTCCTGTCCCTTTTCTTCAACCTTCATTTTTAAAGAAGATGTCTGATTAGTGCAAAGCTCCTCCGCAGGGACATAGGGAATATACGCACCACAATCTTCATTATAAAGTAACTTGCCCTGCCACATTCTCAACAAATCATAACAACCCTCAAACTCTTTCGGAGCGTTTTCAATTGGAGTAATGAACAGAATTACTTCTTCATCTTTTTCCATAACCTTGAAATCATTGATTCTTTCATCTGTAATATCTGATGATGGCTTTGGAGCAGGATTATTCAATGAATTTTTTTCATTATTTATGGCATTGCTGAGGATATTTGTGGGTACAAATCCGCCTAATTCACGCACGCAAACTGTTTCGCCCTCTTTGAGATTTCCTTTAAAAGATTCCTCAATTTTTACTACGGATTTAGTCAGAACAGTGCTTCCTATGAGAACATAATCAGATTTAATAACCTTGCCTCTGATAACGCACAATCCGCTGACAGAAAGCTTATCTTTATCTGTTTTATAAGGTGAAGAAAGGCTTGCTGTTCCGCCTGCACTTTTCTGTGAATCTGAATTCTTTGCAGGAACAGATGCAGTAATATCAAAGGCTGTTATCTTTAATTTTTCCTGCTGAATATTGCCCGAGGTTTTGCTCTCTTTTTTGCAGCCCACAAGGCAAAATGTAAACGCTATTGTCATTGAAAATAAAATCGCTAAGAACTTTTTCATAGGTATAACCTCCATAGAATTTTATTTCCGCAATAAGTGTACATTGGACTCACCCATTCATCCTATTTACAACTCAATTTATTTTATTTCCGCCATTTCTTCTGCAAAAACTTCTTCTGTTTCCTCTTCTTTTTCTTCCTTTTCTTCAGAGACGAAGTATTTGCTGGGAGGTGAAACAAGGTTTACTCTATCGTGAAGCAAGCCGATTTCAACATTATTATGTGCACCGCCAAATTCACCGTCAAGAGTCCATGGAAGTTCTTCGTCAGATGTAATCTTTGCCCATGTTGTTTTGAAGTTGATTATCTGTGAGCCGTCATAATTTTCATCTTTGATTTTTTTAAGAAGTCTGAATGCGTCAAGAACGCCTCTGACTTTTTTAACAAAGATAACTTCAAAAACACCGTCATTGAGCTTGATTTCTTTTTTATTGAATTTGAAAATTCCGCCAACCTCGTTTGAGTTTGAAACTGCACCGAAATAGAAATTATCATCTATGATGCCCTCATCTGTTTCAACAATCATATGATGAGGTTTAAGATTTTTAATCTGATGAGGCAGACCGAAAACAAATCCGTTAAGGAGATATGCAAGGTAGCCTAATCTGTTTTTCCACTTCTGTGATGTGTTATATGAAGCATCTGCACCAACACCGAATGATGCAACATAGGTAAAATGTCTGTCATTAAACTTACCTATATCATAGCTGTGGATGCTGCCCTTTAAATAAAGCTCAATCTGTGATTTAAGGTCTTTTGTAACACCGATTGTGTTTGCAAGGTCGTTTGTTGTGCCCATTGGCAGATACATAAGGGGTACAGTTGTTTCTGCACTTACCATTCCGTTTACAGCCTCGTTGAATGTGCCGTCTCCGCCGCAGCACACAACAAGGTCATGACTGTCAACATTGTGCTTTACAATTTCTGTTGCATCACCAACGCAGGTTGTAACTTTTTCTGTAACAAAAAAGCCGTAATCCTTAAATGTTCTGATTATATCATCCTGTGTTTTTCTTGAGCTGTTTTTGCCAGCACGGGGATTGAAAATTATTAAAACTTTTTTCATAATAATATTTCCTTTTCGCCAAAGTTATCTGAGAAGTTCTGTGAGAATATATGCTGCGGGAATTGACATCATAAGGCTGTCAATTCTATCCATCATTCCGCCATGACCAGGGATAAGATTACCGTAATCCTTGATGCCAGCTTCTCTTTTGATGAATGAAGCACTAAGGTCGCCTATCTGCGAAACAATTGTGCAGATGAATACGATGATAATATATTTCAAAAGGCTTACCAGCATATAATCCTTAAACAGGAACCATGCGCCCACACCGATACCAACTGTTACAAGTGTGCCAGAAATTGAGCCTTCAATGGTCTTTTTGGGGCTGACTGTTGGGGCGAGCTTATGCTTGCCGAATGCCATACCGCCGAAAAGTGCAAAGGTATCACACGAAATTGCACTTAAAAAGCCTGTGGTGAAAATCACACCAAACTCTTTTCTCGGCAGGCAGCATACAAACAATATGCCGATAATTGCAAGACCAGGATAAAGCATCATTTCAAGGGTGGCAAGTGCGTCCTGTGCCTTATGCTCTTTACTCTTCATACAGAAAACAAATGTTATGAGGAAAAGGAGCATAACCACTGCACCGAGCCACATGGTATGTAACTGCTTGAAATAAAGCACTGCGGCGCAGGCAACGGCAAAAACGCAGGGGATTACCATAAGCGGATTTTTGCCAAGTTTTTTAAGGCAATTTGTCATTTCATAAAAGCTGATGCAAGCACATGCTGTAACAAAAACAACTGCTGTTTCTTTGCAGGCGATAAAGCAGAATGCAGACAACGCCAGCAAAACTAATGCTGATATAACTCTTTTAAACATACTTTTTCACATTATGTGATTATTTTTTAATAACCGACATAACCTTTCTTCCTAAAGATTTAACATTGATATCGGTTCTGCCCGATACGCTTTTGCCTGCAACGATTGAATAATCATCACAAGAGCCGATTTCTTTTGTGGGAGTTTCCTCAATTTTTGCAATAACCTTTTCGAATGTTTCGGTCTGGTCATACATAAGGTCAATGCTGAATTTATCCATCTGATGATTTTCACTTTCAACGCAAAGATAATCAGGTGCGGTAACAAGTGCAATCTCAGGGATTCCAACATTGAAAAGAGGCTGTCCTTCGCCGAAGTGGAGGAAATTATGACCTCTTAAAGTCATAACCTTAACATTCTCTCTTTCTCTTGCGAACTCCATAAAAATGTCGTCCATAGCGTTATTGCCAGTGTAAACAAGCTCGGTCTGAATTTCGCCAGTGGGCTTGTATTCACCGTTATCGTCAATCCATTCCATACAGCCAAGATGCTCAACTGAAACACCTGCAACAGCTTTAAGATGACCGTGCTTGCCATCCCACAAATCGGGGTGCATTGCAAGCCATTTTGATGTTGCCTGAACTCCGCCGCCTGCAATATCCTTGAAAACAGGAAGTCTGAAATGACCTGTTACGAAAACGAAAATATGATTTCTGCTGAGCTTTTTATCTTTAAGAGATTTTATAAGCTGAAGCATTGCAATAGGTCCGTTTTCTTCAACGCAGTTTGTGCCGTCTGTATGTGTATTTATAATAACGCTTTCTTTATCGCTCTCGCCCTTGAGCATACAATAAAATGTTTCTGTATAAGCGTGGCGTTTTGTATCTGCTGTGAGGGTGATTGTGGCTGTTCTGTGCTCAAGAGCAGCTTCTTTAACCTTTTTGCCCTCTGTTTCGCTAATCCAGATAGCAGGGATTCCCTGATACTCAAGAATAAAGGGAAGATACTGACCCTTTGCAAGATCGTCATTAAGACCTTTCCATACAAAGATAACAGCTCTTGCGCCACGGAGCTTTGCGATTTTTGCATAAGTAAATTTAACGAATGTTGTGGCAACAGGACCACTGTAATTCACGGGGAGCTGAACATCTGAGGGATATGATGAACGCTTATCAAAAGCAAGTTCACTGGGAAGTCCGTCAAGCTCAGAAACAGGAATAACTGCAATTTTATCTTTGATACCTGCGTAGCCTCTGATTTTATCCTCTACATAATAAAGCTCGCTGGTGATGCCTGATTCTTTTGTTTCGCCTGAATAAGGGAAAACTGATGAGATTTCAATATCTTCTGGTCCGTTATAGCCAAAGATTTTAAGTGAAGCCTCTTTCTTCTCCCACTTTTTAAAATAGAAGGGATCTGAATAAACCTCAAGACCCATATCTCTGATGCTGTCTTTAAGGTATTTGATAAAGCCAAGCTGACCCTCACTTCCTGTAATTCGGGTGCCGAAAGAATTCATTTTTTCAATACCCTCGGCAAGCTCTGCCTTTGAAATCAATTCGCTCATAATTTACTTATCCTTTCTGAATAGATTTATTACTCTATCGTACCAATGTTCCTTTTCCTCTACAACATCCTTTTTGTGCTCTGCTATTTTTTCAATAGGCGGGGTGTTATAGACAAAGACAACGTTGGTTTTTTGTTTATCTGTGTTGGCGGTGAAAACGCCATAGCTTTTGCCGAAAGCTATCCATTCCTTTGCGTTGGCGGCAACAATATCGGCACTTTTTACAATACCCTCTAACTTCTTTTCAAGCTCTGTTGTGTCAATATCAGAAGCCTTGAGAGTTTCGATAATCTCCTTTACATTTTTATCTGATGCAAAGTCAATAAGTTTATTTATCATTCCGCTGTGCTTATTCACAGTGTTAATAAGCTTGTTGATGGTTTCAATTGTTTCGGGCAGGTTATCAATACATTTCTGAACCTGCGGGTCTGACAAGTCCTTCTGAATACTGCCGAAAAGCGGTTCAAGAGCCTCAAAGCTTTTCATAAGCTCAGGCATTTTCTGGAACACTGCTGAAACAGACGGGTCGCTTAAAGTATTCAGCGCATTAAGGAATTTTTCGTTGCCGATAATATTTTGAATTGCAGAAAGACTTTTTGCAAGCTCGGGCAGCTGCTCAAAGAATTTTATCATCACAGGACTGCTGAGAATTTCAAGTGCTTTTTTGAAAGCATCTGTCTGCAAAATCGGTGTAAGGCTTTCAAGGTTTTTGGCAACATCGGGGAGGTCTGCCGCCACGCTGCCGATGTCTGACTTACTTAAAATTGAAAGTCCTTTTACAAAATCTTTATCGTCAAGAAGCTTTGCCGCAGAGGAAAGAGTTTTGATATTATCCTCTGTGAAATACTTTGAGCCAAGGGACAAAAGTGCCTCATTTTCGCTATAAAGCTCTATGGCAGAATTAACAGAAGAAATGATTTCTTCCGTTGAGCCATTCGCCCCCGATAATAACTCTATTATACTACTAATGTCAATATTTTCAAGAGAAGAAAATATTTTTTTAATCTCGCCAAGGTTTTCCACAAGCCCTGAAGCGGACTTAGGAGCAATAAGCTGAACATCAAGTGAGCAGAAAGGAATTGCCGCAAAATAGAAATCTGTTGTTTCAAAAGAGGTTGTATCTGCTGAAATAACAAATGTATCGCTGAGCTTTATGCCGATAAGGTCGTTGAGCTCTTCCTGTTTAAGTCCAAGGCTTTCGCACATACCAGGGGCGCAGGCTGCGGCGGCAATCTGCTTTGTGCCGTCGCCTAAAGCAAAGCCGCTTTCAACATTGATATTTGAAAATTCATTTTCCTGCAAAATTGTTCCGCCTGCCACAAGGACGGGCAGATAAATCTTTTTGTTTTTGCCGTTTACCTTAACTGTTTTAAAGCAGTTATTTTCAACCTTGATTTTGATTTCAGCATGACCCTCTTTGCCTGCAATCTCTTTTGCAGTCATCTTTTTGCCGTCAAGATAATATGAAATGTCAAGGCTTACAGGAGCTTCCTTTTCAGTTGTGCCGCTGTAATAAACATCAGTTGAATCCATATTCCAGACAAGGTTGTCGCCCTCCTTTGCAGGGAACTGACTTGTTTTAACATTTGTTATATTCTGAAGGTCGCTGACATCTGTTACACGCACCCCTGTTTTATCTGTGTGAATCCAGTCGGTTACAGTTGTTCCCTGCACCTTGCCGCTGTTATCTATTGAAACAAAAACTGTTTCTGATTTTGAAACGCTTGGTGCTTCCTCTGTAAATCTTACTGTATCTGTTTCCTGCTGAGTCTCATTTTTTTGCGGAATTTTTTCGTCCTTTTTTCCGCAGGAACACAGGCAGAAAATCATCACAAAGCAAAGCACAAAACTGATTATTTTTTTCATCATTTTCATCAGGCTTTTCCTCCAGAATTTTTCCATTTATAAGTTGTTTTATCTATAACGCCCTCAAACAAATAAAGCACAGGTGGAAGCATTGTCATAATCACAATCGCACTTATTGCTGAGCCTCTTGCAAGAAGGGAACAGATTTCTTTTATCATTGTAATATTGCATATGAAATATACACCGATTGTTGCACTGAAAAATACAAGTGCACTCTGGAACATTGATGTGCAGGATGATGCCGCCGCATCAAGAATAGCTGTTTTTTTGTCTTTGCCTGTTTTAAGCTCTTCCTGAAAACGGGTGGTCATAAGAATAGCGTAATCCACCGTTGCGCCAAGCTGAACGCAGTTAATAACCGTTGGCGTAATAAACGAAATGCCTTTACCTGCAAAGTAAGAAATGCCAATATTTATCCAGATAGAAAGCTCAATCATCAGCACAAGAATAAAGGGAATTGAAATGGACTTGAAGCATATGGCAATCAAAATAAAAATTGCCGCAATTGAAATTGCACTTGTGAGAACAAAGTCGTTGTCGGCTACGGTAATAAGATCTTTCGTCATAATACCCTCACCTGTCAGGTAGCCTTTATCTGTATACTTGTGAAGTATCTCATTAAGAGAATCTATCTGTGCATTAAGCTCATCTGTGCCCGTTCCGTAGGTGGAATTTATCATCATCATCTGATAATCTCCCGACTCCGCCGTCAGCTTTATGCTGTCAGGGAGGATACTTGCAGGGATGCCTGCACCGATATACTCACCAAGAGCCACAACATTTTCAATGCCGTCAACCTTTTTCATTTCCTGAATCATTGAGTTAACCTTACCCTTTGGAGTGTCCTTATCAATTATCACAAAATGTGAGTTGGACATATTAAAATCTGTCTTTATTTTATTAAGGGATTCCACCGACTCCATATCCTGCGGCAAGCCCTGAACAATGTTGTAATAACGGGTTACAGATGACTGGGCAAGATACATAGGAACAAGAAGAATCAGGAAAAGTGCAAGAAGCTTCTTTCTGTTATTAAAAGAGAATTTTGCAAGTCCGCCAAACTTAGGCACAAATCTTTTATGGCGGAATTTATAAATCGGCTTATAAAGGAGAAGCACCATTGCAGGGAGAACAGTAACAACAGTTATAACGCCGAATAAAACACCCTTTGCCATAACAATGCCTATATCGAAGCCAAGGGTCAGTGTCATAAAGCACATTGCAAGAAAACCGAACACCGTTGTAAGTGAGCTGCCCGCAAGTGAAATAAAGGTCTTTGAAATCGCCCTTGCCATTGCATCTGCTCTATCGTCTGTATGCTCCATCTCTTCATCAAATCTGTCCATAAGAAATACGGAGTAATCCATAGTAACGCCAAGCTGAAGAATGGCGGCAATGCTCTGTGTAATAAATGAAATTTCACCGAACATAAAGTTGGTGCCCATATTGTAAAGAACCGCCATACCAAGTGAAGCCAGAAGCACAAAGGGCAGAACCCATGAATCCATGGTGAAAGACATAACAATAAGTGCCAGTGCAATTGCAAAAGAAATGTAAATGGGAGCTTCTGAAATTGTCAATGCTTTTGTATCTGCCATAATTGCAGACATACCACTGACGAAGCACTTTTTATTCATAAGCGAACGGATGCTTTTTATAGCCTCTGTTGCCCTTTCAGATGAGCAGTTACAATCAAGATTTATTAAAAGAAGCGTTGCAGTGCCGTCATTAGAATAAAAGATTCTTCTCAAAGCTGAGGGCATTGCACTTTGAGGAACGGTTGTATCAAGAATATTATCGCTCCATATAACCTTTGTTACGCCCTCAACACCTAAAATCTGCTGCTTTACCTGCTGAACCTCTTTTGCATTAAAATCCTCAATAACAAGAATGACGCTTGATGCACTCTGAAATGTTTCGTCAAGAATCTGCTCGCCCTCAACAGAGTTTATATCAGACGGCAGATATGAAAGAATATCATAATTTACACCAGTAAACAGGAAACCAATAATAGATGGAATAAGCAAAATAAGGGCAAAAAATATAACTGTCTTAGGGTGCTTTGTTATCCATTTTGCCATTCTATTCGGTTCGTTCAAATCATTCAGTCCTTTCTGTGTAGTCTTTAAAATCTGATAAATCAACAGGAGAATATGTTTCCTCTGCCTTGCCTTTTTTAGTTACGATTGTGTAAATTGAAACAAAAATTTTCTCTGCACCAACAAAGAGAAGCGTCATGCCAATCATCTTTGCAATGGCAGATGCTGTGCTGAATGGATTCACAATTAACGCAAGACCGAAAACTGATGAAAGCACTGAAAAAATAAGAAGAATCCACCAGTATTTCATTCCGAATTTTTTTGAATCCATAGCGGTCTGAAGTGCGAAAAGTCCGTTGATTAAAACGAAAACTCCCATAAGCACCTGAATAGCAGATATAACCGCCGTTGGCTTAAAGAAAAATATTGCACCAAAAAGTACACTTAAAATTCCCAATGCAAAATCAAACTGAAATGCAAGGTAATATAAATCCTTTGAAAAGTAACCTAAAATTCTTATAATTCCGCTGGCAAGCATAACCGCACCTGCCACTCGGCTTAAAAGAATAAGCGATGTTTTGGGAAAAATCACAAGAATAACACCTAATATAAAAAATGCTGCTCCGCTGACAATATTCCCTGTTTTTGCACATCTCACAAGTTTCACAATAAATCCTTCTTCCGAATGTTCCAAAATCACTTTACAATATATATTTTATACATTTTCTGCAAGAAAAAAACGGTCAAAAAAACCGCTGTGTGTAAAAACTACACACAACGGCAAAAGTGTTACCATTTTATTATTGATTTTTTGCTTTTGAGGCGGCAGATTCCAGCGCACCGTCAAAAATTGCGGCTATTCTTTTAAGGATATATTCAAAATCAGAGGTCATCCCCTCTTTTATCCACCGAAGCGCACAGCTTGTGAAAGCGTTGGTGCAAACCATTGAAACAATGTCAGCATCTTCTTTTGAATAGGTTGTGCCTTTAAGCCTTGCATCGATTGTTTTGCTGATAACAGGCAGTGCGCTTTCATAAAGATAATCCTCTAACTTTTCACGGCTGACAGAGTTATAAATATGATAAACCGCCTTTTTATTTTTTATAACAAAATCGGCAAGATTCAGAAGCTCCGCTTCAAAAGAATCAATGTCATCTATTCTGCTGACAGATTCACGCTTTAAATCCTCCAGTGATTTTTCAAGAAGGTCATAAATATCGTCAAAATAATAATAAAAGGTTTTTCTGCTGACCCCGCATTTTTCCACAATATCCTTAACGGTGATTTTATCAAGCCTTTTCTCGTTAAGAAGCCCCACAAAAGTATCGGTTATTGCCTTTTGGGTGAACAGCGCCATGATGCACCTCCTGTCTTTTTTCTGTTTTCTTATATTCTATACAATTTTTTGCGGTTTGTCAATAAAGCAAAGCCTTTTGATTACATGATTAAAAGCATAAAAAAGATGATTATGACAAGTAAAAATCATAACCATCTTTAAAATTATTTATTAAAGCTTTCGTCAATTGCCTTTGCGGCGATTTTGCCTGCACCCATGGCAGAGATAACCGTTGCCGCACCTGTTACAGCGTCGCCGCCTGCAAATACATTTGCCTTGGTGGTTTCGCCGTTTTCTGTAACGATAATTCCGCCACGCTTGTTTGTTTCAAGTCCTGCGGTGGTGGATTTAATCAGCGGATTTGGTGAAGTGCCGATTGAAATAATTACGCAGTCAACATCAATGTCAAACTCACTGCCCTCAACGGGAACTGGGCGTCTTCTGCCTCTTTCGTCAGGCTCGCCAAGCTCCATTTTTATGCAGCGCATACCTGTAACAAAGCCGTTTTTGGGGTCTCTCGGATCTTCGGGGTTTTTATAGCCGTGAATTTCAAGAGGATTGCACAGAAGTCTGAACTCAATGCCCTCTTCCATTGCGTGCTCAACCTCTTCTTTTCTTGCAGGAAGCTCCTCAAGAGAACGGCGGTAAACGATATAAACTTTCTCTGCGCCAAGGCGAAGTGCTGTTCTTGCGGCATCCATTGCAACATTACCGCCACCAACAACGGCAACCTTGCCGCCTTTCATAATGGGAGTTGCAGAATCATCTTTATAAGCCTTCATAAGGTTTGAGCGAGTGAGGAATTCATTGGCAGAGTAAACACCCTTGCAGGATTCACCGGGGATACCCATAAACATGGGAAGTCCTGCACCAGAGCCGATGAAAACAGCCTCATAGCCCATATGGAAAAGCTCGTCAACAGTGAGAGTTTTGCCGATAATCATATTTGTTTCTATATCCACACCCATAGCTTTAAGAGTATCAATCTCTTTCTGAACTATAGTTTTGGGAAGTCTGAATTCGGGAATACCGTAAACCAGAACGCCGCCTGCTTTGTGAAGCGCCTCAAAAACAGTTACGCTGTAGCCTTTTTTTGCAAGGTCGCCTGCGCAGGTAAGACCGGAGGGACCTGAGCCTACAACTGCAACCTTATGACCGTTTGGCTCTGCTGTTTCGGGGATTTCATCTGAATGAGCGTTGTGCCAGTCAGCAACAAAGCGTTCAAGTCTGCCGATACCAACAGGCTCGCCCTTTAAGCCACGGACACATTTTGATTCACACTGTGATTCCTGCGGACAAACTCTGCCGCAGACAGCAGGGAGAGTTGAAGTTTTTGTGATAATTTTATATGCGCCCTCAAAATCGCCCTCTCTTATTTTTTCAATAAAAGCAGGGATGTGAATATTAACAGGGCAGCCTGCAACGCAGGGATGATTTTTGCAGTTAAGGCAGCGCATTGCCTCGTCAAGAGCCATTTCTTCGCTGTATCCGTATGCAACCTCTTTAAAGTTGTGCGCTCTTACTTCGGGAGCCTGTGAAGGCATAGGATTCTTTTTAGGATTCATATTTGCCATGATTATTCAGCCTCCTTTTTGAAAAGATTGCAGGTCGCTTCGTGAGCCTGTCTTTCAAAGCCACGGTACATTGTGCCTCTGCTCATTGCTTCGTCAAAATCAACCTCGTAGCCGTTAAAATCGGGTCCGTCAACGCAAGCAAATTTGACAACCTTTTTGCCGTCCTGATTAAGTGTCAGTCGGCAGCCGCCGCACATTCCTGTGCCGTCTATCATAATGGGATTCATTGAAACAACACAGGGGATTCCTGTTGGCTTCACTGCACCCACAACAAATTTCATCATAATAAGAGGGCCGATTGTAATGACCTTATCAAAGGTTTTGCCCTGTGAAAACATATCATTTAAAGGAGCGCACACATTGCCCTGTGTGCCATAGCTTCCGTCATCTGTCATAACAAAAAGTTCGTCTGAAACAGCCTTGAATTCGTCCTCAAGAATAACAAGGTCTTTTGTGCGGAAGCCGATAACGCTTGTAACACGGCAACCCATTTCGTGAAGCTTTTTAGCAATGGGGTATGCAATTGCACATCCAACACCGCCGCCAACGATGCAGACATTTTTAAGCCCGTCAATTTCTGTAGCTGTGCCTAAAGGGCCTGCAAAATCGCAGATATATTCGCCCTCATTTTTATGGTTAAGAGCCTCGGTGGTTGCACCAACTATCTGAAAAATAATTGTTACTGTACCCTCTTCCCTGTCGTATCCTGCAATGGTAAGGGGAATTCTTTCGCCCTCGTCATCAACACGCAAAATAATAAACTGACCTGGCTGAGCCTTTGCCGCAACAAATGGAGCTTCTATCTTCATAAGTGTAACGGTACTGTTTAAAGATTCCTTTTTAACGATTCTGTACATTACAATTCACCTCTGAATTGAGTTTTATAAAAGTTATTATATAACAATTCTTTCAATTTTTAAACACTTTTTTAAGCATAATAAATATATTTATTGATATTTACACATTTTTTTATAAATTTCAATACAGATTTGTTTAAAGGTATAGATTTTTGCGTATTGACAACGGTTTTTAGCTGTGATAAAATATTAAAAACTTAACAAAAGGCTGTGAAGAGAAGCAGTAGCAATTACGATTTCTTTCAGAAAATTGCCGTTTGATGCGAGGCATAAGAATAGTTTTTGTGAATTCATCTTGGAGCTGCGCACTGAAATTACAGTAGGATGCGACGGAGGCACACCGTAACAGGTGCAGGAGTATGAATGTACTTCATAAGGCTGTCTGTGTGAGCAGGCAGTGAATAAAGGTGGTAACACGGGTATCCCGTCCTTTAGCAGGACGGGATTATTTTATTTTTATCCGTTCCGTCCTAATAAAAAATAAGGAGTGTTATTTTTGGAAGGAAAAATCAAAGAATTACGCGCTCAGATTGAAGAACTGGCAGGCAAGGTTGCTCAGATTGACGAGCTTAAAGATGTCAGATTCAAATATCTCAGCAAAAACGGCGCAATCCCTGCACTTATGAAGCAGTTAGGCTCTCTTTCAAAAGAGGAAAGACCTGCCGCAGGTAAAATCATCAACGAGTTTAAAGTATGGGCAACAGAGCTTTTTGACAAAAAAGAGGAGGAGCTTGGAAAGAAAGCTCTTGAAATGAGATATATCAAAGAGGCTGTTGATGTTACAATGCCCTCAAAGAAATCAAAGGCTGGTCATCTTCACCCTGTTACTCTTGTAAGAAACGAGCTGATTGACGCTTTCACAGGCATGGGCTTCACAGTTTTTGAAGGTCCCGAAATTGAGGATGATTTCCACAACTTCACCGCTCTTAATGTTTCAGCAGACCACCCTGCAAGAGATAAGCAGGACACTTTCTATATCAACGACGATTTGCTTCTCCGCACTCACACCTCACCCGGTCAGGTAAGAGCTATGGAAACAATGAAGCCACCGTTCAAGATTGTATCCCCAGGTCGAGTTTTCCGCTGTGATGATGACGGAACTCACGCACCTATGTTTCATCAGATGGAGGGTCTTGTTATTGACAAGAATCTTTCTCTTTGCGATTTACAGGGACTTCTTGATACACTTGCAAAAACTGTTTTTGATAAAGATACAAAAACCCGTTTCCGTCCCTCATTCTTCCCGTTCACAGAACCAAGCGTTGAGGTTGACGTTACATGCTGTGAATGCCACGGCGCAGGCTGCTCACTTTGCAAGGGCACAGGCTGGATTGAAATTCTCGGCGGCGGCGTTGTAAACAGAAATGTTATTAAAAACTGCGGTCTTGACCCAGACGAATGGACAGGTCTTGCATTCGGCACAGGTCTTGACAGAATTGCAATGCTTAAATACGGCGTAAACAACATTCACCTTCTTTATGACGGTGATGTAAGAATACTCAGTCAGTTCAGAAAGTGAGAGAGGTGATTTTTTATGTACTTACCAATTAGCTGGTTAAAAGATATGGTTGACCTTGAGGGCGTTTCCTCACAGGTTATTGAAGACAGTTTATTCTCATGCGGTCTTGAGGTTGAAGAGAAAAATCCCGTTGCACCCGATATTGAGGGCGTATATGTTGGTGTTATTAAAGAAATCACTGCTCATCCCGATTCTGACCACATGGTTATCTGCAAGGTTGACTGCGGTGAATTTGGCAGCGACATTCAGATTGTTACAGGCGCACCAAATGTAAACGTGGGCGACATTGTTCCTGTTGCACTTCCCGGTGCTAAGGTTTATGGCAGAAAGAAAGGCGATTCAAACGCTCCTGCTGAAGTTATGCAGATTAAAAAAGGTAAGCTTCGTGGCGTTGAATCAGACGGTATGCTTTGCTCTGGCGAAGAGCTTGGTATTGATGACAACTGGTATGAGGGCGCAGAGGTTTACGGCATTATGATGCTGGGCGATGACGCTGTCCCCGGTATGGATGTTAAAAAATATCTTGGTCTTGACGATGAAGTATGGGATATTTCAGTTACAGCAAACCTGCCCCACTGCCAGTATGTTTACGGTATTGCAAGAGAGCTTGCCGCTTTGCTTGACAGAAAGATTACTCCCCCTGCACTTGATTACACAGCAGTTGAGGATGCAAACAACGAAAATGTTACTGTTAACGTTCTTGCTCCCGACCTTTGCCCCAGATATATTGCACATTTCGTTAAGGATGTTAAGATTGAAAAATCTCCCCTTTGGATGCGCCGCAGACTGAAGATGTGCGGTATCAACGCAATCAGCACATTTGTTGACATTACAAACTATGTTCTTGTTGAAATGGGTCAGCCAATGCACGCATTTGATATGTCAAATGTTGCAAAGGATTCTATTATAGTTCGCCGTGCAGAGAATGGCGAAAAAATCATCACTCTTGATGAAAAAGAGTTCACACTTACAAGCGAAAATCTTGTTATCTGCGACGGTGAAAAGCCCGTTGCACTTGCAGGCATCATGGGCGGTCTTAATTCAGAAATCAAAGACACAACAGAGAATGTTCTTTTTGAATCTGCAAAGTTTGAAAGAGGCAACATCCGCCGCACATCAAGAGCTCTCGGTCAGAGCAGTGATTCTTCACGCCGCTTTGAAAAGGGTGTTGATGAATACACAACAGGCATGGCTATGGAGCGTGCGCTTCACCTTGTTGAGGAATTAGGCTGCGGTACTGTTTCTGCAACTCACATTGATATTGACGCTAACCCCTCAAGAGAGAATCAGAAAGTTGAAACAACATTCTCAAAAATCAACGGCGTTCTTGGCATTGAAGTACCGAAAGATACTGTTGTTGACATTCTTCGCCGTCAGAATTATGAAATCACAGTTGATGGCGACAACATTACTGCTGTTGCACCTGCATACAGAACAGATATTGAGGGTTATGCAAATGACCTTGCAGAGGATGTTATCAAGGTTTACGGCTACGATCATATCGTGCCTAAATTTATGACAAGCGCATCTGTAACAAGCGGTGGACTTAACAAGAAGCAGAAAGACATTAACAAGTTTAAGGATTGCCTTGTAAACGAGGGATTCTGCGAGCTTATCAATTACTCATTCTATTCAACAGATGAAATTGACCTGCTCAGACTTCCCGAAGATGCTCCCGAAAGAAACTATGTTAAGATTGATAATCCCCTCAGTGAAAACTACGGCATTATGCGTTCAATTCTCGCTCCCTCAATTATCAGAATTCTTTCACACAACATGAAAAGAGGCAATGACGGCGCAAGAATTTATGAGCTTGCAAACGCATTTGTTCCAAACGAAATTCCTGTTGCTACAATCCCCGAAGAGAAGCAGAAATTTGCATTCGGCGTTTACGGTGATGATGAAGATTTCTTCACAGCAAAGGGTGTTCTTGACGCTGCGGCTGAGGAATTTGGCGTAAGCTTCACATACAAAAAGGATGCTTACACATTCCTGCACCCGGGCATCAGCGCATCTGTTTATTGTGGCGGCACAAAGCTGGGCTTTATCGGTCAGCTTTCATACGAGGTTGCAGAGGATGCTGAAATCACAAAGAACTGCTTCGTTGGCGAAATCGACTTCGGTCTTTTCATGAAGAAAGCGGCACAGAGCTGTAAATACACAGCAGTTTCACCTTTCAGAAGCGTTAAGAGAGACCTTGCACTTGTTACTGACGAGGCAATGGAATGTGGCGAAATTGAAAAGGTTATTTATGACGCTTGCAAGGCTGTTACCGATATTAAGCTCTTTGATATTTACAGAAGTGCGGCAATCGGCGAGAGCAAAAAGAGCATGGCATTTAAGCTGACACTGGCTTCTGGTGCATCAGAGCTTATGCCCGAAGAAGCAGACAAGCACATCTCAAAAATCCTTAAAGCACTTGAATTCAAGCTTGGAATTAAGTTGAGATAAAACACAATAATATAGCAAAAGATGGTTATGATAGGCACCGCTCTTCATAGCCATCTTTTTATTTCTATTGACACATTGACCAAAATCGGTTAATATGTCAACAGGAGGTTGAAAAATATGATTTCCTATGACAGATTATGGCAGACAATGAAAGAAAAAGGCATTACGCAATATGCACTTATCAAACAATATAATGTCAGTCCCTCACAGATAACCCGTTTAAAGCGAAATGAAAGCGTCAGCACGCATACAATTGAGATGTTTTGCCGAATACTGAATTGCAATGTAGAAGATGTTATGCAATATATTGAGGACAAAAAATAAACTCTGAACCGTTGAAAGTTCAGAGTTCTTTTTGTTTGTTTATTAAAGATTTGCTTTGTACCATTCGATGGCTTCTTTGAGTCCACGCTGGAAGTCATAATCGGGTGAATACCCTAAAAGCTCCTTTGCCTTTGAAATATCGGCATTGCTATGCTTTATATCGCCTTTTCTGTCGGGTCCGAAAATGGGCTCGATTTTTTTATCCAAAGCGTTGGTGAGGGCATAATAAATATCTATAAGATACTCTCTTCCGCCATAAGCAATATTGAACGCTTCACCTGCGCACTCGTGGGGGGCAAGGCACGCTTTCAGATTGGCTTCGATTACATTTTCAATATATGTGAAATCTCTGCTCTGTCTGCCGTTGCCGTTGATTGTGGGTGCTTCATCATTCATAAGCTGACGGATGAATTTCGGAATAACTGCCGCATATGCTCCGTCGGGATTCTGTCGTCTGCCGAATACATTGAAGTAGCGAAGTCCGTAAGTATCAAGACCGTAAATGTCAGTGTACATTCTGCCGTAAAGCTCGTCAACAGCCTTTGTTAAGGCATAGGGTGAAAGAAGTCTGCCCTCTCTGCCCTCGGTTTTTGGCAGGTTTGGTTCATCACCATAAACAGATGATGAGCTTGCGTAAACAAACTTTTTAACCTTATTCTGTCTTGCAGCTTCCATCATATTAAGTGTGCCCATAATATTATTTTTTTCATAGAAAAGTGGCATTTCAATGCTTCTTGGAACACTGCCCCATGCTGCCTGATTAAGCACAAAATCAACGCCCTCTGTGGCTTTAAGGCAGGTATCCAAATCTTTTATATCGCCCTTTATAAATGTGTAGTTGGGATTATCGAGAAAAATCTCAACATTTTTCATACTTCCTGTTGATAAATCATCAAGGCACCTTACTTTGCATCCTTTTTTAAGAATTGCTTCGCAAAGGTTTGAGCCGATGAAGCCTGCACCGCCTGTTACAAGGAACTGGGTGTTTTTGTCAAAATTAACTTCACTGTATGACATATTTAACTCCTCCTAAAAAAATAACAGCCAGCTTAAAAAACTGGCTGTTTTGTATTTTATTTATCAGTCAACCAAT
Organism: Clostridia bacterium; assembly: GCA_024404115.1. Taxonomy (GTDB): domain Bacteria; phylum Bacillota; class Clostridia; order Oscillospirales; family Acutalibacteraceae; genus CAG-488. The sequence goes on along the minus strand of JAKSQM010000003.1, from coordinate 38,452 downwards.
GAGAATGTCGTTCCGATGTCCCCTGCGTCTATATCATCAACGCTGTCGGTTGAATCAACAGGATTTATCTGACGGCTTTCAAATTGTTTTATTCTCTCAAAATTATCTGAAACATCATCAAGTGTTTCGATAACACTGTTTATCTGCTTTTTAAAGCTGGTGATGTAGTGCTCAAAATCTGCCAAAGAAGCAAGTGAAGCTGTTAATGAACCTTTAGTCTGTGCAGCCTTCTGGATAGTTGAGGTTGAAACCTCGCCTGCCATTTTAACTGCCTGTGTGAAATAGTGATTTGCAAAATTAAGGGATTCAATTGCAATTTTTGAATCGCTCGCTTTTACAGGCTGACGGTTAACAGAAGCTTCAAGTTCAAGCTCTGCAATCCTCTTATTAAGGGACTTAACCTGCTCTTTATAATCAGCAATTGTGTCTTTAAGCTCCTCAATAGTCTGGCTGAGCTTTTCAGCTTCAGTATTTTCTGCTTCAGCCACCGGTCTGGCAACAAGCTCTTTTTTGAGAAGGTTGTTTTCAGCCTTGATTTTTGTGATATATTCAGTAACAGAATCAGCATCAAGACCGCCGAAAACTTTTTTCTTTATTCCAAAATCATAATTCATCTTATTGCCTCCCTTCATATTAAGTCAGACTACTCTACATCATAAGATTATATTATATTTTTTTCACAAAGTCAACATTTAGATTCAATTTGACAGAATTTTATTTAATTGCACAAACATTTTGTCGGTATCCAAAATATTTTGGATTATTTGTTTTTTATTTGCAAACAAGCGTTAAAAAACCAACATATTTCCTGAAAATGATTATTTCTGAAAAGTTACATTCGGCACAGCCAAAGCTCCCTGTAACACCAGACAGCACCAATAATCAGAACAAAAGATGCCAGCGGATAAAGGCATTTTTGCCAGCCTTTTTTTAAAAGCACATCACTTCCCTGCATTCCGATTTTATCTGACAGAGCATATATTCCGCAACCAACCATACAACCCCATGTGTTGTTGATTATATCGTCCAGCTCTGAGAATCCCATTGAAAAAATATACTGCATAGCTTCGATAAAAAAGCTAAGTAAAAAGCCTGTAAGCACAACAAGAAAATAATTTTTATTTTTATACTTTATGCCGAATGTTGCAGGCAACAACAATCCCAAAGGAATGAATACAAGAATATTATCTACAATTTGTTTGAAAACATCAAATGTATTGTAAATTTTTAAAACAATAAAATATGATGACAGCGGTTTAAGGTTAAGTGAATCTTTATATCCCTCTGACCTGCTGCCAAGTGCCGCCCACAAGAGAATGGCAACATAAAAGGCAAGCATAACCGCCCACAGAATTTTTGTTTTATTAAATGATGCTGAATTTTTTGTTTTGGTATTCAGCCACAAAAAGAATATGCCAAGCACCAGCAGAAACAGCACTTCCGTAAAAACAGAATAGCTCAAATTTTACTCCTTTTCGGGCTTAACCCTGCCCAGTTTAATTAAGATTTTTTTGATAAATTTTTCATAAACAGTTGTTTTGATGTAACTGAATTCTTTTGTTTTAAATGACACAAGCAGTGCAAGTGCATTAAACACAACAGCATAAACTGCAACTCTTAAAATAAAGCCCGCAATGCCGTCAATTGTGATGAAAGACATCACAGTTTTTGATGCAAAAGATATTGCCGCAACCACCGCAAAAAATCCAAAATATCTTATATAATAAATTACTGGATTTTTCTGGAAGCAGTTTTTATAAATCAGAATGGGGTCAACTAATCCCATAGTGAAAAATCTTGAAATTGATGTGGCAAAAAATACGCCTGAAAGACCTATCCATTTGCCAAGAACAATTGAAAGAACGATGTTGATAATTGATGCCGCAACGGGTGCGTATTTGCCCTGAACGAAGTAGCCAAGGGTTGTTCTGTAAGTATATGACGGGGACATTACGCTGCTGACATAAAAGTGAAGTGCAAGGGCAAAAATAACTATCGGGTCAATCTGCCACTTAGGACCGAAAACGATTGAAACAAATTCGTTTGAAAAGAAGAACACTCCCGATGCGCAGAATCCGTAAATCCACACGCAGGCAAAAAACATAACATCAAAAATCTGATTTTTCTTTTCTTTGCTTTCAGAAGCGTTAAGATTGCCTACACTTGCCACAACGGCATTGGGTATCTGGTCAACAACAGATGAAATCGCCTGAATTATCAGATTGAAATTTGAAACAAGACCAACTGACGCAAGGGCGATAACCTTTGTCATAATAATATTATCTGTTCCGTTAAGGATGGTTGATGCCATTTTGTAAAGGAACAGGGCACGAACATTTTTAAAAATGCTTTTCTTTTCTGTTTTAGTAACAGGTGTATATTCTTTATCGTTAATATACGGATAAAGCTTGCCCGCTCTTCTTGCAAGAAGCACATTATTCATCACTGTGCAGCCAACCTGTATTAACAGGTACACAACAAAATTGTGTGTCATTACAAGGAAAACTCCCTGAAGCACAAGCTGAAGAATTTTAAATGTGTTTGTGTATGCAGAAACAATATAATTCTTCTGATGGGCAGTGATAATTGACTGCTTAAAGCTGAAGAAATATGAAATTGAAGTGTTTATAAGATACAGCACATAAAGAAAAATAAGATTTTCTTTAATATCGGGTGCTTCGCCTGCAATAAGTGAGCCGAGGAACGGTATGAGCAAAAGTCCTACACCTAAAACGCACAAGCCGACAACATTATAAGCTTTTTTATAAAGCTTCATAAGGGATTTTATTTTTTCTGTATCCCCTGTTGCAATGGGCTTATAAAGGTTAAAAATAATCGCATTGCCGATTCCCATTTCTGCAAAAGAAAGCACTGTGAGAATGTTTGTGAACAATCCGCTTACGCTCAGGTAATCGTTGCCGAGAGTATCTATAAAAACCTTTCTCAGCACAAAGCCTGCAATTGTATATACGGCATAGAAGCTCAGCGAAACAATAGCATTCCTTGCACTGTTTTTAGTTCTTGATTCTGACAAAATCAGTTCCTCCCAAACATTGCTCTGCGAAGAGCCACTCTTTCCTCTGCTTTATTTATATCAGCGTCTTCACAGCCGATTGAAGAATTGCCGTGGCAGATTCTTTTTTCTTCGGGGGGAAGCTCCATATAATTTTTGCCGTAGGTCTGCAAAAGGAATGTTTCATATTTTTCGGGAACATCCATTTCAATACCCTCAAACATAAGCTGACGGGGTGTGCCATAAACTGAACGGCTGTAGGTTGATTTTTTATAATGATAATGTGAGCCCCAGTTGGTGATATATTCCTTATTATTTTTGCCGCTCATGGTGATAACTTTATTAAATAATTTATCAATTGATTTTAAAGACATTGCACCTGCAAGAGTGCCAACAAGGAATCGCTCCGCCTTGTTGCTGATGCTCATTTCATCACCGTTGATTTTCTGTACCTTGTATCTTTTAAGAGCATAAAGGAGATGAAGTGCTTTATCCTGAAAAGCTCTCAGTGCCTTTTTATCAATATCTGTTGCATCATAAACAAAGATGTCAACAGCAAGCTCGCTGGGTGTGCCAGCCTTATTTTTGCGGCAAAGCTTTGGATATTCCTGATAATAATAAGGTGAATTCTCTCTTGTAACAACGCAGTAATCTTCGCTTAAATTCTTTTCGAGGTGAGATACAAGTTTGTCGTAATCCTCACGCATAATGACAACATCAATATCATCATCCCACGGGATGAATCCGCCGTGGCGAAGCGAGCCTAAAAGAGTGCCTGCAACGGCATAATAATGAACTCCTGCCGCCTTGCACTGCTCCTGAAGCTCAATAAACAAATCAAGCAAAAGCACCTGCGCATCATGTTTTGAAAGTTGTGTTTCCATATTATTCCTCATCTGTGTTTTTTCCTTTAGTTCTGTTAAAGCTTTCTATAAATCTTTCAAATTCCTCGTCAACACCCTCTGTGCTCTCTTTCATAAACACGATTTTAAGGGTGAGAAGAATAAGCCTTAAATCAAGAAGAAGTGAGAACTTCTGAACATACATAAGGTCAAAAAGAAGCTTGTTATAAGGATTTGAATTGTATTTGCCCATAAGCTGAGCATAGCCTGTAAGGCCAGCCTTAACCTTCATTCTGTAAGGGAATGCTTCAACAATATCAGAATACTGGTCAATAAGTGCCTTTCTTTCAGGGCGGGGGCCAACAACAGACATATCGCCCTTCATAATATTGATAAGCTGAGGAATTTCGTCTATTCTTGTAGCTCTGATAAACTTGCCCACTTTTGTGATTCGGCTGTCATTCTTTGATGCAAGAACAGCCTTGTTGTTTTTCTCTGCATTAACAATCATGCTTCTGAATTTATAAATTTCAAATTCTTTGCCGTCAATTGTGCATCTTTTCTGCTTATAAAAAACAGGACCACGGTCTTCTAATTTAATTGCAAGGGCAGTTGCTGCCATAATAGGGCTTGCAATAAGAAGCGCAAAGGCTGAGAAGCAAACATCAAACGCACGCTTAACTGCAATCTGAAAAGATTTTGAGTTTGCTGTTTCAATAACAAAAAGAGGGCCGTCAAGAATATTAAGCTCCTCTGCGCCACGGATAAGAACATCTGAAACCTTTGGTGTAACAATAACCTCGATGTCCTTACGGAAGCAGATTTTTACAATTTCATTTCTGTAATCACTTGGCATATAGGCAATAACTGCGCTGTCTATGCCGTCTGTAAACTCATTTTCTATATTTTCAAGGCTTGTAACCTTAACCATTTTAACAATTGTGAACTGGTCTTTTCTATCCTCAAATTTCTGCTTGAGGTATTCGGGGTCATCATCAATATAAAAGAGGATGCAATGTCTGCCAGTTTTTGCCTGCATAGTACGCTTGCAGATATAAACCCACAATGCTGAAATAATCCAGTTTATAAGAAGAAGTCTTGCAAGAGGGCCAACACCTGTGATACCTCTGAAGATGATTATCAGAATGAGGTAGAACAGCATATCCGTTATAACAGCCGATATAAAATGCGAAACCGCCAACGCATACATACTGTTTACGCTTACTCTGAGTCCGTCAAGAGATTTGTATATGAAGTATGCAATTGCAACATAAACCACAACCATAAGAGCGTTACCTTTAAAGAGGTACTCATTTTTAAGCTCATGGTTATAGTAAAACTTCCAGATGAAATAAAATGCAAGACCCTGCAGCACCATAAACACTGTAATCATTACATTTTCCAATGTTCTTCTTTTCATTTTCTTCATATTCATAACCTCCGCAAAATTTAACTTTCAGCAGATTCGGAACCTCCAACAGATTCAGAACCTGTTAATGTCTTTTTTGACTTAGTTGACTTTGATGAGTGTTTTGAATGTTTGGAGCTTTTCTTTTTCTTATGCTTCTGACCGTAGCCATATCCATAACCGTAACCACTGCCATATCCACTTCCGTAGCCACTTCCGTAACCGCTTCCATAGCCGTATCCGTAGCCCTCACCATAGCCTTTGCCGTAGCCGTAACCGTATCCATAGCCATAACCGCTGCCGTAACCACTGCCGTAGCCGTAGCCATAACCCTCGCCATAGCCATAGCCTTTACCGTAGCCGTAGCCCTTGCCGTAGCCTTTGCCATAACCTTTGCCATAGCTCTTGCCGTAACCATACTTTTTGCCGTAGCCATAGCGGTGATAGCCATATTTGCTGGCGTAACCGCTGCTGTATGATTTTCCGCTGCCTGAAAGCTTACCTGCCATAACACCGTTAAAGACAATTTCAAAATTGGTGTTGCAGAGATTCATATAATTTATTGAATTTCTGATTTTTCTTGTGCGTGCATAGTCCATTCTGATAACGAAAAGTGTTTCGTCTGCCAGCGATGTCATAATGCCAGCTTCGGCAACAAGACCGCATGGCGGCATGTCTACTATTATATAATCATACTTATCTGAAATGAACTTTAAAATATCACTTAATTTATCAACTGAAACAGAACGTTTTATATTGCCCGCAGGGTAAATTGTAAGATACTTGTCTGTTTCGTTCACATATGCAATGCTGTCAAGTCTTTCAAGGTCAAAATCAATGTCGGTCATACCTGGTACAATATCCTGATCATTGATAAACGAAGCCACTGTGTTTTTCTGGAAGTCAAAATCCACAAGAGCAACATTGATGCCGTTCATTGAAAGGGTATATGCAAGGTTAAACGCAACTGTTGTTTTACCCTCGCCTGCCATTGTGCTGGTGGTGGCAATAATTTTATTTTCGGGTTTATCTATTATTCGCTTTTTAAGGGTTCTGTAAGCCTCTGCAAAGGCAGGAAGCCTTGGAGAAATAACAAGTGAAACTCTCTTGCCCTTACTGCGCTTTTTAATGTCAACATACGGAATTTCCACAAGGGCATCCTTGTTGAATTTAAGCTTGATGTCTTTTTTATTTTTGATAGTTCTTCTCATAAGAGCAAGAACTGCAATGAAGCCAAGTGCCGCAACAGCACCGATGCCAGCACCGAAAACTGTCTTTCTGCGCCATGACATTGCGTTTTCAGGCTCCTGCGGAAGCTTTGGCTTAACATAAATTTCCATCTCTGTATCGCCGATAACATAATCTGCAACACGGGGATAATTTTTAACAATTGAATTTACAATATCATAAGCATCCTGTGCGTTATTACTGTAAACAGCTATTTTAAAAATATTGGTTGATTCAACAACCTTAGTTCTTATCATTCCGTTAATGAAAGGCTTACCTAAATCTGCCTTGATAACCTCTGCCATCATATCGCTCTGCACAACATACTGGAATGTGTTGCCAAGCTGAGCCGAAAGAGTAGCACCGCCGAATGTTGTGGAATATTCGCTGGCACCGTTTATTTCTGAGCTGCTGGCGTTAAGTGCCGAAACAGCGAATGACACTGACGATTTATATTCGGGCACAAAATTCTTTTTGGCAAATACAAAAGATACAGATGCCGCAATAACCGCCGCAATAATCACAAAATGCCAGAGCTTTTTAAGGTAGCTGAGGAAATCCCCTGCAAAAATAAGCAGGTTAAATTCAAAGGCATCGGCTATTTTTGATGAAGTGCTTTCTTTTGAGGAATATTCAGTTTTTTTATCGTTTTCTGCCATCAGAATACCTCCTCTTATTTTTTATCGTTTCCGTAGCCGTAACCGTAGCCATATCCATAGCCATAGCCGTAACCGTAGCTTTTGCCATAGCCGTATTTTTCTGCAAGATTAACATTGTGGTCTTTTGTAATGAAGCCGCCAAGAGTTTTAACATTATTAAGCACACAGCCGTAAAACTCTGAATTTGCCGCCTCAAGCATATCAATTGTTTCGTTGATTTCGGGGATAGTAATTCTATCCTGTATCACAACAAGAACAGAAAGGTCAACAAGGTCTGCTATCTGCTCTGTATCTGCAACCATTGAAACAGGCGGAGTATCAAGAACGATAACATCGTATTTATCCCTTGCATAGTCAAGCAATTCTTTCAGTCTGCCCTTATGAAGCACCTCGGCTGTCTGCATATGACCCTTTGGTGATGAAGCAACATCAATATTATCAATTGTGTTGCGCTGAATAATCTCCTCCGCCTCTGCTTCACCTTTAAGAAAAGCGTAAAGGCTCTTTTCTTTTTCAAACTCCATTTCAGTGAAAAGAGTTGGAACAGTGGGCTTTCTTAAATCGGCGTCAATAAGCAAAACGTTTGCGCCCTCTTTTGCAAGCTGAATTGCAACCGATGATGAAATTGTTGATTTACCCTCATGCTGGTCATAGCTTGTGAACATAACAGTTTTTGCCTGCTTGCCCTTGAGCTTATAAAGCACCTTGATAGCCAGTCTTTTAATTGATTCCACAAAGCCGTAGCTGATATTGGGGTTTGAAACAAGAAGCTTGTCCGTTCTGCTGGATGTATTGATTTTTCTTTTCTTTTTAATTGAATCGTGATAAACAACAGCCAGAAGCTCGCCGTCAATGAAATTCTCAACATCTGCCGCCTGCTTAACAGTATCTCTGATAAAAGAAAGGAACAGAACGAGCATCATTGTAAGAGCTGCAAGAACAAGGCCTAACTTTTTGCCGAATCCACTGTCAAGCTTCGCATTGCTGGGGGCAACGGGAACAGTGGGTGCGCTCATTATATTTGTTCTTGTGTTTTCAAAAATGCTGTTATTGAAAACCTTATCATAATTTTTATAAACGGCAACAAGTGTATCGTATGCCTTTTTAGGTGAAGTATCTGTAACAGAAATTGTGATAAGGTTTGTTTCTGAAATTGTTGAAGATGTGATTTTGGCGGTGAAAGGCTTGCCTGTTTCTTCTTCAACCTTTATTTTAAGAACCTCACTGTCAAAAACATTTTTAAGCACTTCTGCAACCTCAATTGTGTTTACAAGGTCTGCGTAAAAGTGGCTGTATTTTGTTTCTGTGCTGACAGACACGGTCATTGTGCTTGTATATTCAGGAACATAAATAGCATCAGAATAAACCTTTACACCCAGCACACCAATCATAAACGCAAGAACATAAACGACTGCATTCCTTAAAAAGTCGCTTGCAAGGGTATATAAATTTATGTTTGATAACTTAAATTCTTTCATTCTTTAATCCTCATAGCAAATCACAAGTCTTGTCATGGACATGGTTTCTCCGGCAAGCTTCTGATAGTAATAAACATTATAAATGCCCGCTTCATCTTTGTTGACCTTTGAAGAATCAACGGTAACTTTGGTGTTGTCCATACTGTTTGGCGGAGTTGCAACAGACTTTATCATGTCTTTATAATCAACCTTTTCGCCAACCTTTTTATAAATCAGATAATCGCTTAATTCAACTGAATATCCGTTTGTGAATTTATCGCTCATAATAAGGTCAATATTCATTGTGCTGGTGTAGCTTTTGCTGTTGGTGATTTTAAGGGTCAGCGGATATTTTCCGTTTTCCTCAATATCGGCATCGTTAGCAATAACAACAAGCCTGTCTGTAATATCACCGTCAAAAGAATCCTTGACCTTAATGCAATCTTCAACATTAACAGCACCGCCTGTTCTGAAAACAAGGTCGTCTGTCAGTTCAAATCTTGGGTTGCTGTAATCTGTGTAGGTAACAGGTACATTTATTTTTGAAACATTGTTGTCATTATCGCAAACGGCAAAGGTAACAATCACCTTGCCGAAATCCACAAAAGCAGATGATTTTTCGATAATAACATTCTTTGAAATATCGCCGTCTTTTTCATCAACTGCTGTGATATGCTTTAAAAGATCCGCATCGGTATCTTTAACAGATGCCTCAATAACAGGCACATCACACTTTATATGGGGCACAGTGTTATCTGTGCTTTTTGTAAAATGGAAGAATACAAATGCTCCCAGAACAATAATAAAAATTATGCTGACAACTATTCTTATAACTCTCATAAAACTCACCGTAAATAATTTAATCTATTGGTTCATCGTTAAGAATCCTCTGCGGATTGCCCTCAAACACATCGTAGGCATATCGCTCACCACAGCTATAGCAGGTGTATTGAAAAGCCTCTGACATATTTGCTGTGCGCTGATAAGGACCGTGGCTGTCGCTTGCCACAACATGAGCCATATGCTCCCTTAAAAGCCAATGAGAAATGCCCTCTGGTTCACTGCCGAAGCGACCTGTTATGCTGCCCTTATTCACCTGCAAAAGGCATCCGTGCTTTAAGAACCAGAAAGCCTTTGAAGGCTCCTCCTGAATAAATTCATAACGCTCAGGGTGCGCAAGAACAGGCACAATGTCATATTCCTCAAGCTGAGAGATAACATATTTTGCACGCTCAACGTCATCGTCAAGGCTGAATTCAATAAGGAGATAACGGGAATCGTTTATTGTGATAAGGTCATCATTTTCAATAATATCAGATATATCGCTGACGCCGTATTGCTCTGCCCCAAGGTAAAGCTCAACGGGGCATCTGTTTTGCTTCAGAAAGCTTTTAAGCTCGTTAAAGGTGCGCTTAACCTGAGCTTTTGAAACAGGCTCAGGGTTCTGATAGCTATTAAAATAATGGGGAGTTGCAACAATTTTTCTTGTGCCTCCGCTCAATGCCGATTGAGCCATTATCAGCGACTCTGAAAGGGAAAGTGAGCCGTCATCAATCCCGTGCAGAATATGGCAATGCAAATCTATCAAAATCTTTTCTCCTTTTTCAGCTTTCTGCAACTGTCAGTGCTTTATCCTCAATAACGTATGTTCTGTCGCAAATTTCAAGAACACCTGTGCGGTGAGTTGAAACCACGAATGTTTTAGTTTTCTTAAACTCCGTCAGATTTTTAAGAACCTGCATTTCTGTTTCTTTATCAAGGGCAGATGTTCCCTCGTCAATAAGAATAACAGGTGCTTTGCTAACAAGTGCCCTTGCAATGCAGAGCCTTTGCTTCTGACCCTCTGATATATTTGTTCCGCTCTCTTCAATAACTGAGTTTATACCGTCCTCTAACTTTTCAACAAAGCTGTATGCACAGGCGGCTTTAAGAGCGGTGATAATTTCTTCATCTGTTGCGTCCCTGTTAAACAGGCGCATATTCTCTGCAATTGTGCCATAAAAAATTGCGTTGCCCTGCGGCACATATGCAAATAATCCTCTTGTTGAGGCAGAGATTTTGCAGGTGCTGCTGCCATATTCAAGCTGGCTTACACCGTCTGCAATATCTGAAATGCCAAGGAGGATTCTGAATATTGTTGTTTTGCCCGAACCTGATGGGCCCATAAGAGCCACAACCTCGCCTGGGTGAGCGTCAAATGTGAGGCAGTTGAAAACCTCCTCTGCATCGTCATAGCAAAATCTTGCATTTTTGATGTTGATGCTGATGCCGCTTTTTTCAGACTCTTTTTTGATTTTTTCAATATCAATTGTTTCGTCTTTTGCCTCTTTTGGAAGCTCCACAATGTCAATAAGTCTTCTCACAGCAGTGAGGGTGTTGATTGCAGATGGCACCATTGAAACAAGGCTTGAAAAAGAATTTGAAAGGTAGCTTGAAAGCTGGAGGAACATTGTCATTGTGCCGAATGAAATGAAGTGAGTCCAAAGGCGGTAAACTCCCCAGCCGTAGCAGGAATATGAAACAATCATACCGATGAAAGACATAAGTATGCCTGTGAGAACAGAGAACTTATTCTGCTGCATAATCACGTTATAAAAATCCTGCTGAATCATCTTGAATTTTATATTGAAATCATCAATAATTCCGAATGCTTTTATGGACTGAACATTGCTGTAGGATTCCTGAATAAAAGACATTATGCGGCTGCTGACCTCACGGCTCTTTTTGCTGAATGTGCGCATTTTATACATCAGCGTTTTTGAAAGAAGCACAACAACGGGGGTGCTGATAACTGAAATCAGTGCCATTATTGGATCGTAATAAAGAATGATTGCAATGCAGCAGATTGCCTGAAACGCTTTGATGATGAAGTTTGGCACCCATGTAAGAATTGAATTTGAAACGGTGCCAACATCACCGTTGATTCTGTTTATCAGATCGCCTGTGTGAAATTTCTGAATATATTTCCACTGAACATCCAGAGAAATCTGATAAATTTCATACTGAATTTCATTAGTAACAAGGGTGGAATATTTAGTTGAAATTCTTGAAGAAACTGCGGAGAAAATTATGCTTGAAATGCCGAACAAAATATACATCAGCGCAATAAGCAAAATAGGCGAATGATCCTCACCTGTTACAGTATCAATCATATGCTTTGAAAGCACAGAACCGCCCATACTGAAAACAGACGAGAACAAACCTAAAACAAAATAAATTGCAATTATACCCTTGTATCTTTTCAGGTATTTGCACACCCATTTTATTTCTTCAACGACTTCAGAAAGTGAGTTTGCTTTAAGAAGCTTTAACAGCTTTTCTTTCAACTAACTCCACTCCTCTCTACTTTAATAATCTTTTTATTTTATAAAGTTTATAGTGCAATGGTGATGGAAAATCCATACATTCTTTTACGCTTTCGCAAAAGCTTTTTTCTCTGTTAAGTTCAAAAAATTTATCTCTGTTTTTGTGAAGCTCAACAGGTCTTTTAAGCTGCGCATTATTTGCCACTGCTCTTTCTTTATCTGTTTCAACAAAAAGTATCTCTGTTTTTGTGAGGAGTTCGCTGCCCTTTTCTGTGTTGGCAATAACCAGCGAAACGCCCTTGCCATCGTCAAAAGACGAATAAAATTTTTCTGCTCCCCAGAAATCTGCAAGGGTAATATCCCCCACTCTTTCTGTGCTGGCAAATGGGCATTCATAGCACGAAGGTCGATAAAACATTGCCTCGTGAAATGCCGCAAGGTATTCGCACTGAAGCACCTCTTTAACAATACTTTTGCCTTTATTTGTTTTTATTAAAACAGTTTTCTGATTACAGCTTTTCTTTTCAAAATTCTTTTTGTTTCTGAATGTAAATGATGAAATTTCCTGCCCTAACGATTCAGAAAGTTCCTTAATATATTTATCAAAAAGCTGTTGATTTGGCACGCCGTGGCACACAATATCAACTGCTAAAAGATTGTCATAATCTTTACCAAGAAATTTTCTCAATCCAGCTATCTGACAGGGAGTTCCCGAAAAGAGAACCTTTTTATTTTCTTTCAAAAACTCTTTTACTTTTTCAAAAGAATTATTTATATCACTCTGAACATATTTGGATTTCTGCAATTTTGAAATGTGAGAAAAATCATCAATAAAACTGTGCCTTACCTTTAAATTATCGCACATCTCTGCACCGAAAACAACGTAATTTTCATCGCAAAAGGCTTTGGCAATTTCATAAAACGCTCCACCGGATGAGCTGTCTTTTATAACAGAACTGCTCTTACTTTTAACGGCATAAAACTTCTGATTCTGAGAAATTTTATCTGCACCGTCAAAGGGGCAGACAGCGTAACATCTGCCGCAGCTTATGCACTTATCTTTATCGACAAGAGGGTATGTGAAGCCATCATCATCGGTTTTAAAAGTGATTGCTTTTTTAGTGCAAGCCTGCACGCAGGAACCGCAGCCTGAGCAATGCTGTTTTAAATTATCTTTCAGAAAAGAGGGCATAAAATCAACCTTCCAGAACTTTTTTGTGAAGCTCGATTACATTTTCCGCCCAACTATCTGGTGAATATTCATTATCCACCTTTTTGCGATTAAATGCAATATCGTTTGCACATATTTTTTTATTTTGGCTGTTATTTAATGCTTTTAAAAGGGATTCTGCGCTTTCACTTTTAAAAAATGATGTACCTTTGAAATTTTGCGACCATGAAGTGCCTGGAATATCTGACACAATTGCATCCATGCCTGTGTAAAGTGCTTCCATAAGGGACATTGAAAACCCCTCGCTTCTGCTGGCAGAAATAAATGTGTCGCAGTCAAAATAGTAATGCTCAACATCTTCTCTTGGCTTTTCAACTGTGAGCCACTGGGGAAGAACAGGATACCTTTCTTTTACATAATCATCACAAGCGCCGTGTGAAACAAGAACGAGCTTTGCTTTTATTTCGCTTTCATTCAGCTTTTCAAATGCGTCAAAGGCAATGTCAACGCCTTTAACAAAAGGAGTGTAGCTGAACATAAGATATTTTTTAATTTTATTTTCGCTTCGGGGGATTGTCATATCAAATCTGTCAACCGAAACGGCATCATAAATTTTTGATGAACGGTTTCTGCCTGCAAGGCGATTGACCGCATTATAAACATCATCTGAAATTCCAACAGGGTAAGTTTTAATTCCGCCGATAACACGATACTTAAATAAATTATAGATTTTTTTTACGGTGTCTTTATCGTTTACTCTCATCCTTTCGTGCCAGATTGCAGGCATAAAAGGCTTTGCAAATTTAACCGTGTTATCCCACCCTGTGAAGTCGGAATAAATAAGATTTATTTTTTCTTCTTTTACAATTTTTCTTATGAATTTTATATTGTCAAGTGAGTAAGGTTTGTACTCTAAAAGATACACTTTACAGCCGAGGTCTGCTATCTCATCAAGCCACGAAACTTTCTCTTTTGCCTTTGGAAAAATGAAAACAATTTCATCTCCGTTTTCGTGGAATTTTTTTATAAGAACCATTATGTTGTTGATGTAGCAGCCTTTATACTCTGCCATAAAGCTTGAAATAAGAAGGCATCTTTCTTTCATCTTAATACCTCCGTTATTTTTTCGTTTTCGACCCACTGTGGGTAATGGTCAAGCACAAATTCCTGCGAACGGTAAATGGTTTTGAAAATGTTTGTTTTCTCTTTTATCTCTTCATCAGAAAGACGATTTTTTTCGTCAGAAATTTCATCCGCCGATACTGTGGTATAAAGAGGAATATCAACATTCTCCGAAACAACCCTGCCGATTCTTTTGTGCATCTGATGACCGTATTCGCCAGATGGTGAATGAGTGAAGCACTTTTTGAAGTCGCCTTTTGCAAGTTCTTTTTTAATAATTGAAGCTAATTTTTCTTCTCTTTCGTCTGCCGTTTCAAGGTCATAAAAATTATATGGCAGACCGTAATATTTCATTGCGTTTTTGAACTCTTTTATTCTGATAATTGAAAAGCCTGTTGTGAGAAGAACAACATATGGTTTTTCATTTTTCATCACTCTGTTAAAAAAGAGAACATCGTCATCGGGATGTGAAACGAACAAAATGCTTTTGTTTTTTACGGGATTTATTTTTTTATTTGCATCCCATAAAACGCCGTGAATTTTACAAAGAAAATGTCCCGAAAATTTATAGAAAATATGAATAATTTTTTTCACAAAATCACCTTAAAACTGCTCTAAAAATTTTTCAATTTCTGCCATTCTTTTTTGCTTGGAAAATTCTTTTCCACGCTCTGCTGCTTTCGCTTTATAATCGCTCAAAAGTTTTTTATCTGTAAGGAATTTTTTGATTCCCTCATAAAGTGCGTCCTCGTTATTTTCTGTGATAATTCCGTATTCATTATCGCCCAGCATTTCTTTCATGCCTGAGCAATCGGTAACAACAACGGGTACACCTAAAAGAAGCGCCTCTGTTGTGGCTGTGCTGAATCCCTCAGAAAATGATGCGCATACAAACATATCTGATTTTGCAACATATTTATAGGGGTTACTCTGAAAGCCTAAGAAAATAAAATCGTCAGCAGCTCCCTTTTCTTCAAGAGCCTTTTGTGCTTTCTCTTTCTCTTCCCCATCACCAAGGAGCATAAAGCGGTGAGGAATCCCCTCACTTTTAAGCCTTGCGTGGATATTAACAAGCCTTGCAACGCCCTTATTCTCGGTTATTTTGCCAAGGAACGAAATAACGGGAACATCGTCGCTGAAAATTTCTTTTTCTTCAACATCCTCTTTTGAAAGATTTATAATGTCATCTGTTTCGTTCACATTATAAACAACCTCGCCGTTTTTGAATGCGGGGCAGATTTCTGAAAAATAATCTTTAAGGCTCTGCGCCACAAAAACAACCTTATCAAAGGAGGAATAAAGCTTGTCCGCCTCTGCTTTGCTTTTAAAACATTCGGCATATTTTTCTAAGCTTTGCCTTGAGTGAATCCAAGCGATTTTTTTTGCATTTTTGCAGCCTGCAGCAACTCGTGCGCAGGTACCCTCAAGGTAAGAAACAACTATGTCAAACTTTTCTTTTCCAAAAACTTTCTGATACCAGAATTCGGGAGAGAAGCATCTGAAAATATATTTGTTTCCGTTAAAAGAATTTTTCATAAAAGCTTTGTAATGGATATGAGGGGCAAGGCTTTCTTTATAAACGCCCTCGTCAAAAAGAGTTGCAACGGTAATATCATACTGCTTCGGGTCAAGGTTATTGACCATATTAACAAGTACCTTTTCGGCGCCGCCGCCCATTAAATCATGAATAAGAAAAACTATTTTTTTCATATCATATACCCTCCATACCAATTGAAATGCCTAATGTATCGCTCTGATAACCCTGTCCCCAAACAACGGTGAACTGATACCAGAAGAAGATGAAATAACTCACCATAAGACCGACTGTTAAAATTTTGCCAACGCTTTTTGTTGCAACACGCTTAAAAAGCATCGGATAAGTGAGCGTGTTATAAATCAGATAATACTCTGCAAGTCTGCCCAGAAGCTCGCCGCCTGACGCAGCAGAAAAGATTGAAATTGCCAGCGCAAGCGTTGACATATTTGCGCAATAATTCAGCACACCGTCATCAAGCTCGTCTATTCGTTTTTTGTAAATCATACAAAGTGCAAACGGCACCGCCGCAACAAGAACTCTGAAAATATTAAGTCCTTCAGTTTCAACGATTCTGTCATAATAATGAGCATAAACGCTTTCTGAAATGAACATCTGATTGAGGTAATCAATAAACAGTGATGAGAACGCTGTGGCAATGACAGTTACCACACCTGTGATGATTATTTTAACATTCAGATACTTTCCCTTTGCAAGAAAATACGCAGGGATAACAATAACTGCCGTCTGATGAATTGAAGCTGCAACTATGCTTAGCAGAATGTATTTCCACAGCTTTTTTTCTTCAACATATTTCAGTGTATAAAACATTATTGCAACTGACAAAAACTGACGCGCGCCGTTGAAAACATACGAAACCTCTGTTGAGCCGAAAAAGATAAATGATGACAGCGCAAACATGGGCGAAAATCTGCTGTGAGTGCTCACCATAAGAATAACAGAAATCGCTGCAAAAATCAAAAGAAAAATATTAGGGTCTTTGGTTATATAAAGCTTAATAAAATTCTGAAGAATGTTATAGCCGGGGTTTCTGTCTGAAAGTCCGTCAAAAACGCTCTGAACATTTACCGCATTAAATGTGTCAATATAACCGCCTGTATCGCCAATATTATCTCTTAACCCATACATAATTATAACAGGCAGGTAAACGATAATTGCCGCTATAAAAGAGGCTCTTGTTTCCTGCTGTTGCTGCTCTGAAGTTTTTAAATTTTTCTGATCTTTTTCAACTAATTTTGAAAGCAGAACTGTTACAAAAAACAGGATGTAATGAACTATCATAAATCGGTCTTTCTTTTAATCATTTTTTTATAGTATAAAAGTCCCGCAGGTGTTGCCAAAAGAGTAAGAAGCTTTTTAGGTGAATTTTTAATATAATTTTTCTCCCCAGAAAGCTTGCTGAAAAAAACATAATGTATAGCGGATTTCATCTGACTTTTTAAGATTTTCGGATAAATCATTTGCTCTTTTTTTGCAATTAAAAATCCCTTTGGACTTCTGAAATATTGCTTTTTAATTGTGTTTGTTGAGCCATTCTCCTGATAATCCACAAGGCAGATAATTTCGTTAAAAGTTACAATGGGCATTTTTCTGTCTATCAGCCAATATTTGTAGCTCAGCGGCACAATTCTCTCGCCCTCATATTCGGGGTATTCATTTACAGAGTTGATAACATCTGTTCTGTAAACAAACTTTTTATCGCCGTAAGCCTGATATTTTTTTACAATATCCTGACAGGAAATTACTGTGCCTGTTTCGGGGAGCTCGCCGCCGATAATATGCTTTTTGTTTATATCAAAATCAAGTGCCATTATGCCTGCAACTTCATTTTTTCTTTCAAAAGAATTCCAGAAAGAAGTGATTTTTTCAATTGCATCGGGTGGCATTGAATCATCAGAATCAATACACACATTCAGCTCTGTTTCAATTAACCTGTATGCCGCATTATGAGCCGTGTGCATACCGCCATTCGCTTTATAAAAATAGTTGATACGAATGACGTTTTCTTTCTGCCATCCTTTCACAAGAGCCTCTGTGCCGTCAGACGAGCCATCATCTATAATAAGCCAGATGAAGTTGCGGTTAATCTGTGCACAAAGGCTTTTGTAAAGGGTTATAAGGAGATTTTTTCTATTAAAAGTCGGAGTAAAAACTGTAATTAAGGGTTTGTTCATCTTTGTATTTTGCTCCTTATTTTTTTAATCTGAAAGCAGGGAGTTATAAATCTTTTGGATTTTTTCAACACCTGCCTCTATGTCATAGCCTGCATTATAAATCTGACTGTAGCAATCTTTGCGCTCGCTGTAATTCAGAGCAAGGATTTTCTCTGCCCACTGGGCGGGAGATTTTTCAAGCGAAACAAACTCTGCGTTTTCTGTGATTTTGCTGTCATGTGATACAGAATCACTGATAAAGCAGTGAAGTCCCGCCGCCTGCGCCTCAACAAGCGTTACAGGCAAGCCCTCGTATAGGGACGGAAAAACAAACACATCAAATGCACTGAGATATTCATTTACATTTGAAACATTGCCTGCAAAAATTACTTTATCTTTAATGCCAAGGCTCTCTGCAAAGCTTAAAAGCTCTTCTCTTTCCATTCCCTCACTGCCGATTTTTTCTCCAACCAGAACAAGCCTTGCATCAGGCTTTTCTTTGAGAATTTCTGCAAAGATTTTCATAAGGAATGTTTGGTTTTTTATCTTATGAAATCTGCCAACATGACCCACAACAAAGTTGTCCCTAAGGTTATGTTTTTCTCTGATTTTTTCTCGGCTATTTTTATTAAAAGTGTAAAGCTTTGCATCAATCGCATTGGGCAAAACTGTGTAGCTATGGTTTTTAAAAAGCCACTGCCCTGCTGCGTCCGAGCAGGCAAGACATTCATCAGCATAACGGGTAATATTCTTTTGCATCAGCTCTTTCACAAAAGCACCAAGCCCGCTGCCAGCCGTCATTGTGCTGTGGCTGTGGACAATTGATTTAACGCCGTAATGCTTTGCAATTTCCGTATAAATCGACGCTGTTGAGCGTATATGGGAATGAAGCAATCTATACTCTGGATGAGATTTAAAGAAGCTGTGCCACCATTTTTTATATTCAAAATGGTTTTTGCCAGTGTATCTCGGAGCATAGAAAATTTTGCCTCCAAGAGCCTTGACTTCGTCGTCAAAATCTCCGTGCCTGTCAAGGTGCAGAATAAAATCGAACTGAAATTTTTCTCTGTCAATGTTTCTGTAAATTGACATTATCATATTCTCTGCACCGCCTCTGTCAAGGCATCCCAGCACCTGAAGCACTCTTGTGGCGCTCATACTGCAATGTCCTCCTTGTAAGGCATAGGCTTATCCAATTTATACGGTATTTCCATAATATCAAGAATTGAGCGGTTGACCTTAACAGCGTCATATTTTTCTTCGGCAAGGATTCTGCCGTTGTTGCCAAGCTCCACAACCTTGTCATAATGCTCCAGCATATAAATCATTTTATCCGCAAGAGCCTCTGCATTCTTTGCAGGAACAAGGTATCCGTTTTCGCCATCCTGAACGGCGGCTCTGCAGCCTGGAACATCTGTTGTTATAACAGGTCTGCCTGTTGCCATAGCCTCAAGGACAGTTTTTGGTGTGCCCTCATGATATGACGGGAGCACAAACACCATGCACGCATTAAGCTGAGGTGTTACATCTTTAAGCTCGCCAATATATTCAATTGCGCCGTCTGCAACGCCCTTTTCAATTTCTTCGGGCTTGATTGCCGAAGGGTTAGTGTCATATGGACCGACAACTCTGAATATTGCCTCTGGATGAGTTCTTTTAACAATTCGAGCCGCTTCCATATACTCTCTTATTCCTTTATCGCCAATAAGTCGTGCGATGAAAAGGAATGTATCTGTCTTTTTGGTTTTTGAATATTTGAATACATCAAGATTAACGCCTGAGCCGTTAACTGTCTTGACTTTTTCAGGGTTTTTAATGAATTTTTCATCAATGAGCAGCTGACGGTCCTCTGAATTATGAGTGATAACCGCCTTGCAAAGCTTAAATGCAAATTTGTATTCAAGTTTAAGCACTGCTCTGACAATTGAGTTTTTAAAGCCTGTACCTCTTATAATTGAGCCAAGGCCCGCAATAAGAGCATATACATCTTTTATTTTGTTTATACGCGCCGCAATACTTCCGTAAACAACGCTCTTTGAGTGATAAGCAAATATTTTATCGGGTTTTTCTTCCGCAATAACTTTGATTAAGGATTTAAGTGTTTTTATATCGTCTGTGGGCTTCAGACTGTTTCTTCGCACATATATCTGTCGGTATTTAATGCCGATCTGTTCATATGCGTCTGCCCACTCATTCTCGGGTGCATCTCCCACTGCTACAACCTGATTACCCTGTCGCATAAACTCACACATCATGTCTTTTCTGTAAAAGAACATTGTGCTGGTTTCGCTTGAAATAACCATTATTTTCACAAAGATTCTCCTTTGAATTTATTTAATTTTTTCAACAATTTCTGTTGACGATATACCTGGTGTGTGTGGAATGAATACAACATCCACGCCCAGTTCTTTCAGCTTCTCCTCACACTCGTTATAGTATCCTGTTCCTTTCCAGTCATCACCGTGGAATATGGCATCGAATTTAAGCTCCTGCCATGCAACTGTTTTATCCATAGTGGTCTGCGGAACAACCTTATCCACATATCTTATAGCTTCAACAATTTTCATTCTCTGAGCAAAGGTTATAACAGGGGTTTTATTTTTATACTTCTGCACAACCTCATCTGTGCTTACACCAACAATCAGGTAATCGCACTGCTCTTTTGCTTTTTCAATAATATTAAGATGACCAACATGGAACATATCAAATACGCCTGTTGTGTATCCTACTTTGTATTTTTTCATAATCACAATCTCCAGTAATTGTAACCGGCCTGCTCATATGTCTTTCTGTCAAGTAATCCTTTAATGTCAAATAAAACTTTCTCTTCATTGGGAGCTTTCTTAAACATACGGTTGAAATCTTCCATTGAAAGTGATGCAAACTCATTATGCGCAACGGCAAGAATAACTGCGTCAACATCTTTTATTTCATTTATATCAACAAACTCAACGCCATATTCTCGTTCTGCTTCAGCTGCATCTGCAACGGGGTCAGAAATAACGGGAATAATACCGTATTCGCTAAGCTCTGTGCAAATATCAATAACTCTTGTGTTGCGAGTATCGGGGCAATTCTCTTTAAAAGTGAAGCCGAGAAGAGCGACTTTTGCGCCCTTAACGTGGCAGCCTGCTTTAATGAGATTTTTCACAAGATTCTCTGCAACATATTTGCCCATGCCATCATTTATTCTTCTGCCTGCAAGGATAACCTGACTGAGATAGCCGATTTTTTCCGCTTTATATGTCAGATAATAAGGGTCAACGCCGATACAATGACCGCCAACAAGACCGGGAGCAAATTTAAGGAAATTCCATTTTGTTCCTGCGGCTTCAAGGACTGACTTTGTATCAATACCCATTTTATTAAAGATTATAGAAAGCTCATTCATAAAAGCGATGTTAATATCACGCTGACTGTTTTCTATAACCTTGGCTGCTTCTGCAACCTTAATTGACTCTGCTCGGTGAACGCCTGCTTTAACAACAAGCGAATAAACCTTTGCAACTGTATCGAGTGTTTCTTCATCCATGCCTGAAACGATTTTTGTGATAGTTTCAAGGCGGTGAACTTTATCGCCGGGATTAATTCTTTCTGGTGAATAGCCTATTTTGAAATCAACTCCGCATTTAAGTCCTGATTCTTTTTCAAGAATGGGAACGCATACCTCTTCGGTTACCCCTGGATAAACAGTTGATTCAAAAACTACAACGCTGCCCTTTGTCAGATTCTGACCAAGGATTCTGCTTGCACCCTCAACAGGTGTAAGGTCAGGCGAATGGTCATCATTAACAGGGGTGGGAACGGCAACGATGTGAAATTTTGCCTCTTTAAGTTTTTCAGGGTCTGATGTGAAATCTACTGTGCACTTTGAAATTGCTTCATCGCCGATTTCTTTTGTGGGGTCAATTCCACTTTTGTATAAATCAATTTTCTTTGAATTAAGGTCAAAACCAATTACATTCAATACCTTTGAGAATGCAACTGCAATAGGCATTCCTACATATCCCAAACCAACTAAAGAGAGCTTCTCTTCTCCGCTAAGGAGCTTTTCATACAAATTCATAAATATCCTTCTTTCTCAACCAAATCTTTTAATTTACGGCTATGTTTTTTACTATATCACAAATAAAATATAATAATTTCTAAATTAGAAAATAGCCGTCATCTTTTTTCTGCCTCCTTTTCCATAAAATTCATTGAAATATTAGACATATGCTTGTATTTTGATTAGTTTTTGATTTGGTATATCCACTATATCACGCTTACTTAAAATGAAAATTAAAGAACAATGAATTTGGAAAAAAATGCAAAAAAAATCTGCAAACCTGAAAAATCAGATTTGCAGAAAAAACGAAGCCGCCCCAAAAGAGGCGACTTCTTAAATTTAAATCATCAGATTACATTGTGGGGTCAACCTGATTAAGTTCTTTACCTGCTGCTGCTGCTGAGATAACAACTGCGTCGCTTTCTGTTACACGGGATACGCCGTCAACATTAGCTGCAAATCTCTGAGCTGCTGTAAGAGGTGAACCAACTGCTGCAAGCTGAGCTGTTGCTGTATCAGATACGTCAATGATGCCGTTTCCGTCAAGATCACCATAGATAACGATTGTGTATGTTTCAACCTTACCGTCAGCGTATGTTACCTTAACTGTTGAGCCTGTACCATAATATCTTGCTGATCTGCTTGCCTTTGTGAATGTAACTTCAACTCCGTCATAAGCAAGGAACTGTTCCTTGAGCTCTTTAAGAGTAAGAGCTGTCTTGAGGCCAGTGATGAAGTTAGAACCATCATTGATGATTGTTGTGCTGCCAGCTTTTGCTACGAAGTATGCTTCAGGTGCTGATGCTGCTTCGAGCTCTGCCATAGCTTTCTTAACTGCGTCTGTCCAAGCGTCAACTTCGTCCTGATTCTCAAAATCTACAGTGCCGTTTGACATCCAGTCTTTAGCTGCGTTGTAAACTGCTTTCTTCTCTGAGAAGTTTGAGTAATCGTCTTCGTTGAGGCTCTCAAAATCTGCAAGAGCTTTCTTGAGTTCTGAGTAATCTGCAGGAATCTTTGCAAGCTCGTCAATCTTAACTTTGAGCTCTGCTACCATTTCGTCGAGGTCGGGCTGGTCGTTGATGTCAACTTCTGCGCCGAGGAACTCGTCGATAGCTTTAATCTGATCGTTAACTGCCTTAACTGAATCTGCTGTGTAGATTGAAAGGTCAGCGGGGATAGTTCTCTTTGTTGCTTCATAACCAGTTTTGTCGATATCTTTGAACTGAAGAGCAGCGATTGCATCGTTAATAGCCTTAGCCATTGCGTCAACATCTGTCTGCTTGTCAATTGCAAGATCTCTGATAACTGCTGCTACAGCAGCCTCAACTGCGTCATAATTTGTATAGAGTTCTTTATTAACTGCGTAAGCGTTTGCAAGGTCGATTGCCTTATCAACATCTGTGTAATCAGCGCCTTTAAGTGTAAGTGCGTCAATTGCTGCGTTGATAGCTTCTACTGCTGAATCAAGAGCTGCCTGATCCTTAACGCTTGCGTCTGCTTTCTTAACGATAGCGTCTGCTGCTGCGATAGCGTCTTCAACTGCCTTAACAGAATCGTCTGTGTAGATGCTCTTATCAATGCCGTTGAATGTCTTAACTGCTGCTTCATAAGGAGCTGTGTTAAGTCCGTTATATTTAAGAGCTGCTACAGCACTGTCGATTGCCTTTGCATAGCCGTCAACCTGTGACTGCTGTGCTGCGGGAAGATCATAAACAACTGCGTCAATAGCGTCCTTAACTGCCTGCTTGCTTTCAGCTGTGTAATACTGAGCTTCGCTTGCATTAAGAGCTGCATTTGCTGCTGCCTTAGCTGCTTCAACCTTTGCATAGCTTGCAAGAGCAAGTTCAAGGTCTTTGATAGCCTTAACGATATCTGCTGCGAAAGCATCTACCTTGCTCTGCTCATCGATTAAAAGGCCATAAACAACTGCGTTGATCTTATTGTTAAGGTTTGCAACTGATGCTGATGTGTAAGGAGTAAGATCAGCAGGCTTAGAGTTGATTGCTGCTGTAACCTTTGTGTAATCAGCGCCGTTCAATGCAAGAGCTGCAACTGCTGCATTGATTGATGTTGCGAATCCGTCAACGATATCCTGTTCGTCTGTAAGAAGACCAGCTGTTGCTGAGTTAACTGCGTTGTGAACTGCTGCAACCTTAGAAGCAACATATCTGCCGCTGTCAAGGTCTGCGGGAA
Organism: Clostridia bacterium; assembly: GCA_024404115.1. GTDB lineage: Bacteria > Bacillota > Clostridia > Oscillospirales > Acutalibacteraceae > CAG-488. The sequence goes on along the minus strand of JAKSQM010000003.1, from coordinate 14,299 downwards.
CACTTGCCTTTGCTGCGTTAACTGCTGTGTAGTCTGCAACATTGTTATCAAGGTTGTTAATTGCCTTGTTGATAGCTGATGCGTAGCCGTCGATCTGAGACTGCTTATCAACTGTAAGATCATAAACAACTGCGTTAACTGCTGATTTAAGAGCGTTGAATGTTGCAGGTGTGTAATAAGGATTATTGTTGTATGCTGCTGAGTAAGCGTCAGCCTTTGCAATAATCTCGTTTGCGGTATTTACTGCGCTGTTAACATCTGAGTAATCACCGGGTTTGAATTTAAGGTTATCAATAGCTGCCTTGAGGTCGTTTGCATAACCGTCAACTGTTGACTGCTTGTCGATTGTGAGGTCATGATTCTGCTTGATAACGTTGCTTGCAGCAAGAGCTGCTGAATAAGAAGCTGATGTGTAGAGGTTCTTATTTGATGCAAGAGATTCAAATCTTGCTACCTGCTTATCTGCTTCTGTGTAGTTAGCTGGTTTAAGAACGAGAGCGTCGATAGCTGCCTTGAGGTTTGCAGCGTATGTATCGATCTGACTCTGCTTATCTTTCTTGAGACCGTAAGTAATGCCGTTGATAACTGACTGAACATTGCTGATACCAGCTGCTTCATACCAAGACTTATCAAGAGCATTGTATCTTGCAACCTGTTCCTGAACTGCACTGTAATCGCCGTCTGCGAATATAAGAGCCTTAATCTTTGCGTTGATATTTGCAGCATAACCGTCAACTGTTGACTGCTTATCAACTGTAAGACCATACTGAACGCCGTTGATTGCGTCCTGAAGTGCTTTCCATGAAGCTGTTGTGTAAAGCTTGCTGTCAAGCATAGCTGCTGCATCAATAGCTGCTTCAACTGCTGTGTAATCAGCTTCCTTAAACTCAAGGTTATCACGTGCGGTGCTGATCTTATCAGCCATATCATCAACTAATGACTGTTTGTCAAGTTTAAGACCACGCATTACTGATAAAACAGCTGCTTTATAAGCGTTGAATGTTTCCTCTGTATAAGTATCCTTTTTAGGAGCATAAGTGCTGTTGTACTCTGCGATAAGAGCATCAACCTGTGAATAGTCAGCATCCTTGTACTGGAGAGCAATAATTGCATCTTCAATTGCATAAGCAAAGCTGTCGATGTAATCCTGTTCTGTGATCTTCTTTGCACGGAAAGCGTCGCTGTCTGCAGTAGTAATAAGCTGCTGAAGAGCTGCTACAGTTTCATCTGTGTAAACTGAAAGATCATCGGGAACTTTTTCTTCTGCTCTGTCAACAAGAGTGAAGTCTGCATCTTCAAGCTCAAGGTTATCAATTGCTGTGTTGAAATCTGCGATGAGCTTGTTAAGGTATGGCTGATAGAAAACAGTAAGATCTCTTTCTGAATCGTTGACACCGATTGCACGCCATGCCTTACCAACAGCTGCCCATGAGCTTGCTGTGTAGTTAGCAGGTGTAAGGTTTGCAATACGCTTGTATGCTGCGTCTGCTAATGAATAGTCAGCACCTTTAACAACAAGGCCTGCAACTGCTGCGTCAAGAGCATCAGCTGCTGCGTTGATTGTATTCTGGTCAGTAATATAACAAGCATTTACACGCAAAGCTGTCTGGAGAGCTGAATAGTATTTATCCCAGCAACCGTTTGTGTTGTCATAATACCACTGCTGAGGAGTAAGACCGATCTGAGGATCAATGAATGAAGGATTCTGTGGAATATGAGAAGCTGAACCAAGTGCTTCTTCAATAGCACCTCTTAAAGGAGCTTTGTTGTAAAGATAGAAGCGAAGGTTAACTGCTGTATGGCTGTCTGAGCAACGATCATCAGTTTTATAATAATATCTTGCTGATACACAGTTCTTAAATGTATATGCGATATACTTGTTGCCGTTATCAAGAGTCTTCATATCTTTAGAGTTTGCATATGCTGTGCCAGTGAATGGAATATTAAGACCATATACTCTGCCAGGCTCCTCACTATTTGTAATAGCATAAGGTGAGCTTGTGTTGTAAGTGCTCTTATTATGGAAAGGAAGTGCAGCATCTGCACTAAGACCGAAGTTAATTTCGTTCTCTGCTGTTGTGATGTTGGGTGTGTCGCTACCCCAAGCAACTTCACCAGGGAATACTCTGATACCGCTAATCTGGTCTAAATAATCGCCATCATGGTCATGATGATGACCGCTTGCGTCATCCTGGTTAAATGCTGAATAACGAAGGTTAATACTCTCGTCATCAAGAGCTTTACCCTTTGAAATATCAATATAAGTTGATGATACAGGACGCTGTCTGTCAATACCTGTATTGAAGTAAATGTTACCCTCGCCGAGGGCGCGAAGAAGCACCATACCGCCCTGAGGGAAAGCAGCTGCTGTGGTGCTCCAGCCAAACTCATCTGCTAACTGGAAGTCATAGTAACCATGAGAGAAATAAGAGCTGCCATTCTTTTCCTTGTTTTCTTCACCTACATCTGTGCCAGTTTCATAGTAGCTGCCCTTTGTGTTTTTACCAAGGATACGGTAAACCATTTCATTGTATGTATTACTATGAAATGCATTTTTTCTCTCGGAATGAACATAAGCACCAGCGGGCTGAGCAATAATGTCAACATATGAGCTGCCATATGCCTTGTATGCTTTTGTTTCTGTCTTACCAGTAAGTTTATCAGTATGTGTGTAATTGAAGCTTACTGTGAAATCAGCGTAGTTACCAGCTGCGATTGTACCGCCAGTGATAGTCCAAACCCACTTATTGTTTGAGGGGTTGCTGACTTCATAGGTAAGACCTGAGATGCTGCTACAGTTAAGCTGAACGCTTGCCTTATCCGAATCAGTAGTAAGGGGAAGGTCGCACTCAAAAGTAACAGTAGGCCATTCAGGGCTTTCGCCTGAATATGCTTCTTTGGTGTAATTACCTGTTATTGCAGGTACACCAGAGGGTGTTGCTTTAACGATTGTTGAACCGCCAACGAAATCGCCGTAACCGGCTCTCTTTGTAGCAACACGGATGGTTGGTGTTGCTGTAACAGTTGCCTCGGGCAAAATGTATCTGCCTTCGCCGTTATCAACCATCGTCATTGTACCATCAGTGTTTTCGCCATTAGCTATGTTTAAAGCGCTAACGCCCATCTGTAAAACAGAGAAAACCATGAGCATAGCCAAAAGCACACTGAGAATACGCTTGCCTAAAGTCATAAAAAATCCTCCTTAAAAATTTTTTATAAAACAGCGTAGATATACTTCTACACATATTTACCCTACCATTATAAACTTTGTCAAGTTGAATGTCAACCACCAAATTAGTTTTTAACAAAAATAACTTAAAACAAAGCCGTTTTTTATACAATCTGCGACAGAAAAATTATATTTTTGAATTAAGAACATTCAACGCTCTTAAAATTCTTTTTTCTTTCTCCCAATTTCTATATAAATTTGGGAGAAAGGCAATACTGTTTGGGATTAAACTTTTCGTTTTTATTGTTGCAATTTGGTTAATTGGTATTCAGATTTATAAAAAGCAAAAATCCCCAGCCTTTTGCAAGACTGGGGAAAAATCAATTATGCGATTTTACAATTATTTCATATCAGCGATAGCTGCCTGTGCTGCTGCAAGACGAGCGATCGGAACACGGAAGGGTGAGCATGAAACATAGTCAAGGCCAATCTTGTGGCAGAACTCAACTGATGTGGGATCGCCGCCGTGCTCGCCGCAGATGCCGCAATGCATCTCAGGACGAACGCCCTTACCAAGTTTGATAGCCATTTCCATGAGCTTGCCAACGCCTGTCTGGTCAAGCTTTGCGAAAGGATCGCTCTCGAAGATCTTGGTGTCATAATATGCGCCAAGGAACTTACCAGCGTCATCACGGCTGAAGCCATATGTCATCTGTGTAAGGTCGTTAGTACCGAAGCAGAAGAACTCAGCTTCTTTTGCGATATCGTCAGCTGTAAGAGCAGCTCTGGGGATTTCGATCATTGTACCAACTTCATATTTAAGGTCAGACTCTGCTGCTGCGATTTCAGCGTCAGCTGTCTTAACAACAACGTCCTTAACGAACTTGAGCTCTTTGATATCGCCAACGAGAGGAATCATGATCTCGGGAACGATATTCCAATCGGGATGAGCAGCCTTAACATTGATAGCTGCACGGATAACTGCTGTTGTCTGCATCTTTGCAATTTCAGGATAAGTAACTGCAAGACGGCATCCACGATGACCCATCATTGGGTTGAACTCATGGAGAGAAGCGATAAGAGCTTTGATGTCCTCAACGCTCTTGCCCTGTGATTCAGCAAGAAGAGCGATGTCAGCTTCTTCTGTGGGAACGAACTCATGAAGAGGTGGATCAAGGAAACGGATTGTTACAGGATAGCCTTCAAGTGCTTCATAAAGAGCCTCGAAGTCGCCCTGCTGATAAGGAAGAATCTTATCAAGTGCTGCTTCTCTTTCTGCAACTGTATCTGCGCAGATCATCTCGCGGAATGCAGCGATTCTGTCTGCTTCAAAGAACATGTGCTCTGTACGGCAAAGACCGATACCTTCTGCACCGAGTTCTCTTGCTTTCTTAGCATCTCTGGGTGTGTCAGCGTTTGTGCGAACCTTGAGCTTTCTGAACTCGTCAGCCCAACCCATGATTCTGCCGAATTCGCCAGCGATTTCAGCGTCAACTGTGGGGATGATACCATCATAGATGTTACCTGTTGAACCGTCGATTGAGATGTAGTCGCCCTCAACGAAAGTCTTGCCAGCAAGCTCGAACTTCTTGTTCTCTTCATCCATCTTGATGTCGCCGCAACCAGATACGCAGCAAGTACCCATACCACGAGCAACAACAGCTGCGTGAGATGTCATACCACCACGAACTGTGAGGATACCCTGTGAAGCTTTCATACCTGTGATGTCTTCAGGTGATGTTTCAAGACGAACAAGAACAACTTTCTCGCCATTTGCGTTCCATGCTTCTGCATCTTCTGCTGTGAATACGATCTTACCGCAAGCAGCACCAGGAGAAGCGCCGAGGCCCTTACCCATAGGAGTAGCAGCTTTAAGTGCTTTTGCATCAAACTGGGGATGAAGAAGTGTATCAAGGTTTCTGGGGTCGATCATAGCAACTGCTTCTGCGGGAGTCTTGTGGCCTTCGTCAACGAGGTCGCAAGCGATCTTGAGAGCTGCAGGAGCTGTTCTCTTACCGTTACGGCACTGGAGCATATAGAGCTTCTTGTTTTCAACAGTGAACTCCATATCCTGCATGTCGTGATAGTGATTTTCAAGAATGTCGCAAACTTTTACGAATTCTGCATATGCTTCGGGGAACTCTTTTTCCATCTGAGCGATGGGCATGGGAGTACGAACGCCAGCAACAACGTCTTCGCCCTGTGCGTTGATGAGGAACTCACCCATAAGTTTGTTTTCACCAGTAGCAGGATCACGTGTGAAAGCAACGCCTGTACCTGATTCATTGTTAAGGTTACCGAATACCATAGGCATTACGTTAACTGCAGTACCCCATGAATATGGAATGTCGTTATCACGACGATATACGTTTGCACGGGGGTTGTCCCATGAACGGAAAACAGCCTCGATAGCAAGCTTGAGCTGCTCAACGGGGTCTGAGGGGAAGTCCTGACCAAGCTGATTCTTATACTCAGCCTTGAACTGGCTTGCAAGCTCTTTAAGGTCAGCAGCTGTAAGTTCGATATCAAACTTAACGCCCTTTTCCTCTTTCATCTTGTCGATAAGCTGCTCGAAGTACTTCTTACCAACTTCCATAACAACGTCTGAGAACATCTGGATGAATCTTCTGTATGAGTCATATACGAATCTCTCGAAAGCGGGATCATCGTTACCAGCGATCATAGCGTCAACAACTTCGTCATTAAGACCGAGGTTGAGGATTGTGTCCATCATACCGGGCATTGATGCACGAGCACCTGAACGAACTGATACAAGAAGAGGATTCTTGAGATCGCCGAACTTCTTACCGTTCTTCTCTTCCATCTTCTTAACGCCTTCCATAGCCTGAGCCATGATTTCGTCATTGATTTTTCTGCCGTCCTCATAATACTGAGTACAAGCTTCTGTTGTGATTGTGAAGCCGAAGGGAACAGGAAGACCAATTTCTGTCATCTCAGCAAGGTTTGCACCTTTACCACCGAGAAGGTTACGCATTGTCATGTTACCTTCGTCAAACATGTAGACCCATTTGTTTGCCATTGTGTTTACCTCCAATATAATATGTTTGAATGGGGCATAAATACCCCTTAACATTCGTATATTAGTATAACACACTTTTTTATATAAAGTCTATACCATTTTGCAAAAATTTCCTTGCAGAAATAAAAAATTTTTTTATACAAGATAACCAAAACCGCCATCTTGTTTATTGTATATTGCGTACAAATGAATCTCATTCTTATAAAAGCACTGTTATATATCCTTAAAACTATACACATAACTCTCTTTATTGTTGACACTATTTCTAAATCGTATTATAATAAACGGGAGGTGATATAAATGAAAATATCTGAATTTTCTCCCGCTGATTTCAGCCAGCTTGAATCAGCATGGCGTACACTTGAAAAGGGCATAGAAATGACATGGTTTCAGACATATGAATGGTATAAAATTATAAATAAGCATTTTATGGCTGAAAAGAAAAAAGCTCCTTTCAGAAAGGGCACATATGTTTTATTGTCTGATGATGATGGCAAGCCACTTATGATTGCACCGATTCAGATTGTTAAAACCGGCTTTTATGTTAAGGGTATCGGTCTGAAAAAAGGCTTTTATTTTATTGGCAGACAGGGATTTTCTGATTATCTTAACTTTATATACGATGAATTCAAGGGTGAATACCTTGGCGAGATAATTTCTTATCTTACCCAAAACTACGGTATGAATTATTTTTGCTTTGAAAATGTTTCATCAACCTGCACTTCATACAGTTACCTTGAAAATGTGGAAAATGTGGACAAGGTTGATTCTCTTTGTATGTCATTAAAAATTGAGGATGACTTTGATTTTTATCTTAAAAATCTTTCAAAAAGTATGCGTCAGAATATCAGAACAGCAAACAACCGCTCTGCAAGGGACGGGCTGAAATTCACCTACAGAATTCTTGACCATATTACAGACGAAAAAGCGGACGAGCTTATGGCTATCAGAGCTCAGCGACTGACACAGAAGCAGGACGCTGTTTGGGATTCATCCTCTATGCAGGCAAAGCTTTACACCAAAGGCAGAAATGCTCTTGTTGATTTCACATCAAAGCCTATTGATGTTATGAAAGAGATTGATAACTGCTGGTGCTTCCTTGCAGAATGTAACAACGAAACAGCTGCATTTTTCTATTCCGTATATAAACCCGAAAACAAAACTGTTTATCTGCTTCTTGCTGGTGTTGATAAAAAATACGAATGGTATTCACCAGGAATCACTCAGCTGATTTCTTTTATCCAGAATGAAATCAGCAATGGCAAGCCCGATGTTGAATTCCTTGATATGACAAGAGGCAACGAAAAATATAAATACGACCTTAAATCAAAGGAAATTACCACTTCACAGTTTTCGTTTTATAAATGAGCATAACGAAAGGCGGTATCTGAATTGAAATCCGTTTTGTTTTTTGTAGAATCCCTTGACGGCGGCGGAGCTGAAGGTGCACTTGAAAAGCTTGTTGGCAATCTTGACCCAAAAGAATGGGATATTACTGTTGTATCTGAAACTGACGGAGAAATGCGTGTGCCTTTTATGAAAGAGCACAGCCATTATCATCCATTTATTCACAAAAATATAAATAACAATCGTGCTCGTGAGCTCATTAACCGAATCATTCTCACAGGCTCTGTAAGGCTTTCGCCAGCAACTGTCAGAAAGCTTTATTTAAGAGGAAAGTATGATGTTGAAGTTGCCGCCTGCGAGGGTTATGCAACAAAAATCATTGCGAATTCCCCCTATAAAAACAGCGTTAAGATGGCATATATTCACACGGATTTTGTGAACAACCACTGGAGCGTTACAGCATACAGGGACGCTGAAGAGGAAAAAGCCTGCTATGAAAAGCTGGATTATATAATCTGCGTTTCTGAAAGCATCAGAGATTCTTTTGTGGCTACATACGGAATGGCTGAAAAGACCGTTGTTCTTTATAATATCATTGACGATAAAAAAATAAAGGCTATGGGTGCGGAAGAGCCGTCTATCCCCGTTAAAGAAATGAAAAGGCCCGTGTTTGTGCTTGCTGGCAGCTTTTTAAAGGTTAAGGGTTATGACAGATTTGTAAGAGCAGCTGCAAAATTGAGAGATGACGGATTCCAATTCTCCGCTGCGATTATGGGCATTGGCTATGAGCGTGATTCTATTGAAAAGCTTATTGATGAAAATGAGCTTCAAGACAGAATTTTCCTTTATGAATATCAAAAAAATCCTTATACGATTTTTAAAAATGCTGATGCTTTTGTCTGCTCCTCTCATGCGGAGGGCTACAGCACTGTTGTTTCCGAATCAATCATCCTCGGCAAGCCTGTTATCACAACAGAATGTTCAGGTATGGCAGAGATTTTTGGCGACAGCAAATGTGGAATAATCTGCAAAAATGACGAAGAAGAGCTTTACCTCGCTTTGAAAAAAGTTCTTGAAAATCCAGCGCTTCTGAATGAATTTGCTTTGGAAGCAGAAAAGCGTTCAAATTTTTTTGATGCCACCAAACGAATTGAAGCAATCAACCAATTCTTTTTGAATGCAGAAAAGAGAAAATAAAATCAACTCCCCTGTGCAGAAATGCGCAAGGGAGTTTTTTAATTCAAAAACAAAAGCGACAGCAATTTCTGCTGCCGCCTTTTTATATAATTCGTAACTGTAATTAGTCTTTCTTAGCTTCTCTCTGCTGCTCAAGGATAGCTCTAACCTTGAGGGGAAGACCGAAGAGGTTGATGAAGCCAGCTGAATCTTTCTGATCATAAACTTCATCCTTATCGAATGTTGCGAAGTCCTCACTGTAAAGTGAATAGGGAGATGTAACACCTGCATTGATCATGTTGCCCTTATAAAGTTTAAGTTTAACATCACCAGTAACGTTCTCCTGAGTCTTATCAACAAAAGCTGAAAGAGCTTCTCTGAGAGGAGTGAACCACTGACCGAAGTAAACAACCTCTGCAAACTTCTGAGCAATAAGTGCTTTGTAGTGCTGAGTTTCTCTGTCAAGAGTGATTGTTTCAAGAACTTCGTGAGCCTTGTAGAGGATTGAACCTGCGGGATTCTCATAAACGCCTCTTGATTTCATACCAACAAGACGGTTCTCAACGATGTCTGCAAGACCGATACCGTTCTTACCACCGATTTCGTTAAGGAGCTCGATCATCTCAACGCCGCCCATCTTCTTGCCGTCAACAGCAACGGGAACGCCCTTTTCAAAGCTGATTGTAACATATGTTGCCTTATCGGGAGCCATTTCAGGTGAAACGCCCATTTCAAGGAAGCCGGGCTTGTTATACTGAGGCTCGTTTGCGGGATCTTCAAGGTCAAGACCTTCGTGTGAAAGATGCCAGAGGTTCTTATCTTTTGAGTAGTTTGTTTCTCTGTTTATTTTAAGAGGAATATTTCTTGCCTCAGCATATTCAATCTCTTCTTCACGAGATTTGATGTCCCAGATTCTCCAGGGAGCGATGATTTTCATTTCAGGAGCAAATGCCTTAATAGCAAGCTCGAAACGAACCTGGTCATTACCCTTACCTGTGCAGCCGTGGCAGATAGCGTCTGCGCCCTCAGCCTTAGCGATTTCAACAAGTCTTTTTGCGATGATGGGACGAGCAAATGCAGTACCGAGAAGGTATTCACCTTCGTAAACTGCGCCAGCTTTAAGTGAGGGGAATACGAAGTCATTTACAAATACATCTTTAAGGTCTTCAATGTAGAGCTTTGATGCACCTGTCTTTAATGCTTTTTCTTCAAGTCCGTCAAGCTCAGTACCCTGACCAACATCACCAGAAACAGCAATTACTTCACATCCGTCATAATTTTCTTTAAGCCAGGGGATGATGATTGATGTATCAAGACCGCCTGAATATGCGAGAACAACTTTTTTAATGTCTTTCATTTTTTATTCCTCCGAAACTGTGTATTCATTGTTTATGCACTTATTATACACCAATTTGCATATTTGTCAATAATATTCTGGATATTTATACAGCAATTTGCAAATTTGTATATATAACCAAATTAGTTAAAGCAAACATTTGCTTTTTGTTAAACCTGCCAGAAACCAACCTTTTTCATAACCTTGCGAAGTGTTTTCTGTGCAGCATATGATGCCTTTTCTTTGCCAAGGCGTGTGCAATCCTCAAGATATTTCTTATCAGCAATAAGGTGTGAATATTCATCCTGAATGGGTTTTATGCACTCAATAACCGCTTCTGCAACGGCAGCTTTAAAGTCGCCGTAGCCTTTGCCGTCAAAATCTTTTTCAATCTGTGCAAAATCAAGACCTGTGCAGGCTGAATAAATTGACATAAGATTGTTGATGCCATCTTTGCCCTCGCCATAATAAACCTTTGCCTCTGAATCTGTAACAGCAGACTTAATTTTCTTTGCAATCATATCAGGTGTATCAAGCATACTAACGCTTGCCTTGGGATTGGGGTCAGATTTTGACATCTTCTTTGTGGGGTCCTGCAAAGACATAACCCTTGCGCCTACCTTGCCAAAGAAAGGCTCAGGAACAACAAAAGTAGGTGTATAAACCTGATTAAATCTTTCTGCAATATTTCTTGCAAGCTCAAGGTGCTGCTTCTGGTCTGCACCGATTGGAACAAAATCTGCCTGATAAAGAAGAATATCTGCTGCCATGAGAACTGGATAATCAAACAGACCAACATTTATATTGTCAGCATGCTTCAGTGATTTTTCTTTAAACTGTGTCATTCTTGATGCTTCACCAAACTGTGTGTAGCAGTTAAGAATCCATGAAAGCTGTGAATGTTCGGGAACATGGCTCTGAACAAAAACAACATTCTTTTCGGGGTCAAGACCAACTGCAAGAAGAAGCGCATACATCTCCATAGACTGCTTTCTAAGCTTAGCAGGCTCCTGACGGACAGTAATTGCGTGGAGGTCGGCAATTGCATAATAGCAATCATAATCCTCGCTCATATATTTCCAGTTTTTAAGTGCTCCAAGATAATTACCGATTGTTGGCACTGATGTGGGCTGAATACAGCTAAGTACTATTTTTTTCTTTTCGTTTTCCATAATATATATACCTCTTTTACTAAGGAAATGTAAATTTGAACCACCTCAAATTATAACACATAAAAATGCAGTTGTAAACAATTCTGTTTTATGTTATTATATTCGTCGGTGATTTATATGAAAAATAATTTTGACGCAGTGATTTTTGACTTTGACGGAACTGTTGCAGACACCGGCAAAGGCGTATTTCGCTGCATAAGAGAATCTGTTGAATTTATGGGACTTCCTGCTCTCAGTGAAGAGAGTCTGCGCACATTTATCGGTCCTCCCCTGCATGATAGCTACATCAGAGAATGTGGTGTTGATTTTGAAAAAGCCGATATGCTCGTTAAGCAATTCAGAAAGAATTATTCCGCAGGCGGTGTTTTTGAATTTGATATTTATGACGGCATTGAAGAGCTTCTTTCGCTTCTTAACAAAGAAGGTGTCAAGGTTGGCATTGGTAGCTCCAAGCCGCAGGATTTTGTTCACATCATTCTTCAAAAGGTTGACCTTGAAAAATATTTTGATTCAATTGTAGGCTCTGACCCAAAAACTGTTGAAAGCACCAAAACTGAAATTATCAGCAAGTGCATTGAATGCTTCAATTTGCCAGAGAATGCAAAAATTCTTATGATTGGCGATAGAAAATTTGACATTGACGGCGCTCACAGTGTTGGAATCCCCTGCGCCGCCGTGCTTTACGGTTATGGCAGTGAGGCGGAATTCAAAAAGCACAACGCAGATTTTATTGCAGAAAGCACCGAAGAATTAAAACAGATTATCTTTTCTTAAAAAAGCAAAGACCGACTGATGAGCGTATCGTCAGTCGGTCAATTTTTATTTCATCAGCTCAGGGTGTGCCTTGAAGTATTCGTTCCATTCGGTGCATTCATCGTTTTCACCGTGGATAATAAATGCTTTCTTTGCATACTCTGCAATAAAATGGTCTGAATAAGCATCTGAATAAAAATTATCAATGCAGTCAAGTCCAAGCTGGTTTCTGAAATTTACTACCTTAAACTCGCCGATAGCGAAGTCGCCATCAATCTTACCTGTTTTGGTGTCCATTTCAGTTGCAACAAGACCGCCGATACCGAGCTTTTCAACGATTGGCTCAAGCAAAAATCTGGGTGTACCGCTGGCAATAACATCATCAGGGCGTTTTGCGTCATTGTACCAGGGTTTCATATACTTCTCAACCTCTGACCAATACTCTGCAACAACTTCATCAATATTGTCTATTTTTTTAAGGAAGCCATACTGTAACTCACGGCTTCTTGTTTTTGTGATAAAGTGCATTTTCTGAATAATATCATAGATATGCCATGAAATTTTAAAATGACGGAAGCCCTTTTTAGCAAACATAAATTTAAAGAAACGGTCTTCTGCATCTCCTGTGAAAATTGTTTCGTCAAAATCGTAAACGTTCATTTTTATCTCTCCTTTGTTTCAACAGTGCGTATTATAACACAACCGCTCAAACTTTTTCAAGGCTTTAAATCCATATATTTCATTTTTCTTTTATATATGCATATATATTTCTTAAAGGGAGTGAAAATATGGATAACAAAGATTTAAAAAATACTGATAATAAGAATAAAAAAGGGTCTGACCCCTTTTGCAAAATAATATTTATTCAATTTTTCGCCTGTGCATTTATGGTGGCTTTGCTTTTTCTTGTGTGCAAGCTGGGCGGAGCAAAAGACCTTAAAGAGAAATACAAACAAATTATGTCTGATAATGTAAGTTTTGCACAGGTTGTATCCTCTGCCAAAGAGGTTGCAGAATCTGTTATGAAGCCAGTAAGTGCCAGTAACACCATAGAAGTAATTGAAAGAAACGAAACAGACGAAGAAAAAGAGGAAGTGAAAGAAGAAACCGAAACAGAGAAAAAAGAAGAGGATACCTACGAAAAAAGCGACGAGCGAACAGTTTCACAGGTTATGTCGATTTTTTCAGATTCCGATTCAATCATTTCCCCTGCTCACGGTGCAATCACATCACGATTTGGCTACAGAACCGACCCAATCAGTGGAATAACCAAGCTTCACTCAGCGGTGGATATTGCTGTCAACGAAGGTACAAGAGTATCAGCAGCTTGGGATGGCATTGTTACAAAAGCAGGTTATGACGACACAGCGGGCAATTATGTTTGGATGGTACATAAAAACGGTTGCGAGACTCTTTATTGCCACTGCTCGAAGCTGCTTGTGAGCAAGGGCGATGTTATCCGTGCTGGTGAATATATTGCACTTTCGGGAAGTACAGGCTATAGCACAGGGCCGCATCTTCATTTTGGCATAAAAAAAGAGGGTCAGATGATTGACCCGCTAAATTATCTGCCGCTGAAAGACGGTAAAATATGACAATACATATTAAAAATATAAAAATCAATATCAGTGTCTATTTTGCCGCAGTTATAACATTCGCACTGCTTTTCATTCCCAGTGGCAACGCACTGACAACGCTGTTGTGCTGTGTTTTACATGAAATCGGACATCTGACAGCAATTGCTATATTCAAAGGAAATATTAAAAGTATAACATTAGGTGCATACGGTATGCGAATCGACACAATCCAAAGCTATAGAATATCACCCAAAAAAGAGATAATCATTTCACTTGCAGGGCCTATAGTTAATTTTGCACTGGTTATTTTAGGAATAATATTAAAAAAACAATCACTTATAAATATCAATTTGTGTCTTGGAATCTTTAATATGATGCCCACAGGTACAACAGATGGGCAAACAGCACTTTTAAACACCTTGATTTTGCACACAGAACGACAAAAAGCAGAGAAAATTCTAAAAAAAATAAGCGGAACTTTTCTGATTTTATTATATACACTTGGAATAATTATTTTGATTAAATCAAAACTCAACTTTTCGCTGTTGGCAATGGCAATTTATATGACAGTTATCAATATAACAAAAAAAGAGCTGATTGTCTGAACAACCAGCTCCATTGTTTAAAAAATAAAAATCCGTAGTAAAAACTACGGACTAAACATTATGTACGTTACGCACCTTCAAAACTGAACAAAGGGATGTAATGGAAGGAAATGGGTAATTGGAA
>JAKSQM010000029.1 GCA_024404115.1 Clostridia bacterium | reverse complement strand
TCTGCATTATTACTGATATTATGCAGGTCTTCCAGTTTTTCAAGGGCTTTCTTCGCTTCTGCCATATCTGTTTGTCTACCGATATAGTTTGTAAGTCCTTTGGCATAGACTACCGTTACCTCTGCATTATTACTGATATTATGCAGGTCTTCCAGTTTTTCAAGGGCTTTCTTCGCTTCTGCCATATCTGTTTGTCTACCGATATAGTTTGTAAGTCCTTTGGCATAGACTACCGTTACCTCTGCATTATTACTGATATTATGCAGGTCTTCCAGTTTTTCAAGGGCTTTCTTCGATTCTGCCATATCTGTTTGTCTGCCGATATAGTTTGTAAGTCCTTGGGCGTATTCTACCGTTACCTCTGCATTATTACTGCTTTTATGCAGGTCTTCCAGTTTTTCAAAGGCTTTCTTCGCTTCTGCCATATTTGTTTGTCTGCCGATATAGTTTGTAAGTCCGCTGGCGTATTCTACCGTTACCTCTGCATTATTACTGTTTTTATGCAGATCTTCCAGTTTTTCAAGTGCTTTCTTCGCTTCTGCCATATCTGTTTGTCTACCGATATAGTTTGTAAGTCCTTTGGCATAGACTACCGTTACCTCTGCATTATTACTGTTTTTATGCAGATCTTCCAGTTTTTCAAGTGCTTTCTTCGCTTCTGCCATATCTGTTTGTCTACCGATATAGTTTGTAAGTCCTTTGGCATAGACTACCGTTACCTCTGCATTATTACTGATATTATGCAGGTCTTCCAGTTTTTCAAGGACTTTCTTCGCTTCTGCCATATCTGTTTGTCGGTAGAAAAAGTTGAAAAGTCCTTTGGCGTATTGAATGCTCCACAAAGCCGAATCGTCCATAGATTTATGGCTTTCATAAAGAACGGATAGCTTTGCTGTATCAGCTCTATTTACCAATCCCCATGACACTGAATAGGCATTAAAAGGGTTACAACAGCATTTTTCAATGAAATCAATATCTGCCTCATGGTCTGTAAAAAGTCTGCTAAGAAATTCATTTGTTGCCAGAATACTTTTGCTTTCAGCGGCTTCAATTATTTTTGGAATATCATAAAAATGCTTTTCAAGATACATTTTTACAAAATACTCACCTAAAATATCGGGGGTAATGGCATCAACGGTGTAGGTGTTTTCGGTTTTATATGCAATGCCTTTTTTGCACAGCTTATAGCCAACATTATCTATTACCTCAAACACTTCAAAATCGGGCAGACTGTCTTTTGCAAAAGAGTACCCGCCTGCCATAGTTGCAAGAACCGTCAAAAGATGTGCGGCTTCTGTATAGTCATCACCAAGAGCAGATGTTGCATCTGTAATTAAATCTATCTCACGGTTACAGAAATAATCTAATGCGTCATCTCTATTCCAATTAAGAGGTTCGGCTGAGTTTTCAAGGTAAGCATCTGTGATAAACATTGCAAACAAAGGTCGCAAAAGCTCGGGGTCAACTCTCTCAAGTGCTTCATAAAGCTGTGTGCAAGATGTGTCATCAAGAGATTTGCCCTTTTTTTCGGCATACGACTTTATGACGGTGTATATATCATACATATTCAGCGGTTGAATATAAATATCGGGTGAAAACATATGTCTGCTGATATTGTGATTATTTTTTTCAAGTGATTCATGCCATTTAGCTTTGCTCTGCTCTGAATCGCCCTGACGCTGGAGCAAAAGGACACGGATGTCATGCTTCGGCGCACCCTGCAAAACGGTGTCAATCCACTTGCCAAGCTCGTTGGTGTCTGTATAGGCATAGTCCGCAATAAGGAACAGATTTCGCCCTGCTTCCTCATAAATATTATTGAGATTTGATACGGTCAAATCCTCTTGCCTTACCAGTTTACAATACCACGAGCTGTCAAGGCTATGGGCAAATTCATATGCAAGGCGGCTCTTGCCTGAACCACCCTCCGCAACAATCGCCTGCCACAGCAACGGACGATAGTCATCATGCTGTATAAACATTTCGAGCTGTTCCATTTCGGCATCTCTGCCGATGAAGTCTGTTTTTAATGCCTGATAAACAAAGTCATTTCTGGGGTGTCTGTCCATACCCTCGGGGGTATATCTCTTTTCGCAGACATACTCGCCCCAAGCATCAAGAATAACGGATGCAGGGATGGCACGAGCTATATTTTCCTTACGTTCGTTTTTATCTATCTTTGCTATCGCTTTTAAAACACCTACAACTGAACTTTCATCCTCTTTTAGATAAACAGCACTGCCACTGTAGCCCAATGTTATAGCATTAGCATCATCTAACTCAATTAGTCCTTCGCCGTTCATTCCATTGATTGTAGCCTTTGCAGGGCTGAATTTTTCAGAATTGTTTGAAAAGCCCTTTAAGCCAACTTTCTTACCACAAATAACTACCCTATCAAAAACATAATGCTCTTTAACAATAATTGGAGATTTCAACAATGCAAGGTCGTCCTCTTGAAGTATGTCAACTATTTCAGCTTCACGAATTTCTATTTCATCATTGAATCTAAATTTAACTTTTTCTCCTACCGCATATCCATCTAAAATATGTCGACAAGTAACAATATATTCAGGTGCAGCAAAAAAGCCTGTACCCATTTTATTGGCATAAATTTTAACAAAAGGTAATGACATTGTCATCATTTCTCCTTAATCTTTCAGATTCCATTTCATACGAAGAGTCATGCCAGAAGACATTTCTGTAGAAGCAATAACTAAATTAGCATCAACATTCAATCCGATAGAAAATTCAAGCTCAAATTCATGAGGCAAAGCTTCATCCATTTTTTTCTCAAGTCCGCTTTTGGCATTCTTAACAATCTTTGCAATCTTTGGAACTATATTATTCAATAACTTATCAGCATCAAAAACAGTATTTCTTATTTCAGAACCAGCATCCATATACTCATCATCGGAAGTATTAACCGCCTGCACAAGAAACTCGCTGCCATCATCCATTTTAACAGTTATAAAATTATTCGCCATAACAATTCCCCTTTCAGAATCAATATATATTTGTATTTTAGCATAATTTTCCAGACTTTACAATGCAAATTATACACAAAAAAATCCGCCTTGGCTTGTGCTTCGGCGGTTAGGGATATAGATATTATCAATCGTTATTTTCTGTCTGCTGGGGGACTTCGAGTGGGGCGGGTTCTGCTGTGGGTTCGGGTACGATGAGGGTTGAGCCATAGCGGAAAACTACGCTTAATGCAAGGAGTGCAAGTCCTGTTCCCAGTGAAATAAATCCGTTCACATCAGGCACTACGGTATCAGGTATCATTGCCTTTATCACTGCGAATGCTATGCTTGCCAAAATCGCTGTGCCGGCAGAAACGCAGATTGTTATTATGCCAAGTCGGCGCATTTCGTTCGCTCCCCTTTCGGTGAAAGGTGTGCCGTCTTTCAGCTCGTTTTCAAAATATTTCTCTGCAAATTTTGCAATGATTATATTGCCTGCAAGCATAAAAAATCCAACTGCCATTTCGCCAAGTATTGTACCCTTTGACAGATTCTCTTCGTTCTCAATCAAGCCGTGGATTGTTATGCCGTCCAGCTGAATAAGCTCCTGCCCGTCAAGGACAAATGTTACAATTGCAACTGCACAGATTATTACAGATACAATGCAAAAAATGAAAACAATTTTGCTCAGAATTCTTCCTAACTTCGCCAAGGTCTGAATTATTTTTAAACTTTTATCCATAATCATTCTCCTTTATTCTCTGCCGCATTTTTTACCATTAAAAGCTCGGGCAAAAAAATGCAGCTTTTAATTTTATTTTCTTTGACGGCTTCCAGCGCTTCGTTAATTTCCATCCAGCGGACAGCGGAAACCTCCTCTTTTTGCAGGGTAAATTCATCTTCATTTTTATCGCACCACATGGCGAAAACCCGTGAATACTGCCTGTCTAAAAATGGCTTGCCGTGAAAGATGCTGTCGCCATCAATTGAGCGGTTGCCACAAATGAAAAGCTCCGTTTCTTTTGCGTCAACACCAAGCTCCTCTTTAAGCTCACGAATGGCAGAGGGCACAAAATCCACACCAGCAGGGATATGACCTGCACTTGAAATATCGTAGCAATCGGGGAAAGAATCTTTATTAGAGCTTCGCTTCTGAAGCAGCACCTCGGTTTTGCCCTCTTTCTTTCGCAAAAGCCACACATGAGATGTGCGGTGTCTGACACCCTCGGCGTGCGCCTTTTCACGCTCCACAATTTCGCCAGTTGGGATGCCGTTTTCATCCACTACATCAAGCATTTCCATTGTATCACCCTCTAATACATATTACGGTTTAATTATAGTAATTCTCCGCTCAGTTGTCAATGAAAATAGGCAACACTCTGACGAATATTTTTATTTGATATTGACGGGCAAAAGCAAAATGCGTATAATAAAGAGGTAAAATTTTTATAAGGGGATGATGAAAAAAGGCACTGAAACAAAAGGCAATTTCTGATGTTAAAAATTTATTTACGGAGTAGAATTATGAGTAAAAAAATTATATCTTTATTACTGGCATTTGTGATGATTTTTTCAATGCTTTCTGTTATGGCATCTGCCAAAAGTGTTACAGTTGCAACTGCGCAGGACGCAATGAAGCTCTGCGTTAAAAAGGAGCTTTACACATTCAAAAAAGGTACACTTTACACTGACGGCAAAAGCAAGGGCACTGTTTATGTAATCAGCCTTATCGGCTCCAGCCGTAAGTGGGACAAGAACGACATCCGTGGAATTCAGGTCTGCATTAAAAGCGGATTTGGCAAGGATAATATGTACCTTGACGCAGTTGTTGCGGCGGCAAAAAAGGATATTCCGAAAGATGCAAAGGTTGTGCTTGTTGGCCACAGCTTAGGCGGAATGATTGCACAGCAGTTTGCGGCAAACGAAGAGATGAAACAGAGATTTCAGATTATCAACACGCTGACCCTTGGCTCGCCTTACATTGTTACAAAAGACCGTGAGGGCGACCTGCACAGAATGGTTGACAGCGCAGATTACATACCGTACCTCAGCAGTGCCATGGCTGACAACTGGAGCGCAGGCAACTACACAAAAGAGGACAACGGCTACAAGGGCAACGCAAAAGCGGCGCATTATGATTCATACCTCACAGGCAAAGCGTGGCTGAAATATGATTGCTTCGGCATCAAAAACGGAACGAATAAGATTGTGTTTAAGTAAGATGCAGAATTGAAAGAAAAAGACGATTGTGTTGAACAAATTGTTTCAAACATAATCGTCTTTTTTAATATTTTTACATAGTCTTTATCACAGCTTTTTAAATCTTATGCGTGTGCTTTCCTCTGCAACATCGGTGAAAACTGCAAGGAGCATTTCGGCATATTCGCCGAGGTTTTCTTCAGCCTCTTCAAAGTGGTTGAAGCGGATGTATCTGTCAAGGCAGCACTCCCACAGGCAATCGGCAAGTGCATCAAGGTTTTTGCCGTAATATTCGGGAAATCCCAACTTTTTTGCTATGTATTCGTGTGCCGTTTCTTTATCGGTCATTTTCTTTCCGTTTAATGTTATCTGTTTCATGGCTTCTCCTTATCAATAAAGCTTTGTGAATGTTTCATAGTGGTCTGAGGTGTAATAAATCAAGCCGTCATTTGAGAAAATTATACGCTTTGCACCTCTTGATTTTGCATTCATTGTGCCGATGTCGCACTCTTTATATGTTCTGCCCTTAGCTTTCGGGAGCTTGCCCTCGTAATTGCCAAATCGGTCGCCGCCGATACTGCACCCAGGGGCATAATTCTTTAATGAGCCGCCGCTCCAGCCCATATCCTCCGCCTGCCTTTTGGTTATGTAGTTTGAGGGCAGATGACCGAATTTATGGATGTAAAGAGCAACCTCGTCCTTTGTGTCATACTTACCATTTTCTTTGATTGTGCTGTTATCTTTTGCAGATGTTTTTGAAGTGAATTTCTTAGTGGATTTTGTTGTTGATTTTGTGGTGGTTGTGGTGGTAGTTACTGTTGTTTTTTGAGTTTTCTTTTCGGTAGTCTTTGGTAAATTTGCGGTATCATCCTCTGTGATTATTGGGAGATACTCGGTGGTGTTTACCTCTTTTTTGTGTTTCTTGCTCTTTGTTGCATCTGAGCAAGCAGGCAAAAGCAGGGCAATAATAAATGCCAGCAACAATGCCAATATTCTTTTGGGTAATGATTTTTTCATATTATCAACTCCGTTCAATTTATTATAGCAAAAGAAAACGGTTTAATCAAGTGGTTAGCTAAAATCAACAGAAGTGTACTGAATTTGGGACTTTGCTGTCTGCTTCGCCAAAATTCATCTTGACAATGGGGCTATGCGGAATTATTATAAATTCAAAAGGGGGAAATAATATGTTTAAAAAGCTTCAATACTCTTGCCAAGTATCACTGTCGCCAGACAGCACAGAAATCACGGCAACAATTGCTGGCGACAAGGCAATAATCAAGATAAAAACAAGAGATATTTTTAATGAAAATACAAAAGAAACTTCCATGCCTGCTGATATATTTTTAAGTGAGCTTGAGAAAATCAACATATCTGGCTGGCAGGATGAATACTATGCGCCTGTTTTGGACGGTGAGAGCTGGAATTTGAAATATTACACCACCGACAAAAAGGTTAAAACCATATACGGTGCAAACGCATACCCGGATGAATATGATGACCTTATGAAATTATTGTATTCAGGTAAATAAAAAACTGCCCCAAAGCTCGGTGCTGTGGGGCAGTTTTATTTATATGCAGTTTATCATATTCATCCAGTCCGCAAAGAACGGGCGGATATTATTGGGGCTCATTAAATCGCCGTTGAATGCCATATGGTCGCCCTTGTATGTTTCGGCAACATTCCATATGCCAGCGGTGATGTTGCTCTTATCAAGGTCTTTGAAAGGTGCGCTTGTGGGAGCTTTGGCGGAAATTGTGTTCACAAGTCCGTCATTTTCAAGCCACGATTCATCAACAACATAGCCGTTGGGGGTTACGCCTGTGAGGCTTCCCATTTCGTTGGCAGATGAGCGGAAAAGTGATTCTGTCAGCTCGTTATCTGCGGTGTATGTTCCGTCAGCATTTTTTATTGTGGAGCTACAGGCAATTGCAAAATAATATGTGCAATTTTGTGTTGAAATTTTTTCGTTGATTTTCATTGCGTTATCGATATACATATCGTATACCGCACTGTCGTGATTTTTCACCTCAACATCGGGGTCGCCGAAGCCATATGCAGTTGTGCCGTTTGAGGGTGCTGCAAGGGTGGTGATGCTGTAAATCCAATCTGCCTTGCCGCCTGTGAAAAGCTCTGACAATTCTTTTGAATCTGTAACAGCCTTTTCCTCCTCGCTGCCGTTTGCCATAAGCTCTGCAAGAAGTCTGACAGTAACACCGCCAAATGAATGACCAAGCAGGTTTATTTTATTCTCTGCCGACCAATCGGGAATAAGACGCTTCTTTGAGAAATCCTTGCCGAAGCGGTCATGACCGCAACGCTCGCTGTGCTCCTTGCCATAATCAACCTTTGTGCCGGCAAGTTGAGCATAAAGCTCACAGGCTCTATCCCACGCACTGCCCTCTGGGTCAACAGAAGCGGCATAGCATTTGAAGCCACGCTTATTGAGGTTTTTTATCATATCGCCGCCGAACATTCCCCAGTAAGGCATAAAGCGATATTGAAAATCGTAACTGCCCCACCCCGAAAGTCCGTGGCAATAGACATAGGCATAATCGGTATTCCATTTTGTTTTGTCAACTGAAATTTTTGAAACATTCAATGACGGGAACAGGAACATAATAGCTGTCATAATAACACTGATGATTTTTGACATAAACTCACCTCGTTTAATTTTGAGATATTTCTCGTCTTTATTTTACTTTATCGCAAAATAAAATTCAAGGCTTTGCGAAAATATTTTCCTGCAAAGAAAAAAGCCCCGTTGCCGAGGCTTTTTGTTATATTCCGTTATCTGCAACGTTAAAATTTTCCATGCAATAATCAAAAAGATTTTTTGAAATAACTTTAAGATAATGCTGCTCTTCCTGCGGGTAAATATCTTCCATAAGCTTCACATAGATACCTGTTGAAGAAGTATAAATCTGGCTGAATTCATTCTCTTCCGTG
This sequence comes from Clostridia bacterium, assembly GCA_024404115.1. GTDB lineage: Bacteria > Bacillota > Clostridia > Oscillospirales > Acutalibacteraceae > CAG-488. Next base: position 8,420 of record JAKSQM010000029.1, on the reverse strand, counting down.
AGCTTAAAGCCGTTATCCTCAAGGAGCTTTGCATATTTCTGCAATCCGTCAGCGGGCGATTCATACATAATCAGCCCCTCCTCAGAAACAGGCTCATAAATATCCGCTTTTAAATGTAAATATGCACCGCAATCGGGGATTTCTGTTCCGCTGTAGCACTTGACCTTTGCCTTGGTAGTTTTGGTAGTCGTTGTTGTGGTTGTGGTGGTTTCGGGAGCTTTTGCGGTAGTTGATGATTCAGCAGAAATTGAGGTCTGTGATGAAGTGGTTGTGGTGTTTTCGCCTTTCTTATCAGAAAGCTTGCCAGCCATAAAAGCGATAACCACCAAAAGGGCAACTATCACCGCCACGCAGGCAATAATGATTGTGGAATTGGATTTACTTTTCTTTTCGTCCCCTGCTTTTTCAGAGCAGTAAGGACAGAATTTACTGTCATCGGGGATTTCTTTTCCGCATTTTTTGCAAAACATATAAACGCCTCCTTTGGAAGATTATATCACAGAGAGAAAAATAATTCAACAGTGGAAAATTTCAGTTATTTAATGAAAATGCGCATAAGGCAATTGATGATTTTTACAATGAAATTGAAAAGCATTGTGATGATGCACTTTGCGTTTTGCGGTGCGGTTTCCTCTGCACTTTCGGCAAAATCAACCGTCTGCTCAATAAGGCTTATGTATTCACAGAAATCCGCATTTGCTGAAAGCTCGCTAACTGGCTTTGTCTGGTCAACATTTGAAAGAAGCAAACCCGCCTTTTGAAGAATTACAACATCGCTTTCGTTAATTGCTCCGTCGTGGTTGCAGTCCGCCGCTTTATAAACAGCCTCGCCCACCTGCTGACGGGAAAGGATGCCCTTTGCAATGCAGTTGACAATAACTGAATCCTTGCAGTCATACCAGCCATCACCGTTTACATCGCCAAAAATCACAACCTCGGCGGTATCATACACATTGCCGTTTCTGTCTTTCAAAACAATTTTTGTGCCTGTGCCGATATTGTCGCTTTCAACGAAAAGATTATTATTTCTGAACGCTTTTTTAATGTTCCAGCCCGAAAGTGCTGTCAGATTAAGTCCGTACAAAAGCTTTTCATTCAGATTGAACTGATAACCGCTTTCGCTGATAAAATCAAATGTATCATACTGATTGCTAAGCTGTTCAATTTCATAATCGGTTAAGGCTTTTCCGTAAACATTGGCTGTAACAATTTTACCTGTGAAGCGTGCCTCGGCAGATCCATTATTGTTGCTGTCGCCGCCAACGCACAAAAACTGTGCATCAACACCACTGGGGAATGAAAGCGTTCCGCTTGCCCTTTCACTGGCTGAAAGCACACCGTTAATATACACCTTAACATACTGACCGTCAAATGTTCCGACAATATGAACTGGCTGATTAAATTCAACCTTTGTGCCTGGGTGAACATACCTGCCGCCTACATACACATAAAATTCCATATTGCCATCTTTGGTCAGCTCAAGTCCGCAGCCTCCGCCTTCCTGATTGCTTAAAACATCAACATAATCACAGCCCTCTTTAAAATCTATGTCATCAAGCTCGCCATAAAATTCAAAGGACACACCGTTTTGCATCATACCATATTTTTCTTTAAAGCCGTCAAAGCCATATGAATTTTTTCCGTTAAACTCCGCAGCACATCTGCCTGTAATATCATCTGTATAGGGAACAGGTTCGCCGTCCCTTGAAAGCTCTCTGCCCGATACACCGTCATAGGCAGCTCCGTTTTCTAACTGAATGAATGAGAACACATTGGGTGTTACAGGTGAATTGTAACAGGTAACTTTTTCTGTTCCGCTGACAGTGCTGAAATTAAGCGTCAGCGGTGCAGACTCCTTGCCCCAGCAATTAACTGCATAGCACTTTACATAATAATCTGTGCTTTTTTGAAGTCCACTGACAACACAGCGAATCGTTTCGGGTGCCGGGAAAAAGAATGTATCTGAAAGAGCGTATTCGGTTGAAACAAGGTTGTTGGCTTTATCATAAACATCAAAGCGATAGTGCTGAACAACATCATCCCCAAAAGATTTTGCCTGCGGTATCTGGAAAACTGCCGCATCTGCCCTTGCACCTTTAAGAGTGATTGTGGCTGACGGGTCAAACTGGGGCGGTGTGCTCTGGCTTTTTCGTGCATCTGTATAAACAAACTCATTTACATTGCCAACAGACGGGATGTTATATTCACAAATAAATGTATCTGAAAGCAAATCATATCCCTTTACACGGATTGCGTTATTGTTATCCACCTCAACAATATAATACTGCGCCGCATCCCTGTGGTTTCGGCTGCCGGCATATCCGCCGTAATTATCGCTTGGATATACACCGCCATCAGCTACACCAGCAATGCCCATTTCATAATATGAAAGTGTTCCGTCATTGAGAGCGGTGAATCTGCCCTGCCAGATTGAGCGGGGGTCGTTTATGGGGTAATGTGAATGACCCGAAAAATCAACCACCTGCGGATATGATGAAAGAATGCTTGACAATTCGCTGATGCCCCATGCTGCTGAGCCGTAAACTGTTCCGCTTACATTATGATGCTGAAAAACGAAAATCGGCTTTCTTCCTGTTGCATCTTCACGGGCATCCTCTGAAAGTCTTTTATCAAGCCATTTTCTTTGAGTAGAGGTATATCCCCTGCCGCCATTCTGAGGGCACATCATAATAAAGTGATAGCCGCCAAGCACAAAATCTGTATCTGCTTCGGCATATCCGCTTGAAGTGAGAAAGCGTGATACTGTTCTTGAAGACTCTGTGTAAAATTCGTGATTGCCTAAAATAGCTCTTGCAACTGTTTCGGAGCGTTTATTTTCATTGACGATTCTAAAAAATTTATCCATTGACGAGGATGTTCCCCTGTCAGAAATATCGCCAACAAAAAACGCACCGTCAACCCTTTTGTAGCTTTGAGTTTCGGCATAGGCATAGGAGGTTTCAAAAAGCTTTTTAAGCCTTGCCTCTTCCAAGTCTGAGCCTGAATCGGCAAGATGAACATCACTTGCCACAACGAAGCGAAGCTTTGGCGTGAAATCCTCTGCAAAAGACATAACGCTCAGCATTTCAACGGCAATGACCAACGTGATTACCACCGACAGTATTTTTTTAATCATAACTATCACCTCTCGTTTTTTCGATTATAACATAAAGAAGTGGTTTGTTCAACAGTGAAAACAACGCTATCATAACAAAAATCCGCCATGCTAAGCACAGCGGACCTTTTAATTATTTGATAATTGCGAAGTGGAGTTTAAGATAATTTATGATTTGCATGATGAAATTCATAAGCATTGTGATGATACTGTCTGCGTTTTGCGGTGCGGTTTCCTCTGCACTTTCGGCAAAATCAATCGCCTGCTCAATAAGGCTTATGTATTCGCTGAAATCTGCATTTGCTGAAAGCTCGTTTGCTGTCTTAGTCTGGTCAACATCAGAGAGAAGCAAGCCTGCCTTTTGAAGAATTACAACATCGCTATCGTCAATTGCGCCATCGTGGTTGCAATCTGCCGCCGCATAAACAGCCTCGCCCACCTGCTGACGGGAAAGAATACCCTTTACAATGCAGTTGACAATAAGTGAATCTGTGCCGTCATACCAGCCATCACCGTTTACATCGCCAAAAATAACTGTTTCGTATGTGCGAACAACAGCGCCGTTATAGAGCACCTCAACAGGAGTGCCTGTTACAAGCTTGCCAGCAGGGACATTGAGAGTAACTCCGCTTGCAGTTGTAACATAATCTGTGATTGATTCTGAGCCAACGGCAATACCGCTGATAAGCTTGTTTTCGCTATCTATCACACCAGTGCCCTTGGGGGTGATGTAATCGGTAACAGTGATTTTATATGATTTTGAAACCGAAGGGTTATAAAGGCTGCTGACAGTTATTGTAACTGCGCCTGCCTTTTTCCAAAGAATGTCATAATAGCCTGCGCCTCTTGAAGAGCCTGTAACCGAAGCAATGCTTTCGTCAGATGATGTTACAATGCAATCTTTCAATGTGGCACTGTTGCCTGAATAGTTTGAGTAATCTGTTTCAACAGATATTTTATTGCCTGCGAATATGGGATTTCTTGGAGCTGAGCTCCAGCTGTTGCCGCTGACATTCCACCAAAGGCTGACAGATTTTGGAATAACGCCAGATTTTGTTTCGCCGCATTTTGAGCAGGCAAGCTGAGCGTTGCCGTTATCGTCAACAGACTTAACCACCCAGTTGTGGCTGTTTTCAACTGTTGTAACATTTGTCTGTGAAATGTCGCTAAGGCTGATTTCATAGAATGTTACCTCTGCGCCTATGTATGAATACCACATAACCTTATTGCCGCAAACTATGGGGTCGCAATCAGAAATACTGCCGCTCATTGTGCAGATTTTTGAGTTGACATTGCCCTCGCCGTCAAGCTTGCAATAATAAACAGTTGTGCCAACGCTCCAGATGAGCATAAAGCTGTTATCGCTAAGCTTTACAAGAAACGGGTTGGAGGGATTCACTGCACCATCTGCGGTGTTGGTTATCTTTTTTAATGTGATGGTGTTATCTGCTTTGTTCATTACAGAAACAAAAACGTTGCTTGTACCTGATGCGTTTTCAACCTGCTCAATTGTTGTGCCTGCAACAAGATATGATGTGTCAGAAATTTCAAATCCGCCAATCTGTGCGCCTGTGTAGTTATTGCCAACAGAGCCTGAGAAGCTGAGCAAATTGTAAACATCGCATTTTGTGTAATAATCGGGAACAAATTTGCCGTTACTGCAATCTGTCTTATACTTAATCAGCGCAATTCCTCTCGGGTAAGCGTCGCCATGGTCAACACCGATAATATGGTTGTTTTCAACCTTGATGAACTGGTTAAATGAATGGCTCACATAGCCGTATGAGCTGTTCATAACAGTTGTGTAGCTGTCGGTTACTGTCATATTGCTTGTGTCAACTTCGATTGTAACATTCGCCTGATGGTTGTAGCCGTCAGATGAAACATACATTTTGTGGCAGGTTCTGATAAGAATATATTTGCCGCACTGGTCAAATCTTGCATTACCTGCATCAAATGGAACATAGGTGTTTGCGCCTAAAAGTGAAGCATGACCAAGCTCGTTCCAGTTTGTGTCATATTTTGTTAAGCGGTAAACCTCAACGCTGTCGTCATAACTGGGGTTAGTCTGACCCGAAAGAATGTAATAATTGTTTCCGCTCTTGTAGAATCCGCCAAAAATGGGGAGAGATGCGGGGATAGTTTTCTGCCCTGTGAGATTAAATGAAGCGTCATAATACTCAACATAAGCCTTGCCGTCTGAGCCACCCTGAACACGCATAAGCTTGCCGTCGGCGGTTTCAGTTAAATAGGAGCCGATGACCTTAGACCAGTAATATGTATAGTCATGACCGTTTACATTGCTTCCGTTTGGCACCTGACTGCAAAGCTCCTTTGCGCTGACAGGCACAATCATCATTGAGATTATCATAACCATTGATAACAAAAGAGCCGCCAATTTTTTTGCATTTTTCATAAAATCACCCCTGATATTTATTTAAAAAGATTATATAAAATTTTCGCCGTCTGTGCAATGCACAAATCAAACAAAAATCAACGGATTATTTTTATCTGTATATTTTGCCATAAAAAGATAAATTGTGTTGGGGGATTTATCATAAATAAAGAAAGCATTTTTCTTACAGGCACAACAACAATCAGCCGTGTGAAGGCGGCTGATATTGACATAAGCGAAGAATACTGGTATAAAATATATAAAACTGCACCGTTAAAATAAGAAGAGAGGTTTTTAAAATGAAAAAGTGTTTTTCAATTATCCTTGCAATTTGTATGATTTTTTCGCTGATTATCCCTGCCTATGCAGAGGAGCAAAAGCCGCTTAATTATGTTGTACTTGGCGATTCTATTGCTGAGGGTTACGGTGTGGTTAATTCTTATTCAGCCTGCTACGGCAGAATCGTTGCAGAAACAAACGGCTATGATTATGAGAATTTTGGCAGAGCCGCCAAGGACAGCTATGATTTGCTTGCAGAAATGACAGATTGCGCTGAGATTGACAGGCACTATGCGAATTATCGCAATTATATTGATAATTATATGGGCAAACCGTGGCCAGACAGCGAAAGCGAAGAGTATCAGGAACACATTGATGCTTACCGTGCGTATTCAAAATATTTCACGATAAAAAACAGGTGCGATGTTATTAAAAACGCTGATATAATCAGCATATCAATCGGTGCAAACGATTACCTTTGCCACCCCAATGTTTATGGTCTTGCAATCGGCGCATTCTTTATGGTCAATGGCATTACACTTAACAAAATTGCCGACAAGTTTTATGATAATCTTTGCGGAATAATCGGTGCTATCCGTCAGGTAAACCCCACGGCAACTATCCTGCTTCAGAAGGTTTACACCATTTGGTACGGCCCTGCGGCGATAATTTTCAGTTCCTGCACAAAGAGAGTCAACAAAATGATTGATAAATTTGATAAAGAGCATCCAGACGAAGTAAATATCTGCGACATCACCCCTGCAATGAATAAGCACCCCGAAAATCTGGCGGATGATTGCGTGCATCCAAATGCCGCAGGAAATGTTGCAATTGCAAAAATTGTGCTTGCACAGCTGAAAGAGCTGGGTCTTGGCGAAAACACCGAGCCTGTTGTGAAATATGAGGGCGTGGATTATAACTATTACGAATATGTTTTTGAGAAAGAATCCACAGTAAAATTTATGACAGGACTGATAAAATTCCTGACGGGCAACTGGTCGATTATTGGGAGATAACAAAAAGAGCGGAACGCAAATGCGAACCGCTCTTTTTTATCAATACCATAAAAATCCCAAAAGGAGAATGTTGATTATCCACTGCCACCATGTATATTTTACTGTTACGGTGGCGGTATCTTTTAACTGGATTCCGTCCTTATCGGTAACGGTAACAGTTATAACCGCACTGCCTGTTTTGTTGGCTGTTATGTTGCCTGAGTTATCAACAGATACAACATCGGGGGAAGAGGATTTGAACTCAATTTTGATTTTTGCGCCGTCTGCCATATCAATTAAAGGCAACATTTTTGCAACGCTTTTATAGCTTATTTCTGCGTCATTTATGACTACACTTTTTATGTATTTTGAGGTTTTAATTACGGGGATTGTTTCATACTGCTCCTCGCCACAAGCACTACAGGTGCGGACTTTCTGCCCTGCCTTTTCGGTTGTGGCTGCCTGTTTCACTACCCACTCGCCCCATGAATGAGCTGTTTTCGGCTTTGATTCAGTATAATAATCGTAGCAGACACTGCAATAATATTCAATTACTTCACTTTCGCAGTTTTTCAATACATCATATTTATGACCTGACGGGTTAAGCGGATCTTGCACATCACATTTAACCTCTTTTTTGCAGTCATTGCAATAGCACAGGGTGTAGCCCTCATCAGTGCAGGTGGGATCAACAGTTTTGATAAACCTTGTGTTATTGTGGTTATCGGGGTTGACTTCACCAACAGGAATGTATGCAAAATCGTTAATTGTATTGCAGTGGAAATAATATAATGCAGGAGAAGTGCAGGTTGCCCTTGTGCGCAGTTCACCCTGACCGCCACCACAATCAGTTTCGCAAATGGGGCAAATTTCACCCGCACCAGACGAAAGCAAAACTGCCGATTGTATAAGGCAGATAAACGCTAAAATGAATGAAATAATCTTTGCTGTTCTTTTCATAAAAATACCTCCAAAATAAAAAAATAAATCCGACCATCGCACAAGCGATAATCGGATTCATGGCGCGCTGCAAGGGATTCGAACCCCTGACCTTTTGGTTCGTAGCCAAACACTCTATCCAGCTGAGCTAGCAGCGCACTTCTTGACTGCCCGAATATAATACCACATTCTTTTTAAAAAATCAACTGTTTTTTTGAAATTTTTTCAATTTTTTTAAAAATTTCTTACGGGCATTTTTATTTTTGCGGCATATACTGCAATGAGATGTTTAAAATAATATTTGCGGATATTGACTGCGGCGGCATTTTGCCCTTGAAAACTGCGGTCAGCCTTTGGGTCAGCAACCGCAGGGGCAGATTTCCGCTTAATATAACCCCGTCTTATAAAAGGCGGGGTGCTGACTTTATTAGCATAGCGATTAACCGTTATTTCGTAAATCTATATTTATTTTGATATTCGTTGTGCATTATTTATCATTATTATTTGTATTGCATATAACATCAAATATGATATTATATATGATTGATTATTTTGTGTAATCGGTGGGCGGTCGGCGTGAGTCAAATACATTCAGGTGCGGGTTTCCGCCCATAATTATTCATTTGAAATGTGGATTGCCACGCTATAAAGTGGCAACACTTTTTGGACAAAAAAGTAACAGAGATAATGACAGTTA
>JAKSQM010000028.1 GCA_024404115.1 Clostridia bacterium | reverse complement strand
AAGAATGATTATATCACAAAAATCTTATTTGTCAACACTTTTTTTGAAAAAATTTGAAAAATTTTCAAATTATTTTTATGCCTCATTTACGAGCTTTTTAATCTCATCGCTTGAGAAGCGGAATGCCCTGTTGCAGAAGTGGCAGGTTACCTCTGTACTTTCATCCTCTGCCATTTCAAGAAGTGCTTCCTTACCTGTTGAAATCAGTGCTCTTTTAACTCTTTCTTTTGAACAGTTACATTTATATTCGGGCTTTGAGGAATCCAGAACCTCAAGGTTAAATTCTTTAAGAACGAATTTGCACATTTCTTCGGGTGTCATACCGTCGGCAAGCATTTTTGTAACAGGTGGAATATCCTGAATACAACGCTCAACAGCGTCAATTGTATCATCAAGTGCGGTGGGAAGAAGCTGAATGATAAATCCGCCAGCCGCCTTAATTGTGAGGTCGGGATTAACCAGCACGCCAAGAGCGCATACAGTTGGTGTCTGCTCACTTGTTGCGTAATAGCTTGTAATATCCTCTGCGATTTCGCCGCTGATAATGGGAATCTGACCAACATAAGGCTCTTTAAGCCCTAAATCTTTCATAACGGTCAATGTGCCGTCCTTGCCCACTGCGCCTGCTACATCAAGCTTACCTTTGATATTAAGAGGGATTTCAACAACGGGGTTGGAAACATAGCCTCTTGTGTTGCCGTTACTGTCTGAAACAGCGATAACTGAGCCAGCGGGGCCGCCGCCGTTTAATCTTAAAGTGATGCTATCGTCCTCGCCCTTGAGCATACTGCCCATAAGGCTTGCGGCAGTAAGAAGTCTGCCAAGTGCGGCTGATGTAACAGCAGATGTTTTATGAATCTCCTGCGCTTTTTCAATCATATCTGTTGTATCGGCAGCCATCATTATAAGTGTTCCGTCATCGGAAATACATCTTACAAGCTTATCCATATATAATCAATTCCTCTTTCCTGTGTATCTTGCGGCTATGACAGCTCGTTGTGAATCCGCCCTCAGGGCTTCGGTTGTCATATCGTCAAATATTTCAATTACTTCAAAATCGGCTTCATTAAGCCATTCTTCGATTTTTTCTAATGAATAGGCACGCTCTGTGAACTCCTCGGTTGTTCTCGAATATGTGCCGTCGCCGTTATCCTCAAAAAAGTCCAGCACCATATCAACGCTGTCGTCTTCATTAAGGAAATTTTGCCACACACAATAAACATCGTCCTCTTCATAAACAAAGGCATTGTCTTTGAGGATTTCACGGTGCTTATACAATGTGTTGATGTCAAAAATAAAAACTCCGTCGGGGTTCATAAAAAGACCGATTTTTTTGAAAGCCTCTTTCACCGCTTCGGCAGATTCAAGATGATTTATAACATCCAGCGAGCTGACAGCGCAATCAACTGTGTCATAAAGGTCAAGCTCCTCTGCACTCTGGCAAAGAAGCAGAATATCTGCCTCGGCATCATATGCGTTATTCCTTGCCTCGCAAAGCATATCGGGTGATGGGTCAATGCCCGTCATATCAAAGCCCATCTTTGCAAGGTTCACTGTGAGCATACCTGTTCCGCAACCAACATCAAGGCAGGTTGCGCCATTCTTTATGCCATAATGCATAAGAAGCGTGCGGAAATAATCTGCACGCTTTCCATAGTCAACATTATTGGTCAATTCATCATAAAACTGAGAAAAAATACCGTAACTACTCATTTTTCTTCTTTTTCGCTCAATCTTTTGAAAATTTCATCGTAGCCGTCATTACCGTATCTCAATGAACGGTTAACCCTGCTGATTGTGGCAGTGCTTGCGCCTGTTGCTTCAACAATTTCACTGTAAACTCTGTTTTCTCTGAGCATCTTTGCAACAACAATTCTCTGAGAAAGGGCTTTCAGCTCGGTAACAGTGCAAAGGTCCTCAAAGAAATCGTAGCATTCATCAAGATCCCTCAACTGCAAAACAGCATTGAATAGAAAATCGGTATTAGCGTCTTTAACTTTATCTGTTTTTTCTCGCATACATATGCCTCCGTGCTTTTTTGGCGAATTTCACCGCTCCTAAGGATATGATAACACATTAAACCGCAAAAGTAAAGTAAATTTTCACTTTACATTTTCAAACTATATGTTATTATATAAATGACGGAAGTCAAAATCAAAAAGAGGTGTAATTTTTATGGAAAAGAAACTTAATGTAGCTGTTATCGGCTGCGGTAACATTGCTAACGCTGCACATATACCCAATTATTTAAAGCTTGATAATGTTGAGATTAAATATTTCTGCGACATCATCCCCGAAAGAGCTGACAAGGCTGTTGAGAAATACGGCTGCGGCAAGGCTGTTTATGATTACAAAGAGCTTCTCGGTCATGATGACATTGACATCGTTTCTGTTTGCACACACAACGATTTCCACGCTCCCATTTCAATTGATTTTATGAGAGACGGCAAGGATGTTCTTTGCGAAAAGCCAGCTGCAAGAACAGTTGAAGAGGCTCTTGAAATGCAGAAGGTTGCTCACGAAACAGGCAGAATTCTTTCAATCGGCGTTGTAAACAGATTTTGCGACACAGTTAACCACATCAGAGACCTTATTGCAAACGGCGATTTAGGCGAAGTTTATCAGACATACATCAGCTTCAGAGCACACCGCTCAATCCCGGGACTTGGCGGCGACTTCACAAACAAGGCAAAGTCTGGCGGCGGCGTTCTTATTGACTGGGGCGTTCATTACATTGACCTTACACTCTATTGCCTTGGCGACCCTGCTCCCCTCACCTGCTCAGGTGCGGCACACTGCAAGCTGGGCAAGGATATGAAAGATTATGTTTCTGTAAGCATGTGGGCAAAGGATTCATCAGACATTGAAAACGGTGTTTATGATGTTGACGATTTTGTCAGCGGATTTATCCGCACAGACGGACCTGCAATCAGCTTTAACGGCGCATGGGCACAGAATATTGGCGAGCATGAATGCTTTGTTGATTTCATGGGCACAAAGGCTGGCATCAGAATGTATTACGGCGGCAAGTTCGTTATGTATTCAACACTTAACGGCATGCTCACAGAGATTAAAACTGACTATGATTCATCAGGCTTTGATTATTTTGCAGAGGTTAAGTCATTCGTTAACTCTGTAATTACAAGAGAGCCTAATCAGGCATACATCGACAAGGCAATTATCACCTCAAAGATTCTTGATGCAGTTTATCGCTCATCTGACCTTAAAGAGGAAGTAAAATTCTGATTATAATAGTTCTTGGTTTATACACATATCAAAAGGCTCCCTCGAAAGAGAGAGCCTTGATTTTTTGTTTATAATCAATACCAAAGGAATCCGAAAAGGAGAATCCAGATAAGCCACTGACCGAATGAGAATTTAACAGTTAACTTGCAGGTAGCTTTTGCAACATTGTCATAATCGTCTGTAACAGTGCAGGTGATTGTTGTTTCGCCTTTGCCTGTGGTTGTGATGTTGCCGTTCTTGTCAACGGTTGCAACCTTGGGGTTGGAGGATTCATATTTAACGGTATATCCTACACCATCATCAATGTTAATTACAGGATTTAATTTCGCATCTTTGGTTTTATATTTTACTTCAGTATCATTTAAAGTAACAGACATACTGTCAACTTTAGACTTAGCCTTTATTATTCTCGCTTCAGTTCCTTTGCCAAAATCACCTATAAGAAGATTTACGGCGCTATAGTCATTATATCTCGGAATAAAATTTTTGCTTACTTTGCCATTTTCGTCCGCAGTGAGCTGGTCAATGTAAAGGAGATTTTCATCTAAAAGATTAAAGTCTTCTGTATAATCTGCAACAGATAAAAGAATATAGTCATTTCCAGCAATGCAGAAAGAATATGCAAGGTTTACATAATCATCAGAATCATTGATATTTATTGTTTTAGAACTATCATCAAGTTGTATTTCTGAATCTGTCGCTGAATTAGCAATAAGTCCACAATTTGAGTATAATCTTAATGCAGGAACAATTCCTTTACTGGTATCGCCTACACCATATGCATTAGTTGAAAAGCCAGTATCTTGAGTAAAAAATGCAGTTTTAGAATCATTACTTGTAAGAAGCCACCACTGCGAATTACCTTCAAAACCAGAAGCACTACTTTTCCAACAGCCCTGACATTTAGCGTAATCAGTAGATTTCATTTGTCTTGCAGCATCATGAGCTGCAATATTTGAATTGAATCCATACTTGGAGTTCACTGCATCACCTTTGGAAAGCAAGAATACTTTATAATTTTCATTTATTTTTGCTTTGTCAGAATTAGAAAAAGCATCATTATAGAAATTATTATTAAGCCATTTCTTTAAGCTGCTATTCTTCCAGTCAGAAGCAAGATATGTTCTATCTTTATTTCCGTAATATGCGGTAACTGCTTTTTCAATATAGTTATTGAATGCTTGCGAGTCAATAGCTTTTTCGCACATTACAAGACCTGATGAAGGATCAAGCACTCGCCATTTTAATGGTTCAAATTTAAAATAATGAATTTTTCCTTCAACATATCCATTATTTTGTTGAATATGTTTTTCAGTTCCGTTAAGTTTATATCCTGTATAAGATGGTCTGTAAGATGAGAATCTTACTGCACGATACTTTTGATTATTATACGATATATCAGCATACTCCATATAGTCGCCTGCTGCCATTTTACCATCCGAGTCACTACCGCTACCAGAATAATATTTATAAGACTTCCATGTTTTTGATTGATTGTTGAGGTTTGATATAGTATTACTGTCAGTTATATGAGTTTGTGGATATGAACCAAAGGATATGATTTCGTGGTAATACGGGCAAAAGCCAAAGCCATATTTTTTATTTGTTATTGAATAGTAAAAATGTCCAATCTTCACCTTTGAATTGATAATAGTTGCTTTGTACTCTTTTTCAACGGAAGTATCCTCACCGAATACCAGTTTAACCTCGGATTGAAGTGTACCGTAAACTTCTCCTTCAATGCATTTCTTACAACTATGTTCTTTTGTATTTAACTTTTTACCATTAGCAGCTTTTACCTCAACACCAATTAACCCTGAAACTTCTAAATCTACAACATGTTCTGATATAACTGAAACATGTGGCTTCAAATCAATGCCAATAAAAAGAGTGCCCTCAACATCTATACTTGGTGTAAATGACGGTTTCTTGCATTTATTAACAAAACCGCTTTTGCTGATATATCCCATACCAACTGTAAATTGAAGCTGACAAGTTACATCAATTGAGCCGCTGGTTTTAACTGTAAAAGTAGGTTCAAATCCAAGGTAAACACCGACAACAGGTCTATAGCTTAATTCACCAAGTTTGATTTCTAACGATACAGAACCTTCAGCTTTGGCTTCAATTTTAAATGAAGGTTCAACTTTAAACGAAACCTCTTTATAGTCTTTACTTACAGTTGCAGAAAAGCCAACCTTCGCTTTTAAAGTTGCTTTTCCAGAATAAGTTCCTGTTATTTTACCGCTTTTGTTTTTAGATTCTTTCTTTTTTATATTAAATGATTTAGATAATTCATAATTACTAAAATCTGATGCGTCTTGTGTGAAAACAGGCTCTTCTGAATCGTAATCAACATCACCAAGATATTCAACAGCCTCATCTGCAGATTCACCATTGTAAATTGCTTCACCTATTGACAAAGTTGTATCAATTTTTATGAATTCATATATTTCTTCAAGTTCGGTATCTTCCGCAATAACAGTTGCGGTTGTTCCACTAATAGAAATTGATTTTATCTTTATTGCTACAATATCTTCAAGATTACCGTTGTCAAGATAAAACATATCTCCATCTTTGAGATTTTCAATACTGCTATCAATGTTTGTGATTACATATTCATTTTTGTCAATATCCATAGAGTATAATGTATTGACATTTGATGATGACTTTATAATTTTAATATCATCAGATAAAACGGCAAAGTTATTATCTTTTTCGCTATCAAAATTGATAACATACTCTTCGTCAAAATCATTTATTGTTTTTTGATTTAAGCTCTCATACTCTGTGGTATAGTTATAGCAAGTATAAGCTTTGCAAAGTCCCGCATTGTTATCATCAAGTAGAAAAGCTTTTACTATAAAATGATCAGGAGCCTTAGAACTCGGATAACAATCATATGTCATAGCTTCTTCTGTAACATACCCAAAATATGATTCTAACAATTGTTCTGTATTTTCATCATAGATTGAAACAACTAATTTACATGCAGCTTCATTGTAAAAATTAACCGTTATTATGTAATCTTTATATGTAATATCAGAAATATAATACGGTGAATTATAAGGACTTTCAGATTCATCAAGATTCTCTGCAAGCATTTTGCTTAATGAATTTGTTTGTTTTATTTCGGCAACAGATTCGTTTTTCACCACAGGACTGTCAACGGCAAACACATTCAACGGCAATAACGAAAGCAGCATAAACATAGTCATAACAAATGCCAGCGTTCGTCTAAAAACCTTATTCATAAATATACCCCCAAAATCCATTGATTTATAGTAATTTTATCATATTTCAAAGTTTTTTCAATGTTTTATCTCATCATTTTCTTTAGTTCAACTGCGAAGTCGGCGGTGTTGATGTCATTGAGTCTGTGAGCATCTGTGCCAACGGTGAAATGCACCCCTGCCTCTTTACCAACGAAGAAAAATCGCTTATAAAATTCGGGGAAGCACAGCACTGATGACTTGTGAAGCTCCCACGCACAGCCTGCGTTTTCGCCCTTGAGCATAATATCGCCAAGCTCCGTATCACTTATTGAACGGAGCATTTCTTCTTTTTCGCTCACATTAAAAAATTTCATCTTGCAGGGTGAAAACGGATGGGCAATGCTGTCTGCACGGTCAGTGTCAAAAAGGGCGGACATCACCGCTATCATATGCTCTGCATAGCCTTTTGGACTTCTGTCCTTTGGCTGTTCCCAGTAATCAAGATGATAATGCACGCAGGAATAGTTGCAAAATTCAATCTCTTTGTCGATTCTGTATGGCTCGGCGAATTTGCCAATGCCGTAGGCGGACATCTCTGCGCCAACAATCACACGCACGGGGGTGTCGATTTTTGCAAGTCGCTTTTTGAGCTTTCTGTAATTGCCAACGGAATTTATCTCGTCATAAAGGTCTGAATGGTCGGTTAAGGCAAAGGTTTCAATGCCGAAACGCTCCGCCGCCTTTATCATTTCTTCAAAAGCCATTTCAGGCTTTGAGCATTTTGAAAACACCGAATGTGTGTGCATATTGCACCTACAAAGTTCATCTATATCATATGTTTTTTCTGTAAGAAACATCAGTTTTCCTCCTCGTTTTTGATTTCTACACCGTAGCAGGCAAGCATTGGCAAGCCGTAGGCATCACGCAGAAAGAATGACGGCACATTTCTGCGCCAGTATGCGTGAAATACCGCCTTGCCCTCGATTTTTCTCTCGGCGGTGATTTCAATGCCCTCGGCTGTTACAACGGCTTTTGTGCAGTTCATAAGTCCTTTTTCGTCCTCAATGTTGATACCGTCCGCCAAGTCATCCATTGTGCGCATAATGTGCGAATTATTATAAAGCGAAAGCAAAACTGTGCTGTCGTCTTTCTGCAGCACCTCTTTAACATTTGGTGCAGGCGTTCCGCTGAAGCCGTAAACACCACGGAGCGCTTCGTTTGCCATACGCTCACCAACAATTATGCATGCGGAGCTTGTGTTGTGGATGCCGTCAATTGTGTGCATATCCATTGTGGGGATGATGTAAACACCGTCAATTTCATTTGCCGCCCTGCGCTGTGCTTCACGCACCATGCCCCAGAATCTGTCATCGCCGCCGTTTCTGAATGCGTGGCGGTTAATCTGACAGGTGATAATCGGGAAGAAGCCAAATTCTTCTCTCCAAAGAGTAACGGTCTGCTTGAATTTTTCAAGATAAACGGATGCTTCTTCAAAATTGCCTGCGTCGTTGCAGCCCTGATACCAGATCATACCCTTGAAGCTGCCAATATCTGCAATTTTCTCTTGCAAAGCGTAGTATAAATACGGGTCATCATCGTGGGCGGGGTTCCAATCCTCCAAAGAGCTTCCACCCCTTGCCGCCGCCACAAGACCAACGGGAACGCCCAACTTTCTCTGCATCATTTTGCCGAAAGAGAGCGCAGGCGAAGTGCCAGAGCCTGTATCGTTGTTTTTGTAAGCAGGGTTTGGCACACTGTTAAGCGGATGGCAGGCAAGCACCCAGTTGCCAGAATTATCAAAAAGATGCACACCAAGCTGTGGCGGGTCATAGGCTGGGTCTTTGCCGTAGCCTGACATATTACTCTGACCAGCCATAATAAACACATCGCCAACACCAACATGGTTGGCGCAGGCAATAAGGTCGCACCAGTCAAATCTGTTGTTTTCAACAGGCATATTCTTTGGGGCGAGCCTTGCCTCTACCCTGTAAAGACCACCCTCTGGGATAGTCAGCTCGTCCTGCCACTTTTTGCCCGAAAGAGCGCATTTATGCCACGGAACAACAGTTTGGTTGTTGTATTCATTCATAACACGCACAGCAACGGCAAAATCGCCCTCGGCAGAAATTTCGCCTGCAAAAATGCCCTTGCCGAAGCCGTTAGCATCACGCTGAATTATCATATAATCGCAAATGTTTTTCATAAAAATCTCCTTATGTTTCTTATAATTTCACTTTATTTTTGCAAAAAGATTTTTGAAAAACTGTGAAATTCTAAAGAAAAATTTTGCAAGCTTTGCACCGAAAGAAAGACTCGGCTCAATATATTTGCACTGGTTCACATTGCTGTTGTATGCAGTCTGTCCGCCCTCATGGCTCAGACCGATTACAGTGCCGTCAAGTGTGCCTGCGTTGTTATAATCCCACGGAACAAATCCCATTTCGATTGCAGGTGAATTTTCGCTGAGAGTGAAATCGTAATTCAGTGCATCTTTGAAAAGCGGGTCGGCGGCAACGGTGGATTCATCTATGAGCTTCTTTCTCTTTGCCTTTTTGAGAGTTATGCACTTGCTTCCCGAAGAGCTGGGCGAAACAAAAACAAGCTTGCCGTATGTCATATCCCAAAGCAGATTGTTTGCATCTTTGAAAAGCTCGCTGTTTTCAAGTGAAATGAAAACAGGCACGCTCTTGTCTGTCAGCAAAATATTGTGGTGATAATTTGCACCACTTATGAATGTTGCGAAATTCTGCGGAGGATTCACAAGTCTTTCACCGCAAAATGCAGAAATGTTGTTATACCACACGTTATTTCTGCCGATTGTTGCGTTAAAGCCTGCGGTGGAGCAGTTAAACACAAGGTTATTGTAAAGCTCCATTTCAGATGAGCCTGCGTCGGTGTAAAGCCCTGTGCCTGCATAGCCGCTGCTGCCCTCATAGCACAGCACATCGTGAATAACATTTCCATGCAGTTTTGTACCTTTCTGAATACCAAGCATATAAATGCCGCCCATGTCAGAGAGCATACCCAAGCCGATATTGTAAATCAGATTGTTTTCAATATTTATGTTGCCTGTGATGTGGTCGCCATAAAGCCATATCCAGCCGCAGGAAATGCCTGTGTAATTGCCGTCGTGAATTTCGTTATTTTTGATTTCGCCGCCCGAAACATAGGTAAAAATCACACCAGGTGCACGGTAAAATTTCTGCCCGTAGTTGCCCATATTACAGTTTTTAACGGTGATGTTTTTGGCACAGCCAGCCTCGTTATTCTGACCGCCTGCAAAAACTGCGCTTGCGCCGATTGAATCAAACCAGCAGTTTTCAACAGTTGCGTTTTCCACTTCGTCCATGAATTTAACTGCGGTACAGCCGAGATTTAAAAATTCGCAATTTTCAAAAGAAATATCCTTTGAACGGATAGCCGTTAAAGCGGCGCAAACATCAATACCAGCCTGCGAAACATCAATGTCGATACCGTAGCCGTGAAGATGGTCAGAAATTGTGAAATATTTTTCGTTAGCGTATTCCCAGCCTGTGTTTTTAAAAGCAATATTTTTAAATGAAACGCCGCTTGAATTTTCGATATTCACCAGCTTTGTGTTTGATGAAGCAAAAATTTCAATGTTTTCGGTGGTTTCGCCACTTTCGGGGATGTAAAAAATCTTATTCCTAACGCTGTCAAAGCACCATTCAAGAGGCTTGTCTGTTTCTTCAAAAACATTGTCAAGGAAATATCTGTCGCCCACCTCAATTGTGTGTGAAGCGTATTTCTGCAGGCTCACCTTGCCCGATTTTGTGTCAACAGCCGTAACCGCAGAAAGCTCCTCCTGCCAAAGATGCACAATGCAGGCAGAAATATCTTTAAGATTTGAGGGGGCATAGGTTATATCGGCTGTGCTTCCGTTAAATGAATGACTGCCAAGCACCTGCGGATTAGGGGTGGTTTCTGCTGTCCAGAAATTGTCCTCGTCATTTGTGGATTTCACATAGAAAAATCCGCTTTCGGGAAGCCTTGCAGAAACGAGCTTTTTATCATTTTTAAAAAGTGCGGTGATGTTGCATCCGTTGGCATCTGCCGAAAAAGCCTTAACGCCGTTGATTTCGGTTTCAACCCAGCCTGTAACCTTGTGCGCACCGCTGACAGAAACAGTTTCGCCCTCAGCCGCTTCAAAGGTGATGTTCTGCATTCCGTTAAAGTCAAGCGGAGCGTCAAGCTCGTATTCACCGCCAGCAAGTGTAACCTTTGCGTTGCCGTTTGTTTCGTTAAGCTTCGCCATAACTGCATTGAGCGTTTTAAGCGGCTCGCCCTTTTCTCCGCTTGCAGAGTCATCACCAAGAGGTGAAACGAAAATCTGTTTTTCCATTGCACTTGCAGAGAAAACAAAACCGCTCTGCAACGCAAAAATCATTGTAAAAACAAGCGAAAAAATCGCCCTCAGTTTATTTTTCATACCGTTGCCCTCCGTATGTTTTTATTAGATTTTATCATACCTTTTAAAAGAGTTCAACAAATAATTGAAAGGATTACTGTTGGTGTTAAAATTATATAATTATGCGCAACAAAAAAGGCTACCGCTTTTTTGCGATAGCCTTTCGTTTATATATTTAATTACCAGATTTCTTTGCTTTCTGTCTGTGCTACAACAAGTTTTACGAACTCGTCAACGGGCATTGCGCCGATTTCGCCCTCGCCACGCTTACGAACTGAAACTGCACCAGCTTCGATATCCTTATCGCCCATAAGGAGCATATAGGGAACCTTTTCAAGCTGTGCTTCACGGATTTTGTAGCCTGTCTTTTCGCTTCTTGTATCAACCTCGCAACGGATGCCTGCATCTTCAAGCTTCTTTGCGATTTCATAAGCATAGTCATGATGTCTGTCTGCAATTGGAAGAAGCTTAACCTGAACGGGAGCAAGCCATACGGGGAATGCACCTGCATACTTTTCAATAAGAAGAGCAAGTGTTCTCTCATAGCAGCCGATTGATGTTCTGTGGATGATATAAGGATTCTTCTTTGTGCCATCACGGTCAACATATTCCATGCCGAATTTCTCTGCAAGCATCTGGTCAACCTGAATTGTGATAAGTGTATCCTCTTTGCCGAATACATTCTTAATCTGAATGTCAAGCTTCGGACCGTAGAATGCTGCTTCGCCAACACCGATTTTGTAGGGGATTTCAAGGTGGTCAAGAATCTTTTTCATTGTGCCCTGTGCTTCGTCCCACTGCTCAACTGTGCCGATATATTTCTCTTTATCGTCGGGATCCCACTGTGAGAAACGGTAGCTAACATCCTCATAAAGACCAAGAGTTTTGAGCATATAAATTGCAAGCTCGAGGCAGCCTCTGAACTCGTCTTCAAGCTGTTCGGGAAGGCACATAAGATGACCTTCAGAAATTGTGAACTGACGAACACGGATAAGGCCGTGCATTTCGCCTGATGCTTCGTTTCTGAAAAGAGTTGATGTTTCGTTGTAACGGAGAGGAAGATCTCTGTATGAACGGGCTCTGTTAAGATATGCCTGATACTGGAAAGGACAAGTCATGGGGCGGAGTGCGAAAACTTCGTCATCCTTACCCTCTTCGCCCATTACGAACATACCGTCCTGATAATGATCCCAATGACCTGAAATCTTGTAAAGGTCGCTCTTTGCCATGTAGGGAGTTTTTGTAAGCTTCCAGCCTAACTTCTGCTCTGTATCCTCAACGAATCTCTGGAGAAGCTGAATGATTCTTGCGCCCTTTGGAAGAAGAATGGGAAGTCCCTGACCGATTGAGTCAACTGTTGTGAAAAGCTCAAGCTCTCTGCCAAGCTTATTGTGGTCTCTCTTTTTAGCTTCTTCAAGAGCTGCAAGATGCTCTTCCATTACGCTCTGCTTTGTGAATGCAGTTGCATAAATTCTCTGGAGCATTTTGTTTTTGGAATCGCCACGCCAGTATGCGCCTGTGCATGATGTGAGCTTGAATGCCTTGATTCTGCCTGTATCGGGAAGATGAGGACCTGCGCAAAGCTCTGTGAATTCACCCTGCTTATAGAAGCTGATGTTTTCGCCCTTATCTGCATGCTCTTTAACAAGCTCAACCTTGTAGATTTCGCCTAAATCCTCATAATATTTGATTGCTTCGTCGGGAGTCATTTCGAACTTCTCAAGAGGAAGCTTCTCTTTAACAATCTTTTTCATCTCTGCTTCGATTTTTGCAAGGTCTTCGGGAGTGAAAGGCTTCTCCATATCGAAGTCATAATAAAAACCGTCATCAATTGCAGGGCCGATTGCAAGCTTTGCCTCTGGGAAAAGACGCTTAACAGCCTGTGCAAGAACGTGAGATGCTGTGTGGCGGAAGCAACGCTTTGCCTCGTCATCATCCTCAAATGTGAATATTTCAAGTGTGCAGTCCTCAGTGAGAGCTGTTCTTAAATCGCAATATGCGCCGTTTATTTTGCAGATGCAAGCAGCCTTGAAAAGTCCCATTCCAAGGTCTTTTGCAACATCCATAGCGGTGGTGTTTTCGGCATATTCCTTAACTGTGCCGCCTTTTAATGTTACCTTAATCATTTTTATTCCTCCTAAACAAAAATAAAGACTTCACCCCAACAACTGGGATGAAGTCATAATATACTCCACGGTTCCACCCGTATTGTGGCATAAAGCCACCACTCAAAAGCTTTAACGCAGCCATACGGCGATCCTTATTTCGGAACGCACTCCGCAGTGGTAACTGATTCGCAGATAATACCGTGCTTTCACCAAATGCACAGCTCTCTGAAAAATCCGCCTGAAGCAGCCTTCTGCATCAACATTTTCAAATATCTTTAATATTTTATAACGATTTCTGTTAATTGTCAAGTGAAATTTTACAGTATTTTTGCAATGATTTCACTATTATATTTTTCATCGTCAACAGCCCCGACACCTCTGCCTGCGCCTGCTTCATAAACCATCTTATCTTTAATGGGAACTTTCTCAGTTGCGCCCATTCTGAACCACTCATACTCAGTGTCGATATTACCCATATCAATCACGTGGTAGCCGTCATCGCAAAGGTCAATTGGCAAAACACTTGCGGTGGGTCCGAGAGCAAGTATGTAAAGAGGCTCTGTGCCGTGCTTTTTGATTTCAGAAAGGATTTCATCATATTTTGAAAAGCACTGAACTGACGGACACAAAATGCGCCTTATGCTTTTTGCATTATCAAAAAGGTCGTTGCCCATACCAAGGCGGCTCTTTTCACCTTCAACGATAATAATGTCTTTATTATCCCACAGTTTTTTTACAAGCTCAAAATATTCTTTAACGCCTGTTTTTCTGTCTTTGAGATTTATATAATATCGTGAAATAAATGCGTTGCCATAAATCTTGCCGTCAATAAGATTCTGATACCACAATTTTCGGCAATATGAAAGGTGCTTTTTCCAGTATTCTGCATCGTTTCTGTTTGAAAGCTGTTCATCGCTGAAAACTGACGGCAGGCACACAAGAAGATTATCATTATCAGAAGCCAGAACTCTGTTAAGCCCTGCTTTAATTTCGGGTGTGGACTTTTGAAAAATAAGGTCTTTGCCAGATACAAGCTTCATTTCGCCATCGCCAAATCTTGCAACGGAACACCCCTTTTCAAGGATGTATTTCACGGTTTCCTCGCAGGTCATTATCTGCGGAGGGGTGTGGGTGCGGGTATAGAAAAAATCTTTGATTTTGCAGTAGCAATCTTTGATTTTTGTTTTGAAATCATAAAGCACATTCCAGATTTTTAAAAGAATTTCTTTGATGCTCATAAATTCACCTCGACCAGTTTTGCTAAAAAAATTTTACACTAACGCAATAAAAATGTCAACAAATTTATGACGCACTTCAACCGTTATAATTGAGAAGCCACTCTGTTATTCTGCCGCAATCTCCGCCATAGGATTGAATGGCAAAGGCAATATTTTTTGACGGAATAACGGTTAATGTCTGACCGTTCATACCGCCCTTTGAATAGCAGGGCTTATCCTCTGACCATCTTAAACCGTACTCTTTTTCAACAGAAAGCTTCACCCATTCCTCTGAAAGAATGCGTTTATCGCCATACATTCCATTGTTAAGATAAACTGCGCCCATTTTGACCATATCTGCTGAGTTTATATAAAGACCTGTTGCGCCCATTGGGTAGCCTTTTGGGCAGCGGCTCCATGCAACCTCCTGAAAATCAAGCTTCAAAAACAGCTCTTTCCACAAGAAATCGTCAAGAGGTGCACCCGCTTTTTCTGAAACAACCCTTGAAAGAAGATAGTATGCGCCGTCTGAATATCTTCGCTCTGTGCCGGGGGTATAATCAAGGGGTGTATTGAATGAATAGCCTAAAAAATCGTCTGTAAATTCAGAGGATTTATGCACATCAATATCTAAAAATCCACCTGGAAGCCCTGCTGAATGGGTCAGTGCGTGGTGAATTGTAATATCAAGCCAGCGTTTATCGGGAATTTCCGCAGGCAGATACGCCTTTAAAATGTCGCAGATTTTTTCGTCGGGAGTGAGAAGTCCTTTATCATAAAGGATGCCGATTGCAACCATTGTGTAAAATTTCGCCACGGAATATGTGTTCTGGCAAAAGGCAAGCTCCTGACGCTCCAGAGTTTCGATTTTGCCCGATTTATTGCAAATGGAGATTCTGATAATATCGTATGGCTCGCTGTCAAGAAAAAGTGAAAGTTCGTCTAACATTTTACTCATCAGTCGTTGCCTCCAAAATAATCAGACTCAATATATTCAACGCCGAGGGATTTGCAGCGTTCAAAGGCTTCAGGGGTGTTGGCTGTCCACAACGCAACCTCAAGATTTCTTTCGTGAAATTCATTTATCATCTGCTCAGTTACAACATTATAGTCAACATCAAGCGAGAAGCCGTAATCAAAGCAACGCTGATAATCTCTTTCGCCAGAGCCATAGGTGAACATAACTTTAAGGTCGGGCATAAGCTTATGGATTCTCACAAGATTATCAAAATCAAATGATTGAAGTGAGCACATTTTAATATCGTAAATCTCTTTTACAACATCGAAAACAGCAATGATCTGACTATCTGTGAAAGAGCCTTTAAGCTCCACAAAGCAAATCATATTGTTCTCTTTCATAATCTCAACATACTCTTTAAAAGTGCAGAGATAAACATCATCATCTGTCAGTTTATTAAGAAGCGGCTGGCTTGTCAGCTCCTCAAATGTGGAGTCAGAAACAATCAGCTCTGTGCCGTCTTTCAGCACAGCCTCTCTGTTATGGCTGCAAACAAGCACACCGTCTTTAGTCATTCTTATATCTGTTTCTGCACCGTGCGAGCCATGCTCCGCTGCTTTTTTAAAAGCAAGTGCAGTGTTCATCAGGTATTTTCCGCTGTATCCTCTGTGGGCAATCATACAGATACCAAGTTCTTTTGCTGTCATAAAAATTCCTCCTTTATTTTATTTTACTATTATAAAAGAGATGTGTCAATAATTGTTGAAATTTGCAGAAAATTATGATAAAATTTTTTCAGAATAATTTAGGAGTTTTGAGTATGAGAGTTAAGTGTGAATTTTGCGACAACGATGTTGAAATTTTAGGCAATATGACCTGCCCTCACTGCGGCGGTGCCCTTGCAAATGTGGCAAAGGCAGAGCGTGAAAGACTTGAAAAATTGGAAGAGGCGGAGAGAATCCGTCAGGCGGAGCTGGAGAAAGAAAGACTTAAAGCAGAAGAGAAAAGGCTCAAGGCGGAAGCAGCTGAAAGCGACAACGAAAAGTGGGGCAAAATCCTCGCTTCGGGGCTTGGCATGGGCTTCCTCGGCAGAATAAGAGAGTTTTTGAGAAGAATTTTCAGTGGCATTTGGGGGATTGTAAAAATTCTCGGCATAGTTGCACTGGTGCTGATAATAATTTATGTTTATAAAACATATTTTGGCGGTTGATTTTAAAAATTATATAAAAATAAAAGTCGGAGAAAAATTCTTCGGCTTTTTGTTTTGTGTTGGTGTGAATTTCGTTCACCTTGCATGCACGGGGATGAACCCCGTGGGGCGTGGTGCGTGGACAGCGTGGGCGGTGGTTGTGGGCGTGGGCGTGGGCGGTGGTTGTGGGCGTGGGCGTGGGCGTGGGCGTGGGCGTGGGCGTGGGCGTGGGCGTGGGCGTGGGCG